>NZ_CP071517.1:1236666-2473333 GCF_016613475.2 Lysobacter arenosi
CCAGCGGTGCTGCTCGACGTTGTCGCTTTCGTCCTGGCCGGCGGGTACCGACTCGTGCGGCAGATTGGGGATCGTCAGCGCAATCGCCTCGATCTCGCCGCGGATGGTTTCCAGGCGCGCCTCGCTGGCCTTGAGCTCGTCGCCGAAACCGGCGACTTCGGCCATCAGCGGCGCGACATCCTCGCCCTTGGCCTTGGCCATGCCGATCGCCTTGGAACGGGTATTGCGCAGGTTCTGCAGCTCCTGGGTGCGGATCTGGATCTGCTTGCGCTCGGCTTCCAGCGCTTCCACCGCACTGGCGTCGAGGTCGTAGCCCCGGCTCTGGCGCAGGCGCTGCGCGAGTTCGACGGGGTTTTGGCGCAACAGGTTCGGATCGAGCATTGTCAGGGGCGTGGGTGATCGAGGTCGCGATTATCGCGTGTAACCGCCTCCCACCGCGACCGGTTGCCGAATCATTAACGCCAGGCTCGTCAGAATCGGCTGAGAAACCCACACGGACGCCTCATGTCCCTATCCGCTCCTGCGACACCGCGTCCTTCCACCACACGCTCCTGGCAGTCCGCCCTGACCGACTGGCTGCCTGCCCGACGCTCGCTGTTGTGGGTGCTGATGGCATTCGTCGCCGGTCTGCTGCTGTTCGCCCTGGTGCTCGGGCTGGGACGCGACCGTGGGAACGAGCGTGGCGGGACGACACTTCCGACGGCGGCATCCCCGCAATACGCGCCCCTGCCCGCTCCCTTGCCCGCCGCCGGTAGCGATGGCGCGAGCCGCCTGGCCAAGCCGCCGGGGGCGGATGTTGCCGAAGGCGACGAACAACCCCGGCTGGTCGAGACCGGGCCGCCGGCACCGCCTCCGACCCTGCCCCAGCCTGCTGCTGCGCCAACCCCGGTGGCGGCCAGCCGTCCGGAACCCGTCGCGGGACAGACACCATCCCCCCGCTATCCCGCACAGGCGCTGCGTCGCGGCGAAAGCGGCACGGTCAACCTGCGGGTCGAAATCGGCCCCGACGGCGTGCCGGCACAGGTCAGCGTCGATGGCAGCAGTGGCTCGCGGTACCTCGATCGCGCCGCGGTCGATGCGGTACGCCGCTGGCGCTTCCGTCCGGCGATGAGCAACGGTCAGCCGGTCAGCGGCTCGGTGATCGTTCCGATCAGGTTCGACGCCCAGCGCTGACCGGGCTAAACGCCTCAGGCAGTCGCGTCGCGACGCCGGATCAACGCGTAGGCGATGCAACAGCCGAACAGGAGTTCCAGCGGCGCGCGCGCGTACTCGAAACGCCACAGCAGCGAATCGAAGGCATTGGCCACCAGCACGATGCCAACGCACCCGGCGAGCGCCCAGAAGCTGGCGGTGGAAATGATGCCGCTGCGCCACGCCAGGACCAGTTCGCGGACCACCAGTACGAACAGCGTCAACAGCAGCAGCGAGCCGACCAGCCCCATGCCGACCAGCGCGTCAAGGTACGAGTTGTGCAGGTGGACGTGGCGCTCGCCGGCCAGGTCCAGGTGCGCCGATGTGATCAGCGCGGGAGTGGAGTCCAGGCCCCAGCCGAGTAACGGGCGCTCCTTGAACTTCTGGACGCCCAGCTCGTAAAGGCGCACGCGAATGCCGATCGCCTTGTTGCCGGGGATGGCCGTGTCGAGGGTCGAAGTGCCTTCTGCGCCTGACGTCGGGCCGGTTGGCGCGGATGGCGCCGCGACGCGCGGCGGCGACGCAGCGGCGGATCCCTTCGAAGGACCGTGGTTGATTCGCGGCGGTTCGGCGGCCCTGGCAGGATCGGCAGGCGCGACGAGTTCCGCTGCCTGCTCGGCTGCAGGCAGGATGCGCTCGGCACCAGCGAACCGGATCGCGAAGATGTCGCGCGCGCCAAGCACGAGCAGCACCGATATCAGCGCCCCGAGCACGATGGGCTGCCACGGCAGCGTTCGCATCCCGCGCGGGCGCCGGGTCAGCCAATAGCCCAGGATCGCCAGCGGCGTGGCGGACAGGAAGGCCAGCCACGCCCCGCGTGACTGCGAAAACAGCAGCACGCAGAAGCTTCCGGCGTAGGCGGCGAGCCCCACGGCAAGCAGCCAGTTGCGGCGGCGCCCGCGGGGGTGGTCGCGCCAGATACCGATCAGCAGGCACAGGGCCAGCCAGCCGCCGACGGCGGCAAGTTGCCCGCTGAGGTTCTCGGGAATGCCGAAACGCGGCCGCATCTGGCCTTCCCAGATCGCCGGCAGGGCGTGCCACGGCATGTGGTACAGCACGGCCACCAGCAGACCCAGCACCATCAACCCGAGCAACCCCGGGATGGCTCGCGGGCACACCGAAAGCCACCAGCCAACCACGCAGGCGAACACTCCCAGGCGCACTAGCTTGGCCGCCGTGGACAACTGGTCGGCGTACGAGATCTGGGGGACAACCCAGGTCGCATAGAAGGAGTGCACGATCAGGAAAGCGATGAACCCCCCGAGCAAGCGCACGACCGGCAGCGCGGCAAGCTCGCGCCACGGCGTGCGCCCGGCAAAGAACATCGCCACCAGCGCCATCCCTGCCCCGAATTCCGGCCGCATGTACAGGTCGAAATCGGTCATGGCGAAGAACGCCAGGAAGCCCAGGCTGCACAACGCGACCCGCAACAGGCGCGGGGTCACGTCGACCTCGATCAGAGGCCGCACGGGTACCGACCTGCGGCCACGGCGGCCGCGCATGTCCGTGTCAAAAGTCTGGTGGGACACAAGCGTCGATTCGTGGGCACGGACAAGACATGCCTGAGTCTAATTCAGTGCGCCGCCCCCAACCAGATGCCCGCTTTGGCGGCGAGGGTGTCGAAGCCTGGAAACGAGGTTGCCACGTTGGCTACGTCCAGGATCCGGACCTCGCCCCGGGCCCGCTGCGCGGCCACGGCAAAGCTCATGGCGATGCGGTGGTCACCGTGGCTGTCGACCGTGCCCGGCCCTATCGGCCCGGGCACGATGGTCGCGCCGTCCGGATGCTCCTCGACCTCGATGCCCAGCGCCCGCAGGCCCTGCGCCATGGTGGCGATGCGATCGGACTCCTTGACCCGCAGTTCGGCGGCATCGCGGATCGTGGTATTGCCCTGCGCGCACGCGGCGGCCACGAACAGCGCCGGGAACTCGTCGATCATGTCTGGCGCCAGGTCGCCGGCCACCTCGATGCCGTGCAGCGGCGCGTGCCGGACGACCAGGTCGGCCACCGGTTCGCCGCCCTGCTCGCTGGCGTTCTCCTCGCGGATGTCCGCGCCCATGCGGCGCAGCGCGGTCAGCAGACCGGTACGGCGCGGGTTCATGCCGACCGCCTCGAGGCGAAGCTCCGAGCCGGGAATGATGCTGGCGGCCACCAGGAAGAATGCCGCCGAAGAAAAGTCGGCCGGGACCGCCACATCCGTGGCGCGCAGGCGGTGCCCGCCCTGCAGACGGGCATAGCCGGGCGCGAACTCGATCGGCCAACCGAACGCGGCCAGCATGCGTTCGGTGTAATCCCGGGTCGGGTGCGGCTCGTGCACGATCGTCTCGCCATCGGCATACAGGCCAGCCAGCAGCAGCGCCGACTTCACCTAGGCGCTGGCGACCGGCAGCGTGTAATCGATGCCGTGCAGGGTTGCGGCGCCCTGGATCCGCAGCGGCGGCAAACCGTCGCCCTCCGAGCCGATCACCGCGCCCATCTTCGCCAGCGGGTCGATCACGCGGCGCATCGGTCGCTTCGACAAGGAGGCGTCGCCAACCAGCACGCTGTCGAAGGCCTGCCCCGCCAGCACGCCGGCCAGCAGGCGCATGCCGGTGCCGGCATTGCCGCAGTCGAGTACGGCCTCGCTGCCGCGCAACCCATGCAGACCGACGCCGTGGACGATGCGCTCGCTGGCGCTGGGCGTGAGGATGCGCACGCCGAGTTGCTCGAACACGCGCGCCGTGGCCCGCGTGTCCTCGCCTTCGAGGAAACCGCTGATGCGGGTGGTGCCCTCGGCCAGGGCGGCGAGCATGATCGCCCGGTGCGAGACCGACTTGTCGCCGGGAACACGGATGCTGCCGCGCAGGGGCTTCCCGGCATGGGCGATCCAGTCCTGTCGCGTCGCGCCGGTCGCCACACTCATGCCAGCACCTCGTCCAGTGCCGCCAGCAGGCGCCGGTTCTCGTCGACCGTGCCGACGGTGATCCGCAGGCAGTGCGGCAATCCGTAGCCGCCCATCGGACGCAGCACCACACCGCGCGCCACCAGGTCGGCTTCGATCCGTGCGGTGCGCGGGCCGAACTCGACCAGCAGGAAATTCGTCTGCGAGGGATAAACGCGCAGGCCACGCTGGCCCAGCTGCGCCGCCAGCGCCGCGCGCTGTTCGGCATTGCGGGCGCAGGCCATGTGCAAGTGTTCTTCATCCCCCAGCGCCGCTTCGCAGGCCGCCAGCGCCGGTCCATTGACATTGAAACTCTCGCGCAGGCGCTCCATCACCGCGACCAGTCCGGGCGCGCCAATCAGGTAACCCACGCGCAAACCAGCCAATCCATAGGCTTTGCTGAAGGTGCGCGTCAGCAACAGGTTCGGGTGCGCGCCGAGCAGCGGCAGTGCGCTGGCGGCATCGGCGTCGGCATCGGCCATCTCGGCGTACGCCTCGTCCATCACCACGATGACTTCATCGGGCACCTGCGCCAGGAACGTGGCGAGGGCCTGCCGGCCAAACCACGTGCCGGTCGGGTTGTTCGGATTGGCCAGGAACACCAGCTTGGTCCTGGCCGAAACGGCCTTGGCGATCGCGTCGAGGTCATGCCCCAGCGGCATCGTGGCGTCGTCGCCGGGCAGCGCATCGACCATGCGCAGGGTGGCGCCGGCGGCCTGGGTCGCCAGCGCGAACACCGCAAAGCCATACCGCGAGCAGACGACTTCATCGCCGGGACCAGCGAACACCTGGCCCAGTTGCATCAGCAGTTCGTGCGAGCCGTTGCCGAGCAGGATCTGCGCAATGTCGACGCCGTGCTTTGCTGCCAGTGCGCGCTTGAGATCGGCGCCCAGCGGATCGGGATACCGGTGCAGCGCCTGGAGCTGGGCGACGATGGCGTCGCGCGCGGCCGGCGATGGGCCGTACGGATTCTCGTTGGAGCCCAGCTCGACCAGGTTGGCCTCACCCAAGCGCTTGCGCATCGCCACCAGGTCATGGCCTGGATCGTAGGCGCGCAGCCGCTGCACGCCAGCGCTGGCGCGCGATGCGAACCAGGCCTCGTCGAATGCGTGTTCGCCGTGTGCATGCCCGTCGCGGCCAACCGCCTGGCTCATGCGATCGCCACCGGGTAGGAACCCAGCACCTTCACTTCCTGCGCGTACTCATCCAGCTCGTCCAGCGCGCGGCGCATCGCCTCGTCGTGGACGTGGCCGCCGACATCGATGAAGAACGCGTACTGCCACAGGCCGGTGTGACCTGGACGCGATTCGATGCGGTTCATGCTCAGGCCGTGACGGGCGAACGGCGCCAGCACGTGATGGAGCGCACCGGGCTGGTCCTTGATGAACACCAGCAGCGACGTGCGGTCGTTGCCCGAGGTCGGGAACAGTTCGCGACCGAGCACGAGGAAGCGCGTAGTGTTGTCGGGACGATCCTCGATCGGCCCGGCGATGGATTTGAGGCCATAGACGTTGGCCGCGCTGATGCCGGCGATGGCGGCAGCGTCGTCGGCACTGCGCGCGCGGCGCGCGGCCTCGGCGTTGCTGCCAACCGCGATCTTCTCCGCCTTGGGCAGGTACTGGCGCAGCCAGGCCTTGCACTGGGCGAACGACTGCGGGTGCGAGTAGACCCGCTCGATGTCCTCGATGCGACCACTGCGCGAAAGCAGGTGCTGGTGCACGCGCAACTCGACTTCGCCGCAGATCTTCAGCTTGGAGGTCAGGAACATGTCCAGCGTCGACTGGATCGTGCCCTGCGTGGAGTTCTCCACCGGCACTACGCCGAAGTCGGCATGGCCGGCCTCCACTTCCTGGAACACTTCTTCGATGCTGCCCAGCGGCAGGCCGTGGATCGAGTGGCCGAAGTGCTTGTAGACCGCCTGCTGCGAATGCGTGCCTTCCGGGCCGAGGTAACCGATCTTCAACGGCTCCTGCTGGGCCAGGCAGGCCGACATGATCTCGCGGAACAGACGCACCAGCACTTCATCGTTGAGCGGGCCATCGTTGCGATCGACCACGCGGCGCAGCACCTGCGCCTCACGCTCCGGGCGGTAGTAGTCCACGGCCGCGGCCAGCTTGCCCTTGGCCTTGCCGACCTGGTTGGCAAACTGCGCGCGTTCGGCGATCAACTGCTGGATGTGGCGGTCGATGCCGTCGATGCGCTCGCGCAGGGCGAGCAGGTCGGCCGGAATCGGCGCTGCATGCCCTTCAGGGGCCGGGGTCTTCGCGACCTTGCCGGTCGCGGCCTTGGTCCTCGCCGGTGCCTTCTTTGCCGCGGCCTTGGCCGGGGTCTTCTTGCCAATGCTCATTTCGATGTTTGCCTCGGTTGCCTCGGTTGCCCCCCTTTCCCGCCTGCGGGAGAGGGACTGATGTTTCTTCAGCCGTTGCGCTGCTGGAAATCGCGCATGAACGTTGCCAGCGCCTGCACGCCGGCTTCCGGCATCGCGTTGTAGATCGACGCGCGCATGCCGCCAAGCACGCGATGCCCCTTGAGCGAGATCATTCCGTTCTGCGCGGCCCGCTCGAGGAAGGCCGCGTCCAAGGAGGGATCGTGCAGGAAGAACGGAATGTTCATGCGCGAACGGGCAGCCACCGCGACATCATTTCGATAGAAGCCACCGGAATGGTCGATCACGTCATACAGCAGGCCGGCTTTGCGGGCGTTGCGACGGGCGAACTCCTCCACGCCGCCTTCGGCCAGCATCCACTTGAACACCAGTCCGGCCAGGTACCAGTTCCAGGTCGGCGGCGTGTTGAGCATCGAGTCGCCCTTGAGGTGGGCGCGGTAGTCAAGGATCTCGGCGCGCGGCTGGCCGGCACGCTCGAGCAGGTCGCGACGCACGATCACCACCGCGACACCGACCGGGCCCAGGTTCTTCTGCGCGCCGCCATAGATCAGCCCGAAGCGCGACACATCCAGTGGCTCGGACGCGATCGAGGAGCTGAAGTCGGCAAACAGCGGGACCTCGCCGACGTCGGGAATGTCGTGGAACTCGACGCCATGGATGGTTTCGTTGGCGGTGTAGTGGACGTAGGCGGCATCGGGCGAAAGCTTCCACGTCTCGCGACCGGGAATGTCGCGGAACCCACCCGGTTCGCCATCGGCGGCCACGTTGACATCGCAGTACGGCCGCACCTGCTTCAGCGCGGTCTTGCCCCAGTGGCCGGTGACCACGTAGTCGACGCGCTGGCCCGGCGAAGTGAAGTTGAGCGCCATCAGTGCCTGCTGCGCCGTCGCCCCGCCCTGCAGGAACAGCACCGCATAGTCGTCCGGAATCGAGACCAGCCGGCGCAGGTCAGCTTCGGCCTGGGCGGCGACCTCCATGAATTCCGGACCGCGATGGCTGAGCTCGACGATCGAAGCGCCCACGCCGTGCCAATCCATCAGCTCTTCCTGGGCCTGTCGCAGCACCGGCTCGGGCAGGGTCGCGGGGCCGGCGGCGAAATTGAAGGCGCGGGACATGAACGCTCCAGTCAGGAAGGGGTGGTGGGGCTGGGCGGCCAAGTATGCCGCACTGCAACAGGTAGCGGATTCATGGTTTCCCACGCAACTTTTCCCTCGCTGCCTCCCTCTATAGTCAGTGGACGGCGCGCTCCCCCCTCGCGCACCGACGCATCATCCGGAGTTGGACATGTCGCTGCGTGACGCACTGAAGATCCCCTCATCGCAAATCACCGACGAAGCGGTTTACCGCGAACGCCGGCAGTTCCTCGCCGCGTTCGCCGCGGTGCCGGCGCTGGCCCTGCCCGGCTGCTCGGAGGCCGAGCCTCCGCCGCCGCCGAAAACGGCGATCACGCCGGCGCAGGCGCGCTCGGGTTTCCGCACCGACGAACCGCTGACGCGGTTCGAAGACATCACCACTTACAACAACTTCTACGAGTTCGGCACCGGCAAGGCGGACCCGTCGAAGGCCGCGCGCACGCTGCGCACGCGTCCGTGGTCGGTTGCCGTCGGCGGCCATTGCGCCAAACCCGGCACAGTCTCGCTCGACGACCTGATCAAGGGCCTCACTCCCGAGGAGCGTGTCTATCGACTGCGCTGCGTAGAAGGCTGGTCGATGGTGATCCCGTGGCTGGGCGTGCCGCTGGCGGCGGTGCTCAAGCGTTTCGAACCGACCTCGCAAGCCAAGTTCGTCGCCTTCACCACCCTGGCCGACCCCAAGCAGATGCCGGGCGTCGCCTACCGCTCGATCGACTGGCCGTACCGGGAGGGTCTGCGCATCGACGAAGCCATGAACCCGCTGTCGCTATTGGCCACCGGCATCTACGGCAAGCCGCTGCTGCAGCAGAACGGTGCGCCGCTGCGACTGGTGACGCCGTGGAAGTACGGCTTCAAATCAATCAAGTCGATCGTCGCCATCGACTTCGTCGAGAAGATGCCGGAGACCGCCTGGCACGAGCTCCAACCCAGCGAGTACGGCTTCTTCTCCAACGTCAACCCGAACGTCGACCATCCGCGCTGGAGCCAGAAGACCGAGCGCCGCATCGCCGGTACCACCAGCAAGCTCTTCGCCGAGCGCATTCCCACGCGCCTGTTCAACGGCTATGCCGACCAGGTGGCCGGCATGTACACCGGTCTCGACCTGAAGAAGTGGTTCTGACGACGTGGCTGGCATGAAAGTGTGGCGACCCGGCCCGCGCGCCCTGTTCGCCAGCAAGTCCCTGGTGCACCTGCTGGCGCTGACGCCGGCGGCGATCCTGGCCTGGCAGATCCGCGACGAGTTCCTCACCGGCAGCGGTGGCCTCGGCGCCGACCCGGTGGCGGCCATCGAACACCGGCTCGGCCTGTGGGCGTTGCGGTTCCTGATGATCACCCTGGCGATCACGCCGCTGCGGCAACTGACCAACCAGCCGGCGCTGCTGCGCTTTCGTCGCATGCTCGGGCTGTATGTCTTCGCCTACGCGACGCTGCACCTGACCGCCTACCTGGTGCTCGACCTGCGCGGCTACTGGACGCAGATCTTCGAGGAGATCGTCAAACGCCCCTACATCACCGTCGGTTTCGCGGCGTGGCTGTTGCTGCTGCCGTTGGCGATCACCTCGACCCAGGCGGCGATCCGCCGGCTCGGCCGCAACTGGGCCCGCCTGCATCAGCTGGTCTATGTCATCGCCGTGCTGGCGGTGCTGCACTTCTGGTGGCTGGTGAAATCCGACATCCGCGAACCGGCGCTGTATGCCGGCATCCTGGCGGTGCTGCTGGGCTGGCGCGGCTGGAAGAAGCTGCGGGCGATCAACGCGCGCCGTACAGCAACAGCAGGCTGAGCGCGGCGGCGATCAGCAGCGCCGCCAACAGCAGCCACGGCATGCGCCGCACCGACTGCGGCAAGGTCGACGGAGCCCGCGGCTCCTCGACCAGCACAGGCCGTGACGGTGCCGGCGCCGATGCTTCGACGCCGGCGATGCGCTGCACCGGGGCCTCGACGACGAAACGGTGCTGGTTGCCGAACACGACCTGGTCGCCCGGCTGCAGCAGCGCATGGCGCACGGGACGACCATTGACGATGGTGCCTTCCACCGAACCCAGGTCGCGCAGCACAACGCCATCGGCATGGGCTTCGAGGCGGGCGTGGCGGTCGACGAACGAGGCTTCGTTGATGCGGATGTCGCACTCGCCGGCGCGGCCGACGGTGCGCGGCCGGTCGAGGGTGAAGCTGCGGCCGTGGTGCGGGCCGCCCACCCCTCGCAGCAGCATCCGCGTGTCGGCGCCACCGGAGAATCCGTAATCGACCGGTGCAGGCAGCGGGTCGGCCGCAAGCAGCAACAGCTCGATGCCGTCGACGAAGATCGCGTCGCCGACGCGCAGCATCGCCATCCGCCGCACCGGGCGGCCGTTGACGTGAAGGCCGCGTGCGCCTTCACGCACCTGCAACCAGACGCCACGGCGGTCCACGCAGAACTGCACCAGGGCAGCATCGATCGAGCCCGGGCGCAGCGCGCCCTGGCTGTCGTAGCCAATGGCATGCACGCCCGGGCTCAGCGCCAGGTCGGCATGTTCTCGGTTCTGGAATCGCAGTCTTAGGGAATTCACGCCCGCGCAATCTAGCATGCGTCACACACTTGGAAGCAGGGGGGCGTGCCCCGCACAATACCGCCACTTCGGAGGACCAGACATGTCGAACATCGATATCCACCACGCCCATTCGCTCTCGCCCGAGCAGGCCCGCCAGGCCGTGCAGGAAGTGGCCGAGAAACTGTCCGAGCGTTTCGGCATGGAGTACGCCTGGGCCGGCGACGTCCTCAACTTCAACCGCAGCGGCGTCGATGGCCACATCGCGCTGGAGCCCGAAGAACTTCACGTGACGGCGAAGCTGGGCTTCCTGCTGAGCACGATGAAGGGCCCGATCGAGGCCGAGATCAAGCGCGTGCTCGACGAACGCTTCGCCTGAAGCTCTGAGCGGTCAGGCTATCTGGCCGCGGAACGGGTCCGGCTCGCCTGCGAACAGGCGCCTGGACACCGCGCGCTCGTCCTCCTCGATCTCGGCGATGAAGCTGCGCACGTCGCCCAGCTTCGAGAAGGCCTCAAAGCCACGTTCCAGGAACCCCTGCAGCTCCGACACGCCGGCCGCCTTCGCCGGGCCGTGTGAAAGCTTGAGCAGCATCGAGATACCCGGCAGCCGCAATGCACTGCCCAGGCCCAGCCCGACACGGGCGATCAGGTCGATCTGGTGCGAGCGCAAACGCGGCAGTCCCGCCTCGCGGTAAGCCCGCGCATACAGTTCGGCATCGAGCTTGCGCCGCTGCCCGCCGATCTCCTGCAGCACCCCGGCCATGCGCAGGTCGAAGGCGTGGGTCAGCAGCCCCAGTTCGATCGCATCGGCCACCGTCTCCAGCAGGCCGGTCGGGAGCAGGCGCTGCATCATCGGCAGGACCTTGGCGATGTCGGCATCGCGGCGGCTGAAATCGTGGTCGTTGTAGACGTCACTCAGGAAGAACTGGGCCGCCGGTCGGCGCCTGGGATCGCTGAGGAAGCGATCGAAGCTGGCCTCCAACCGCAACGCCTGCCAACGCCGCACTTCCGGCAGCCAGCGCAGGCGGTTGCGGGACTCCTGGGCGGGGTCGTGCAGCGCATGGTGCTCGCGCAGCAGCCACTGCAGCCTTTGCGCCAGCGGGCGACGACGATGGCTGCCTTGGGGCGTGTGTGGGGACATCGGGGCTGATCATACCCGGCACCCCGGAACGGTAGGAGCGAACCCGGCTACACTCGGGTCATTCCCGCGACGCGTGCCTCCATGCTGTCAGTCCACACCGCCCGGCACCGGCCGCGCAACCATTCCGATGGCAGCCCCAGCAGGATAGGGCTGGCGGTCGCCGGCGGCGGCCCGATCGGCGGCATGTACGAGTTGGGCGCCTTGCGCGCGCTCGACGAAGCGCTCGACGGCCTCGACCTGACCCGCCTCGACAGCTATGTCGGCGTCAGCAGCGGCGCGTTCCTCGCCGCCGGGCTGGCCAACCGCATGGACACCGCGCAGATGTGCCGGATCTTCATCACCGGCGACAGCGACGACGTGCAGTTCCGCCCCGAGACCTTCCTGCGCCCGGCGATCTTCGAGTACCTGCGCCGCGCCGCCGGCCTGCCGCGACTGGCCGCGCAATGGGGCCAGGACATGCTGTTCTCCGGCAAGGAAGCGCGCTGGTCGGACCTGCTGATGCGCTTCGGCGGGCTGGTGCCGACCGGGTTGTTCGACAATGCCCGGGTCGAGGAATTCCTCCGCGATGTCTTCACCCGGCGCGGACGCAGCAACGACTTCCGCGACCTCGACGCCACGCTCTACGTCATTTCGGTCGACCTCGACAGCGGCGAAGTCGTGCGCTTCGGCGGCGACGGCTGGCGCGACGTGCCGATTTCCACCGCGGTCCAGGCCAGCGCCGCCCTGCCCGGCCTGTACCCGCCGGTCGAGGTCCGCGGTCGCCACTTCGTCGATGGCGCACTGCGCCGGACCATGAACGCCTCGGTCCTGCTCGAGCGCGGCATCGACCTGCTCATCGGCATCAATCCGCTGGTGCCCTTCAACAAGGGCGATGCCGGCGTCGCCGTCAGCCGCGAGCGCAGCCTGGCCGCCGGCGGATTGCCGGCCGTGTTGTCGCAGACCTTCCGCACGTTGCTGCAGTCGCGCATGCAGGTCGGCCTGGCCCGATATGCCCAGCAATACCCGGACATCGACCAGCTCATCTTCGAACCCAATGCCCAGGACAGCGAGCTGTTCTTCACCAACGCCTTCAGTTTCTCGGCGCGCCGCCGCATCTGCGAGATCGCCTACCGCAACACCCTGGCCGACCTGCACCGCCGTGCCGACACCCTCGGCCCGCAGCTGGCCGCGCATGGCATCCGCCTGCGCACCGACCTGATCGCCGACAGCGAGCGCTCGATCCTCGACGGCCTGGACGTGCCGACACGCCACACCGAAACCACCGCCCGCCTCGAGCGCGCCCTGGACGATGTCGGCCGCCTGGTGGCGGCGCGCCGCCGCCGGTGAAGCTGTTTCCGCCGCCGGCGCTGCCGCTGCCGGCGCTGGTGTGAAAGCTCTAGAGCGCGGGGCGATGGTGGGGGCACATCAGCCACTCCCACCGAGGGAACCCGCATGGCGAAGTTCAAGAAGGCGGCCAAGAAGGCCAGCACCGGTCGCAGCAAGACCAGCAAGGCCGATGCACAGAAGGAAGCCGAGCAGCTCTCGCGCAGCCTGAGCGAGTCGGCGCAGCAGATCTGGCTGGCCGGCGTGGGCGCGTTCTCGCGCGCACAGGCCGAAGGCACCAAGTTGTTCGACGCGCTGATCAAGGAAGGCATGAGCCTGGAGCAGACCGCGCGCAAGTTCGCCGGCGGCCAGGCCGAGGTCGTTCGCGACGTCGTCGAGTCCAGGGTCGGCCAGGCCCGCGACCGTGCCGCAGACACCTGGGACCGGCTCGAGAAGGTGTTCGAGGAGCGCGTCAACCGCGCACTGATCAAGCTCGGCGTGCCGGGCCGCGACGACCTCACCGAGCTCAGCCGCAAGGTCGACGCGCTGACTGCAGAGCTGCGCCGCCAGGGCGGCAAGCCGGCCAGCGCACGCAAGGCGCCGGCCGCGAAGAAGGCCGCCAAGGCGCCGGCAAAGCGCAAGCCGCGCAAGGCCGCCGCCTCCTGAGATCCAGCTCGAGCTGCACCGCATTACCGCGCGGCCGACCGCCGCGCGGACAACCTAAGCCCGCCAGTCCGCGCTTCCGTATGCTCCCCTCCCCTTACGGTTTCGGACTGGCGGGCTTTCTCTTGATCGGCGCCACACGAGTTGGCGTGAAGCTGGCGTATATTCGCGGACCCTGAACCAACAGAGTTGCGCATGGTGGCCGGCTTTTCCCCGTTGATTGCGACCGTCGTCGTTGTCCTTTCCGGCGCCCTGGCGACGGCCTACCTGTGGCTGGTCCGGCAGCGCCAGGCAGAAACCCGCGCCGGCATCGAGGCACTGGCCGCGATGCGCTGGCGCGAGTTCTCGCGACTGGTGATCGAGGCCCTGCATGCGCGTGGCTTCGTCGCCGAATCGGTCGAAAAGACGTTGGAAAGCGGCCCACAAGCCGAGATCCGCCTGGCCCGCGAAGGCCGTACCTGGCTGCTGGCCTGCAAGCAGGCCGGCGCCCGCTCCCGCCTTGCCGCGGCAAGCGTGCGCGAGCTGGCAGAAGCCGTGCGCCTGACAGGCGCCGCGGGTGGCATCCTCGCCACTCCGGCCAACATCGATGCCAGCACACGCAAGCTGGCCGGTGACCTCGATCTCTACGACGGCACGGCCCTGTGGGCACTGGTCAGCCAGATGCTGCCGTCGTCCCTGCGCGAGGACCTGACCGCCAACGCGCGCAAACGCAGCGTCCGCGAGATCGCCATGGCCTGGGGTGGCGCCGCAGTGCTCGGCCTGCTCGCAGGCTTCGTGCCCGCCCTGATGCAGGGCAAGCCCGAGTCCGAAGCGGTTGTCGCGCCCGTGTCGGCGCAGCGCCCCGCCACTGGCACGCCGGCAACGACGCTGCCCGCAGCCGACCGCGCCCTGACCGCCGCCGCACCAGCCGACCCCAACCGCGAGCAGTTCGAACGCGGCGAAGTCATCCACGCCATCTCCGCCCTGCCGTGGGTCGAGCGCGTGCTGTGGTCGACCTCGTCGACGCTTGTCGTCCAGCAGCGCGAGGATGTCGAGCAGGTGCATGTGCAGGAGGTCTGCACGGTGCTCAATCGCTACGACTCGTTGCGCGCCTCGCGGTTGCAGTTGCAGCCGCCCGCGGGAAGCGAGCGGACGGTGCGGTTCCTGCAGTGCCGGAGCTACTGAGGGCTGCCCTCAGTAGCCTGCGGTGAGGGCAAGCAGCTACCAGTGCACGCCGCGCATCAACGACGCGAACGCGATCTGCTCGTTGCTCGGCTTGACCTCGCCGCGTAGCGCCTGCTTGTCGCCGCGCGCGGCCGCCGAATCCGGGAACAGCTCGAACGCGGTGCTCATGATCACCTCGTAAGCCTTGGGTGCCAGTGCGTTGAGCACCGAGGCGGTGATGCCCAGGCGTGTGGCGATCCGGCTGGGGCGTTCGATGATCCCCTTCACCACCAGGTCGGCGGCCTCTTCCGGGGTCAACGTCGGCACCGAGTCGTACATCTTGGTCGGCGCGATCATCGGCGTCTTCACCAGCGGCATGTTGATCGTGGTGAAGCAGATGCCCTTGCCCGACAGCTCGCCCTGGGCGCAACGGCTCCACGCATCCAGCGCCGCCTTGGAGGCGACATAGGCCGAGAAGCGTGGCGAGTTGGCCAGCACGCCGATCGAACTGATGTTGATGATGTGGCCCTTGCGGCGCTGGACCATCCCCGGCATGAGGCCCATGATCAGGCGCAGGCTGCCGAAGTAGTTCAGCTGCATGGTCCGCTCGAAGTCATGGAAGCGGTCGTAGCTGAGCTCGATCGAGCGGCGGATCGAGCGGCCGGCGTTGTTGACCAGCACATCGACCTTGCCGTGCTCCTCGAGCACGGTCTTCACCAGGCGGTCGCAATCGTCCATGTCGGCCAGGTCGGCGGTATAGGCGAAGACCTTGCCGCCGGTGGCGCGCATCTCGTCGCGCGCCTTGAACAGTTCGGCCTCGCCACGCGCCACGATCACCGTGATCGCGCCGGCCTCGGCCACGCGCTGAGCGGTCGCCAGGCCAATGCCGGAGGAGCCACCGGTGATGACCACGACCTTGTTGCGCACCTTGCCCTTGAGGGTGCGGTCGACGAACAGGTCCGGGTCGAGATGGCGCTCCCAGTAGTCCCACAGGCGCCAGGCGTAGCCTTCCAGCGGCGGCACCTGGATGCCGCTGCCCTTGAGCGCGCGCTCGGCCTCGCGGTTGTCGAAACGGGTCGGATAGGTCAGGAACTTCAGCGTCGACTTCGGGATCTTGAAGTCGCGCAACAGCATGCCGACGAAGCGCCGCACCGGCGGCAGGTTGCCGACCATGCCGCGCACGCTGCCGGGGATGAAGGCGAACATGCGCGCATCGATGCGCATGGTCATCTCCGGCGAATGGCCGGCACGGGCGAAGGTGTTGAGCACCTCGCCCACGCGCATCGGCTCCGGATCGGTCAAATGGAAGCAGTGGCCGTCCAGGCGCGGCTTGTGCGCGATGTGGTCCATCGCATCGACGACGAAATCCACCGGCACGATGTTGATGCGCCCGCCCTCCAGGCCGAGCATCGGCATCCACGGCGGCAGCATTTCGCGCAGCTTCTTGAGGAAGGTGAAGAAGTAGTAAGGCCCGTCGATCTTGTCCATCTCGCCGGTCTGCGAGTGGCCGACGACCATGCCAGGGCGGTAGATGCGCCACTTGATCCGGGTTTCCCGGCGCACCAGCCCTTCGGACTCGTGCTTGGTGCGCAGGTACGGGTCATCCAGCCCTTCGGCCTCGTCGAACATGTCCTCGCGGAACACGCCCTGGTACAGGCCGGCGGCGGCGATCGAACTGGTGTGGTGGAACACCTCGGCCTTGAGCGCGACGGCCAGGTCGAGCGCATTCTGCGTGCCGTCGATGTTGGCCGCGCGTTGCGACTCGGCGTTGGCTGTGAGGTCGTAGATGGCGGCGAGATGGAAGAAGTGCTTGACCTTGCCACTCAGCGTCCGCAGCTGCGCGGCGCTGACACCGCACTTGGCCTCGGTCATGTCGCCGTCGACCAGGACCACGCGCTTGCTGTCCCAGCCCATCTTCTTGGCGATGGCCTCGAGCTTCTTGTGCGAGTCCTTGCGCACCAGAACATAGACGGTGCCCTTGCGCTTGAGCAGCTTGCTGACGAGAAAGCGTCCGATGAACCCCGTCGCGCCGGTGACGAAATAACTCATGTCCCTCTCCCTGACCTTGAGCATGCCGCTTGGCGGCGTAATGGGCCTACGTTGCCAGAGCCGGTGGCGCGCGACAATTCCCGGGCGTATTGACCACCCCTGCGGTGCGTGCGGTAATGCCGGCACCATCTTGGCCGCCGGGAGGGGCGACCCATGTCCGATCTGCACACTGATTTCGAGCAAGCCGCCAAGGATGTGAAGACGCTGACCGAGCGTCCCGACAACGAGACGCTGCTGCGCCTGTACGCGCTTTACAAGCAAGGCTCCGAGGGGGATGTCAGCGGCCCCAAGCCAGGCTTCTTCGACTTCGTCGGCACCGCCAAGTACGAGGCCTGGGCCAAGCTCAAGGGCACCGGCAGCGACGACGCCAAGAAGAAATACATCGACCTGGTGAAAAGGCTGCGGTCCTGATCTTCACCCTGCACTCACGCGCGCCGCGTCGCGCCCCCGCCGCCCCCCGAGCGAACTGATGGCGAAACAGACCCGCCAGCGCATCCTCGAGAGCGCGTTGACCATGTTCAACGCGCTGGGCGAGCCCAATGTCACCACCAACCATATCGCCGACGAGCTGGAGATCAGCCCGGGCAATCTGTACTACCACTTCCGCAACAAGGACGACATCATCGAGCAGTTGTTCGCGCGCTTCGAGGAGCGCATGGACGCCGCGCTGGCCGCGCCGGAAGGACGACTGCCCGGACTGGAAGACATCTGGTTGCAGCTGCACCTGGTGTTCGAGTGCATCTGGGACTACCGCTTCCTGCATCGCGACCTGGTCGAGATCCTCAGCCGCAACCGTCGCCTGCGCCTGCGCTTCGCCCGCATCCTGCGGCGTGCCGACGAGCAGGCGCACACGGTCATGCGCGGCCTGGTGCAGGCCGGGATCATGCGCGCCTCGAAAGACGAAGTGGCCGCCACCGCGACCAACGTGCTGGTGATCGCCACGTTCTGGCTGAACTATGCCGCCGCGCGCGGCGACAAGGACGAACACGCGGCGATCCGCGACGGCATCGTGCAGGTGATGATGCTGCTGGCGCCGTTCCTGCGCGACGCCGAGCGGGTGCATCTCAATACGCTGACGCGGGCCTACCTGGACTAGGTTTTCCCGTCATCCCCGCCCAGGCGGGGACCCAGCGACTTCAGGCTGCCCGCGCCGACCGCTTCGCCGGCTTGCGGCCACGCGCCGGCGATTTCGCGGCGCCCTTGGCGAGCGCTGCGCTTCGCCTTCGGCTTCGGCTTCAACCCCAGCTTGTCGAGCACCGGCGCCAACCGCGCCTCGACCTCACTGCTGAACTGCACGACGCAAGGTTCGACCTGGCGCACTCGCGCGCCGGCACTGCCCGCCAGTGCCTGCACGCGACGCTGCAACGCGTCCAACCGCGCAACTGCCCGTGCCGGCGCCGCCAGCGCTTCGCGTCGGGAGACCGCCACCAGGCCGAGGCCGGCCAGCCAGACGTGTCGCAGCGTGGTCTTGCTCGCTGCATTGGATTTGCGCTTCGCAGCCGCCATCGGGTAACTCCACATCCGGACGGGGCGTCCGGCTTTCGCGCCCACTTTCGTGGCGACCGATCGAGCAAACACACTAGGCCCGTGGTCCCGAGCGGGGGGCTTGCCAGATTCCGGCCCCAGGCGAGATGCTGCCCGTCCCGACCCGCCGACAAGGACCGCAGATGGCCGCCAAATCCAGCTGGGCAGCGTTTCCGCACGACGCCAAGGGCTTCACCTACGCCGGTGACGCGCTCAAGAAGGCCTGGCCGAAACTGCACGCCGGCGACACCGAGTCCTACCCCGACAGCAAGCGCGCCGCCGCGCTGATCGCCGCCGCTGGCAAGTCCGCGCCCAAGGGTCTCGACGCCGATGCGCTGGCCGACGCGCTGCAGGACGCCTGGCGGAAATTCCATCATGGCGACTTCAAGGCCGCCTTCGACGCGGGCGAAGCGCTCGGTCCGGTGGGCGCATCGGTCGCGGTGAAGGCCATCGGCATCCACGCCACCTACCTGGTCGATGACGACGCCGAGAAACTCAAGCGCTTCGAGCAGGCGGCCAAGATCGCGGAAGGCGCAGTGAAAGCGCTGCCCGACGAAGCCAACAGCCACTATCGCCATGCCTTCGCCCTGGGCCGTTACAGCCAGGGGCTGAGCATCGCCAAGGCGCTCAAGGCAGGTATCGCGGGCAAGGTTCGCGGTGCCCTCGACAAGGCATTGGAGTTGTCACCCAAGCACGCCGAGGGGCATACGGCGATGGCGCTGTACCACGCCGAGATCATCGGCAAGGTCGGCGGCATGATTGGCGGCCTGACCTATGGCGCCAAGTCCGCCGAGGCGGAGAAACACATCAAGACCGCGCTGAAGCTGACGCCCGATTCGCCCATCGCCCATATCGAGCACGGCAACGTGCTGATGCTGTTGCATGGCGACAAGCAGGAAGACGCGGCAGCCGCGGCCTACGAGAAAGCCGCCAAGCTAAAGCCGGTCGATGCGATGGAAGCATTGGATGCGGCGTTTGCCGCGTCGCAACTGGAGTAGCGGTCACTCGCCTCTCCCGCCCGCGGGAGAGGATGCCGGCGCTAGTGGCCCCACATCGCCAGCAGCCCGCGCTCGCGCGCGATCCGCGCCAGTTCGCCAACGGTGCGCGCACCGAGCTTTTCCATCAGGTTGGCGCGGTGGCGGTACAGCGTCTTCACGCTGATGCCCAGCTCGCTGGCAATCGCCTTCGGCGGCAGGTCCGACAGCAGCCCGCGCAGCGTCTCCACTTCGCGCGGCGTCAGCTTCGAGGCGACCGGCCGGTGGACCGTGGCATTGAGATCGCTGCTGAGCACCACCTCCCCCTGCATGACCCGATCGAGCACACCGACCAGCTCATCCACGGCGGCGGCCTTGGTCACGTAACCATGGGCGCCCAGGTCCAATGCCCGCAGGACCAGCCCGGGGTCGTCGTGCATGCTCAGCACCACGCGGCGCACGTCCGGCACGACGGCAGCCAGCTGGCCTAGCAAGGTCAGGCCGCTGTTGCCCGCGCTCAGGCTCAGATCGAGCACGGCGATGTCCGGGGAATGGGTACGCGCAGCCGCAACGGCGTCGGCGACCGTCGACGCCTCCGCCAGGACTTCATACCCTTCCGTGTTTTCAAAGAGGCGCTTGAAGCCCTCTCGGACGATCGCGTGATCGTCGACTAGCAATACCCTGACCATAGACACTAGTCTGACAGCCCCAGCTTCCAGCGGGTTAGAAAAAGTCTCGATCTCCGCTTTTGGGGACGGGGTACGCTGCCGCCGATGGATCAGAACCTGCTCACTTCCGACCCGCCACGCACGCCCCACCGATCGTCACGCGCGACGCCCCGCCTGGGCGGCGCGATGCGCGATATCGGCCTGGGCGTGCTGTCGATGGTTGCGATGGCGGCAATATATGTGCCGCTGGGCCTTTTCAGCTTCTTCCATTGGATGGTCGCCAGCGGCGTCCTGTTCACTGCCCTGTGGTGCATGCCCCGGCGCTGGTGGCCATGGCTGTTCGCAGGCGCGATCCTGGCGCGGATGATCAACGGCGCGTTCATGGGCGCCTCGTCAGGCGACCCCGGCCCATTCCTGCAGTACTGGCCCGGCCCGCTGCAGTTCGTGCTCGACAATATGCTTGAGCCGTTGCTGATCGCCTCGGGCGTTCTCCTGCTGCAGCGCTGGCGGGTGTTCCCCAAGGATCCCATGAGCCTGGACTCCATGGCCCGGATCCACCTGGCCACCGCCGTGTCCGCGCTGGCGGTAGTGGTAAAGGACGTTGCCTACGTGCTGGTGGATGGCAGGATTGGCGACGTCCGCCTGGACAGCATCGTCGACGCGGAACCCGTCATGGGGCCCGGCATATGGGCAACGCTGGCGGCCTTTGCGCTGAAGAACTTCCTCGGCAACTTCATCGGCTGCATCCTGATCGCGCCGTTGGGCGCCTGGATCTCCAATCCGGCGCACTACTCACCCTCAAAACCCATCTTGAGCAGCGCCATCCGCTATTTGTTGCCGACAATGGTGCTGTACCTGCTGCTAAGCCTCAGCCGGCCGGGCAGCAACCTGGGCGAACTTCTGCGGCTGTTGCTGATGGTCGCCGTGGTCCTGTTCGCCTTGCGCCACGGCTGGCGCGGCGCCGCCATCTCGGTCCTGGTGGCCAGCATCGCGATCGCGGTCGAGGAGAACGTCGGACTGCCCGTCTACACGCCAATCCGATTGCAGATGTTCGTCGCCATCACCGGCGCCATGGCGTTGCTGTTCGGCGCCGCGGTCGACGACATGCGCCGCGGCGTCGCCCTGCTCCGCCAGGCCAATGCCGAGGCCGCGGCCCTGACCGCAAAACTGCACGCCTCGGCACTGCGCAACCTGCAGGCGGAGGAACGCGAACGCCGACGCCTGGCCGCCGACCTGCACGATGAGTTCGGGCAGAACCTGACAGCACTGCAAACGCACCTCAAGCTGGCCCAACGCGACTTCGTCGAAAGCGGCCGTACCGCCGTGGTCGACAACCTGCTCGAACTCACCCGCAACATGCGCCGCAACATCGGCTCGGTGCTCGAATCACTGCGCCCGGCGGCGCTGGACGAACTGGGCTTGTACGCATCGATCGAGCGCGGCCAGATCCGCCGCCTCGTCGAAGAAGCGGGCCTGGAGTTCGACGCCCACCTGGAAGGCGACGCCCGCCTGCTGTCCATGCTGGCCCCTGTGCACCGCCACGCCGCCTACCGCGTGGTGCAGGAAGCGGTGACCAACGTCGTCCGCCACGCCCGCGCCAGCCGCTGCGAAGTGCGCCTGCGCATCAACCTGCGCAACGATGCGCTGTGGTTGTTCATCCATGTCCGCGACGATGGCATTGGTGGCGCGGACGGCATGCGGGCGAACCATGGCCTGACCAACATCCTGGACCGCGTGGTGGCGTTGAGCGGGTCGATGAAGCTGGCCGACATGCATCCGGGGCTGAGGCTGCATACGCTGATCCGGCAGCCGTTTGCGGAGTTCGAGTGATCGCAGAGGCTGCGAGTAGCGGAACTGGCGGATGACCTGGGACTGGAACTGGTTTACGCCGCTGGGGCATGTTGCGGTTGTGTGGCCGTTGATGATCGCGATCGCCGGGCTGCTAGTCGTTCGCCCTGGCGGGAAGACTTCGCTTGTCGGCGTCGCGACCTGGCTCGGCGCAATGGCCGTGGCATCGCTGTTGGTTGCCGCGAGCAAGGTCGCCTTCTACGGATGGGGCACCGGCATCCGCGAATGGAATCTCACGTGCTTCAGCGGGCACAGCGTGCTGTCGATGGCGTTCTGGCCGGTGGCGTTGGCCTTGCTGCTTCCACCGCGACTGGCTCGTTCGCGCCACGCTGCGTGTGCGGCAGGCCTTCTGATTGGCGTACTGGTGGGCGTATCGCGAGTAAGGCTCAACGCTCATCCGCCGTCGGAAGTCATTGCCGGTATCGCACTTGGACTGCTCGTCGTGTCGCTGTCATTGAAGGCAATGACCGAAACATGCCTGAAAGCGAAGCAGACGGCTCTGGCCCTTGCGCTGACCGTGATGATCAGCGCCTGGAGCGGAATCCACCTGCCCAACTTGCCAACCGAGCACTGGCTTGGAAGGCTTGGGGCAACTCTGGCCGGGAACGAACAGCCGGTGCATCGCCATTCGTGGCTGAAGGCCGAGGCAGACCGCAAGCATTCCAACTACTAACCTGCCGGGCCCCGTCATTCCCGCGCAGGCGGGAATCCAAGGACGTTGGCCACTGTAGAGCCTAGAACGCGGGCGACTGATGCCAGCGCCAAGCCGACTCGATAATCGACTCGATCGACTCATGGACCGGAGCCCAGCCCAGCTCACGGCGCGCCTTGCCGCTGGCGGCCACGAGCACAGCAGGGTCACCGGCTCGACGAGGCGCTACCTCGAACGGAACGTCGCGCCCAGTGACCCGACCGGCCGCCTCGATCACCTGGCGAACCGAGAAGCCGTTGCCGTTACCAAGATTGAATGCGTGCGCGCCTTCATGCTCGTCCATGTATCCCAGCGCCAGCTCATGTGCCTGTGCCAGATCATCCACGTGGACGTAGTCGCGAACACAGGTGCCATCGGGTGTGGCGTAGTCGTCGCCGAAGACCTTCAGGCCAGGTCCCTGACCGAGGACTGCCTTCAGCACGTTCGGTATCAGATGGGTCTCGGGCCGGTGTGACTCGCCGATATCGCCATCTGGCGATGCACCCGCTGCATTGAAGTAGCGCAAGGCTACTGAGCGCAGACCATGGGCCTGCGCTGCATCCGAGAGGATGCGTTCGACCATGAGCTTGCTGGCACCGTAAGGGTTGATCGGCTGCTTGGGATGCATCTCGTCGATGGTCTCCGCCACAGGCTCCCCAAAGATCGCAGCCGTCGACGAGAAGACCAGGCGATCGACACCGCTGTGACGCATAGCCTCAAAAAGGTTGAGCGTACCGATTACGTTGTTCGCGTAGTAGTCGTATGGGCGCACCATCGACTCGCCGACGAGCGAACGGGCGCAGAAATGCATCACGGCGTCGAACTGGCGGCCCGAGAAGACCCGCTCCAGCGAAGGCCGATCGAGGAGATCGGCTTCTATCAGATCACCCCATCGCACCGCTTCGCGGTGACCGGTCGCCAGATTGTCGAGAACAGTCACAGCATAACCGCGCGTGGCCAGGCATTTTGCCATATGGCTACCTATGTAGCCGGCGCCGCCGCACACCAAGACCGCCCTCACCACAGATCTCGACTCAGCCACTGCCGTAGGCCATGACAATTGGCGCGAACGAGGCCAGCCGACCAGCGCAGTGCGAGGTAGCCTGAAGCTTCGTGTCATCGCCGGCCAGATTCAGAAACTGCTGCGAGCGCGTGATCGGCCGACTGCGAGCGCCGGAGCCGCCGGAGATCATGAATGGAATCATGCGGTTTGGACTCGGTGATATTCGGGGAAACCCGTCATGCTAAAGGCGAAGTGCATAGTCACATTCAACCAGCAACACTGATGCCCTGCAAAGAGCACAGAAGGATCTCTACAACTAATCACTGGGAGCCGCCGCCAGTCGCTGTCAAAGAGACCGACCGAACTACTCTTGGCGACACTGCGCACGCCGCCACCCGCCCTGCCTCTTGACGCTTCTTAAAGCGCTCTACTGGCAGCTCCACGAATCGCCAAATGATCACACCTACCGCCACTCCCGACACCGAAAGCGCAGTGACGGCGAGCGGCTTCGGCCAACCCGCGAAAAGACTGGATGTCAATTCGTAGATGGAGAGGTGCACCAGATAGATGCTGTAGCTGGCAAGGCCGACAATCTGCACGGGTCGTAACTCAGCCACTCGCTGCACGAGTCGCCTCAACCACGACTCTTTCTGGATAAGCCCATACACCACGAGCGAGGCAGCAACCATCGCTTGAATGGAATAACGATACGTTTCGCGAAAATACTCGTCACGGTAAACGAGGGAGAAAAGGTACCCACCAACTGCGAACACCACAATCCAGTCGGACCCTAGAATTCTGCGCAGCATCGCGCCGCGACCCGAACGTTGCTCCAACCAGAAGAAGATCACTGCCGATAGCACACCTATGGCAATGCCATCCATCCGAGTGTCAGTACCGAAATACGTCCTGTCGTGTGAGAACGCAGTTTCCGTAATGTGGATACGCATTAGTAGAGATGCGATAGCCACAGCACTGGCGATGATTGCAAGCCAAGCTAGTCTCTTCGGCGATCTGACCAGCCAGAACCACAGCAACGCGAATCCGATGTAGAACTGCTCCTCAACCGCAAGGCTCCACACTACCGTTGATCCAGGCAGGACACGAGGATTACCTGCGATGTCGACCCAATTGAAGACAAAGAACACCTGCGCGAGGAAGTCGGTGAACCTGACCGGGTTCCATAACGAATAGATGACAGTCGGCACCACCACAATCAGGAAGAACGGCGGCGCTAGCTTCAGGAAGCGGCGAAGATAGAAGCGACCCACATCAAAACCACCACTCCCCGCATGCTCCTTCAGGACGAGATGAGTGATGATGAAACCTGAAATGCAGAAGAAGATGGTTACCCCGCTACCTCCTGGCACAATGTGTCGAAGACCTGTGTGTGAAACCACTACAAGCATTACCGCAAACGCGCGCATGGCATCGATGTGCGCAAAGCGTCCGCTGTTCGGATTCCTAAGCTGGATCTCGTCTGCAGATCTGGCCATTATCTTGCGCTACCTCCATCAACCGTGAACGCCATTTCGTAAGCTGCTAGCAGCTTTGGAACTTCATACTTCCACTCGAGCTGGTGCACGACACGCCACCGCCCGAATTCGCCCATCCTTTCCCGTCGCCCCGGGTCATCGAGCAGTTCGACAATCTTCGCCGCCATGTCCCTAGCGTTGTTTGGCTCGGCGTACAGGGATGCGTCGTTCGCGGAGAAGCGACCCTCTACTAGGTCGAACTGAACGATAGGCTTACCAAGCGCCATATACTCCATGATCTTGTTCATGGTCGACTTGTCGTTCATGGCATTGGCCACGTCAGGGTTGACGCAGACATCAGCGGTGTTCAGGACGTCAAGCAGTTCCTGGTCGGGCACGCGACCTGTGAAGGTCACATAGTTCGCAACCCCCAGGTCCTGGGCCAACTGCCGCATCTCCCCGAGAGACGTGCCACCACCGACGAGACCAAAATGTACGTCGGTCCGACCCAGATCATGAACAATGTGGCGCACGGCATGCAGCAGATAATCGATGCCCTCCTGCTTGCCCATCACCCCGACGTAGCCCACCAGGAATCGACGGCCGTGCCGGTGTTCATCCTTTGGCGGCTGAAGACGGAGGCGGTCCAACTTCGGCCCGCTGCGAACGACATGGACTCTTTCAGGGTCCATCCCACCTCGTTCGATTGCAATCTTGCGGTAGGACTCGTTGGTTGCGATCGACACGTCCGCGGCCTTGAACGTCATTCGCTCGAGCCAGACCATCAGCCGCCAGAAGACGTCCCGACGCCCGAACTTGGCCTCGTACAGCTCAGGATTGATGTCGTGGTGGTCGAAGACGAACTTCGTTCCGGCAACCATCTTGAACCAGACGCCAACCAAGAAAAGCAGGTCCGGCGGATTGCACGCATGGATAACGTCGAACCCCTGCTCGCGACGGACTTTCCGGGCCAATCTGAAGCTATGCCAGATTGCGGCGGAATACTCGAGCAGGTATCCCATTGCGCCCTCGGCCTCGTGCGGAAGGTCGTAGCGATAGATGTGGATTCCCTCGACACACTCGTAATGCGACTCGTATCCCTTGCCCGTGGGGCACACAATCGACACGTGATAGCCATTTGCTGCCAGCGTCGTGGCCTCCTGCCAAACCCGCCGGTCGAACGGAGACGGGAGGTTCTCGACGAGGATCAGTACTTTGCGCTGCGAGGAAAGCGCGGAACTGTTGCCTGAGCCCATCACCAGCAGATCCCGTCGTAGCCATTGCCGCTGGTGGCCGTGCTGACACGGACCAGGTCGACCACCTGCTGATCCGGGCGCGCCTGCGTCACGACGTCACGGAACTCGGCAGCCCCGTTGCCCACCACGATGGTCTCAGCGAAGGCCAGGACCTGGTCGACGGAATCAACCATGAGTTGGGAGATGTGCGGGATGTGATTCAGGATGTAATCCCGGTTTGCACCGGTCAATGCCGCAAGGCTCACATTGCGATCGTAAACACGCAGGTCGTAACCCTTGCCGATCAGGCGTTCGATAAGCTCCACCATCGGGGATTCTCGCAGGTCGTCGGTTCCTGCCTTGAACGCGAATCCCAGCACGCCTACCTTTCGGCCGCCTTTCGACGTCACCATGTCAATGGCACGCTGCACCTGTCGCTCGTTGGACGGGAGAATGGCGTTAAGGACCGGAGTCTCCACGTCCATGCTGCGCGCCTTGTAGATCAGGGCCCGGACGTCCTTCGGCAGACAGGATCCGCCAAATGCAAAGCCCGGGCGCATGTAGTAAGACGACAGGTTGAGCTTGGTGTCCTGGCAGAAAATCTCCATGACCTTGTGGCCATCGAGCCCCAAGGCCTTGCACAGGTTTCCAATCTCGTTGGCGAAAGCCACCTTGAGTGCATGCCAGTTGTTATCGGTGTACTTGACCATCTCAGCGGTCTCAACACTCGTCCGGACTAGCGGCGCATCCATGTTGGCGTAGAGCTGTACAAGCACGTCGCCCGCGCGCTCATCGGTCTCGCCGATCACAGTCTTGGGCGGGTTGTAGTAGTCGTATACGGCCGTGCCTTCGCGAAGGAACTCGGGGTTGTTGCAAACGCCGAAGTCGACCCCCGCCACTTTGCCGGATGCCTGCTCCAATGCCGGAATCACGATGTTCCGCATTGAGCCGGGCAACATGGTCGAACGGGCCACGACGACATGGAATCCGTCCTTCTCCTTCAGTGCAGCGCCAATTTCCTCACAGACACGGCGAACGAAGGACAGATCGAGGTTACCGTTGAGCTGGGAGGGCGTTCCCACACAGATGAGTGAAACTTCCGAGCCGGACACTGCCTCTTGGACGGAAGTCGTCGCGCTCAGTGTCCCACCCTGCACCGCGCTAGCGATCATTTCGCCAATCTCGGCTTCGATGATGGGCGTCTTCCCCTGATTGATCAGATCGACCTTGGTCGGGTTGGGGTCGACGCCGACCACTTCGTGCCCGTCCCTCGCCAGGCATCCCGCGGAAACGGCACCGACATAGCCCATGCCAAAAATACTGATCTTCATTGGTTCCCCTCGTTTTCCTGGACGGCGCATGTCGCCGGCTGTTGTTCTGTTGCGATATGGAGGGTGATCCGTGTCGACAGCGTCGAAGCGGCCTCTACCTCTCCAGAAAAAACCACGGTCGTCGAGGGCTGCTTCTCGTCAAACCGGGGCGAGTACCAGCCAGCCATAGGCTCCGAGCTCCCGCGAAAGATCCTTGCCCGCAGAGAGCCCCCAACCATGCGCAGCGAGAGGCTCGCTCGCCCCGATTCGGCGTGCACCACATCGTCGACCAACTGAACCCGGCATTCCGGGTGGAAATGCCAAAAGATCTCTACCTGATGCCGCGAGTTGCAAACCAGCTTGTCAGTGACCTCAAGCAGGCCTGCGACCTTGTCGAGTCTCAGTCGGCGGCGGTGTGTCACCGGGTCTGGCAGGCGCTGATACCCGTCATGGCTGGCTTCCCAGGCATCTACCCGATCGTTTGACGCGAACTCATGGCAGCGTGCAGCCGCGTGCGCGTTCCACATGAAGTTGCCGCCAATAACCGACTGGTCGCACCCATCGATGCGCACCGTGTTGTGCGCGGCGGTCCCGCGGAAGTAGTCGCGCCATTGCTTCTGCGTGTGGTAGGCGAACGTTCCCGGGTCCACCAGCAGCTCAGTTCCAGCTGCCGACAGCGTGAATGCCAGCGCGTCCGCGTGCCCATGCGCTGCAATCGACAAGTATCCAAGCGGTCCAGCATCCGCCACGACGCGGACCTCGTCGGACTGGTCGAGTCGGTCACCCAGCACCCAGTATCCACCGTCGGGAAACGCGCGAGTTGCACCAGTAGGCGCACAAGACCCGACTAGCTCCCCTAGCCTGCCTGCTGCGGCATCTCCCAGCAGCCACAGAGTCTTGTCGTCCGTCGATCGGGCCTTTCGGGCAAAGTCCACACGCCCGAACAGCACTGCTGCGGTGGCCAGCAACGAACGGTACGGATTGAAGCCCTGCTCGCGCGAGAAACGGACCATGACGGCGTCATCCGAGTCGCCGACCATGGGGACGTTGCCCGAAGCATCCATGACAGCGGCGATGAACTCCATCATCGCTTCAAGGCGCGCCGTAAAATCCGCGCTGAAGTCCACCCCGTTTCCTCGGGCAAACATGAGGCAGAGCAGCATCATGTCCGCGACTTCATGGTGGTACCAGAACGCTTGCTCGCGATTGACTCCGTCTGCGGCGTTCTGGCGAAGTGCTTCGACTTCCAGCTCTCGCGCCGCGCGATCACGCCAGCGCTTCGATTCAGGCCACAACGGCCATGTCAGCGCACCGATGAACAGACCCATCAACTCGCCGAGCAAATGGTTGTTTGCGGATGAGTATCGGGAGAAATGCCCAGATATGAAATGGCAGTGCTGATAGATCGACTGGACCCAGCGCTCGCGGAACGCCTTACCGCTTTCGCCCTCAAACAGCGGTGACTGTTCGCCGCCGAGCAGGTGCCAGGCGACCGCCCAGTTGACCAGACGCACGGAATGTTCGAGCGAACTGGTCCAATGCGGGCCATTCGGGTAAGGGCATTGGTCGATCCACGAGTCGACCAGGTCACGCGCGCCTTGTGCGTATCTATGATCTCCGGACAGATGCCACGCCTGTGCAAGAGTGACCAGCTCCAGGTGTCGCGACGGCTCCCATAGGTACTTGATGTCTCCGACCAGGCTTTCGTCCCGGTAGTTCAGCGACTTACCAAAGGTCAAGGGCGCCAGGACCCCGGTCTTGGGACAACGGTTCCACTGAGGAGGAAACCCGAGATCGAGGTGTCGAAGTGAGAAGACCGAAAACTGGCCGGCCAGGATACCGTCAGCGGCGACCAGATAAGGGGTGACATCGACATTCTTTGGCAGCTGCGTCCACGGATTTCCAGCGTGGCCCGCAGCCATCCTTTGGCGCGCTAGTCCGAATCCAATGCGCTGCAAGATATCCATCGATTTCTGCCGAACCCGATGGCCGACTTCGGCAACGCTCATCGCGCGAAGTCGGTTCCACAACCAGCGTGGAGACATCAGGCAGCTCCCGTTCGACTGGTTGCGAATGGCATGAGCTCTGCGTACAGCCGGAGCCAGCGCTCGATCACAGCACTGGTGGCAAAGCGAGTCCGAACCTTCTCCCGGGCTGCATCGCCGATCCTCCCGGCGAGCTCTGGATCGGAAAGCAGCATTCGCAAGCGCGAAGATAGCGCCTCAATGTCTCCTGGCGACACCAGGAAGCCGTCTTCACCGTCCGTGATCGCATCCGGAATGCCACCGACTGGAGTGCTTACAACGGGCAGGCCATGAGCCATAGCTTCGAGGACACTCATAGGAAGACCCTCGTTGTAGGACGGCAGTACGTATGCGGTTGCCTCCTGGAGCAGTCGAGCCTTGGCATCTGGGCCCACCCATCCAGGTGTGTCGACCAACTGCGAGATACCAAGTTCTTCGGCAAGCAAGCGGGCGCCAGCGATATCTCCATCACCTGCCAGGATTAGTTTGGGCGGCGGGGAAAGCGCGGCCAGCGTCGCAAATGCGCGGATAAGATCATGCGTTCCTTTGCGCTTCCCAAGCCGCCCCATGAACAGCAGTGTTGGCGAAGGTGAGGTCACTGCACGCGCCTGCTCAGGCAAACGCACGGAGTTAGGAATCACTTGGGTCTGCGCGACTGGAAACTGCTTATCCAGCCACTCCCTCCAGCCCTCGGACAACGCCACTACCCGGCAACTGCGCTCGAGCATCTGCCGGATGAAGAACCGTCCCAGGGGGCCGGATTCCTTCTCCTGAAAGTCGCGAAACTCGGCCCCATGCAAATGGACCAGAACCGGGATCCGGAGCATCCATGCCGGTGAGACGGCGGCCAGCTTCCGCCAAAAGCTCGCGCGAGATGCCAGGTGAACATGCAGCAGACCAGGTCGGCGCAGGATCAGCCCACACCAGGTGCTAAAGATTCCCCGTACGGACGCAACCAGCTTCCGACCTAAGCCGCCATCGCAATGGGTGCTGACATAACGTATTCGATAGGCACTCGCCAAAGGCGAACCCAGCATCTCGCGGACCACGCTCGATACTCCGCCCTGGGTGTCGGGCGACGTCCCGATCATCAGCACTGTGCTGGTTTCAGATCGTGCAGATGACATTGCGCAGCTTTCCGCTTCGGGTTCTGGTCAAGCTCGCCACTTGGCGTACATGGATCTCAAGATCGCTTCCAACACGATCGCGAAGTGCTTGGACCAGTGCCTCCTCGTCCACCCTTGAGAACCCGGGTCCTGGCACCACACAGACGTCAACCTGGCCAGGCTTGTCCTGGATGATCTGACCTTCAACGATGCCGGTTGCTCCGTTGAAAACGCGATCCAATCGTCCTGCGATTCGGCCGTCAGGGAGCTTGATGCAGTCATCTGCCCGCCCCTGAACTCGTTCTACGAGCGGAAAGCTTCGGCCACACTTGCATTGGGAACCGCGACTCAGCTTCACGGAATCCCCCGTTCTATAGCGGATCAGCGGCATCGCGTAGTTGTTGAAACCCGTACCGACCAACTCGTGCAGTCCTTGATCTCTGGACTCCAGTTCAACGAACGAGTAGTCCATGACAAGGTGTTGGCCATGGTGCTCGCAGGTACCTACAGCGGCGACGCGCTCGGACAGTCCGTACCAGTCGAAGACCTGGCATCCGAACGTGTGCTCGATCGTGACCCGCGTTTCCGGGTCAAGTGACTCGGACGACGTCACGATGCCTCGCAGCGACTTTCCCTCATAGCTGGCACCAACAGTACGAAGATACCCAGCCAAGAAACCAATAGACGACGGATAAGCCTGAATCAGGTGAGGGTCATGCAGCGCCAGAGCGCTCAAGTACTGAGGCGCACTGCCGGCCGAGAGGTGGAACGAAGACATCATCAACATCGCCTCGACAGGGTTCCGCCGCCAGTACGGCGCGTTGCGCGTACGGCCATCGACCACAAGATCCCCCCTGATCCAGGCACGTCGATCACCGGGCCGGAATCCCGCCCATTCGAGCTGTCGGTGAATGAATGCGTGCTCGCGGTTAATCGCTGTCAAATCCTGCTTTAGGCGCAACGGAGAACCGGTAGTACCGCTGGTCGTACCCTCAATCAGCGGCCTGCTGGCGCGCGCCGACAGCATGCTGTCTCCCGCTCCGCGCACAATCTCCTTGTCGATAACAGGGAAGAGCGACAATGCCTCTCGAGGAGGCATGCCTCTCAACTTGGAGGGATCAACATGATCCCGATAGAAGGGAACCGAGGATGCTGCATGCTCCAACAGCGCATGTAACTGCTTGGACTGGTAGTCCCCCAGCGCCATCGCATCAAGCCACTGGGTGTCCCGTACGTCTGCAAGAACCCTTCGGAACGACGCCCCCTCCCTCAAAGTCTTTCGAACCCAGGCACGCCCACTGATCAGGGCTTCCTGAATCAGGACCGGGGCCGAGCGGTATAAGCTGCTTGTAAACATATAACGACCTATTTCACCTACGACCACGCGCATGCCCACACTTCTCGGCAACCGCAACGTATTCGTCGGCAATTCGCGACACGGAAAAATCCATTGAGCGCCGCCTGAATCGCTCGGCATCAGCCGGAGAATCCAGCGCCTTTAGCATTGCATCTGCGAGGCGCTGAGGATTCCTTGGTGGACACAGCCATCCCCATTCGCCATGCCCAAGAATCTCGCGGGGACCGCCGGGGCAATCCGTGGCGACGACACGCACTCCGAGTACCAACGCCTCGACCAGTACGTTTCCAAATGCCTCGCTAACAGAGGAAAGCACGAGAGCATCGGCGCGGCGAACGATTGGGAATGGATTCTCGATGTACCCAGGAAAAACAACCCGATTGGCAAGACCAAGGCGCTCAACCTGTTCGACCAGGCTTCCCTTAAGCGGCCCCTCGCCGAGGATGACAAGTTCGTGCGGAACACGCCCAGCAATCAACGAGAAAGCCTCGATAAGCGTCGCGAAGTCCTTCTGCGGCACCATCCTACCGAGGGAGACAAGATAGGGCTGTGCGAGCCGAGGTCCTGAAGCTTGCGCGATCGACATCCTGTCCAGCATGTCAATATCGACTGGATTGTGGATCACCTTCACATCTCCAGCTTTCACGCCAAACTTCGACACCAAGTGTTCTCGCAGGCCGTTGGAAACCGCGACAACGGAGTCGAAGAGACCTGTGATGAGTGGTGCAAACCAGTAGTTTAGCTTCCCTCCTGGACGCAGCGCCTTATCGTATAGGCCGTGATAGACGACGACAGACGTCGTAGCTTCTGGCAAGAGGAATGACGCTGCGAGGTACTTAACTGGCGAAAGGCCAATCTGCACGTAGATGACGCGTGGCCTGCACTTGAGCAGAGCCGATCTCAACCGCATGATGTGACCGAAGTGCCCAGTTTCCCCGAACGAGTGGACTGAAACGGCCTCCGAAAGCAGGCCACGGTTCGGCCCCTCATCTCGGTCAACAAAGAAGCAAACGCTCAGACCACGCGCGCACAGTTCGTTTGCAAGCAGCACACAATTGCGCTCCGCGCCCCCACCGATGAACGATGGCACGTAGAACGCATAGTCGAAGCGGTCACCCCACTGAGTCACAATGCGTGCCCCTCGATGGCTCGCACTGCGCCCGTGGATACGCACACCAGGACATAGACCGCCACGCAAGCTGCCACCGTGAAAACTAACGCGAGCGCACTCGAATCAAGGTTAATCAGCCCAGCCACCGCCACCATCGCTAGGCAGCCCAGGCTCGCTCGCAAGATCAGCGGCCAGGGAATCCGCACACGCAGATGTCGTTGTGCCAGCACATGACTGAAAGTCGCCGACACGCCATACCCAGCCACTAGGCCAGCCGCAGCACCGATTCCACCGCGCATAGGAATCGCATAGATGCAAACAACCACGCACACTGCAGCCCCAGGCACCAAGGTCATCGTTTGCAGTAGAGAATTCCGCCGCAGGTGAAACACCTGATCGCTGTAGAAGCATTTGAGGCAGGCCAGGAAGGAACCCAACGATGAAAGCCGGATAATCCATTCCGAATCGGCACCGTACCGAGGATCAAGCATGAGGTCGGCAAGGGGCCGCGCAATCAGCCAGATGCCCACGAGTGCTGGCAGTCCGATCACGATGAGCAACCCGAGCTGCGACCGTAACTCGTCCGCCGCAGCAACCTCTCCGCGACACTCAAACGCCTTGATCAATCGTGGAAACGCCGATGTATTGAGAATGTTGAAGAGTGTCTCGATGGGCGGACGGGCGAGCGAAGTGCATGCCGCATAGACTCCAACGAGCGCCGTGCCTCCGTAAGCACCAAGGAGGTATCGATCGCTCGCACTAATCAGCTGAGACACCAGGAACACGCTGATCAGCGGAGCCGAGTAGCCAAGGAACGTCGCAAAAGGAACGCGGCTACCTCCGATCGGTAACGACCTCGCTGTAAAGGCAAGAACCACGAAGGCTACCAGCGCAGTGACTCCAAACGTTCCTAGCGACGGCGCCACGAAGGACGCACTCCAGTAGGTTGCCAATGCCCAAGCTAAGATCAGGCCAAGCGCCGGACGCAAACACTCAATCAATACGTAACAGAGGACGCGCTCCTGGGCCCGCAGGACATTGAGTCCATAGCGCAGCACTCCCGCCCCAAGGAAGTAGAGCAACAGCATCAGGTAGAAGGACATGGAACTCGTCCCGGGGCTACTCAGGACCAGCGCAGCACCAACAAGCGCGCCGAGGGCCGCCCCTAGCCACGACAGGAGAACCGCCTTCCTCCGCAGATCAGCGAGGTCGACCCCAGCTACGTGATGGAATCGCTGCAAACCAAGCCTGGTCCAGTTCAGCATCACCGAATCAAGCATCTCTCCGTAGACAATGACCAGCGCGTACAGCCCGAACTCATCCGGCGATAGAAGTCGCGTAAGAATGACGACAGCAGCGAGCGCTGCGACCCGCGGCGCAATGATCGCAGGCGCGTAGCCTAGCCGTTCCGCAATTCGTGATATGAGCTTCATTATGGCGTTTCTACTGCACCGAACTGATTTGCTGGCAACCGCAATATGGATAGCAGAACGACCAGAACAACGAGGGCGCAGCTCTTTGTTGCCAACGAATTGTTCGTGCTCGCGACTGCGAGGAAGCCCACCAGCGTGAGAGGCACAAAGAACTGAGCGCGACGCGCATACCGAACCAGCAGGAAGGCATTGGATGCGCATAGGACTAGCAGGAGCGGCGCCCCGAGGCGCAGCAACATACCTACCCAGAAGTTCTCAACGATTGGAACGCCAGCTTGTTCGAGGAGGTAGGTGAGATTCCCAGTGTCAACCCCCAGGAGCAGTTCACTTGCGCTGAACCAACTAAGAACCTCCACTGAAGCCAACCTGGCCCCTGTCGAATCGTCCGCAGACATGCGGGATGCAATGGTGTAACCGAGTTCGCTACCAAAGATGACCCCGAGGATGGCTGTCGCGATGAACGCCACGCCGACCACGCTCAGAGGCATCAAGATGATTCGATTCTTTCGACCGAAGGTCGTGACGTGCGGAAGCGCCAGCGTCGCAACCAACAAGCCGATGGTGGTGACAAGCAGCGCGCCGCGCGCTCCGAACGCAAACAGCGATGCAACCAGCAGCGCTATGTAGGGAAACTTGACAAGGGGGCGCCAAGGCATGGCCATGGAGGCGAACACGCAAGTAGCTGCTACGAGGGCATTAGCGAGCGGATGACCCATTAGCGCACTTGCTCGAAAGAATCCAAACGAGTAAGGCTGGGGAAGAACGTGAGAGCCGAACGCGTACTCGGCGATCGCAACGATGGCGTTGAGACCCACCGTCGCAAAGACAACGAGTCCAACGCGCCGCGCTTGTTCCGAACTGATGTGCGCCAGCAAGATGGGATAGCAACCCGCAGCGAGGAATGTATCTACGAGATACGCGGAACCGGACACACCATGAGCCAGCGTGGAAACGAGGCTAACGAATACAACGGCGACGATGTACGCCACTGTTGTCCTTTGCGTCCTCCACAAGTCGCGCAGGAGGAAAGGGCCTCCTTTGACTAGGACAAGGAGAACAACGCCAATGAGCGCTAGGATCGAACCCGGGTGCAGCTTGTGATATGGCTGTCCTCCGTCAGCCGAGTAGGGGTACCAACCATCCAGGAGCCAGTTCGACAGCAGCAGCCTGGCCAAGATGGAGGCAGTCACGAGCCTGTACAGCACTGTGGAGAGTCGAATGCTCATCAGAGATGGTGTCCGGCAGACATGGTTGGCCGCGCTCAGTACGCGGCCTTGCCAATGAAACCCTTCACCACCGTCATCGCGATGATGCGAAGATCAAGCAACAGGGACCAGTTCTGCATGTAATGCAGGTCGTACTCCACGCGCGCTGCCATCTTGTCGACGGTGTCCGTCTCGCCGCGCAAACCGTTGACCTGCGCCCAACCGGTGATACCCGGCTTGACGCGATGCCGCTGCATGTAGTTCTGCACGATCGCCTTGTAGTGGTGGTTGTGCTCCACCGCATGCGGGCGCGGGCCGACAATCGACATCTTCCCCTGCAGCACGTTGATGAACTGCGGCAACTCATCGAGGCTGGTGCGACGCAGAAAGCTCCCGAACGCGGTGATCCTGGGATCCCGCTTCGTGGCCTGGGTCACCTGCCCCGCGTGCTCGGCATGCACGCGCATGCTGCGGAACTTCCAGACCTTGATCGTCTTGCCGTCGAGGCCGTGGCGCTTCTGCTTGAACAGGACCGGTCCGCGTGACGTGAGCTTGACGCCTAGGGCGATCACCGCCAGCACCGGCGCAATCAAGACCAGAATCAGTGCGGCCAGCACCCGGTCTTCCAGGCCCTTCACCATGCGCGCCTCGCCGTCGAGCGGACTGGCACGCAGGTTGATGACCGGCAGGCCAGCAATCTGCTCTACAGAATGATTCAACAGTTGCAAGCCGAACAGATCCGGTACGAACTTGATATCGGCGGTCGAATGATCCAGATCGGTGACGATCCGGTCGATGGCGGCCTGTTCGCTCACCGGCAGGGCGATCCACACCTGGCTGATGTGATGAGACTCGACATACGGTGCGAGAGCCGCCAGGTCACCCAAGTGCGGGACACCAGCCAGCTGCTGCTGCAGCGCGTCGCCGGTGCTGAACCAGCCCCGCACCTCAATTCCCGCCCAGCGTTGGCGTTCGAGGGTACGCACGATATGCGCGGCATCTGCAGTGGAACCAACCACGACTGCGGTTCGCACATCCAGGCCGCGCTCGCGTACCCACGCGGCCGCCTGGCGGCAGACCAACCTGCCCATGCCGGAGGCTAGAACGGTGCCGGCAAACCAGTAGCCCCACCACAGGCGCGAGGTCACGCCCTGAACCTTCAACAGAGCCACGTAAAGCACGCCCAGCATGAAGACGACAGACCAGACGCTCAGCAGCTTGAATGCCTCGCTGGCAACGCTGACGCCTCGCCAGCTTCGGTACATCGAGAACGTGCCCATCGACAGCAGCGCGAACAGCACGCCGCGAGCCACGGCCTGGCGGAAGTCCAGCGGCATCTCGACGGTGCCGAAGCGCAGCCAATAGGCGGCAACGCCAACCGCAACGATCACCGCAATGTCGAAGATGCGCAGCAAAAAGCCGAACAAGGCAGAAAACTTGTTCAATGACACACGTTCGACTGCGTACTCGGTCCGGATCGGCGAGAACAGCATTTGAGTCTTTCCCCCTGTCATTGCGCGTCACTCGCGCTCGCCAGGAGGAAGGACAGGACCAAGGCGAAAACCACTGCGACCGAATGGGTGCGCAATGGGTAGTCGACAAGGGAATGCACCATCGGGACGAACGCAGCAAGCGCCGCGGCACCGAGTATCGCCCCGTGAAAAGTGCGATCAATAAGACTTTTTCGTGTGACGCAAACCACAGTGACGAAAAGCGTCAACTGCAATACCAAACCCGGCACACCGGATTCGATCGCGGTTTCAAGAAGATCGTTGTGGGCGTGCAGCGCGAACACTTCACGCATCGCACCGACTGGCTCGAAGGGTGCATAGACCGACTTGAAGCTACCCCAACCGCTGCCCCAGGGCAGGTAGGCCTGCGCCGCATCCCAGCCGTAGCGCAGGTACTGCCACCGCAGATCTTCCATCGGATCCTGCTGCAGGCGCTGGCTGATGCCGTCCCAGGCGTACACGGCAATGCCGGCAATGGCGACACCAATGGCCGCCAGCGGCGCCCATCGGCGAATGCCGCGCTGGCCCGACGCAACCCCTTTTCGCGACGACAGCAACAGCACGCTGGCAAGCGCGGTCGCGCAAGCAAGCAGCAAGCCAGTCCGCGAGAAGCTGAGTGCGGCCGCCAGAAACAGCATCGCCGCCACGGAGTACCAGGTAAGCGCGACGGGCGCACCGCGCCGCGCCTGGGCTTGCACCCCCAGCGCGATCGCGAAAGGCAGCAGCATCGCCATCAGACAGGCGAAGTGGTTGCGATTGGCGAACAGTCCAATCGCGCCGATTGGATGGTGATAGTCGTAGGGCCGCAGCAGCGAGTAGCTGCCCGCGGCCGACTGGGCGTAGCCAAGCAATGCCGCCAGTGTGGCCAAAGCCAGCGCGAGCTTCAGAAGGCGCAGCCGTGCCGCATGCGTCAGCGTGCAGGCCAATGCCCAGAACGAAGTGAAAACCATCAGTGCCAGCAACGCCCGCACCGTACCCCAACGATCCAGTGTCAACGGCAACCAGCCATGCGGCTGCCCTGCCTGCGCGAGCTCGGCGAGTACGTCGCTGCGGCCCGGCAGCATCGTGTAGATCGCCGGAGGCAGCGGGAGCAACTGCAGCACTGCCAGCGCGATTGCGCTTCCGCACACCACGGCAAGCACGCGTTGGGCCCGCGATGCAGGTGCCCACTGCCAACGCATGATCGCCAGCAGCAACGCCGGCAATGCAGCCAGATGCACGACAGCATCGCCGACACCTCGCGATCCACCACCGGCCAGCAGCGCCGCCATCAACAGCAGCGCTGCAGCAATTTCGGCGGCCATGTCAGGCGTCCCCTCGGCGCCCTTCAAACGCATTTCAACCTCGATGACAGCAAGCGGGCCGCACGCGGCGGCCCGTCGCTACCTAGCTGTTCTTGGTGGATAACAGCGCCGACTTCAGGCCACGTCCCGAGGCCGGCGCTGGTTCTGCTTTACGGACTCGACGGCTTCGGCGGCGGCGGCGGCAGCGGTGCGGGCTTGTCGTCGCCACCACCACCGCCGGCCAGCGCGATCGCGCCGGCAGCCACGGCGATGCCGGTACCGACCATCGCGTAATTCGTGTCGGAACCAACCTTGCCAAGGCTCGGGCACTTCGTCGGTGCGGCGTCCTGGATGGTGTAGCTGCCGGTCACCTTGATGGTGCAACCGTTGGAATAGGTCACATAGGCCTCGCCGCCATTGACGACGACTACGTCGCCGGATTCGGCGCCGGAACTATTGGACTCTTCGACCGAACGACCGGCCACGTGCACTTCACCGCCATTGGAGCGGACGAGTACCTTCGGCGATTGCGCCAGCGCACCGCCGGCCAGGGTCAACGCACACATACCAACGATCAGCGACTTCATTGCACTGCTCCAGATCAACTCGATTCGGGTTCGCCAGACCCCGCTGGCGAAGACGTAAATTCTACGTGAATTTGTGCGAGCGGTAACACTCTCGATCTCGAGCGCGCCGAAATTTCAGCACCGAAATCGCGAGGTTTGCTCACACGGCGCAGACCACGCTGCGCAAGCAAAGGCCACTTGTGACGCCTTGCGTCACAAGTGGCTCTGCACTGATGAGTTACTTTGACCAGCCCACCACCGCTACGCCAGACCTCGTCCGACGCAGCGCGACGGCGTTACGGGCTGGACGGCTTCGGCGGCTTCGGCGGAGCGGGCTTATCGTCGCCACCGCCGCCACCCGCAGCGAGCCCGGCAGCCGCTGCCACGCCTGCGCCAATGGCCAGCATCGTCGAACCATCGGCGCCTTTGCCCTTCTTCTCGGTCTTTGCCGACTTAGCCGGCGCGGCCTGCTCCTGCGGCTGCGCATCAGCGGCAGGCTGCGACTCAGCGGCAGGCACCGCGGTCTGCGCTGACGCAGCGCCAAATGCGAAGACGGTAATCAGGCCAAACAGAATCTGCTTCATCTCGCTACAACTCCCCAAACACAAAATGTGCCATTGCAACAGCCTATTCGGGATGTGATGCACTTGGCAATGTGACGCTACTGGGAACTTTTCTCAGTCGCACATCATCAACCCGTAAAACACCGCTGATCTGGCGCTCGGCCATCGACCGGCCGGTGTGACGCAGAGTCAGTTGTTGACCTTGGCAGTCAGGCGGAACATCGAAGGTCGCGCGCTCGGTCTGCCATTGCGATGACGACCCCGCGGGCAGGTCCAGCTCGACCAGGGTCGGGCCTTGCGTGCACTGCACGAACCAAGCAAAACGACGCGACGAACCCGTCCGATCGTCCACTGCACTGCTGATTTCGTAGGTGCCCGGCGAAAGCACCAGGCGCTGGCGCGGACCAATGAAGCGCACGACACGACCACTGAAATCCATCTGCAGCGACTGTTGCCCCTCGACAGGATCGATCGCGTCGACGGCGATGGTTACGCCAGGTTCGTCGTTCCACTTCCATCCGAACCCGCCGGTCTGGTCGGCACCTTCGAAGCCGCCATCAAATGGCGAGCCGTCGAGGGTCCTGTCCGTTTCCGAGAGGGACTGCAGCCAGACCTTGCGCGCAAGGGTGGGGTCGCCGAGTGCGGTCAGCGCTTCCACGCGAACTGCCAGTTCCGCAGGCGTGAGCGGCGCTGCGTTGGCCATCGCAGCCAGGAACGCTTCGGCCTGCGTCGGATCCGTGCCGGCCAATGCAGTGGCGAGTGCGCCACGCCACGGAGGGTCCGCGGCCAGGGCTTTGACCATGGCTTCGACCAGTTCCGAGTTACCCGTGTGCTGCAGCAACGACGCAAGCAAGGGGGCTCGCAAATGCGGCGCGATGCGCAGCAGGGCATCGACGTGCTGCACGCCCTCGCCCACCCTGCCCTGCGCGAACGAGGCATCGATGAGCATTGCCTGGGCGATGTCGTCACGCGGCGAAAGTCGCGCTGCGGTGCGATAGAGATCGACGGCGCGACCACCGTCGGAATCCGGCCCCGCTGCCAGGCCCAACAAGCGGAAAGCACCGCCGTCGATCGGCCGGTCGCGCAGCGTGTCGCGCGCGACCGCCGTCAAGGCATTGGCGTCGTTGGACAGGCCACGGGCGCCGGCGACCAGACGGTCGGGTCCGAATGGCGCCCCAACTTCCGCGTCGACCCGCACCTGTTGCCAGGTCATCCAGGCCACCGCGGCGACCGCGAACAGGCCCACCCCGATACGGAGGCGGCCTGCCCACGGCTTGTCAGTCGGACGAGCCGCCGTAGGCATAGTAGGTATAGCCATAGCCGGCGCCCTGGCGCTTGAGGTCGAAGCGGGTCAGCACGGCGCCGAGCAAGCGCGCACGCGCCGCCTTCAGTCGCTGCTGCGCGGTCTTCAGGCAGTCATTGCGAGTGTCGTCGGCGGCAGCGACCAAGACGGTAGCTTCTGCCTGGTTGGCCAGCAGCGGCGCGTCGGCCAAGCCAAGCACCGGCGGACCATCGAGGATGACCATGTCGAACTGCTCACGCAGCTGCGCCAGCAGGTCCGACAAGGCCGTGCCCGCGAGCAATTCCGGCGGATTCGGCGGCAGAGGACCCGAGGTAATCACACTCAGTTTGTCGTGCGGGAGATGCTGTAGCACATCGCCAAGCTTGCTCGCACCGGCCAGCAAGTTCGACAGACCCAAGGCTGACGACAGCCCCGTAACCTTGTGCACCGAGGGATTGCGCAGGTCCGCATCGATCAGCACAACGCTCTTGCCGAGCTGGGCGATGTTGCGCGCCAGCTCGTGCGCGGTGGTGCTCTTGCCTTCGGCCGGGCTGGCGCTGGTGATCAGCAGGCTGCGCGGCAGACCATGCACCGTGGCGAACTGCAGTGCCGTGCGCACCGAGCGATAGGCTTCGGCGAATGCCGAGCGAAGGTCGCCTGCGGCCTGGGCGGGCGTGACGCCCTGCTCCAGGCGCGGGATCGCACCCAGCACCGGCAGGCCGGTGATTGCTTCAAGCGCTTTCGCGTCATGCACCGTGTTGTCCAGATGGTGCATCAGGAACGCCAACAGCACGCCGAGGAATCCACCCAGCAGCATGCCGACCGCAAGATTGAGCAGCTTGCGCGGCGAGTTTGCCTTCTCCGGAGCGATCGCGCGGTCAATGACCGAGATGTTGTTGGCGCCAACGCCGCCGGCGACACCGATTTCCTTGTAACGCTGCATCACCGCGTCATAGAGCTGGCGATTGGTCTCGGCTTCGCGACGCAGGATGTTGTACTGGATCGAGCGGCTCTGCAGGTCGAGCACATCGCCCTTCAAGCCAGTGATGCGCTCGCGCAGCAGCGTCTCCTGTGCAAGGGCAGCCTGGTACTCAGAACGGACGGCGTCGCGGATATTGCCCACTTCGACGTTGATCTGGCGGTCCGCCTCGTCGATCTGGTTCTTCAGCTGCACCATGTTCGGGTAGTCGGCCTTGTAGGTACCCAGGTTGTTCTGGTATTCGGCCAACAAGGTGGAACGCTGCTCGCGCAGCTTCTGGATCAGCAGGTTGGCGACCACCTGCGGCAGGCCCATGCCATTGCCGGCACTGGCCTGGGCCCACGTCGCCTCGGCCTTGATGCGCGCGCCCTGCGCGGCGGCCAGGGCGGCGTTGAGGTCGCTGAGGTTCTGCGCATCGAGCGAAGGCTTGTCGTCACCGACGGACACGATCCGCTCGGCCTCGGAGAACGCCACCAGATCCTTCTCGGAGTCTTCGAGCTTGCCCTTCAGCTGCGCCAGGCGCTCTTCCAGGTACTTTTTGGCGTAAGACGACGCATCGAAGCGGCGCTCGAGGTTGCTGGCGATGAAGCCCTCGGCATAGGCATTGGCAACGCGAGCCGCCAGCGCCGGATCGGCCGAATCGAAGTTGACGCGGACCAGGCGGGAGTTGCGCACCGGTTCGATGCTCAGCGATTCGAGCACGATCTCGATCAACGCTGCTTCGCGCGCCTGCTGCCTGGCGGATGCCGCCACGGCCTGGCCATTGGCCTTGTCGGCCAGGGTCTCGTCGACCTTGGCCATGTCCTTTTCGAATTCCTTGTTCGCGACCAGACGCAGGTCCTGGATCACGCGCCGCGCCAGCGAACGGCTCTTCAGCAGCTCGTACTGGGTCTGGTAGAAGTCGCGATCCATCGGCGACTCGGTCGGCTGCAGACCTTCGAACTCGACGATCTTCATCGTGTCGCGCTCGATCTGCAGGGTCGAGCCCGCGCGGTAAATGGGTGTCGCCAGCAGGGTGAACACCAGCGTCAGGAAGACCACCGCGAACGCGGTGCCGATCACCCACCACTGCCGCTCGCGCAGGATGCGCCAGTACTCGAGCAGGTTGATCTCGTCGTCGTCGCGACTTTCCTGGCGCAACGACTCGATCGGTTCAACTACGGCGTTCAATTGTAGGATCTCCACACCGCGATGAACGGTGCCAGCTGGATCAACGTCCGCAACGTCTGGCGACCCATCGAGGTGTCGACCACGATGACGTCCTCGCCGAAGATCTGCGGATCGGGATGCTCGCCCTTCTCGATGGCAGCAACGTCAAAGCGCGCGTACTTGCGCTCGCCGCCGATGGTGCGGAACACCAGCACGTTGCGATGGCTTGCGACATCGCTGAAGCCCTCGGCAAGCGCGAGGCTCTGCAGCAGGCTCAGGCGCGAGGTCATCGGGAAGATGCCCGGCTTCTTCACCGCGCCGCCGACGGTCACGCGCTGGCTGGAGAATTCCTTGACGAACACAGTGACCTGCGGGTTCTGCAGGTAGCGCGCCTGGTAGCGGCCGGCGATGTCCTGTTCGATCTCGCCCACGGTGCGGCCGGCGACGGGAACGGCGCCGATCAACGGAAGGGCAATCTGTCCGGCGTTGTTGACCCGGACCTCGCGATTGAGGTCCTCGATCTGGAACACCGTCACCGTGAGCAGGTCGCTCGGTCCGATCAGGTATTCGCTGCGGCCCATGGCCGCCGCAACCGGATCCCCTTCCGGCAGCGTCGCTGCTTCTTCTTTGGTGCCACCCGAGTTCGAGCAGGCGCACAGCAACATCAGGCACGCAAGCGCCCAGACTCGAAAAACGGTAAACAAGGCCATCCCCAGAAAAAAGCAACGCGTTGTTGCGTGGTACTTACGCTTACTCGCCAATTATGCCGCACGTCGCAGTTTCGGCCGGGCCGCCGGGACTGAGACTTTTCCTCACTTCCCCCGGATCGAGCGCAGCCAGCGCCCGAGGACGCCCTCGCCCGCCGATGCGGACGGACCCCGAACCTGCGGCCGGAACCCGGCCTGCCGGAACAGTGCCGGCGGCAACTGGTCAGGCGCCAGATCGTCGACGATGCCGCGGGTGCGGGTGTCGACCATGTGCACCGCTTCCTCCATACCCACCAGTGCGGCCGCGGCTTCCCGGGCCTCGGCCAGCAGTGGCGGACGCCGCTGGGGGTGGTGGGCGTCGGTCGCCAGGATCATGCACAGCCCCTCGCCGACGAAACGCTCGCCCCAGTACTTGACCCTGCGCCCGTAGCGCCCGGTCATTGCTCCGGCCGTGATCTGCATCCAGGCGCCACGATCGGCAAGACGCGCGAACACGTCGTAATGGGTTTCCACCCAGGTCAGGCGCTCAGGGTGCGTGATTACCGGCACGAACCCGGCTGCCATGAGGTCGAACACCGCCTCTTCGAACCGCGGCGGCGCGACATGGTGCGGCGGCTCCAGCAGCAGGTAGCGCGACCCGGCCAGGGTCGGCACGCGACCGCTGCGTATACCTTCGATCAGGTTCGGGTCGAGATGGACGTCGGCCCCCTCCACCAGCCGCAGCGCGATGCCGCGCTCGTCGAGCTCGGCCTGGAATGCCGCAATCGCCGCACGGATGCCGTCGGCGGTGTTCTCGTACATGCCCGGATAGATATGCGGCGTGCAGGCAACCGTGACGATGCCATCGGCCGCGGCCATGCGCGCCATTTCCAGCGCCATGTCGAGGTCGACCGCGCCATCATCGATGGCCGGCAGTAGATGGCAATGCAGGTCGAACATCCGGCTCCCCCCGAGCAGAGCGCGGGAGTGTATCTGCAAAGCGCGGCGGCGCCCTGAACGAGCGACGCTTGTTCCAGGCCACTCACCCCTTGCCAACCAGACCCCGGCTTAGGGTATACTGCGCGCCCATTTCGGGCGGTTAGCTCAGCGGTAGAGCACTGCTTTCACACGGCAGGGGTCACAAGTTCGAAACTTGTACCGCCCACCAGTTCCAGGCAAAAGGCCGGCGAAAGCCGGCCTTTTGCTTTTCAGCGTCCGCGACCAGTCCAGTGAGGCACCGATGAACGACACCCGCCTGTACCACAACCCCCGCTGCTCGAAGTCGCGCGGCGCGCTGGAACTGTTGCGTGAGCGCGGCATCGAGCCGCTCGTGATCGCCTATCTGGACAACCCGCCCAGCGCGACTGAGCTGCGTGATCTGCTCGGGACACTGGGCCTGCCTGCGCGTGACCTGCTGCGCACCGGCGAGGACGAACATGCGGCACTGGGCCTTGCCGATGAATCGCTGCCCGAATCGGCGTTGATCGATGCGATGGTCCAGCATCCGCGTCTGATCGAGCGGCCGATCTTTGTCCATGGCGGGCGCGCGGTGATCGGTCGACCGCCGGAACGCGTGCTCGAGCTGCTCGACTGACGATTGCCGCTGCCGAGGTGGGCAGATCGCTATTGCGACTTGCTGCCGCGCATCAACTCCACCGCTGGCGGCGCAGAAAAGCTGTCGCTGCGTGCGCTGGCCCAGAACGACTGGAAGACGGCATGCTCGGGAATCCTGGCGATCAGGTCTCCCGGTCGCAGGAACGTATAGAGCGCGGCCAGCGAGCGCACTTCGATCGGTGACACGCGGCGCAGGATGTGCTCCGGCCCAAGTTGCTCGGGGTGTTCGAGTCCGGCCGCGCACAGCAGGTCGCGCAATGCCTTGAGCGTGTTCTGCTGGAACGCGGCCACCCGCGTGGCCTTGTCGGGTACGTCGAGGTTGCGCCAGCGACGCGGGTCCTGCGTTGCCACGCCCGTGGGGCATCGGTCGGTATGGCAACTCTGCGACTGGATGCAGCCCAGCGCGAACATGAAACCGCGCGCGGCATTGCACCAGTCAGCACCCATCGCCAGCGTGCGCGCGATATCGAAGGCGCTGGTGATGCGACCGGCCGCGCCGACGCGGATGCGGCCACGCAGATCCAGGCCGACCAGGGTGTTGTGCACCAGCATCAGCGCTTCGTGCATGGGCACGCCGACGTGATCGATGAACTCGGCCGGCGCGGCGCCGGTGCCGCCTTCGGCGCCATCGACGACGATGAAGTCAGGCAGCAGGCCGCTCTCGAGCATGGCTTTGGCGATGCCGAACCATTCCCATGGATGACCGATCGCCAACTTGAAGCCGACCGGCTTGCCGCCGGACAGTTCGCGCAGCCGCGCCACGAACTCCAGCAAGCCCAGCGGCGTGCTGAACGCGCTGTGCGCGGCTGGCGATACGCAGTCCACGCCCATCGGCACGCCGCGGAATCGGGAGATCTCGGCGGTGACCTTGGCCGCCGGCAGGACGCCGCCGTGGCCGGGCTTGGCTCCTTGCGACAACTTGATCTCGATCATCTTCACCTGCGGGTCGCTCGCACATGCGGCGAAGCGCTCGGCGCTGAAACTGCCGTCGTCGTTGCGGCACCCGAAGTAACCCGAGCCGATCTCCCAGACGAGGTCGCCACCAAACTCGCGGTGATAGGACGAGATCGAGCCCTCGCCGGTGTCGTGATAGAAGCCGCCCATGCGCGCGCCGTGGTTGAGCGCGCGAATCGCATTGGCCGAGAGCGAGCCGAAGCTCATCGCCGAGATGTTGAACACGCTGGCCGCGTACGGATGGGCTGCACTTCCCTGCCCCACCACCACGCGAAAGTCATGCGACCCGTGTGGCCGGGGCGCCAGCGAGTGGTTGATCCACTCGTAATCGATGCCGTAGACGTCCTGCTGCGTACCGAAAGGCCGCACGTCGCTGACCGACTTGGAGCGCTGGTACACCAGGCTGCGCTGCTGGCGCGAGAACGGCACCTCGGCGATGTCGGACTCGATGAAGTACTGCCGCATCTCCGGCCCGATCGATTCCAGTCCATAGCGGAAATGCGCAAGCACCGGATAGTTGCGCCGCAACACGCTGCGGGTCTGCAGCAGGTCCCAGGTCCCGAGCACCACCAGTGCGCCGAAGCCGGCCACGCCCCACAGCCATGTCGAGTGCCACATGGCCAGGATCGCTGAAGCCAGTGTTGCGATCACACTGGCGACATACAGGGAATAGCGCATGTGCTGCCAACCGGGCCTGGAGAGATCGGAGGATAGCGCGGCGGCCGTGAGCGGGCGTGTCAGGCCATTCTGATCAAAGCCGGGCGTCGACCTGCTCGCGCGGGTACAGGCTCTTGATGTCGTAGAGCAACGCATGCGGACGTCCGTAGGCACGCGCGCCCTGCGGGCCGAGTTCACGGAACTGGTCGTGTGCCACGGCCACGATCACGGCGTCGTAGGTGTCGAGTTGCGGCGCCTCTGGCAGCAGGTCGACACCGTAAGCGCGTCGCGCTTCACCCGCATCCGCCCACGGGTCGTGGATATCGACCTTGGCGCGGTACTCGCCGAACTTCTCCGCCAGTTCGACCACGCGGGTGTTGCGCAGGTCCGGGCAGTTCTCTTTGAAGGTGATGCCGAGGATGAGGATGCGCGCTCCGGCCACGGCGATGCCGCGCTGGATCATCAGCTTCACCACGTCGGCGGCGACATGCTCGCCCATCGCATCGTTGATGCGGCGGCACGCCAGCAGGATGTCCGGGTAGTAGCCGGCCTGCTGCGCCTTCTGGATGAGGTAATAGGGATCCACGCCGATGCAATGGCCGCCCACGAGGCCCGGACGAAACGGCAGGAAGTTCCACTTCGTGCCCGCCGCTTCCAGCACTTCGGTCGTGTCGATGCCCAGGCGCTGGAAGATCAGCGCGAACTCGTTGACCAGGGCGATGTTGGCGTCGCGCTGGGTGTTCTCGATCACCTTGGAGGCTTCGGCCACGCGCAGGCTCGAGGCTTTGTGCGTGCCAGCCTTGATGATGGAGCGGTAAAGCGCATCTACGAAATCGGCCGCCTCCGGCGTCGAGCCGGAGGTCACCTTCGGAATGTCGACCAGGCGCCGCTTGCGGTCACCCGGATTGATGCGCTCGGGGCTGTAGCCGACGAAGAAGTCCTGGTTGAACCGCAGCCCGGAGGCGCGCTCGAGCTCGGGCACGCAGATTTCCTCCGTCGCACCCGGGTAAACCGTGGACTCGTACACCACCACATCGCCGGTCTTCAGCAGCGCACCGATGGTGCGACTTGCCGCGATCAACGGCGAGAAGTCCGGTCGTTTGTGCTCATCGACCGGTGTCGGCACGGTGACCACGTACACGTTGCAGTCGCGCAGGCGCTGGGGGTCGGACGTCAGCCCAAGCCGCGTCGCTTCTGCCAGGTCGCCGCGATCGGTTTCGCCGTTGTAGTCCTCGCCACGTTCCAGCTGCTCGACGCGGCGGGCATCGATGTCGTAGCCGAGCGTGTCGTACTGCCGGCCGAACTCGACGGCCAAGGGAAGGCCGACATAGCCCAGTCCGACGACCGCGATGCGCGAACCCGAAATATCCTGCATCCACCCACCCGCTCAGATGATCGGCGCCCGAACCGGTCGCCACGAGCGGCCATTCTAGGGCCAGCGGGTGTCAGGCCAGCCAGCGCACCAGCACATATCCACCAATTGACAACCAACCGAACAGCGCTGCCGCCAGCAGCAGCGGTCGCGGGCCGAGTGCGCGCAGCTTCGACACGCGCGTCTCGATCCCCAGGGCAGCCATGGCCGTGGCAAGCAGCAGCGTATCCAGGGTCAGCAATGCCGAACGCATCGCTGCGGGCACCGTCACCATCGAATTCAGTGCCACCACGCCGAGGAAGCCGATCGCGAACCACGGCACCACCATCGCCCGCTGACCGCCATTGCGCGCCTCGCGCCATCCCAGCACCAGCAGCACCGGCACCAGCATCAGCACGCGGGTCAGCTTGACGACAACCGCGGCATCGGCGGTTTCCGGGCTGATCGCACTGCCCACCGCCACCACCTGCGCCACCTCGTGCACGGTCGCGCCGGCGTATAGCCCGAACGCCGCCGGATCCAGGCCCAGGTGGGGATACAACTGCGGGTACAGGAAGATGTTCAGCGTGCCGAACAGGACCACGCTGGCCACGGCGATGGCGACCTTGCTTGGTTCCGGGCGGATCACCCGTTCCACCGCCAGCACGGCGGCGGCGCCGCAGATTGCGCTGCCGGCCGCTGTCAGCAATGCCGTATCGCGATCCAGTCCGAACCAGCGACGCCCCACCCAGGTCCCCAGTCCCAGCGTCGACACCACCACGATCAAGTCGATAAGCAGGCCATGGACCCCTACCGCGGCCACATCCTGGAAGCTCAGGCGCAATCCGTAGAGCACCACGCCTGCGCGCAGCAACTGGCGCTGGGCCAGACCGATGCCAGGCGCGATGCCGGCAGGCAGGCGGGCACCGGCCAGATTGCCAATGAGCATGCCCAGCACGATGGCGACGGTCAGGGCGCTCAGCTGCCAGCGCTGCAACAGCGGCAGTTGCGCGGCAGCCAGTGCCAGCAACCCGACCGATACGGCCAGTGCGAGCCCTGGTGCCCACCCGGGCACCCAGGCATTCAGGGGGCGGATCTTCGTTTGCGATTCGGGAGCGACGTAGGCCATGGCGCAAATGGTCGGCCCGCGCGGTCATTCAGTAAACTTGAGAATCCTTAGCGTTGGCATAAACTTCCCTGATGATAGGCGTCAGCCCCCGCCAGCTCGAAGTATTCGTCGCCATCGCCACTGGCGGCACTGTCCGCGCGGCGGCCGAGCAACTGCACCTGACCCAGCCAGCGGCCAGCATGGCCCTTGCGGAACTCGAACGCGTGCTGGGTTCGCCGTTGTTCGACCGCACCCAGCGGCGCCTGCACATCAATGCACGCGGCCGCCACCTGTTGCCGCTGGCGCAGGAACTGCTCGAGCGCATGCGCGAACTGGGCCGGCACGCCGGGCACGACGATGCCCTGCTCTCCGGCGAGCTGCGTGTCGGCGCCAGCAATACCGTCGGCAACTACCTCGTCGGCGACCTGCTCGGCGCGTTCATCACCGCCAACCCGCAAGTCGCGCTGAAGCTGCACGTCGACAACAGCGCGGCGATCGTGTCCGGCGTGCTCGACTACAGCCTCGACATAGGTTGCATCGAAGGCCCGGCCGCCCACCCGGAACTGGAGCTGCTGCGCTGGCGCGACGACAAGCTTTGCGTATGCGCCCCACCCGCCCATCCCCTGGCAAAACGGCGGCGCCTGCGGCCCGAAGATTTCGCCGGTGCGCGCTGGATCCTGCGCGAAGGCGGCTCCGCCACGCGCGGCCAGACCGAGCGTGCGCTTGCCGCGTTGCCAGCCGGCGAGACGGTGCTCGAACTCGATCAGAGCGAAGCGATCAAGCAGGCGGTGATTGCGGGGCTTGGGCTTGCGCTGCTGCCGGAGGTCGCGGTCGCGCATGCACAGGCTGCCGGACGATTGGCAGTGCTGCGCACACCGTTCCTCAGCCTCAAGCGTCAACTGAGCCTGGTGCTGCACCGGCGCAAGTACCGCAGCGCGCTGTTGCGCGAGTTTCTCGCCAGCGTACGCAAAGCCTGAGCGCTACCAAAGCCGCTTGCACATCCGCAATCGGCCAAAAAAAACAGTCTTTCACCGGGGAATCACAAGGCCGACCTAATCTTTGCGGGCGCCCCGTCGTGGAGTCGGGCGCCACCGTCAACCCGTTGCGGCGCCGGCCGCGGCAAACGACGGTGCGCGTTCGATCCGGCGCCGAACGGAGACAGAGATGGCCGAGCAAGGGAAGCCGAATATCCTTTTCATCATGGGCGACGACATAGGCTGGTACAACGTCAGCGCTTACAACCTCGGCGTGATGGGCTACAAGACGCCCAACATCGACCGCATCGCAAAAGAAGGCGCTCTGTTCACCGACTGGTACGGGCAGCAGAGCTGCACGGCGGGACGCGCGGCGTTCCTGACCGGACAGTCACCGATTCGGACCGGCCTGACCAAGGTCGGCCTCCCCGGCGCGGAACTCGGCCTGGGTCCGAAAGACCCCTGCATCGCGCAGGTGCTGAAGGCGCAGGGCTACGCCACCGGCCAGTTCGGCAAGAACCACCTCGGTGATCGCGACGAGCACCTGCCGACGATGCATGGCTTCGACGAGTTCTTCGGCAACCTCTACCACCTCAATGCCGAGGAAGAGCCTGAGAACGAGGACTACCCGAAGGATCCCAGGTTCAAGGAAAAGTTCGGTCCGCGCGGCGTGCTCAAGTGCAAGGCCGACGGCAAGGGCGGGCAGACGATCGAGAACACCGGCGCGATGACGAAAAAGCGCATGGAGACCATCGACGAGGAATTCCTCACCGACGCCAAGTCTTTCATCAAGCGCAACAACGGCAAGGCGCCGTGGTTCTGCTATTTCAACACCACGCGCATGCACATCTTCACGCACCTGAAGAAAGAGTCGCAGGGCAAGACCGGCTATGGCCTGTACCCGGACGGCATGGTCGAGCACGACGGCCACGTCGGAGAACTGCTGGCGCTGCTCGACGAACTGGGCGTCACCGAGAACACGATCGTCGTCTACACGACCGACAACGGCGCCGAGTGCTTCACCTGGCCCGATGGCGGCACGACGCCGTTCCGTGGTGAGAAGGCGACCAACTGGGAAGGCGGTTTCCGCGTGCCCTGCGTGATCCGCTGGCCGGGCACGATCAAGCCGGGCACGGTGATCAACGAGATCTGCTCGCATGAGGACTTCCTCCCCACGCTGGGCGGTGCCGCGGGCGACAGTGATGTCGTCGACCGGATCCGCAAGGGCGGCAAGATCGGCGACACGGCCTTCAAGGTCCACCTCGACGGCCACAACCTGCAGCCGCTGTTCAAGGGCGAGGTGGACAAGTCGCCGCGCGAGTTCTTCCCGTACTGGAGCGACGACGGCGACCTGCTCGCCATCCGCGTCCGCCACTGGAAGATCAGCTTCATGGAGCAGCACGCCGAGATCACCCCCAAGACGCCCTTGGGCGTGTGGCAGGGGCAGTTCACCACGCTGCGGGCGCCGAACATCTACAACCTGCGCTCGGATCCTTTCGAGGGCGGAAGCGACGGCATCTACTACGGCGACTGGCAGGCGCGCAGGATCTTCCTGCTCGTACCGGCACAGGCGATCGTCGGCAAGATGCTGGAGAGCTTCAAGGAGTTCCCGCCGCGCGCGAAGGCGGCAAGCTTCACCGTGGGCGATGCGATGGAGAAGATCACCACCGCCAGTCCGAGTCAGAACTGACGACACAGGTGGCGCGGCGAGAGCCGCGCCCACCTGGCAAATCGATCTGGTGCCCGGAGCCGGAATCGAACCGGCACGGCCTTTCGGCCAGCGGATTTTAAGTCCGATGCGTCTACCAGTTCCGCCATCCGGGCCGGGATGCGTGGTGCGCGCTAGCTTACGCGAAAGACCAAAAGCAAAAAGCCCGACCTTCCGGTCGGGCTTCTGCTTTGAACTTGGAGGCCTGGGTCGGAATTGAACCGGCGTACGCGGCTTTGCAGGCCGCTGCATAACCACTCTGCCACCAGGCCGGTGACTTTCGAATCCGCAGTACGGATTCTTCCATATTCCAGGCCCATTCACGCAAGGGGGCCGGAAACAAAAAGGCCCCGCTCGCGGGGCCTTGGTTGAGGGAGCTGATCAACTGCACCCTCGAATTTGGAGCGGGAAACGAGACTCGAACTCGCGACCCCGACCTTGGCAAGGTCGTGCTCTACCAACTGAGCTATTCCCGCAGAGGAACCGACATTTTAGGCATGGAAGCGAATCTGTCAACCACTTTTTCGCTTCCCCGGAGGTCCCTGTCGCCGGACTTCCGCATTACCTCTAAACACCCCACCGGACCTGCCACTGTCCGGTCGATCAGCGAACACTGCACCGTTCGCGATGACGCTATTTTCTATGAACGCGCGTCTTCGCGCAAGACCGGCCATGCAGCTCGCAGATACAAAAGTCCGGACCACAACGTCAGCAATGCCGCCGCAGCCAGCAGCCACTCGCCGACCATGAACACATTGATGCCCGCGAAAGGCTCCTGATACAGCAGGCAAACCAGCGCCACCATCTGCACGATCGTCTTGATCTTGCCGATACCTGCGACCTTGACCGTGGCGCGCTGGCCGAGCTCTGCCATCCACTCGCGCAGCGCGGAAACGGCAATTTCGCGGCCGATGATCACTGCTGCCCACAACGCCATCCACACGGTCGGATGCTTCTGAACCGTCAGCAACAGCGCCACTGCCACCATCAGCTTGTCGGCCACCGGATCGAGGAATGCGCCGAACGCGGAATACTGGTTGTAGCGTCGCGCGATCCAGCCATCGAGCCAGTCGGTGATCGACGCGAACGCGAAGATGAAAGCCGCAGCGAAGTTCGTCCACTTGAACGGCAAATAGAACACCAGCACCAGCACCGGGATCAGCAGGATCCGCAGCAGGGTCAGCATGGTCGGTACCGTCAACTTCATCCTTCGCTCCGCGCGCCGCTCTTCGTGTCGTTCATGTCAGGTGTGTCCAGCCCGTGCAGGGTCGCATAGATACGCTCGGCCAGGGCATCGTTGATGCCGTCCACGCGCGCGATTTCCTCGATCCCCGCCGCTTTCAGGCCACCCAGGCCGCCAAAGTGCCGCAGCAGGCTGGCGCGCCGGCGCGGTCCGATGCCGGCGATGTCTTCCAGCCGGCTGGTGTTGCGGGCCTTCTGGCGGCGCCCGCGGTGGCCGGTGATGGCAAAACGGTGCGCTTCGTCACGGACCTGCTGGACCAGCTGAAGCGCCGGGGATTCGGCTCCGGGGTGCACGGTGCGGCCATCGGGCAGCAGCAGCTCCTCGTCGCCCGGGCGGCGGGCCGGGCCCTTGGCCACGCCGACCAGGGCCACACCCTTGACCCCCAGCTCGTCCAGGGCCGCGCGCGCCTGCGCGACCTGGCCGGCGCCACCGTCGATCAGCAGGACGTCGGGCATCACACCGCCCTCCTCCACCGCTCGGCGGAACCGCCGCTCGATCGCCTGGTGCATTGCCGCGTAATCGTCGCCGGGCTCGATGCCGGCGATGTTGTAGCGTCGGTACTGGCCGCGTACGGGGCCTTCGGCATCGAACACCACGCACGACGCGACCGTTGCCTCGCCCATGGTGTGGCTGATGTCGAAGCACTCGATGCGGGTGGGAAGTTCGTCCATGGCGAGCATGTCGCGCAGCGCTTCGGCGCGGGCACGCTGGGCGGCGTGGCTGGTGCGCTCGCTCGACAGCGACAGTTCGGCGTTGCGCCTGGCCATGTCCAGATAGCCGGCGCGCTCGCCGCGCACATTGCAACGGATCTGCACCTTGCGCTCGCCGGCGCTCGACAGCGCCTGCTCGATCAGCTCCCGATCGGGGATGTCGCGGTCGAGCACGATTTCGCGCGGTGGCTGCTGCTCGCCGTAGTACTGCGAGACGAATGCGGCCAGCACTTCCTCGGGATTGTCGCTGCCGTTGGTCTTGGGGAAGAACGCCCGGGTGCCGAGATTGCGACCGTCGCGGAAGGCCAGCAGCATCACGCAGGCCGCCACGCCCTGCATGGCAATCGCGAGCACGTCCAGGTCGGCGGCACGGCCGTCGACGTACTGCCGCGCCTGCACGCTGCGGATCGAGGCGACCAGGTCGCGCAGGCGCGCGGCCTCCTCGAAATCCAGGCGCACGCTGGCCGCTTCCATCGACTTGACCAGATCGTCGCTGAGCTCGTCGCTGCGGCCTTCCAGGAACAGGCTGGCACGTCGCACGCTCTCGGCGTAGTCGCGCGCAGGGACCATGCCGACGCATGGCGCGCTGCAACGGCCGATCTGGTGCTGCAGGCAGGGCCGCGAGCGGTTGCGGAAGACGCTGTCCTCGCAGCTGCGCAGCTTGAACAACTTGTGCATCAGGTTGAGCGAATCGCGGACCGCACCGACGCTGGCGTAGGGCCCGAAGTAGCGCCCCGGGATCGCGCGCGGTCCGCGGTGCATGGCGATGCGCGGCCAGGCTTCCTGGGTCATCAGCACGTACGGGTAGCTCTTGTCGTCGCGCAGCAGCACGTTGTAGCGCGGCTTGAGCGACTTGATCAGCTCGTTCTCGAGGATCAGCGCCTCGGTTTCGGTGCGGGTGACCGTCACTTCCATGCGCGCGGTCTGCGCCAGCATGGTCATGATCCGCGCCGACTTCGGCGTGGCGTTGAAATAGCTGGAGACGCGGTTCTTGAGCACGCCGGCCTTGCCGACATAGAGCACGCTGTCGTCGGCCGCGATCATCCGGTAGACGCCCGGCGCGGTGCTCAGCTTCTTGATGAACGCCTTGCCGTCGAACGGCGTGGTTTCGGCACGGCTCACGGTGCGAAGCCTGCGAAAGCCGCGCCGTCGGAAGCTGTGGGCGTAAAGGTGGCGATGGCGGGCGTTGCGGTCACGAGCATCGACTCAGAAGTTGGGCCAATTATGCGACAGCACAAGGCTTTCCCCCGATCTTTCGCCCCTACAACCGGTATTCGTGCCGCAGCCTGGCGATGGCGCCGTCGGCCGCGCGATCGAGCAACTGGAATACGTGCTCGAACTGCGCCGGGCCACCGGTGTAGGGATCGGGCACTTCGCCGCCCTCCTCCGTTCCGGTCCATTCCAGCAAGAGCGCGCTGCGGGCGCGTGCGCCGTGAGGGGCACGCGCCTGGACGTCGCGCAGGTTGGCGCGGTCCGCGCACAGCAGCCAGTCGAAGCGCTGGTAGTCATCGGCGGCAAGCTGGCGCGCGCGCAGGCCGGAGATGTCGATTCCGTGCCCGGCGGCATTGGCTATCGCGCGACGGTCCGGTGGCTGGCCGACGTGCCAGTCGCCCGTCCCGGCCGAATCCAGCTCGACCTGCCCGGCCAGCGTCGAGGTGGCGATGCGCGCGCGCAGCACACCCTCGGCAACCGGCGAGCGGCAGATGTTGCCCAGGCAGACGACCAGCAAACGGATCTGCACAGGCATGGCCGGTTCAGCCACGGCCGGCGGCGATCCAGGCTTCGGCACGGGCAAGGTCCTCTGGCGTGTCGACGCCGGGCGGGAACGGCTCGGGCGTGATCCCGACCGCGATGCGGTAGCCAGCTTCGAGCACGCGCAACTGCTCCAGCGATTCGATCTGCTCCAGCCGTCCCGGCGCCAGCGCCGCGAATCGCTGCAGGAACCCGGCGCGGTAGCCGTAGATGCCGATATGGCGCAACCATTCGCCCTGCGTCGGCATGCTGCTGCGGTCGCGGGCGAAGGCATCGCGCGGCCACGGAATCGGCGCGCGGCTGAAGTAAAGGGCATTGCCGTTGCCGGCACGCACCAGCTTGACGGCGTTGGGATCGAGCAGCGTTTCGACGTCGGTCACCGGCGCGGCCAGCGTCGCCATCTCGCTGTCGCCTTCGTGCATCAGCGCCGCCACGGCACGGATGCCGGCGGCCGGGGCGAACGGTTCGTCGCCCTGCAGGTTGACCACGACGGTGTCGTCGCTCCAGCCGGCAATGCGTGCGCACTCGGCGAGGCGGTCGGTGCCGGATGCGTGATCGGGCGAGGTCATGGCCACGCGCACGCCGCAGTCGGCGATGGCCGCGGCGATCCGCTCGTCATCAGCGGCAACCCAGACTTCGCGCGCGCCCGCCGCCAAAGCGCGGCGGGCCACATGCAGCACCAGCGGCTCGCCGGCCAGCAGGCGCAGCGGCTTGCCTGGCAGGCGGGTGGCGGCATGCCGGGCCGGGATTGCGACAACGAAATCCTTGCTCATGGAAGCTTCCCTTCGTTCGCGCCGGCGCCGTTGCGGTACGGGCGTGCCTTGCCCGACAGGCGATCGAGCAGCGAGACCCAGAACGCCTCCGGCAACTCGGCCCGCACCGGCACGCTGAAGTGACGGTCGTCGGCGAAGGCAGTGCACTTCACCGCGTCCTTTTCGGTCATCAGCACCGGCAATTCGCGGCTGCCGAACTCGAAGTCCTCGGCGCTGTAGCGATGATGGTCGGCGAATGCGTGCGGAACCACGGCGATGCCGAACCCACGCAGCATCGAGAAGAATCGCTCGGGGTCGCCGATGCCCGCCACCGCATGCACGCGCTGGCCGGAGAACGAGGTCAGGCGGCGCGGACGCCCGCCCAGCATCGGCTGGGCCTGGTCGGCCAGCAGGCGCATCGGCCATTCGCCAAAGCCGGTATCGCCATTGCCGACGCCACCGGCGCCGACATTGACCACGCGGAAATCGCAGCGGGCACCGCGCTCGGGCAACTCGCGCAGCGGTCCGGCCGGCAGCAGCTGGCCGTTGCCGTAGCGACGGCGGCCGTCGACCACTTCGATCTCGATGTCGCGCGCGAGCTTGTAGTGCTGAAGGCCGTCGTCGCAGATGACCAGGTCGCAACCGGCTTCGGCGAGAGCTTTTGCGGCGGCAGCGCGGTCGCGGTCGACGCGGATGCGCACGCCGGTGCGTTGCGCGATCAGTACCGGTTCGTCACCGGCGGCATCGGCGGGACTGCGGAAATCGACCCACATCGCCGCACTGGAATCATCGCGGCCATAGCCACGACTGGCGACACCGGGACTCCAGCCCTCGGCGCGCAGGCGCTCGACCAGGGAAATGGTCAGCGGCGTCTTGCCGGCGCCACCCGCGGTGATGTTGCCCACCACGATCACCGGCACGCCCGGATGCTGGCGCTTGAGCCAGCCCTTCAGGTACAGGCTGCGCCGCAGTCCGCTGAGTGAACCGTAGACCGCCGAAAGCAGGCGCGCACCAAGCGGCACGCGCACGTCGTCGTACCAGAACGCCGGGGTTTGCGACGACCGTTTACTCATTCAGCCTCGCGGAACTGCATGCGGTGGAGATGGGCGTAGAGACCGCCGTGCGCCAGCAGCTCGCTGTGCGTGCCGCGTTCGACGATGCGTCCCTGGTCGAGCACCAGCACCTGGTCGGCATGTTCGATCGTCGACAGGCGATGGGCGATGACCAGCGTGGTGCGGTTGGGCATCAGGTGGTCGAGCGCGTCCTGCACCAGTCGCTCGGACTCGGTGTCGAGCGCGGCGGTGGCTTCGTCGAGGATGAGGATCGGCGCGTCCTTGAGCATCGCGCGCGCGATCGCCAGGCGCTGGCGCTGACCACCGGAAAGACGGCCGCCCTTGGCGCCGATCTCGGTGTGCATGCCCTGCGGCAGGCGCTCGACGAACTCCATCGCGTTGGCGCCGCGCACCGCCTGCTCCAGCGCCGGTTCGCCGGCATGCTGCAGTTCGCCATAGGCGACGTTGGCGGCGACCGTGCCGTCGAACAGCATCACCTGCTGGCCGACCAGCGCGATCTGGCGACGCAGGTCCTGCAAGCGGTAGTCCTGCAAGGGATGGCCATCGAGCAGGATCTGCCCGCCTTCGATGTCGTAGAAGCGCGGGATGAGCTTGATCAGCGTCGACTTGCCGCTGCCGGAGCGGCCGACGATCGCGGTGACCGTGCCAGGGCGTGCGACGAAGCTGATGTCCGACAGCGCCGGCTGTGCCTGGCCCGGATAACGCGCGGTGACATCGCGGAATTCGAGCAGGCCCTGCGCGCGATCCAGCGGGCGTCGACCGGTGTCGATTTCGTCCGGGGTATCGAGCACGTCGAACAGGCGTTCGGCCGAAGCCACGCCACGCTGCAACATGCCCTGCACGTTGGTCAGCTGCTTCAGCGCCGGGATCACTGCCAGCATCGAAGTCATCAGGCTGACGAAATCGCCCGCGCTGAGACGGCCGTTGGCGGCCTCGCGGCCGGCGAAGAACAGCAGCAGCGCCAGTCCGACCGCGCCCATCAGCTGCACCACCGCCGAGGAGATGCTGCGCGTGGATTCGACCTTGAGGCTCAGGCGCAGGTGGTGGTTGGCCTGGCCCGAATAACGCTCAAGCTCGGCGCCCTGGGCGCCGTAGACCTTCACTTCCTGGTGGTTCGACAGCGCCTGGTCGGCCGACTGCAGCAACTGCGCGCCGCTCTCCTGGATGCGATGGCCGATGCGGCGGTAGCGACGGCCGACGGTGTCCATCGTCCACGCCAGCAGCGGGCCCAGCAGCAGGATGGCGAGGGTCACGCGCCAGCTGTAGTAGAGCATCACGCCCATCATCGCCACGACCTGCAGCGACTGCTGCAGCATCACCTTGGCGGCGTCGATCGCGGCCTGCGCGACCTGGTCGCTGTCCGAGCCCAGGCGCGTGAGCATCGAGGCGACCGGCTCGGTGTCGAAGCGCAGGCCCGGCAGGCGCATGTACTTGCCCAGCACCATCACGCGCAGGTCGCGGGCGATGCTGCGGCCGGCGCGCGCCATGAAGGTGTCGGTGATGTAACCGGCGATGCCGCGGGCAACGAAGATGCCGACGATTGCCAGCGGCAGCAGCAGGCTCAGCTTGCGGTTGTTGTTGATGAAGGTCTCGTCGACCACCGGCTTCATCAGCCAGGTGAAGGCGCCGGCGGCGGCGGCTTCGATCAACATGCCCAGCAGCGCTACCAGCAGCACCCCGCGATACGGCGATACGAAGTCCTGCAGGCGGCGGTAGGTCGACCAGGGCGACGGGGCGTCGCTCACTTGCCCGCCCCCGCGGCGGTTCCACCCGCGCCTTCGCGTGTCTGCGGTGCGGTTGCGTTCATGACCTTGCGAAAGCCCAGCTGCCCGAGTGCGTCATAGACGGTGACCACGGCCTGGTACGGCGTGCGCGCGTCGGCGCGCAGCATCACCGGACGGTCGCGGTCGTTGCCGGCGACTTCGGCGATGGTGGCCTTGAGCGATTCGACGTCGCTGCGCAGCACTTCGCGGTCGTCGACGAAGTAACGGCCGTCGGCGTTGACCAGCACGATCAGCGACTTGGAAGTGTCGCTTGCCGGCTCGCCGGTGGCGCGCGGCAGCTCGAGCTTGAGCACCGAGCGCGCGTCGAAGGTCGCGGTGACGACGAAGAAGATGATCAGCACCAGGATCACGTCGATCAACGGAACCAGGTTGATCTCCAGGCCGTCTTCGAAGGCGCGGTGGTCGCGGATACGCATCGTGACGTGAGCCTCAGGCGGCCTGCGGCGTGCGCACGGCGGCCGGGCGCGTGTCGAGCGTGTCCATCAGGGCGATGGCTTCGTGCTCCATCGAAACGATGTACTCGCCGATGCGGCCACGGAACCAGCGGTGCGCGATCAGCGCCGGGATCGCCACGATCATGCCGGCGGCGGTGCAGACCAGCGCCTTGCCGATGCCGCCGGCGAGCTGGTTCACGTCGCCGATGCCATGGTCGAGGATGCCCAGGAACATCTGGATCATGCCCACGACGGTGCCGAACAGGCCCAGCAGCGGGCCGGCCGCGGCGATCGTGCCGAGGGTGTTGAGGTAGCGCTCCATCTTGTGGACCAGATGGCGGCCGACATCCTCGATGCGCTCGCGGATCTGGTCGCGCGGGCGCAGGCGGACATCCAGCGCGGCCGCCAGCAGCTCGCCCAGGGGAGAGGTCTTGCGCAGCGACTCGATGTGCGCCGGGTCGAGCTTGCCGCTGCCCGCCCAGGTCCGCACTTCCTTGCCCAGGTTGGGTGGCAGCACCACGCTGCGACGCAGCGACCAGGCGCGCTCGACGATCAGCGTCAGGGCCAGTACCGACAGCAACAACAGGGGAATCATCGGCCAACCGCCGGCCTTGACCAGTTCCAGCACGCCAACCTCCGGCCCTCGGCCGTGTTAATCAGGCCGATAGGATAGCCCAGCCGCGCCCCTCTCCCAGCGTTGCGCTGCATCCCACAGCCGCGGCTGTGCCTGCCGTCGCGATTCAACGCTCACGCCGCCTCGTTGAAGCCGCACACGCAGGGCGCCGGCGCGGGCGGTGTCGTGGACCTGGGCGCCCGCCCGGACCCAGCGATCGACGATTGCGGGCTTCGGGTGCCCGAACCGGTTGCCGTGACCGGACGCCACCAGGGCATGGCGGGCGCCGGTGGCGGCCACGAATCCGGGGTCGGAGGAGCCGACGCTGCCGTGGTGCGGCACGGAGACCACGTCGGCGCGCAGGGCCGCGGGGTCCCGGCGCAACAGGATCCGCTCGACCGCCTCGCCGATGTCGCCCGTCAGCAGCGCCGAGGCGCCCGCGGCCTCGATCCGCAGCACGCAACTGGCCTCATTGCCGAGGTAGGGAAAGTACGGCGCCGGGTGCAGGAAGCGGAAATGGACGCCATCCCAGTCCCAGGCCTGCCCCGCCACGCAGGGGCTGGCATCCGCCAGCGGAGCGCCTTCCGGCGCCAGCAGGTCTGCCGTAGCAAACACCCGGCCCACCGCCTCCAGGCCACCAGCGTGGTCGTTGTCGGCGTGGCTGACCACGAACCTGTCGATCCGACGAACGCCCATCGCGTGCAAGGTCGGCACCACGGCCCGCTCGCCGGCGTCGAAACCGTCGCGCACCGCCGGACCCATGTCGTAGAGCAGCACGTGCCGCGCCGTGCGCACCTGCACCGACAGGCCCTGGCCGACATCGATCACCAGCAGCTCGGCTTCGCCGTGGCGCGGCAGGTGGCGATCGGGCCACAGCAGCGGCAACCACAACAGCAACGCCAGCGGCTTGCCCGGCACGCCACGCGGCAGCAACAGCCAGAACGCACCAAGCAGCGCCAGCGGTAAGGCGAACCACGCCGGTTCGGGCAGCCACCAGACCGCCAGCGGGGTCGCGGCCAGACGCTCGAACATCGGCCAGGTCAGCTCGAAGGCCGCCGCGGCAAGGTCCCAGGCCCAGGCACCGTCCCCCGGGGCCAGCATCTCCAGCGCCAGGCCCAACAGCGACAGCGGCACCACCACCAGGCTCCACCACGGCACCGCTATCAGGTTGGCCAGCAAGCCGGCCAGCGAGGCCTGGCCGAACAGCACCGCGCTAAGCGGCAGCAGTCCCACGGTCGCCACGGCCTGCGCCGAAAGGAAATCGTGCAGCGGTCGCCCGACGCCATGCGGCAGGCACCAAAGCAGCCAGGCGACGCCGGCGAAGCTGAGCCAGAACCCGGCACCGAGCACGGCCATCGGATCGACCAGCAGAACAGCGATGGCCGCCAGTGCCAGCGAATCGGCCATCCGCAACGGCCTGCGAAACATCCGTACGGCCGCGACCACGGCGATCATCAGCGCCGTGCGCACCGTCGGCAGCGCGAATCCGGCGACCGCCGCATACAGCACTGCGCCGCACAGCCCGGCCGCGGCCGCCGCGATCTGCGCAGGCATGCGTCGCGCCAGCGCCACCGGCCACAGCCACCACAACGCCCGCGCCAGCAACGCGAAGAATCCCGCCACCAGGCCGACATGGAAACCGGAAATGGCGATCAGGTGGGTAAGACCGTTGGCGCGGAGAATGTGCCAGTCGCCGTCGTCGAGCGCGCGCGTGTCGCCCAGTGCCAAGGCGCGCACGAATCGCGAAGAGGACCGATCGAGCGTAGCGATGCGTCCGGACATGTCTTCGCGCCACGATTCCAACCCCTGCCCCGGCGCGAGCAGGCGTGCCTGCTGCGGCTGTCGCAGATAGCCGGTGGCGGCGATGCGCTGCGCGAGTGCATGGCGCTCGCTGTCCAGGCCGCCGGGGTTGCGCAGTCCGCGCGGGGCGCGCAGGCGTGCGTCGAATTGCCAGCGCTGCCCTGCCCTCAGCGCGGACCGCGCCTTGGCGTCGCGGTCGTACCAGGCCAGACGCAGCGTGCGGCCGCGCAGCGGTCGCAGCTGAGGCGCGTCGTCGTCAACGCGGAAGACAAAACGGCTGCGCGCCACTTCGTGCACCGGCAGGTCGACGATGCGACCGCGGATCCGTGCGTCCCGATGTTCCAGCTCGGCGGGCAACTGCAACGCCAGCGAATGCGCGGCATGCAGCCCCGCCAGTGCGAAGCCCAGCAACAACCAACCGCCCAGCAGCAGCGCAGCGCGGCCGGCACGCAGGCCGCGCCAGCCCAGGGCGATGCCGATCAACAACAGCCCGATCGAACCTGGCCAGGGCAACAACCACGGCAGCCAAAGGCAGGCGCAAACGCCTGTCAGCAGTGCCAGTGCGGCGGTGGTTCCGAACGGCGGCGTCCTTGCCGCGTCGTGCATGACTGCTCCCTGTCTTACACCTCGTCGTGGCTCAGCTCACGCAGCTTGCCTTCGTGCAGTTCGAGCACGCGATCCAGGCGCCGTGCGAGGCGGCGATCGTGGGTCACCAGCACCAGGCTGGTGTGCTGCTCGCGGTTGAGCGCGAGCATGATTTCGAACACCGTCTGCGCGGTCTTCTCGTCGAGGTTGCCGGTGGGCTCGTCGCCGAGCACGCAGGCCGGGCGATTGACCAGCGCACGCGCGACGGCTGCGCGCTGGCGCTCGCCACCGGACAACTCGCCGGGCTTGTGCTCCAGGCGATGACCCAGGCCGACGGACTCCAGCAGCGCCTGTGCGCTTTTGGAAGCGTCCGCAACATGCGCACCGGACAGCAGCACCGGCAACATCACGTTCTCCAGAGCGGTGAACTCGGGCAGAAGGTGATGGAACTGGTAGACGAAGCCGAGCGCGCGATTGCGCAGCGCGCCGCGCGCCGCGTCCGACAGCGAGCTCATCTGCTGCCCGGCCACGAACACTTCACCGGCGGTGGGCGTGTCGAGTCCGCCGAGCAGGTGCAGCAACGTGCTCTTGCCGGCGCCGGATGCGCCCAGGATCGCCACCGTCTCGCCCGAATGCACCGACAGCTGCAGCCCTTCGAACACGGGCGTGCGCAGCTTGCCTTCGGCATAGGTCATCGCCAGGCCCTCGGCCCGGATCGACTCGCCCGTGTGCTTCTGGTTGTTGATCTCACTCATAGCGCAGCGCCTCCGCCGGAGCCGTGCGCGCGGCGCGCCAGGCGGGATAGATCGTGGCCATGAACGCCATCGCCAGCGCCACCGCGGCGATGATCACCACGTCGCTGGTCTGCAGTTCGGTCGGCAGGCCGGTGATGTAATAGACGTCCTCCGGCAGCAGCTGCAGGCCGACCACGGCCTCGATCGCCTTGAGGATGTGTTCCAGGTTGAGCGTCAGGACGATGCCGCCGATCACGCCGATCACGGTGCCGATCACGCCGATCAGCGTGCCCTGCACCACGAATACCTGCATGACGCCGCGCGGGGTCAGGCCGAGCGTGCGCAGGATCGCGATGTCGGCCTGCTTGTCGGTCACCAGCATCACCTGCGAGCTGACCAGGTTGAAGGCGCCCATCGCGATGATCAGCGACAGCAGGATCGCCATGATGGTCTTCTCCATCTTCAGCGCCCGGAACATGTTGGCGTTCTCGCTGGTCCAGTCGCTGACCCGGTACGGGCCGCCCAGGTTCACCGCGAGGTCGCGGGCGACGTCCCAGGCCTTGTCCATGTCGTGCAGGCGCAGGCGCACGCCGGTGACGCCGTCACCCATGCGCAGCAGGCGCTGCATGTCGTGCATGTTGACGACGGCCAGGCCCTTGTCGTACTCGTTGTAGCCAGCCTCGAAGATGCCGCTGACGGTGAAGCGCTTGAGCTGCGGCACGGCGCCCAATGGCGTGCTGCGGAAATCGCTGGTGGTCATCACCACGCTGTCGCCGATGCCGACGCCAAGCCACAGCGCCAACTCTTTGCCCAGCACGATGTTGAAGGTCCCGCGCTGCAGCGAGTCGAGCTTGCCCTGCACCATCTTCTCGGCGAGCACCGACACCTTGCCCTCCTGGTCCGGCAACACGGCCCGCACCATGGCAGGCTGGTTGCGCGCACCCGACAGCAACGCCTCCTTCTCGATGTAGGGAGCGGCACCGGCCACGCGCGCGTCGGCCACGGCGGTGTTGACCGCCTGCTGCCACCCGGTCAGTGGTTCGCCATAGGCGCTGACCGTGGCGTGTGCCGCCATCTGCAGCATCCGGTCGCGGATCTCGCGCTGGAAGCCGCTCATCACCGCCAGGGTGGTGATCAGCGCCGTGACGCCCAGCGCGATGCCGGCGATGGACGCCAGGGAAATGAAGGAGATGAAACCGTTGCGGCGCTTGGCCCGGAGGTAGCGCAGGCCTATGGCCACTGGGATGGGTTTGAACATATCGGCCTATGGTGCCATCGAAGGCGGCGGAAGCGCAGCGGCTTTGACCGGAGCGGCCAGCTTGAGTTCACGGCGGGACCGGGCCGGGAGGATGTCGGGCCACCAGGCAAGGCGCGACGGGCGGCCGGCGCCGTCCACGAATCGCATGAAAGCCATGGGCCCGCGCCACTCGACGCTGAGACCGGTGATCTTCTGGCCGTCCAGACTGGACGTGCCGTCGCCGCAAATCGCCAGCAGCCGTTTTGGCCGCACGTACTCGCGTCGGGCCAACCGCGCCCCCTCGCCGGCAGCCAGCAGCGCCAATGGCAGGGACAGCGACAATGGCATTTCAGAGCCGATCAGGGCCAATGCTGCCAGCACGCCCAGCAGCCCCAGCGCCGCGGCGAGCAACCGGGACGGTCGCCACTCAAGGAGGCAGGGAGCGGATGCGCGCGACGAGCGCTGCGAGGTCGGCATCGGTCGGCGCGTCGTTGCCCATGAACCAGTGCCAGAGCTTATCGTCCTCGGTTTCCAGCAAACGTAGGAAAACGACGCGCTCGTCCTCGCCGGCCTGGCGCCAGGCGCGATCGAGGTAGCGCTCGAACAACTGGTCGAGCTCGCGCATGCCGCGCCGGCAGCGCCAGCGCAGGCGCCGCAGCTCGCGTTCGTCGGCTTCGTTGATGCCTTCCACGTGATTGCCTCCCGCAAAATCCATATCCGAACAAAAAAGGCGCACTCGCGTGCGCCCTCTTCGTACTGCCACCGGTCCGGACGCGTCAGACGCGACGGGCCAGCATCAGCTTCTTGATCTCGCCGATCGCCTGCGCCGGGTTCAAGCCCTTCGGGCAGGTACGCGCGCAGTTCATGATGGTGTGGCAGCGGTACAGCTTGAACGGATCTTCCAGATCGTCCAGGCGCGCACCGGTGTCCTCGTCACGCGAGTCGATGATCCAGCGGTAGGCCTGCAACAGGATCGCCGGGCCGAGGTAACGGTCACCGTTCCACCAGTAGCTCGGGCAGCTGGTCGAGCAGCACGCGCACAGGATGCACTCGTACAGGCCGTCGAGCTTCTTGCGGTCCTGCGGCGACTGCAAACGCTCGCGATCGGACGGCGCCGGACTCTGCGTGCGCAGCCACGGCTTGATCGAAGCGTACTGGGCGTAGAAGTGGGTCAGGTCCGGCACCAGGTCCTTCACCACCGGCATGTGCGGCAGCGGATAGATCGGCACTTCGGCCTTGCCGCAATCGCCGATCGCCTTGGTGCATGCCAGCGTGTTGGTGCCGTCGATGTTCATCGCGCACGAACCGCAGATGCCCTCGCGGCACGAACGACGGAAGGTCAGGGTCGGATCGATCTCGTTCTTGATCTTGATCAGCGCGTCCAGAACCATCGGACCGCACGTCGCCATGTCCACCTCGTAGGTGTCCACGCGCGGGTTCATGCCGTCGTCGGGGTTCCAGCGGTAGACCTTGAAGGTGCGCGGCTGCTTGGCGCCCGGCGACGCCCAGTGGCGTCCCTTCTGGATCTGCGAGTTCTTGGGTAGTGAGAATTCAGCCACGTTGCTCGCTCCGGATCAGTAGACGCGCTTCTTCGGCGGAACCACGGACACGTCGTCGCTCAACGTGTACATGTGCACCGGGCGATAGTCGATGGCGGTTTCGCCGCTTTCAGTGACCGAGCACAGGGTGTGCTTCTGCCAGTGGGCGTCGTCGCGGTCCGGGAAGTCCTCGCGGGCGTGGGCGCCGCGCGACTCGGTGCGGTTCTCGGCCGAGACAATCGTCACCAGCGCCTGGTCGAGCAGGTTCGACAGCTCGTAGGTCTCGATCAGGTCCGAGTTCCAGATCAGCGAACGGTCGGCAACCTTGACGTCACCGAACGACGCGTGGATCTCGCGCATCTTGCGCACGCCGTCCGCCAGCGTCTCGCCGGTGCGGAACACCGCGGCGTCGAGCTGCATCGTGCGCTGCATCTTGTCGCGGATGACCGCCGTCGGCGTGCCGCCGTTGGCGTTGCGCAGCTTGTCCAGGCGGGCCAGGGCCGAGTCGCAGGCATCGCCGGCGAGGCGGGCCTGCTTGCCGTCGACCTTGACCGTCTCGGCAGCACGGTTGGCGACGGCGCGACCGAACACGACCAGGTCGAGCAGCGAGTTCGAACCCAGGCGGTTGGCGCCGTGCACCGACACGCAGGCCGCTTCGCCGATCGCGTACAGGCCCGGGACGACTTCGTCCGGGTTGCCGTTGCGCAGCTGCACCACTTCGCCGTGGTAGTTGGTCGGGATGCCGCCCATGTTGTAGTGCACGGTCGGGATCACCGGGATCGGCTGCTTCTCGACGTCGACGTTGGCGAAGATGCGCGCCGACTCGGCGATGCCCGGCAGCTTCTCGTGGATCACTTCCGGGCCGAGGTGGGTCAGGTCGAGCAGGATGTGGTCCTTGTGCTCGCCGACGCCGCGGCCTTCGCGGATTTCCATCGTCATCGCGCGGCTGACCATGTCGCGCGGGGCGAGGTCCTTCACGCTCGGCGCGTAGCGCTCCATGAAGCGCTCGCCGTTGCTGTTGCGCAGGATGCCGCCTTCACCGCGGACACCCTCGGTGATCAGGCAGCCGGCGCCGTAGATGCCGGTCGGGTGGAACTGCACGAACTCCATGTCCTGCAGCGACAGGCCCGCTCGCAGCGCCATGCCGCCGCCGTCGCCGGTGCAGGTATGGGCCGAGGTCGCCGAGAAGTAGGCGCGGCCGTAGCCGCCGGTGGCCAGCACCGTGCCCTGCGCCTTGAACAGGTGCAGCGTGCCTTCGGCCATGTCCAGCGCAAGCACGCCGCGGCAGGCGCCGTTGGCGCCCATGATCAGGTCGAGTGCGAAGTACTCGATGAAGAACTGCGCGTCATGCGCCAGCGACTGCTGGTACAGCGTGTGCAGGATGGCGTGGCCGGTGCGGTCGGCGGCGGCGCAGGTGCGCTGCGCCGGCGGGCCTTCGCCGTAACGGGTGGTCATGCCGCCGAACGGGCGCTGGTAGATCTTGCCGTCGTCCGTGCGCGAGAACGGAACGCCGTAGTGCTCCAGCTCGATGATCGCCGGGATGGCTTCCTTGCACATGTACTCGATCGCGTCCTGGTCGCCCAGCCAGTCCGAACCCTTGACGGTATCGAAGAAGTGGTAACGCCAGTCGTCCTCGCCCATGTTGGCCAGCGCCGCGGCGACGCCGCCCTGGGCGGCCACGGTGTGCGAACGGGTCGGGAACACCTTGGTGATGCAAGCGGTCTTCAGGCCCTTCTGGGCCAGGCCGAAGGTCGCGCGCAGACCGGCGCCACCGGCGCCGACGACGACCATGTCGAAGGTGTGTTCGTGGATCTTGTAAGCGGCGGCCATGTATCAGGCTCCCAGCGCGATGCGGATGACGGCGAGCACGCTGGCCAATGCCGCGAGAACGCAAACGAAAACGACCGCGAGCTGCGATGCCATCGCAAGGCCCGGGGTATGGACGTAATCCTCGATGATCACCTGCATGCCGAGCTTGGCGTGCCAGAACGAGGCAATCAGGAATGCCGACAGCAGCACCGCGTTGCACGGGTGGCCGACGGTGGCGCGGACGCTGGCGTAATCGCCGCCGATCAGCGACAGGATCAGGCCGATCACGTAGATCGTCAGGAACACCAGCGCAATCGCGGTGACGCGCTGGACGACGAAGTGATGGGTACCGTCCTTGGCCGAGCCCAGGCCGCGCGCGGTCTTGAGCGGGTTGCGCAGGCGGTTGTTGTTGGTGCTCATGCGCCACCTCGCTGGGCCATCATCGCAAGCAGCCAGATGATCACCGTCAGCACCAGGCTGCCGAAGACCGAGATCCAGCTGCTGCGCACAAACGCTTCGATGCGGTAGCCGTAACCGGCGTCCTGCACCAGGTGGCGGATGCCGTTGAGCAGGTGGTAAGCCAGCGACCAGCTCCAGCCGAACAGGACCAGGAAGCCCAGCGGCGACCGCGCGCAGGCGGTGAAGGTGCCCCAGGATTCGGGACCGGCGGCCAGTGCCACCAGACCCCACACAATGAGGAGGCTGCCCAGGGTCAGGACGATGCCTGTGCCACGGTGCAGGATCGAGGTCACCATCTGCACCTGCCAGCTGTAAATCTGCATGTGCGGTGACAGGGGGCGTTCGCGGACGCGTGGATCGTTAGCCATGGGCTATGGCGTTCTCTGAGCTGGGCGGCAGGAGCCGCGTGGCGGGGAAGCGTGGTGACGCGTCAGAAATCGATGCAGCGGCCGTTCTTTTCCCAGTCGCCGTAGCGGGTCGGTTCGGGGCCTTCGCGCCCGCCGTGCTCCTTTGGCCTGTTGGGATCCGTCAATGGCGCGGGCTGCGGAGTCGAATCTGCCTCGGGCGCTTCAACGGGTGGGGTTTGGCCTATCATCACGGCGCTGAATGTTAATTCCCGCCCCCCATGCATGACAACCCGCAGGCCGCCGCCGGTCTCGCCTTCGCCCTGCCCGACCATCGCCTGATCGCGCTCAGCGGGCGTGATGCGGTCGCTTTTGCGCAGGCACAGTTCATGAACGACGTTGGCCTGCTGGAGCCGCGCAGCTGGCAGTGGAATGGCTGGCTGACGCCCAAAGGGCGCGTGGTGGCGCTGTTCGCTTTGCTGAAACTGTCCGATGAGACGCTCTGGCTGCTGCTGCCCGATGCCGATCCGACCGAACTGGCCGCCGCACTGCAGCGCTTCGTGTTTCGCAGCAAGGTCAAGATCGAAGTTCGCCAGGATCTGCACGTCAGTGGTTCCTTTACGGCACCGGCGATGTCGCAAGGCTCCGCCCTAGGCGGTGATGATGGGGTCGAGACGGTCGAAATGGACGTCGGCGGCGACGCCGGGCCGCGCTGCCTGCGCATTTCCGGCGGTGCCGATGCCACGGCCGATGCCCAGGCGCTGGCGCGCTGGCAGGCCTACGACCTCGAGCACGGCCTGCCGCGCCTGCCGGCCTCCCAGGCCGGCCACTGGACGCCGCAGCAGCTATCGCTGGAGCGCTTGCAGGCCTTCAGCGTGAAGAAGGGCTGCTATCCGGGCCAGGAGATCGTCGCGCGCACGCATTTCCTGGGCCAGGCCAAGCGTGGGCTGGCATTGCTTGAAGGCGATGCGGCGCTGGTTGCCGGATCCGATGTGGCTGCCGGCGCCACTGCGCTGGGCAAGCTGGTGGCGGCTGTCGATGCCGACCACCGGCATGTCGCGCTGGCGGTGCTGCCGCTGGAACGTGAGACGGTGGAAATGACCGCAGGTGATGTCGCACTGCGCGAACTGCCGCTACGCGGCGGCCTCGGGCGCTAGCACGCTCGCCGTCGTCCCGGCGGGCACCGGGATGACTAGACGTCGCGGCGCTGCTCGCGCCAATGCTCATGCCACGCCTGGAACATCAGCACGTTCCAGAGGTGCGTGTGCCACTTGCGCTCGCCGCCGAGGAACTTGCGCCAGATGCCGTGCACCGCAGCGGCATCGAAGTACCCCTCTTCGCGCAGGCGCTGCTCGTCCAGCAGCGCTGACGCCCATTCGCGCAGGTCGCCGCGCAGCCAATCACTGACCGGCGCACCGAACCCACGCTTGCCGCGGTCGACCATCTCGTCGGGCAGATAACGTCGCAGCACCTGCTTGAGCAGGTACTTGTTGCCTTTAGGGTGGCGCTTGAACGCCAGCGGCAACGACCATGCGAACTCCGCCACGTGCCAGTCCAGCAGCGGCGCCCGCGCCTCCAGGCTCACCGCCATGCTGGTGCGGTCGACCTTGCACAGCAGGTCTTCGGGCAGGTAGACGCTGAAGTCGGCCAGCATCATCGCGTCGGCGGCGGTGCCGGCGCCGTGTAGCGGATCGGGCTGGTCGTACAGCGTCGCCGGCAGCTTGGCGCCAGGTACCGCGCAGGCCGGATCGCGCCAGCGGGCGATGCGCTGCCGGTAGACGTCGCCGATGCCGCACGCGCCCATCTCCGCCGCAAGCGCGGCAAAGCCGCCGGTGCGCGAGGATTCGCCATGACCGGTCGCACTGCGCGCCATCGCCTTGCGCAGCGGTGACGGCACGCGCCGCTGCCAGCGCCAGTTGCGCAAGGCGCGTTCGTAGCGCTTGTAGCCAAAGAAAAGTTCGTCGCCGCCGTCACCCGACAGGGCCACGGTGACCGCGCTGCGCGCCACGCGCGCCACCAGCGCGGTCGGCACCTGCGAAGCATCGGCAAAGGGTTCGTCGAACATCGCCGGCAATGTCGGCACCACCGCCAGCGCATCGCTGCCGCTGACGTACAACTCGGTGTGCGCGGTATGCAGGTGCTCGGCGACCTCGCGCGCGAGGTGCGCCTCGTCATGATGCGAGCGCTCGAAGCCGATCGTGAAGGTGCGCACCGGGTGCCGGCTTTGTGCCTGCATCAGCGCGGTGACGATCGAGGAATCGGTGCCGCCCGACAGGAACACGCCGACGGGAACGTCGGCGACCATGCGGAGGCCGACTGCCTCGCGCAGCAGTTCGTCGAGGCGGTTCTCCGCTTCGCGCTCGTCGCCCTTGAATGGCGCACGCAGCGCCGTTTCCATGCGTTCGCGCGGATCCCAGTAGCGGCGCTGGTCGCGCTGCGGATCGTGGGCCCCGGCGCCGCCTGCCACGGTCGCCGCGTCGATGCGCAGCAGCGAGCCCGGCAGCAGCTTGAAGGTGCGCTCATGGATTGCATGCGGCGCCGGGATGTAATCCAGGCGCAACAGCAACGCCAGCGCATCACGGCTGACGCCGTTGTCGAAATCCGGGTGGCGCCACAGTGCCTTCAGCTCGGAGCCGAACACGAACGTGTCCCCGGCCCAGCCGTAGTACAGCGGCTTCTTGCCGACGCGGTCGCGGGCCAGCCACAGGCAGCGCTCCTGGCGATCCCACAAGGCGATCGCGAACATGCCGTTGCAGCGGGAGATCGCATCTTCCACGCCCCACTCCACCACCGCGGCCAGCAGCACCTCGGTGTCGGAATGGCCGCGGAAGGCGTGGCCGCGTGCGACCAGCACTTCGCGCAGCTCGGCGAAGTTGTAGACCTCGCCGTTGTAGGCGATGACGAAGCGGTGGTCGCTCGACGCCATCGGCTGGTGGCCCAGCGGCGACAGGTCGAGGATGCTCAGGCGGCGATGCGCCAGCGCGATCCCGGTCGCCGCTTCCGTCCAGACACCGCGATCGTCCGGGCCACGGTGGACCAGCGCATCACCCATCGCGCCGGCGAGCGCGGTCAGCCGCTCATCACTGGCGTCGGGGGTGGCGCGCAACAGTCCGGCGAGACCGCACATTCAGGCGAGCCGGTCCGCTGCCGCGACGATGTCGTCCTCGCCCGGAATCACCAGGAATGCGGCGCCAGCCAGCGGCGTGTAGGTGTCGACGCCGACGACACGCTGGAACGGCCGCGCCCCGTAACCACCTTCGGCAATTGCGGTAAGCACGCCCTCGCCGACGCCGGCACTGTGACGGCCTTCGTCGACGATCAGCAGGCGCTTGGCGCTGCGTGCCTGCTCGCGGATGAACTCTTCGTTGAGCGGCACCAGCCAGCGCAGGTCGACCACGCGTGCTTTCCAGCCGTGCTTGGCCTCGATGGTCCGCGCGGCGCGCAGGCTCATCGGCACGCCATTTCCGTAGCTGACGATCACCAGGTCGTCGTTGCCCTCGCCGTAGATGCGGCCTTCGCCGAGCGTCATCGCCTCATCAGGCTTGGGATAGTTCGTCAGCCAGCCGCCGTCGCCGGCTTCGTACAGGTCCTTGGTCATGTACAGCGCGATCGGCTCGAGGAACACGCTGACGCGTCCGTCGACCTTGGCCAGTGCCGTCAGCGTGCGCAGCATCGTCGCCGCGTCGTCGCCGCGCGACGGGCAACCGACCACCAGGCCCGGGATGTCGCGCAGCGCGGTGATCGAATTGTCGTTGTGGAAGTGGCCGCCGAAGCCGCGCTGGTAGCCCAGTCCGGCGATGCGCACGACCATCGGATTGGCGTACTGGTTGTTGCTGAAGAACTGCAGGCTCGCCGCCTCGCCACGGATCTGGTCGCAGGCGTTGTGGAAGTACGCCAGGTACTGGATCTCCGGGATCGGCAGCATGCCGACGTTGGCGAAGCCCTGGGCCATGCCCAGGATCATTGTCTCGTCGAGCAGCGTGTTGAACACGCGGCGCGGGCCGAAGGCCTTCTGCAGGCCCTTGGTGACGGTATAGACGCCGCCCTTCTGCGCCACGTCCTCGCCGAACAGCAGCGTGTCGGGATACTTGGCGAAGATGTCGTGCAGGGCGTTGTTGATCTGGATCGCCAGGTGACGCGGCGGCTGGTTCTCCGGCAGTTTGGCCTCGCTGCCGAACACTTCCAGTCGGCGCGGAGCGTAATCGGCGCGCTTGGCTTCGGCGGCGACCTTGGCCGGCGTGTACGGCGCCAGCGGCGCGATCACGTCGGCGAGGTTGTCGAGCTTGGGCCGGCGGTCGGCCTCGTCGGCCGCGGCGAAGCACTTCTTGCGCGTCTGCTCGTACAGGTCGAGTACTTCGTCCTTCGACATCAGGCCCGACTCGAGCGCGATCGCGGCAGAGCGCAGCAGCGGATCGGTGGCCTCGACCGCGCACAGTTCCTCGATCGAACGCCATTCGATCTCGAAGTCGGTGCCGGCGTGACCCATGATGCGGGTCGTCTTCAGGTGCAGGAAGGTCGGACGGCGCGTAGTGCGGCAATGCTCGACGGCACGCTGCACGTCGCCGTAACCAGCCGCCAGGTCGAGGCCGTCGGCGGTGAAGTAATCCAGCCCGTCCATGTTGCGGAAGCGGTTGCCGATCCAGCCACCCGGGGTCTTCACCGAGATGCCGATACCGTTGTCCTCGCAGACGAACAGCACCGGCGCCGGCAGCTTCTGGTAGGCGGTCCAGGCGGCTGCATTGAATGCGGTCTGCGCGGTGGCGTGGTTGGCCGACGCGTCGCCGAAGGAGCAGATCGTGATGCTGTCGTCCGGAATCGGCAGCGCATGACCCAGGCGCTTGCCGGCCTCGATCGCGACCGCCGTGCCCAATGCCTTGGGCAGGTGCGAGGCAATCGTCGACGTCTGCGGCAACACCCACAACGGCTTGCTGCCCCAGACCTTGTGGCGGCCACCGCTGGCCGGGTCGTCCTTGCTGGCGGCGAACGACAGCGCCGAATCCATCACCGGGTCCATCCCGGGCAGCTTGCGGAAGCGCTCGGCCATGAAGCCGCCGGAACGGTAATGCAGGAACGCCGGATCGGTATGGCGCGTCAGGCGCGCGACCATCGCATTGCCTTCGTGGCCGCTGGAACCGATCGTGTAGAAGACCTTGTTCTGCACGCGCAGCACGCGCGCCATCAGGTCGAGGTGACGGCTGACCAGCTGCGACTCGAACAACTCGCGGAACCCGCGCGCATCGAGCGCGCTGCCGTCGAGGATCGCCTCACCCGCGGCCGGACGGGCTTCGGTGCGGCCATTCCAGGCTTTGACGAACTCGCTGAAGTTGACGTCGCAGATCTCGGCCCGGTTCAGGCCTTTCATGCGTGCGGGGATCGGATTGGGCAGTACGGACATTTTTTCGGATTCTCGGATGTCGTCCCGCGCTATGCGCAGGACCTGGCATGTCTTTGCAGGAAACCTGGTGTGGCGGTCAGTCCGGCAGCGCCAGGCGCGAGGCGACCTCGACCGGCGGTGACGGCATGGCGACAAAGCCCGGCGTCTTCATCACGCGGGCCAGCCATTCGCGGATCTGCGGATACCGCGAAACGTCGAAGCCGCCTTCATCGGCGACGACGGTGTAGGCGAACAGCGCGATGTCGGCGATGCCGTAGGCTTCACCGCTGAACCATTCGTGCCCGGCGGCAAGGTGCTGCTCCATTACCGCCAGCGCCTGATGGCCGCGCTCGCGCAACTGCGCCAGCGTGGCGCGACGCGGCGAGTCCAGCGGCGACCAGCCACGGATGAAACGGGCAACGGCGATGTACGGCTCATGGCTGTACTGCTCGAAGAACAACCAGCTCAGCACCTGCGCACGCTGCCAGGCGTCGCCTGTCCAGAACGGCGTGCCTTCGGCCAGCCAGCACAGGATCGCGTTCGACTCGGTGAGGATGCGGCCATCCTCGAGCTCGATCATCGGCACCTTGCCGTTGGGATTCTTGCCCAGGAATTCCGGCGTGCGTGTCTCGCCGCAGGTGCTGTCGATATCGACCCATTTGAACTCGCGGCCGAGCTGGGTCAGCAGCAACTTCAGCTTGTGGCAATTGCCGGAACAGGGATAGCCGTAGACGGTGATCATGCGCGCTCCTCGCGTGTGCGTCGGGCGAGCCACTGCTCACGCGACTGTCCCCAGATTTCGATCTCGTTGGCATCGTATGGCACCGGCAGGCGGCCCATGCGCAGGTAGCGCGAGCCGAGCTTGGCAGCAACGGCCTTGGAATTTGCGTTTTGCGGATCGATGGTATGGATCACCTCGGTCCAGCCCAGGTGATCGAAGGCCCAGTCCATCGAGGCCGCAGCGGCCTCGGGACCGAAGCCCTTGCCCCAGTGCCTGCGGACGATGCTCCAGCCGACCTCGGTGCCTGGCCAGCCTTCCGGCTGCCACGGCCCGACCCGCCCTACCCACTCGCCGCTGGTCTTCTCGATCACCGAGAACATCGCGAAGCCCTTGAGGTGCCACACGCCGATCATCGCCGCGAAGCTGCGCCACGCCACCGGCCGCGCTTCGGCGCCGCCGATGTAGCGCGCGGCCTCTTCGTCGGCACGGAACGCCGCCCACGCCTCGAAGTCGCCCGCCCGCGGCGGGCGCAGGAGCAGGCGCGGGGTTTCGAGTTGGATGTCGAAGACGGACACGTGGATCTCGAACCTCCGGGTCCGGGGATCAGAACGCGCTGATGCCCGTCAGCTCGCGTCCGATCACCAGCTGGTGCACGGTTTCGGTGCCCTCATAGGTGATCACCGACTCCAGGTTGAGCGCATGGCGGATCGCCGCGTGCTCGGTGGTGATGCCGGCGCCGCCGAGCAGGTCGCGGCACTCGCGCGCGATGTCGATGGCCATGCGGCAGTTGTTCCACTTCGCCAGCGACACCTGTGCCGGCTGCATCGCACCGGCGTCCTTGAGGCGACCGAGCTGCACCACCAGCAACTGCGCCAGCGTGATCCGACGCGCCATCTCGGCCATCTTGATCTGCGCGCTCTGCGTCGCCGCCACCGGGCGATCGAACAGGATGCGTTCCTTGGTGTAGTTCAGCACCTCGTCGAGGCAGGCGATGGCCGCGCCGATCGGACCCCAGGTGATGCCGTAGCGGGCCTGCGTGAGGCAGCCCAGCGGACCCTTCAGGCCCTTCACGTTGGGCAGGCGGTTGCTGTCGGGCACGCGCACGTTGTCGAAGAACAGCGAGCTGGTCACCGACGCGCGCAGGCTCATCTTGTGCTTGATTTCCTGGGCCGCGAAACCGGGCATGCCCTTCTCGACGACGAAGCCCTGGATGCCCTCGTCGGTCTGCGCCCAGACGATCGCGATGTCGGCGACGTTGCCGTTGGTGATCCACATTTTGGAACCGTTGAGGACCCAGTCACCGCCGTCGCGCTTGGCGTTGGTCTTCATGTTGGCCGGATCGGAACCACCGTGCGGCTCGGTCAGGCCGAAGCAGCCGATGACCTTGCCCGCGGCCATGTCCGGCAGCCAGCGCATGCGCTGCTCTTCCGAACCGTAGGCGTAGATGGGATACATGCACAGCGAGGACTGCACGCTGACGAAACTGCGGATGCCGCTGTCGCCGCGCTCGAGTTCCTGGCAGATCAGGCCGTAGCTGACCGCGTTGAGGCCGGCGCAACCGTACTTCTCCGGCAGCGACGAGCCGAGCAGGCCCAGTTCGGCGATCTCACCGACCAGCTCCTTGGGGAAACGGGCCTGGTCGAACGCATCGCCGATGATCGGGATCACGCGCTCGTTGGTGAAACGCGCCACCGTGTCCTGTACGGCGCGCTCCTCTTCAGTGAGCAGGGAGCGGACGTCGTAGAGATCGTACGGGTGCAGGGCCATGGCGCGCTCGACAGTGGAAAGACAGCCATTGTAATGGCCGCCGGCTGCGCGGGTACCCCCTCTAGAGCCTGTACAGCGTTGTTTTTCCAAAGCCTTTGCGGGCAAGAACACGTGGGCAGGACGCTTCGATTGCCCTCCCCCGACGATCCGACGAAGACCGTTAAGTAACTCGCCGAAGCGTCGTCCGCCGGGCCGGGGATTGCGCAGCAGCGGGCCATGGATGGCCCACGCCCCGCATCAGACAGGATGTCTGACTAAGGGGCGGAGCAATCCCCGGCCCGGCGGACGGCGCCGTTCCGAAGCAAAGGGCAACGTCAAGATGGATCCCGGCGTTCGCCGGGATGACGTTGATTGCAAAAAGAAAGGGGCCGGATTGCTCCGGCCCCTCGGGTATTGCGCTTCGATGGAGAGCGATCAGCCCTAGGTCGAACCCGTCGAGGCCGAAGCGGTCTGGGTCACGACCTGGCCGTCGATCACCGGCAGGCGGTTGTTGACCGGACGCTCGTCCATGCGGATGGTCTGCTCGGCACCGTCGTAACGGTAGGTCACGTCGTAACCGACGACCTTGTCTTCTTCACCCAGCAGGATCTTGTTGCCCGGCTTGCTGTCGGTGCGCATCGAACCGGTGGTGCCGTCCGGATTGCGGTAGGTCACGTTGTAACCGACCACGCGCGAGGACTGCGACGTCGACGACGTGGTGTGGCACTGGCGCTCGGTGCGGCTGGTGACCTTGCCGCCGACGTGGCGCTTGTCAACCGTGTTGCCGATGAAGCCACCGGCGACGGCGCCTGCGGCCGTAGCGGCCTTGCGGCCGTTGCCGCTGCCGATCTGGTTGCCGACCAGGCCACCGATGACGGCGCCAGCGACGGTGCCGCCGACGTTGCCGTCACGCTCCGGAGCGCGCTCCTGCACGACCACGTCCTCGCAGACCTCACGCGGGGTCGAGGTGGTGCTGGTCTCGCGCACGGCGTCGGTGCCGATCACGGTGGCGTACAGCTTTTCCTTCTCGTTGATCGGCTTGACGTTGAGCACGTCGGCGTATTCGATCTTGCCCGACTGGATCGAGCCGTCGGCCGCCATGTCGCCGTCCTGGCCGATGGCCTGACCGTTGGCATCCACCTGGGCCTGCGCGTTGTCGTTGCCACGGAAGCTGTTGAAGGCCGCGACTGCGACGCCACCGACCAGCAGCGAAGCCAGGGCGACTGCGAGGATGTTCTTGTTCATTTCAGGCCTCTGTTGCGGGATTTGGCCCGCGGGTTGATGGATGGCGCCATTCGAACACTGCGATCCTGAACGGCCGCCGATTTTTTAACATCAAGCTGTCGCAACTGTGAACCTGGTTTGGCCGCGTGTTAGCGTCATTGCGACCGCCGTCATACTGCGAATGCCATGGCCAACCCACTCACCGCCCCCCTGCTGGGCTTCCTCGGCAAGCTCAGCTTCCCGCGCCTGTTCCTGCTGACCGCCGCCCTGTTCGTGGTCGACCTGGTCGTGCCCGACTTCGTGCCCCTGGCCGACGAGCTCCTGCTGGGCCTGGGCACCCTGCTGCTGGCCAGCTGGAAGAAGCGCAAGGACCCGACCCTGCCGCCCGCGCCCCGCGCGCCCCGCTGAACCCGGGCCACCCTGCCGCCGTGCACCCGCTGGTCGACAGCCACTGCCACCTCGACGCGGCCGAGTTCGACGACGACCGTGACCAGGTGATCGCCCGCGCCCGGGCGGCCGGCGTCACCCGCCAGGTCGTGCCGGCGGTGGACGCCGCAGGCTGGCCGAAGCTGCGCGATGCATGCCCGCCGGGCAGCGGCCTGCATCCGGCCTATGGGCTGCACCCCATGTACCTGGCGCAGCACCGCGACGAGCACCTGCCGCTGCTGCGCGAGTGGATCGAGCGCGAACGTCCGCTAGCGATCGGCGAATGCGGCCTGGATTACTTCGTCGAAGGTCTCGACGCGGAAACGCAGATGCACTTCTTCGACGGCCAGCTGCGGCTGGCGCGCGAATTCGACCTGCCGGTCATCGTGCACGCGCGCCGCGCCGTCGATGCGGTGATCGGCGCCACCCGCCGCGTTGGCGGATTGCGCGGCGTCGTCCACAGCTACTCGGGCAGCGAAGAGCAGGCGCGGCAGCTGTGGAACGCCGGCTTCATGCTCGGGCTCGGCGGCCCGGTCACCTACGACCGCGCCAACCGCCTGCGCAAGCTGGCGGCATCGATGCCGCTGGAGCACCTGCTGCTGGAAACCGATGCGCCCGACCAGCCCGACGCGGGCATCCGCGGCCAGCGCAACGAGCCGGCACGGCTGCCGGAAGTGCTGCATGTCATCGCAGGCTTGCGCGGTATCGAGGCCGAAGAACTGGCTCGCGCAACTACGGCCAACGCCGAGCGCCTGTTCGCATTGCCAGCGTAGGGATTACTTGCGCTTCAGCAGCAGCTCCAGCGCGCGACCGACCGCTGCAAACGCGAACGTGCCGGTGATGTGCGTTGCCGCGCCAAGGCCCGCTCCGCAGTCCAGCTTGAGTGCCGCGTCACCGCTCACCTGCGGACGCACGCCGCAGACGCTGCCGTCCGGCTGCGGGTACTTGACGTTCTCCAGCGAGTAGATCGCCGAGATGCCGAAGTAGCGATCGGTGTTCTTCGGGAAGTTGAACTCGCTGCGCAGCTTCTTCCGGACCAGCGCCAGCATCGCATCGTGCTCGGTGCGCGACAGGTCGCGCACGCGCACCAGCGTCGCATCGGTGCGTCCGCCGGCCGAGCCCACCACGATCAGCGGCAGCTTGCGGCGACGGCACCATGCGGCCATCTCGACCTTGGTGCGGAAGCTGTCGCAGGCATCGATCACCAGGTCGAAACCGCGATCGAGCATCTCGGTCAGGTTGGACGGCGTGACGAAACTGGCCACCGCCTCGACCGTGATCTGCGGATTGATCCCCCGGCAGCGTTCGGCCATCGACTCGACCTTGGCACGGCCGTACTGGCCGGCCAGGGCCGGCAGCTGGCGGTTGGTGTTGGACACGCACAGGTCGTCGGCGTCAATCAGGGTCAGGTGGCCGATGCCGGTACGTGCCAGCGCTTCGACCACCCACGAGCCGACGCCGCCCATGCCGACGACGGCAACGCGGCAGGTGGACAGGCGGGCAACGGTTCCGACGCCGTAAAGACGGTCTACTCCGGCGAAGCGTTCGAGCCAGGCCGGGTCCAGGGGGATGGTGGTCATTGCGACATTGTAAGGGTCCGCCGGCCGCGGACGGCCACGGCGTGCGTGATATGGTTCCGCGCAAACTGCAAGGAGAGCCCCGGCAATGAGCAACCCCCAGCCCAGCAGCGTCAAGCCAGGCAGCAACGCGACGAAGTATCTGTTCCTGTTCCTGATCGGCCTGATCATGGGCGTGGTCGCGACGGTAATGGCGCTGCGCGCGATCGATGCCCGCAAGGATCATTTCCACGGCAGCGTTATGCACGTGCAGCAGTGGCACCTGGGTCAGCTCAAGCAGAAGGTCGAACAGAACCGTTGCGCGGCTACGGATGTCCTGCCCCATTTCAAGGCGCTGCGGGTCATGGGCGACGACCTCGAACCGGCCTTCCCCGACCTCGCCGACGACAAGCGTTTTGGCGAGCACGCCAGCCGCATGCGCGCCAAGCTCGACGCGGCGCTGGCCAGTCCGCCGCTCAATTGCGCCGGTGTCGGCACCGTCAACACTGAAATCGGCGAAGCCTGCAAGGCCTGCCACCAGGATTTCCGCAACTGAGGCCGGAGCCGGCTTGCAGCAGCGGCGTCGTCACGCCGTCACCAGCAAGCTGGCTACTCCCCCAACAGATACCTGCGACCCGGCGAGTATTGATCGCCGGTTCACCTCGCGACCGCTAGCGTCCATGCGTGGCGTGCCGCCGTAGTGCGGCCAACGCCACTCCATCCACACAGGAGTCGCGCATGAGTTCCCAGAATCTCCGCCTGCTTGGTGTTGCCGCCGCTGCCATGGTCGCACTGGCCGGTTGTGCCACGTCTCCGTCCCCGGGCTACAGCACCGCGCCGGCACCGTCCTACGGTGGCAGCAATGCCACCTGCTACGACTGCGGCACGGTCACCCGAATCGAACAGGTCGCAGCAGGCAGCACCGCACCCAGCGCCACGGGTGCAATCCTCGGCGGCATCGTCGGCGCCGTCGCCGGCCATGAGATCTCCGCCCATACCGGTGGCAGCAAGGGCAATCAGAATGTTGCAGCGGCCGCTGGTGCGGTCGGCGGCGCCGTCGCCGGCAACGCAATCCAGAAGAACACCGGCAGCGCTGCCTATAACGTTTATGTGCGCCTGAACGATGGTCGCACCACGGTGGTCACGCAGAAGGACCTCGACGGCATTCGCGAAGGCTCGTATGTCCGCGTGAATAACGGCCGCGCCTGGGCGCAGTAACTTATCCGGGAAAAACAATGGGAGCGGTAACAAGGATGACCGGGAATGTTTGGAAACTTCGCTTATGCACCGGCGCCCACCCGTTCCGCCACCGACGCAGAAAGAAAAAACCCGGCCAAGGCCGGGTTTTTTCCATTCCGGGCGCCGCAGGCGGCGCGCCAGTGACTTCCGTCGTCGGCCGTGATCAGAGCGGCTGGACGGCGTCGGCCTGCAGGCCCTTCTGGCCCTGGACGACGGTGAAGGAGACCTTCTGGCCTTCCTTCAGGCTCTTGAAGCCCTGCGACTGGATGGCGCGGAAGTGCACGAACACGTCCTCACCATTTTCGCGGCTGATGAAGCCAAAGCCCTTGGCATCGTTGAACCACTTGACGGTACCGGTTTCACGGTTCGACATATTTACTTACTCCTTGGAACGTTTGGTTGATAACGCGGCGTTAGGCTGCGTGCTGGTTGCAAGGAGGAAGCGAGGTGCAACGATGTAGCGGATCGATGGATCAACCGCATCGGGCCACGATTCACGGTGACCCTCGCAAACACAGCGCCCGCAAAGTACCCCGCGCCGGGTGAAAATGCAATCTGGGCAAAGTCATGGTCCGACAGGGGGTAATTAGTATGGAATTGCAGGGAATTTACTATCTAATCGCGGGCATTCTGATGCTGGTCGGGATAGCCGGGACGGTATTGCCTGCCCTGCCCGGCCTGCCCCTGGTATTCGCCGGGATGCTGTTGGCGGCCTGGGCCGGGGATTTCCGCGAGGTCGGCTGGGTGCCGCTGGTGATACTGGGCCTGCTGACGGTGCTGTCGCTTGGCATCGACCTGCTGGCGACCTCGATCGGCGCCAAGCGCGTCGGGGCGAGCAAGCTGGCCGTCGTCGGGGCGGTATTGGGAACTTTCGCCGGGCTGTTCTTCGGGCCGGTGGGGCTGTTCGCCGGCCCGTTTGTCGGCGCCCTCGGCGGCGAGCTGATCCATGGCCGCGAAGTTCGCAAGGCTGCCAAGGTCGGCTTCGGTACCTGGCTCGGCATCGTCTTCGGCGTGGTTCTCAAGCTCGGCCTGGCGTTCGCCATGCTCGGCCTGTTCGCCTTCGCCTGGTTCTTCTAGGCCACACTTCCCCTCAGTGACTTCACTGCATCGAGCCCCCCGCATGCCGCCAGTTCGCAATCCGCACTTGCCTCCGTACCGCCCATGGCTGTTGGTCGCCGCCGCCATGCCATTGCTTGCCCAGGCGCAGGCGCCGGCCGATCCGGCCACGCCCGAGGCCTGCGTGTCCATCACCGTCGATGCCGACCGCCTGGCCTGCTACGACGCCGTGCACGGCCGCAGTGCGCGCGACACGCGCGGCGCCGACATCGCGGCCAAGGAAGCCAAGGCGATCCAGAAGAACCTGGAGATCGCCGAAGAGGTCGTACCCGATACGACGGCGGTCGCGCCCGAGCAGTCCCGCGCAGGCAGCGACCTGTACCCGATGGAAGACCCGCTGCACAGCGCCATCGCCAACGCCGGCAAGGGCTCGCTGCTCGACAGCCGCTGGGAACTGGCACGCGATTCCAAACTGGGCGTCTTCAACTTCCGCGCCTACAAGCCGGTCTACCTGCTGCCCGCGTTCTGGAGCACCGACGCCAACGAGACGCCGCACTCGCCCAATCCCAACAACACCGTGCCCGGGCCAATCCCGGTCGACGCGCTGGAGGCCAAGTTCCAGCTCAGCTTCAAGACCAAGGCCTGGGAAAACATCTTCGGCGACAACGGCGACCTGTGGATGGCCTATACCCAGTCCTCGCACTGGCAGGTCTACAGCGCCGACACCTCGCGTCCGTTCCGCGAGACCAACTACGAGCCGGAGGTCATGTTGACCTTCCGCAACAACTACCAGATCGGTGGCTGGAACGGCCGCCTGGCCGGCATCGGCATCAACCACCAGTCCAATGGCCGTGCCGATCCGTTGTCGCGCAGCTGGAACCGCGTGGTCGGCATGATCGGCCTGGACCGGGACAACTGGGCACTGACGGTCCGGCCGTGGTGGCGGGTCAAGGAAAGCGCGAGCGAGGACAACAACTCCGACATCGAGGATTTCGTCGGCCGCGGCGACGCCACGCTGGTGTACGTGCGCGGCGGCCATCAGTTCTCGGTGATGGGGCGGCACTCGCTGCGCAGCGGCGACCGCTCGCACGGCGCGGTGCAGCTCGACTGGGGCTTCCCGATCAGCAACAGCCTGCGCGGACACATCCAGGTGTTCGACGGCTACGGCGAAAGCCTGATCGACTACAACCACCGCGCGACCTACATCGGCCTGGGCATCTCGCTGCTGGAGTGGTACTGACCTGACAACGCGGTCGCAGTCCATGCGACCGCGGCCTGCGATGATGGCTTCCATCTTCGGCAGGGGTTGCAATGGCAGGAGACGTCAACGTGAAAATGCGCCGCATCCTTTCGCTCGATGGCGGCGGCATCCGCGGCCTGGTCAGCTGCGTCTGGCTGGCCGGCGTCGAAGATGCCCTCGCCCAGGCCGGGAAATCCGGCGGGCTGCTCCGCAACTTCGACCTGATCGCCGGCAGCTCGACCGGCGCGCTGATCGCCTGCGGCCTGGCCCTTGGCCTTCCTCCCCAGCAACTGGCGGAGCTGTACCGGCAGCAGCGGCACCTGATCTTTCCCGGCATGGCGCAGCGGTTGTGGTCGCGGGCCGGGCGCGCGTTTACCCAGGGTGTATCCGCCCCCCGCTATGACGCCAAGGGCCTGGAGAAGGTGCTGAAGAAGGTCTTCGGCACGACCACGCTGGGCCAGGCGAAGAAGCCGTTGCTGGTGACCAGCTACGACACGATTTCGCGCACGCCTATCGTGTTCAAGAGTTTCAAGCCCGAACACGCCGACCTGCCGATGTGGTCCGTGTGCCGGGCCTCGACCGCGGCACCGACCTACTTCCCGGCCCACCCGATGGTGGTCGAAGGACGCAGGCGGTCGATGATCGATGGCGGCGTGGTTGCCAACAATCCCACGGCCTGCGCGATCGCCGAAGCCCTGCGCAAGGACGCGCGCATCGACGGCGCCCAGGACCTGGTGGTGCTGTCGGTCGGCAGCGGCGAACGCAACCGGCCGATCGACCTGAAGTCGGCGCAGGAATGGGGTGCGCTGGAATGGGCAATTCCCATCATCGACGTGCTGTTCGACGGCAACACCGATGCGGTCGACTACATCGCCCAGCACCTGGTCGGCGATGGTTACTTCCGCCTGCAGGCGGAGCTGGTGACCGGGCTGGATGACCTCGATGACGTCAGCGCGACCAACGTCGCGGCGCTGGAATCGATGGCGCAGGCGTATCTGCTGCAGGCCGATACGCGCAAGAAGCTGGTGGAGCTGGTGGGACGGCTGTAGCGACGGCCCGTCATCCCGGCGAAAGCCGGGATCCATTTCGCAGTTGCTCGTTCCACGCCGGACCCAGCAGCGGGATCAAGAGCAAATGGGTCCCGGCTTTCGCCGGGACGACGGTGGTGGTTCTTACTCCACCACCACCGGGATCTTGCCGATCTTCGCCTGCCACTCGCGCGGGCCGGTCTTGTGCACCGATTCGCCGGTGGAATCGACGGCGACAGTCACCGGCATGTCTTCCACCTGGAACTCGTAGATCGCTTCCATGCCCAGGTCGGCGAAGCCGACCACGCGCGCGGCCTTGATCGCCTTCGACACCAGGTAGGCGGCGCCGCCGACGGCCATCAGGTAGGCCGAGCCATGCTTGCGGATCGCCTCGATCGCGGCCGGGCCGCGCTCGGCCTTGCCGACCATGCCGAGCAGGCCGGTCTGGCTGAGCACCTGTTCGGTGAACTTGTCCATGCGCGTGGCCGTGGTCGGGCCGGCCGGACCCACCACTTCATCGCGCACCGGATCGACCGGGCCGACGTAGTAGATGAAGCGGCCCTTGAGGTCGACCGGCAGCGGCTCGCCCTTGTTGAGCATGTCGACCATGCGCTTGTGCGCGGCGTCGCGACCGGTCAGCAGCTTGCCGTTGAGCAGCAGCACTTCGCCCGGCTTCCAGCTGGCGACGTCTTCGCGGGTGAGCGTGTCGAGATTGACGCGGCGACCCTTCGACGAGTCGTAGGTCAGCTGTGGCCAGTCGGCCAGCGACGGCGGATCGAGCATCACCGGGCCGCTGCCATCCAGGGTGAAATGGGCGTGGCGCGTGGCCGCGCAGTTCGGGATCAGCGCCACCGGCAGGTTGGCGGCGTGGGTCGGGTAATCCTTGACCTTGATGTCGAGCACCGTGGTCAGGCCGCCCAGGCCCTGCGCGCCGATGCCGAGCGCGTTGACCTTCTCGAACAGTTCCAGGCGCAGTTCCTCGGCGCGATTGGAGGCACCGCGCTGCTGCAGCTCGGTGATGTCGATCGGCTCCATCAGCGCTTCCTTGGCCAGCAGCATCGCCTTCTCGGCGGTGCCGCCGATGCCGATGCCGAGCATGCCCGGCGGGCACCAGCCCGCGCCCATCGTCGGCACGGTCTTGAGCACCCAGTCGACGATCGAGTCGGACGGATTGAGCATCGCGAACTTCGACTTGGCTTCCGAACCGCCGCCCTTGGCGGCCACGATCACGTCGACCGTATTGCCCGGCACGACCTTGACGTTGACCACGCCCGGCGTGTTGTCCCTGGTGTTGGTGCGCTTGCCCGCCGGGTCGGCGAGGACCGAGGCGCGCAGCTTGTTGTCAGGGTGGTTGTAGGCGCGACGCACGCCCTCGTGGACCATGTCCTCCACGCCCATCGTGGCGTCGTCCCAGCGCACGTTCATGCCGATCTCGAGGAACACGGTGACGATGCCGGTGTCCTGGCAGATCGGGCGGTGACCCTCGGCGCACATGCGCGAGTTGATCAGGATCTGGGCGATGGCATCGCGCGCGGCCGGCGACTGCTCGCGCTCGTAGGCGGCGGCGAGGTTCTTGATGTAGTCGACCGGGTGGTAGTAGCTGATGTACTGCAGGGCATCGGCGACCGACTGGATCAGGTCTTCCTGGCGGATCGAAACGGGAGGGGCGCCCGGAACGAGCGGGGACTTCGGGCTTGCGGCGTTGCTCACGGCGGGCTTCGAGGCTGGCGATGGGGCCGATATTTTAGCCCCTTAACTGACTGCGGGTCTGGTGCCGGCGAGGGCGCGATCGGGGAAATCGGGCCTTCACATTTCACGCACAGCTGACGATGGAACGTTACAGAAACTGAACATCTATGCGGCCGGCCCCCGCCTGCCGCCAGCCTGAGGGGGTTCCCATGTCGTCTTCGCAACGTCGTAGCGGCGCTGTCGGTCGTCTGCTGATGCCCGCCGTTCTGCTCTCGGCCACCTCGTTCCCAGCCCTGGCGGTCGAGCCCCTGGATACTTTCAGCATCCGCATCGCCGGCTACGTCAGCAAATTCGACACCGAACTGCGCGCCGACGGCGAGACCCTGCGCGGTACCAACGTGGACCTGGAGCGCGACCTGGGCCTGGATGGCGACAGCACCATCGGCCTGATCTCGGCGTCGTGGCGCCCGCTGGAGAACCACGAGTTCGGCGTCGCCTACTACCAGGACAGCTTCAACTCCAGGCGCACGCTCAGCCGCGACATCAATTTCGACGGCGCGGTCTACCCGGCCAGCGCCACCGTGCGCAGCGAGTACAACCTCGATGCCTACGAGCTCAACTACAACTGGTGGGTCGCCAACAACGACACCTGGGCGCTGGGACCGCGCCTGGGACTGGTCTGGTACAAGGTCGAACTCGACCTGCGCCTGGAGCTGGACGCAGGCGGCAACCAGGGCGGCGCCGACTTCGATCGCCAGGTCTCTGCCGACGTGCCGGCCCCGACGATCGGCGCGAGCTGGCGCTGGGTCCCGGCCGACGACTGGCGCATCTACGCCGAAGCCGGTTACTTCACCGCGAAGATCAATGACATCGATGCCGACGTCACCTTCGCCCGCGGCGGTGTCGAGTGGTTCCCGTGGGAGAGCTTCGGCTTCATGCTCGACTACACCTTCAACAACATCGATGCCGACGCCGAAGCCAGCCGCTTCGACGGCCGGCTCGAGTTCCAGGACAGCGGCATCCGTCTGGGTGGTGTGTACCGCTTCTGAGTGCACTGGCTCAGGGGCCGGCATAGTCGGCTCCCGAGCGCCGCTCCGGGTTACTGCGTGAAGATCGCCACGTTCAACGTCAACGGCATCAACACCCGCCTGGATTCATTGCTGGCGTGGCTGCGCGAGGAAGAACCGGACGTGGCCTGCCTGCAGGACCTGAAGGCTGCGCACGAACAGTTCCCGCGCAAGGCCCTCGCCGATGCCGGCTACGGCGCGATCTGGCATGGCCAGAAGGCGTGGAATGGCGTGGCCATCCTCGCCCGCGGCAGCGACCCGGTCGAGATCCGGCGCGGATTGCCCGGCGACCCGGACGACAGCCAGAGCCGCTACATCGAAGCCGCGGTTGAAGGCATCGTCGTCGCCTGCCTGTACCTGCCCAACGGCAATCCCCAGCCGGGGCCGAAGTTCGACTACAAGCTGGCGTGGTTCGACCGCCTGCTCGAGCGCGCGAAGCAACTGTATGCAAGCGGGCAACCCGTCGTGCTCGCCGGCGACTTCAACGTCGTGCCGACCGACGAGGACATCTACAACCCGAAATCGTGGCGCAAGGATGCGCTGCTGCAGCCGCAGTCGCGCGAGCGATACCAGCGCCTGCTCGCACAGGGCTGGATCGATTCGCTGCGCGACGTCTTCGGCGAGGAACGCGTGTACACGTTCTGGGATTACTTCCGCCAGCACTGGCAGCGCGATGCCGGCCTGCGCATCGATCACCTGCTGCTCAATGCCCAACTGGCGCCGAGGTTGAGCGAAGCCGGCGTCGATCGCTGGGTGCGCGACCTGGAGCGGGCCAGCGACCATGCACCGACATGGATCGTGCTCGACCCCTGATGTGAGGCGCGGCGACGACGCCGGTGATGGGGCATTGACGTCGGTTGTCGCCGAACTGCCCTATCCTGCCAATCCATGCCCGCCCCTTCGACCGCATCCGCCAAGCCGAGCCTGCGCGAACGATTCGACGCGTTGCGCAACCTGCCGCCGTTCCTGCGGCAGATCTGGGCCACCAGCCCTTGGCTGACATTGACCACGCTCGGCCTGCGCGTGGTGCGCGCGTTCCTGCCCATCGCCACGCTGTATGTCGGCAAGCTGATCATCGACGAGGCCGTGCGACTGGTGGCCGCCGGCAACGGGTTCGACTCGATCGGCGAGGCATGGCGCAGCGGGCAGCTCGACACCTTGTCGTGGCTGCTGCTGGTGGAGTTCGCGCTCGCCATCGGTTCCGACCTGCTCGGCCGGTTGATCAGCTACGGCGATTCGCTGCTGTCGGAGCTGTTCACCAACGTCACCAGCGTGCGGCTGATGGAGCATGCCGCCACGCTCGACCTGGAAGACTTCGAAGACCCCGACCTGCAGGACAAGCTGGACCGCGCGCGCCGCCAGACGATGGGGCGGATGAACCTGATGAGCCAGCTGTTCGGCCAGGTCCAGGATGCGATCACCGTGATCAGCTTCGCGGCCGGCCTGCTCGTCTATGCGCCCTGGCTGATCGTGCTGCTGGCGGTGGCACTGGTGCCGTCGTTCGTCGGCGAGGCGCACTTCAACGCGCTCGGCTATTCGCTCAACTTCGCCTGGACGCCCGAGCGCCGCCAGCTCGAGTACGTGCGGCAGATGGGCGCGAGCGTGGAAACGGCGAAGGAGGTGAAGATCTTCAACCTCCACCGTTACCTGATCGCCAAGTACCGAGAGCTGGCCGATGGATTCTTCCGCGCCAACCGCGCCCTCGCCCGCCGCCGCGCCGCCTGGGGCGCGCTGCTGGCGGCGCTGGGCACGATGGGCTACTACGTCGCCTACGCCTATATCGCCTGGCGTACCGTGCGCGGCGACTTCAGCATCGGCGACCTGACCTTCCTGGCCGGCAGCTTCCGCCGTCTGCGGCAGTTGCTCGAAGGCCTGCTGGTCGGCTTCTCGCAGGTGGCCGGCCAGGCGCTGTACCTGGACGACCTGTTCTCGTTCTTCGAGATCAAACCCGAAATCGTCTCGCCCGCGAATGCCTTGCCGGTGCCGCGTCCGATCACGCGCGGCTTCGTCTTCGAGAACGTGGGCTTCCGCTATCCCGATGCCGACAAGTGGGCGCTGCGCGGGCTCGACTTCGAACTGCGCGCCGGCGAAGTGCTGGCACTGGTCGGCGAGAACGGCGCAGGCAAGACCACCCTGGTCAAACTGCTGGCGCGCCTGTACGACCCCGACGAAGGCCGCATCACGCTTGATGGCCGCGACCTGCGCGAGTACGACCTGGACGACCTGCGCGGCAACGTCGGCGTGATCTTCCAGGACTTCGTGCGCTACCACCTCACCGCCGGCGAGAACATCGGCGTCGGCCAGATCGATGCGATGGCCGACGGAGCGCGCATTCGCGAAGCCGCTCGGCGTGCGGCAGCCGACGAGGTGATCGAGGGCCTGCCCAACGGCTACGACCAGCTGATCGGTCGGCGCTTCAAGACCGGCGTCGACCTGTCCGGCGGGCAGTGGCAGAAGATCGCCATCGCACGTGCCTACATGCGCGATGCGCAGGTGATGATCCTCGACGAACCGACGGCGGCGCTGGATGCGCGCAGCGAGTTCGAAGTGTTCAAGCGCTTCAAGGAACTCTCGCACGGCAAGACCGCGGTGCTGATCTCGCACCGCTTCAGCAGCGTGCGCATGGCCGATCGCATCCTGGTGCTGGCGCAGGGCCGGCTCGAGGCCAGCGGCACCCACCAGGAACTGCTCGACCAGGGCGGCCGCTACGCCGAACTTTTTGAATTGCAGGCCGCCGGGTATCGTTGACGGCCATGTCTCCACCCCTCCGCACCGGGAGTCTGTCCATGCGCCACCACCTGCACTGCACCGCCCTTGCTTTCGCGTTGTCGCTCTCGCTTGCCGCGTGCCAGGCCGAACAAGGGGCCGACCAGGGTTCCAATGCCGGCGCAACCGGGGCAGCCGCCAGCGCCACGGCGGCGCCCAAGACGTTGCCGACGCAGAACGTGGCCAGCCAGAACGGGCAGGTGCGCGTGACCGAGATCGCCTCGGGCCTGTCGCACCCGTGGAGCGTGGCGCTGCTGCCCGACGGCAGTTTCCTGGTGACGGAGCGTCCTGGCCGGATGCGCCGCGTCTCCGCCGACGGCGCAGTCTCCGCGCCGCTGGGCGGCGTGCCGGAGGTCTGGGCACAGGGCCAGGGCGGCCTGCTCGACGTGGTGCTGGCACCGGACTTCGCCAGCAGCAAGCGCATCTACTTCAGCTATTCCGAAGAAGGCGAGAACGGCACCGCCGGCACCGCGGTCGCGACGGCCACGCTCGGCGACAGCGCGCTCAGCGACGTGCGCCGCATCTACCAGCAACAACCCAAGCTGGAAGGACCGAACCACTTCGGTTCGCGCATCGTCTTCGACGGCAAGGGCCATGTCTTCATCAGCCAGGGCGAGCGCAACGACCGCCCGACCTCGCAGAAGCTCGACATGCTGCAGGGCAAGCTGGTTCGGTTGAACCTCGACGGCAGCGTGCCCAGCGACAACCCGTACGTCGGCCGCAAGGACGCGCGTCCGGAGATCTGGAGCTACGGTCACCGCAACATGCAGTCGCTGGCGCTCGACCCGCGCACCGGCAAGGTGTGGGAAGCCGAGCACGGCCCGCGCGGCGGCGACGAGATCAACATTCCCGAACCGGGCAAGAACTACGGCTGGCCGATCATCACGCACGGCATCAACTACTCGGGCATGAAGATCCCCGAAGCCGTGGGCACGTCGGCGCCGGGCATGGAACAGCCGTACCACGTCTGGGAGAAGTCGCCGGGTCTGTCGGGCATGGCCTTCTACACCGGCCAGGCCGGATCGAAGTGGGACAACAGCCTGTTCCTGGGCGCGCTCGCCGACAGCAGCCTGATCCGACTGAGCCTCGACGGCGACAAGATCACCGGCGAAGAGCGCCTGCTGAAGGAACTGGCCTCGCGCATCCGCGATGTCCGCGTCGGCAGCGACGGCAAGGTCTACGTGCTCACCGACGAGGACAACGGCAAGCTGCTGCGGCTGGATCCGCCGGCAGGCTGACTTCGCAGGCGCCCCGATGAGAAAAGCGCCCAGATGAGAATCAGTCTCAGCTGGGCGTGATCGGCTACAATGCCCGCCGGTCACCTCCCCCCAAGCACCGGCATGTCTTCCGCGTTTGGCACCGAAACGGTGCTGGATGTCCGTCACTGGACGGACGACTACTTCAGCTTCACCACCACCCGCGACGACGGTTTCCGCTTCGAGAACGGCCAGTTCGTGATGATCGGACTGCAGGTGCCGCATGCGGACGGCTCATCGCGGCCGCTGCTGCGCGCCTACTCGATCGCCAGCGCGAACTGGGAAGAGCAGCTGGAGTTCTTCAGCATCAAGGTGCCGAACGGGCCGCTGACCTCGCGCCTGAAATCGATCCAGCCCGGCGATGAGGTCCTGATCGGCCGCAAGCCGACCGGCACGCTGCTGATCCACGACCTGCATCCCGGCCGGAACCTCTACCTGCTGGGCACCGGCACAGGCCTGGCGCCGTGGCTGGCGGTGATCAAGGATCCGGAAACCTACGAGCGCTTCGACCGGGTGATCCTGACCCACGGCGTCCGCAGCGCAGGCGACCTCGCCTACCGCGATTACTTCGTCAACGAGTTGCCGCGCCATGAGTTCCTGGGCGAGCAGATCGCCGCCAAGCTCAAGTACTACCCGGCCGTGACCCGCGAGGAATTCGCGTTCGATGGCAATGACCACCGCGGTCGCCTGACCGACCTGTTCGACAGCGGCAGGATGATGGATCACCTGGGCCTGGAGCCGCTGGACCCCGAACTCGATCGCGCGATGATCTGCGGCAGTCCGCAGATGCTCGCCGACTTCCGCGGCATTCTCGACGGACGCGGTTTTGCCGCGGCACCGCGCATCGGCGTGCCGGGCCAGTACGTGTTCGAACGCGCCTTCGTCGAGAAGTAACCGCAGGTCAGGCCGGCAACGTCACCGGCCGCCGCAGCCAGCGCTCGGCTTCGAGTTCACTGGTGAAAACCGCCGCATCGACGCCGGCATCGCGCGCGTACAGCGCGCAGTACTCCACGTCCTGCACGCCGCGCGACTTCACGTGGGCAATGCGATAGCGCCACAGTCGTGCATATTCCAGGGCGAGCACCAGTTCCAGCCACTCGTGTTCCTGCATCGCTTCGCCGGTCAGCTCGTCGACGAGCAGCACGCCGTTGCCCTGCGCCACTTCCAGGCGCGGCATGATCTCGCGCCAGTAGGCCAGCGTGTTGTCGAGATTTTCCTCGCCGCTCACCTGCACGCGCAGACCGAAATCGTGATCCTCGATTTCGACCTGCAGCTGGGCCTGCATGACCTGTCTAAGCATGGCATCACCCCAATGCGGCTTCGATGTCCTTCGCAATCGACTCGGGCTTGTCGGTCGGTGCGTAACGCTTGATCACCCGGCCGTCCCGCCCGACCAGGAATTTGGTGAAGTTCCACTTGATCCCGTCCAGCCCGAGGATGCCACCCTTTTCGTCCTTGAGCCACTTCCATAAGGGATGGGCGCCGGCGCCGTTGACCTCGATCTTGGCGAACATCGGGAAGGTGACGTCGTAGTTGAGCGAGCAGAAATTGCGGATCTCCGCCTCGTCCCCGGGCTCCTGGTGACCGAACTGGTCGCAGGGGAAGCCGAGCACGGCCAAGCCCCTGGGGCCGAAGTCCCGGGAGAGCTTTTCCAGGCCGGTGTACTGCGGGGTGAACCCGCACTGGGAGGCTACGTTGACGATCAGCAGGACCTTGCCGCGGAACTCGTCCAGCCCGCGCGGCTGGCCATCGATGTCGGTGGCGCTGAAGTCGTAGGCGGTAGTCATGGGGGGAGACTCCGGGACAGTGGGCCTGAGCATAGCGCCGGCGGCGGACATCTGGAATCTGAAAACGTTGGCATTCGGCGCCGTACGGCGGCTGATGGCGCCAGCTGCCGGACCGCGCTGGCAGAAACGACAACGCCGGGACATGCCCGGCGTTGTCGGTGTCACACGAATAAAGCGACCGTCAGAAGCCGGCCTTGAACTCCACGCCAACCGTGCGCGGCTCATTGATGAAGCCGGTCAGGTTGTTGAAGTCGATGCCGCCGACAACCTGCACTTCGTCGGTGATGTTGCGACCGAACAGGGCGACGTCGTACTTGCCGTACTCCCAGGTGTAGCCCAGGCGCAGACCGCCCTCGACCAGCGACTTGCCGGTGAACTCGACCGAGTCGTACAGGAAGAAGTTCACTTCGCTGCGGTAGACCCAGTCGGTGTAGGCGTAGAACTCGCCGCCGTTGTCCATCGGGATGCCCCAGCGCAGGGTCAGGTTGTGGTTCCACTTCGGCGCCTGCGGCAGGACGTTGCCGTCGATCAGGGCCGCGCCGTTGATCAGCGGGTCGGTCACGGTGCACGCCGCGCACGGTGCGACGGTGAGATCGGGATCCTTGATCTCGGTGTCGTTGTAGCTGCTGCCCAGGGTCAGCAGCAGGTCGTCCATCAGGTACGCCTGGAAGTCCATCTCGAAGCCCTGGCCGGTCGACTTGTCGGCATTGAGCAGGATGTTGGCGTTACCGGTCTCGCCGCCCACCGCGGTGAGCTGCTGGTCCTTGACCTCGTAGTAGAAGACGCCGGCGTTGATGCGCGCGCGCTTGTCCCACAGGTCGGCCTTGATGCCCGCCTCAAAGGAGGTCGAGGTCTCGGGACCGGCGATCGACATGCCGTTGAACGCGCCGGCGGCCTGGATGCTGCTGCCGCGGTAGCCGGTGGCCGCGCGACCGTACAGGTTCACGTCGTCGTTGATCTCGTACGTGGCCGACAGGTCCCAGCTGAACTTCTTGTCTTCCGTCGACTCAAGCAGGTCGCCGTCGGGTTCCATCGCCGCCAGCTGCTGGATGGTGCACTTCTGGGCGAGGACGCACGGCGCGAAGCCGGTCTGCCAGTATTCCTTGACGTCCAGGTCCTTGTCGTCCCAGGTGTAACGCACGCCGGCACGCAGCTGGAAGGCGTCGTTGACGTCCCAGGTCGTCGCGGCGAACACCGCCCACGAGTCGTTGGTCTGGTTGACGCGCTCGTAGCCGTCCTGGATGCCGCCGGCCAGCGAGTCGTAGCTGAAGCTTTCGACGTCGTAGTCTTCATTGAAGTAGAACAGGCCGGCCTGCCAGTTCCACGCGCTGTCGAAGTCCGACTCGATGCGGAACTCCTGCGTCCACTGCGAATGCTCGGGGATGCCGTCGGCCGTTTCCGACGCGAACGGGATGATGCCCGGGCCGGACACCGGCAGGAACACCGCGCCGAAGCCGCCGTCGATGTCGCCGCGGCTGTAGGTCTCGACCGACTCGTAGCCGGTGATCGAGTGCAGGATGTAGTCGCCGATGTCCCAGGTCAGACGCGCGCTGGCGCCCTGGCTGTCGAGCTCGGAGTGGTTCAGGCCGTCCAGCGACACCTTGTCCTCATCGAAGCCGTCGACCAGGTCATTGGTGCCGGGCTTGATGATGTTGGCGCGGAACAGACGCGCGGTGCCGTTGAGGTGGCGCGCGTGCGCGTTGAGCAGCGCCTCGAACGACTCGCCTTCGTACAGGAACTGCACGCGGCCGGCCGACTCGTCGTAGCCTTCGAAGCCGTCGTTCGGGCCCGGGTAGGTGTTGGTCACCCAGTCGTCGCGGCGCTGGAACAGGGCCGAGGCGCGAGCCGACCAGTTCTCGGTCAGGCCGCCGCCGACGGCGCCCTCGAAGTTGAACATGTTGTCGCTGCCGACGCCGACCTTGCCGTAGCCGCCGAAGTCCTGCGACGGGCGCACCGACTCGAACTTGACCACGCCGGCCGGGGTGTTGCGGCCGAACAGCGAGCCCTGCGGGCCGCGCAGCACTTCGACGCGATCCAGGTCGAACACCGGGAAGCCCTTGAGGATCGGGTTTTCCTGGACGACTTCGTCATAGACCAGCGACACCGGCTGCGACGCGTTGAGGCGGAAGTCGGTGTTGCCGTAGCCGCGGATATAGAAGCGCGGGAAGGCACGACCGAACGAGGATTCGATGTTGAGGCTGGGCACGCGACCGGACAGGAAGCGCACGTCGTTGCCGCCCGAACCGAGCACGTCGAGCTGCTCGGCGTTGAGCGTGGTGACCGAGACCGGCACGTCCTGCAGGTTTTCGACCTTGCGCTGCGCGGTGACCTCGATGGTCTCCAGCGTCGTGGACTTGCCGTTCGTGGCCTGGGTCTGGGCCGGGGCAGTCTCGACCGGGGTCTGCGCATCCTGCGCGAAAGCGACCTGGGCCGGCAGCATCAGGGCGATGGCAACGGTCAGGGCGTGACGGGGAAGCTTGCGTGCAAGCGGCATGGAAGGCATTGAGCGGTCTCGATGGGTGGCGTCAAGGATGGGACACCAAGGATTCGAAGGCCGACGCACCGACATGTCCGTCTCCGACATGCGCAATGCGGCGATACGTGACTTCAGGCCGTCCCCTGACGACCTAGACGCGGACCCGTCCCGCGCCACGGCGGCTGACATGACGGGCGGAATGTTACCAGACTGTTAAAGGGCCGTACCTTTGCGTACGCCCTGCCCTCTGGCGCCATGGGCGCCAGAGGGGGCCAGGAATCAGCGTGCTGCGCTGACCTTCACCGCCGGCACGAACGGCTTGATGCCCAGCGCCTCGTGGATCTCGGCCGGGTAATACGCCGTGCCACCCTTGATCACCAGCGCCACATTGCGGATATCGGCGATGTTGGCCGTCGGATCGCCGTCGATCAGCACAATATCGGACCGCTTGCCTGGCGTGACCGAGCCCCGCTCGGCCAGCGTGCGGCTGTACTTGGCGCCGTTCCAGGTCGCCACCTGCAGGGCCTGGGACGGGGTCAGGCCGGCCTGCACGTACAGCTCAAGCTCGCGCTGCAGGGTGAAACCGACCATCTCGTCGGTACCGGCCACCATCGGCACGCCGGCCTTGTAGGCCCGTCCGACGAATTCGACCATCTTGGCGTAGGAGCGGTTGTAGCGTTCGGCCGTGGCGTCGTCGGGGATGTTCATCTCGGCGACGCGGCGGCCGCGCTGGATGTCCGGCGGCAGGTGGTCGGCGACCTCGGCCACGATCGGCGACATCTCGCCATCGCGCTGGTGCAGGAACTCGAAGGTGGCCAGGGTCGGGTCGATCACGACCTTCTTCGACGCCAGCGTGTGGATGAAGTCCTGCACCGGCTTGCTGTCCAAGTCCAGGCCGTCGGTCTTGTCGGCCACCAGGTAGAAGCGCGCCAGCGTGCGCGTGTCGGTCTTCTCGTCGACGAAGAAGTTCAGCATCAGCTGGTTGATGTGCTGGATCTCGTCGAAACCGTCGTCGACCACGTCCTGCGCGCGCAGGAACGCCGGCACGTGGCCGCTCACCCGCATGCCCTTGGAATGGGCGTAGGCCACGGTGTCCTTGAGCACGTCCTTCGGGAAGGAGTTGTAGATCTTGATCTGCGGGTAACCGTGCTCGGCGTACCAGTCGACCGCCTTCTTCGCGCTGTCGAGATCCTTGACGACGAATCCATTGCGCGCAGAGAAGTTGCTCTCGCCTTCGATGAAACCGGCCGGGACCACGTCGGGCGACATCAGCGTGCCGTTCTTTATCTCGCCCAGCATCTGCTGCAGCGTGGCGTTGTCGTTGCCCATGTCGCGCACGGTGGTCACGCCGGTGGCGAGGTTGAGTCCGCCGTCCCAGCGACCGACATGGCCGTGCATGTCGAACAGGCCGGGCAGCAGGACCTTGCCGCCGGCGTCGATCAGGTTGTCGGCCTTGGCCTTGCCCTTCCCTGCCGCCGTGATCGAGACGATGCGGCCGTCCTTGATCAGCACGTCGCTGGACGGTCCAAGCTTCGCGTTCTCGCTGTCGAAAACGCGCGCATTGGTGATCAGCGTGGTGCCGCCGAGCGGATGGCCCAGGCGCTTGGCCAGGTCGACCAGGACCTGGCTTTCGGCCTGCTTCTGGCGCGCTTCAAGGGCATTGGCGTCGGCCTGGCAACCGTCTTCGACCAGCTGCAGGTAACCGGGGTAGATGTAGGCGAACAGGCGCGGGTTGGCGCCGGTGGTGGCCCAGGGCAAACGTCGGGGTGAGGCCGACGCCGGTGACCGCGTACAGCTCGACGTCACGCGGCGACTTGCCGCACTCGACCCGGGCCGTCGCGACCTTGCGCGAGGTCAACGTGCCGTTGGGGATCAGCGGCAGCTTGCCGTCGCTGCGCTTGGACAAGGCATTGATGGCCACGGAAAAGCTTTCCGGCGTGCCGCCCAGCGCCGAGTACAGCGCCGTGCCGGAGACCGCCTGGCGACCGTCGTCGGAGGTCGTCTTCCACTGCGCCTGGTCGCCGTTGCGGCTGAAGGTCTCATCGACCTTGGCGCCGAAGGTCGTGGCGCCCTGCGAGCGGTAGGTCTGGTAGGTGCCGTCCGCGGCGAGGGTGAACTCTTCCTTCAGCTCCGGCCCGCGGCCGTTGTCCTTGAAGATGAACTCGACAGTGGTCTTGCCGTCGTCACCCCGGGTTACCAGCTGTTGGCCGGCCTGCTTGCCGCCATCGACCAGGGCGACGTAACGCACGGTCTCGGCGGCGAGCGCGGTGGCACTGAGGCCAAGCAGGCCGATGCCGAGGACCAGGCAACGGGTGAAGGCGGCGCGCGTATTGGGGGTCATGCGGTATCCCTGTGCTGGCGGGTGGGCGCCCTCCATTGACCCGGCACCAGCCTGGAAGCTGTCGCACCACGGCCCGGAAGGCTCGGGGCGGCCCGGACATGGCTCGACCGGCCCAGCCCCCTTGCCCGAAGTGTAGCCAGCCTGTGCCTGCACAGGCCGTTTGTCCGCCCATGCCTTTCGTCAGGGGTCCCGGCGCCCCCCATCGGGTAGGCTGCGGGCTCCCTTTGACGAGGTTTCAGTCCAATGAAGCACCCTCTCGCGCTGGCCCTGGCCGTGGCATTGAGCGCAACCGCCCCCACCTATGCCAAGACCCCCAAGGCAGACACGTCCGTGAGTGCGCAAGCCCAGCAGCCCAACAGCGTGAACCCGTTCTTCAGCGACAGCACGCTGCCGCTCCACTATCCGCAGTTCGACAAGATCAAGGACGCCGACTTCGCGCCCGCCTTCGACGCCGGCATGGCCGAGCAGTTGAAGGAGATCGACGCGATCGCCAACAACTCGGCGAAGCCGACCTTCGACAACACCATCATCGCGATGGAAAAGTCGGGCCGCACCCTTGGCCGCGCCACCACGGTGTTCTTCAACCTGGTCGGCACCGACACCAACCCGACCCGCGAGAAGCTGCAGGCGACCTACGCGCCGAAGTTCTCCGCGCACCGTGACGCAATCAACCTCAACGCCAAGTTGTTTGCGCGCGTGAAGGCGCTGTACGACACCCGAGACAGCCTCGGCCTCGACGCCCAGGGCGTGCGCCTGGTCGAGCGCTACTACACCGACTTCGTCCGCTCCGGCGCCAACCTGTCGGAAGCCGACAAGACCCGCACCAAGGCGATCAACTCCGAGCTGGCCGCACTGGGCACCAAGTTCAGCCAGAACGTGCTGGCCGAAGTGAACGATTCGGCGATCGTCGTCGATACCAAGGAAGAGCTCGACGGCCTGACCGACGAGCAGATCGCCTCGGCCGCCGAAGCAGCCAAGGCACGCAAGCTCGACGGCAAGTACGTCATCGCGCTGCTCAACACCACCGGCCAGCCGCCGGAGGCCTCGCTGACCAACCGCGCGCTGCGCGAGCGCCTGCACAAGGCCTCGGTCGCCCGCGGCAGCCGCGGCAACGCGTACGACAACACCGCCATCGTCTCCCAGGTCACCAAGCTGCGTGCCGAACGCGCCAAGATCATGGGCTACCCGAACTACGCGGCCTACGTGCTCGACGACGAGACCGCCAAGTCGCCCGAGGCGGTCAACAAGATGCTCGGCCAGCTCGCTCCGGCCGCGGTCGCCAACGCCGAGCGCGAAGGCGCCGACCTGCAGGCGATGATCGACAAGGAACAGAAGGCCAAGGGCCAGCCGACCTTCAAGCTCGAGCCGTGGGACTGGTCCTTCTATACCGAGAAGGTCCGCCAGGAGAAGTACGCGTTCGACGAATCGCAGCTCAAGCCGTACTTCGAGATGAAGAACGTGCTCGAGAACGGCGTGTTCTTCGCCGCCGGCCAGCTCTACGGCCTGAAGTTCAAGCAGCGCACCGACCTGCCCAAGTACCACGCCGACACCTGGGTGTACGACGTGTTCAACGAAGACGGCTCGCAGCTGGCGATCTTCATCTTCGATCCGTACGCGCGTTCGTCCAAGCGTGGCGGTGCGTGGATGAACTCGTACGTCGACCAGTCCGGCCTGACCGGCTTCAAGCCGGTGGTGGCCAACCACCTCAACATCCCGAAGCCGTCGGATGGCAAGCCGACGCTGATGACCTGGGACGAGGTGACCACGGCGTTCCACGAGTTCGGCCATGCGCTGCACGGCATGTTCTCGAACGTCGAGTACCCCTACTTCTCCGGCACCAGCGTGCCGCGCGACTTCGTCGAGTACCCGTCGCAGGTCAACGAGATGTGGGCTGACTGGCCGTCGATCCTCGCCAACTACGCCAAGCACTACCAGACCGGCGCGGCGATGCCGAAGGAACTGCTCGACAAGGTGCTGGCCAGCTCGAAGTTCAACCAGGGCTTCGCCACGACCGAGTACCTGGGTTCGGCGATGCTCGACCAGAACTGGCACCAGGCAACCGCTTCGCAGCTGCCGGCCGCCAACGGCGTGATGGGCTTCGAGGCCACGGCGCTGAAGAAGGATGGCGTCAACTTCTACGCCGTGCCGCCGCGTTACCGCACGCCGTACTTCAGCCACATCATGGGTGGCTATGCGGCCGGTTACTACGCTTACATCTGGTCGGAAGTGCTGGACGCCAACTCGGTGGAGTGGTTCAAGGAGAACGGTGGCCTGACCCGCAAGAACGGCGACCATTTCCGCCAGTCGCTGCTGTCGCAGGGCGGCAGCGTCGATGCGCTGCAGCTGTTCCGCAACTTCGCCGGCCACGATCCGAAGATCGAGCCGCTGCTGGAGAAGCGTGGCCTGACCGCGACCTCGGGTTCCGAGGCGACCGGCAAGGCTGCCAAGAAGTAAGTCGCTCCTTGCGATGATTCGAAGAAACCGCCCGGGGTCCCGGGCGGTTTTTTTTCGCCTGTGTTTTGTGCGTGCCGTCGTTGGGGGAGGAGGTGGGGTGTATTCCGCGAACCTCCGCTTCGCTCCGTTTACTGTTCGCGAAATACACCCCACCCCCCTCCTTCCGGAAGCTCCTACTGTTCTATTGACTTCAACTGGTGGCGAGAGCGCAGTGCCCGCGTGATGCAGTTGCGACGGTCGGACTCGCGCTGTGCCGGCCCTGGACGGTGTCCGTGCCCTCGCTCATTCGCACGTCTGCTCGGTGATCTGGGTCCCGGACGCCCGCGAAAGGATGAGGTAGTCCAAAGCCAGGCCGGAGCAACTTCGCTGGGTCCCCGCCTTCGCGGGGATGACGGTTTGCCCCGGCCCGGCGGACGACGCCACTCCGCAGACGAAAGGTCTACAGACAAAAGGCTTACGGTTCGACGCGGCTGAGTTCGAGGAACATCTCGCGCGCCAGCACGCCCTGGTCGGGCTGGTCGATGAAGAAGCCCTGTGCGCCGAGGCCGTAGAGCTGCATCGCCTCGGCGACCACCGACTGCGTGACGCCGCCTGGCGTCTGTGCGAGGAACGTTTCCTCGGCGCGCAGCGTGTACGGGTGGACCTGCAATCCTGCCTTCAGGGCCCAGGCCAGCATCGGGTGGACCAGGGCGGTGCCCTGCCCGGCCAGTTCGGCCTTGCCGTCGCCGTTGGCGTCGATCGGCGGTGCGAGCGGCAGGCGCGGCAGCAGATTGCCTTTCCATGGGCCGACGCCGCTGGCGTAGTTGGCCTTCATCCACTGCAGCACCGGCTCGGTAGCCAGTGCGCCGTAGCGCGTTGTCGCGGTCAGGCCACCTTCGACCTGACCGGTCAGCCCGCCATAGAGGGCCTGCATGTCGCTGCCGTGGCTGGCGTTGTAGACCAGGTCGTAGGGGCGCGCCTCGTTGAGGTCTTCGTACAGCTGCACCAGCGGCAGGTCGATGCCGGCGGCAGGCATCAGCTTCTTCTTCAGCTCGATCAGATTGCCGAACTCGAAGCTCTGCACGTAGATGCGTTTCGGGTCGGTGAACCCTTCCGCCACCAGCGTCTCGACCAGCTTGGCCCCCAGCGAGATGGCGATGGGACGGCCGTCCAGACGCCTGCCCTCGCGGGCGAAGTAGGTCGGGTGCTTGGTCTCGGGATAGATGCCGACCTTGCGGCCGTTGCGGCTCTCGCGCTTCACCAGCGCGATCACTTCGGCCAGGGTCGGGATCGTGTACATGCCGTCGAAACGGGTGTTGGCCGGGCGGATCGCCGGGATGCGCTCCTTCGCCCGCAGCGTCTTCAACTCGGCGAGGGTGAAGTCTTCGGTGAACCAGCCGGTCATCGAAATGCCGTCGATGACCTTCGTGGTGCGTCTTCCGGCGAACTCCGGGTGGGTAGCGACGTCGGTGGTACCGGAGATCTCGTTCTCGTGGCGCGCGACCAGCACGCCGTCGCGGGTCGCGACCAGGTCCGGTTCGATGAAGTCGGCACCCTGGCGGATCGCCAGGCGGTAGGACTCCAGCGTGTGTTCGGGGCGATAGCCGCTGGCGCCGCGGTGGCCGATAACGATCAGGCCTTGATGGTCAGGTCGGTGGTTGCGGTCTGTGGCGCTCACGGGGCGAGCATCGGATGCGGCGGCGTCCTTGGCAACCGCGGTGGCGCAGGCGGTGCCGAGCAGGAGCAATCCGGCGAGCGCGAGGAAATGCGTAACGGAGGGGCGCAGTGCGGGCATGTGACGGTCCTTGTGCGGTTCGGAGAACCGGCTCCCCCGTGCAGCCGGTGGCGCGATGGTGACCGCCACAGGTTGCGAAGCTTTGACCGTTATGGGACACGCCAGACCGCCTGGCCGCTTCAATGGTGTGAAGGGGCGACCTGCACGGGAGCGAACGTCGAATCCGGCTCGCGCAGCAATGCCTTGCGCACCGCGCGTGCATCATCGGGCTCGAGCTCCGCCAGCATCTCGACTTCTCCGGATACCAGGGTCGCCACCGCGATTCCGTCGCGGAATGCGATGCGTGAACCGGCCAGGCGCGGCACCTTGGTTCCGGTGAGCACGGTGCCGAGCAGGTTCAGCGGGTCGACCGCCGACACGCACACCAGCGCGCCATCGTGAGGCCGTTGCCGCACCTGGCGCATCAGTCCGATCGCCTCGGGCAGCGCGAACTGCTCGCCCGACAGCCCGGCGATGAAGCGGCCGCCGCGGATCTCGCCGCGTGCCTCCAGGCGGTGGTAAACCCGCACCAGCTCGCGCCACGGCGGCAACCAGGTCGCTTCGCGCTCGAGCATGCGCCAGCACACCACGCCGTGGCGCCGCAGCAGGACGCGGGCAATGTGCTCCACGTCTTCCGGATCGCGCTTGTCGCTACCGGGAGGTCGCCTGATCAACGCCCAGCGGCCGGCATCCTCGATGCCGAACAACGCCGCGCGCCGGCGACGCCCGGTCTGCGCGCCGGGCCGCTTGGACGCCGGCACCAGCAGCGCGCGCAGGCCCGCGTAGCTGTCGCAATGAATGCGTCCGCGCGCGACCAGTTCGGCCAGAGCGTCTTCCAGTTCCGTACGCAGCAGGTGCGCACCGGAGACGAGTTCGTCGAAGAACGAGGCACCGTGCTCGGCCAGGTAGTCGAGGACACGCTGCGCGCGCGTGGACATGGCGTCGTCGGCGGCAGCCGGAGGTGCCAGCCGTGTCCAAGTCGCCGCGTCGCGACGCGGCAGCAGGATGATGGGCGTGCTGCGGACCGGTGTGCTGCCTCGCGCGGCATTGGCCTCGTTGCTGCCAGCGCGCAGGCGCGTCCACAGCGTCCGACCCGACGTGCACAGGTCGTCGAGCCAGGCGATCGAGTAGTCGCTGACGCGTGCCGGCAGCAGTTCGGTTTCCCACGCCGCGGCTGGCGCTTCGTAGCCTTCCAGTTGCGACAGCACGCCGACCAGCGCCTCCGGACCCTGGACGCGGGCAGAGGGAGTGACGCGCTGCCAGTCGAAGGCGAAGCGCATGAAGTCGCGCGGTGCCAGCGGTTCGATCTCGCGACGCAGGCGTCGCAGGGTGTAACGGTGGATGCGCGCCAGCAAATGCCGTTCGCACCATTCGTCGACGTCGATGCCGGGGGTGAAGCGCCCCTGCATCACGTAGCCCTCGCTCTGCAGTCTCAGCAGGGTCTGTTCGACGTCGGCACGCGGCAGCGAGAGGTCATCGGCGAGCACTTGTATCGGCGTCGGTCCGAGTCCGGTCAGGCGCGAACGCAGCAGTTCGACCAGGGCCTCTTCGCGCGTCCACGGCTGTTGCGCGAATTCGGCCGGCGCCTCGATGGCGGGTTTCAGCACCGCTTGCGGGTGGATCGTCAGCAGCTGCGGCAGTCGTTCGGCGGCGCACCACAGGTCGCTGCCATCGCCGCTGAGCACGGCGACTCCCGAGCTCAGGGCAATGCCCCCGCGACCCGACGGATCGTGCAGCGCCGTGGCGCGGTGGTCCTTCGCCAGTCGCGCGAGCCAGTCGGCCCAGCCGTTCTCGCGCACTTCGCGCGCGGTCACCGCGCCCAGGCCCATCAACGCCTCGTGCATCTCGTCGACGCTGCGCACCTGCGGCCATGCCTCTTCGCGCACCGCCTCGATCGCGGATGCGTCGAGGCGGCCGAGATCGTCGGCGCTCTGCGCATCGGCATAGCGCCGGGTCTGCACGGCCTCGGTGCGGCGTTCTTCCAGCGGAGCGTCGTCGAGGAAGGAATACGGCCGCGCGTTGAGCACTTCGGCCGCGAATGGCGACGGCGCGCTCAGGTCGCGCGCGACGATCCTGACCTCGCCCGCCTCCATCGCCCGCAGCAGGCGCAGCCAGCCTTCGACATCCATCGCTTCGTGCAGGCAGTCATGCAGGGTCTGCGCGACCAGCGGATGGTCGGGCACCTCGCGCTCGCCGACGAGGTTCTCGGCGCAGGCGACCTGGTCGGGGAACACGGTCGCCAGCAGGTCCTCGGACTTCATCCGCTGCAACTGCGGCGGCACCTTCTTGCCACCGACGAAGCGCGGCAGCGCAAGCGCGGTCGTGGCGGCCCAGCGCCAGCGCACGCCGAACATCGGCGCGTCGAGCAGGGCCTGGATCAGCACGTGCTCGGCAGACGAGGAATGCAGATAGCGCGAGACCTCCTCCAGCGGGAAGCTGTGGCTGGTCGACAGCGACAGCACGATCGCGTCCTCGGTCGCCGCCGCCTGCAGTTCGAAGTTGAACTGTCGGCAGAAGCGCTTGCGCAGGGCCAGGCCCCAGGCGCGGTTGATGCGACTGCCGTAGGGGGTATGAATGACAAGCTGGGTGCCGCCGCTTTCGTCGAAGAAGCGTTCCAGCACCAGCGTGTGCTGGCTGGGCATCGCGCCCAGCGCGGCATGGGTGCTGGCGAGGTACTCGCTGACCTGTTGCGCGGCCGCCGCGGGCAGGCCGAGTTCGTCGCGAAGCCAGGCTTCACTGGTCGCCTGTGCTGGCGTCGCTGCTTGGCCATCGGCCGGCAGGCTTGCGTCGAGCCGCGACGCCACTTCCTCGCGCAGGCGCGACACCGCGAACGACAATTCGTCGCTGCGACCGGGCGCCTCGCCGAGCCAGAACGGAATGCTCGGTGGCGCACCCTGCGCATCCTCGACGCGAACCTTGCCCGGCTCCACGCGCAGGATGCGGTAACTGGCATTGCCGAGCTGGAAGATGTCGCCGGCCATGCTCTCGATGGCGAAGTCTTCGTTGACGCTGCCGATGAACAACGACTCCGGTTCCACCACCACCGCGTAGTCGGCGGTGTCGGGAATGGTGCCGCCGGACATCAGCGCGGTCATGCGCCCGCCCTTGCGGCCACGCAGCTTGCGGTTGACGGCATCGCGGTGCAGGTAGCCGGCACGGATGCCGCGGCGGGTGGTGAAGCCCTCGGCGAGCATGCGCACCACCGCGTCGAAATCCTCGCGCGACAGCTGCGCATACGGCGTGGCGCGACGCGCCCAGTCGTACAGCGCGTCCTCGTCCCATTCCCGGCAGGACACCTCGGCCACTATCTGCTGGGCAAGCACGTCGAGCGGCGCGTCGGGCATGACGAGCGCGTCCAGCTCGCCACGACGCACCGAGTCCAGTAGCGCCGCGCATTCGACCAGTTCATCGCGCGTCTGCGGGAACAACCGGCCCTTGGGCACGCCACCAACATGGTGACCGGAGCGGCCGACGCGCTGCAGGAATGCGGCAATGGATCGAGGCGAACCCAGCTGGCAGACCAGGTCGACATCGCCGATGTCGATGCCCAGCTCCAGCGATGCCGTCGCCACCAGCACGCGCAGTTCGCCGCGCTTGAGCTTCTGCTCGGCATCCAGGCGCAGTTCCTTGGCCAGGCTGCCGTGGTGCGCGGCGACCGCATCCTTGCCCAGGCGCTCGCCGAGGTGACGCGCCGCGCGCTCGGCCATGCGCCGCGTGTTGACGAACACCAGCGTGGTGCGGTGCTGCTCGACCAGGTCGGCCAGGCGCACGTAGACCTGGTCCCACTGATCGGTCGACATCACCGCGCTGAGCGGAGTCGGCGGCAACTCGAGGGCGAGGTCGCGTTCGCGGGTGTAGCCGATATCGACGATCTTGCAGTCGACCTCGTCCCCTTCCCCGCCGACGAGGAATCGTGCGACTGCCTCGATCGGCTTCTGCGTCGCAGACAGTCCGATGCGGGTGAGATTGCGCCCGGCCAAGGCCTCCAATCGCTCCAGCGACAGCGCCAGGTGGCTGCCACGCTTGCTCGCGGCCACGGCGTGGATTTCATCGACGATCACACTGCGGACGGTCGACAGCATCGCGCGGCCGGATTCGGATCCCAGCAGCACGTACAGCGACTCGGGCGTGGTGACCAGGATGTGCGGCGGCTTGCGCCGTGTCAGCGCGCGCTCGGCCTGCGGGGTGTCGCCGGTTCGAACCGCGGTGCGGATCTCGACGTCGGGCAGGCCCATCGCCTCCAGCTCGGCTCGGATGCCGGCGAGCGGCGCCTCCAGGTTGATGCGGATGTCGTTCGACAGCGCCTTCAGTGGCGAGATGTAGACGACCACCGTTTCGTCCGGCAATGCGGCGGCCGGCTCGTTGCCGAACAGCCCGGCGCCGTCTGCGTTCGCCAGGCCCTGACGGATCAGGCCGTCGATCGCGGTCATGAATGCGGTCAGCGTCTTGCCTGAACCGGTCGGCGCGGCGACCAGGGTGTTGCGCCCGCTGCGGATCGCCGGCCACGCCTGCACCTGCGCCGGGGTCGGCGCAGGAAATGCCTTGGCGAACCAGGAGGCAACGGCGGGGTGGAAGGCATCCAGGGGCATGACGGAATCCTGTCGCAGGGCCGTCTCAATCCATGAGACGACGTTCAGGTTGGCAGGCCAGAAAACGAGGTGAACAACGCGGTGAATGAGAAGATGGGGGCATGTCCGCAGCACCCAATAACCTCTCCCCTGCGCCCCATGAGGCCGCCGACCGCCTGCGTGAATGGCTGCGTCCGCACCAGCGTGTGTTCGTGCTCACCGGCGCCGGTTGCAGCACCGATTCGGGCATCCCCGACTACCGCGATGGCGACGGCCAGTGGAAACGCACGCCACCGGTCACCTACCAGGCGTTCACGGCCGAGCCGCTGGTCAACGCCCGCTACTGGGCGCGTAGTTTCATCGGCTGGCCGCGCATCGCGCAGGCCCGGCCCAATGCCGCCCATCTCGCGCTCGCGGGTTGGGAGCAGCAAGGGCGACTGACGACCCTGCTCACCCAGAATGTCGACGGCCTGCATCAGCGCGCCGGCAGCCGCGACGTCATCGATCTGCATGGGCGGCTCGACGACGTGGTCTGCCTGGCCTGCGGCGATCGCCAGCCGCGCGCGGCGATGCAGGAGCGACTGGCCGCACTGAATCCCGATTGGCTCGGTCTCGACGCCGGGACCGCACCGGATGGAGATGCCGATCTCGACGGCCACGACTTCAGCGCGTTCCGCGTGCCGCCTTGTGCGCGCTGCGGGGGGATGCTCAAGCCCGACGTGGTGTTCTTCGGCGAGAACGTGCCGCGTCCGCGCTACCTGCAGGCGCAGGAGGCGCTGCAGGCATCCGATGCGGTGCTGGTGGTGGGTTCGTCTTTAATGGTCTATTCGGGCTTCCGCTTCGTGCGCAGCGCGCACGAGGCCGGGATGCCGATTGCGATCGTCAATCGCGGAAGGACGCGTGCCGACGAACTGGCCGGGCTAAAGCTCGAAGCCGATGCCGGCGCGGTGCTGTCGGCGGCAATGAGCTGACATTTCGAGGCAGATCTGACGCGACGGGCGTTGCAACGCCCGTCGCATCCGGGTGGATCAGGCTTCCTTGCCGACAGCCAGCAGGCTGTGCTTGCGGCCGTAGATCAGATAGGCAACCACGCCAATCACGTTCCACACCAGGAACCACAGCTGCGTGCGATGCGGCAGGCTCCAGAACAGGTACAGGCAGCCGAAGATCGCGATCGGTCCGACCACCCATGCCAGCGGCGTGCGGAACAGGCGCTTGCGCTCCGGGTCGCGCTTGCGCAGCACCAGCAGGCACACCGCAACCGCGATGAACGCTGCCAGCGTGCCGGCGTTGGCCAGCGCGGCGATCTCGTCCAGTCGCGCCACGCCGGCCAGCGCCGCCACCAGGGTCGCGGTGAACAGCGTGGTGGCGATCGGCGTGCCAGTGCGCGGGCTGACCTTCGACAGGCCACGCGGCAACAGGCCGTCGCGCGACATCACGAAGAAGATGCGGCTCTGGCCGTACAGGAATGCCAGCAGCACCGTCGGCAATGCGATCACGGCGGCGGCGGCAATGACCGTGGCCGCCTTGCCCTGCCCCAGTTCGCGCAGGATCAGCGCCAGCGGCTCGGGGCTGTTGCCGAACACGGTGTAGCTCAGCGCGCCGACGGCGGCCAGGGCCACGACCATGTAGATCAGAGTGCAACCGACCATCGAACCGACGATGCCGATCGACAGGTCGCGGCCGGGATTCTTGGTTTCCTCGGCCGCCGTGGAGATCGCATCGAACCCGTAGAAGGCGAAGAAGATGATCGCCGCCGCGGCCATCACGCCGCGCTCCACTCCGTCCGCGCCCATCGACTTGGCGAAGCCGTACGGCATGAAGGGCTGGGTGTTGGCGACATCGAAATGCGGCAGGGCGATGGCGACGAAGATGCCAAGCGCGATGATCTTCAGCACCACCAGGACCGCATTGAGCGTGGCGCTCTCGCGCGTGCCCGCCATCAGCAGGCCGGCCACGACGAAGACGATGCCTACCGCGGGCAGGTTGATCAGGCCGCCCGCGTGCGGGCCAGCGGTCAACCACAACGGCAGGTCCACCCCGAGTCCCTTGAGGAAGCCCACGGCGTAGCCGGACCAGCCGACCGCGACCGTGCTCACCACCAGCGAGTACTCCAGGATCAGGCTCCAGCCCACCACCCAGGCAATCGCCTCGCCCAGCACGATGTAGCTGTAGGTATAGGCGCTGCCGGCGGCCGGCATCATGGTCGCCATTTCGGCGTAGGCCAGGGCCGCGCAGGCGCAGACGATGCCTGCGACGAGGAACGACAGCAGCACCGCGGGTCCGGCGAGATTGGCGCCGACGCCGATCAGGGTGTAGATGCCGGTGCCGACGATGGCGCCGATGCCCAGCGCGATCAGGTGCGGCCAGCTCAGGGTTGGCACCAGGCGGCGCCCTTCCTCGTGGACCGTGACCCGGTCGATGTCCTTGCGCCGGAACCAAGTCTGCATAGAACCCTCTGTCGAGCTGGCGAAATGGACGCACATAGTGGGGCAAAGCCGGCGGCGATGCGATGTGCACTGCAGCTTGCAAGGGACGAGGGGTTGTTGTGTGGGCCGCCGGGCAGCAATTGCTGCAGCGGCCCCTGCCGCCGGGCGGCAAGGTGTGGAGCGTCGGGAGTATCCGGCCGTCAGCGTGGAGCGATGTAGCCGCCCGGCACGCCCCTGGGCGACAGCACCAGTTGCCAAAGCTGCGTGTGGCGGCTGCGGAAGCTGGCCATCGAGGCCGACAGATAGAACCGCCACATGCGCTGGAAGCGCTCGTCGTAGTGGGCCGGCAATTGCCCCCAGGCACGCTCGACGTTGTCGAGCCACGCCTGCAGGGTCAGCTCGTAGTCGGCACCGAAGTTGTGCCAGTCCTCCATCACGAACAGGCCTTCGCAGCTGGTCGAGATCTGCGCGGCCGAAGGCAGCATCGAGTTGGGGAAGATGTAACGCGCGATCCAGGGGTCGGTGACACGCACCGAAACGTTGGTGCCGATCGTATGCAGCAGGAACAACCCGTCTTCGGCCAGCGAACGCCGTGCCACTTCGAAGTAGGTCCGGTAGTTCTTGACCCCGACGTGCTCGAACATGCCGATCGAGAGGATCGCATCGAATCGCTCGTCGCCCTCGCCTGCCCCCACTTCGCGGTAGTCCTGCAGCCGGATCTCGATCGGCAGCCCGGCGCACAACTCGCGTGCATAGGCAGCCTGCTCCCGCGACACGGTGATGCCGACGCCGCTGATGCCGTAGCGCTCGGCGGCGAACTTCAGCGCCTCGCCCCAGCCGCAGCCGATGTCGAGCACGCGCATGCCGGGCTTGAGGTTGAGCTTGCGGCAGACCAGGTCGAGCTTCGCCTCCTGCGCCGCGTCCAGGTCGTGCAGGCGCGCACCGTCGCGGTCGCGCCAGTAGGCACAGCTGTAGACCATGTGCCGGCCGAGCATGGCGCGATACAGGTCGTTGCCCAGGTCGTAATGGCGTTCGCCGACGACGAAGCTGCGGCGTCGGCTCTGCAGGTTGGTCAGATAGGCCTTCACGCCGTCGGCCCACGCCTTCCAGCCGCGCACACGGCGGTCGAGGTCGGCACTGATGACCTTGTACAGGAAGCCATCCAGCGACGCCGCCCGCCACCAGCCGTCCATGTAGGACTCACCCAGCCCGAGCGAACCCTCGACCAGGACGCGGGCGAAAAAGCGGTCGTCCTCGATCTGGACGTCCCACGGACGATTGCCGCCGACCCGGACGTCGGCCAGCGACAGCAACTGCTCTACCCGACTGCGCAATGCGGACATGGCGACCTCGGCTATGCGTCTGGCCCCCCTCGGGCCTGGCCCCCGCGCACCTGGCGGGCATCCCGATCCTATCGCGATGCCGCGAAAGACGGCATCAACTTCCGTCGTGCTGCCGCCAAGGCGGCATTAACCTCTGCCGTGCTGCCGCCAAGGCGGCATTAACCTCTGCAGTGCTGCCGCCAAGGCGGCATCAGCCCCCGCTAAACAGCGTCCGGTACTCGGGGGCCACGAACGGCAGCAGCACGTCGGCGGGCACTTCCACCGTCTGGGTGCCATCGGAATACGGGCCCACCTGGTACGGCGCGAACACGAAGCGCAGGCCGCCCAGCTTGCCGTCGGGCGCGGCCATCGGCTCGAACAGGGCGAAGTCGGTGGGCGCCGGCTCGGTGCCGTCGTCGATCATGCGCGAGGCGTTCTTGACCACCTCGGCACGCTCCTCGGCCGGCAGGTCATCAGCGTCGACGCGCTGCGACAGCGCCGAATGCAGCTGCTCGCGGACGTAACCGGAAATCGCCGCCCAGCCCTTGTCGTCGCGCACCAGTTCGCGCGCGGTGAGCAGGCGCTGCTGCTGCGGCAGCCAGACGAAACGCGCGATCAGCGGCGCACCGTGGGCGCCGCCGGTGTAGCTGCTGCCGTCGGCAGCGACCGCGACCACGCTGGGGGTGTTCATCAGCTCGGTGAAACTGAGCGAGAGGTCGTAGGGTGCGCTGGTCGCACCGCCCGGCTGGCTGCGGGACTTCGCCGCCTCGATCAGGTCGGCACGCGCGGCATCGGCGAACTTCTTCAGTTCGGCCGCAAGCGCCGGGTGCTGCCCGGCCGGGACCTGGTAACTGATGCCGATGATGTAGTCCGGCGTCGACTCCGATACGTCCTTGAGTTCGACCGCCACAGGCACGTCGGCAGCCGTGGCCGGCGTGGCTGGCGCAGTCGTGGTGGTCGTGGTTGCCGGCGCCGCCGGCTCGCCTTCGCGCTTGCAGCCTGCCAGCACCGCCAGGCCAAGCAACGACAGCATGAGCAGTTGCTTCATGGGCCATCCCTTGTCGATGCGCGCAAGGTTAGCGGCGACGACGTGATGCCCGTATGCACGCACGGCGCGACGCGCGGAGGGCCGCCTCGTTGGCGTCGGGGCTGGTTCGGATCGGGACATGGGCAGATCGGACTTCGGCAACGGCACGGACACTTCACCAGGCTGGACTACTTCCGCTGAAACGTTTGCCGGTGCCCGCTTCCCCACTTTGCATTGCAAGGCGTTGCGGCGGGTGTCGAATTACCACTGCGTCCGTTGCGGCAACAGCCCCTGCAGCTCGGCGTCGGTCAGGTTGCGCCACTGGCCGGGCTTGAGGTGGCCGAGCTTGACGTTGCCGATGCGCACGCGCAGCAGCTGTTTCACGCGCATGCCGAAGTGCGCCGCCATCAGGCGGATCTGCCGGTTGAGGCCCTGCACCAGGACGATGCGGAAACCGAACTTGCCCAGCTTGCCGGTCCGGCAGGGCAGCGTCATCTGGCCGTGGACCGGCACGCCACGCGCCATCGCGCGCACGAACTCGTCGGTCACGGCGTGGTTCACCACCACCAGGTATTCCTTCTCCAGCTTGTTCTCGGCGCGCAGGATCTCGTTGACGATGTCGCCGTTGCTGGTCAGCAGGATCAGGCCCTCGGAGTCCTTGTCGAGCCGGCCGATCGGAAAGATGCGGTGCTGGTGGCCGACGAAGTCGACGATGTTGCCCTTGACCCCGGCCTCGGTGGTGCTGGTGACGCCGACCGGCTTGTTGAGGGCGATGTAGACGTGCTGGCGCTTGCCCTTGCTGGCCTGGCGCACCTTCAGCGGCTGGCCGTCGACCAGGACCTGATCGCCGTCACCGACCTCGGCGCCGATCCGCGCGCGCACTCCGTTGACGGTGACCCGCCCCTCGGCGATGAGGTTGTCGGCTTCGCGACGCGAGCAGAAGCCGGTGTCGCTGATGTGCTTGTTCAGGCGCATGCGGGCAGGCGCCAGGGGCGCGGCAGTCGGGGGATGGGCGCGCATGCTGTCATACATGAGCGCGGGGGGACAGCGCCGCGACCCGGCCAATCACTGCGGCCGGCCTGGACGCTGCCGCCGGCCGGTTCCGGGTCAGGCCAGCAGCTGGTTGTACTCGGGATGGCGTTCCACCCAGGCCGCGGCGTAGGAGCACTGCGGATGGACGTGCCAGCCCTGCGCCTTGGCGAACTCGAACGCCTCGCGGACCAGTTCGCCGGCAATGCCACGGCCGCCGATCGCCTCGGGCACGCCGGTGTGGGTGATCACCATCTTGCTGCCTTCGCGGTAGTACTCCAGGCGGGCATCGACGCCATCGACGGTGGTCATGAACGCGCCGATTACCGGGTCATGCTGGATCTGGTGCTGGGTCATGGGGCCCTCTCGGTCTGGAGTCGGGTGCACGGTGCGTGCGCCCTGACTTGTAGGCAACGGTAGCTCAACGGCTGTCGCGCTTGCCCTGGTTGTGACGGTCCTGCGTGCCGATGCTGCCCTGGATCGCCTCCATGCGGCTTTCGGCGGCATGCAGCTCCCCGGCCTTGGCGGCCGCGCTGTCGGACTGGAAGCCGGGCTTGGGAACGTGTCCGTGGGCGGGATCGAACTGCTGCCACGGCTGCGGCTGGTGGTCGCGCTCGTGCTTGAGCGCCAGCAGTTCCTGGGTATTGGCCAGTGCCTGCTCGGGGGTGATGCGCGGCTTGCTGGGGGCGCGTGCAGCGCGCTTGCGCGGGACCGGAGTCTTCACCGCTGCCTTGGCCGGAGCCTTGCGCGCGGTCCGGGCGACGACCTTCTTGGCCGGTGCCTTCCTGGCAGCCGCCTTTCGGGCGGTGGTCTTGCTGGCAGCCGTCTTGCGAACCGTCTTCCTGGCGACCTTCTTGGCAACCTTGCGTGCCGGCGCCTTGCGCGCGGCCGTCTTCTTCACGACCTTCCTGGCGACCTTGCTGGCGGCGGTCTTCTTCGCGACCTTCCTGGTTGCGGTCTTTTTTGCCACGGCCTTCTTTGCTGCGGTCTTGCGCGCGGGGGTCTTGCGCGCCGCGGTCTTGGCGGTGGTCTTCTTCCGGGCCGTTTTGGCGACGACTTTCCGGGCGGACTTCTTTGCAGCCTTCTTGGCAGCCTTCTTCGCCGGTTTCTTCGCGGTGGCCTTGCGGGCGGTGGTCTTGCCTGCCTTCCTGATCGCCATGCCTGGCACTCCTGGGCATCGTCTGGGGGAGGTTTTTGGATATCACGGCCAGCATTCATGCCGGGTGAGCGGAACGCGTGCCCGAGCGCCGCATTGCGTCATCCGTTCAGTCCCAGCCACGACCAGTAATGACCGATTGCGTCACATTTTCACGCCCAACCCGAGCCCAGACCAAGGTGAGACGGCTGGCACGGAATCTGCGTGACTCAAGACAGGAAAGTCAGTACGGAGAACACCCATGACCGTGCACCACCTGACCCTCGGCCACGTCAGCGACGACGCCCTGATGACGCGCATGTTCGACCTGGTCCAGAACGGCAAGGAAGGCTCGATCGAGTCGTCGCAGATCGATGCCGAGATCTACGCCCGCCTGCTCGAGACCTACGGCGCCGAAGGCGAAACGACGTCGGACCGCCACGCGGCCTGATCGGTTGCGACCCGGTTCCAACGACCCGATCCCGAGATCCGGTCGGCACCAGCTCGGGTAGCTGGGGGGCGCCCTGAGCGCGGCGGGCCTGCGTGTCGCAGGTCCGCCGCAGTCCCTCCCGCTGCCGCGGTCCGTCCTTCTCAGCCGAAGGACGGTTTCATCAGCCGCTCAAGGAAGATCGTTCCCACGCGCGGCTCCATCAGCAGCATGAACAACACGCCATAGATCGCGCCCGACAGGTGCGCGCTGTGGTTGATGTTGTCGCCGCCGCGACGATCCATCCAGAACGAATAGGCGACGTAGGCCACCGCGTACAGGATCGCCGGCATCGGCAGCACGAACACGATGATCAGCGACCACGGCTTGAGCAGGACGTAGGCGAACAGCACCGCCGACACCGCGCCGGAGGCACCCAGGCTGCGGTAGCTCGGATCATGACGGTGGCGCAGATACGTCGGCAGGATCGCGATCACTATCGCCGACAGGTAGAACAGCAGGAAGCCGAACGGTCCGATCAGCTGTCCGATCACGCCCTCGATCACGCGACCGAAGAAGTACAGCGTGATCATGTTGAACAGCAGGTGCGACCAGTCGGCATGGATGAATCCATGCGTCACCAGTCGGTCGTACTGGTGGTTGCGGTCGATCGCCGGCGGCCACAGGATCAGGCGGTTGAGCAGCTGCGGCCTCGAAGGCCAGCCACGAGACGCCCACGGTCACGGCGATCAGGATGAAAGTCAGCATCCGTTGAAGCTCCTGGCATCGATGTCGGCAGTGGTCGGCATCATGCGCTGCGGTAGTTGTCCTGCATCGGATAGGTGCGCGCGTACAGCGCGAACGCCGCCGCGGCAACGAAAGCGAAGCCGGCGAAGAAGAACATCAGGAAGGCGTTCTCGCTCAGGCCGGTGTTGGCGATATGCGAGATCACCGCATCGTTGCGGACGCTGGCATTGGTCAGCAGCACCCACAGGCTGCCGAAGGTGATGGCCAAGGTACCAGAAGGCCATGATCACGCCCTTCATCGCGCGCGGTGCCTGGCTGTAGGCGAACTCGAGCGCGGTCGCCGACACCAGCACTTCGCCGAAGGTCAGCAGCGCGTACGGCAGCATCTGCCAGTCCAGCGTCACCGCATGGCCACCGTCGAGGTACAGCTGGATCAGGCCCGCGCCGATCCAGGCCACGCCGGAAAACGCGATGCCCCAGCCCATGCGCTTGAGTGCGGTCGGCTCGTAGCCGAGCTTGCGCAGTGCCGGGTACAGCACGATGTTGTTGAACGGGATCAGCAGCATCACCAGCAGCGGATTGATCGCCTGCATCTGCGCGGCGTCCTTGATCAGCCAGCTCGGCCACCACCAGGAGTCGTGCGGCATCACCATCTCGTTGCCCTGCAGCACCCAGGTCGAGGCCTTCTGGTCGAACAGCGAATGGAACGGCGTCGCCAGCGCGAACACGATCAGGATGCGCAGCACCGCGCGCACGCCGTCGACCGCGGCTTCCGGGTGCTTGCCGCGTGCGCGGTCGAGTTGCATCGAGGTGCCCATGCCGCCGAAAGCGATGATCAGGCCCAGCGCCATGCAGGCGCAGATCACGAAACCGAGCTTGGGAATCAGCAACAGCGCGCCGATCGCGAGCACGCCGCCGATGGCCGCCACGACCAGGCCCGGCCGGCCCTGCCCCGGCGCCTGCGACAGCAGCGCGGTACGCGCCACGTGCAGGAACGAGTCCGGGTCGGCTGCTGCCGGCGGCACGTTGACGTACTGCTTGCGACCCAGCCAGAAGATGAAGGTGGCGATGAACATCAGCACGCCGGGAATGCCGAATGCCACGGCCGGGCCGTACTCGCGCAGGAAGATCGGCATCAGCAGTGACGCGAAGAAGCTGCCGAAGTTGATGATCCAGTAGAAGGCGTCGAAGACGATCTTCGCCAGGTGCTTGTTGCTCTGGTCGAACTGGTCGCCGCAGAACGACACCACCAGCGGTTTGATGCCGCCTGACCCCAGTGCGATCAGGAACAGGCCCGTATAGAAGCCGGTGCGGTTGTCCTCGAAGATCGCCAGGCAGGCATGGCCGACGCAGTAGACCAGCGAGAACCACAGCACGGTCTGGTACTTGCCGAAGAAGCGGTCGGCCAGCCAGCCGCCCAGCAGCGGGAAGAAGTACACGCCGATGACGAAGCTGTGGAAGACGTCCTTGGCGATGCCCGCACGTTCGGCTTCAGGTGCGTACAGCAGCAGCGTGCTGACCAGGAACGGCGTCAGGATGTTGCGCATCCCGTAGAAGCTGAACCGCTCGCAGCCCTCGTTGCCGATGATGTAGGGAATCTGCCGGGGCATCTTGCCCTGGGAGTCCCCGTGGTGTTCGGCGGTGGCGGCGCTTGCGGTGGTCGTCATCTACGGCGGTCCTGCGGGTACGTTCACGGATTCAGTGCGGGCGTGCCGCGGCCGGCAGCGCCGGCAGCGGCGGATGGGCAAGCCTACCCGATCGGCGCTCGCCGTCGCTCAGGCCCAGTCGGTCAGGCCTTCGCGTTCGTACAGGGTCTTGAAGGACGGCCGTGCCTTCAGGGCCTGCGCCAGTGCCGCCAGGTGCGGCCAGTCGTGACCAGGGCGCGGCATGTTGCGGGTCCAGCGCATCAGCATGGCAAGGTAGAAGTCAGCCGCGCTCAGGCGATCGCCGAGCAGGTACGGGCCATTCGCGGCCCGGTGCGCGTCCAGTCGATCCCAGGCCGCCTCGACGCGGCGGCGGGTGCCTTCGCGGATTTCGTCGGCATTGGAGTCGTCGATGATGTCGCCCGGGTACCACCACAACCGCATCGGCGATTGCACGGTGTTGGCCAGGTTCAACATCCACTGCAGGTAGGGGCCGCGCAGCGGACTGTCGAGCGCGGGCGCAAGCCCCGACTCGGCATGGCGATCGGCCAGATGCAGCACGAGTGCAGCTGCCTCGTAGAGCGGCTTGCCGTCGGCAACCAGGGTCGGCACCAGGCCATTGGGATTGAGCGCGAGGTAGTCGTCGGACTTGTGCTGCCTGGCCTGCGTGTCGACCAGGCGCAGCTCGTGCGGCACGTCGAACTCGATCAGCAACCAATGGACGACCAGGCTCGCCGCGCCGGGCGAGTAATAGAGGCTGTACATGCGGGGATCCCCAATGATCAGGCGCCATGATCGCATGCGGGTCGATGCGACTGCCCGTCATCCCGGCGAAAGCCGGGACCCAACTTGATCCTGCTCTGCAGCGGCGAAGTCGGAGGCCGAAAGGCAAAATGGTTCCCGGCGTTCGCCGGGACGACGGGGCCTCACTGCTGACACGGCATGTCAGCAGCGTGACCCTCACCGGCAAAGCTGTGGCCCCGGCTCGGCTACCATGCCGCGACATTTTCGTGAGATGCCCGCGCAATGACCCGTTCGCCGCTCGCCGTCGCAACCCTCGCCGCACTGCTCACCACTCTCCCCGCCCTCGCCGCCCCGACCTCCTCCGCGCTGACCACCGTGTCCGAGCGCAGCGGCTTCGTGAAAACCGGTCGCTATGACGAGGTCATCGCCCTGTGCGCCGAGTTCGCGCGGCGCTATCCCGACGCGGTGCGTTGCAGCGACTTCGGCACCACGCCCGAAGGCCGGCCGATGAAGGTGCTGGTCGTGTCGAAGGCCGGTGCGTTCACGCCGGAAGCCGCGAAGGCCAAGGGCCTGCCGGTCATGCTGATCCAGGGCGGCATCCATGCCGGCGAGATCGACGGCAAGGATGCCGGCTTCCTCGCCCTGCGCCAGGCGCTCGATGGCGAAGCCGCGCCCGGCGCGCTCGACAAGCAGGTGCTGCTGTTCGTGCCGGTGTTCAACGTCGACGGCCACGAGCGCTTTGCCCGCTGGAACCGTCCCAACCAGCGCGGCCCGGAGGAAATGGGCTGGCGCACCACCGCGCAGAACTACAACCTCAACCGCGACTACGTGAAGGCCGACACGGCCGAAATGCAGGCGATGCTGAAGCTGGTCGATGCCTGGGACCCGCTCGCCTACGTCGACCTGCACGTCACCGACGGCGCCAAGTTCGAACACGACGTCTCGATCCAGGTCGAGCCGGTGAACAGCGGCGACGAAGCATTGCGCGCCGCCGGCACCGACCTGCGCGATGGCGTGATCGAGCAGCTGGCCGCGGAAGGTTCGCTGCCGCTGTCGTTCTATCCGTCGTTCGTGAAGAGCGACGAACCCGATTCGGGCTTCGAGGACGGCGTTCCCACGCCGCGCTTCTCGCATGGCTACTTCCAGCTGCGCAATCGCCTGGGCATGCTGGTCGAGACGCACTCCTGGCGCGAGTATCCGCATCGCGTCAAGGTCACGCGCAACATCATCGTCGCCCTGCTCGACCTGGTTGCCAGCAATGGCGCGCAGTGGCAGCAGCAGACCACGGAGGCCGACAAGCGTGCCGCCGCCCTCGGCGGCCAGCCGGTCGCCCTCGACTACAAGGCCACCGACAAGAGCCGCACCATCGACTTCCGCGGTTATGCCTACACGCGCACGCCGTCGGAAGTGTCGGGCGCGTTGATGACCCGCTACGACGAGACCAAGCCGGAGATCTGGAAGCTGCCGATCCGCGACCAGATCGTGCCCGACCACGTCGTCACCGCACCGCGGGGCGGTTACCTCGTGCCGGCCGCGCATGCGGGCTGGGTTGCGGCCAAGCTCGACCAGCATGGCATCAGCTACCGCCGCCTCGCCGCCGCACAGTCGAAGGCCAAGGTCGAAGCGTTCCGCGCCGACAAGGCCAGCTTCGGTGCGCAATCGGTCGAGGGACACCAGCGCCTGACGCTGAGCGGCCAGTGGCAGGCCGAGACCCAGGACGTCGCCGCCGGTGCCCTGTTCGTGCCGATCGCGCAGCCCGAGGCGCGGCTGGTCATGGCACTGCTGGAACCGCAGGCGCCCGACGCGCTGGTGGCCTGGGGCGAGTTCAACAACCACTTCGAGCGCAAGGAATACATGGAGGACTACGTCGCCGAGGACGTGGCGCGGCAGATGCTCAAGGACCCGAAGGTCAAGGCCGAGTTCGAACAACGCCTCAAGGACGATGCCGCCTTCGCCGCCGACCCGCAGGCGCGACTGGAATTCTTCGCCCGACGCCATTCTTCCTGGGATTCGCGCTACCGCCTGTACCCGGTGCTGCGCACCGATGGCACACCACGCTGACGCATTTTCAACATCCGCACCGCTAGGCTGGGCATCTTCCAAGGAGAGATGCCCATGATCGAGTCGAAGCCGTTTTCGTCGTCGCTGCCCGGCCTGTTCGGCATCGCCCTGGCGGTGTCGCTGGCGGCCTGCCAGCCAGGCAACGACTCCGGGGCTGCTTCGACCGCGCCTGCGCCAGCTGCCACGCCACCGCTGACCCAGGGCGCGCACGCGATCACCGGCACCGCCGGTTACCGCGAGCGGATCATGATGCCGCCGGGCTCGAGCCTGCGCGTGCAACTGATCGACAACCTGCTCGCCGACACGCCCGATGCGGTGCTGTCGGACATGACGTTCAAGGACCTGTCGGGCCCGCCGTTCGCCTTCAGCCTGCCCTATGACCCGGTCAAGCTGCGCAGCAGTGGCCAGTACGGTTTGCATGCCTCGCTGATCGGGCCGGACGGCAAGCTGTGGTTCGTCACCGATACGCGCGCGCCGGTGGACCCTGCCGCCAACGCGCCGGTCGAATTGCAGCTGGTGCGCGTGGCGTCCCCCGCGCCGGCCGCCGCCGCAGGCAAGACCAGCTACTGGCAATGCGGCGAGCTTCGCCTCAGCGCCGACTTCAGCCAGGCCGAACGCACCGTGCTGTCGTTCTCCGGGCGCGACCTGACGATCCCGCTGGCGATGTCCGCCTCCGGCGCGCGCTATGCAGACGACAAGGGCAACGAGTTCTGGACCAAGGGTGACAGCGGCACGCTCACGCTGAGCGGCGAGGACAAGCGCGAGTGCAAACAGGCCGACGGCCCGTCACCGTGGGAAGCGGCCAAGGCACGCGACATCGGCTTCCGCGCGGTCGGTAACGAACCGGGCTGGTGGGTCGAGGTCGGCATGGGCGAGGCGCCGCTGCTGCGCGCCGAACTCGATTACGGCGCGCGCAAGATCGAGGTTGCCAACGCGCAGCCGCTCAAGGGCGCGACAGGTTTCAGTGGCAAGACCGCCAACGGCACGCAGGTCGAGCTGAAGATCGAACGCAAGCCATGCCAGGACGACATGAGTGGCAGTTCGTTCGAGGCCAGCGCGCAGCTCAGCGCGGGCGGAAAGACGTACAAGGGTTGCGGCGCCTTCCTTCGGGACTGACGACCTCAGCCGCTACGACATGTACTTCCAGTTGCGCGACTTGCCCTCGGCCACCCACTCCAGGGTCTGCTGCAGGCGTCGCTGTCGGGTTTCCTCGCGCTTGGCTTCGACGATCCACTCGATGTAATCGCGTCGATAGCTGGGCGGGAACGCCTCAAAATGCGCGCGCGCCTTGGCGTTCTTCCGCAACGCGGCGGCGAGGTCTTCGGGAACCTCCAGCGCCGGCTTGGCCTTCGCCGCCTTGCTGGCCGGACGCGTGCTGCCGCTGTCGATCAGCGCCATCGCCTGCTTGATGAAGCCGGTCAGTTCACGCTTGCCGGGCAGGTCCGCGATGCGGGTGATCCGGCCGAACTGGCCCATGCCCTGCTCGCTGCGCGCGGCGCCTTCGATCTGCTCGCCCTGCCAGAAACCAAAACCGACGTGCTGCTTGAACGCGGCCATGCCGCACAGGATCTTGCCGCGGTAGGTGAAGCTCGGCATGCCCCATTTGATCGTTTCCTCGACCTCCGGGCAGCCTCTGTGCACGACCGCGCGCAAGTGCTCGAGCAGTGGTCGGGCGAACTCCGCAGAACGGGCGATATAGGCGTCGATTCGCGGGTCGAGGGCGGCCATGGACGGTTCCGGAGTGAGCGCGTCCTATTGTGCACATGCTTCCACGTTGGAACAGTCGAGGGGCGGAAAATGTCACCGGCAGCGAAGGGGGAACGGCCATGGCCCTGCGTGATCGACGTACACCAGGCACCGACATCCATGTACAGCAGCGCCGCATCGGCCTGACCGGTCCGCAGGCCCGGATGCTGGTCGCCTGCGAACACTACGGCTGGAAGCTGGCCTTCATCCGCGAGCCGCTGGAGCATCCGACGCCGGTGCTGTTCGCAACCGACCGCGACTTCGTCGTCGTGCGCGAGGACGGCAGCATCGACCGCGAACCGCAGATCGAGCTTCGACACTGACCAGGCTCGGCTTCACCGCCGCAACGGCCAGCGTTCGATGATCCGGTAGGGTTGGCCGGACTGGCTGTCGACCAGGACGAAGTCGTGCACCGGCCACGACAGTGGCGCGATCGGCGTGACAGGAAGATGGCGGCGCACGTTGCGCTGGATGGTCACGTGCGGGCTGAAGGCCGGTGCCGGCCGCAGGGGCACCTCGTGTTGGCGCAGCGCGATGCCCAGCGAATCCCAAAGTTCCTGCAGGCCTGCGGGAGTTGCAGTCGGACCCAGCCAGCAGACATTGCTGCCACGGAAGCTGCCGGCGCAATCCAGCTCCAGTGCGAAGGGCGACACGCGAATCTGCGCAGCGGCCGCGCATGCGCCGTCGAGCAAGGCCGGCGGCAACGAAGCGAAGTCACCGAGGAACTGCAGCGTCATGTGCAAACGCGCGGCGTTGAGCCGGCGCCCGCCGGGCGAGAGTTCCCGCTCAATGCGCGCCGCCTCCTCGTCGATCGAATGCCGCAGCGCATCGTCGGGCCACAGGGCGAAGAACAGGCGATGCATCTGCGGGCCGTCGCTCATGGCAACGTTTGCCTGGCCGGCGCCGTGCTGCTCAGCGTCCGGGCGCCGGCGCCTGCTTGCGCAGGTAATCCGCCAGCCCGCGCAGTTGCAGGCCCTGCACCTGGTCGACCACTGGTGCGAACTTGCCCAGGTCGTCCGGCGAGTAGCCACCGGCGCGGTAATACAGGGTGATGCGCGTGCCCCCGCCTTCGGCCGCGGCCAGGCGGAACTCGAGCGCGCCGCCGATGCCCATGCCCTGCAGCGGCCCGAGGCCACCGAGCATGCGCAGCGTCTTGCCCGGATCGACGAAGCTGACCGTCAGGTGTTGCGCCTGCTGCGATCCGGCGATCTCGCAGAAGCAGCCACCGGCGCGTGCATCGATGGACAGTTTCGATGCCTTGCCCCACCAGGTGTGATCCTTCGGCCACCAGCGATCGACATCGCCGACCAGCGCCTTCCACGCCGTGTCCGCATCGACCGGCACCACTTCGCTGTTCTCGACGGTGAACCCCGTCGGCGACGAGTCCTTGACCGCCGCCGTGGCCGGCAGCGACGCGCAGACAAGTGCCAAGACAATTGCGATATGCCCGGGTTGCATGCGTCACCTCCAGCAGGATTCGGCGCAATTAACCCATCGCCCACGCGTGGCCGCAAGTGCGATCGGTGCCGGGCTGGAGTCCTGAGCAACAGCAAGGTCCAAATGGATCCCGGCGTTCGCCGGGATGACGTGACGGTGCTGATGGATTGCGGGCCTGGGTCCCGGCGTGCGCCGGGACAACGGCTGAAGCGCCTCAGGCGTCCAGTTCGCTCCAGCGCGCGTAGGCGCCATCCAGTTCCAGTTGTGTCTGCGCAAGCAGCGCATTGTGCGCATTGATCGCCGCCGCATCGCGCTGGAAGAACGACGGCTCGTTCATCTGCGCAGTCAGCTCGGCCAGCTTGTTCTCCAGCGTCTCGATCCGCAGCGGCAACTGCTCCAGCTCGCGCGTCTCCTTGTAGCTGAGCTTGCGCTTGGGTGCGGCTGCCGGAGCGGCGGCCACCGGCGTTGCCGGTGCCAGAACCGGCTTGCCCGGCGCGCTGACCGGAGCAACCGGGCGCTGTCGCAGCCAATCGGTGTAGCCGCCCACGTACTCGCCGACGCGACCCTCGCCTTCCATGACCAGGGTCGAGGTCACGACGTTGTCGAGGAAGTCACGGTCGTGGCTGACCAGCAACAGCGTGCCGGGGTAATCGCCGAGCATCTCTTCGAGCAGCTCCAGCGTCTCGACGTCGAGATCGTTGGTCGGTTCGTCCATCACCAGCAGGTTGGACGGCTGCGCGAACAGCTTGGCCAGCAGCAGGCGGTTGCGCTCGCCGCCGGACAGGCGCGTGATCGGCGCGCGTGCGCGTTCGGGCGTGAACAGGAAATCCTGCAGGTAGCCGATGACGTGCTTGGACTTGCCGCCGACCTCGACGAATTCGCGGCCTTCGGCGACGTTCTCCAGTGCGTTCCAGTCTTCGCGCAGGGTCGCGCGGTACTGGTCGAAATAGGCCACCTGGATGTTGCTGCCGAGCTGGATCTCGCCGGCGTCGGGCTTGAGTTCGCCCAGCAGCAACTTGATCAGCGTGGTCTTGCCGCTGCCGTTGGGACCGATCAGGCCGATGCGGTCACCGCGGAAGATGGTCGTGGACAGATCGGTGATGAGCTGGCGCTCGCCGTGGCCGAAGCTGACGCCCTTGGCCTCGACCACCTTGCGGCCGGATGCTTCGCCCTGCGCCAGCGCCATCTTCACGTTGCCGGTCAGGTCGCGGCGCTGCATGCGCTCCACGCGCATGGCCTTCAGGCGGCGCACGCGGCCTTCGTCGCGGGTGCGACGGGCCTTGATGCCCTGGCGGATCCACACTTCTTCCTGCGCCAGCATCTTGTCGAAGCGCGCGTTCTCCTGCGCTTCGGCGTTCAGCCGTTCTTCCCGGCGCCGCTCGTAGTTGGCCCAGTCGCCGGGCCAGCTGGTGACCTGGCCGCGATCGATCTCGACGATGCGCGTGGCCAGCGATCGCAGGAAGCGGCGGTCATGGGTGACGAAGAGCAATGCGCCCTGCCAGCCCTTGAGGAAGTTCTCCAGCCAGTCGATCGCTTCGATGTCGAGATGGTTGGTCGGTTCGTCGAGCAGCAGCAGGTCGGGGGCCGATACCAGCGCGCGGGCCAGCAGCACGCGGCGCTTGAGGCCACCGGACAGGCTCGAGAACAGCGCGTCGCCGTCCAGTCCCAGGCGATCCAGCGTCTCGGTCACGCGCTGGTCGAGCGACCAGCCGTTGGCGTCCTCGATCTTCGCCTGCACCTTGGCCAGTGCATCGGTGTCGACGTGGTCGGCATGAATGATGTGGTGGTACTTGGCCAGCCACTTGCCCAGGTCGCCCAGGCCGCCGGCGACCACGTCCCAGACGTCGCCGCCGGCATCGCTGGGCACTTCCTGCTCCAGCCGCGCCACGCGCACGCCGCCCTCGCGGCGGACTTCACCACCGTCGGGGTGGATCTCTCCGGCCAAAAGGCGCATCAGGGTGGATTTGCCGGCGCCATTGCGCCCGATCAGGGCGATTCGCTCACCGGCATCGATGGTCAGGGCTACATTTTCCAGCAGCAGCGGGCCGCCGACGCTGTAGTCGACGTTTTGCAGGGTCATCAGGGGCATCCGGCCATTCTACGTGGCGCCGGCGGTCACAGTGCATGCCGTCGCAGTGCCAAGCGCGTTGCCGCCGGCGCATACTTGGCGCCAGGCCGCAGCACGGTGCCGTGGCCACCTGACAAGGGGAAAACCATGAGCAAGGGCATGGATCGCAAGAAGGAAACGAAGAAGAAGCCGGCGAAGACGATGAAGGAAAAGCGCGCCGAGAAGAGCGAGAAGAAGGCCGGCAAGGCCTGATCCGGCACGGCACGTGGCAAGGGGCGACTGCAACCAGCCGCCCCGCCACTGGCAACGGGATGAGCGCACGCCGATGAACTCCCCGCTGCGTGTCCTCGCCGCACCCGCCACCGCGCGGATTCGCCGGTGGGTCCTCGGCGCCTTCCCGCGTGGCCAGAGCGGCATCGATTACGACCACCCGCCCGGCGACCCGGGCCTGTTCGGCCCCGACAGCGTCACCTGGCGCATCCACGCCGACTTCCCCGGGATGCTCTCCGGCGGCCTGTGCGCGCTGATCCTGCAGACCCTGCACCCGCTGGCGCTGGCCGGGGTCTGGGACCACTCGCAGTTCCGCACCGACCTGCTCGGACGCCTGCGCCGCACCACCAACTTCGTCGCCGGCACCACCTACGCCGGGCGCGCCGAAGCTGAACGCCTCATCGCCCATGTCGATTCCATCCATGCCAGGGTTCGCGGCGTCAGTGCCGACGGGCAGCCCTATGAGGCCCAGGATCCGCGCCTGCTGACCTGGGTGCATGTCACCGAAAGCTACGGATTCCTCGAGGGATTCCGTCGCTACGCGCCTATGGCCATGCCCGACGGCGTCGCCGATCGCTACTTCGACGAATCGCGTCGCGTGGCCGAAGCGCTGGGAGCGCGTGACGTACCCGCTTCGCAGGCGCAAGTCGCGGAGTACTTCGCCAGCGTGCAGGACGACCTGCGCTACGACGAGCGCTCGCGCGAAGTGCTGGCGGTGCTGGCCCGGATCCAGCTGCCGGTGCCGGCGGCCGGTTTGTCGCGCGATCTGTTCCTCGGCGCGGCGAACGCATTGCTGCCGCCGTGGGCGGTGGCTCGGCTGCCGATGTCGCGCCCGCGGCGCCTGCAGGCCGCGGTCGCGGCAAGGACGTTGCGGACGATCGCGCCGTTGTTCCGCCTGGCGCTCAACGACGGCGTCGCTCCCCGCGCCTGCCGGCGACTGGGCATCGACGAATCGGTGCTTGAACGCTGGCCCGAAGGCTAGCGATACGGTCAGGGACCCTTGCCCGGACGCAACAGCACGATCTGCTTGGCCGTCGTGATCCTGCTGCGCAGGCGCAACGAGGTGTCGATCTCGTCACCGGGCTTGAGGCTGGTGACCGCCATCGACTTGCCATCGAGCGTGACCACGGTGGTCTGCTCGTCATAGCCGATCTTGTTGAGGATCCGGCTTTCGGCCTGGCTGATGTGCAACATCCGCGTGCCCGTCCGGACTTCGCCCACGGTGCCATGCAGATAGCGGCCACAGGGCCCTGGTCCATGTCCGTGTCGGGCAGCACCAGGATCTTGTTTGCCTGGGTGCGGTTGCGGCTGGTCGTGGTCCGCACCAGCAGGCGCTCGCCGGGCTTGAGCTCGATGAGTTTGATCTGCTTGCCGGCACGGCTGGCCGTGGTGGTGGCATCGACGTAGAGATTGATCTCGCCGCCCTGCCCCAGCTCACTGCCGGTCTGGGCGTCCGTGGCGATGGCCAGGCGCTTGGCGTTGACGTCGACACGCACCAGCGTGCCGACGGCGTGATCGCCTGCCACCGGTGGGGAAGCGAACGTCGCCGCAGCCGCGCAGCACAGCAGCGCGAAGGCCACCATGGTGCCCCACGCGGCGCTCGGGCGAATGCGGTCGATGGCGTGCATGCTGGCCATGTCAGGACCCCTCCTGCCGCGAATGTTGGCGTCATCATCCGCCAGCTTCGTGTAGGCGGCGTGTGTGGCAGGCCTGGCCGTCAACCGCCCGTGGACGGCCTCACGAACTGCACGACAGCATCGAACAACCGGCCCGTTCGCGCGCCCAGTCGGGTCGGCGCGCGGCGAACGCTTCGCGGCCCGGCTGTTCATCGTAGGGATGACGCATCACGTCGAGCAGTTCGGCGACGCCCGAGAAGTCGCCTTCGGTGGCGCGATCGATGGCCTGTTGCGCCAGGTAGTTGCGCAACACGTAGCGCGGATTGGCGGCATTCATGCGCGCACGGCGTTCGCTTGCCGGCACGGCCTGGTCGCGCAACCGCAGCGCGTAGCGGCCCAGCCATTCCTGCAATGCCGGCGCGGCGGCTTCGCGGCGCGTTTCGTCGTAGAACGCCTCGCGCAGCGGCGCCGGGTCCAGCGTGTCGATGTCCAGATCGGCCAGGCCGCGGAAGAACAGCGTCATGTCGACTTCCGCCTCGGTCATCAGGTCCTGCAGCGCCTGCATCAGGCCGACGTCCTCGTCGCGGCACTCGTCCAGGCCGAGCTTGCGCGCGACGTTGTCGCGGTCGGCGGCGGTGTAGGTTTCGACGAAGCGGCGCAGACCGTCCTGCAAAGGTTCGACGCCGTCGAACAGCAGCGACAGCGAGCCGGCCAGGCGTCCCAGGTTCCAGTAGGCCACCTGCGGTTGCTGGCCGAAGCGGTAGCGACGGTGGTGGCGATCGGTGGTGTTGGGTGTCCAGCCCGGATCGAAATTGTCGACCCAGCCGTAGGGGCCGTAGTCGATGGTCAGGCCGAGGATCGACATGTTGTCGGTGTTCATCACGCCGTGGACGAAGCCGACCCGCATCCAGTGCGCGACCATCACCGCGGTGCGTTCGCACACCTGCGCGAACCATTGCGCATACAGGGCCTGGCCCTGCCCGCGCAGTTCGGGGAAGTCACGGCGGATGCAGAAATTCACCAGTTGCCGCAGCAGCTCGACGTCGTCGCGCGACGCCGGCAGCTCGAAGTTGCCGAAGCGAATGAACGACGGCGCGACCCGGCAGACGATCGCGCCGTGTTCCAGCTCGGGATGGCCGTCGTAGAACATGTCGCGCTCGACCCACTCGCCGGTGCCGACCAGGCTCAGCGCGCGCGTCGTCGGCACGCCCAGGTGGTGCATCGCCTCGCTGCACAGGAACTCGCGGATCGAGGAACGCAGCACCGCGCGGCCGTCGGCGCTGCGCGAATAAGGCGTCGGCCCGGCACCCTTCAGTTGCAGCTCCCAGCGCTCGCCGACGGCATTGATGATCTCGCCCAGGCTGATCGCGCGTCCGTCGCCCAGTTGCCCGGCCCAGTTGCCGAACTGGTGACCGCCGTAGTTGGCCGCGAAGGGTTCCATGCCCGCCATCAGCGCGTTGCCGGCGAATACCTCGGCGAACTGCGGCGAGGCGACATCGGCCTCGCTGAAGCCCAGGCGCCGGGCCATCTCGGCCGAATGGGCCAGCAGCCGCGGTGCCGCCACCGGCGTGGGAGCCACGCGCGAATAGAGGGCGCCGTGGACCTGGCGTATGCCCGGACCGGTGTCCGGATCGGCGGGCAGGTCGCGGACGAAGGCGTTGTCGAACTCGAGTGTGGGCATGGTCACCGCTGCAATATGGGGTGTCGCGGCTGGCCCGGCCAGCGCTGGCAGGCCTGATGTGCGGGCCTCGCGGCGTTTTTCCAACGCTTCGCGCCGGTTGCGCCGGAGCTGCGTCAAGGCGCCGTACACGGGCAAACCAAGCTCGATGCCCTACACTGGCCACCCGCACAACGAGATCGCCCATGGCAAAGCCCAATTACTCCTTCGAAAAGCGCCAGCGCGAAATCGCCAAGAAAAAGAAGCAGGACGAGAAGCAGGCCAAGAAGCAGCAGGCCCGTGACACCGCCAATCCTCCTGGCAACCCCGAGCCCCCGGAAAGCGGCTCCAGCAACAAGTCCTGACGCACACCCATCCGGCCGGCCCGCCCAGGACCGGCTGCGAAGCGTCCCCCAAGACGGCCTGATGACGGCCTTCGGTCGTCGCGCTTATGCTCCGGCGAGCAACCACGCCACCGGGGATCCACCGCAATGACCACGACGACCCGCCGCCCATCGGCGCTCCTGCTGCTGCCCGCCCTGCTGGCGACCGCCGTCGCGACGCCGGCTTCTGGACAGGTGGCCGCGCAGGTGGCCGCGCCGCAGTGGACGCTGGTCCAGGCCGGTCATCTGCTTGATCGCCCGGGTCGACCGGCGCGCGGCGCGAGCACGCTGCTGCTGCGCGATGGCCGCATCGAAGCCGTTCGCGACGGGCACCTGCTGGCTGCGCAATTCGACGGCGTGCCGGCCACGGCCATGGTCACTGTCATCGACCTGCGCGACCGCTACGTGCTGCCCGGCCTGATCGACAGCCATGTGCACCTGGTGTCGGACAAGGCCGGCGTCGAGGGGCAACTGGACGGCGTGTCGAGGGGCGTGGCCGACCACGCCTTCGAAGCGGCCGTGAACGCACGCAAGACGCTGGCCGCCGGCTTCACGACCGTGCGCAACCTCGGCGACGAGGACGGCGTCACCCTCGCCCTGCGCGATGCGATCGCTGCCGGCAAGGTGCCCGGGCCGCGCATCATCGATGCCGGCAACGCGATCTCCACCACGGCCGGCCACATGGACCCGACCCTGGGTTTCCGCGACGAACTGCATGCGGCCATCGACGTCCACGGCAACACCTGCGACGGCGCCGAAGACTGCCGCCGCGCCGTGCGCCGCCAGGTCGGGCGCGGCGTCGACGTGATCAAGATCGCCACCACCGGTGGCGTCAACAGCCGCATCGGCGCCGGCCTGGGCCAGCAGATGTTCGACGACGAAGCGCGCGCGATCGTGGAAACCGCGCACCTGTACAAGAAGAAGGTGGCCGTGCACGCGCATGGCGCCGACGGCATTGCCGTGGCGCTGCGTGCAGGTGCCGATTCGATCGAGCACGGCACGCTGCTCGACGACGCCGACATCGCCCTGTTCCGCAAGACCGGTGCCTACTACGTGCCGACACTGTCGACCGTCAACGGCTACAAGGAACGCCTGGCGAAGAACCCGGACGCCTACACCGGCGAGGTTCGCAGCAAGATCGAATGGCGCATCGGCATCACCGGCAAGTCGCTCGAGCGCGCGGTGCCGGCCGGTGTGCGCATTGCCTTCGGCACCGACGCCGGTGTCAGCCTGCACGGCCGCAATGCCGACGAGTTCGAGCTGATGGTCGCCCACGGCATGACGCCGGCGACCGCCATCCAGGCCGCCACCGTCAACGCCGCCGACCTGCTGGGCCTGGCCGACCAGGTCGGCAGCCTCGAGCCGGGCAAGCGCGCCGATCTGATTGCGGTATCGGGCGACCCGCTCAGCGATGTGACGGTGCTCAAGCAGGTTCAATTCGTGATGAAAGATGGCCGCGTGGAGAAGGACGCGCGCGGCTTGCAGGCCGCTGCCGGGGCGAGTTCGACGGCGCGCTGATTGGCGCGCTGATCGGGGAAAAGCAGGAACGCAGACAGGTTGCTGCACGGGGTTTTCTGGCGTCGCCACTGCACTACACCCGGCCGACACACCGTAGTCCGGTACACTGTGCGGTCTTCCGACCGGCGTTCGCCGGCGCTGCCGAGCCCTCCCCCATGAGCGCCGAAACGCCCAACACCCCTTCCACGGACCCGTCCGCGGACACCCCGTCCATCAAATTCTCCGACCTGGGCCTGCCCGAACCGCTGATGCGGGCACTGGCCGATGTCGGCTACGAGTCGCCCTCGCCGATCCAGGCGGCCACCATTCCGCCGCTGCTGGAAGGCCGCGACGTGCTTGGCCAGGCCCAGACCGGCACCGGCAAGACCGCCGCGTTCGCCCTGCCGGTGCTGGCCCGCATCGACCCGAACCAGCGCGCTCCGCAGACGCTGGTGCTGGCGCCGACGCGTGAGCTGGCGATCCAGGTCGCCGAGGCGTTCCAGAAGTACGCCCATCACCTGCCCGGCTTCCAGGTCCTGCCGATCTACGGCGGCCAGAGCTATTACCCGCAGTTGCAGGCGCTCAAGCGTGGCGTGCAGGTGATCGTCGGCACGCCCGGCCGCGTCATCGACCATCTCGAACGCGGTTCGCTCGACCTGTCGCAGCTGCGCTGCCTGGTCCTGGACGAAGCCGACGAGATGCTGCGCATGGGCTTCATCGACGACGTCGAGGCGGTGCTGAAGAAGACCCCGGAGACGCGCCAGGTCGCGCTGTTCTCGGCGACCATGCCGGCGCCGATCAAGCGCATCGCCCAGACGTACCTGAAGGACCCGGTCGAGATCGCGATCAAGTCCAAGACCTCGACCGCGGCCAACATCCGCCAGCGCTACTGGGCGGTCAGCGGCGTGCACAAGCTCGACGCGATCACGCGCATCCTGGAAGCCGAGCCCTTTGACGCGATGATCGTGTTCGCCCGCACCAAGCTGGCGACCGAGGAACTGGCCGACAAGCTGGCCGCACGCGGCATTGCCGCCGCCGCGATCAATGGCGACGTGGTCCAGGCGCAGCGCGAGAAGACCATCCAGAACCTCAAGGACGGCAAGATCGACGTGCTGGTCGCCACCGACGTCGCCGCGCGCGGCCTCGACGTGGAACGCATCAGCCACGTGCTGAACTACGACATCCCGTACGACACCGAAAGCTACGTGCACCGCATCGGCCGCACCGGCCGTGCCGGTCGCAAGGGCGAGGCGATCCTGTTCGTCACCCCGCGCGAGCGCGGCATGCTGCGCGCGATCGAGCGCGCCACGCGCCAGCCGATCGAGCAGATGCAGCTGCCGACCGTGGAAACGGTCAACGAGCAGCGCGTCAACCGCTTCCTCGGCCGCATCACCACGGCGCTGGAATCGTCGGATGTGAGCCAGTTCCGCGACCTGGTCGAACGCTACGAGCGCGAGCAGAACGTGCCGGCGGTGGAAATCGCCGCTGCCCTCGCCAAGCTGGTGCAGGGCGACATGCCGCTGCTGCTGGACGTCACCGCCGAGCGCCTGCGTCCGCATACACCGAGCTTCGACCGCCCCGAGCGCGGTGCGCGCGAGCAATCGCCGCGCGATCGCTACGAGCGTGGCCCGCGTGACGGCCAGCGCGAGCCCCGCCGCGAGCGCGATGCCGCGCCGAGGCCGCCGCGTGAGTTCACGCCGCGCGAGCCGCAGCAGCGCGACGAGCGTCCGCGTCATGCCGATCGCCAGTTCACGCCGCCGGCCGCCGGTGAGCGTTCGTTCGAGCGCCCGTCGGTCAACGCCGCCGAGTCGATGTTCGCCGACGAAGGTCCGGCGCAGCACCGCCATGAACCTCGCGAGCCGCGCGAACCACGCGGCGAACGCGCGCCGGAAGTCGGCATGGAAACGTTCCGCATCGAGGTCGGCCACACGCACGGCGTCAAGCCGGGCAACATCGTCGGCGCCATCGCCAACGAGGCCGAGCTGGAAAGCCGCTTCATCGGCCGCATCGACATCCGCGACGACTTCAGCCTCATCGATCTGCCCGAAGGCATGCCGCGCGAAGTGATGGACCACCTCAAGCGCGTGCGCGTCGCCGGTCAGCAGCTGCGCATCAGCCGCGCCGACGAGGACACCGGCCACGGCCAGCGTCCGCACGGTCGCTACGGCGATGCACCGCGCAGCTTCGACGACGATCGCCGACCGCCGCCGCGCGGTCCGCGTCCGCACAGCGGCCACAAGCCTCATGGGGCCGGGCCGCATGGCGGCGGTCCGCGCAAGCCGTTCAAGCCGCGCTGATCGGGCCGCGCTGAGCCACACGAGCCCTACTCTCCACCGCGGTAGCCGATGCACCTGATCCTGTTCAGCGCGCTGTGCAGCGTGCTCGTCGCGGTGGTCCTCAAGCTTGCGCCACGTTTCCGTCTGGACGTGGCGCAACTGGTGACCTGGAACTACCTCGCCGCCACCGTGTTGAGCGCGTTGCTGCTCAAGCCGTCGCTGGCGAGCCTGTCGACACCGCAGGCACCCTGGGCCGCATTGCTCGGCCTGGCGGTGGTGCTGCCGTCGCTGTTCCTGGTGCTCGCCGCCTCCGTGCGCACCGCCGGCATCGTCCGCACCGACGTGGCGCAGCGCCTGTCGCTGCTGCTGTCGCTGCTGGCAGCCTTCACCCTCTTCGGCGAAACCGCCGATACCACGCGCATGGCCGGGCTTGCCCTGGGCCTGCTGGCGGTGGCCGGCATCGTAATCAGGCCGCGAGGCGACGACACCGCCGTGCCCGGCGCAACCGGCATGGGCCTGCTGCTGGTGGTCTGGGTCGGCTTCGCCGTGGTCGATGTGATGCTCAAGCGCATCGCGCTGGCCGGGACGCCTTCGCTGGCCGCGCTGCAGGTGGCGTTCGCGATTGCCTTCGTGCTGATGCTGGGCTGGCAGGCGGTTCGCCTCTGGCGCGGGCAGACGCAGCTGAGCCTTCGCAACTTCGGTGCCGGCCTGCTGCTGGGCCTGCTCAACTTCGGCAACATCGTCTTCTACGTCCGTGCGCACCAGGCCTTCCCGGACAACCCGTCGGTGGTGTTCGCGGCGATGAACATTGGCGTGGTGGTGCTGGGCACGCTGGTGGGCGTGTTCGCCTTCGGCGAGAAGACCAGCAGGTGGAACCGCGCCGCGATCGTGCTGGCCGTCATCGCCATTGCCGTCATCGCTACTGCACCGCGCGCATAGCGCTACCGGCCAGGGCGCCGGATTTGGCATAGTCGGGCTGTCGACCCGCCCTGCCCGCGCCATGCCCCGCCTGCTCGTCTTCCAGCACGTCGCCGCCGAACCGCTCGGCACCCTGGACCCGCTGATCCGTCGGCGCGGGCACCGCATCCGTTTCGCCAATTTCGAGCGCCAGCCCGACTTCCAGCCCAACGTCGACCGCTACCGCGGGCTGATCGTGCTGGGCGGGCCGATGAACGTCGAAGACCAGGCGCAGCGCCCGCACCTGCGCACCGAACTGATGGCGATCGAACGCATGCTCGAACAGGGCAAGCCGGTGCTGGGCATCTGCCTGGGCGCGCAACTGCTGGCACACGTGCTGGGCGCGCCGGTGCGGCGCCACCACCAGCCCGAGATCGGCTGGTACCCGCTGCAGACCACCGACGCCGGGCGCGCCGACCCGGTGCTGTCGCCATTGGGAGACATCGCACCGGTATTCCAGTGGCACCGCTACAGCTTCGAGGTCCCGCGCGAAGCCGAGCACCTGGCACGCACCGATGGCTGCGAGCAGCAGGCATTCCGCTATGGCGACAACGCCTACGGCTTCCAGTTCCACCTGGAGATGGACGAGCGCCTGATCGAGCGCTGGCTGGCCAATCCGGCGTATCGCGACGAGTTGGCGGAGCTGGCCGGTGTGGATCCGGCGCAGGCGAGCGAAGCGACGATCCGGCAGAAGACGCGCGAGCACATCGCTGCCATGCAGGGCCAGGCCGACAACGTGTTCAACCGCTTCCTCGACCTGGTCGGCACGCCGCAGCGCAGGATCACGCTGCCATCGCGCGAGTGGACTTGAAACCGTCATCCCGGCGAATGCCGGGATCCATCTTGACGTTGCCTCAGCTTCGGAGCGGCGTTGGCCGCAGGGGCGGGGAGTGCTCTGGCGATTCGTTGCACTGTCTTCGGCGAAAATGGATCCCGGCATTCGCCGGGATGACGGTGACGGTGGCCTACAGGTCCCGCTGACTCTCGAAGCGCCGTTCCTGCCCACTGAGCGGATCGACGAACTGCAACGAGCGCGCCAGCAGTTTCAGCGGCCTGGCGTAGTCGTCGACCTGGTCGCCGCAATCGGGATAGAGCGGATCGTTGAGGATCGGTACCCCGATCGCCGCCATATGCACGCGCAACTGATGCTTGCGGCCCGTCACCGGCTCCAGCGCGTAGCGCCAGATGCCGTCGCTGCGATCAAGCACCTCGATGCGGGTCTCACTGTTCGCCGCACCCTCGCCCTCGCGCATCCGGAAGAACGGCTCGCCGCGCTCCAGGTGCGACCTGCGCACCAGCGGAAATTCCGCCTCCGGCAGCGCCGGCGCGAGCGCTTCGTAGCGCTTGCTGATACTGCGCTGGGGAAACAGCGCCTGGTACAGCGCGCGCGTGTCCGCCCGCGCCGAAAACAGCACCAGTCCCGCCGTGCCGCGGTCGATGCGGTGTAGCGGCACCAGGTCCGCGTTGCCCAGCCGCCGCACCAGCCTGGCCAGCAGCGTCTGCTCCACATGCTTGCCGGCCGGCGTCACCGGCAGGAAATGCGGCTTGTCGACGACGACCAGGTGCTCGTCGGCATGCAGCACGACCTCGTCGAACGGAATCTCCGTTTCGCCCTCGACCTCGCGGTAGTACGTCAGCTCCGCGCCGACCCGGTACGCGTCCTCGGCAGCGACCGCCCGACCGTCGGCATCACGGACCAGCCCGCGCTCGATCCGGTCGAGCCAGCGCGCGCGCCCGACGGACGGGAACCGTGCGCACAGCCCCTCCAGCACCGTCGACCACGGACCCGGCGGCAGTTGCAATCGGCTGGCGGCGACGCCATTTCGATGGGAAGGGAGTGGTTCCACAGCACATTGTCCCCCGAACGGCGGCCTCCCAGTCGCAATGGCGATGAGAACGGCACGCCACCCCGGCAGCGCCTAGAATGCGCGCTGTTTTCCTGCCCCCACCGGATGTACCCCCATGGCGCTCAAGGCCACCGTGGTTAAGGCCGAGCTGCAAGTCAGCGACCTCGACCGCCATCACTACGCTACCTACAACCTCACCCTCGCCCAGCACCCGTCGGAGACGGAACAGCGGCTGATGGTGCGGCTGCTCGCCTATGCCCTGTTCGCCGAGGATCGGCTCGAGTTCGGCCGTGGCCTGAGCAGCGAGGACGACCCGGACATGTGGCGGCGCGACTACACCGGCGAGATCGAGCAGTGGATCGACCTGGGCCAGCCCGACGAGTCGCGCATCCGCAAGGCCTGCGGCCGCGCGCGCCAGGTCGTGGTGGTCAACTACGCCGGTCGCTCCTCGGATATCTGGTGGGAGAAGAACAGCTACGCGCTCAAGCGCCTGAAGAACCTCACCGTCATCGACATCGGCGCCGACACCGTCGAGGCGCTGGCCGCCGTGCAGCAGCGCGGCATGCGCGTGAACGTGCTGATCCAGGACGGCGAGGTGCAATGGCTGGGCGAAGGCCACTCCTTCACCTTCCGTCCCCTCACCCGCATGGCCTCAGACGAGGAAGCCGCGCGGGCATGACGGGGCACTACGACGTCGCGATCATCGGCGGCGGCGCAGCCGGACTGATGTGCGCGCTGACGGCCGGCCAGCGCGGCAAGCGCGTGCTGGTGGTCGATCACGCCAACCGCGTCGGCAAGAAGATCCTGATGTCCGGTGGCGGTCGCTGCAATTTCACCAACACCGGCACCACCCCGGCCAATTTCCTCTCGGCCAACCCGCACTTCTGCAAGTCGGCGCTGGCGCGCTACACGCCGTGGCATTTCATCGAGATGGTCGAGCGCCACCGCATCGCGTACCACGAGAAAGAACTCGGCCAGCTGTTCTGCGACATCTCCTCCAAGCTGATCGTGAAGATGCTGGTCGACGAGTGCCACGCTGCCGGCGTGCGCATCGAGACCAGTTGCAGCATCGAGCGGATCAGCCATGGCGAGGGCGAGAACGCCAGCTTCCGCCTGCACACCAGCCACGGCGCGTTCGCCGCACCGGCGCTGGTGGTGGCCAGCGGCGGTCTTTCAATCCCGTCGATGGGCGCCAGCGGATTCGGCTACGAGCTGGCCCGCCAGTTCGGCCATGCCGTGCTGCCCACTCGCGCCGGGCTCGTGCCGCTCACGCTCAGCGGCAAACACCAGGAGCGCCTGGCAGACCTCAGCGGCGTCGCACTGCCGGTCACCGCCAGCTGCAACGGCCAGTCCTTCAGCAATTTCATGCTGGTGACCCACCGCGGCATCAGCGGCCCGTCGATCCTGCAGATCTCCTCGTACTGGCAACCCGGCGACGACCTGCGCCTGGACCTGCTGCCCGGACGCGACGCGCTGGAAGCATTGCAGCAGTGGCAGCACGAGCGCCCGGCTGCCGAACTCAAGACCGTGCTCGGCGAAGTGATGCCCAAGCGCTTCGCCCAACGCCTGTGCGAGGTCTGGTTGCCGAACCGGCCGATCAAGCAGTTCAACCTGCCGCAGCTGCGCGAGATCGCCGACGTGCTGTCGAACTGGCCACTGGTCGCCAGTGGCAGCGAAGGCTATCGCACGGCCGAGGTCACGCTCGGCGGCGTCGACACCGACGAGCTGTCATCCAGCACCATGCAGTCCAGGCGCGTGCCCGGGCTGTATTTCATCGGCGAAGTGGTCGACGTGACCGGCTGGCTCGGCGGCTACAACTTCCAGTGGGCCTGGGCGTCCGGGCATGCGGCGGGCATGGCGGTCTGATCGCGCCGCGCAGGCGATTACCTGCGGGGTAATGCACTTCACCGCCCGGCCCGGCTAAGGTTCGGCCATGAACATGATCCGTCCCCTCGGCGAGCTGATCCGCGACTGGCGGCAGCGCCGCCACCTGACCCAGCTCGACCTGGCCGGACTGGCCGACACCTCCACGCGCCACATCAGCTTCATCGAAACCGGGCGTTCGCTGCCGAGCCGGGCGATGCTGATGCGCCTGGCCGACCGCCTCGACGTGCCGTTGCGCGAACGCAACGTGCTGATGACCGCGGCGGGACTGGCGCCGATGTACAGCGAACGCCGGCTCGACGATCCGGCGATGGCGCAGGCGCAGGCCGCGATCGACCTGGTGCTCGCCGGGCACGAGCCGTACCCCGCGCTGGCCGTGGACCGTCACTGGAACCTGGTCGCCGCCAACCGCGCGCTCGCACCGCTCCTGCAAGGCGCTGCACCTGCGCTGCTGCAACCGCCGGTCAACGTGCTGCGGTTGAGCCTGCATCCGGACGGCGTCGCGCCGCGCATCGTCAATCTTGGCCAGTGGCGCGCGCACATCCTGCATCGACTGCGTCACCAGGCCGATGCCACCGGCGACGCGATACTGGCCGCCCTATACGACGAACTCGCCGCCTACCCCGCACCGGACGATGAGCCAGCGACGGGCGCACCCGCGGTAGTCGTGCCGCTGCGCCTGCGCACGGCCATGGGCGAGCTGTCCTTCATCAGCACCACGACGGTGTTCGGCACGCCGATGGACATCACCCTGGCGGAGATCGCGATCGAATCGTTTTTCCCCGCCGACGCCGCCACTGCCCAGGCGTTGCAGACGCTGGCCGCTACAGCGCCGTAACCCGCAGCTGGCATTCCATTACCACCATCGCCGCGCCGTTGGGCACGCACATCGACGTGCTGCTATCGAGCACCAGCGCGCGACCGCCGGCGAAGACGCGGGTGCTGCCCTGCAGCCATTGCCCGCCCGTGCAGCGCAGCGCCTCGGCCGGCCATGGCAGGTTGCAGTGGGCGATGGTGTAAGGCGCGGCGATCGTCACCACCGGTCGCCCGGATACGGTGACGCGCGAATACGGCGCAGTCGGCGTGGCCGGACCGCCGTGTGCGCAGGCGACGCTTGCACCGAGATGAAGGATGGCTCCGCCCATGGCTACACCACCGTCAATGCGCCGTCGTTGATGGTCACCATCGTGCCGGCCAGGACGATGCTCGCACCGCGGCCGTTGCTGATGGTGATGCCCGCTTCGTTGACCGCGATGGTTGCCCCGTTCTGCGCGCGCAACAGCACGCCTCCGTCGGGCCCTGGCATGTCCGACACCAGCACCGAATTCTGACCGGGCGTCTGCAGCAGCATCGCCGGCACGCCCTGGCCGGCCGCGGCCATCACCGGCATCTCGCCGGCATCCACCCAGTAGCCACCGACCCAGATCGGCAATTCGGGATCGCCCTGTTCGAACTCCACCCAGACCGGTGCACCGATCGCCGGCAGCAGGAACAGGCCACTCTGGTGGCCGGCCACCGGCACGCACGGCATCGCCCAGCGCGAGCCGCCGCCGTCGATGACCTTGGGCACCTGCACCAGCACGCGTCCTAGCTGCAGCGGATCGATGTTGTCGACGACCACGCCACGGTGCTTGCCGAAATGCCGGAGGGGAGCTGTCTTTGTCTGGTGCGGCATTCGACTCGATTCCCGCGTGGTTCCTGAACGTGCGGCTCCCCCCGTGAACATCAAACGTGAACAGCCATGCACGCAGGCCAAGCCCGCCGCTCGTCGCCACGTTCAACCAGATGGTTGACAATCCCGAACGGCGCCGCGATCCTCAACCACATGGTTGAAGGTAATCCCCAGCGTCTCGACGCGATCTTCCACGCCCTGTCCGACCCGACGCGGCGCGCGATGCTGCGCGACCTGTCCGGACAGCAACGCAGCGTCGGCGAGCTGGCGGCCCCGTTCGACATCTCGCTGGCGGCCGCCTCCAAGCACATCAAGGTCCTCGAGCGTGCCGGCCTGGTGCAGCGCGAAGTGCAGGGCCGCCTGCATGTCTGCCGGCTCGATGCCCGCCCCCTCCACGCCGGTGTGGAATGGATGCGCCACTACGAACGCTTCTGGAACGAGCGACTCGATGCCCTCGATGCGCTGCTCAAGGCCGAGGACCGTGTAGCCGCGGCCGCCTCGCCCGCCAACGCCAGACCCGCAAACAAACCCTCCAGGAGCAAGTAATGAGTCCTGTGATCGTCCGCGTCAGCCGTCGATTCGATGCCGCGCCCGAACGTGTCTTCGATGCCTGGCTCGACCCGGCCACCGCCGGACGCTGGCTATTCGCGACCGCCGACGGGCAGATGCAACGGGTGCAGATCGAGGCGCGCCTGGGTGGTCGCTATGCCATCGTCGAGCGACGCCCCAATGGCGATGCCGAGCACTTCGGGCGCTATCTGGAGATCGACCGGCCGCACCGCCTGGTGTTCACGCTGGCGATGGAGGAAGACGCCGACCAGGGGGATCGCATCACTGTCGAGATCGTCCCCGACGGCGACGGCAGCCTCCTGACACTCACCCATGAAATGGCAGCCGAGCACGCCGAGTACGCGAAGCCGGCCGAATCGGGCTGGACGATGGTGCTGGCCGCACTCGATCGCCATCTCGCCTGATCAATACCGCAGGAGTTCCCGATGCCCTCTTCAATCTCCAACGATGATTTCGGCGTCGCCACCGCCGCCGACACCGTACTCATCGAACGCACCCTGCCCGGGCCGATCGAACGCGTCTGGGCCTACCTGACCGAGTCGGACAAGCGCAGCACCTGGCTCGCCTCCGGTGAGATGGAGCTGCACGCCGGTGGCCGCGTCGACATGGAGTTCCGCAACTCGGAACTGACCGAAAACGACGAAGCTCCACCGCAGAAGTACGCGCAGTACGCAGGCCCAAGCCAGATGCACGGCCGCATCATCGCCTGCGATCCGCCGCGGCTGCTGGAATACTCATGGGGCGAGGCCGACTCGGATTCGCAGGTGCGGTTCGAGCTCACGCCGCGCGGCAAGGATGTGCAACTGGTCGTCACGCACAGCCGCCTGGCAACGCGCGACGACATGACCAGCGTTGCCGCGGGCTGGCACACGCACCTGGGCATCCTCGCCGATCGTCTCGCCGGTCGTACGCCACCCGGGTTCTGGGCAACGCATACGCGCGTGGAGGCGGAGTACGAGAAGCGGATTCCGCGCGAGTGATCCGACATCGGAGCAAAGCCGCTAGGCTATTGCGATGAAAACCGCATCGCGCCTCCTCGTCGTCCTCGTCCTGTCCGCCCTCGCCGCCTGCGCCGATCCCGGCCCGCCGCCCGGCGGCACCATCGCCCGCTTCGAGGCGATCGACCACCAAGTCGGCACCGGCGCGGTCGCCACGTCCGGCCAGGACGTGACCGTGCACTACACCGGCTGGAACTACGAGCAGAAGGCCACCGACGGGCGCGGCAGCAAGTTCGACAGCTCACGCGACCGCAATGAGCCCTTTACCTTCCTGCTCGGCGCCGGCCGCGTCATCCGCGGCTGGGATGAAGGCGTGGCCGGCATGCGCGTCGGCGGTCGCCGCGTGCTGATGATCCCGCCGGCCTACGGCTATGGCAGCGCCGGCGCAGGCGGCGTCATTCCGCCCAACGGGTCACTGGTGTTCGAAGTCGAGCTGCTCGACGTGCGCGAGCACGGCAGCCCGTCGAAAGGCCGCTGACCGGCAACGGTCAGGCTGCAATCGCTTCGCGCGCCTTCGCGGCGATCTCGAACGATCGCAGCCGCGCGGCGTGATCGAACACGTTGGCGGTGATCATCAGTTCGTCGGGACGGTGGCGTTCGATGAAGGCGGCGATGCCGTCACGGACCGTGTTCTCGTCGCCGACCACCGCGCAGGCCAGCGCCTGCTCGACGCCGCTCTTTTCCAGCGGTGTCCAGTACGACTCGATGTCCTCGATCGGCGGCGGGATCAACCCCGGCTTGCCGCGACGCAGGTTGACGAAGGCCTGCTGCTGGGTGGTGAACAACCGGCGCGCCTGCGCATCGGTTTCGGCGCCGACCACGTTGAGCGCCAGCATCGCGTACGGCTGCTCCAGGCGTTTGGACGGCTGGAATTCGCGCCGGTACGAGGACAGCGCCATGTCCATCGCATCGGGGGCGAAATGCGAGGCGAACGCGAACGGCAACCCCAGCTGTGCGGCCAGCCGCGCCGAGAACAGGCTCGACCCGAGAAGCCACACCGGCACCTCGATGCCGGCACCGGGCACAGCCCGAACTGCCTGGCCGGGTTGCGCCGGTTCGAAGTAATGCAGCAGCTCGACCACGTCCTGGGCAAACATGTCGGCGGCTTCGAAATAGCGGCGCAAGGCATGCGCGGTCGCGTGGTCGGTGCCCGGCGCGCGGCCCAGGCCCAGGTCGATGCGACCCGGATACAACGCCGTCAGCGTGCCGAACTGCTCGGCCACCTGCAGCGGCGCGTGGTTGGGCAGCATGACGCCGCCGGCACCGACGCGGATCGACTTCGTGCCACAGGCGATATGGCCGATCAGCACCGCCGTGGCGGCGCTGGCGATGCCCGGCATGTTGTGGTGCTCGGCCAGCCAGAAGCGCTCATAACCCAGGCGCTCGGCTAGCTGGGCAAGTTCGAGGCTGTTGGCGAAGGCCTGCGCGGCGTCACTGCCTTCGGTGATCGGGGCCAGGTCGAGGACGGAGAATGGAATCACTGGAGCATGAATCATGGGGGCACTCCTTGGCGCTAACCGGCGATCTGGGGGCGGATCGACGCGACTCCAGAGCGCCAGTGTTCCAGCCGTGCGCGCGCAGCATTGCAGCGACGCGCCAGCGTCAGCATCACCACAAATCGAACACTACACCTTCGCGGTCGTTGTCCCAGATGGTGCTGAACACCCACCAGCGCCCGTGTTCGTGGCACAGCTGGATGCTGTTGGCGCCGCGCTTGAGCAGCACCGGCGAGTCCGCCGCCGGCCGCGCTTCGTAACGGCTCCAGACATGGGCGACCTGGCCATAGCGCTGGATGCGCTGGTCGACCTCGACCTCATGGAAATCGTTGGCAGCGAAGAACGGCGCCACATCCAGGATGTAGCTGTCGACGTCGAACACCATCGCGCGCGTACTGCCATCGGCTTCCACCACCGTGCGCAGGCTTCGCGCCTGCGGATGCTGCAGGTAGCGGAAGCGCGGCCAATCCCGCGGCGCCCCGGCCGGACCGGAAATGCACTCGTAGATCGCCCGCACCAGGCGCGGGATGTCCTGCGTGTCCTGCCACCAGCGCTGGTCGTCGTCCATCTCGATAGCCTCCTGCGGGCGCCGTGAGGTGATTGTGAGCAGAAAACCTTACCCCGACGCCTTGCCGCCTTCGTCCACAGGCACCAGACGCAGGTCCTGGAAGTCGAAGCTGAAATCGGTCAGCGGCGAGATTGCTTCCATCCGCGCTTCGCGTATGCCGCCATCGGCATCGAGGGCAAAGTTGACGAAGGCATCGGCATTGAGCCAGCGCTCGTTCCAGCGGACCACGAAGGTGTCGTGCTGCCAGGGCGTCAGTTCGCCCACCAGTTCAGGGGTGCGGCTGAAGCGCATGACCAGCTTGCCGCCGCGCTGCTCAACGAGTACGTCGCCGTACCACGGGTCGCGGTAGGTGCGGGCATAGCGCGCCAGCGGCAACGACGGCGGCGCAGCGGTTGCACGCGCGGCCAGATGCTTCTGCCAGTCCTCGTCGGCCTTGCCCTTCGACTTGGCCAGGGCGGCGGCGTAGGCGGCGCTCCAGTCGGTCTTTGGCGCATCGAGGTAGGCATCGAGCACGCGCAGGGTGACGGCGTTGAACGCCCCGCCGACCTCGGCATTGGTCAGCACGATCACGCCCAGTTTGTGCTGCGGCACCAGGGTCAGGCGCGAGACCATGCCAGGCCAGCCACCGGTGTGCCAGACCAGCTTGCTGCCGCGATAGTCCGACAGTTGCCAGCCCTCGCCGTAGCCGAGGAAGTTGGGCCTGGCCGCTTCCAGTTCCGGCACCGAAGGCTTGGCAATCGGAATGGGCGTGAGCACCGACCACATGCCCTGCTGGCGCTCCTCGCTGAACACCCGGTGTTCGGTACCGCGCGCATCGCGGTAGGTGCCGCCGGCGAGTTGCATGTTCATCCAGCGACTCATGTCGTGCACGCTGGAATAGATGCCGCCGGCACCGGAGACATTGCCCCACGACATGCGCGGCGCCGGTTGCAGGTCCTTGAAATCGGCCTTGGCGTAACCGGTGGCGACGTTGTCGCGCGGGCGCAGCGCATCGCTGTTGAATCGCGTGTCGCGCATGCCCAGCGGATTGAAGATGCGCTGCTGCAGGAACTGCGCATAGGACTGGCCGCTGGCCTTCTCGATCACCAGCTGCGCCACGCCGTACAGGATGTTGTCGTAGGCGTACTGGCCGCGGAAGCTGCCGGTCAGGGGGACGTCCTTGAGGCGGCGTGCGACCTCTTCGGTGCTGTAGTCCGTGCCGGGCCAGTACAGCAGGTCGCCGGCGCCCAGGCCGAGGCCGCTGCGATGCGCGAGAAGATCGCGCACGCGCATCTCGCGGGTCACGTACGGGTCGGACATGCGGAACCACGGCAGGTGGTCGGTGACGCGGTCGTCGAGGCTGAGCTTGCCTTCGTCGGCGAGGATCGACAACGCGGCGGCCGTGAACGCCTTGGTGTTGGAGGCGATGGCGAACAGCGTGTTGGCATCGACCGGCTGGTTCCTGCCGTCCTTGCCGACTTCGCGCGCACCGAAGCCACGTTCGAGCACGACCTGGCCGTCCTTGACGATGGCCACGGCGATGCCGGGAACATCGAACTGCTTGCGCACGCCCTCGACGTAGGCATCGAAGTCCTGCAACTGCGGCGGCAACGTCGTCGCCGCAGGGGTTTCCTGCGCCACGGCCATGCCCTGCGCCATCAGCGCCAGGCCCAATACGGCGCCGCGCGCCGGAATCAATCGCAAAGACATGCGGTGGTCTGCTCCCCAGGGTTGCAGCCACCTTAGCCAAACAGGGAGGCGATCCCAACCCCTTTTTTCTTTGCCCTGCCCTTTGCAGGAAAGGGGCGCTTGCGAGGCAAGCAGGCATAATTCCGCTCTTCCCCCGTCCGGCAGCTGCCTTGCCAATGCCCGCCCCATCCCGCACTCCCGCACGCCTGGCCATCATCGGTGGCGGCCCCGCCGGCCTGATGGCGGCCGAAGTCGCGCGCGCGGCCGGGCTGCAGGTCGACCTGTTCGAAGCCAAGGGCTCGGTGGGCCGCAAGTTCCTGATCGCCGGCAAGGGCGGCCTCAACCTCACCCACGGCGAACCGCGCCCCGAATTCGACGCGCGCTACGGGTCACGTCGCGACGACATCGCCGCCTGGCTCGACGATTTCGATGCGGACGCGCTGCGCGAATGGGCACGCGACGGATTCGGCATCGACACCTATGTCGGCACCTCAGGCCGCGTCTTCCCGATGGACCGCAAGGCCGCGCCGCTGCTGCGTGGCTGGGTGCGACGGCTGCGCGAGCAGGGCGTGAGTTTCCATGTCCAGCATCGCTGGCTGGGCTGGGACGACGACGGCGCCCTGCGCTTCGACACGCCCGATGGCGAACAGGCATTCGTCGCAGACGCCACCGTGCTCGCGCTCGGGGGTGGCAGCTGGCCGGAGCTGGGTTCCGACGGCGCCTGGGAGGATCTGCTGCGCACGCGTGGCGTCGAAGTCGCCCCGCTGCAACCGTCCAACTGCGGTTTCGACATCGGCTGGAGCGAGCACTTCGCCGGCCGCCACGCTGGCGCACCGTTGAAGCCGGTCGTCGCCCATTGGCGCGACGATGCCGGCGTCGAACACGCGCTGCAGGGCGAGTGCGTCGTCACCGCGACCGGTATCGAAGGCAGTCTGGTCTACGCGCTGTCGGCAACCCTGCGCGATGCGATCGCGGCCAATGGCGAAGCCCGCATCGAGCTGGACCTGGCGCCGGGCCGCGACCTGCAGCGCCTGCAGCACGACCTCTCCCGGCCGCGCGGCGGACGCAGCCTGAGCGAGCACCTGCGGCGCCATGCCGGCATCACCGGCGTCAAATCCGGGCTGCTGCATGAAGTGCTGGGCAAGGAAGCGCTGCACGACGATGCGGTGCTGGCACGAACGATCAAGCGCCTGCCATTGCGCCTGCTGCGCCCGCGGCCGATTGCCGAAGCCATCAGCAGCGCCGGTGGCGTCCGCCTGGAGGCGCTGGACGAGGCGTTGATGACCCGCTCGATGCCCGGCGTGTTCTGCGCCGGCGAGATGCTCGACTGGGAAGCGCCGACCGGCGGCTATCTGCTGACGGCGTGCTTCGCCAGCGGACTGCGCGCCGCGCGCGGCGCGGTTGCGTGGCTATCCCGCTCCGACGCGTAGTTCAGCCCTTGGGCGGTGCGGCCACGGGCAGGTACATCGTGCTCGCGCACAGCTCGATGCCCTTGGCGCTGGCGGCCGGCATGTCGGTGCCTTTCAGGCCGATCACCTTGACCATTTCGCCGCTGGCATCCGTCACCTTGGCCAGCGCGATGAAACCGGTCGGGTTGCCGCCGCACATGGCGTTGGACGGCATCTGCGTCGGCGGGGTCTGCTCGAGCACGCGGCGCAGTTCGATCTCCTGGTCGGCCGGCACCATCATCGCCTGGGCATAGGTATTGCCGGCCGAGTACTGGTCGGCGCCGTTGACGATCGCCACGCGCTCGGTGGTGAAGCTGGCGCCGTTGTCGCCGCGCATCATGTTGTCTTCGATGGTGAGCTTGCCCGTCACCGCCGTTGCCACCGGATTGCCCGGCTCGAACTCTCCCATCGCCACGGCCTTGACCATCGGCGGCGCAGCGCGCTCGACCGGCTCGGCGTTGACGTCCGGCTGCGGATTGGCCGCCGGCGCAGGAGCGGTGATTTCCTCAGGCGGTGCGCTGTTGACCGGCGCCTGCTTCTCGCATGCGGCCAGCAGCAATGCGGCGGCGGCAATCGTGGACAGGGCAACATGCCTGCTGACGCGGCGGTTCACGGCCGCAGTTCCCATCGCTCGTGCTGATGCCATCAGTGTCCTCACTTGTCATGGTCCACGGCTCTGGTGCGCCCTCGGCAAACGTCTGGCGAGTAACGCCCGCGCCGGGTTCGACTGCCTTCAGGCAGCGTCGTCGATCACGTCATCGATCAGCGGTTGCAGTTCGGGATCGAGCGCCACGCGCTCGTCGAACACGAAGCAGCGACCGTCGTAGTGGCGTCCGCCAACGCGTTCAAAGTAACCCAGAATGCCGCCATCGAGCTGCAATACGTTGCTCATTCCCTCGGCCTGCATCCACAACGCGGCCTTCTCGCAGCGGATGCCGCCGGTGCAGAAGCTCACCACCGTGGCGTCTTCGAGCCCATCGCGGTGCGGTTCCAGCGCCTGCGGCAGGTCGGTGAAGTTGTCGATCGGCAGGGTCAACGCATCGCTGAAGGTGCCGTAGCCGAACTCCTCGCGGTTGCGCGTATCGAGCATCACCACGCGCTTGCCCGCATCGTCGTGGCCCTGGTCGAGCCAGCGCGCCAGCGTTTCGGGCAGCACCGCCGGCGCCCTGCCGGTCAGCGGCGAGGCGTTGTCGCGGCGGAAGGCGATGATCTCCTGCTTGACCTTCACCTTCAGCCGCGCAAACGGCTGGCGCCGGCTGCGGCTGAACTTGACGATCAGGTCGGCAAAACTTTCCTGCGCGCGCAACGCGTCGAGGAAGCCGTGGATGGCTTCGTCCGTGCCGGCCAGGAACAGGTTGATGCCCTCTCCCGCCACCAGCATGGAACCGCGCAGCCCGGTCGCCTCGGCGCGAGTGCGCAGCTGGGCGGCAAGGTCTTCGGGGTGCTGGATGGGGGTGAAATGGTAGGCGGCGATATTGAGCAGCATGGTGCGCATTGTAAGCGCCGCCGGGCGGGCAGCCGACCCGCCGCCCAAGTCATTGATTAATCTGGATTCATCGACGGCGGCTGGCGCAGCCATGCAGCGGCCAGGGCGAGCCATCCCAGGATCGCCAGGACCACGAACTTCTGGCTCAGGCCACGCGGCAACTCACGCCACAGCGCGTGGAGCCACAGCGCCGCGAAACAGAACAGCGCCAGGCCGAAGGCGATGGCGAAGCGGCGCCGCCAGTGCGGGTCGGCGCGGAAACGCCACGACTGCCCGAGCATGCCCAGGGTCGTACCCAGGAACGCCAGCGGCGCGGAGATGGCGTGGATGATGGCGCCCACGGTCAGCTTGCGATCGCCTCCCAGGTCGGTCTCGGCCTGGGCCGTGATCGCCAGCGCCACCGCGCCGACCAGGAACAGCAACAGCACCCCCTGCCTTCCCGGACCGTCGACCGTGACGCGGAAATAGCCGATCGCCAGCACCGCGATCGCGCCTGCGAGGATCACGTAGGCAGATTGCAGCCAGGGCCCGTAGGGGCCGATCAGGTAGAAGCTCAGCGGCGCCCGGACCCAGTCGAGGTCATCACGCAGGCCCTGCAGCACGGCGGCGGTCGTGGCGAACCAGGCGATCGCCACCAGCGCGACATTCCCAAGGTTGCGGGCCAGGGCCCGCTCCCTGTACTTGATGCCAACGGAGATATCGATGCCCGACATCACCCAACTCCCGCGATCCGAATTGATGTTGGTCTTTAAGTAACGATCAGCGCACGCCCATGAAATCCAGCTTGCCTACCGCAACGCCGTTGTGGCGCAGCAGTGCATATGCGGTTGTAACGTGGAAATAGAACTGCGGGAGGCCATAGTGCAGCAGGTAGGCCGTACCGGTGAAGCGGCGCTCCTTCGGCGTGCCCGGGCGCAGCACGATCTCGCGCTCGTGGCTGCCTTCGAACAGCAGCGGGTCGAGGCCGTCGATGAAGGCCAGCGTGCGCGCGATGCGCGCGTGCAGCTCGGCGAAATCCTGCTCGGTGTCGTCGTAGGCCGGAACCTCGACGTCGGCCAGGCGCGCCGGCACGCTCTTTGCGAAGTCGCAGGCGATCTGCACCTGGCGCACCAGCGGGAACATGTCGGGGAACAACCGCGACTGCAGCAGCACGCTGCCGTCGATCTTCTTCTCCGTGGAATAGGCCTCGGCCTTTTCCAGCAGGCCGGCCATGGCGCCGAGCATCTGCCTGAACACCGGAACCGACGCGTCGTACATCGAAATGGACATGCCTTGCCTCGAATTGGTTGACGTAGCCGTGCATGGTACAGGGCGCGGGCGTCGGGCTTGCCATTGCCGTGCGCTACCTAGCGTCCCCGCCCGGAGACCGGGACGCTTGCACGCTCACCAGCCGATGCCGATACCGACGCCGGCCGACTGCTCGCTGCCACTGAACGCCGCGCCCACCGACAGCGAGACATTGCGCTTGACCAGTCGCTGATAGCCGACCGCCAATGCCTCCTCGCCTTCCGCATAGCCGGCGCCGACCGAAACGCGGTTGAGGGTCTGGATGTTGGCCGCGCTGCTGGCCATGTGCACCATCGCCGCGGTCATCGCGCCCTGGCGGTTGATGCGCTGGTCGGTGGCGCGGAACTCGTCGTTGACCTCGCCGCGCAGGTCCTCGATCGCCTGCATCGGCAGAGTGACGATCTGGTTGATCTGCTGGTCGGTGTAGGCGTTGGCCTGGTTGAGCGTCACCGCCGCCTGGTTCGACATCTGCTGGACGTTGACCGCATCGGTCGCCGCGGTTCCCTCCGCGACATTGACCACCTGGCGGGCATTGCCGGTGGAACCTACCGAGACCGTGTTGTCACGGTCGGCGACCGAGTTCGCGCCGACGGCAACGCTGTTGGCGGCGGTCGCGCTGGCACCGCCACCGGCGGCCACGCTGTTGCTGCCGGTCGCCGAGGCCGTGGCGCTGCCGCCGTTGGCGATGAAACGCGGATCGCGGCCGGTGCCACCACCACCGCCGCCGTTGACCTCGATGCTGGTCACGCGACCGTCCAGGTTGGCCAGTGCGTTGCCGACATCGTTGAACACGTTGCCGCCGATGGTGTAACTGGGCGGCGTGATCGTGCCGCCCGGGCCGACCGCCGCGCCGCCGCCGAACATCGTCACCACGTTCTGGCTCATGGTCGACAGCTGGCCGACGTTGACCGCATCGGTGACGGCACTGCCCGCTGCGACATTGGTGACCTGGCGCTCCGCGCCGGCACTGCCCACCGAGACCTCGCCGAACGAGTTCTGCGGGGCGGCCAGCGCATAGGCGGTGTAGCCGCTCTGCGCACCGACGGTGGTCTGCGATGCCGAACCAAGCGCGACGCTCAGGGCATGGTTCGCGGTGGAACCCGCACCCAGCGCCACGCCCTGCTCGGCGTTGACCTGGGCCTGGCTGCCCATCGCGATGCCCGAAGCGAGCAGCACCTGCGTGTCGCGACCGATCGCTATCGCCCCCGCAGCCGCCGCGTCGACCACGGCGCCATTGCCGATGCCGATACCGTTGTCGGCGTTGACCACGGTGGTCGGTCCAACCGCGATCGAATCAGTGCCGACCGCGAGCGAATCGCCGAGCACCGAGTTGGCGTGGAAGTAGGCCGTGCTGGTCGTCGTGACCGCGTTCAACGCGCCCTGCAACTGCCGCAGGGTCACGGCGTCCTGTGCTTCCGTACCGTCGGCGACATTGATGATCTGGCGATAGGAGGTGCCCGAACCGAGCGAGACCGCGCCCAGCAGCGTCGCATCGGTGGTATCGATGGGAATGGCCGTCGAACCGGCCGGGATCGATCCCGTGGTCGGTGCGAGTGCGCGATTGGAGAGCGACTCGGAACCCAGTGCGACCCCACCGATCACGGACGCCACCGTGTTGTTGCCAAAGGCCAGTGTTCCGGCCTCCTGCGCCTGCGACAGGAAACCCAGCGCAACCGCACCCTGCCCGGTCGCGAGGTTTGTGTGGCCGATGGCCACCGCACCGTTGCCGGTGGCGGTGTTGTCCAGGCCCTGGGCGACGGCGCCGTCGCCGGTGGCGACATTGGGATCGCCAATGGCCACCGCGCCATTGCCCTCGGCGGTATTGCCGGCACCGATCGACACCGAGCTGCCACCGCGGGCTTCGGCATTGCGACCGATGGCGACCGCGCCATCGGTCAGTGCACGGGCGGCGAACCCGGCAGCGAACGCACCGTCTGCCAAGGCATTCGATTGCATGCCGATGGCTACACTATTTGCGCCGCTGGCATTGGACGATGCCCCCATCGCGACCGACCGCGTGCCGGCCGCGACCGCGTCGTCACTGCCATCGTTGAGGCCGTCGGCCTTGAAATAGCGCAGGCCACCGGTAGCCGTCGTGAGCTGGCTGACATTGACGGCATCGGTCTGCGCGATGCCGGCGGCGACGTTGACGATCCTGCGCTCGCCACCGACGATGCCGACCGAAACGGTATTGGCCTGGTCGGCGACGGACGCATTGCCGAGGGCAACCGAGTTGACTGCGGTCACGCGGCTGCCAAAACCCAGCGCCGTCCCTTGTGAAACGGTGACGTTGCTGGTCGCACCGAAGGCCGACGACCGCAACGCACCGACGGCGATGACGCTGTCGGCACCCACGGCCGTGCTCTGGTCGGCCAGCACCTGTGCACCGCTGCCGATGGCGGTATCGTCGGGACCGGCAGCCCGGCTGGCCGCGCCGAGCGCGGTGCTGCCGGCACCGACCGCGGCGCTGCCGCGACCGCCGGAGAACGCATCGACGGCCGAAGCGATCGAGTCCGCGCCCAGTGCCAGTGCGCCGGTCTGCGAGGCATTGGCCGAACGCCCCAGCGAGGTCGCATTGGATGCGGTCGCCTGCGCGTTGTTGCCGACCGCCAGCGCCTCGCTGGCGGTGGCATCGGCAGACTGTCCCAGCGAAACACTGAGCGAACCGGTCGCAGTGGCGTTCTGGCCGAGCGCGGTGCTGACGTTGCCTTGCGCCAGCGCCGAGGTGCCCAACGCCACCGAGTTGCTGCCGATCGCGCGTGCGCCCTGGCCGATCGCGCTGGCCTGCGGCCCCTGCGCATTGGCCGCGGTGCCGAAGGCGACGCTGTTCTGGCCGTTGGCGATCGCGTTGGCGCCCACCGCCGTGGCATCGGCATTGTTGGCGCGGCTGTTGTTGCCGACCGCGATGCCATTGTTCATCGGCGTGCCACTGGGATCGTTCGCAGCGACTATCGCATTGGTGCCGATGGCCAGGCCATTGCTCGAATTGACCGCGCTGTTGTTGCCGATCGAAATGCCGTTGACGGCGGCGGCCGCGATGTCGGCGCTGGTGCCGAGCACGACCGAGTCGGTCGCCGCGGCGACCGACTGGTAACCGATCGCGATCGTGTTGGCCGCCTGCGCCTGTGCCAGCGTGCCGACCGCGGTGCTGTTGGTTGCGGTGGCATAGGCGCCGGCGCCGAGCGCCGCAGCAGCCTGTGCCGTCGCGCGCGAGTCGAAGCCGAACGCCGCCGATCCCAGCGCCGTCGCCTGTGCGGTCGTGCCGACGGCAGTCGAAGCATCGGCCGTGGCCGTGCTGTTGGAACCCATCGAAACGGTCCCGAAGCCGGTCGACTGTGCGGCCGCGCCAAAGGCGATGCTGCCCTGACCTGACGACAGCGTGGTCTCGCCGGCCTCGACCAAGTTGTTGCCGTTGACGTCGTTCCAGCCGCCGATGCCGATGCTGAGAGTATTGGTGGACGAAGTGCGATAACCCAGGGCGACGCTGCTCTGCCCGCTGGCTACCACCTCGTTGCCGGCCGCGATGCTGGTCGCGCCGCTCGCCTGCGAGCCGCCGCCGATCGCGAGGCTGCGATCAGCGCCGGCATTGGCGCCGATGCCGAACGCCTGCGCGCCCAGCACCGTGGCCTGCGCACCGGTGCCGACCGCCAGGGTCTGGTCGGTCGCGGCATTGGCGAATGCGCCGACCGCGAGCGATGCCTCACCCACCGCAACGGAATTGGAACCCAGCGCAGTGGCGCCAGGACCGTTGGCCGAGGCGCTGCTGCCAGCGGCAATGGTGAAGGTACCCACGGCACTGGCATTGTCCGAACCGTCGCCCAGACCGTCGGCCTGGAAATAACGGATGCCTTCGGTGGCCTGGATCACGGCGTTGAGCTGGCTGACGTTGACGCCGTCGGTCGGGTCGGTACCGGGAGCGAGATTGACGATCCTGCGTTGCGCCGCGGCGGTACCGACCGAGACGGTATTGGGCTGGTCGGCGATGGAACCGGTGCCGAGCGCCACCGAGTTGGTTGCCGAAGCGGTCGCGGAGAAACCCAGCGCGGTCGCGTCGGCCGCGCTGGCAGTGGACGCGGTTCCCAGTGCGGTTGCATTCGTCGCGGTCGCGCTGGTGAATTCACCTGCCTCGACCACACTGTTGCCGTTGCGGTCGATCCATCCGCCGATCGCCGTGCTGGCGGTCTGCGTCGCACGTGAGTTGTTGCCCAGCGCCGTGGCGCGCAGGCCGCTGGCGCCGCTCTGGAATCCCAGCGCGGTTGCTCCGATCGCAGAGGCATTGGCGGCCTGCCCCAGCGCCGTGGTGTTGACCGCAATCGCCTGTGCCGCTTGTCCGAGCGCAACCGAATCCTGGCTGTTGGCATTGGCCCCTTGGCCGAGCGCGGTAGCGCGCACGCCCGTGGCCGTGGAGTTCTGTCCGACCGCCGTGGTGTTGGCAACGCTCGCGCGGGCAGCCTGCCCGATCGCACTCGATTGCGGTCCACTGGCGACGGTGCTCTCACCCAGGGCCGTGCCCTGCACGCCCGTTGCCTGGCTGTTCTGGCCCAGCGCCGAGGTGTTCTGCGCCGTGGCGACGCTGAGCTGGCCAATGGCAGTGGACTCCAGCCCCTCGGCCTTGCTGCCCTGCCCGACCGCCACGGAGGCGCCGCCGGTGGAGATGGCGAGCTGTCCGATGGCAACGGCATTGAGCGCCGCGCGGGACTGGTTGCCGAATGCGGAGCCGCCGACGTCGCTGACCTGGGCATTTGCGCCAATCGCGGTGGCGTTGGCGAAGTTGGCGCTGGTGCGTTCGTTGTCGGTGACCAGGTTGTCGTTGTTGATGTCGAAGAACCCGCCCAGCGCCGTCGCACCGATCGCGTTCGCACGCGACTGCGCGCCAACCGCGGTGGCACCCTCGGCATTGGCCTGTACCTGGGTGCCGATCGCCGTGGCCTGCAGGCCATTGGTGGCCGCCCCGGCACCTATGGCCGTTGTCCCCAGTGCGGTGGCGGCGGCGAGGTTGCCGAACGCGGTCGCGTTGCCGCCGGTCGCGGTGGCGCTACTGCCGCAGACGAAGGAGCCGGCGTCGGTCACCGTCTGTGTGAACGCACCCGTGCACGCTGCCTGCGCAAAGGCCAGTGGCGATGCCCCGGCGAACACCAACGCCACTGCAATCCGCAGCACGGTGCAATCACGACGACGACCTTGGTTCTCATACACGCCAGCAATGGTGTTCACGATGGACTCCTCATGCGAGCTGAAAATTCGCGAATGGGTCCCGTGAATCCCGCCACGTGTCAGCGCAGTCTCGCGAGACGCAATAAGTGCACGACGGCCGCCTCGCGGCCTCCCGATGACGCATCCGGGGTCATGCGTGGCATTGATTCCCTCAACGCCCATCGCAGATGAACGAACGCCAGACGCGCGACGACGCAAGGGTCTTCCTTCACGCAGGCATCGCAATCACATGCTTGAACGGAGGCTCACGCCTTGGACGTGGAGTTACCGTGAAAAAAGTTCACACATGAAATGCGCCTGCACGGGCATGCTTCTTGCTCGCCATCTGCTTGCGATCGACGTTGCAATGTGTGTTGCGATGCCGCGCTACCCAGGCGTCGCTGCGTTCAGGTCGCAGGCACGAGCTCATGGCGCTGTGCCAGGCGCGCATACAGCGCCTCGAGCCTGCGTCCCATGCCTTCCGAACCCCACGCGCGGGCATCCTCGGGACCGGCGGCGGCCAACTGTGCGCGCAGTTCAGGTGAGCGCAACAAACGCGCGACATTGCGCGCGAAATCCTCGACGTCGGGATCGGCGACCAGCGCGCTGCGCGCATCGCGAAGCACGGTCGCCGTGCCCATGACAGCGGTAGACACGATCGGAACCCCCAGCGCCATAGCCTCTATCAGCACCAGGCCCTGTGTTTCCGTGGGTGATGCGAACACGAAAGCGTCGCCGGCGCGGTAGGCATCGAGCAGCGTGGTGCGGCGGTCGAGGTTGCCGAAGAAGCGCACGTGGCCCTGCAGCCCGAGTTCCTGGACCACTCGGCGCAGGCGTGGTTCGTCCGGGCCCTCGCCCGCGATCAGGAACAGCAGGTCCGGGAAGGCCGCGACCAGCTTGTGCACGACCTGCAGCAGGAAGCCGATGTTCTTTTCCAGCGACAGTCGACTGACCGTCACCAGCGTCGGCCGCTCCGGCGAGATGCCGTGGGCGGCGCGGAAACGCGCGCCATCGCCGTTGCGGAACTGCTCCAGGTCGATGCCGGTGGGGATCACCGTCGACGGCGTGGTCACGCCGTAGCGGTCCAGCACCTCGACCATCTGCCGGCTCGGCACGATCAGTTCGTCCACGCCGTGGCACAGGTAACGCGAGGCGCGCCGGGCCAGCAGGCGCGTCAACGGGGTCGGCAGCCACGGCAGGTAGTGGCCGACGTACTCCTCGAAATAGGTGTGGTAGGTCTCCACCGTCGGCCAACCGCCATGGCGCGCCAGCCGCACACCGAGCGAGTGGGCGCGGAACGGGGTGTGGATGTGGATCACGTCCCACTCGCGCTCGCGCAGCGCCGACTCGGCCCGGGCCAGGTCGCGGCCCTTGATCAGGCGGTCTTCGGGGTCGAAGAAGATCTCGCGCGACGGCAGTCGCAGTATCTCGAATCCCTCGTTGCCGTCGTCGGCGGACTGCTGGTCGGTGCCGTAGTCGGGCGCCACCAGCGTGACCGCGTGCCCCATCCGCGCCAATCCCTGGGCGAAGGTGCGGATCGAGGTCGAGACGCCATTGATGCGCGGGAAGTACACGTCGGACAACATCAGGATGTTCATGCCGGTCTCGCCTGGGCCCGTGCCCGCGCCATGACGATTCCACAGGTTCAACGTTACCGTTTTGTCACAAAGTCGCAGTTCCTTTGCAGGACGGGGGTTCCGGCGCGGCGATCAGCCCTCCTGGGGGTCGGTCCAGCGCTGCGGTCCGGCGCCATGCTCGCCCAGGACGTCGCCGGGGTTGGCCAGGCGGCAGCGCTCCAGCGACAGGCAACCGCAGCCGATGCAGTCGTCGAGCGTGTCGCGCATCTGGATCAGCTGCTGGATGCGGATATCGAGCTCCTCGCGCCACATCGCCGACAACCGCGTCCAGTCGCGCCGAGTCGGCGTGCGCGCCTCCGGCAGGCTCGCCAGCGCATCGCGGATGCTGGCCAGCGGCATGCCCACGCGCTGGGCGGCACGGATGATGGCGATCCGGCGCAGCATGTCGCGCGAGTAGCGGCGCTGGTTGCCGGCGGTGCGCTGGCTGTGGATCAGCCCCTTGGTCTCGTAGAAGTGCAGCGCCGAGACTGTCGTCCCGCTGCGTTGCGCCATTTCACCGACGGTGAGCTCGTCGTGGGATGCCATTACCCTTGACCTCAACTTAACTTGAGGTTCTATCCTGCTCGCCGTGTTCAATTCCGGTCAAGTCATGGATACCCGCAACGCGCGCGACGGCTATGTCGCCCGATCCGTTCCGGCCGCAGCCACGATGCAGGCGGTGGTGTTCGACAGCTACGGCCCGCCCGATGTGCTGCGAATGGCCGAATTGCCTCTGCCACAGCCGGCCCGTGGGGAGGTCCGTGTGCGCGTGCGCGCCGCGGGCGTGCAGCCGGCCGACTGTTCGACGCGCAGCGGCTGGTTCGCGCATCGCGGCATCGGCCAGGCGCCGTTCCCGCGTCAGCTCGGCAATGAATTCGCGGGTGTCGTCGAGCACGTTGGCGCCGACGTCGAAGGACTCGTTGCCGGCGATGAAGTGCTGGGCTGGACCACGGCCAGTGCCTACGCCGAGGCGGTGGTCGTGCCCGCGGACCAGCTCGTAGCCAAACCCATCATGATGACGTGGGCCGTCGCCGGATCGCTGTCGGCATCCGGGCAGACCGCGCATACCGCGGTGCAGGCGCTGGACATCGTTCCTGGCGATACCGTGCTGGTGCACGGCGCGGCCGGCGGCGTCGGCACGATTGCCGTGCAACTGGCGCGCCTGCGCGGCGCGCGCGTGATCGGCACCGCCAGCCGCGAGAACCACGACTACCTGCGTTCACTCGGTGCCGAACCGGTGGTTTACGGCCCAGGCCTGGCCGAACGGGTGCGCGAACTCGCGCCCGGGGGAGTGCAGGCGGCACTGGATGCCGCCGGCCGCGGTGCGCTGGACGCGTCGATCGCTCTCGGCGTCGAGCCTTCGCGCATCGCCACGCTGGTGGCATTCGAGGACGTGCAGCGCCTGGGCGTGCGCGGCGTCCGCAGCGAGCGCAGCCGGGCGCGCCTGCAGGAGCTGGTCGACCTGTACGACAGCGGTCGCCTGCGCGTGCACGTGCGCGACATCTATCCGTTGTCCAACGCCGTGGTCGCCCATCGCGATGTCGAGAACGGGCACGGCCGCGGCAAGGTCGTGCTGATGGTCTACAGCACGTTCGGGCATGCGCTGTGAATGACGCTTCCGATCGCCTGCTGCCGGATCAGATCGATCCGGGTGACACGGCTACCGAAACCATGTCCGGCGTCGAAGACGGCGGCCTGCTCGACCGCCGCTATCGCGGCGTCACGCTCGGTGCAGTCGCACTCGTCGCGCTGTATGCATTCGAGGCCCTGGCCGTCGCAACGGCGATGCCGACGGTGGCGCAGGCGCTCGATGGCCTGCCGCTGTACGCACTCGCCTTTGGCGGCACCCTCGCCGCCTCGGTCGTCGGCATGGTCGTCGCCGGGCGCTGGGGCGACCGGCATGGTCCGGCACGACCGCTGCGCCAGGGCATCGTCTGGTTCTGCCTGGGCCTGGTGATCGCAGGCCTGGCGCCGTCCATGTCGGCGCTGATTCTCGGCCGCATCGTCCAGGGCTTCGGCGGCGGCCTGATGTCGGTCGCTCTGTACGTCGCCGTCGGTCGCGTGTATCCGCCGCGGCTGCATCAACGCATCTTCGCCTCGTTCGCCGCGGCGTGGGTGCTGCCGGCGGTGATCGGCCCGGCGATCAGTGGATTGCTGGTCGAGCACCTGGGCTGGCGCTGGGTCTTCCTTTCGGTGCCGCTGATCGCGATGGTCGCGGCATGGTGCGTGCTGCCGGCCCTGCGTGGGCTGGGCGCGCCGGCAGGCGCGAGCCATGACGCCACGGCCGAGCAGCCACATCGCATCGCCTGGGCGGTTGGCGCAGCCGCCAGCGCACTGGTGTTGCACTACGCCGGCCAGCAGCACCATGCCGGTACCTTGCCGCTGCTCGTGTTGGCCGTTGCCGGTGTGATCGCATGCGCCTGGCAACTGCTGCCACGCGGCACGCTACGCGTCGCACGCGGCCTGCCGACCGTGATCGCGATGCGCGGCATCGCCTCCTCCGCGTTCTTCGGCACCGAAGTATTCGTGCCCTTGCTGCTGTCGCGCGAGCGGGGGCTGTCGCCGACTGCCGCCGGCGCCGTACTCACCGCCGGCGCGATCGGTTGGTCGGTGGGTTCGTGGTGGCGCAGCCGACCGTCGCAGCCGTTCACGCCACCTCAGCTGTTGCGAATCGGGATGTGCCTGATCCTGGTCGGCGTCAGTGGCGTGGCGATGTCCATCGCGCCGTCGGTGCCGGTCGCCGTCGGCATCGTCGGCTGGATTGCCGCCGGCTTCGGCATGGGCGCGCTGTTCCCGACGCTGTCGGTGCTGACGCTGGAACTGTCGCCGCCGACGCAGCAAGGCCTGAACGCATCGGCGCTGCAGCTGTGCGACTCGCTGTTCACCGCCACCGTGCTGGCCGTGGGTGGCTCGATCTTCGCTGCCCTGCTGGTGCGCGCTCCGTCCTGGGCTTATCTGTCCGGGTTCGCGTTCTCGGCGTTGCTGGCGCTGCTCGGCGCCGTGCTGGCGCCGCGCATCAACGCTTCTCGGTGACCGCGCGGCGCAGGTTGCGCCGCGCCTGCGTGTCGTAGCGCTGATGGAAGAAGTCGCTGAGGTAGATGCGCGGACGCGCCAGCAGCGCCTTCAGGAAGCGTCGCCGGTTGAGCTTGAACAGCCACGCCGGCACATGCCCGCGGTACTCGGCGGCGATGCCGCGGTCGTAGGCATCGAACAGCGCCGGTTCGGCGCCTAGGATGGCCATGTCGCAATCGAGGAACAACGCCGCTTCGTCGTCGACATCCGCCGGCTGGAGGGTGCCGTGGCGCGCGGTCAGCTCGATCAGGTCGACCACGCGCTGCGCGTCGATGCCGGCCGTCGGCCACCACCGCGCGACATGGGTCACCGCAAGTTCGGCCGAGCGGGTCTCGTTGTCGCGTTGCCCGGCTTCATAGATGGCGTCGTGGTACAGCACCGCCAGCCCCACTTCCGCCGGCTGACGCCAGCCCGGGCCCGCGGCGACCTCGTGGTAGTGCCGCAACACCTCCTGCACGTGCTGGAAGTTGTGATACGCGCGCGGCGGCGAGGCATAGGCGGACTGCAGCGCATCGAGCTGCTCCTGCGGCAGGTCCAGTGGAAGCGCGACGGTCATCGGCACGGCTCTTCGTTCGCTGAGGCCACGCCATTGTGACTCAGGCGGCGAACAAACCGGCCATTCGCGCCTGCAGCTGCGGCGACTGCGGCAGCCGGATGCCGAAGGTGCCTTCCAGCGTCCCGCACAATTCGTCGATGTCCGCCAGGGTGCGCCGCTCGCTGGTGCCGTCGAGGCGATGGAAGCTCAGCTCGCGGTCGCGCAGCGCATGGCGCCCACCGTCGACCGGACGGGCCACGCGCAGGCCGGTGACGAAGTGCGAGGTGGGGTGGGTCGAGAGGAAGTAGTTGCTCGCCTCGTAATCGACCGGGTGCTGGCGCTGCAGGTCGAAGCGATAGAGCGTTGCCCAGCGATCCGGCAGCCTGCCCTGCATCCACCAGTCGCCATCGCGCAGCTGCAGGCGGAACGTCTCGTGCGGCGTTGCCTGCTCTTCGCCCTCGCTGAGCGCCAGGCTCGCGGTCGGAGTGAGGCCGCCGAAGCCGACATCGACCAGGCGCGTGGCCCCATCCAGCTCGACCCGCAACAGCATGTGGCTGCGCGCGGTGATCGCATCCTCCGGCTGGGTCCACAGCACCCGTGCGGCCAGGCCGCTCACTTCGAATCCGACGGCCTGCAGGACCTGGCCGAGTAGCAGGTTGTGTTCGAAGCAGTAGCCACCGCGCCCCTCCTCCACCAGCTTGCGCTCCAGCGCCTGCGGTGAAAGTTCGACCTGACGCCCGGCGAAGGGATCGAGGTTCTCGAAGGCGATGGAGGTGGCATGCCGGTAGGCCAGCGCATCGAGCACGTCCACGCTCGCGTGCAATGGACCGTCGTAACCGACGCGGCGCAGGTAGGCATCGAGGTTCATGCGGCAACTCCAGGCTCGTTGCCGATGATTCTAGGCGCGGCGGCAACACCCGGTCGCGACGCAGGCGCAACGCACATTCGTGCCAGGCGCTCTCGTGATGGCCACACCACGCTACGAGTGCGACTTCACCCAGTCGACGTAGCGGTCCATCCATTCCTGCAGGAACTTGCGGCTGCCCTCGCCGATCTGGCCGTCATCGCCGAACAGGCCTTCCTTGGCGTGGATGAACACCTCCGGCTGGCCCATGGTTGGCATGTCGAGGTAGGCCAGCGTGTTGCGCAGGTGCTGCTGCGCCAGCGCGCTGCCGATCGAGCCGATCGAGGCACCGATCACGCCGGCCGGCTTACCGGCGAAGGCGCTTTGCCCGTATGGACGCGAGGCGTGGTCGATCGCATTCTTCAGCACGCCGGGCACGGAGCGGTTGTACTCGGGCGTCACGAACATCACGCCCTTCGCACCCGAAATTTCCTGCTTGAGCCGCTTCACCGGCGCCGCCTGGTGGCTGTCATCGTCCTGGTTGTACAGCGGCAGGTCATCGATGCGGCACTCGTGGAACTCGAAGTCCGCCGGCCCCAGCTTGAACAGCCCGTGGGCGAGCTGGCGATTGATCGACTCACGACGCAGGCTGCCGATCAACACGGCGATGCGGTACTGGCTCATCACGGGCTCCACGGTGGAATTGTCCGTCGCCTACTTTTGGAGCGGCGACGTGACCAGCCCGTGACGGTGTCGTGTCGGACGTTATTGCTTCCGATCAGGCCTTGCGCAGGAAGATGGTCTTCAGCACCAGTCCCTTGATCTTGTCCGAGTTGCCTTCGATGTGCTCGGCGTCGTCTTCCACCAGGCGGATGTTCTTGATCACCGTGCCCTGCTTCAGCGGAATCGACGAACCCTTGACCTTCAGGTCCTTGATCACGACCACGGTGTCGCCGTTGGCGAGCGCGTTGCCGTTGCTGTCACGGACCACCGCGCCGGCATCGGCACTCGCTTCGCCGGATGCGGGCCACTCGAAACCGCAATCGGCGCAGACGAAGTTGCCGCCGTCGACGTAGGTGTTCTCAAGGGTGCATTGCGGACAGGCGGGAGCGTTGGCCATTGGGGGTGATTCTGAGTGGGGCCGCACATTTTACGCCACCGCGCCCGACCCCGCGGACGACGCGATCCCGGGACCGTGCAGATCACCTCACCCTGCAGCCCGCTCCCGCGCCTCCTGCTCCCGCTTGCGCATCTCCTCGACATCGCGCTCGAGGAAGTAGTTGAGGAAGGTGCGGATCACCGCCACGGCCGCCAGGCGCCCGATCCCGTCCCAGTCGGGCGTGATCGACGACTCCAGGATGTCCGCCGCCAGCTGGAAGGTCAGGCCGGCGACCAGCCAGCGCGAGAAGTCCATCCAGATCTGACGACGAGCGTGATTGTCATGGTCGTGACGCCAGATCATCCGGACCACGCCGACCAGGGCCTGCAGCGTGCCGACGAGCACGACCAGCAGCGCGATGATGTCGATCATCACCACGACCGGTTCAGTGATCGCAATCAGCCACTCTTTCATGGCGCCCTCCTCCTTACGGTGGACCTGTCACTCGCGCACGACGCAGCGGAAACCCAGATGGCAGGTCGAGGTATCGATCGGCTGCGCCATCCGCGCCGCCGGACGATAGCGCCGGCAGTAGTTCGGCGCGCACAGGTGCGAACCGCCCTTCATCACCCGGCGCGGGATCTTCACCTGCGGCTGGCGCGGATCGAAACTGGCATCGCGCTCACCGCCGCGCGGATTCTCCAGCGTGCAGCACGAATGCTGCTGGATCCGGTTGTGCTCCTGGTACCAGTCGGTGGTCCACTCCCAGACATTGCCGGCCATGTCATGCAGACCGTAGCCGTTGGCCGGGTACGATCCCACCGGGGCCGTCCACAGGTGACCGTCCTGCTCGAGGTTTTGCCAGGGGAACTCGCCCTGCCAGGTATTGGCCATGTACTTGCCGTCGGGCGTGAACTCCTCACCCCAGGTGAACTCGGCGGCGTCGAGGCCGCCGCGCGCGGCGAACTCCCATTCCGCCTCGGTCGGCAGCGACTTGCCCGCCCAGTCGGCATAGGCCTGCGCATCCTCGAAGGCGACATGCACGACCGGATGGTCGCCCAGGCCTTCGACCGATGACTCCGGGCCACGCGGATGGCGCCAGTTGGCACCGGCGATATACGCCCACCAGTTGTAGTGATTGCGCAGGTCCACCGGCCCTTGCGCCGGCATGAACACCACCGACGAAGGCACCAGCAGCGCCGGATCGGCGCCCGGATAGTCGGCCGGATCGGCCGGCCGCTCGGCCAGCGTCACGTAGCCGGTGGCCTCGACGAAGCGCGCGAACTGCTCGTTGGTGACCGCCGTGCGGTCGATCCGGAATGCCGGAACCGACACCTTGTGCGCCGGCGCCTCCTCCGGGTAGTGGTGATCCGATCCCATCAGGAAGGTGCCACCGGGAATGTGCACCATCTCGTCGTATGTCTTGCCGTCCAGGCCCATGCCTTCCTCGTCTGCCGCGAATGCCGGTCCGAGCTTAGCGTGAATGCTCATTTTGCGAAGACCCGGTTCCAGTCGTTCTTCATGCTGACCAGGCCGATTCCATACTCTTCGGCGTGGTCGAGGCCGTCCCTCAAGGCACTGAGCTTGAAGTCGCGGTCGTAGGCGAACTCGCGCTCGGCGTCATCGTGGTGCAGGTACCACGCCATGCGCGGACCGTCACCGGCCAGCGTGTAGCGGATCATCGCCAGGTCGCCGTCGGAGTTGCCGAACGCGAACATCGGCCGACGCCCCAGGTGCAGTGCGATATTGACCACCTTCTCTTCGCGATCATCGAAACTGCCCAGCTCCGCCAGCTTGCGCAGCACCGGCTGGCCTTCGACGGTCTCGACCTTCATGCGGGTGCTGGAGCCGATGACCTGCTCGGGCGGAATGCCGTACAACTGCTCGGCGACCACGCGCACGAACTCGACGCCGCCACCGGTGACGATGTAGGTCTTGAACCCGTTGGCGCGCAGGTAGTCAAGCAATTCGCGCTGCGGCGCGTAGGCACCCTGGGTGAACAGCTGCATCAGCGTCGGGTGTTTTGCCTCTGCCAGCCATTGCGACGCACTGGCCCGGAACTCGTCGACGGTCATGCCGGCGTGGGTGGCGAATGCCGGCTCGAAGGCTTCCTTCTTCGGCAACGCGGCCAGCGCCTTCAGGTCGCAGTCAAGCATCGCCTTGAACGCCGGTTTTTCCAGCAGCGTCGGGGCCTGCCTGGCCAGCAGCTTGACCTGCGCCAGGGCGAAGAACACCTGCACCTGCATCGGGTACTCGCACCACAGCGTGCCGTCGTTGTCGAACACGGCGATGCGGTCGCTGACGGGAACGAAGTCGGGTCCGCCTTCGGTCGTCACACGCTCGACGAACGACTTGATCGCGGCTTTGTTGGCCCCTTCGTTCCAGGAGGGCAATGGGTCGGTCATCTCGGTCCTCGTTGTCGATGCCCTCACCCCTCCCCCGTGGACGGGAGAGGGGTTCGATACGCGTTGCGTGTCAGCTTGCGCCGGACGGGACTTCGGCCATCTTCGACAGGGCGTCATCGATGGTGAAGCTGCCCGGCTTCTGCGCCGGCGGGAAATCCTTGAACGTGGCGGCAAACTGCGCCGCTGCCGCCTGCGCCGCGTACAGGAAGTACATGTTGTTCAGGCACCAGTCGTAGTACGTGTTCGACGTGGTGTCCGCCCGCTCGAACGGGTCCATTCTCAGGTTGAAGAGCTTTGGCAATCGCAACTTGGTGAACGGCTCGGCCCATATCTGCAGCGTGCCCTTGCAGCGCTGCTCGATGAAGACCAGTTTCCAGTGGTCGTAGCGCACTGCCAGCACGTCGCCGTCGTCGCTGAAGTAGAAGAAGAACTTTCGTGGCCCTTCCTTGGCCTTGCCGGTCAGGTACGGCAGGAAGCTGTAACCGTCGATGTGGTTCTTGAACTTCTTGCCGTTGACGGTCGCGCCCTTCTTCAGGCGGTCGGCAGCGCTCGTGTCGCCCGCCGCTTCCAGGAACGTCGGCAGCCAGTCGTGGTGCTGGACGATCTCGTTGGACACCGAACCGGCCTTGATGTGGCCCGGCCAGCGCACCAGCAGCGGCACGCGGAAGGCGCCCTCCCAGTTGGTGTTCTTCTCGCTGCGGAACGGCGTCATGCCGCCATCCGGCCAGGTGTTCATGTGCGGGCCGTTGTCGGACGAATACATCACGATGGTGTCGTCGGCGATGCCGAGCTCGTCGAGCAGGTCGAGCATCTGGCCGACATTGCGGTCGTGGTCGATCATCGTGTCGTGGTACGGCGACTGCCAGCGACCGGCCTGCCCCAGGCTTTCCTTCTTGGTGTGGGTGAACAGGTGCATGTGGGTGGTGTTGAGCCACACGAAGAACGGCTTGTCGGCCTTGTGCTGGCGCTTGATGAAGTCGCTGGCGGCCTCGACGAACTCGTCGTCGCAGGTTTCCATGCGCTTCTTGGTCAACGGGCCGGTGTCCTTGATCTTCTGCTTGCCGACCTTGCCCCAGCGCTCCTGCACCGTGGTGTCGTCCTTGTCGGTGGCCCAGCAATGCAGCACGCCGCGCGGGCCGAAGTGCTCGCGGAAGCGCGGGTCCTTCGGATAGTTGGCCATCTCGGGCTCTTCCTCGGCATTGAGGTGGTAGAGGTTGCCGAAGAACTCGTCGAAGCCGTGCACCGTGGGCAGGAACTTGTTGAGGTCGCCCAGGTGGTTTTTGCCGAACTGGCCGGTCGCGTAACCGCGGTCCTTGAGCAGGTCGGCGGTGGTCACCGTCTCCGGCTGCAGGCCCTGCGGTGCGGCCGGGATGCCGACCTTGGACAGGCCGGTGCGGTACACGCTCTGGCCGGTAATGAACGACGAGCGGCCTGCCGTGCAGGACTGCTCGCCGTAGGAATCGGTGAACAACATGCCTTCGCTGGCGATGCGGTCGATGTTGGGCGTCTGGTAGCCCATCAGGCCGCGGCTGTAGCAGCTCAGGTTGGCAATGCCGATGTCGTCGCCCCAGATCACGAGGATGTTCGGCGGCTTCTTGCCGCTGGCCGGCGCCTTGGCAGGCTTCGCTGCCGGTTTTGCCGCAGCCTTGCTCGCGGCCTTCTTTGCTGTTGCCATTGCTACTCCTCCGGTAACCAGTGGGGACTTCGCGTCACAGCACCGCCGTCACCTGCAGGCGACGTGCTGGGATCCTTGATCGCCGGGCCCGCGCTTGCTCAGCCCAGCAATGGAACGTTGAACGCCATGCTGGCCGCAGCCACCAGGCCCAGCAGCCACAACAGGGCCGCGGTGATCAGGGTCAGCGAAACCGGGTACTTGCTCTCGCCGTGGACCAGGCCCTGCTCGATCATGCGCACGCGCTCGGCGCGCAGTCCGCGCATGTAGTCGATGTGGTAGACGATCCCCAGTGTCAGCATCACCATTCCCAGCAGGACCAGGGCGATGCCGAAGTTGCGCGGCTCGTTGCCGCTGCCCTCGAGGAGCTTCGAGTCCTGCATCTTCTTGAACACCTGGAAGATGGTGAAGCCGAAGCTGATCAGCGACAGCGCGGTGCGGATCACCGACATCAACGTGCGGTCGGCGCTCATCCGCGTGCGCTGGAACGACATCCCGGTGCGCCGCGAGGACAGTTCGACCGACTTCTCGTCGGTCGTGTCATACGGCGGCCTGGGCAGGTTGGCCGACAGCTTCAGTTCGGGATCGCGTTCTTCGGGAAGGATCGGTGACATGGCTCAGAGGGCTCCGGCCTTGCGCTTCAACCACCAGTGCGCGATCCGGTCAGCCGGGCCGCGGAAAAGGAAGTAGGGAATGAAGCCGAGGATCAGCGCGACGTTCAGCGCTTCAAGCACGTGGAACGTGCCAAACACCTTGTACTGGTAGATCGTGTCCATCACCAGGCCGAGGACCAGGATCCTGGCGGTGGCCTTGAACCCTTCGCGCAGTGAGGCTTCGCGCCGGATCGGGTCGTGCATGATGGTCCAGAAGTACGGATGCCGGCCGATCCTGGCGTCCTTGAATCCGTCGCGGAACGCCAGCAGCAGGGCCATGCCGGGCTGCAGGAACAACCGGAACGTCATCGGTCCCTGCGTGCGCCCGATCAGGTCGGTGTAGAAGCGCACCACATCGTTCAAGAATCCGTCCATCCCGCTCCTGCTTTGGCGACATGAGGACCGTCCTGCGCAGGGTTTGCGCCGGACAGACGTGGGGACGTTCGCCGCGACTTCCGGCGCAAGTTGAATGGGGCGCGTCCACGGATGCAACGCGGTCGATGGTCGTGTCCGCGCAGTGAATGACCCGTGATGGCGTGGAGGCGATGGCGTTACTTGACCGCGTCTGGCGGTTCGCGTGAAGAAGCGCGCGCCGCGGTCGCCCGCGGCGCGCGCCGACCATCAAAGCTGGCGCAGGAAGGCCACCAGATCATCCTTCTCCTGCTGCTGCAGGCGCGTCTGCAGGACGATGTTGAAGAACTCCACGCTGTCCTCCAGCGTCAGCAGGCGGCCGTCATGCAGGTACGGCGGCGAGTCCTTGATGCCGCGCAGCGGGAAGGTCTTGATCGGGCCGTCGGCGCTGGCGAAACGGCCATTGATCATCTGCGGCTTGAAGAAGCGCTCGACCTGCAGGTTGTGCATCGAGTTGTCGGTGTAATACGGCGGCGTGTGGCAACCCGAGCACTTGGCCTTGCCGAAGAACAACGCCTCGCCGCGCTTCTCCGGCTCGGTGGCCTTGGCCGGATCCAGGCGCCCGAACACGTCGAGCTTCGGCGCCGGCGGGAAGTCCAGGATCGCCTGGAACTCGCCCATCGCATGCACCTGGTGGCCGCGGTCGAGGATGTTGATGCCCTTCTTGGTGGCAATTACAGGATCACCATCGAAGTAGGCCGCACGCTGCTCGAACTCGGTGAAGTCTTCGACCGTCTTCAGGGCGCGCTGCGAACCGAACAGCCGCTGGATGTTGACGCCGCGCAGTGGCGGGGTGTCGATGCGGTGACGGAACTGCTGCGGCCGGATGTCGCCGACCAGGTGCGTGGCGGCATTGGTATGGCCGTTGGCATGGCAATCCAGGCAAGCCACGCCGCGACTTGGCAGCGCCGAGCGGCGATCCTCGGTCTGGTTGAACTGCTGCTGCGGGAACGGCGTGACCAGCAGGCGCAGGCCTTCGAGCTGCTTGGGGTTGAGCAGGCCGTTGAACAGCTCGTAGTAGTTGTTGATGGTGACCAGTTGTCCCTTCGACACGTCGCCCAGGTCGGGCCGCGTGGTCAGGAAGATCGGCGCGGGAAAGTCCGGAAGGAAATGCGCCGGCAGGTCGTAATCGAGATCGAAACGGGTCAGGTCGCGCTGCTCGGCCTTCTTGACCGCGTCGATGTGGAACTGCGGGAACAACATGCCGCCTTCGGGATGGTTGGGATGCGGCAGCGGCAGGAAGCCGAGCGGGAACGCACCGCGCTCCTTGATCTGCTCCGCGCTCATGCCACCGAGCTGGTCCCAGCTCACACCCGATGGCAGCTTCGCCCGCACACCCGCCTGCACGGCCTTGCCGCCGGACATCGTCACGCCCTGCGCGGCCTTGTTGGACAGGTCGTAGCGTTCGGCGAGCAGGCTGTTCTGGCGCTTCATCACGCCACCCTTGTCGCCTTCCATGCGCTTTTTGACATTGGCGAAGCTGTCGCTCGGCGTCACCGGTGCATAGCTGGTGGCGGGCGGATCGTCTGCCAGTGCCATGCACGAAATACCGAGCACGCTGATGCTGATCAACCACAGCGGCCACAGCCGCGGTAATGGTGTTTGCCTCATGGTCATTCTCCCTTGACTGGTTGATTGACGCTGCTGCCAGGACGCCGGACACGGCGTCCCGGCGCGAGGCTAGCCCTCGCTCAACCAGAGGAGAAATCGTTTGATCGGATGAATTCGATAGCCGATCGCTATGCGCGTGCCCAGTGCATCACCTGCACGTGGACACGCCGTCAAGCATCAGCAGGTCAGCGGCCGAGCTCGGTCAGCAGCGTGTGCCAATGATCGAGATCCGGATCGAGCGCGGACACCGGAACGCGTTCGTTGAGACCGTGCGCGAAGTCGTCGGTCGGTCGCATGTACAGACCGGACACGCCGTAGGACGGAATGCCTTCGGCGCGGAAATGCAGGCTGTCGGTCGCGCCGGGCGACATCTGCGGCACGATCGGCAGACCCGGCTGGCGACGATCGACCGCCTTGCGCACGGCCGCCATCACGTCCTCGCGCAGCGGCGAGGCCGGGCTCTGCGTCGGGTCGCCGATGATCTCCACCTTGGCCGGATGCTTGGCCGCCGGATCGATCACGACGTCGGCGACCTGGCGACGCACGTCCTCGACCGCGACGCCCGGGAAGATGCGGCAATTGACCGTCGCCGTCGCGCGCTGAGGCAGCGCGTTCTCGGCATGGCCGCCCGACAGCATCGTCGCCACGCAGGTCGTGCGGATCATGCCGACGTACTCGGGATCGGCGCCGATCACCTTGATCGCCTCGGCATCCTTGGGGTCTTCGGCGAAACGCAGCATGGCCTGGCCGAGCGCGCCGGCCGTCTGCTTGCCGGTGGCGCGGAAGAATGCACGCGTCAGCTCGTCGGCCTGGGCCGGGAACTGATACGCCGCCAGCTTGTCGAGCGCCTTGGCCAGGTCGTAGATGGCATTGTCGGCGTGCGGCCGGCTGCTGTGGCCACCGGGATTGGTCACTTCGATGGTGAGCGTGCCGTAGGTCTTTTCCGCGGCCTGCAGGTTGTAGGCGATCGGTTTGTCGTTCGCGGCCAGCGTGCCGCCACCGGCGTCGCCGTTGAGCAGCAGCTCGGCATCCGGGAACTGCTTGCTCAGCGCGCGCGTGGTCACCATCGCGGTTTCCTCATCGCCCGAGAGCGCCAGGATGATGTCGCGCGATGGTTTGAAGCCTTCGGCCTTCAGGCGCAGCAGCGTGGCGACGATCACCGAGACATCGAACTTGTTGTCGTAGACACCGCGGCCGTAGAAGTAGCCGCCTTCGGTGATCAGCTTGAACGGATCGCGGGTCCAGTCCGCCGGCTTGGCCTCGACCACGTCCATGTGCGCCGACAACAGCATCGGGCGCTTGCCGCCGGTGCCGCGGTAGCGCGCGACCAGCGCCGCGGTGTCGCCATACGTCTGCACCTGCACGTCTTCGGCGGCGAAGCCACCGGCCTTGAGCTGGTCGGCCAGGTACTGCGCGTAGGCCGGCACCTGGCCCTGCCCCATCACCGTGCGGAAGCCGACGCCCTTGCCGAGCAGCTCGACGGCCTTGTCATGGGTTTTGGCATCGACCTTGGGCGTCGCCGCAGCGGCAGGCATGGCGTGGCCGTACAGGCCGGACAGTGCGATCAGGGCAACTGCAGCACGAAGCTTCATCAGGCGGGTCTCGGCGGTCGGTTCGGCCGAGTGTAGTCGGGTCGCAGGCGCGGCAGCAAAGGCCGGGAGGCACGGTTCCGGCTACTTCTTTCGACCGCCCTTGGCGAGTTTCTCCACCACGGCCGCTTTGCGCAGATCGCGCAAAGCGTCCTTGCCCAGCCAGCGTTCGCACGCCACTTCGGATGCAGCCAGGCGAGTGGCCAGAGCGACTGCCTTCGCGTGCAGGCCGGCATTGCGCCGGCCAATCGAACGAAGCGCCCAACTTGCGCCCTTGATCACAAAATTGCGCTCGTCACCGGCGGCGCGTTCGATCAGGTGCAGGCCTTCGACCGCGTTGGCATCATCGAGCCTCCCGTGCAGGGCCAGGCTCGCCAGCAAGGCAAACGCGGCGCGTCTGCCGAGTTCGTCGCGCCGACCGGACCATTGCACGACCTTGCGCCAGGCATGCGGCGAACGGTCGAACAGCACGAAGCAGATCGTGTCGACGATGGCCCAGTTGTCGAAGTCACGGCACCAGCGGTCCATCTGCGCTGCAGTCACCTGCGCCGGATCGTCGACATAGGCCGCCAGCGTGCGTGCCTCGTAGACGCCGGTGTCCCACAACGCCAATGCCAGTTCATGGTCGTGGCCGATAGCCTTGGCGACGGCCTGGATGTCCTTCATCGCCACGCCGATCGCGTGATCGGAGGGAATGGCGTAGCGGGCCATGCCGTCGAGCGTGGCTTTTGTCGCGCGCTTGCGCAGTTGCAGCATCGCATCGTCCAGGCGCTGCTCGAGCGTCGCCGCGCGTGCGGGCGCAGCCGCTACCGCCTTGCGCGGCCGCGTGCGTGCCTGTGTCTCCGTCGTCTGTCGCATCGCCGCGCGCTCAGGCTGCCTTGAGCTGGTGCAGCAGGATCGAGTTGCCTTCGCTGTCCAGGCAAACGGCCATGCGGCACACCGGGCTGTGGATCATGTCGCCGCGGAATGTCACGCCGCGCCCCTTGAGGTCGGCGACCAGCTTGTCGAGATCCTCGACTTCGAACGCGATCGTGCCGCCTGCCGATTCGCTTGGCGCGTCGGCGATGAAGTTGGTCAGGGCGAAGCAACCGCCGCCGGGCAGGTCGTACTCGACCCAGTACTTGTCGCCCTGGTTGCCGACCGAACCGGCCTTGAGGCCGAGCGCGTTCTCGTAGAACTCGCGGGCGCGCGCCACGTCGGCGACGGGATACATGGTGTAGGCGACCTTCCTGAGCATGACCGGCTCTCCCTGTTGGGCATGGGGACTGCACACGAAAGCCCGGTCATACGCCCCGCCCTGCCCCGAGTCAATGGCACGGAACGGCATGAATTCGTGATGTCGATTTCACGGTTGCCCAATCGTCGACACAGGAGACTGGCGCTCGCTGCGCCGGTCCACCCGCCGCCCCCATCAGGAGCCGATCATGACCCAGCGTTTCCAGCGAATCACCCCGTTCCTCTGGTTCGACTCGCAGGCCGAAGAGGCCGCCCATTACTACGCTTCGATCTTCCCCGATTCATCCGTCGGCAAGGTCCTGCGCTACGACGAAGCCTCCTCGCAGGGCTCCGGCCGGCCGGTCGGCTCGGTGCTGACCGTCGATTTCAAGCTCGATGGCTGCGACATGGTTGCCCTCAACGGTGGCCCGCACTTCAAGTTCAACGAGGCCGTATCGCTGATGGTGAACTGCAAGTCGCAGGACGAGGTCGAGCACTTCTGGAAGCACCTGACCGCAGGCGGCGACCCCGCCGCGCAGCAATGCGGCTGGCTGAAGGACAAGTACGGCGTGTCCTGGCAGGTGGTGCCGATCGAGATGCTCGACCTGATCGCCGACCCGGACCCGGTCCGCGCCGGCAGGGCGATGAAGTCGATGATGCAGATGAAGAAGCTGGACGTGAACGAGATGCGCCGGGCGATGGACGCCTAGCGCTTCGCCGCAGGAGCCACCACGTAGCGCTTGCCGATGGCGGCGACGAATTCGTCGAGATCGGTGGTGCCGGTGTTGCTGAGGATCACCACCGTCAGGTCCGCATCGAGGAAGCGGTACAGCTGCGCCTGCGCGCCCATGATCTGTCCGGGCCGCTTGACCACGCGGTACGGCTTGCCGTCCACCTTGGTCGTGTACGACCACAGGCCGTAGCCGTAGTCATCCAGGCCGGGGGTGAACATCTTCGCCAGCGTCGCCTGCCTGAGCAGGCGACCTGCGAACAGCGCGTCCGAGAACGTGAGCACGTCGTCGACCGTGGAATACATCGCACCGGCGGCGTACCAGTTCTCCGGATACACCGGCAGGTCGTTGACCAGGCGTCCGAGGTCGTCGCGCATGAAGTACGTGCTGGCCAGGCCTTTGACGATGTCGGACTGGCGCAGCATGGCGCTGTCGGCCATGCCGAGCGGCTTCAGGATGCGCTCGTCGAGCACCTCGTCGAAGCGCTTGCTACGCAGGCGCTCGACGATCTTGCCCAGGATCACGTAGTCGCCGTTGTTGTAGTCGAACACCTTGCCCGGCTCGTGCACCAGCGGCCCGCTGGCGAAGCGCGCCAGCAGCTGGTCGCTGGTCCACGGGTGCTGGTAGGCCGGAATGCCCTCGGTGAGGGCCTGTTCGGCGCTGGTGACCTTGTCCATGTTGTCGATGCCGGAGGTGTGGTTGAGCAGCTGGTGCACGGTCACCCGCTGCGCGGCCGGCCCGGCGTAATCCGGCAGATAGGTGGCAATGGTGCGTTCGGGATCCAGCTTCCCTTCCTCGTACAGCTGCATCACCAGCGTGGCGGTGAACAGCTTGGTGATGGAGGCAATGCGGTAGCGGGTCTGTCGCGTGTTGGGCACGGCAAGCGCCATGTTGGCTTCGCCGAAGCTGTGCGAATAGACCACTTCCCCGCGCTGCTTCACCAGCACCGTGCCGTTGAACCGGTGCTTGCCGGCGTAGTCGGCAATGAATGCCTCCGGGTCCTGCACCGTGGCAGGCGCCTGTGCTGCGGCCATCGGCGAAACGAGCAGGACGGACAGCAGCAATACACGCAGTGACGACTTCATCGCGGACTCCGTTGGCGGGGCGGAACAATCGCCCATCGCCAGACAGGGAGACGTGCAACGGTTCGTTGGTTGCAGCCGGCTAGCCCCGGGCCAAAGCCCGCCGCGCGAACAGCACGCACACCACGCCGAACACCATGTGCGCGATCACGCTTGCAATGATCCAGTCCAGATGCTCGAACGATGGCGAGCGTCCCACCCGGGACAAAGGCATCACCACGAAGTTCATCACCACGTACAGCACGACGCCATACGCCGCGCCCAGCAGGTACGGGCTGCGCAGCAGCGCCGGCACGCGCCGCGCCACCAGCGTGTAGATCACCACGAAGGACGTGGCCATCAGGACGTGCAGCGCCGCCCCGAGCAATGCCGACTGCAACCCGCCCTCGTAGCTGGCTTTGCCGAGTACGCCGACCGCGATCGTCTGGAAAACCTTTTCGATCCCGGCTGCATCCCAGGAGAACCAGACCGTGGTCGCGAAGCAGATGTCGCCGATGGCGACGATCAGGCCGCCGATCACCACCTGCAGCCATTCAACGGAGCGATGCGAATGCAAGGACATCACGGGACTCCCTCGTGCGTGAAGGTTTCGGGCCCGCAGATCCTAGGCCCAATTGGCCACGCCATGGCCCCCGGGGCGACCGGCACCATGACTTATGTCCTAGACAAAACTGTCTAGACAAACCGGTCTAGTTGGAATACGTTCTTCCCCAGCCACCCCACCGCGAATTCGTCGATGACCCGCAAGCCCGCCAAACCGCCCAAGCCCACCGCGGCCGAACTCGACCTGCTGCGATCGATCTGGCGCCTGGGCCCGTCGACGGTGAAGGACGTCCACCAGGAGCGGATCGCCGAACGCCCCGAACTCACCTACGCCACCGTGCTGCGGCTGATGCAGATCATGCACGGCAAGGGCCTGCTGACCCGCGACGAAAGCCAGCGCTCGCACGTCTACGCCGCCGCCCATGCACGCGACGCATTGCAGACCAACCTGCTCAAGGACCTGATCCAGAAAGCCTTTGCCGGCTCCGGCAAGGACCTGGTGCTGGCCGCCCTGAGCGACCACGTCACCGACAAGGAACGCGAGGAGATCAAGCGCTTCCTCAAGGAGAATCCCGATGCTTGATCCGGCCGAACTGGTAGCGCTGCTCGGGCGCGCACTGCTGCACTTCGTCTGGCAGGGCGCATTGATCGGCCTGGTCGCGGCGCTGGCGCTGCAGCTGATGCAGGGCGCGCGACCGCAAGTGCGTTACGCGCTGGCCTGCGCGGCGTTGCTGGCCTGCGTGCTGGTGCCGGCGTTTCACCTGGCCATGATGGTTGCAGCCGCGCTCGAACCGGCCGCGCCGTTCGCCATCGTCGCTGCGCCCATGCAACTGGCAGCGAATGATTACGCCATCGTGCCCGCGCTGTCGGCATGGCCGGCACGCATCGACGCAGCGATGCCCTGGATCGTGGTGATCTGGTCGGCCGGTGCCTGCACGCTGTCGCTGCGCATGGCGACCGGACTTGTCTGGATAGAACGCCTGCGCGGCCTGCCGCAGGGTTCCGGCCATGCCGCCTGGCAGGCACGGCTGGATGCCCTCGCCGTCCGCTTCGGCATGCGCCCGCGTGTTGCCCTGCGCCTGGTCGACTCGCTCGACTCCCCTGCCTCGGCTGGCTGGCTGCGCCCGGTGGTACTGCTGCCGTCGGCCCTGCTGACGCGCATGCCGGTCGACCTGATCGAAGCACTGTTGGCCCACGAGCTGGCCCACATCCGCCGCCACGACTACCTGGTCAACCTGCTGCAGGGTGTGGTCGAGGCGCTGCTGTTCTACCACCCGGTCACCTGGTGGCTGTCGCGCCGGATCCGCATCGAACGCGAACACATCGCCGACCAGCTTGCCGCACAGGTGACCGGCGAGCCGCGCCGACTCGCCCTGGCCCTGTCCGAACTTTCCGAACACTGCCACACGCAGCGCCACCTCGATCGTGCGCACTGCGCACAGCCGTACTCCACACATCCGCACCTTGCCCAAGCCGCCCATGGAGGCCACCTGATGTCCCGCATCGAACAACTCGTCCGTCCCGGCCACCGCGCCGCCAGCGGTCGCGTCGCCTTCCCGCTGATCGGCCTTGCCGCCGCGTGCATGGCGTTCTTTGCCCACGCCCAGATCAACAAGAGTGACGCCCCCGCCAAGCCCACCGCATCGCAACCCACTGCGGCGTCCGCGCCGGCAACCAAGCCTGCGCCGACACTCTCCGGCGGGGGCCACACCCTGCAACTGCACACCGGCAAGACCCGCGACGCCTATGCCCTGATCAGCAAGGACCGCGACGGCGTGACCATGTCAGGGTCGACCGACGACCTTCCGCAGATCGAGGCGGCCCGGCACAGCCTGCAGGGCGACTTCGTCTGGTTCCGTCGCGGCGGCAAGTCCTACGTCATCGTCGATGCGCCGACGGTAGCCCGGGCCAACGAGGCGTGGCGCGAGAGTGCGAAGCTGGGCAAGCAGATGGAAGTGCTCGGCGACCAGATGGAAGTGCATGGCAACAAGATGGAGGCGCTCGGCGACCAGATGGAGAAGCTGAGCGAGCGCAACACGCCGACCCCGGCGATGGATGCGGCGACGCGGAAGATGGAAGCCCTTGCCAGGCAGCAGTCCGACCTCGGTGACCGCCAGTCCAGGATTGCGGACGACATGCAGGGCGCCAGCGAGGCGGACATGGACAGGCTCTCGGCCAAGATGGACGCCCTATCGGAACAACAGGATGCATTGGCGCAGCAGATGGAAGACCAGTCCAAGGTAGTGGACGCCGAGGCCCGCCGCCTCGATGCCAACACCGGACCGATGGAGGCGCTCGGCCGACAGATGGAGGAGGCCGGCAAGCCGATGGAAGCGCTGGGCAAGCAGATGGAAGTGCTCGGCGCACAGCACGAAAAGGTTGTCGCCAAGGCCGAAGCCGAGACGCGCAAGCTGATCAGCGAAGCCGTCGACAAGGGCCTGGCCCTGCCGGCTCCCGGCTATAGCGCGCAGTAATCCGTCGCGCCTCGGGGCGGGCAATGCATGCCCGCCCCCCCTTGCGAGTTGTCGCAGGACATAACTGTTTGGCATGAGCGGCGCGGCCGCCAGCTCCTTACCTACTGTCCCCTCCCCGCCCCGCGCTGCGTTGTTTAACTACAGCAGGCCGGGGGCAAGCGAGTCTTCTTGCGCCGGCATCAATCCGCTCAAGGGGCTCCAGTTGATCTTCGATTACAGGAAAGCTTCGTCGCCCGCCGACGTTGAGGCCGACATCTGCATAGTCGGCGCCGGCGCGGCCGGCCTCGCCATCGCCTGGGCGTTCCTGGGCACGAGCGTGAGCGTTTGCATCGTCGAAGGCGGCGGCCTCGATGCGGACGAACGCAACCAGGCACTGTTCGAAGGCTCGTCGATTGGCGTACCCGAATTCGACCCCGGCGCTTCGCGCCTTCGCGCCTTTGGTGGCACCTGCAACCTATGGGGGCGCGGCTGCATACCGCTGGCCAACCTGGAAGCGCGCGACTGGGTGCCGCACAGCGGCTGGCCGATCGGTTTCGCCGACCTGGAGCCGCACTACCTGAAGGCCCGCACGTTCTGCGGCCTGGAGTCCCATGACTTCGGCGAAGACACCTTCCTGACGCCGTCCTCGCGGCAGACACTGGATTTCGACGCCGATTCACTCGTGCACAAGACCTTCGCCAGCAGCCCGATGATCTTCGGCGAGGCGTATCGCACCGAGTTCGAACGCGCCCTCAACATCACCGTGTTGCTGCACGCCAACCTGCTCGAGCTTGAGGCGTTGCCGTCGGGCGCGGCGGTCCGGCAGGCGCGCATCGGCACGCTCGATGGCCACCGCGGCGTGGTCCGCGCCCGTCACTTCGTGCTGGCCTGCGGCGGCATCGAGAACGCACGTCTGCTGCTGTCGTCCAACTCGGTCAAACCCGACGGGCTGGGCAACGACCACGATCTGGTCGGGCGCTATTTCATGGACCACCCCAGCGGCAAGCTCGGCGCGCTTTACACCCGCGATCCGGACTCGGTGATCCGCCCATACGATCGCAACGTCCCCAAGGGCAAGCCGCAGGCGCACCCGGAAATCTGCCTCTCCGAAGAGGCGCAGCGCCAGCACCGCATCCTCAGCGGCCGGGTCCGGCCGTACGCATTCGAGGAACCGGTGCCCGAAGGCCTGCAGGCATTGCGCGACCTGCGCGCGATCATGCGCGCACGCCGGCGCCACGAAAACTGGGCGATCAAGGCCCGCGTCTGCGGTCGCAAGAATGGCGAGCCGGACTACATCGCAAAATCGCGTCCCAGCGACGATGACATCGCCTCGCTGACGCTGCGTGCCGGCCTCGGCGCGGCCGACATCGCCAAGGCATTCGGCCGCAAGCTCACACGCAAGCCGACGGTGAAGACCGAACGCGTCGACCTGGTCGGCTACTTCGAGCAGGTCCCCAACCGCGACAGCCGCATCACGCTGGGTGAGGAGCGCGACGCGCTCGGACTGCGCAAGGTCAGCGTCGACTGGCGCCTGACCGAGCTGGACCGCCACACCTACCGCACCGCCGCACGGCTGTTCGGTGACGAACTGGCGCGGGTGAGCAAGGGCGAGTTCCGGCCCGAACCGTGGCTGGACGAAGAAAATGGCGTGCCGCAGGTGTTCGGCACTTCGCACCACATGGGCACCACGCGCATGGCCGATGCGCCGGAGCTGGGCGTGGTCGACCGCAACTGCCAGGTGCACGGCATCGGCAACCTGCACATCGCCGGGAGCTCGGTGTTCCCGACCGGCAGCTGGGCGTTCCCGACCTTCACCATCATCGCCCTGAGCCTGCGCCTGGCCGACCAGCTGCGACAACGCCTGGAACAGGCTGCGCCCCTGCTCGTCTGAGGTAACCGGCCGTTCTTGTCCGGCTTGCGGCGCGGGTGTTAGCGTCGCGCCAGACGGTGGGCAACCGCGGCACGAATGCAGGCAGATGGACCGGCTTGGACCAGCAAATCCTTCACCGACACTCACGCAGGTGCATGGCAGCCAACTGACCGCCATCGCGCGCAGGCTGTTCCGCGAATACGCCGGGGCGATCGGGACCGACCTGGAGTACCAGGGATTCTCGGCCGAACTTGCGGCGCTGCCCGCGCCCTATGTGCCGCCTGGCGGCGCGCTGCTCATCGCGAGCGTCGGCGATGACGTCGCCGGCTGCGTCGCGCTGCGGCCGCTGGAGGCGACGACCGGCGAGATGAAGCGGCTGTATGTCCGCCCGGGATTCCAGGGCATCGGTCTTGGCAGGAGGCTGGTCGAAGCGGTGATCGACGCCGCACGCGTAGCCGGTTATCGCGAGCTCCGGCTCGACACCCTCGCGAGCATGGAATCGGCCCAGGCCCTGTATCGCCGACTGGGGTTCGTCGAGATAGCGCCGTACAACACCACGCACATTCCCGGCACGCGCTTCTATTCGCTCGCGCTCGGCGTCACATGACAAAACCACAGAGACATCCATGGCTCTGATCGATCCATTCGAAGCACTGGAGTTGCTCGAGTACTGGCGCTTCTGCCTGGCCACTGCCATCGGTGCCGGAATCGGGCTTGCGATTTACCTGGTGGCCGGCCGGACACCGGACTTGGCAGCCGTCGCGCTGTTTCTCGGCGCGATGGGAGCCGTGGTCGGATTTGCCTGGGAGTACGGACACCGGCACCGGCCACCGGATTCATCGATCTGATCACCGTGGCATTCGCCGTATCCGGCGCTGGTTGTGAGTTCACGCCAGCCTACGAAACGCCCGCCAGAATCACCGCTCCATTGCGGAGACAACACCATGAACAACCCGGTTGGCTGGTTCGAGATCTACGTGCAGGACATGCCCCGCGCCCGCGCGTTCTACGAGGCAGTGCTGGCGAGAAAGCTCGAGCAGCTCGAAAGCCCCGGCATCGAAATGTGGGCCTTCCCGATGGAGCCTGACCAGCCCGGCGCCGCCGGTTCGCTGGTGTGGATGGAGGGCGTTCCGTCCGGCGGCAACAGCACGCTGGTCTACTTCATCAGTGAGGACTGCGCGATCGAAGCAGCGCGCGTGCCCGCTAGCGGCGGCAAGATCTTCAAGGAGAAGTTCTCGATCGGTCAGTACGGCTTCATCGCCCTGGCCATCGACACCGAGGGCAACATGTTCGGGCTGCACTCGATGAAGTGACGCCCGGGCGGCTCAGCGCAGCTGGCTGTCCTTGCTGCCGCGGCGGTTGTAACCGCTGTGCGCGGACTGGTCCTCGTCGTGCGCCTGCTGGCAGTCGACGCACAGGCGCACACCGGGCACGGCCTTGCGCCGCGCTTCCGGGATCTTCTTGCCGCACTCCTCGCAATGCACCAGGCCTGGGCCTTGCGGCAGCTGGCTGCGGGCGCGCTCGATGGCGTCCTTGATGGTCGCGTCGATCTGGTCCTGAACGGCGCCGTCGCCTGCCCAACCAGTGGCCATGGGATCGTCTCCTGTGGATCGAGGGGCGAGCATAGCCCCGGCGACCTGAATTCCCGAAAACAAGCGACCCGGCTACGGAGAACCGATGACGATCGACGATATCGACTTGCTGGCGACACGGCTGCTTGGCGGCGCGCCCTGCCTGCCGACCGTGGCGGACGCGGTGGTGGGCGCCAGCGCCATCCACGGCCGCGGCCTGTTCTCGACCCGCTCACGCGATGCCGGCGAGGTGTTGTGCGTGCTCGACGGCCAGATCGTCGATGTGTCGGCATTCCCCGGCGTCATCGACGCACTGGAATGGAATGCGCTGGATCCGTCCCGGCTGCTCGTTCGCGGCGTCCGCACCAGCTACGGCTACATCAACCACAGCGTCACGCCCAACGTCGCCATCGACACCGATGGGCGCACGATGCGCACCTGCGAGGCGGTTGCGGCCGGGGACGAGTTCACCATGGATTACCTGGCGCAGCCGGTGCCGGCGGGGTATCGCGGGAGCGACGAGGGGCAGCGGCTGGGGTGAGGCGCCCGCTCCCGCCGTTGTGCCCAAACGGGCATGACGTTGTGCACTCACGCCACCCCACCGCGGCGGGTCTACACTGCCCCCAGCCCATCCTGCGCCGCGTGGCGCGAAGGGTCTGGCCATGTTCACCTGGGTCATCGCCGCGACGCTGGCAGTTGCCGCACCGGCGCCCACCGCCGCCGACGCAACGCCGCCGGCGCAGATCATGGTGTTGCCAGCGGAACTGCAATCGCGCTACCAGGCCGAAGTCCTGAGCGGCCATCCCTCGCAGCACGCGCGACTGGAACGCACCGTCGAATTCCTTTTCGGCGAGCAGGGCCTGGGCATGACCTACCGGGAAAGCGCGACCACGACCGTCGCCGCGGCCTATGCCACGCGAGAGGCGAACTGCCTGACCTTCACCCTGTTGTTCCTCGCCCTGGCGCGCGAAGCCGGTCTCGATGCGACGCCGCAGGAGTTGGTGCAGACACTCTCCTGGCGCCAGTCGGAAGGCACGCTCTATAGAAGCAACCACGTCAATGCAGTCGTCCGCATCGCCGGACGCCAGTACAGCGTCGATGTCGGCCGCGATGCGGTCATGTCCCGATTTCCGCCCCAGCCAATAAGCCAGGCACGCCTGTACGGTCACTTCTACAACAACCTCGGCATTGCCGCGATGGAGCGGATGGACCTGGTCGCCGCCAAACGCGACATCGACCAGGCCATAGCACTCGACCCGGGCTACGCCAACCACTGGAGCAACGCCGGCGTGATCGCGGTGCGCACTGGTGAAACCGAGGCGGCCGAGCGCGACTACGTGAAAGCCCTGTCGCTCGACCCCGACAACACCAACGCGCTGTTCAACATGGCCGGACTGGCGCACCGCCGCGGCGATGCCAAGCGTGAAGCCGAGTATCGCCGACGGCTCGCCCGCATCCAGGAGAAGGACCCGTTCCACCACTTCCTGCTGGCGGTGAACCATGAGCGTGCCGGCGAGTACGCGCTGGCGATCCGCCATTACCGCAAGGCAATCCGGTTGTACGGCGACGAGCCCCGCTTCCATTCGGCATTGGCGCGCGCCTATCTGGGCGCCGGCGATACCCGGCGTGCCGCCAAGGCCCTCGCCCGCGCGCAGGCCCTCAGTGACGGCGACACCCGTGCCGCCGACCGGTCCAGGCTCGACAACCTGCGGCAGCTCGACAACCTGCGGCAGTAGCCCCCATTTGCTGGCCGGGGGCGCGTCCCCTTCTCCACGTCCTTTGCGTTTGCTTCGTCTAACGGGGACCCGATGGGGAAGACAATGCACAACCTGGCCTGGATGAAGAGCAAGCTTCGCCGGATCGCAACGGAAAGCGCGGAGTTGCCCGGCCTGCGAGCATTGGCCAAACCGCTCTACCGGCGGATGTTCAGCCGCCCCTATGTCCACGGTAACGCCTACTTCGGCGCATTCGATACGCGCGCCCAGGCGCTGGCCGCCGCGCCCGAGATGCCCACCAGCTACAACCAGCCGGCCTCTGGCGGGATGTACCTGGACCGCCACGACACCATCCGTGTCAGCGACTACCCGGTGGTGCACTGGTTGTCGCGGCTGCTGGCCGATGGCCGGCACCGCATCTTCGACCTGGGAGGCCACATCGGCGTTACCTATTACGGCTTCCGACGCTACCTGACCTATCCGCAGACGCTGCAGTGGTGCGTCCACGACGTGCCGGTCGTGATCGATGCCGGCCGCGCCTGGGCAGAGCAGTACGACCCGGACCGCCTGCTCCGTTTTGCCGAAGAACCCGATGCCGCCAGCGGACACGATGTGCTGATCAGCTGCGGCGCGCTGCAGTACCTGGATTACACGCTGCCCGAACTGCTTTCGCGTCTGGAGAGTCCGCCGCCGCACGTGCTGGTGAACCTGACACCGCTCCATCCCAGCCAGGGCTACGTCACCCTGCAGAACATCGGCAAGGCGGTGCTGCCGTACCGGGTGATGTCCAAGCCGGAACTGATCGAAGCCATGGCCAAACTGGGTTATGAAGTCGCCGATCAGTGGCAATCGAAGGAGCGTTTCCTGAAGGTGCCGTTCGAGCCCGACTGCACGATCGACCACTACAGCGGGTTCTATTTCAAGCGGGCATAGGGCCCGCTCGATCCGGTCAGTCGAGGATCCAGGTCAAGCCCAACCGGACACCCCACTCGGGTTCTTCAGTTGGGCCGTCGATCCAGTAACGGAACCCGGCATCGAAGGCGAACGCCTCGCCAGCCCGGCGCGCGTACAGCGTCAGCGGCCCCTTGATGCGGTCGCGCTGCCAATCGTAGGCCGCATCGACCTGCACACCCACGCTCCAGTCGTCCGACAGGTCACGCGCGGCGAAGGGCGCCAGCAGGGTGTAGTTGCGATCGGGGTCGTCGTCGGAATCCCCACCGATCGCCTGCAGATGCTGCACCTGCGCACCCCAGCTCCAGCGCCTGCCGATCCAGGCCGCGGCAAACGCCGGGCCGAGTGCCCATTCGTCTTCACCCAGGGCGTCGTCGCTGGCGGTCGGCGCGCGAAGCGTGGCCCCCACGCCCCAATGGAAGCCGTCATCCCGTGCCACCGACGCCGGCACGTAGTAGAGCGTCTGCAGCAGGTCGCCCATGCCGGTCTGGACGCGATCGTCCGGATCGACGCCGTCCTCACGGATCAGCGGCAGCAACGTACGCGACACCCAGCGCCCACTGCCTTCGCCGAAGGAGAACACCGGCTCGACGGCGAGCGTCTGCCGTTTGCCCTCGTCGAAGCCGCCGATCTGCGTGTCCCAGTCCAGGCGAAGCGGCAGGTGATCGCGCGTGGTCAGCGGATCAATGAGCTGACGACCCGGTGGCGTCGCGGGATCGTTGGCATGCGCAGGCGATGGCGGGTACAGCACCGCACCAGCGAGCAGAAACCCAAGGAGTCGGCACATGGCGATGCCCTCGTCGGATGGTTTGCGCGTGCATAGTGCGCCCCTGACGCCGGCAGTGTCGATTTGCGCTGCCCTCATACGTCGCACAATCAACACCCTGCCCCAGGAGCCCGCTCGATGCCCCTCCAGCTCTACGCCCACCCGTTCTCGTCGTATTGCCAGAAGGTCCTGACCGCGCTCTACGAGAACGGCACGCACTTCGAGTTCCGCCTCCTCGACGATCCCGAAGGCCCGGCGATGCGCGAGCTAACCCGGATCTGGCCGATGCGTCGCTTCCCCGTGCTGGTCGACGATGACCGCTCCGTCATCGAAGCCAGCTGCATCATCGAGCACCTGGCCCTCTACCATCCGGGACCCGTGAAGCTGATCCCCGACGATCCGCGCGAGGCGCTGGAGGTGCGGACCATGGACCGCTTCTTCGACAACTACGTCTCCACGCCACAGCAGAAGATCGTCTTCGACGCGATCCGCCAGCCGCAGGATCGCGACCCGTACGGCGTTGCCGAGGCCCGCGCCATGCTCGAAACCTCGTACGCGTGGCTGGAGCAGAAGATGCAGGGCCGGCAATGGGCCGCAGGCGAGCACTTCAGCCTGGCCGATTGCGGTGCGGCGCCGTTCCTGTTCTATGCCGACTGGACGCATGCGATCGGCGATGCGTTTCCGACGGTGCACGCCTACCGCCGGCGCCTGCTGGCGCGGCCGTCGTTCGCACGCGCGGTCGACGAGGCCCGACCTTATCGATCCTTCTTTCCACTGGGCGCGCCCGATCGCGACTGAGGTCACGCTGATGGCGGCGACGCCATGCTGCAATGGTCAGCGGTATTCACGGAACCGGAAAGGACATGGCCGTCATCGTCACCGCAGTCGCAATCGTGCTCCTCGCCGGCCCGCTGATGCTTGCGCTGACGGGACTGTTTCGATCGTCGCGTGAGGCGGCTTCGTCTGCACCGGTTCCCGCCTGGGACCGGTCACTCACCGTCGCCTCGACGCTGCTCTACACCCTCGCCTTCAACCTCACCTTCTTCATCCAGGAACTGTTCCTGGTGCTGCCCAAGGCGCTGACACCGGGCCTGCAGCCAACGCTGTTCCACAACAACCACAAATGGGTCGGACAGCACCCGTTGGCGAGCCTGTTCCAGGGGACGGGCGCGCTGGCGACCGTGCTTGCGGCGCTGATCTGCATCACCCTGCTGCGGCATGCGCGCGGCACGACGCTGCGCCTGTTCCTGGTGTGGATGGCCTACTGCGGCTTGTTCATGGCGCTGCCGCAGGTCGTCATCGGCGCACTCAGCTCCGGCAGTGACGTCGGCATGGCGATGGACTATCTGCAGATGGGCCAAGCGGCGAAAACAGCCTCCGCTCTGCTCGCGCTGGTGGCCATGCCGCTGGCGGCAATGTGGCTCGCGCGGCCGCTGCTCGCTGTTGCGCAGGACGCGACGCAGATCGCCACGCCGCGCTCACGCACGCGCTTCATGTTCCAGGTGGCCACGCTGCCGGTGATCGTCGGCACGGCGCTGGTGATCCCCTTCCGCGTGCCGCGCGAAGCACTCGAGGTGGTGCTGCTGCCGGTGCTGGTGGCGTGGATCGGCGTGGTCTGGATGCAGGCAGGTGCATGGCGACTGCACTGGCTGCAGGCTCGCGGCACCGGCGCAGGATCGACGCGATGGCTGCTGTTGGCTGTCGTTGCCCTGCTGGCCGTATTCCAGCTGCTGCTGCGGCCCGGGATCGAGTTCTTCTGAGGCTCAGGCCGGCGGCACCGTGCGTTCCTCGCGCACCACGACCGTGCCATCGGGGCGGACATCGCGATACACCACGGTTTCCGCCGCCCGCGGCGACAGCCGGGCCTGGGCCAGCAGATCGATGTTCTGCTGTTCGATCACTTCCAGGCTGCGCGCGATGCGGCGCAGCAATCCCTTGATGCCGAATACCGCGAACGGCACCAGGATCCACAGCACCGACAGGATCAGGGCGAAAATGAACACGCATGCCCAGAGGAAGGTACTGCCGGTGTAGGCGGCATTGGTAATGGCGCTGGGTTCCATGGCTCGGCTCCAATCGCGACTGGATGAATGCGCAGTCTTGGAAGCCCGGCGTGATCCCCGCGTGGAGTGCATGAACGCTCACCCCTGCCCGGCGACTTAGTCCCTACACTACGCACCCGTCCCGCCTGGCCCTCCCGTGTCCGAACCTGTCCGCCTCTCCCGCCGCGTCGCCGAACTGGCCGGCTGCTCGCGCGCCGATGCCGAAAGCTACATCGAGGGCGGCTGGGTGCTGGTCAACGGCGTGGTGATCGAGGCGCCGCAGCACATGGTGTCGGACGAGCGTGTGGAGCTGGACCCCGACGCGGTCCTGGAGCCGCCGCAACCGGCCACGATCCTGTTTCACAAGCCGGTCGGCGTGGACGCGATCAGCGGTCGCACGGAAGCCGTCGGGCTGGTCACGCCGGCGACGCGCTGGGCCGATGACCCGACCGGCATGCGCCTGCTGCAACGGCACTTCATCCGGCTGACGCCGCTGGTCCCGCTCGATCGCGATGCCAGTGGCCTGATGGTGCTGAGCCAGGACGGCCGCGTGTGGCGGCGCCTGACCGAGGACGCCGACCAGATCGAGCAGGAGTACGTCGTCGAGGTGTCCGGCGACATCGCGCCCTACGGATTGCATCGCCTCAACAATGGCGGCCTGCGTTTCCAGGGCCGCGAACTGGCACCGTGCAAGGTCAGCTGGCAGAACGAGATCCGCCTGCGCTTCGCGATCAAGGCCGTGCGACCCGGGCAGCTGCAGGACATGTGTGCGCAGGTGGGGCTCGATGTCGTGGCGATCCGCCGCATCCGCATCGGCAAGATCCCGCTGGCGAAGATGCCGGTGGGCGCGTGGCGCTACCTGCCGGTCGGCGAGAAGTTCTAGCCCGGCACTGTCATCCCGGCGAACGCCGGGATCCATCTTGATGTTGCTGCTGCCGTCAGCCGCCGCGCACGCGCAGCGTCAATCCCTTGAGGAAGTTGCGCAGCATCTGGTCGCCGCACAGGCGGAAGTTCTTGTGCGTGCTCTGCCGGAACAGTGCCGTCAGCTCCGGCTTCGATACCGGAAAACCGGCCGCGGCAAACGTCTCATGCATGTCCGTGTCCTTCATCTCGAAGGCCACGCGCAGCTTCTTGAGCACCACGTTGTTGGTGACCCGCTTCTCGACCGGACGCGGCGGAAGACTCTCGTCACGCCCGCGCAGGTAAATCACCAGGCCGTCGAGGAAATGCGCGAGCACGCGGCTGCTGCACTCCGCGTACTCCGGATCGTCCTCGCGGCGCAGGAACGCCAGCACGTCGGCCTTCTCGATCGGGAACTCCGGATCGGCCAGCTTGGTGATCTCCACGACCTTGATGTCGCTCAGGTCGAGCATGTAGCGGATGCTGCGCAGTACGTCGTTGTTGATCATTCTCGTGCCCTCAGTCGGCCAGCGCCGCTGCTTCGCGACCCTGCTGGCGGATCAGCGCCTCGTCGCGGGCCTCGTTGATCGCGTCGCGGACGCTGTCGAGGTCGACGCGGCGCTCGTCATGCGTGAACTTGCCGGTGAGTGCGGAATCGGTGTGCAAGTCGCCAGCCTCGAACAGCGCCCACATCTCCTCGCCGTACCAGGTCTCGAACAACTCCGGCGCCCAACGCCCCAGGTAGGCGGTGAGGTTGTTGACGTCGCGCAACAGCATTTGCCGCGCGGCGTTGTTGCCTGCTGCACTGACCACCTGCGGGAAGTCGATCACCACCGGGCCTTCCGGACCGACCAGCACGTTGTACGGCGACAGGTCGCCGTGGATCAGGCCGCAGCACAGCATCAGCACGACCTGGCGCACCAGCACCGCGTGGAATTCGCGCGCCTGCTCCGGACTCAGCTCGACCTCGCCCAGTCGCGGTGCCGAAAACCCTTCCGCATCGGTGACCAGTTCCATCACCAGCACGCCATGGAAGTAGCCGTGCGGCTCGGGCACGCGCACGCCGGCCTCGCGCAGCTGGTACAGCGCGTCCACTTCGGTATTCTTCCAGGCGGTTTCCTGCTGCTTGCGGCCGTACTTGCTGGCCTTGCCGATCGCGCGCGCCTCGCGGCTGCCGCGCACCTTGCGCCCTTCCTGGTACTGCACGCGCTGCTGGAAGCTGCGCTGTGCCATGTCCTTGTAGACCTTCGCGCAGCGCACGTCGTCGCCACTGCGGACCACGAACACCGCCGCTTCCTTGCCGCTCTTGAGCGGACGCAGGACCTCGTCGATAACGCCGTCGTCAATGAGCGCCTGCAGCGCGGTGGGGGTCTTCATGGAATCCGTGGAGTGGCCGCAGGTGGGGGCGCGACGCGATGGGGCGGCATTCTCGCATGGGCGGGGGTCCGGGACGCCCTCCGGCCAATCCGCGCGTCACCCCGTTCATCCGCCGCAACCGTTCCACCGTCGCCTCAGGACCCGGCAGCCCCCTTCCAAGCCCCTCCCCGTGCGCGGACACCTACTCCGGCAGCATCACCCCGGAACCGCCCAGCTCGGACGGAAAGTCCTGCAGCTTCGGCAGCCCGTCCTTGATCGGCAGCACCGTCTCGCCGTAGTTCACGTGCACCGTCGGCAAAAAAGCCAGGGTCGGGATGGTCGCGGCGTAGACGTCGGTCAGGTCGAACGGCGGGTGGTGGGTCATTAGGTGGCCGCCACAGCGCGTGCAGAACTGGCGATCGCTGCCCGGCGTCTTGGCGTAGTGGCCGATCAGCTCGGCGCCGCGGGTGACTTTGACGTTGCCCGGCTTCCACAGGGTGAAGGCGTTGACTGGGCCCGCCGACCAGCTGCGGCAGGACGCGCAGTGGCAGTAGCCCATCGCCTCGGGCGCCCCGCTCACCTCGAGGCCGACCGCGCCGCAAAAGCAGGTTCCACTGTATGTGTCGCTCATGTGCCCTCCGGCGGACCCTCGTACTCCCCGGCCAACGTGCTGCGTTCGCTGGCACGGACAGCCGAGGGCGCAGGCGCTTGACCGACCACCCAGGCCGTCCGCGTTCAGCCTCATGCGATCGGCGGCCTGGCCGGCGGTCACGCCGCGCGGGTGTCCGCACGGCCACGCGTCATCGAGGAGGTCTTATGAAGCGTTTCAATCTGTGGCTGGCTTGCCTGCTGATGGCACTGTTCGCGGTGTCGGCACAGGCGCAGCAGCGCCCCTACGCGGACGGACCCGTCACCATCGTCTCGTCGATCAAGGTGGTCGACGGCCAGTTCGAGAACTACATGAGCTACCTCAACGCCAACTGGCGTCGGGCCATGGAAGAAGCCAAGAAGACGGGACTGGTCACTGACTTCCACGTCTACGGCGCCCAGGCCCACAACCCGAGCGAACCGGACCTGTACCTGGTGGTGACGTACCCCAACATGGCCGCGTTCGATGGCATCGACGAAAAGATGGACGCGATCCAGACCAAGGTCACCAAGATGAACTACAAGGAAGCCGATGAAGCTTCCGGCAAGCGCGTAGTGATGCGCGAACTGCTCGGCCAGATGATGGTCCGCGAGCTGGTGTTCAAGTGATGGCTGCAAGGGCCGGGTGCTTTCACCCCGGCCCTTTTCTCATGCGCCGCGGGCTACTTGCCGCCGCCCTGCCCTGACACCGCCGCCGCGGGCGCGGTCACGACCGGCGCCGCCTTGGCCTTCGCCTCGGCATCGGCAATCGCCGGTGTGCTGCCAAGGTTCTGCTGCAGGAAGCCTGCAATGCCGGTCCAGGCGATATCGATGGCGACGCGATCGGAGAATCCGTGGCCCATGTCCGGGAACGCCAGCAACACCGGCGGGTGCTGCTCGAGATTGAACATGCGCACCAGGCGGCGCGTGTGCTCGAAATCCACGCGCACGTCCTCGCGGCCGTGCAACAGCATCACCGGCAGCGTCAGCTCGCGGAAGTGATACAGCGGCGAGGTGGCCTGCATCTCGGCCATGTCGGTGCGCGGATCGCCCATGACGCGTTCCAGCAGCGGCCGCGACTGCGCCGAGCGCGCGCCGTCACTGGCGGTGAAGAACAAGGCGCGGTCGCTCAGGCCCGACAGAGAGATCGCACAGCGGAATCGGCCCGGCCAGCGCACGGCCGAGACCATCGCCGAGTAACCGCCGTAGCTGGCGCCCAGCGTGCACATGCGCGACTCGTCCAGCGGATACGCCGCCACGGCGGCACGAATCGCCGCGTCGATGTCGTCTTCGATGAGGCGACCGTAGTTGCGGTGCCCGGCCTCGCGGAACGCCTTGCCGTAGCCCTCGGAACCGCGGTAATTCACCTGCAGCACTGCATAGCCCTGCGCGGCGACGAACTGCACTTCGCGATTGAACGTCAGGCGATCGCTGACGCCGATCGGGCCGCCGTGCGGGAACACCACCAGCGGGCGCTTGCCGCTGCCCGGCGGCAGCGTCAGGAAAGCTTCGACCTGCAGTCCGTCGCTGCTCTTCACGTTGAGCACGTGCGCCGGCGCGAAGGTCAGGTCAGCCAGCTGCGGCGCCACTGCCTCCAGCAGCGAAGCGCGCTTGTGCGCCATGTCCAGGTGATAGAGCTCCGGCGGATGATCGGTCGCGTCCACCCACAGGATCAGCTGCTGGTTGTCGCGGTTACGGTGCAGCACCGCGACCGTGCGCCCCGGAAACGCCGCGTGCAGGGTCTTGTCGAGATTGCGGTTGGCCTCGTCGAAGTACTCGGTGACCAGGCGACCGGACTGGTAGTAGCGCACGGCCACCGGCTCGCGCTGCTCATTGAAGATCGCGCTGCGGATGTCCACGCCGGGCTTGCTGAAGACCGTGCGCGAGACATTGCGCGTGGCAGGATCGAACGCCACCAGGTCGCGCTGGCCGCGCTCGTCATCGGTGTAGCCATAGATCGTGTTGCCATCGAACGACAGCCCGGCCGGCGTGAAGCCGCCATCGGCCTGTGAACGCAGGACTTCCTGGTAGCTGCCATTGCCGCCGTGCACCAGCGTGGCCGTGTCGTCGCGGATGACCACGGCCGCACGCAGCTGGCCCCTGCCGTCGGCAAACCACGCCACGTCCTTGCTGACACCGACGTTGAGGCGATCGCGACTCTTGGCGGTGCGGAAACCGGAGATCTCGCGGTCACCGACCAGCTCGACGCGGTGCACGACCAGCTCGCCGCGACTGTCGTAGCCCTCCATCAGGATGAAGTCGGGCTCACCCGGCAGCATGTCGACGATGTTGCCCGTGCCGCCGATCGGCAGGCGCTTGAAGCTGCGCTTGCCGTTGCTGGTGGCTCCGATGCGGAACACGGTGTAGCTGGTCTCGTCGTCGCCGGTGCCGGCGATGAGCGTGCGGCTGTCCTTCCACACCAGCTCGTCGGCCCCGAAGGACGACGTAGCCAGGCGCTGCACGACGCCTTCGGCCAGGTCGACGAGGTTGACGCCCCAGTTGCCGTCGTCGTCGCGGACCGCCTCGGCCAGCAGGTCACCGACCGGATTGAGGGCGACCTCGGTCACGCGGTTGGGCTTCCACATCACTTCGGCCGGAATCGGCACGGCGATGGGCTTGGGCGGCTCGCGACCGCCATTGAGCTTGTCGGACGGCGTGGTGTTGCCGGCGCGCGCGGTGCGATAGAACTCCGGGAACGGATCCGGGTACAGGCCGGAGTATTCGAACTTCATGCGCGGATACAGCGCGGCGTGTTCCTTCTCCAGCCAGTCGATGATCGGCAACGAGCGGTTGGCGATATGGAACCGCGTCGATGACCAGCTCATCGGGCGCAGGATCAGGTCGCCCGGGTAGACGATCTTGCCGGCGGTGACCTTGAACCGGTACTCGTCGGACGTGAGGGTGTAGCGCATCCGCCAGCGCCAGCTTCCCAGGTCCATCTCCGCCCAGCGGTACTCGCCGGCCTTGGCGGCGTAGAGGCTGACGTTGCGACCGAGGCCGATGTAGTTGAGCACCGCGACGACGCCATCGTCGTCGCGCACGCGAACTGCCAGGATCGGCGCGCTGGCATCGACCGACAGCACCACCAGGCCTTCGTCGGCGGCCAGCTTCGGATCCTCGCCCGGATCGATCTTGCGCATCGCGGCGCAGTCCAGCGCCAGCAGCAAAAGTGCCAGGGCGAACAGCGCCCGCCATTTCCCGACCAGCCCCCGGCGCTGCCCGCCGGACATGCCCTGCTGCATGCGACATCCCCCTGTTGCTACTGCTCCGGGCCAAGGGCCCGTCCCCGGCCGGAGGATAGCGCGGGGCGTGGGTCGCCGACAGCGGGTTCCGGCACAGATCCGCCGGGGAGAACCGTTACCCCTGCGGGTGTGCCAGCGCGTAATCGATCGCCGCGCACACCGCCGCCGCCTGCGCGGCATTGCACTGCGCTGGCGTGGCGCGGGGGCTGTCGGGGTAGACCTCGGTGGTGGTCTTGTAGCGCGCGTCAGTGACGCCCGCGCACAGGCCGAGCTTGCGCAGCGGGTATTCGATGACACCGTGCGCGACCACGGTCGAGCCGATGATCTCGCCCTTGTCGTCGGCCGGGGCGATGTGGGTGACCTTCTCCACCGCCGCAATCACCGCCTGCTGGAAGCCCGGCTGCGGGTGTTCGCTGTCGTCAACCAGGTAGAAGCCATCCGGGATCTCGCCCGGCTCGAACGGCTTGCCATCACGCGCCGCCAGCGCCGGACGGAACTCGGACTCATCGCTGTCGGTGGTTTCGTGCAGGTCGATATGCACCAGCACGCTGTCGCGCACCGGCGCCACCAGTTGCATCAGCGCGGCCGATTCGTGGGCCGGGCTGTCGTCGCGGAACGAACGGTTCGGGTCGATCGCACTGGCGTTCCAGCGATGGATGCGCTCGTAAGCCCAGGGGCTGATGCAGGGCGCGACCAGCAGATTGACCTTGCCCGCGTAACCGTGGGCATGCAGGTCGACAAACTCCAGCGCGCCATGCACGCCACTGGTCTCGTAGCCGTGGACGCCGCCGGTGACCAGCACCGTGGGCAGCTCCCCGTTCCAGTCGCGGCTCTTGATGGCGAGCAGCGGGTAGCTGTCGGCACCGTAGTTCAGCTCGCCGTACTGCACCACGTCGAAGCGCGAACCCAGGCCTTCGATCTTGCCGCGCACCTCGGCGTCGAAACTGCGATGGCGCACCTGTCGCGACAACCATTCGGCCCGCTCCGCGTCGCCCCAGGGTTGCCCGGGAATGCCGATGGGATAGAAGGCCTGGACAGTCATGCGCAGCTCGCTGGGGGATCACGAATGGGGCCGCAACTTTAACACTGCTCCGACATCCGCCTGCCTGCGTTACCCCTGCTCTGCGCGCCTCACACCCCCTTTACCCCGCAAGGGAGCTAATGACGCGCCGCCCCCGATTGCGGCCCTTCCGGGCCCCGGGCAACCGGCCGATCGGGCTCCCGACGCGGGCCCTGCGGAACCGGCGGCATAAGGCAAGGACGGTGGTTTGGCGTCAGACGCACATCCAACTCAAAGGGAATGACCATGAAGACCAGCAAGCCGCAAAACATGATGCTCGCCACTGCCCTGGTGACCATCCTTGCCGCTACCTCGGCATTCGCCGCCGACGGCGACAAGAGCAAGATCAAGGGCCTGATCACCGCCGTCGACGGCAACACCCTCACCGTCAAGGACGGCAACAACGCCGTGCAGACCATCACCGTCTCGCCCGACACCAAGTTGAAGAAGACCAAGGGCCTGACCGGCGTGATCCATTCCAAGGTCGAACCTGGCGCGCTGATCCCCGGCCTGCCGATCAGCGCCGACGTGGTCGCCGCCGGCAGCGGCTTCAACGCCACCGAGATCTCGTTCAAGTCCGAAGACTTCAAGACCGCGCAACAGGTCGAGGCCGGCGTGGCCCCGACCAGCGCCCTGGCCAACGCCAACGCACAGCGTATCGACGACTTCGGCACGTACGAGGCACTCGCCACCGCCGAAGTGTTGTTCGCCTCGGGCAGCTCGAAGATCTCCGCGAAAGGCAAGGCAGACCTCGATGCCCTGGCCGCCAAGGCCAAGGAGACCAAGAACTACCAGATCGTGATGCAGGGCTTCACTGACTCCACCGGCAACCCGGAAGCGAACCAGCGCCTGAGCACCGCGCGCGGCGCCGCAGTCGCCAACTACCTGCGTCAGCAGGGAGGCCTGCAGCCCGGCCGCGTCCGCGCGCCGGCCGGCATGGGCGTTGCAGCGGATGCGGGCTCGGGCAGCAACGCAAACGCGCGCAAGGTCGACGTGAAGCTGGTGGTCGACAAGGGCGTACAGGGCGGCGCGAAGTAATCGCGATCCACGCACCTGCGTTACATGAACCGGAGAACCGCCCGCCCAACAGCGGGCGGTTTTATTTTGCCGCTCGCAGTCATGCGCGGTTCGCGCCGTTTAGATTTCTGCAACCGAACTTATGCGCCGGGTTTACGGCCATCGCGGCCTAATGGTGGGCGATGCATGTTCAAGCATCGTCATTCCCAGGAGCATGAGAGATGGCAACCACAAACCCCACTCCGCGCGGCTACCACAGCATCACGCCTTCGGTAGTGGTGAACGACGCCGCCAAGGCGCTCGAGTTCTACCACAACGCTTTCGACGCCAAGGAAACCTATCGCCTGCCGATGAACGGCAAGATCGGCCACGCCGAACTGCAGATCGGCGACTCCCGCCTGATGCTCTCGGACGAATGGCCCGAATGGGACGCCCTCGGCCCGAAGACGCGCGGTGGCGCGACAGGCAGCTTCATGATCTATGTGCCCGATGCCGACGCTGCGGTCGAGAAAGCAGTCAAGGCCGGCGCCAAGGTGATCCAGCCGGTCGAGAATCAGTTCTGGGGCGACCGTGTCGGCACGGTCGAAGACCCGTTCGGTCATAAGTGGATGCTGGGCACCCACGTCGAGGACATCAGCGACGACGAGATGAAGCGTCGCGGCGAGGAATGGGTGAAGCAAAACGCAAAGCAGTAATCCCCAATCAAGCCGAAGCCCCTCTTCCCTTGCGGAAGAGGGGTTGACGGAGCGGGTGCATCACAGCTCCGGCGTGCTATCCGCAATCACCTTCATGGCCGCATCCGCCCTGCGCTGCTGCTCCCTGAGCTGTGCCTCTGAGAGCGGCTGCGGTGCTTTTCCGCTGGCGCAATGATCGATGTAGGTACCGGACGGCTTGTCGATCAGTTCCTGGCACGTATCCGCATCCACCTGCACAGTTGGGGAAATGACCGGAGTGGACCGCTCTGCCACTTGTGTCAAAGTGCCTGGACGGGGTTCAACGGCTGCCGGGAGCGACAGGATGACACTCTGCAGGTACTGGGCCACCAGCACTACGAAGACCAGAAACAGGCCAGCAATGACCAGCTTCGCCACCATGGCCCGCCCCAGACCCGAAGCGGCCTTTCCTGCCATTTTCGGCGCAGGAGCACGCCACCGCGCCAACGAGTCGAGCGCCGAATCCGGCACGGGTCCAAGCATGACCCGAAGCTCATGCCCATCAATCAACTTGAAATCTCGTTGCCGTGACGCCGCCTCGATCGCTGCCTTCGTGAACTCGCCGCTGGTGATCAGGATGGCACCGGTCGCACCCTGGTTGACCATGATCCCCAGCAACTCATGCACGGCGTTGTGCGGGACCTTCATCGCCGTCCAGCGCTTGCATTGGACCAGGATGTAGCTTTCGCCGCGTCTGAGCTTCAGGTCGACGCCACCGTCGGAGTCGCGACCGGTCTCTCCCGTCCCCACGTGCTCAACCTGGAACCCCTGGCTTCGATAGTAGCCCGCAACGAGCGCCTCGAACTGTTCCCAACCGACACGCGAAAGTGAATCGTCATGGCGGCGACTCACTGGCTTGAGCCCTTTCATTACATCTCCCCGGTTGCGGCCTCACCAGCACGCAACGTTTCATTCGCGTTCTTCCGGAAAGAGAAGGCCCGCTTGCGCGGGCCCTCTGTCAATCACATGTTGCGGCGATACTCGCCACCCACGTCATACAGCGCATGACTGATCTGCCCCAGGCTATGCGTCTTCACCGCCTCCATCAGGCTGGCAAACACATTCCGCCGCTCGCGCGCCGTCGCCTGTAGCGACTTCAGGCCGTCAGTCGCATAGCCATTGCGGTTGCCCTGGTACCCGGCGACGTTCTCGATCTGCTGCCCCTTCTCCCCTTCCGTGCTCCGGATCAGCTCGATCTCGGTGACGATGTCGCCGCCGTGGTCCTTCGGCAGGAAGGTGTTCACGCCGATCAGCGGCAGTGAACCGTCGTGCTTCTTGTGCTCGTAGTACAGGCTCTCTTCCTGGATCTTGCCGCGCTGGTACATCGTGTCCATCGCGCCGAGCACGCCGCCGCGCTCGCTGATCGCCTCGAACTCCTTGTAGACGGCTTCCTCGACGATGTCGGTGAGCTTGTCGACGATGAAGCTGCCCTGCCAGGGGTTCTCGTTGAAGTTGAGGCCCAGTTCCTTATTGATGATCATCTGGATCGCCACGGCGCGGCGCACGCTTTCCTCGGTCGGCGTGGTGATCGCTTCGTCGTAGGCGTTGGTGTGCAGGCTGTTGCAGTTGTCGAACAGCGCATACAGCGCCTGCAGCGTGGTGCGGATGTCGTTGAACTGGATCTCCTGCGCGTGCAGGGAGCGGCCGCTGGTCTGGATGTGGTACTTCATCATCTGGCTGCGGGCGCTGGCGCCGTAGCGCTCGCGCATCGCGCGTGCCCAGATGCGGCGGGCGACGCGACCGATGACGGTGTATTCCGGGTCCATGCCGTTGGAGAAGAAGAACGACAGGTTCGGCGCGAAGTCGTCGATCTTCATGCCGCGCGCGAGGTAGTACTCGACGATCGTGAAGCCGTTGCTCAGGGTGAAGGCGAGCTGGCTGATCGGGTTCGCGCCGGCTTCGGCAATGTGATACCCGGAGATCGACACCGAGTAGAAGTTGCGGACGCTGCGGTCGACGAAATACTGCTGGATGTCGCCCATCATGCGCAGGGCGAACTCGGTACTGAAGATGCAGGTGTTCTGCGCCTGGTCCTCCTTGAGGATGTCGGCCTGCACGGTGCCGCGCACGGTCGCCAGCGTGTGCGCCTTGATCTTCTCGTAGGTCTCGGCGTCGACGACCTGGTCGCCGGTCACGCCCAGCAGGCCCAGGCCGAGGCCGTCATTGGTCTCCGGCAGCATGCCGCTGTAGGTCGGGCGCTGGCGGCCGGCGAACATCGCCTCGATCTTGTCGTGCGCCACGTCCCAGCGTGACTGGTCGGCGCGCAGGTACTTCTCGACCTGCTGGTCGATGGCGGTGTTCATGAACATCGCCAGGATGATCGGCGCCGGGCCGTTGATCGTCATCGACACCGAGGTGCTCGGCGCGCACAGGTCGAAGCCGGAGTACAGCTTCTTCATGTCGTCCAGGGTGGCGATGTTGACGCCGGAGTTGCCGATCTTGCCGAAGATGTCCGGGCGCACGGCCGGGTCTTCGCCGTACAGCGTGACGCTGTCGAAGGCGGTGGACAGGCGCGCGGCCGGCTGGCCGACAGACAGGTAATGGAAGCGGCGGTTGGTGCGCTCGGGCGTGCCCTCGCCCGCGAACATGCGGATCGGGTCCTCGCCGGTGCGGCGGTACGGGTAGACGCCGCCGGTGTACGGGTAGTAGCCCGGCAGGTTTTCCTTCTGCAGGAAGGTCAGCAGCTCGCCCCAGCTCTTGTAGGTCGGCGCGGCGATCTTCGGGATCTTCTGGTGGCTGAGCGACTCGCGGTAGTTCTCGACGCGGATGGTCTTGTCGCGGACCTGGTACTCGTTGACCTCGTCGGTGATCGACTTCAGGCGCGCCGGCCAGCCGCGCAGCAGCTTGAGGGCGTCGGAGCTGAGAGACTGGATGGCGTCGTTGTAGCGCTGGCGCAGCGTCAGCAGCGTCTTGTCGCCACCGTTGGTGAGGGCATCGGCAGCGAACAGGTCCAGCGCCTTGGGCAGGCTCTCGTCGCCCAGGTCATGGAGCGACTGCCAATAGCTCTGCGCGCGGTCGGCCACTTCCGCCTGCGTCTCGATCTGCGCGTTGATGCCGCGGCCCTGCTCGGCGATCTCGGCCAGGTAGCGAACGCGCGCCCCCGGGATCAGCACGGTCGCGCGCGGCTCCTTCAGCGAGGTGTCGATCTGCGGCGTCCACTTCTCGGCCGGCAGCGACAGCTTCTCGCGCAGCAGGCGGCACAGGTTGGCGAACATCCAGCTGATGCCGGGGTCGTTGAACTGGCTGGCGATGGTCGGGTAGACCGGGACGTCCTCGTCCTTGGTCTGGAAGGCGACGCGATTGCGCTTCCACTGCTTGCGCACGTCGCGCAGCGCATCCTCGGCGCCGCGCTTGTCGAACTTGTTGAGCACGACGAGCTCGGCGAAGTCGAGCATGTCGATCTTCTCCAGCTGGCTCGGCGCGCCGAAGTCGCTGGTCATCACGTACATCGGGAAGTCGACCAGGTCGACGATCTCCGAATCGGACTGGCCGATGCCGGCGGTCTCGACGATCACCAGGTCGTAGCCCAGCCCCTTGAGGAAGCCGATGCAGTCCTTGAGCACAGTGTTGGTCGCGGCGTGCTGGCGGCGCGTCGCCATCGAGCGCATGTACACGCGCTTGGAGCGCAGCGAGTTCATGCGGATGCGGTCGCCCAGCAGCGCGCCGCCGGTGCGGCGACGGGTCGGGTCGACCGAGATCACGGCGATGCGCATCTCCGGGAAGCTGGCGAGGAAGCGGTTGAGCAATTCGTCGGTCACCGACGATTTGCCGGCGCCGCCGGTGCCGGTGATGCCGATGACCGGGGTCTTGCCGCCGGCCAGGTGCCACTGCTTGCGCAGGTGCGAGAGCTGCGATTCGTCGAGCAGGCCTTCCTCGATCGCCGAGAGCATGTGGCCGATGCTGATTTCATCGTCCTTGTCGGGCGCATGCTCGGGCGTCTTGGCACCCTTGCGGGCATCGTTGGCGCGACGGATCACGTCCTCGATCATCGCCACCAGGCCCATGTGCATGCCGTCGTTGGGGTGGTAGATGCGCTCGACGCCGTAGCCCTGCAGCTCGCGGATTTCCTCCGGCGTGATCGTGCCGCCACCGCCACCGAACACGCGGATATGCGAGGCGCCACGCTCGGCGAGCATGTCGACCATGTACTTGAAGTATTCGACGTGGCCGCCCTGGTAGGACGACAGGGCGATGCCGTCGGCATCTTCCTGCAATGCGGCGCGGACCACGTCCTCGACGGAGCGGTTATGGCCGAGGTGGATGACCTCGGCGCCCTGCCCCTGGATCAGCCTGCGCATGATGTTGATGGCGGCGTCGTGGCCGTCGAACAGGCTGGCGGCGGTGACGAAACGCAGCGGGCTGGTCTCGACGGCGGTTTCGGGGAGGGGGCTGGCAGGGGTGCTCATGACGCGCTCAATACGGAAACGATCGAATGCGGATTGTAGCGCGTCGGGCATTCAGGCCCTGCACGGTTCCTGTCCACTCGCCCACTGGCCGCCCCTTCGCGCATCCCCCGTCATCCCCCAGACCACCCCTGCGCAGCCCCACGGGTTCTGGCTACACTCAAACTGCATATGTCAGACGACACCGCCCTCCTCGAGCTGCGCCGCCAGGACCACCACGGTTCGCCGCAAGCGCTTTATCAGCTTGCGACGGCGCTGGTGATCCGGCATGAGCTCGAAGAGGCATTCGTCCTGCACCGTCGCGCCGCCGAAGCCGGCCTCGCCAATGCCCAGATCGAATGCGCGCGCATGTTGCTATATGGCGTCGGCTGCGAGGCCGATGCCGAACTGGCCAGCGCTTGGTTGTTGCGCGCCGAACACGCGGGCAGCCCGATCGCCAGTTACTTCCTGGCGCTGGTGGCACTGGGCGGTTTCGCCCTGCCGCGGGACGGCCGCATCAACGAGCGCCTGTTGCGGGCGATCCGCGCCAACTATCCACCGGCGCTGCGCGCGGCGGCCATCCACTTCGGCCGAAAGCCCGGCGAGGTCGACCAGGTCCGCTGCATACAGATGCTGGAGCTGGCCGCCGGCCATGGCGACGCGGTGGCGGCACGACTGCTGGCCGAACGCCTGGCGCGCGGCGAAGGCTGCGCCCGCCAGCCACTGGCGGCACGCGACATCTGGTCGCAGCTGCAGGCCATCGGCATCGGCGCGCTGCCCGAGATCACGGTGCCCGAGTACGCCGCGGAAGGCACCCATACCGGAGCGCTGTCGCTGGAAGAGGTGCTCGTCCCCGTCACGCCGAAGCGACAGTCGCTGCGGCCGCGGGTGATGACGATCGACGGCCTGCTCAGCGCCGACGAATGCCGCCTGCTGGTCGCCAACGCCGAATCGCGCCTGCAGCGCTCGCAGACGGTCGATCCCGAGACCGGCCTGCCGCTGGCCATGCAGATCCGCACCAGCAGCGACGCCGCGCTCGATCCGATCCTGGAAGACGTGGCGCTGCGCAGCGTGCAACTGCGCATGGCCAGTGCCGCCGGCGTGCCGCTGTCGCACGCCGAACACCTGACCGTGCTGCGTTACGAACCCGGCCAGGAATACCGTCCGCACCGCGACTACCGTCCGCCCGGCTCGATCGAGCGCGACTGCCCGCAGGCCGGCAATCGCCTGCGCACCATCTGCGTCTACCTCAACGAGGTCGAGGCCGGCGGCGAAACGCATTTCCCGGTGTCCGGGCTCAAGGTGGCTCCGCGCCCGGGCCGCGCGGTCATCTTCGACAACCTCCAGTCCGACGGCACGCCCGATGTCGATTCGCTGCACGCCGGCCTGCCCGTGGAGCGCGGGGTGAAGTGGCTCGCCACGCTGTGGCTGCGGCAGGCGCCCTACCGCAATTTCTGAACAGGCATCCGGGCGACGTCGCCATTTTGCCGGTCATGGCGCGTACGTATGCGTATCCGTCGATTGGATTAGACTGTCGCGCCTGTGGCGAGGGGTTCCCCTCTGCTGCGGAGGCGAATCCTTTTCGATTCAACTACTTACACATCACAGTTGGCGTATAGCGCGACGCGCGAATCCTGACGCCAGCAGCGGAGCACCCGATGATTTTCGAAACTCTGGACACTTTCGGCCACGAGCAGGTCGTGTTTTGCCACAACAAGGACGCGGGCCTGAAGGCCATCATCGCGATCCACAACACCGTGCTCGGTCCGGCCCTGGGTGGCACCCGCATGTGGCCGTACAAGACCGAGCAGGACGCGCTCAATGACGTGCTGCGCCTTTCGCGCGGCATGACCTACAAGAACGCGGTCGCCGGCCTGAACATCGGCGGCGGCAAGGCCGTGATCATCGGCGACCCGGCTGCCGACAAGTCCGAAGCGCTGTTCCGCGCCTTCGGCCAGTTCGTCGAAGCACTGGGCGGCCGTTACATCACCGCCGAGGACGTCGGCATCGACGTCAACGACATGGAATACGTCTACCGCGAGACCGAGTACGTCACCGGCGTGCACCAGGTCCACGGTGGTTCGGGCGACCCGTCCCCGTTCACCGCCTACGGCACCCTGCAGGGCCTGATGGCGACGTTGAACAAGCGTTTCGGCGATGAGGAAGTGGGCAAGTACTCCTACGCCGTGCAGGGCCTTGGCCATGTCGGCATGGAGTTCGTGAAGCTGCTCAAAGAGCGCGGCGCGAAGATCTTCGTCACCGACATCAACAAGGGCCTGGTCGACAAGGCCGTGTCCGAGTACGGCGCCGAAGCCGTTGGCCTGGACGAGATCTACGACGTGCCGGCCGATGTCTACTCGCCGTGCGCGCTGGGTGGCACCGTCAACGAGAACACCCTGCCGCGCCTGAAGATGAAGGTCATCTGCGGCGCCGCCAACAACCAGCTGGCCAACAACGCCATCGGCGACGAAGTGGCCAAGCGCGGCATCCTGTACGCACCGGACTACGCGGTGAACGCGGGCGGCGTGATGAACGTGGCGCTGGAACTCGACGGCTACAACCGCGAGCGCGCCATGCGCATGATGCGCACGATCTACCACAACCTCGCGCGCATCTTCGAGATCGCCGAGCGTGACGCGATCCCGACCTACCGCGCCGCCGACCGCCTGGCCGAAGAGCGCATCAACGCCATCGGCAAGCTCAAGCTGCCGCTGGGCCGCAGCGCCCCGCGCTTCCAGGGTCGCATCCGCGGCGGTCACTAAGACGCACGCACTTCGACGGGGCCGCTGGCCCCGTCGTCGTATTCGAGTTTCAGACGACTCCTAGTGTGTCGGCGAGTGCGCCAGTCCAAGCTACCGGCCCCTCTCCCGGAGTCCTCGCCATGCGCGCCACGTTCCCCCTCCTCGCCTTCACCCTCACGTGCGCCATCACCGCCCACGCCGGTGACGGCAAGATCGATTACGACCACCAGGAACAATGGCAGGCCGCGCACGACAAGGCGCAGTCGCCGATCGACATCGTCACCCGTGACGCCGTCCCCGCCGCCGGCAACGAGCCGGGCGCGCTGAAGTTCACCCATACCCGCGCGCCGGTCGAGGCGGTCGTCGACAACGGCCACGCCGTGGAAGTGGAGACGCATGCCACGCAGGCGACCATCCGCGGCCGCCACTTCATGCTCGCGCAGTTCCACTTCCACGCGCAGAGCGAACACACCATCGATGGCCGCCACTACCCGCTGGAGGGCCATTTCGTGTTCAAGGCCCAGGACGGGCGCCTGGCCGTGGTCGGCGTCATGTACCAGGCCGGCGCGGCCAATCCGCAGATCCAGACCCTGCTGGATGACCTCTCGCACAAGACGCCGGCGCCTGCGGAGCCTGAAATCGATATCGCTGGGCTGCTGCCCCGCCAGCGCGGCTATTACCACTACCTGGGCTCGCTGACCACGCCGCCGCTGACCGAGAACGTGGAGTGGTATGTCCTGCCCGCACCGGTGACAATGTCGCAGCAGCAGATCGACGCGTTCCTGGCGCACTACCGCCGCAACAACCGCAACATCCAGCCGCTCAACGGGCGGCCGCTGGTCCATTTCCAATGATCCATTCGCCGTAAACCCATGACGAGGCCCGCATGCGCAGTTTTTCACTAGGTGACGACATCGATGCACTGCGCGACGCGGTCCGCCGCTTCGCCGACGCGGAGATCGCACCGCGGGCCGCCAACATCGACGAAGAGAACTGGTTCCCGCAGGACCTGTGGCCCAAGCTGGGCGAACTGGGCCTGCTGGGCATCACCGTTCCGGGCGAATACGGCGGCAGCGAGATGGGCTACCTGGCCCATCTGGTGGCGATGGAGGAAATCTCCCGCGCATCGGGTTCGGTCGGACTGAGCTACGGCGCGCACTCCAACCTGTGCGTCAGCAACCTGTACGCCAACGGCAACGAAGCCCAGCGCAACAAGTACCTGCCCAAGCTGTGCAGCGGCGAGTGGAAGGGCGCGCTGGCGATGAGCGAGCCAGGCGCCGGCTCCGACGTGGTCGGTTCGATGAGCTGCCGCGCCGAGCGCAAGGGCGACGTCTGGGTCGCCAACGGCAACAAGATGTGGATCACCAACGGCCCCGAGGCCGACGTGCTGATCGTCTACATGCGCACCGCCGGCAAGGACGCGGGCAGCCAGTGCATGACCGCCTTCATCGTCGAGAAGGGCATGAAGGGTTTCTCCACCGCGCAGAAGCTCGACAAGCTGGGCATGCGCGGCTCCAACACCTGCGAGCTGGTGTTCGAGGATTGCGAGATCCCGCACGAGAACGTGCTCGGTGAAGTGCACAAGGGCGTCAAGGTGCTCATGCGCGGACTCAACACCGAGCGCTTGGTGCTCACCGGCGGGCCGATCGGCCTGATGCAGGCCGCCCTCGACATCGCCCTGCCCTACGTGCGCGAGCGCAAGCAGTTCAATGCCGCCATCGGCACGTTCGGCCTGATGCAGGGCAAGATCGCCGACATGTACACCTCGCTGCAGTCCAGCCGCGCGTTCGCCTACCAGGTAGCGCGCGACTTCGACAGCGGCCACAGCAGCCGCGTCGATGCGGCCTCCTGCCTGCTACATGCCTCGGAAGCGGCGGTGCAGGTCGCGCTGGAAGGCATCCAGGCACTGGGCGGCAACGGCTACATCAACGAGTTCGCCACCGGCCGGATCCTGCGCGACGCCAAGCTCTATGCGATTGGCGCCGGCACCAACGAGATCCGCCGCATGCTGATCGGGCGCGAGCTGTTCAACGACAAGCACTGAAGACACTCCCTCCCCTGCGATGCAGGGGAGGGAGCGGTTCTACTCAGAAGCTCCGGCGCCAGTTGAGCTGCGCGCTGGTCCAGCGATCGGCACCCGCGTCGCGACTGTCCAGCTCGACGCTGAAGCGGTTGCGGCCGAAGACCGTGTTCAGGCCAAGCCCCATCACCGTGGCGTGATCGAAGAACGCGCCGTCGACGATCGGCGCCCAGCCATCGACTCCGGTGAAGCGCGCCTGCACTTGCATGCCGCTACTGGACAGCAGTTGCTGCCACTCCACCTTGCCTTGCAGCGACCAGCGCGCGCCCATGGCGTTCCAGGCGCTGGCAGCGCGCAGGCCGGCCAGGGCCTGCGTCGCCATCATCGACGCGGCGTCACTGGTCAGGCCGAAACCACCGGCGCCCTGCTCACTGAATCCATCGCGGTCGAGTTGCATGGCGCTGGTGCCGACGAACGGCGTAAGCGTCGCCCTGCCCCAGTTGAAGTGTCGGCCGGCCTGCAGGTTGATCGCGCTGTAGCGATGGCTGTAGTCGGACGACAGGCCGAAGGCATCGGCGCCGAGGCGAACATCACGCTGGATCCAGCGCTGCATGTGACCGACCGCGACACTGCCGAGCAGGTAACCGTCGGTGCCCATCTGCCAGTTGCCATAGGCCAGGCCATCGAACTGGCGGTTGCGCTCGCGGTCGCGTACCGAACCACCGCGTGCATCGCCATCGAGTGACGACATCGACAGGCCAAAGGTGTGGCCGCCGATGCGCGCGTCGTTGCCGACGATCCAACCGCTGGAGGACGCATCGAAGGACGCCCAGCCATTGCGACTGGCCAGGTTGTCCGACCATTCGCCAGCCATTGCGCCTCGCTGCAGCGCATCGACACGCTGCTCGAGCGAATTGCGGGAACCCTCGATCGCGGCCATGGCGAACATGGTGTCGGCGTTGTGGATCTCGCCTGACAGGCTGGACAGCGTGCGCTGCAACTCGTCGGGATCGGTGATGGCCTGCAGTTTGGCCGCCGCCCACTGCACGTCGCCCTGCGCCTTGCCGCTGTCGATCTGATCGAAGGCCTTGTCGATGCGACCGCCACTGGCGATGGCCGTCGGCTCGAACCCGGCAGCCGTGGCCGTACCCAGTGCAGAGGTACGCGTAACGTCGAGCCAGACCGAGTTTGCGTCCTGGCCGAGCGTCGCAGTCAGCAGCAATCCGCCGTAGATACTCACCGACGAGAAGTTGCCCGTCACGCCTTGTGCAGCCGTCAGCACGACATCGTGGCTCTGGGCCACGTAGCCGTCGCGGGCATCGTATATCGTCAGGTTGCCATCCAGCAGGGCTTTGCCTTGCAGCTTGAGCGGTTCGTCGCCGAGGTGGATTCCGTAAGTACCGGAAGCAGTCTGCGTCAGGCTGCCCTGGAACTCGCCTTCGCCGTAAGTGGTGTTGTACTCGAGGCGACCGTTGTTGGTGATGTCGCCGGTGACTACCAGTGGCGTGAGCCGCTCCGGAAATGGGCTGAAGATTGCCCCGGCACCGTGGTCGATCTGAAGATCGCCGGAGAACGTGCCACCCGAGATGGACGCCTGCCCACCATCCGTCAGCAAGACCGGGGAAGCCAGTGAGTTGGTCACGTTGAGTACCGCCGCCCGGCCGCGGACCGTCGTCTGCCCGGTGTAGGTGGAGGGGCCAATCATGTAGAGGATCGCCGTGCTTCCCGGCCCCACCCAATTGAGGGGCCCTTCCACGACCAACCCGCCCGCGCCGCTGATGCCATTGAGGAATTTGACGCGGTCACCGGCTGCAAGCGAGATGTCGAAATCTCCCCATGCGAACGTCGAAGGTCCACCGACGGCCTTGTCGACATTCAACAGCCCCCACCCGAACATCGGGTCGACGCCCGGCGCACCCAGGTCGGTCGCCGCTCCCAGCAGGACCTGCTGAACCTGCGCGCTGGAGAACTGCGGAAACGCCTCCATCACCATCGCGGCCGCCCCCGACACCATTGCAGCGGCGTAGCCGACGTCGCTGTCGGCGACGAGTTGGCCGGTAGCCGGATCGACCACCATCACGTCCTGCGGCGCGGCCATGCAGAATTGCCTGGATTGGCCACAAGCGTCTGACAGGAGCTTCGATGGATCGCTGGACGAAACGCCGGTGACGTTGATCCAGTTCCCCTTGAGTGCCGGATCCGAGGCGGGGTTGTTGGGCAGTTCGGAAAGATTGTTCCTTTCCAGGGCCACCACCATCAAGGGATTGGTGGCAGGGTCGTCGCGCAGCACCAGCGAACTGAAGACATCGCCGACGACGCCATAGCCATCAGTGAGCGAGCGGCGAAGGTCGCCTGAGATGTTGTAGATCCTGGCCTTGTCCTGCGCCCAAGCGAAGCCCTGCATCGGTAGCGTCGACAAACCCAGCGTGCGAGTGCCGTCGACCGGTTCGTCATCGAGCAGGCGCCAGTCGACCAGGTTGGCCCCGGGGGCGACGCCGCCGACGAAACCGCCGGCGTTGCTGCCGGCGCCGATCGATGCGTGCCGCGTACCCTCTCCCGCCTTGTCGTCGACCGACCAGTCATTGCGCATCGGATTGGTATCGATTCGCCCGGCAACGATACGCCCCTTCAACGCAGGGCTTTCGCTGTCCAGCCCGGTATCGATGAATGCAATGGCAACTCCCTTGCCGGACAAGCCACGAGCCTGTGCCTTGTCCGCGCCGGTAACGCTGAGATGCCAGCGCAGCGCAGGATCCGGCGGCGGCTCGACCGGTGGCGTGACAGGCGGCTCGACCGGCGGTGTCACCGGTGGCGTCACCGGTGGCTCGACCGGCGGCGTCACGGGCGGCGTGACTGGCGGATTGGTTGGCGGATTGGGCGCGCTTGGCCCCACCGGCGGTGGATCACTGCGGACGTTTCCGCCGCCACCGCCGCCACCGCAGGCCGTTGCCCCCATCACGCACAAGCCAAGCATCACACTGCGGGCCAGCAGCCCGTGCGCGAGTTCCTTACGACGCATGTTTTCCCCTTTTTATTGGCGACCGTGCCACCGCTCCCCAGCGGTTTACGACACGGTCTGCCTGTTTCAACTGAACTGCATCACCAATCCGGTCTGCCCTGGAAGTCTGCACCAGTTGGCAGATCGGGCCGGCTCACCATCCCAGCGACCACGTCGCCATCGCCCGGGTCCAGGTCTGTCCCTGGATCCGTTGGGCATCGACGTCGAAGCCAATGCGACCCGCACCACGAAGCTGGGTGGCAAGGCTCAGGCCGACTACCCCGACATCGCGGTCCAGGACATCGCCAACGATCGGCGTCCAGATATCCAGCGCCGTGAATCGCGCATCGATGTCGCCGCCGGACTGCGACAGCAGTCGCTGCCATTCGGCGCGACCCTGCAGGCTCCACAGCGATGACCCGACCGACCAGTCGTAGGCAAAGCGCGCCCCGAACAAGGCCTGGCTCAGCGTCATCGTCGATGCGGCGGTGCTCAGGCCGAAACCTGCGGCACCGGCCTCGCTGAAGCCGTCGCGATCGAGTTGCAACGACTGCACGCCGGCATAGGGCGTGATGCGGCCCCTGCCGACGGCAATCGGCCATCCGGCCTGGAGGCCGACCGTTGCATAGCGTTGGGCATAGTCGGCATCGACGCGGAACGATTCGGCGCCCAGCAGGATGTCGCGCTGCGTCCAGCGCTGCATGCGACCCAGCGCGACGCTGCCAAGGAGGTAGCCGCGGCCGAGGTCATAGGCACCGTAAAGCTGCGCTTCTGCCTGGCGGTTGTGCTCGCGATCGGCACGCAGGTCGTGGTGGGCGTAACCCTCGGTCTCCGACAGGGCCATGCCGACGGTCAGGCGATCGCCGAAGCGGTGGTCCTGGCCAAGCATCCAGCCGTCGGCGTCGATGTCGAATCGCGACATCGCCCGCTGCGCGTCGAGGTCATCGGCCCATGCGCCCGCCACGGGCGCGGCCTGCAACGCATCCACGCGTGATTCTAGCGCGCGCCGATTGCCTTCGATCGCCATCAGCGCGAAGGCGGTGTCGGCACCGTGCAGCTCACCCGACAGGCTCGACAGCGTGCGTTCGGCGGCGGCCGCACTGGCGGTCTGCTGGATTGCCCCGGCCGCGCCTAGAAACTCACCATCGACTGCGGACTGGCCGCCCTGGTCGATCTGGTCGAAGGCGCCTTCCACGCGTTCGGCACTGCCGACCGAAGCCGGACTCAAGCCCATGCTCTGCGCGGCGGCGGTGACATCCAGCCGGGTGATGTCGAGCATCACCAGCAGCGGTTCGTAACGCAGCGACGCCTGCAGGAACACGCCGGGCGCGGCAGTCAGTGCATCGAACCTGCCGGTATAGCCGGCCATCGCGAACAGCACGCGTTCCTGCGCCTGCCAGGTGTAGCCCGACTTCACGCCGAGCACGTGGACATCGCCGCCGTCGATGGCCGTGGCACCGGTAATCGTCACCGGCGCGCCGACCCGGTACGCCAGTTCGGCCCCGGCTGTCTGGTGGTAGGTGCCCTGGATGGTGATGTTGTCGCCATCGGCGACCAGACGGCCCTGGTTCTCGAAGGAACCGCTGCTGGCGCCGATGCGCGCTTCGCCTTGCGCGCCGATGGTGGTCAGGCCAGACAGCTGGTTGCTGATGAGCACGCCGCCATTGACCACCGTGCCGCCACCGTTGAATGCGCTCTGTGCCAGCCGCAGCGTGCCGTTGCCTTCCTTGACCAGCCGCCCGGGACCGGTCAGCTGGTTGCCGAAAATGACGGAGCTGTTGTCGAAGCGGACCGTGAAGTCGCCGAAATCCAGCCGCTGTGGACCGCGGATCGCACCGGCGATATTGAGCATGCCGTTGCCGAAGGTGGCATCGATGCCGGTCGCGCCCAGGTCCGTCGCCGTGCCCAGCAGCGTCTGCCGGACGTTGTCGTTGCTGAAGAACGGAAACGCCTGCCACACCAGTGCGGCGGCACCGGATATTTGCGGCGCGGCCAATGACGTGCCGCGGTAGCGCCAGTAGCTCGGCGACGTCGGCGAATCGTCCTTGCCCGTCACCACCACTTCGCCGAGCGCACCGATGCAATAGCGCATTGCCTGGCCACAGGCGTTGGCGTAGCTGGCCAGTGCGTTGGTGCCTTCCAGCGCCGTCGCCGCGATCCAGCCGCGTTCCAGGTCTGCCGCCGGCAAACTGCCAGCGTTACCAGGCTGGCTGGGCAGCGCGGCCATGCTCGACGGGTTGGGCTTGGACTCGTTGCCGGTGGCGAACACCACCAGGCCGCCGTTGCTGATGATGAAGGGACGGTACTCGTCGGCGATCGCCGCGGTCGCGGCCGGGTTGGTCCAGTACAGGCCGCCCCAGGAATTGTTCATCACCCGCACGCCGCGGTTGATCAGGTCCTCGTGGATTCCCTTGAGTCCAAGCGCCCCATTGACCTCGTTGCCCGAACCGGACCCGTCGTCCTTGGGTTCCTCGTCGCTGATGATGCGCGCCGAGACGATCTGCGCACCGGGCGCGATGCCGCCCGGCCAGGCACCGAAGGGCGTACCGGCCATGATCTGCGACACCGCGGTGCCATGACCGACGACATCGTCGATGGCCAGGTTGTTGGGCGGCGACGAGATGTAGTTGAGGTTTTCCAGCACGCGCGGCGACAACGCCGGGTGGTTGTGCATCACGCCGCTGTCGACCACGCCGATGCGCACGCCTGCGCCGGTGATTCCTGCTTGTCGCGCAGCGGCGGCATTGGTCGAGACCAGGTGCTGGCTGAACTGTGGATCCGGCGTGGACACCACCGGAGGTGTCGGCGGAGGCGGCGGGGGTGGCGTCGGCGGCGTCACGGTTGCAGGCGGCGGACCAGACCGGACGTTGCCACCACCACCGCCACCACCACAGGCAGCCAGCCCGCATACCGCCGACAGCAGCAATGCGCTGCGCAACGCGGTGACCAGTCCTCGTTCGCGATAAGCCATCTCGCCCTCGACCACGGCGCGTTCGCTCCCCAGCGAATCCAGCGCTCGTCCTTGGGTTCTTTTAATCCAACATGCAGGCCACCACAATCGGAACAAGTCGCAGTTGCGCCAATTGCCGGGCCGTGTCTCACACACACGGCATCCTGGTCGTCCCGACGTGAGCGTGTGACGACCGCCGGACTGCGCGATGGCAATGGCATCGCCACCGTCGCCCGCACTCCGACGGACCCGGTTCGGACGGCGCGGCGGTCCGGGCCGGGTACCTGCCCTTCATGAGCCATTTGGCTTCGGGCCCAAGAGCCCCCCTACCGCGGCCTGAACAGGCCGGCCGCCCGGGTGGTTTGCGGCGGTGCAGCATGCAGCCGCATAATCCGGGGGTTCCGGCCCCGCGCTGGCCCGCAATGTCCTGGAGTTTTCATGAGTGACGTCGTCATCGTCGGTGCCAAGCGCACCGCCATCGGTTCCTTCCTCGGTCAGTTCACCGGCGTCCCGACGCCAGTGCTGGGCACGGCCGCCATCACCGGCGCGCTCGAACACGCCAACGTCGCCGCCGACCAGGTCGACGAAGTGATCATGGGTTGCGTCCTGCCGGCCGGCCTGGGCCAGGCACCGGCGCGCCAGGCCGCGCTTGCTGCCGGCCTGCCGACCTCGGCCGGCGCGACGACCATCAACAAGGTCTGCGGCTCGGGCATGAAGGCGATCATGCTGGCCACCGACCTGATCAAGGCCGGCTCGGCGAACGTCGTGGTCGCCGGCGGCATGGAGTCGATGACCAACGCACCGCACCTGCTCAACAACTCGCGCACCGGCATCCGCTACGGCAGCGCCGAGTTCCTCGACCACATGGCGTGGGACGGCCTGACCAGTCCGTACGACGGCAAGGCGATGGGCGTGTTTGGCGACATGGCATGCGAGAAGTACGAGTTCGACCGCGCATCGCTCGATGCCTTCTCGGCCGAAAGCGCGCGGCGCGCGCAAGCCGCCGTGACCGGCGGTGCATTCAAGGACGAGATCGTCCCGGTGACCGTCAAGGGTCGCAAGGGTGACGTCGTCGTCGACGGTGACGAAGAGCCGGGCAAGATCGACCTGGCCAAGATCCCGACGCTGCGCGCGGCCTTCGGCAAGGAAGGCGTGCTGACCGCCGCGTCGTCGTCGAAGATTTCCGATGGTGCCGCCGCCACCGTGCTGATGAGCGCCGAGGAAGCCAGCAAGCGCGGCCTCAAGCCGCTGGCCCGCATCGTCGCCCATGCCGGCCATGCACAGGCGCCGGAATGGTTCACCACCGCACCGGTGAAAGCGATTTCAAACGTGCTGGCCAAGGCCGGCTGGCAGGTCGGCGATGTCGACCTGTTCGAGGTCAATGAAGCGTTTGCCTGTGTGGCCATGGCGCCGATGAAGGACCTCGGGATCCCCCACGAAAAGCTGAACGTCAACGGTGGCGCGGTTGCCCTGGGTCACCCGATCGGTGCCAGCGGCGCCCGTCTGGTCGTGACCCTGGTGCATGCCCTGCGTGCACGCGGCGTCAAGCGCGGCGTCGCTTCCCTGTGCATTGGCGGTGGCGAAGCCACGGCGATTGCTGTAGAAGTGCTATAAGACGTTAAAAACGTATTACTTAAAAAAAACCGGACAAGCCGCTTGACACGCGTCACCGGCTTGTCATCATGTTATAGACGCGCAATTGCGCGTTGCCTAACTAAACGACGAGGATATAAACCATGACTTTCAACAAGGCGCTGCTCGCCCTGGCTATGGGCCTGGCCCTGGCTGCTTGCTCGAACCAGAAGCAGGCTGACGAAGCTGCCACGGACGCCGCCGCTGCTTCGACCGAAGCCGCTGCTGCTGCTGACACCGCTGCTGCTACCGGCGACGCCGCTGCTGCCGACGCTGCCCAGGCTGCTGCCGACACCGCTGCCCAGGCTGCTGACGCTGCCGCCGCTTCGGCTGACGCCACCGCCGCTGCCGCTGCTCCGGCCGCTGCCGACGCAGCTGCTGACGCCGCTGGTCAGGCTGCTGACGCCGCCACCCAGGCTGCTGACGCTGCTACCCAGGCTGCTGACGCTGCCAAGGAAGAAGTGAAGAAGTAATCACTTCGGGCAGGTAACTGCCCGGGTGTTGCTCTCACAGGAAAGGCCGCCGGGGTTTCCCGGCGGCTTTTTCCGTAGTGGGGCCGGCCACGACGTCAGGTGCTTCGTGGCCCCCATACCAATTCACGTGGTTAGCAGTAAGCTCCACACCCGATCAGTGAACGATCGGACTGGCCCGGCCGGATCGCAATGAGCACCGGCGTTGCCTGATCTTGTTGATGGTGAACTTTTACCTGGCACTTCTCGGACAACCCAACGGAGAGACTCATGAACATCAAGCTCTATGTAGCCCTGGCCGCCGCCGTCCTGGCCCTGTCGGCCTGTCAGAAGACCGACACCGCGCAGACCGAAGCCGCCGAAGCCGCCAACGCTGCTTCGCAGGCCGCCGATGCCGCCTCCACCGCCGCGACCGAAAGCGCCGAAGCCGCTGCCGCCGCCACTGACGCCGCCGCCGCCCAGGCCGGTGCCGCCGTGGAACAGGCTGCCGACTCGACCGCCGCCGCTGCTTCCAACGCCGCCGCCGGCGCCGCCGCTGCCACCGCCGATGCCGCCCAGGCCACGGCCGACGCTGCGGAGAAGGTTGCCGACAAGGCCGACAAGGCCGCGGAAGAAGTGAAGAAGTAAGCGCAATATGTTTGCTGCAACGATTTCGAGAGGCCCGCGCAAGCGGGCCTTTCTTTTTGCGTTCGCGGGCAAGGGCAAATGGATCCCGGCTTTCGCCGGGATGACGGTCTGGCGCCTTTGTGGTCTCATGCCGAATCTTCCGCACCCCTTGCATCGATGCCCGCACTGACTTCCAACATCGATCCGCGCTCCCAGGATTTCCAGGACAACGTCGCCTACCACCGCGCCCTGGTCGATGAACTCGATGCCCGACTTGCCCGCGCCGCCGAGGGCGGCGGAGACAAGGCACGCGCCCGCCATACCGAGCGCGGCAAGCTGCTGGCGCGCGATCGCATCACTGCCCTGCTCGACCCGGGTTCGCCGTTCCTCGAGATTGCACCGCTCGCTGCCGAAGGCATGTACGACGATGCCGCGCCGGCAGCCGGCATGGTCTGCGGCATCGGCCGGGTGATGGGACAGGAAGTGGTGATCGTCGCCAACGACGCCACCGTCAAGGGCGGCACCTACTTCCCGATGACAGTGAAGAAGCATCTGCGCGCGCAGGAAATCGCGCGGGAGAACCACCTGCCCTGCGTCTACCTGGTCGACTCCGGCGGTGCGTTCCTGCCGCTGCAGGACGAGGTATTCCCGGACAAGGAACACTTCGGCCGCATCTTCTACAACCAGGCACGGCTGAGCGCGGAGAACATCCCGCAGGTCGCCGTGGTCATGGGCTCGTGCACCGCTGGTGGCGCCTACGTCCCGGCGATGTGCGACGAGTCGATCATCGTGCGCGAACAGGGCACGATCTTCCTCGGTGGTCCGCCGCTGGTGAAGGCCGCCACCGGCGAGATCGTCGACGCCGAAACACTCGGTGGCGCCGACGTGCACACCAGCGTGTCCGGCGTGGCCGATCACTTCGCAGAGGACGACCGCCACGCGCTGCAGATCGCCCGCGACATCGTCGCCACGTTCAATCGCCGCAAGACGCTGCCGGTTGCGGTGCAGGCCGCGCGCGAACCGTTGTATCCGTCCAGCGAGCTGTACGGCATCGTGCCCAAGGACACGCGCCGCCCGTTCGACATCCGCGAGGTCATCGCCCGCGTCGTCGATGGCAGCGACTTCCAGGAGTTCAAGGCGCGCTACGGCAAGACGCTGGTCACCGGCTTCGCCCACCTGCACGGTTACCCGGTCGGCATCGTCGCCAACAACGGCATCCTGTTCGCCGAGAGCGCGCTCAAGGGCGCGCACTTCATCGAGCTGTGCAACCAGCGCGGCATCCCGCTGGTGTTCCTGCAGAACATCACCGGCTTCATGGTCGGCCGCAAGTACGAGAACGCCGGCATCGCCAAGGACGGAGCGAAGATGGTGACGGCGGTTGCGTGTTCGCATGTGCCCAAGTTCACAGTCGTCATCGGCGGCAGCTTCGGCGCCGGCAACTACGCCATGTGCGGCCGCTCCTATGGCGCACGTTTCCTGTGGATGTGGCCCAACGCGCGCATCTCGGTGATGGGCGGCGAGCAGGCGGCGAGCGTGCTCGCCACGGTCAAGCGCGACGGCATCGAAGCCGCCGGCAAGGTCTGGACGGCCGAGGAGGAAGAAGCCTTCAAGGCACCGATCCGCGACCAGTACGAAAGCCAGGGCAACCCCTACTACGCCACCGCCCGTCTCTGGGACGACGGCATCATCGATCCGGCCGACACGCGTCGCGTGCTCGGCCTTGGCCTGTCGGCCAGCCTCAATGCACCGATCGAGGAGCGCACGCGCTTCGGCGTGTTCCGCATGTAGCGTCGATGCCGTTTTGCGCGCGAGTGCGCGCTTGGCCCAGTCAGGCAGGTGATCGTCAGATAAACGGCTGGGCCAAAGTGATGATTGGGTGAGGCACGTCACACCGATGATGGCGAGCGGCCAGTAGCCTCGACTGGTTGCACTCCATCACTGCTCAGTGTGTCTTGCCCAACATCAGGAAGTCCCCATGGCGATCTTCAATTCCCCCCCGTCGTCCACCCCGAAGCAAAACGTGCCGCCGACCCAGCCGGGGCAACCCGAATCCGCACTGGGCAAGGAGCCGGACGTGCGCAATGAAATTTCATTCGGTTCCACCACTCCCAAGCCCGCCGTCGCGGCAGCACCGCGCCCGGTCGAGCGCGAGGGCAAGGAGTCTCTGATCGCCGCTGACCTGTCCATCGAAGGCAAGATCCAGGGCGCTGGCCACATCCGCATCGCCGGTCGCTTCAAGGGCGACGTGCAGGTCGAAGGCGACCTGACGGTCGAAGTCGGCGCCAAGGTCACCGGCGGCGTGCGTGCGCGCAAGGTCGTCATCGCCGGCGAGCTCGAAGGCAACATCGAATCGGCTGCACGCGTCGAGCTGCTCGAAGGCGGCGTGGTCGTCGGCGACGTCAAGGCCGGCACGGTCACGGTCGCGGCCGGTGCGCGCATGCGCGGCCAGGTCGAGTTCGGCTGGGACGAGAAGGAAGCGGCCAAGGCCAATGGCAAGGCCGACAAGGCTGACAAGGCCGACTTCAACAAGGCGGAGGCGAGCACCGCCGCATGAGTGCCGTTCGCCCCGGTACACCCGGTGCGACGCGCATCTGTCCGCACTGCAAGACGAAGATCCTCGACAGCGCCACCGTCTGTCCGTCCTGCAGGCACCATTTGCGCTTCGACCCCGATGCCGTGGAGTCCGCCAAGCAGCGGTCGGTGCCGCTGCGCGTGGAAGGAACGATCAAGCCACCGCCGGGCGACAACGCCCTGGAGTATTCGGTGGTGCTGACCATCCGCAATGACGAGGGCGTCGAGATCGATCGCCAGGTCATGGGGGTCGGGGCGCTCTTCGCCGGCGAAGAGCGCTCCTTTACGCTGGAAGTCGAAGCGGTCGAGGTAAAGGGCTATCGGGCCGGACGCGGACGCGGGCGCCACTAGCTACGACGTCATCCCGGCGAACGCCGGGATGACGGTCATCACCGATGCTTGCGCGGCGGCGCCGGGCCGCAGTTATCGCAGCCGCCACAGCTGTCGTCGCCCAGGCTCGCCGGCGGCGCGATGCGACGCCCCAGCGCGCGCAACCAGCCAGGCTGCCCGTCACGCACCATCGGTATCGCCAGCGCGATGCGCAACCGGCGTACCGCGTTGGGAAACTGCCGCCGCGCCACGAAGCCCGCACTGATCACCACCGCCAAGGCGATGACCAGGTACTGCGCGAGCAGGCCGGCGTCCATGCTCACCCTGCCCCCAGCGCCACGGCGATCTGGTAGGTCAGCATCGAAGCCAGGTAGGCCAGCGCGAACAGGTAGCCGGCGCTGATGCCCACCTGCTTCCACGAGTTGGTCTCGCGCTTGATCGTGGCCAGCGTGGAGATGCACTGCGGCGCATAGATGAACCACACCAGCAGCGACAGAGCCGTGGCCAGCGACCAGCCGTTGCTGATCAGCGGGGTCAGTGCCTGCGTGGCGGCATCGTCGCTGGCGGCCGACAGCGCATAGACCGTGGCCAGCGACGACACCACGACTTCGCGTGCCGCCATGCCCGGGATCAGCGCGATGCAGATCTGCCAGTTGAAGCCCAGCGGCGCGAACACCGTCGTCATCGCATGGCCGATGCGGCCGGCGAAGCTGTAGTCGATGGCCGGGCCGGTGGCGCCCGCCGGCGCACCCGGGAACGACAGCAGGAACCACAGCAGGATCGTCAGCGCCAGGATGATGCCGCCGACGCGACGCAGGAAGATCCAGGCGCGCTCCCACAGGCCGATCAGCAGGTCGCGCGGGTGCGGGATGCGGTACGACGGCAGCTCCAGCAGCAGCGCGTGCTCGCTCTTGTCGCGGCGCCACTTCTTCATCACCCACGACACCGCCAGTGCGCTGATGATGCCGGCCGCGTACAGGCCGAACAGCACCAGGCCCTGCTGGTTGAGGACACCCAGCACCTGCTTCTGCGGAATGAAGGCACCGATCAACAGCGCATACACCGGCAGTCGCGCCGAGCAGGTCATCAGCGGCGACACCAGGATCGTCGCAAGACGGTCGCGCGGGTCCTGGATCGAGCGCGTGGCCATGATGCCCGGCACCGCGCAGGCGAAGCTCGACAGCAGCGGAATGAACGAGCGGCCGGACAGGCCTGCCGACGCCATCATCCGGTCGAGCAGGAAGGCCGCACGCGGCAGGTAGCCCGACTCCTCCAGCGCGAGGATGAAGGCGAACAGGATCAGGATCTGCGGCAGGAACACGATGACGCTGCCCAGGCCGGCGATGATGCCGTCGACCAGCAGGCTGCGCAGCGGACCGTCGGGCAGCATCGCGCCGACGAACTCGCCGGTTGCGGCCGTGCCGACCTCGATCAGGTCCATCAGCGGCGTCGCCCAGGCATAGACCGCCTGGAAGATCAGGAACATCACCACCGCCAGCGACAACAGGCCGAGCACCGGGTGCAGCAGCCAGCGATCGAGTGCGTCATCGATCTCGGCGGTGCGGCGCGGCATGGCCACGGCCAGTTCGAGCAGGCGCCGGGTTTCGGCGTGCAGCGCGTCGGCATTGTCGGCGAGGTTGGCCGGCAGGTGCACGCGCGGTTCGTGCAGCTTGTCGGCGACGCTGTCGAGCATCGCCACCAGCTCGCGCGCGCCGCCGCTGCGCACGGCCACGGTCGGCACCACCGGCACGCCGAGCTCGCGCTCGAGCACGGCCAGGTCGATGTCGATGCCGCGGCGCTTGGCCGCGTCCATCATGTTGACCGCGACCACCATCGGCCGGCCCAGCTCGCGCACTTCCAGGGCAAAGCGCAGGTGCAGGCGCAGGTTGGTCGCATCGACCACGCACACCAGCACGTCCGGCGCGGGCTCACCCGGATAGAAACCGCGGCACAGGTCGCGCGTCACCGCCTCGTCGAGGCTGGCGGCGTGCAGGCTGTAGGCGCCGGGCAGATCGAGCACGGCGTAGTGGCGTCCGGACGGCGCATGGAAGCGGCCTTCCTTGCGCTCGACGGTGACGCCGGCGTAATTGGCGACTTTCTGCCGGCTGCCGGTGAGCTGGTTGAACAGCGCGGTCTTGCCGCAGTTCGGGTTGCCGACCAGGGCGACGCGGATGGCTTCGGCGCTGCTCATGCCTGGCCGCCTTTCGTGCTTTCAGCGTCCGCGTCGAAGCCATTGATGCGCTTGCCGCTGCCGTTGCCATCGCCGGCGGACTGCACGCGCACGCGCGCCGCTTCACTGCGACGCAAGGCGAAGCGGGTGAAGCCGATCTGCACCAGCAGCGGCTCTGCGGACACCGGACCGGCCGCCATCACTTCCACGCGCTCGCCATGGACGAAGCCGAGCTCGCGCAGTCGACGCGCGATGGAGTCGTTCGGCGAGTGGTCCTCGACGCTTTCAACGGTGGCGGCGGTACGGCGTGGCAATTCGGACAGCTTCAAGGTTCACCTGCAAGCCGGCCCGGGGGGCGAATCGGGCCAAGGCGCCAAATGGGAATTGTTCTCAATTCTACACCACCGCCCGCAAACGCACGGGTCCAGCGGGCCAGCGGCTATGATTCGCCACAGTCCAACAAGCCCAGGCCGATGACCCATCCCCTGCTGAACGTGCGCGAAGGGGCCGTCGCCCGCCTGCGCCTGAACCGACCGGACCTGCACAACGCCTTCGACGCGATGGTGATCGCCGCGCTGACCGGCGCACTGGAAGCGGTGGCCGCCGACGACAGCGTACGGGTGGTCGTGCTGGAGGGTGAAGGCGCCTCTTTCTCGGCCGGCGCCGACCTCAACTGGATGCGCGGCATGGCCGCCGCCAGCGAGGCAGCCAACCGCGAGGATTCGCTCGCCCTCGCCCGCCTGATGCGCACCCTGGACGAACTGCCCAAGCCGACCATCGCCCGCGTGCACGGTGCCGCCTTCGGCGGCGGCGTCGGCCTGGTGGCCTGCTGCGATATCGCCATCGCCGCGCCCGAGGCGAAGTTCGGCCTGACCGAGAGCAAGCTCGGGCTGCTGCCGGCGGTGATCTCGCCCTACGTGATCGAGGCGATCGGGCCGCGCCAGGCACGGCGCTGGTTCGCCACCGCCGAGATCTTCACTGCGGACACCGCGCTGGAGATCGGCCTGGTCCACCAGGTGGTCCCGGGCAATGAGCTGGACCAGGCGGTGCAGCGCCAGATCGACCTGCTGCTGAAGGCCGGCCCCGTGGCCTCGGCGACCGCCAAGGCCCTGGTCCGCCGGGTCACCGGCGAACGCGACCGCGATCGCCTCGATGCCGACAATGCCGCGCTCATCGCCGGTCTGCGAGTATCGGCCGAAGGCCAGGAAGGCCTGGGCGCCTTCCTGGAAAAGCGCAAGCCGCACTGGGCGCAGTAGGCAGCCGCACCGGGAAACCATTCGAAGGGCGGGGTCACTGCCCCTGCCCTGACGCCTCTCCGAAAGAGCGGGCTTTTTGAAGGAGTGCTTGAAGTTGTTCGACAAGATCCTGATTGCCAATCGAGGCGAGATCGCCTGCCGCGTGATCCGCACCTGCCGTCGTCTCGGCATCGCCACGGTCGCGGTGTACTCGCAGGCCGATGCCGATGCGCAGCATGTGCGCCTGGCCGATGAGGCGTGGCCGATTGGCGGACCGCGCCCGGCCGAAAGCTACCTGCGTGGCGATGCGATCCTCGAAGTCGCGCTGAAGTCCGGCGCACAGGCGATCCATCCCGGCTACGGTTTCCTCAGCGAGAACGCCGACTTCGCCGATGCGGTCGAAGCGGCCGGCGTCGTCTTCATCGGGCCCAAGGCGGCCTCGATGCGCAAGATGGGCAGCAAGGCCGGTGCCAAGGAACTGATGCAGGCCGCCGGCGTGCCGGTCGTCCCCGGCTACACCGGCGAGGACCAGTCGCCCGACGTGCTCCAGCGCGAAGCCGACGCGATCGGTTATCCGCTGATGATCAAGGCCGCACACGGCGGCGGCGGCAAGGGCATGCGCATCGTCCGCGACAGCGGCGAGTTCGCCGCCAACCTGGAAAGCTGCCAGCGCGAGGCGCGCAATGCCTTCGGTCGCGATCGCGTGCTGCTGGAGCGTTACGTCGAGCGCCCGCGCCACATCGAGATCCAGGTGTTCGGCGACAGCCACGGCCACACCCTCCATCTGAACGAGCGCGAATGCTCGGCACAGCGCCGCTACCAGAAGGTGCTCGAGGAATCGCCCTCGCCGTTCCTCTCGGCGCAGTTGCGCGATGCGATGGGTTCTGCCGCGGTGCTTGCCGCGCGCGCGATCGACTACGTCAACGCCGGCACGGTCGAGTTCATCGTTGGGCAGGACGGTGGCTTCTACTTCATGGAGATCAACACCCGCCTGCAGGTCGAACATCCGGTCACCGAATTCGTCACCGGCCTGGACCTGGTCGAATGGCAACTGCGCGTCGCCGCCGGCGAAGCGCTGCCGCTGGCGCAGGGCCAGATCGCACAACAAGGCCACGCCATCGAAGTCCGGCTGTACGCCGAAGATCCCGATGCCGGCTTCCTGCCCGGTTCCGGGCGGCTGGAGCGGCTGCGTTTGCCGGCAGCCGACCAGCACGTGCGCATCGATTCGGGTGTGATCGAGGGCGACACCGTCACGATCTTCTACGACCCGATGATCGCCAAGCTCATCGTCCATGACGCAGACCGTCCGCGCGCCCTCGCCCGCCTGCGTGCGGCGCTGGCGCAGTGCGACATCGCCGGGCCGAAGGCCAACATCGAGTTCCTCGAGCGCCTGGTCCGCCACCCGGCGGTCGTCGAAGGTCGCATCGACACCGGTTATCTCGACCGCCACCTGGACGAATTCATCCAGGCCGGCGACACCGCCAGCGACGACACCGCGCAGGACCTGCTGTTGGCCGCCGCCACGGCCCAGCTGCTGGTGCAGGAGCGCCAGTCCCTGGAGCGCGCCGGCGCTTCGACCGACCCGTCTTCGCCGTGGGCGATCGCCGATGGCTGGCGCCTGGGCCACGGCAGCCGCCGCAGCCTGGCCTTCCTGCAGGGCGAACGGCGCCTGGAGCTGCACGCGCAGGGCAGCAACGGCAACTACCGCATCGAGCACGCGGACCGGATCCACAGCGTCGAAGGCGCCCGCAACGAGGCCGGCGACGGCCTCAGCCTGCGCATTGACGGACGCGGCCGCCGCTTTACGTTGGCTATGGATGCAGGCCCCGGAAACAGCGCGGGCGACGGGCGGATCGTCGTGCATGACGGCGGGCGTCGACTCCGTCTTCAGGCGGTGCCGATGTATCGTCCGGAGCGAAGCAGCGCGGTCGGCACCGGCAACCGGTTGCTGGCGCCGATGCCCGGACGGGTGGTGCTGGTCAAGGCCGCGCCGGGCGACGAGGTCGAGGCAGGACAGGAGCTGATGGTGATCGAAGCGATGAAGATGGAGTTGAGCCTCAAGTCGCCGCGCGCGGGCACGGTCGCCGAAGTGCGCGCGGCCGCCGGCGACTTCGTCGAGGCCGACACCGTGCTGGTGGCGTTGGCGTCATGAAGCGCTCGGTCCGCATCGTCGAAGTAGGCCCGCGCGACGGCCTGCAGAACGAGAAAACCAACGTCGCCACCGCCGACAAGATCGAACTGATCGATCGCCTCTCGGCGACTGGCCTGCGCAGCATCGAGGCCACCAGCTTCGTCAGTCCCAAGTGGGTGCCGCAGCTGGCCGATGCCGCCGAAGTGCTGGCCGGCATCCATCGCCGGCCCGGCGTTCGCTACCCGGTGCTGGTGCCCAACGAACAGGGCTATGCACGCGCACGCAGCGCCGGCGTCGACGAGATCGCGGTGTTCACCGCCGCGTCCGAGGAATTCAACCGCCGCAACATCAATGCCAGCATCGACGAATCGCTGCAGCGCTTCGTCCCGGTGATGGAGCGCGCACGCGCCGACGGCGTGGCGGTGCGCGGCTATGTCTCCACCGTGCTCGGTTGCCCGTACCAGGGCGAAGTGCCGCTGGCCGACGTGGTCCGCGTTGCGCGTGCGCTGCACGACATGGGCTGCTACGAAGTCTCGCTCGGCGACACGATTGGCATTGGCACGCCCGGCAAGGCACGCGCGATGTTGCTGGCGGTGGCGCAGGAAGTGCCGATCGGCGCGCTCGCCGTGCATTTCCACGACACCTATGGCCAGGCGCTGGCCAACATCCTCGCCTGCCTGGAAGAAGGCGTCGCGGTGGTCGATTCCGCCGTCTCCGGCACCGGTGGCTGCCCGTACGCCAAGGGCGCCAGCGGCAACGTCGCCAGCGAGGACGTCGTCTACATGCTGCACGGGCTTGGCATCGAGACCGGCATCGACCTGCCCGCGCTGGCGGAAACCGGCCGCTGGCTCGCCGCCCTGCTGGGACGCGAAACCGGCAGCCGGGTCGGCAAGGCGCTCGCGGCCTCATGACGTCGAAGGCGCCAGCGGCAGGCCCTTCGACATCGGCCGGACCGGCCGATGGGGCCGATGCGGCGGCCACGCTGGCAGCCATCGACCACGCGCTCGCGCGCGACGGCGAACTTTCCGAAGACACCCGCGCGCTCCTGCAACAGGCGCGCCAGGCATTGCACGACTCCTGCGCCGAAGCCGATGCCGAACGCCAGCGCTATCGCGACCTGTTCGACGCCCTGCCCGACCCGGTCAGCATCATTGCCTACGACGGCACCGTGCTCGACCTCAATCGTTCCGGACTGGAATCGTATCGGCGCCCGCGCGAGGAGCTGATCGGCCAGCCGATCGAGACCATCAACCCCGAACTGCCGCAGGACCACATGGTTCCGGTGCTGGAGACGCTCAACCGTGGCGGAAGCTACATGGTCGAGGTCACCAACATGCGCAGCGACGGCACGCGCTTTCCGGTCGAGGTCCACACCGGGCCGCTGCTGTACGACGGCCGCAAGGCGATGGTCGCGGTCGCGCGCGATCTGAGCAGCCGGCTCACCGGGCAATTGCGCTATCGCGAACTGATGGAAGCGATGGACCGCGGCATCCTGATCCAGGATGCCGACCTGCAGATCGTCTACACCAACGTGGCGGCGATGAAGATCCTGGGCGTCGGCGAAGACGAGTCGGTCAACGACGCGCTGCGCGAGGACAACTGGATGGTCGTCGACGATCGCGGCCGGCAGCTGTCTCCCGACATGTACCCTTCGCATCGCGCCCTGAAGACCGGACGCATCTGCGAGAGCACGGTCCTGGGGCTGTACCACCGTGCGAGGCAGCAGCTGATGTGGCTGTCGGTGACGGCGGTGCCGCAGTTCCCGCCCGATGGCGACAAGCCACACCAGGTGCTGTCGCTGTTCTCCGACATCACCACGCTCAAGCGCGACAGCACGCTGTTCGATCGCGCCCAGGCGATGGCGCACATCGGCGGCTGGGAATGGGAGGTCGGACCGGACCGGCTGTACCTGACCGACGAGGCGCAACGCATCCTCGGCCATCGGCCGGCGCCTACGACCATCGAAGGCATGCTGGCCTGCCTGCGCACGCAGGATCGTGAACGCCTGCGCGCGGCGCTGGGCCAGGCGATCTCATTCGGGCGCAAGCTCGAACTCGAAGTCCAGGGCCATCGCGCCGACGGCCGCGGCTTCTGGCTGCGCGTGATCGGCGAGGCCGACGCGGCAGATCCGCTCAACTCGCGTTTGACCGGCACGCTGCAGGACATCACCGAGCGCAAGCACGACGAGGAAACGCTGCGCGTGCAGGCGCGCAGCGATCCGCTGACCGGCCTGCTCAACCGCGATGCGGTGCTGGCCGAGCTGGAGAGCCGCCTCGACGATCCGCTTCGCGACACCCTCGCCGTGCTCTATGTCGACCTGGATCGCTTCAAGGTCGTCAACGATGTGCTCGGCCATGCCGCCGGCGATCGACTGCTCGCCTCGGCCGGCCGCCGCATCCAGCGCGCGATTGGCAGCGAAGGCCTGATCGCGCGATTCGGCGGCGACGAATTCCTGATCATCTGCGACACCGGCAGTGATCCGTCGCGGCCGGAACGCCTGGCCGATGCGATCCTGGAGATCTTCGGCGACAGCTTCCGCCTCGACGGCGAGGAGTTCAGCATCACCGCCAGCATCGGCATTGCGCAGGCACCGCTCGACGGCGTGCGCTCGCAGCAGCTGATCCAGAGCGCCGACGTGGCGATGTACGACAGCAAGCGTCGTGGCCGCAACGGCTGGCAGGCATTCACGCCGGAACTGGCCGAGCAGCAGCTGCATCGATTGCAGCTGGAGACGCACCTGCGCCGCGCGGTCAACAACGAAGAGTTCCATCTGGTCTACCAGCCGCAGGTCGACCTCACCACCGGTGCGATGGTCGCGGCGGAAGCCCTGATCCGCTGGCGCAACCACTCGCTGGGCGAGATCCGTCCGGACAAGTTCATCGATCACGCCGAAACCACCGGCGACATCGTCGGCATCGGCGACTGGGTGCTGCAGGAAGCCTGCCGGCAACTGCGCGAATGGCAGGAAGGCGGGCTGGCCGTGCCGCGCGTGGCGGTGAACGTGTCGTACCGGCAGTTCCTCGGTGAAGACCTGGCCAGCAGCGTCAGCTCGGCCTTGGCCGAGTACGGCCTGCCCGGCAACGCGCTGGAACTGGAGTTCACCGAGCGCGTGCTGATCGAGGACGCGCCCGACACGCTGCGCACCTTCGCCGCGCTTCGCGAGATGGGCGTGATGCTGACGATCGACGATTTCGGCGAGGGCTACAGCGCGCTCAACTACCTGCGCCGGCTGCCCATCCATGGCCTCAAGCTGAGCCAGCTGTTCGTCCAGGGCGTGCCGGGCAACCAGTCCGACGTGGCGGTCTGCCAGGCCGTCGCCGGCATCGCCCGCAGCCTCGGCCTGACCCTGGTCGCCGAAGGCGTTGAGACCGAGGAACACCGTGAGTTCCTGCTGCAACTGGGGGTCAGCATCGGCCAGGGCTTCCTGTTCGCGCCGGGGCTGATGCCCGACGAGCTCAGGCTGGTCTACCGGACGGCGGCGATGGGCGGGCCGGTCCGGTAAAATCCCCGGTTTCCGCGTCCCTGGACCAGCCCAATGCAACTCGATACTGTCCGCGCCATCGTCACCGGCGGCGTCTCCGGCCTTGGCCTCGCCGTCGCCCAGCACCTGGTCGCCAACGGCGCCAAGGTCGCCCTGTTCGATGTCAACGACGACAAGGGCGCCGCTGCCGTGTCCGCGCTCGGCGCCGACAAGGCCCGCTACTTCAAGACCGACGTCACCAGCGAGACCGACGTCGCCGCCAATGTCGCCGCTGCCAGCGACTTCCTCGGCGGTCTCAATGCCACCATCAACTGCGCCGGCATCCTCGGCGCCGGTCGCGTCCTGGGCAAGGAAGGCGCGATGCCGCTGGCGCAGTTCCAGGGCACGGTGATGGTCAACCTGGTCGGCAGTTTCAACGTCGCCAAGGCCGCCGCCGCGCTGATGCAGCACAACGAGGCCGGCGTCGACGGCGAGCGTGGCGTGATCGTCAACACCGCGTCGGTCGCCGCCTACGAAGGCCAGATCGGCCAGGCCGCGTACTCGGCATCGAAGGGCGGCGTGGTCGGCATGACCCTGCCGATGGCGCGCGAACTGTCGCGCTTCGGCATCCGCGTCATGACGGTGGCGCCGGGCATCTTCTGGACGCCGATGGTCGACGGCATGCCCGACTCGGTGCAGCAGTCGCTGGCCGCGTCGATTCCGTTCCCGTCGCGCCTGGGCAAGCCGGAGGAGTTCGCCGACCTGGTCGCCTACATCCTGCGCAACACCTACCTCAACGGCGAGACCATCCGTCTCGACGGCGCAACGCGCCTGGCGCCGAAGTAATCCAATCAAAGGTCACGCATGAAAGCCTACGACGTAAAGAAGGGTAACGTTGTCGAGTACAACAACGCGGTCTACCAGATCCGCGACATCGAGCGCAGCTCGCCGCAGGGCCGCGGCGGCAACGTAAAGTTCCGCTTCACCATGTACAGCGTCCCGGGCGGCACCAAGCTCGACGTCAGCATGGGTGGCGACGATGAGGTGAAGGAAGTCGAGCTCAGCCGCCGCCAGGCGACGTTCTCGTACAAGGACGGCGAGGCGTTCGTGTTCCTCGACGATGAGGACTACACCCCGTACACACTCGACGCCGATGCCGTCGGCGACCTCGCCGGCTACATCGTCGCCGACCTGAGCGGCTGCTACGTGCAGATCATCGACGACGCGCCGGTGGCACTGCAGCTGCCGCAGAGCGTGGCGATCGAAGTGGTCGAGACGCCGCCGGAACTCAAGGGCGGCACCGCGACCAAGCGTCCGAAGCCGGCCAAGCTGTCGACCGGTATCGAGATCATGGTTCCAGAGTACATCGGCAACGGCGAGCGCGTGCTGGTCAACACCACCACGGGCGAGTTTGCCGGTCGCGCGGACTGACGCTCACTATTCCGTCGTCCCGGCGAAAGCCGGGACCCATTTGGCGTTTGCCCTGCCCTGCAGGCGCCGCGGCATAGTCCAAGCAGATGGATCCCGGCTTTTGCCGGGATGACGGTGACGGCAACGGTGACGTTGGTCATGGCAAACGAACGCCGCCCTCTGCCGCGTGCAAAGCACGCAACCGCTGCCCCAGCAGATCGCTGTTGGCGGCAATGCCATCGAGCAACGCCCGTTGCGGCGGCGACATCAACTCACGCGCGCCCTCTTCCACGTCCGCACGCAACTGCTTGAGCCGGGTGCGACGCTGCCCGCTCTCGATTGCCAGCGTCGCGCGTTCCTGCGCTTGCGGCAGGCCGTAACCAGGACCATCCAGCAACTGCGCCGGCCGCCCCAGGTAGGCGCCTTCCTTCAGCAGGCGCTGCAGCACGGCAACCTCCGCCGGCTGCGCATTGCCCCCGAGGTACTTCCGCTTCAGCGCCTCCTGCACCTGCAGGCGCTGGCGGCGCTGCGCTGCCTGTTCCAGCAGCAGCAACGCCGCGCCACTGCGAAGGTCGGTGCGTTCGATCCACGGCCGCCGCTGCGCCGGATCGAGCGCCATCCAGTCCTCGACCTTTGACTGCGGCAGGTCCAGCTGCGCCTGCGCCACCGCGTACAACTGCTGGAAATGCGGGCGCAGCGATTCGAAGTGATAGCCCAGCCGCAGCGCTTCGGCCGGATCGTCGAACACCGTGGGGTCGGCGACGCCGGCCCGCTCCAGCCGGTGCAGCACTCCGGTCGGCGTGATGCTGCCGATGCCGGCGGACGCCAGCCGCGGTACGCCGTCGTGCAGCAACTTGTAAGTTTCCACCGCGCAGTTGTTGCTGACGAAGTAGTAGCGGCCGTCGTAGCTCCAGTGCAGCTGTGCGGCACGCTCGAGCAGTCCGGCAATCTCGTCGCGCTGCAGGCGCAGCGGCGTCGAGCGCAGGCCGCGCAGTTCCACCTTGGTGTATTCGTCGACCACCTGGGTCAGCGGCAGCACGAACAGTCGCGAGGGATAGCGCCCCGTCAGCCCGCGCCAGCTCGACAGCTGGACGTCGTCGACGAACGCGCGGAACGAGAGCACGAGGTGGTATTGCAGATCGAGGCGGCAGTCCGGCCCCGGCGCGCGTCCGGGCGCGCACACCACCAGGCGCAGCATGCTGTGGCCCCACCGGCTCATCACCTGGTCGTTGCTGTCGGCCAGCAGATAGTCGACCTCATACACGCGACGCGGATCGAGCGCGGCCAGCGCTTCATCGCCGCCGTCGCCGGCATCGACATAGACGAAGTCGGATGCGCACTGTGCGGGATCTCCCGACGAACCCAACCGCTCCGCAAAGTAGCGATGCAGCGCAGGGCGCCGGCAGGCATAGCCCGGGTCGAGCAGGAAGTACTCGAGATTGACCGCGACGAACTCCGCCGGCGCCTTCAGCTCGTAGCGATCGGGGCTGCGATCGACGAAGCGGTTCTCGCGTCGGCCTGCCAGTTTCGTACCCAGTTTCGTCGCCCGGACCTGCCATCCGGCCAGGTCGAGCAGGCGCGGATCACGCGACATCGGGCCGCCGGGGGCGATGCGGTCGTACATGTGCGCGAGCTCGTGCAGCAGCGTCGCTTCTGCCCGTTTCGATGCGTCCGGGTCGTCACCGTCGGCAATGGCCGGCAGCAGCGCACGATCCAGAAGGATTTCATTGCGGCTGGCATGTCCGACGACACCGGCATCCAGCGCTTCGCTCCAGCGGACCTCGATCGGCCGATCCAGTGTCGCCTGCATCGTCGGTGGCAGTCGCGATTGCGCCCGAGCAAGCAACTGCGCCGTGGCGGCGATTTCGCCCGGCCCCAGGCCGCTTTCGTCCAGCTGCAGCCGCAGTGCGGCCTGGGTCTGTCCGACCCACAGGACCAGTATCAGCAGAGGCCAGGCCGCGAACCGGACCCGCCGGCTGCGGCCGCGGCCGCTGTTCACAGCGCCAGGATGGCCTTCGCCAGTTCGATGTCGCTGGCCTGGCGAGCCTGCGGCACGTTCTCGCGCAGGTGGCGCAGCGCCGCCTCGAGCTGGGCGCCGCGGATGGCACCGTCGCTGGCGACGAAGCTGGCGGCGTCATCGCGTGCGGCCAGCACCACCTTGTCGTTGCCAGACGAGGAATCCGAACTGGCGCTGGAGGCGGAGCTGCCGCCTGCGGACGTGCCGGCGAAGCTGGAGGCCAGAGCGGCGGCGGGTGCGGCGCCCAGGAGCGCGATGGAGAGCAGGACGGCGGGGGATTTCATCGGGGCTCCGAAGGGAAAGTTGGACCGGCAAAGATTACCGGGTACCGCCCGCTTTTAAGCACGGCCGGCCGCGTCGCGATAACGGATATTCACGATCCGCCCGCCGTTGTCACGGATCGAACAGCTTGCCCGGATTGAGTACGCCGTTCGGGTCCAGCACGCGGCGGATGCCCCGCATCACCTCCACTTCGGCCTCGCTGCGCGTGCCCAGCAGGTAGGGCTTCTTGACCAGGCCGATGCCGTGCTCGGCGGAGATGCTGCCGCCGTGGCGCTCCAGCGCCTGCGCCAGCAGCTTGGTGACCTGCTCGCAATGGCCAACGAACTCGCCGTCGTCCATGCCTTCGGGCTTGAGCACGTTGATGTGCAGGTTGCCGTCGCCGATGTGGCCGAACCAGACGACGTCGAACTGCGGGTACTCGCGCCCGAGCAGGGCCTGGGTCTGCGCCAGGAACGCCGGCATCGCCGAGATCCGCACCGAGACATCGTTCTTGTACGGGCGCCAGCGCGCCAGGCTTTCGGTGATGCCCTCGCGCAGGCGCCACAGCTGTGCGGCCTGCGCATCGCTCTGGCTGATCACGCCATCGCTGACCAGCCCCTGCTCCAGGCAATGCTCGAACGCGGCCATCGCCGCGGCCTCGAGCTGCTCGTCGCCAACCGCGAATTCGGTGACCACGTAGTACGGATGCACTTCGTCGAACGGCTTCTGCGCGCCATGCGCCAGCACGTGGTGCAGCGCGCGATCGGTGAAGAACTCGAATGCCTCCAGCCCCAGCCGCTCGCGGAATGCCGCGAACACCTTCATCAGCATCTCGAACGACGGCAACGCCAGCAGCATGACGTTGGTCGGCGGCGGCGGATCGGTCAGGCGCAGGGTCGCCTCGACGACGATGCCGAGCGTGCCCTCGGAACCGATCATCAACTGGCGCAAGTCATAGCCGCTGGAATTCTTGATCAGCCCGCGATTGAGCTCGAGCAGGTCGCCCTTGCCGGTCACCACTGCCAGGCCGGCGATCCATTCGCGGGTGTTGCCGTAGCGGATCACGCGGATGCCGCCGGCATTGGTGGCGATGTTGCCGCCGATCGAACACGAGCCACGCGCGCCGAAGTCCACCGGATAGGCCAGGCCGTGTTCGCGGGCGGCGTTGTGCACCGCCTCCAGCGGAATGCCGGCCTGCACGGTCAGAGTGCGGTCGACCGCATTGAAGTCGAGCACGCGATTCATCCGCTCCAGGCTCAGCACCAGTTCGCCGTTCGCCGCGACCGCCCCACCCGACAGCCCGGTGCGCCCGCCCGAAGGCACCACCGCGACGCCCTCCTCGTTGGCCCAGCGCATGATCATCTGCACTTCCTCGACCGACGACGGCAACGCCACCGCCAGCGGCGCCGGCGTCCAGCGCCGGGTCCAGTCGCGACCGTAGTGCTCCATGTCGCCCGGGTCGGTACTCAGGCGCAGGCCGGGGGCACGGGTGGTCAGGCGCTTTAGCGGGGCGGTGATCAGCGAATCGGTCATCAGGGAGCCCGTGGTTGAAGGCCTCCCCTGCGGACAGATGGGAGGACCCGGGTAGCGTGCCAGCAGCGGCATTCCAGCGCCAGTGATGCAGCGCAGCAAACACACCGGATTTCTGACATAGTCAAACGCCCTTCCCACCACCCCGACACACCGTGAGCCTGCAGACCTCGTACCCGAAGTCCGACATCCGCGTGCTGCTGCTGGAAGGGGTCGCCCCGACCGCGGTGGAGAGTTTCCGCAGCGCCGGTTACTCGCAGATCCAGACGTACGACAAATCGCTGCCGCCGGAACTGCTGCGCCAGGAAATCGCTGCCGCCCACATCATCGGCATCCGCTCGCGCACGCACCTGGACTCCGAAGTGCTCTCGCACGCGCGCCGCCTGATCGCGATCGGCTGCTTCTGCATCGGCACCAACCAGGTCGATCTCGACAGCGCGGAACTGGCCGGCATCCCGGTCTTCAATGCGCCCTACTCCAATACCCGCAGCGTCGCCGAGCTGGTCGTGGCCGAGGCGATCATGCTGATGCGCGGCATCCCGCAGAAGAACGCGCAATGCCACCGCGGCGGCTGGTCCAAGTCGGCCGCCGGCAGCCACGAAGTGCGCGGCAAGACCCTGGGCATCGTCGGCTACGGCCACATCGGCACCCAGGTCGGCGTGATCGCCGAAGCGCTGGGCATGCAGGTGATCTTCCACGACATCGAGACCAAGCTGTCGCTGGGCAACGCCCGCGCCGCCGCCGGCCTCGACGACCTGTTGGCGCGCAGCGACATCGTCACCCTGCACGTGCCGGAGACGGCCGCGACGCAAGGCATGTTCGGCGCCGCGCAGGTGGCACGGATGAAGCCGGGCGCGCACCTGATCAACGCTTCGCGCGGCACCGTGGTCGACATCGACGCGCTCGCCGCGGGCCTCGCATCGGGCCAAGTCGGCGGTGCCGCGGTCGACGTGTTCCCGGTCGAGCCGCAGGGCAATGCGGACGCGTTCGTGTCGCCGCTGGTCGGCCTCGACAACGTGATCCTGACGCCGCACATCGGCGGCAGCACGCTCGAAGCCCAGGACAACATCGGCCTGGAAGTGGCGGCCAAGCTGATCCGCTACAGCGACAACGGCTCGACCCTGTCGGCGGTCAATTTCCCGGAAGTGACCCTGCCCGAGCACACCGGCAGCCTGCGGTTGTTGCACATCCACCGCAACGTGCCGGGTGTGCTGTCACAGGTCAACGACGTGTTCTCGCGCCTGGGCGTCAACATCGACGGCCAGTTCCTGCGCACGCATCCCAAGGTCGGCTACGTGGTGATCGATGTGACTGCGACGCAGGCCCAGGCGGCGCTGGTGCGCGATGAACTGGCACGCATTCCGGGAACGCTGCGGGTGCGCATCCTCTATTGAGGCGCGGCTTGTTGGAGCTGCGCTCCCGCGCAACGGGTTTCAGCGATTGCGATCGAGCCACTTGTGCGCCATGCGGCGCATCGACTCGTCGCTGCCCGGATCGGCGAGGATCTCGTCGATCGCGCGCCACGCCAGGTCGTGCGACTCGTCGCTGACGACGTAGTCTTCGCTTCCCCGCGCATGCACGACGTAACGAACGTCGTAGTGCCAATGGCCGGGAACGTCGCCGCGTTCCGGGATCCAGTGACGGTCGAGGTCGAACACCTCCGGCTCCACCTCGTGTCCCGTCAACCCGGACTCCTCCTCGGCCTCGCGCAGGGCGACACGCGACAGGTCGCGGTCGCCATCGGCATGGCCGCCGAGCTGCAGCCAGCGTTCGAGCTTGCGGTGGTGCGTGAGCAGCACGCGTGTCGCACTGCGATCGACCAGCCACGACGAGGCAGTGAAGTGGCCGATCAGGTGGATGCGGTCGAAGACCGTGTCGGCCGACTCCAGGAACCGGCTGAAGTCGTCCGCGGCTTCGGCTTCCCGCGGCCATCGCCTGGCGTAGTCGGCCAGTGCCGCGCGCAGCCAATCGATTGAACCCACGGTGGCGCTGGCCTGGTGATCGATGTTCAACGGTTCTACCCTACAAGGAATTGCACCATTTTAGGCTGCAGCGCGCGAACTTTTCCCAAGCCGATTGAGGCAACTCTTATTCCGCCGGTCCAGCGCCGTGCGACAGCATCCGGATGAACAGACACCGGATGCCTCATGGAAGAGTCGACGTCTTCATCCTGCACGTGCGGCACAGTGCGCGCGCCCCTGCTGCGATTCCATGGCCATCGATGGCCCGTCCACCTCCTGCTGACTTGGCTCGTGCTGGCCACGACCAGCGCGCAGGCGCAAACGCAGGACGACACCGAGGCGGTTCGCTTCACCGGCCCGCTGGTCAGTTCCGCGCCACCACTGCCCAAGGGCGCGCTGAACATCGAGCCGTACCTGATCAACACGCAGACCGTGGCCCGTTACGACTCGAAAGGCGATCGCCACGACGTCGACGGCGCCACCGACGACTGGCAGATTTCGGTACCCATCCAGTATGGCGCCAGCGATCGCCTGACCCTGGCCGTTACGCTCAACGCCGCCTACGAACCGGGACGGGACGGGCAGTGGGCCCTCGCCGCCGGCGACACCCGGCTGTCGGCGTCCTGGCTGCTGGCGCAGGGCAAAGGTGCGCAGCAGCCCAAGCTGACCCTGTCGATGCACCAGAACCTCACCACCGGCCAGCACGACCGCCTCGAACTGCGCCGCGTGCCCGGCCCCACCGGCAGCGGCGCCGACTCCACCACCCTTGCACTGGATGGCCAGGCGTACTTCCTGCCACGCCGCAACCTGCGCCGCCGGGCCGGCCTGGCGTGGCGGCTGCCGGGCGCCAACGCCGGGCTGCACGGGCAGAGCGGCTACGACACGCATGCCGGATTCAAGGGCAACGCGGAACTCGGACAGGGCGTCGTCGCCAACCTGGGGACGGAATACAGCTTCAACGGCCACTGGGCGCTGGCCTCGGACCTGGTCTACGAGCACGAGTCCGGCACCCGCGTCCGCGGTCTCGCTGGCATGGCTCCGGTCGACGAGACCCTGCCATCGTCATGGCGGCTGTCCATCGCTCCCGCGGCGGAGTACCACTGGTCCGACAACGCCGGCATGATTTTCGGCGCGCTGATGTCGCTCGATGGCCGCAACACTCCTGCGATCGTTTCCCCGCAGGTCGCGGTCAACCTGTCCTTTTGATGCCATCCCACCGGACTCGCACGTGGCCGCTCACCCGCCGACGCAACCGCGCCGGCACCGTTTCGCGTATACCAAAGGGGCGTGACGTTTCACGCTTGCCGCTTCTTTCCCGCGTGGGTTAAGGTGGCCCGCCCCCCACGGCCCATACGTTTCGCTTGCCGCCTGAATGGGTGGCAGATCACATTTCAGGGGAATCAGATGTTCAAAAACCTCTTCATCACCAAGCCGGTGGAGCCCGCCGGGCACGTCGATGCCGGTGAGCCCGTCGAAGGCAGCCTGCAAGGCGAGGCGGTCCTCAAGCGATCCTTGACCGCCACCCAACTGGTGATGCTGGGTATCGGCGCAGTCATCGGCGCCGGCATCTTCGTATTGTCCGGCCACGCCGCCGCCGAGCATGCCGGCCCGGCCATCGTCCTGAGCTTCATCATCGCCGGCTTCGCCTGTGCCCTCGCCGGCCTGTGCTACGCCGAGTTCGCCGCGATGATGCCGGTCTCGGGCAGCGCCTACTCCTACTCCTACGCCACGCTGGGCGAGTTCGTCGCCTGGTTCATCGGCTGGAACCTGGTGCTCGAGTACATGTTCGCCGCGTCGACCGTCGCGGTCGGCTGGTCGGGCTACCTCAACAGCTTCCTCGAATACTTCGGCATGGCCTTGCCGGCATCGCTGGCATCGGCACCGCTGAACGTGGTCAATGGCAGCCTGATCTACACCGGCGGCCTGATCAACCTGCCGGCGGTGTTCATCGTCGCCGCGCTCAGTGGCCTGTGCTACGTCGGCATCACCCAGTCGGCGATCGTCAACTCGGTGATCGTGGCCATCAAGGTCGTCGTCATCGTGATGTTCGTGGCATTCGCTGCCAGCTACATCAACCCGGACAACTGGGTGCCGTTCATTCCGGAGAACGAAGGTCCGGGCAAGTACGGTATGTCGGGCGTCATCCGCGGTGCGGCCGTGGTGTTCTTCGCCTACATCGGCTTCGATGCGGTCTCGACCGCGGCCGGTGAAGCCAAGAATCCGCAGCGTGACATGCCGATCGGCATCCTCGGTTCGCTGGTCATCTGCACCGTGATCTACATCATCGTTGCCCTGGTGCTGACCGGCCTGCTGCCGTACCACCTGCTGAGCACGCCCAAGCCGGTTGCTACCGCGCTTGAAGCGTACCCGGCGCTGGGCTGGCTGAAGATGATCGTCGAGATCGGCGCCATCGCCGGCCTGAGCTCGGTGATCCTGGTGATGCTGATGGGCCAGCCGCGCATCTTCTACTCGATGGCGAAGGACGGCCTGCTGCCGCAGGTGTTCGCCAAGGTGCACCCGAAGTTCCAGACGCCGTACATGGGCACGATCATCGTCGGCGTGTTCGCCTGCCTGCTGGCCGGCTTCCTGCCGATCGGCCTGCTCGGCGAACTGGTCTCGATGGGCACGCTGCTCGCCTTCGCCACCGTCTCCATCGGTGTGCTGGTGCTGCGCAAGAGCCGCCCGGACCTGCCGCGTCCGTTCCGCGTGCCGGCTGCCGCCATCATCTGCCCGCTCGGCGCTGCCGCCTGCCTTTACCTGTTCTGGCAGCCGTTCTCGGAGCATTGGCACCTGATGACCGGCTGGACCGCGATCGGCATGGCGATCTACTTCTTCTACGGTTATCGCAACAGTAAGGTACGCAAGGCTCAGCGCTGATCGCTGATCCACTCAAGGCCGGCGGAGACCCCGTCGGCCTTGTTCATTGAGGTTTCGCACTCTTTTCAATTCCGGCCTCTTGCCGGTTCGGGAATCGCCTGATGTTCGGACAACTCTGGGCCACCAAACACCCCCACGCCAGCCATGCCGACGCGCAAGGCCTGGAACTGCATCGCACGCTCGGACCGTGGGGCCTGACGGCCCTGGGCATCGGCGCGGTCATCGGCGGCGGCATCTTCGTCATCACCGGCCAGGCCGCGGCGGACCATGCCGGCCCTGCCATCATGCTGTCGTTCGTGCTGGCGGCGATCTGCTGCACGTTCTGCGCGCTGGCCTACGCCGAGTTCGCGGCGATGGTGCCGGTCTCCGGCAGCGCTTACACCTATACCTACGCGACGCTGGGCGAACTGGCGGCGTGGTTCATCGGCTGGATGCTCGTGCTCGAATACGGCGTGTCGGCCTCGGCGGTGGCGGTCAGCTGGACCGGCTACTTCCTCAGCCTGCTCGACCACTTCGGCATCCATCTGCCACACGCGCTGGTCAGTGCGCCGCTGGATGCGCAGCTCAAGCCGACCGGCGCGATCGCCAACCTGCCCGCGGCCGGCATCGTGCTGCTGCTGACCTGGCTGTGCTACGTCGGCATCCGCAAGTCGTCGGCGATGAACATGGCGATGGTCGTGCTCAAGACCGGCCTGATCCTGCTGGTGATCTTCGCCGGCTGGAAGTACATCGACCCGGCCAACTGGCACCCCTTCATTCCCGCCAACGAAGGCCCGGGCAAGTACGGCTTCGAAGGCGTGCTGCGCGGTGCAGCGCTGGTGTTCTTCGCCTACATCGGCTTCGAGGCGGTGTCGGTGGCGGCGCAGGAATCGCACAAGCCGCAGCGCGACCTGCCGATCGGCATGCTGCTGTCGCTGGCAATCTGCACGGTGCTCTACATCGCCATGGCCGCGGTCATGACCGGCCTGGTGCCGTTCGCCCAGCTCGGCACAGACGAACCGGTGGTGACCGCGGTTGCGGCGCACCCGGAACTGGGCTGGCTGCGCGTGGTGGTCGAGATCGGCGCCCTGATCGGCCTGTCGTCGGTGGTGCTGGTGATGATCATCGGTCAGCCGCGCATCTTCATGATCATGGCCCGCGACGGCCTGCTGCCGCCGCTGTTCACCAAGATCCATCCCGAGTACCGCACGCCGCATATCAATACGGTGATCACGGGCATCGGCATCGCGATCCTGGCGGCGCTGTTCCCGCTCGATGTGCTTGGCGAGCTGACGTCGATGGGCACGCTGATCGCCTTCGCCGCGGTCTGCGGCGGCGTGCTGATCCTGCGCCGCACCCAGCCCGACCTGCCGCGTCCGTTCCGCATTCCGTTCGCGTGGGTGGTCTGCCTGGCCGGCATCTTCAGCTGCCTGGCGCTGCTGTCGACGATGACCGCGCACAACTGGATGCTGATGACGATCTGGACCGCGATCGGGTTCCTGATCTACTTCATGTACGGCTACAGGCACAGCAGGCTCAAGAAGGGCTGATGTGCAAAAAAGGGCGCCGATTGGCGCCCTTTTTTTTGCGTGCGTGTTGTTTGCGTGCGTGTTGTTTGCGTGGGTGGCGTGACGGGCTACAGCGCGTCGATATCGCCCAGGGCGCGGATCAGTCGCCGCGCGCGCTTGTCCGGCTTGCTTTCCGGTGCGCGGTAGCCGTTGCGCTCGGCAATGCGCTGGGCGCGCAACTGCTCACGCGCCAGCCGTGAGGCCTCGCTTTCCGCGTACAGGGTCTGTGCGGCGCTGGCAGGCCCACGCGTGTCGCTGAGCGCGATCACGCTGACCTCGAAGATTTCCTCGCCGCGCGCCACGCGCAACCCATCGCCCACGCGCACCACCCTTGAGGCTTTCGCGCGCTGGCCGCCGACATCGACCTTGCCGGTCTCCACCGCCTGTTTGGCCAGGCTGCGGGTCTTGTAGAAACGCGCGGCCCACAGCCACACGTCCAGTCGCACTGCCTGCATCGAATCGGGTTGTTGTGTCACCGCATCTTCCAGCGTGGCCGGCCACTGCACCGGCCTGTAGGAATTATCACCGAATCGCCCCTGAAACGCGCCTGTACAAAGGCATACAGCCACGTCGCGCGGCGGGTGCTACCTTGCCGCCCTTCCCTTCGCAGGTGCCGCGATGCCGCCCAGACAGCACAACCTCACCGAGGGCCCGATCGGCCGCAACCTGCTGGCATTCTCGCTGCCGATCCTCGCCGGCAACGTCGCGCAGTCCCTCAATGGCTCGGTGAACGCGGTCTGGGTCGGGCGCTTCCTCGGCGAGGAAGCGCTGACCGCCACGGCCAACGCCAACAACATCATGTTCTTCCTGCTCGGGTCGGTGTTCGGCTTCGGCATGGCGGCGACCATCCTGATCGCACAGGCGATCGGATCGCGCGACATCACCCAGGCGCGGCGCGTGATGGGTTCCAGCGCGACCTTCTTCATCGGCCTGTCGATCGCGATCGCGGCGCTGGGCTGGTGGCTGTCGCGGTACCTGCTGGCGGCGATGGGCACACCCGCCGCCTCGCTTCAGCTTGCCGAGGATTACCTGCAGGTGATCTTCCTGGCGATGCCGATCCTGTACACATTCGCCTTCATCACCGCGGCACTGCGCGGCGCCGGCGATTCGCGCACGCCGTTCCGCTTCCTGCTGGTGTCGGTGCTGCTCGACATCGCCTTCAACCCGCTGCTGATCTTCGGCCTGGGTCCGTTCCCGAAGCTCGGCATCGCCGGCTCGGCATGGTCGACCCTGCTGGCGCAGGCGCTGACCCTCGCCGCGCTGCTGGTGTACCTGCGCCACAAGCGCCATCCGCTGTGGCTGGGCCGGCGCGACGCCCACATGTTCCGGATCGACCTGACGATCCTGCGCGCGCTCGTGGTCAAGGGCGTGCCGATGGGCCTGCAGATGGTGCTGATCTCGCTGGCGATGATCGCGATGATGTCGATGGTCAACCACTACGGCACCGACACGACGGCCGCCTACGGCGCCGCGCTGCAGCTGTGGACCTACGTGCAGATGCCGGCGATGGCGATCGGCGCGGCGTGCTCGTCGATGGCCGCGCAGAACGTCGGCGCCAATCGCTGGGACCGGGTGTCGGCCACCGCCAAGGCCGGCGTGCTGTTCAACTTCCTGCTCACCGGCGCGATCATCGTTCCGCTGATCGTGTTCGACCGCTGGACGCTGGCGCTGTTCCTGCCCGAGGGCAGCAGCGCGCTCGAGGTCGCGCGCCATCTCAACCACATCTCGGTGTGGTCGTTCCTGTTCTTCGGCGTCACCTTCGTAGTCTCCGGCGTGGTGCGCTCCACTGGCGCGGTGATACCACCGCTGCTGATCCTGGCGCTGGCGTTGTGGGGCATACGCGTGCCGTTCGCCAACCTGCTGCAACCCACGTTCGGCCCGGATGCGATCTGGTGGAGCTTCCCGGTCAGCGCGCTGTGCTCGATGCTGCTGGCGCTGTCGTACTACCGCTGGGGCAACTGGCGCAGGGCGCGGATGCTGCCGCCGGATCCGCACGAGGTCGCGGTGCCGGCCGAAGTGCCGGCCACGCCGCCGTCGCCGGTGGCCGACCCGAGCGCGGAAACGGATGAGGACGTTGCCGCCGGCCTCGCCTTGTCGACGGCCGCCAGCGCCGACACCAAGCCTTAGCGTTGCCCTAGACCACCACACCGACTTCGGCCAGTCGCTGCCGAAGTCGCTGCAGATGGCTGCCGGGCCAGTAGACCTGGCGGCAATGCGCGCACTGGCTCATCGAGTCGTGCCGGCAGCCCATCTGCGCGTGCAGCCGCTCTGCCGCGTCGCCATAGAGCAACTCCACCGGTCCATTGCAGCGCGCGCATCGCGTGAACGGCGCGATGCGCGCGTCGAGCTGGAAGCGATCGCAGACCTCGCGCAGTTGCCGGCGCGGGTCGGTGGCATGCAGGAAGGCGCCGTGCGTCAGCGCCGAGCGCTTGAGCAGTCCCTTGTCGCGGCTGAGCAGCGTGCGCCGCTGCGCGCGCGAGATCGCCAGCAACTCATCATCGTCGTAGTCGTTGCGGTAGAGCGTGTCGAAGCCGAGCAGTCGCAGATACGCGGCCAGTCGTCCCAGGTGCACGTCAAGCACGAAGCGCGGCTCGCGCAGGGGCTTCGGACGCAGCCGGCAAGCATCACCGAGCTCGAATCGTTCGAACATCGGATACACCGCCACGCGTTCGCCACCGTGCAGGCGATGGGCGAAGCCCACCGGCGCGCCATCGACCAGGATCAGGTCGACCTCAGTGTGCGGCACACCCAGCGATTCGATGCGGTCCTTGACCGTCGGCGTGCCGTCGAAGGCGTGCACGAAGCTGCGCTTCCTGCGCTCGGGCGCCAGGAAATCGCACAGCTCCTCGTAGAAGCGGAATTCGCATTGGCGAAGCAGGCTCGCCAAGGTGCACTCCCAGGGCAACGAACGATCGCGATTGCGAGCGTACGCCGATGCGGGGACACAAATGCAAACGGCCGCCCTGGGGCGGCCGTTGCAGTTCGCAGCAGGCTGGAGGCCTGCGCGGGATATTCTCGAGCCCGATTACTCGGACTTGGCGTAAGCCGCGAGATCTTCCTTGATGCGGGCCTTCTTGCCCTTGAGACCGCGCAGGTAGTACAGCTTGCCGGCGCGGACCTTGCCACGGCGCTTCACGTCGACCGAAGCGATCGTGGAGCTGTGGGTCTGGAAGACGCGCTCGACGCCGAAGCCGTGCGAGATCTTGCGGACGGTGAACGACGAGTTCAGGCCGGCGTTCTTGATCGCGATGACCACGCCTTCATAGGCCTGGACGCGCTCGCGGTTGCCTTCCTTGACCTTGACGTTGACGACGATGGTGTCGCCCTGGCTGAAGTCGGGCAGCTGACGCTGGATCTGCTCGGCTTCGAAATTCTGGAGAAGCGTGTGGATCGACGGATTGTTCATGGCTTTGGCCTGTTTGATTCGTTATAGCGCGAGTGCACGTGGACCCGCGTCTGGCAGGGCTGAAACTAAGGGGTGGAACTAATGGAAGCCGCGAATTATAACGGCTTTTTTCCTTGCGTGGCTAGGACTTGGCCCTGACGGGGCCGGGCTCGGAAGCGGTCACCGCAGGCACCGTGTCCGCTTTGCCCCCGTCGCCTGCCGCCAGCTCGGCCTTGTAGGTCGCCAGCAGCTTGCGGTCGGCCTTGGACAGGCTGGCCTCGTCGAGCAGGTCCGGCCGCCGTTGCCAGGTCCGGCCCAGCGCCTGCATCCGCCGCCAGGCGGCGATATGGGCGTGGTTGCCCGAGAGCAGCACCTCCGGCACCGAACCCAGCTCGTGCTCGATCGGCCGGCTGTAGTGCGGGCAGTCCAGCAGCCCGTCTTCGAAGCTGTCCTGGACGGCCGACTCGGCATCGCCGAGCACGCCCTCGCGCAGCCGCGCTACCGCATCGACGACCACCGCCGCGGCCAGCTCGCCACCCGACAGGACGTAGTCGCCGATCGAAATCTCCTCGTCGACTTCGGCCTGGATCAGGCGCTCGTCGATGCCCTCGTAGCGCCCGCACAGGAGAATCAGGCGCTCGCGTGCAGCCAGCTCGCGGACCTTGGCCTGGGTCAGGGGCACGCCCTGCGGACTCAGGTAGACGACCCTGGCCGGCGCCGGATCGGCTGCGCGCGCAGCCTGCAGGCTGGCGCGCAACGGGTCGATCAGCATCACCATGCCGGGGCCGCCGCCACAGGGGCGGTCGTCGACGCGGCGGTAGTTGCCTTCGGCGTAGTCGCGCGGATTCCAGCCATGCAGCGACAGCAGGCCACGCTCGCCCGCACGCCCGACCACGCCAAACGCGGCGCACTGGGCGACGAACTCGGGGAACAGGCTGATGACGTCGATGCGCATGGCAGGTCGAACTAGAACTCAGGGTCCCAGTCGACGGTGACCACGTTGTTCTCGAAATCCACCGACGTGACGTACTGGGGAACCACGAACGGAATCATCCGCTCGCGTTCGTCATCGCGCGCGACCAGCACGTCGTTGGCGCCGGTGGCAAAGATGTGCGAGACCACGCCCAGCGACACGCCGTCGACGGTGACCACGCGCAGCCCTTCCAGGTCGACCCAGTAGTACTCGCCTTCGCTCGGCGGCGGCAGCGCCGAACGCGGAACGTAGATCTCGGTGCCGCGCATCGCCTCGATGGCGTCGCGGTCGATGACATCGGGAAAATTGGCAACGGTGTACTTGCCTTGTTGCTTTCCGCGCACGCCACGCAGCTCGCGCTCGTTGCCCTGCGGGTCGCGCAGGATCCACGGCTGGTAGCTGAAGATTGCAGCGCGCGGCTCGGTCCAGGACTCGAGCTTTGCTTCGCCACGAATGCCAAAGGCGCCGGACACCCTGCCTAGCAGGATGCGGCGCCCTGGGCGCTCCTCGGAGGAGCCAGTCATGCAGGTGCTCTAGGCAGCGGCCGCGCGGTCAGGCGCGGCCGGCAGATCAGGCTGCGGTCGCGGCCTTGGCCGCTTCCTTGTACAGCACGGCGACCTTGTCGGTCAGCTGCGCGCCGTTGCCAACCCAGTGAGCGATGCGCTCGACGTTGAGCTCGACGCGCTTCTCGGCGCCCTGGGCGACCGGGTTGTAGAAGCCGACGCGCTCGATGTTGCGGCCGTCACGGGCGTTGCGGCTGTCGGTGACGATGACGTGGTAGAACGGACGCTTCTTGGCGCCGCCGCGTGCGAGACGAATCTTGACCATGGTTCGGTAGTTCCTGTGTTGCCCAGTCGCCGGAATGGCGAGGTAAGCCAAAAAGTATAAGCCATTGATCCGGGTCAGGAAAGCCCCCGGACTTGTCTGAACGGCTTACCTGAACGGCATGCCGCCGCGGGCGCCCATCATGCCCTTCATGCCCCGCATCAGGCCCTTCATGCCGCCGCCGGACAGCTTGCTCATCATCTTTTCCATCTGCTGGAACTGCTTCATGAGCTTGTTGACGTCGGCCGGGGTCAGGCCGGCGCCCTTGGCGATGCGGGCGCGGCGCGAGCCGTTCAGCAGCGCCGGGTTGCGGCGCTCCTTCTTGGTCATCGAATTGATGATGGCCACCATCCGCGGCACTTCCTTGCCGGTGACCTCGCTCTTCACCGAATCCGGGATCTGGCCCATGCCCGGCAGCTTGTCCATGAGGCCGTGCAGGCCGCCCATGTTCTGCATCTGCTCGAGCTGGTCCTTCATGTCGTTGAGGTCGAACTTCTTGCCCTTGGCGACCTTCTCGGCGAGCTTCTGCGCCTTGTCCTTGTCGACCTGCTGCTCGACCTGTTCGACCAGCGACAGCACGTCGCCCATGTCGAGGATGCGGCTGGCGATGCGGTCCGGGTGGAACACGTCGAGGCCGTCGGGCTTCTCGCCGGTGCCGATGAACTTGATCGGGCGCTGGGTGATGTAGCGCACCGACAGCGCGGCGCCGCCACGGGCGTCACCATCGGTCTTGGTCAGCACCACGCCGGTCAGCGGCAGCGCTTCACCGAAATGCTTGGCGGTGACCGCGGCGTCCTGGCCGGTCATCGAGTCGACCACGAACAGCGTTTCCACCGGCTTGACCGCGGCGTGCAGCGCCTTGATCTCGGCCATCATCGCTTCGTCGATGCTGGTGCGGCCGGCGGTGTCGACCAGCAGCACGTCGACGTAGGACTTGCGCGCATCGTCGATGGCGGCCTTGACGATCGCCTCGGGCTTCTGGTCGGCGCTCGACGGGAAGAACAGCACGTCGACCTGCTGCGCCAGCGTCTTGAGCTGCTCGATCGCGGCCGGACGGTAGACGTCGGCCGACACCACCATCACCTTCTTCTTGCGCTTTTCCTTCAGGTGCTTGGCGAGCTTGGCCACCGTGGTGGTCTTGCCCGCGCCCTGCAGGCCGGCCATCAGGATCACGGCCGGTGCCGGCACGTTGAGGTTGAGGTCGGACGCGGCCGAGCCCATCACCGCCGACATTTCGTCGCGGACGATCTTGATCAGCGCCTGGCCCGGGGTCAGCGACTTGAGCACTTCCTGGCCGACCGCGCGCACCTTGATGCGCTCGATCAGGGCCTGCACCACCGGCAGGGCCACGTCGGCCTCGAGCAGGGCGATGCGGACTTCGCGCAGCGACTCGCGGATGTTCTCCTCGGTCAGCCGGCCACGGCCGCGAAGGCGCTCGATGGTGCCGGAGAGACGTTGGGTCAGGGATTCGAACATGCGGGGGATACCTGCGGGTCGCGCGGACGCGGGATGGATCAAAGCGGGGCGCGAAGTATAGCTCTGCTGCGGTTCGTCTCGCGGCTATGCGACACTGCGGCGATGACAATCGTTCTCATCGCCATCGCCCTGTACCTGCTGGCCACCGTCCTGCTCGTCACCGGGGTGCGCCAGCAACCGCCGCGACAGTCGCGCGTGTGGCTGTTGCCGGCCGTGGCCGGCGTGCTGCTGCATGCCCTCGCCCACCTGATTGCGTGGCACCAGGCCGGCGGCGCCGACCTGCACTTCTATGCGGCGCTGTCGCTGGTCGGGCTGGGCATGGCCGCGCTGACCGCCCTGGTCGGCGCAGGCGGGCGCATGGCCGCGCTGGGCGTGATCGTGTTCCCGCTGGCCGCACTGACCCTGTTCGGCTACCAGCACCACGGCCACATCATTGCCGAGCGCCTGGACTGGCGCCTGCAGCTGCACGCGTGGTTCGCCCTGCTCGCCTACGCGACGCTGGCTATCGCCGCACTGCTGGCGGTGATGCTGTGGCTGCAGGAACGCGCGCTGCGCCGGCGCGAGTTCCACCAGTGGCTGCGCGCCCTGCCGCCGCTGGTGGAGCTGGAGACGCTGCTGTTCCGCACGATCGCGGTGGGCTTCGTCCTGCTCACGGCGACCCTGCTGACCGGCGTGTTGTTCGTCGAGAGCCTGTTTGCCCAGCACCTGGTCCACAAGACCGTCCTGAGCGTGCTGTCCTGGCTCGTCTTCGGCGGCCTGCTGCTGGGCCGCTGGCGTTACGGCTGGCGTGGCGGCACCGCCGTGCGCTGGACCCTGACGGCCATGGCGCTGCTGGTCCTGGCCTTCTTCGGCAGCAAGTTCGTCCTCGAGCTGGTCCTCGGCCGCCCCGCCTGAACCCTGTTCAGCTGGCGCAACCCGGCGTTCCATTGCTGAAACAATATTTGCATTGACAACTATTGCGCGGGCGAACAAAATTTCGCCCCATGAAAACGCTACCCATCGCCGCCTGCAGCGGTTCGACCCTCGGACTGCTGTTCAGGCAGGTCCGCGACGCCATGTGGGGACGGATGGAGTACGAGCTGGCAAACGCCGGCCATGAGCTGACTTTCAGCCAGTACATCACCCTCAAGCTGCTGTCCTTCGGCCCCGCCGGCGTTACCGACCTGGCCCGCGCCGCCGAGCTCAACCCAGGCGCGATGACGCGCCTGCTCGACAAGCTCGAAGCGCGCGGCATCGTCGCGCGCGTGGCCGACCCGGCCGACCGCCGCGGCATCAACATCAACCTGACCGAAGCCGGCCAGGCCATGTGGCTCGACGTCAACCAGTGCGGCCAGCGCGTTCGCGAACGCGCCATGGACGGCATGGACGATGCCCAGCGCGAACTGCTGATGCGGATGCTCGAGCAAGTCCGCGACAACCTTTCCCTTTCCGACACCTGACCATGACTCCCACTGCACTGCGCCCGCATCGCGGGCTGAAGCCCGTGCTCGCCGCACTGGCCGTTGCCGTCCTCGTCGCCGGCTGCGCGAGTTCGCGCGGTCTCGCGCCGGAAGGTAAGCCGCTCGATGCCGACAGCCTGCAGGCGCAACGCAGCCTGTCCGGTGCCGCTGCGTCCGATGCCGCCTTCCCGGCACAGGACTGGTGGACATCGCTCGGCGATGCCCAGCTCAATGCACTGATCGCCGAAGCACTGGCCGGCACGCCGAACCTGGATGCCGCCGATGCGCGCGTGCGCCAGGCCATCGCCCAGGCCGGCCTTGCCGATGCCGCGCGCAAGCCCACCGTCGGCGCCGCGGCGCAGTATTCGGGCGTGCAGTTGCCGGAGACGCTCGCGCCGCCGCCGATTGGTGGCAGCTACCAGGGCGTCGGCATCCTCAACCTCAGCTTCAGCTACACCTTCGACCTGTGGGGCGGTGAGCGCGCACGCTGGCAGGCCGCCGTCGGCCAGGCGCGTGCAGCGGAAGTCGATGCACAAGCCGCGCGCCTGACGCTGTCGTCCGGCATCGCCCGCACCTATGTCGCACTGGCACAGGCGTTCGCCGCGCATGATGTCGCGCTCGCCGATCATGAGCGCGCGTCGGAACTGCTGGACCTGGGTCGCCAGCGTGTCGCCGCCGGCCTCGACAACCAGTTGCAGATCCGCCAGGCCGAGAGCGCCGTGGCCAGTGCGCAGCAGCAGATCCAGGCCAGCGAGCACGAGATCGAAGTCGCCCGCAATGCGCTGGCTGCCCTGCTGGGCAAGGGGCCCGATCGCGGCCGCGACATCGCCCAGCCGGGCCTGCTTGCTGCCGCCTCGCCGAACGTGCCGTCGGTAGTGCCGAGTGAACTGTTGGGCCACCGTCCCGACGTAGTGGCCGCGCGCTGGCGAGTGGAAGCGTCGCAACAGGGCATCAAGGCCAGCAAGGCGGCGTTCTACCCGACCGTCAACCTGGTCGCGATCGCCGGCGTAGCCGCCGGCAACCTCGGCGACCTGTTCTCCAGCGATGCCCTGATCTATGGCGGCGGCCCTGCCCTGACCTTGCCGATCTTCGACGGCGGCCGCCTGCGCAACCAGCTTGCCCGCAGCGATGCCGATTACGACCTCGCCGTGGCCAGCTACAACCAGACCCTGGTCGGCGCGCTGCGCGAAGTCGCCGATGCATTGCATGCGGCGCGCTCGCTCGATGGCCAGATCGTCTCGGCCACGCAGGCGCGTGACGCCGCGCAGGACGCGTGGAAGATCGCCACCGCGCGCTATCGCGCAGGCCTGGGCACGCAGCTCGACGTGCTGGCCGCGCAGCGTCCGCTGCTGGAAGCCGACCGCATCCTGACCGTGCTTCGCGCCCAGCGCCTGGCCGCCTCGATCGATCTCGACCGCGCCCTCGGCGGCGGTCTTGCACTGAACGCTCCCGGCTCCGACACCGCCTCCAATAACGCTGCCCCTAATAACGCTGCTCCTGATAGCGCTGCTCCTAATAACGATTTCGCCAAGGCCCCCACGCCATGACCACCGAACCCAATCCCAACGCCCCCAACGCCAAGGCCGGTGCCGAGCCCAAGTCCAACGGCAAGCGCAAGCGCGCGTTGCTGATCCTGCTCGCCGTGCTCGTGCTGGCCGGTCTGTCGTGGACCACCTGGTACCTGCTGGTCGCACGCTGGCATGAAGACACCGACGACGCGTACGCGCAGGGCAACGTCGTCAGCATCGTGCCGCAGACCATAGGCACCGTCGTCGGCATCGACGCCGACGATGGCATGAAGGTGGTCGCCGGCCAGGCCTTGGTGCACCTGGATCCGAACGATGCGCGCGTCGCCTTCGACCAGTCAGTCGCGAATCTCGCCAACACCGTTCGTCAGGTGCGCGGCCTGTACAGCGCGGTCGATGCGGGCGCCGCCGACCTCGCCGCACGCCAGGCCTCGGTTGACCGCGCACGCGCCGACCTCAAGCGTCGCGAAGGCCTGGTTGGCAACGGTGCGGTGTCGGCCGAAGAGCTGGCCCACGCCCGCAACGAACTGGCCGTGCTCGAAGCCGGCCTGCGCTCGATCAACGGCAACCTGTCGCGCAATCGCGCCCTGGTCGATTCGACCACGGTGAGCAGCCAGCCGCAGGTCGAAGCGGCTGCCTCGCAGCTGCGCCAGGCCTACCTCAATCTGCAGCGCACCGCGATCGTCGCGCCGGTGTCGGGCTATGTGGCCAAGCGCCAGGTGCAGCTCGGCCAGCGCGTGCAGCCGGGTACGACGCTGATGACGATCGTGCCGCTGGAACAGATCTGGGTCGAAGCCAACTTCAAGGAAACCCAGCTCTCGCGCATGCGCATCGGCCAGCCGGTCAAGGTGCATGCCGACCTGTACGGCAGCGGCGTCGAGTACGACGGCAAGGTCACCAGCCTCGGCATGGGCACCGGCAGCGCGTTCTCGCTGCTGCCGGCGCAGAACGCCAGCGGCAACTGGATCAAGATCGTGCAGCGCGTGCCGGTGCGTATCGAGATCGAACCGCGCCAGCTGGCCGAGCACCCGCTGCGCCTGGGCCTGAGCATGCATGTCGACGTCACCGTGCGCGACCAGAACGGCGCGGTCCTCGCCGACGCGCGCAAGGGCGGCAAGACGCTGTTCACGACTGCGGCCTACGACGAGCAGCTCAACGACGCCAACGCCCTGATCGGCAAGATCATCAAGCAGAACCTGCCGACCGCGGTTCGCAACTGAGCGGACTGAGCACGCCATGTCCACCATTGCGCAGCAGGAAGAAAACGCCGGCTTGCCGGTAACGCCGCCGCCCGCCACCGCGGCGGCGGCCTTCCGTCCACCCAACATGGCGTTGACGACGATTGGCCTGGCGCTGGCGTCGTTCATGCAGGTGCTCGACACCACGATCGCCAACGTCTCACTGCCGACCATCTCCGGCAACCTCGGCGCCAGCGCCAACCAGGCGACGTGGGTGATCACGTCGTTTGCGGTCAGCAACGCCATCGCGCTGCCGCTGACCGGTTTCATGACGCGCCGCTTCGGCGAGCGCACGTTGTTCACCTGGGCCACGCTGGCGTTCGTGATCGCATCCTTGCTGTGCGGCCTGGCCAACAGCATGGGCCTGCTGGTCGCGGCGCGTGCGCTGCAGGGTTTCGTCGCCGGCCCGATGTACCCGGTGACGCAGGCGCTGCTGATCTCGATCTATCCACCGCACAAACGCGGCCAGGCCATCGCGTTGCTTGCGATGGTGACCGTGGTCGCGCCGATCGCGGGTCCAATTCTTGGCGGCTGGATCACCGACAACTACAGCTGGGAATGGATCTTCTTCATCAACATTCCCATCGGCATCTTCTCGAGTGTAGTGGTTGGCCGCCAGCTCAAGGGTCGGCCGGAGCGGCACGAGAAGCCGAAGATGGACTACATGGGCCTGGCGATGCTGGTGCTCGGCGTCGGCGCGCTGCAGATCATGCTCGACCTGGGCAACGACGAAGACTGGTTCAACTCCACCAAGATCGTCTGGCTGGCGATTGTCGCGGCGGTCGCGCTGGTCGTGTTCGTGATCTGGGAGCTGACCGAGAAGGACCCCATCGTCAACCTGCGCCTGTTCCGCCACCGCAACTTCGCCAGCGGCACGCTGGCGATGGTGATGGCCTACTCGGCGTTCTTCAGCGTCGGCCTGCTGGTGCCGCTGTGGTTGCAGCGCAACCTTGGCTACACGCCGATCTGGGCCGGTTATGCCAGCGCGCCGATCGGCATCCTGCCGGTGTTGCTGACGCCGTTGGTCGGAAAGTACGCGCCGAAGTTCGATCTGCGCATCCTCGCCACGTTCGCCTTCATCGTGATGGCCGGCACCAGCTTCATACGCGCCGGATTCAACCTCGACGTGAACTTCGAACGGGTCGCCGAGGTGCAGCTGTGGCAGGGCCTGGGCGTGGCGCTGTTCTTCATGCCGGTGTTGACGATCCTGCTGTCGGACCTGGAGCCGCACGAGATCGCCGCCGGCTCCGGCCTGGCCACCTTCGTGCGCACGCTGGGCGGCAGCTTCGCCGCCTCGCTGACGACCTGGGCCTGGAACCAGCGAAGTACCGTGCACCACGCGCGCCTGACCGAAAGCATCAGTGCCTATGATCCGGCGATGCAGCAGACGGTGACGGCGCTGGGCCAGGGCGATCCACAGCGCGGGGCAGTGGCGTTGAACCAGATGATCTCGCAACAGGCGGTGCAGATCGGCTTCAACGAGATCTTCCACCTGCTGGGAATCCTGTTCCCTGGTGGTGATCATATTCGTGTGGTTCGCCAAGCCGCCGTTCGCGGCGAAGATCGGCGGCGGGGCTGCGGCTGGCGGGCACTGACGCCGCCGCGCATCAAGCCGGAGGGGTGGACCGACACCCCTCTCACCGTTCGTCCTGAGCGTAGCCGCGCAGCGGCGAAGTCGAAGGAAGCGTAGGCGCAGCCGAAGTCGAAGGAAGCGCAGGCCACCCTTCGACTCCGCTTCGCTACGCTCAGGGCGAACGGAGTCCGGGAGCGGGGTTGCCCGCAAAGCAACGCAAAACGCGTTGTATACCGCGTAGCCCCCCTCGCGGCCCCCCAATGCCCTCCCACTACGTCCTCACCCTCTCCTGCCCCGACCGCCCCGGCATCGTCAACGCCGTGACCGGGCACCTGCTGCGCTTTGAAGGCAACATCCTCGACGCACAGCAGTACAACGACCTGGAAACCGATCGCTTCTTCATGCGCACGGTGTTTGCGCTGGAGTCCGGCGCGATCGACGCGCTGCGCGACACCTTCGCGACCCTGGCCGACGGCTTCGGCATGCGCTGGTCGCTGCGCGACCGTGACGTGCCGCGGCGGGTGATGCTGCTGGCCTCCAAGTTCGACCACTGCCTGGCCGACGTGCTGTACCGCTGGCGGATCGGCGAGCTGCCGATGGACATCACCGGCGTGGTCTCCAACCACCCTCGCGAAACCTACCAGTACCTCGGACTGGACGGCATCCCGTTCCACTACCTGCCGGTCACCAAGGGTCGCAAGCAGGAGCAGGAAGCGCAGCTGCTGGCCCTGATCGAGAGCACCGGCACCGAACTGGTCGTGCTGGCGCGCTACATGCAGGTGCTGTCGGAATCACTGGCGACGCGACTGGCCGGACGCTGCATCAACATCCACCACTCGTTCCTGCCCGGCTTCAAGGGCGCGCGCCCGTACCATGCCGCGCACGCACGCGGGGTCAAGCTGATCGGCGCGACCGCGCACTTCATCACCGCCGACCTCGACGAAGGCCCGATCATCGAGCAGGACACGCAGCGGGTCAGCCATCACGACACGCCGCAGGACCTGATCCGCATCGGCCGCGACATCGAACGCCGCGTGCTGGCGCAGGCACTGCGCTACTGGCTGGACGATCGCATCCTGCTCAACGGGCACCGCACGGTGGTGTTCGCGGTGTAGGGTTCAGGGCCAGCGCGTCAGCACGCCGAAGGCGACGCCAAGCAGCGCACCGGCGACCACTTCCTGCCACGTATGGCGGGCCATGCGCAGGCGCGACCAGGCCAGCAGCGGCAGCAGGCACAGCGCCACCACGCCTGCAACGGGCATGAGCGCGGTCAATGCGACGCCGGCGAACGCCAGGCTGGCCATGTGCAGCGAAAGCTTGATCCAGCGGTTGAGGACCGCAGCCGTGGCGAGCATCGCGCCGATGATCGCGATGCCGCGCGCCATCGGCGAAGCCGTGCCGCCCATCCACCACCAGCAGGCGGCGACCAGCACCAGCAGCAGCGCGTACAGCACCGGTCGCTCCTGGCGCCGAGATGCATCTACCGTCGACCAGCGCCCGCTGCGCTTGCGCCACAGCACGAACGCCCACGTCACCGCGACCATTGCCGCGACCACGGTTGCGGTACGCAGCAAGCCACCAGGATCCAGCCGCCACGCCGCCAGCAAGGCCAGCGCCGTCAGTACAACGAAGGGATGCAGCAGGATCGACAGCCACCGCGCCAGCGAAGCGGCACGGGTCGGCAACGGCTGCGTGACCGCTGTGGCGTTCTCGCCTGGCGGTCCGCCCGGATTCATACCGCCGACGCGAGCGCGTCCGCCAGCCGTTCCACCGCGATCACTTCCATATCGCCGACGCGCCCGCTCTTGGGGGCGTTCGACTTGGGCACGATTGCGCGCTTGAAGCCGTGCGTGGCCGCTTCCTTCAGGCGTTCTTCGCCGTTGGGCACCGGCCGGATCTCGCCGGACAGGCCGACCTCGCCGAAGGCCACCGTCTGATCGGGCAGCGGCCGGTCGCGCAGCGACGACAGCACGGCCAGCAGTACCGGCAGGTCGGCCGCGGTCTCCTGCACACGGATGCCGCCGACGACGTTGACGAACACATCCTGGTCGCCGACACCGACACCGCCGTGGCGGTGCAGCACCGCCAGCAGCATCGCCAGGCGATTGCCTTCCATGCCGACCGCAACGCGGCGCGGATTGGACAGCGGCGAGGCATCCACCAGCGCCTGCACTTCCACCAGCAACGGTCGCGTGCCTTCGCGCGTGACCATCACGCAACTGCCCGGCTGCGGGCTGTGGCTGCCTGACAGGAAAATCGCCGACGGGTTGGGCACTTCGCGCAGGCCCTTGTCGCCCATCACGAACACGCCCAGCTCATTGACCGCGCCGAAGCGGTTCTTGAAGGCGCGCAGCACGCGGAAGCGGCTGCCGCTCTCGCCTTCGAAATACAGCACCGCATCGACCATGTGCTCGAGCACGCGCGGGCCGGCGATGCCGCCCTCCTTGGTGACGTGGCCGACCAGGAACACCGCGGTTCCGGTTTCCTTGGCGTAACGCACCAGCCGCGCGGCGCTCTCGCGCACCTGGCTGACCGAGCCGGGCGCGGCGCTGAGCTCCTCGGTCCACAAGGTCTGTATCGAGTCGGCGATGATCAGGGCCGGCCGCATTTTGGCCGCGTGTTCGAGCACGCGCTCGACCCCGGTCTCGGCCAGCGCGTGCACGCCATCGACCGGCACGCCCAGGCGCGCGGCGCGGCCGGCGATCTGTGCCAGCGACTCTTCGCCGGTGACGTAAAGACCAGGCAGGCTCCCGGCCATCTTGCTGATGGCCTGCAACAGCAGGGTCGATTTGCCAATGCCCGGGTCACCGCCGACCAGCACCACCGAGCCGTGCACGAGGCCGCCGCCGAGCACCCGGTCGAATTCGCCGATGCCGGTGCTGACGCGGTCTTCCTCGCTATGGCGAACTTCGCTCAGCGCGGTGACCGCGGGCGCGTCGGCGCGCCCGGCCCAGCTGCTGCGGCGGCTTGCGGCGACGCTGGCGCCGGCCTTGGCCGCCGGTTCGACGACGAACTCGCTCAGCGTGTTCCAGCCGCCGCACTCGCCGCACTGCCCCTGCCATTTGGTGAAATCCGCGCCGCATTCGGAGCAGACGTAGGCGGTGCGGGATTTGGAGGCGGATTTTGCAGCGGGCTTGGGCATGAGCGGCGACGCGAGGGAGTTATGCCGCCCACTCTACGGGGCGGCGTCGCGTCAGGCGAGACTGGCCCTTGCTGCGTGCCGGTTTCGGGCTAGGCCGCGAACCGCAGGTGGTACTCCGGGTAGAACGCGCTCAGCTCCTGCTGAGGCGCGCCCAGCAGGCCACCAACATCGCCCTGCGGCACGATGCTGTAGCCGCGCGCGTCGATGTCCTTGGCGATGCCCTGCCAGTCCAGGCGCGGCGCGGCCATCTCGCTGTCGAGCGTCCAGCCGAAGCTGACCTCGCCCAGGACCGCCATCTCGTCATCGGGCAACGGCGCGCCGCTGGGCGCCACTACATAGCCGTCGTCCTTCCCCACCACGAAAACATCCATCCGCATGGTCAACACCTTGTCGACGCCTCTTCCGGAAAAACAGGCGGCATGGTGGCGAGCGCATGAGTAAAGATTCGTGAAATCCAGATTTCGGGTTGATGAAACGTTCAGATGAAACGTTCATTCGCCGGCAACGTTCAGAGCCTGCTCAGCTGCTCGCGGCGACGGTAGCGACCCACTCGTCCACCGCCTTCTCCAGCACCGACAGCGGCAGCGCGCCGTTGCCCAGGACCAGGTCGTGGAAGGCGCGTATGTCGAAGCGCTTGCCGAGCCGCTTCTGTGCCCGCTGGCGCAGCTCGACCATCTTCAGGTGCCCCATCTTGTAAGAGCTGGCCTGGCCCGGCTGGACCAGGTAGCGGTAGACCTCGATGCGCACCTCGGCCTCGGTCATGCCGGTTTTGGCCTGCATGTAGTCGATGGCCCGCTCTGGCGTCCAGCGCTTGCGGTGCAGCCCGGTGTCCACCACCAGCCGCACCGAACGGAACATCTCGGCGCGCAGGCGCCCCAGGTCGCCCCAGGGATCGTCCTTGTAGAGGCCCATCTCCGCTGCCAGCTGCTCGGCATACAGCGCCCAGCCTTCGCTGAAAGCGCTGGGATTGAGGCTGCGGCGCAACAGCGGCAAACCGGTCAGGGTCTGACCGAGCGAAATCTGGAAGTGATGCCCCGGCGAACCTTCGTGATAGGTCAGCGTCGGCAGGCTGAAGCGCGTATTGGCGGCCATGTCGCCGAGATTGATGAAGAACACGCCCGGCCGCGAGCCGTCCATGGCCGGCGGCGAGTAGTAGCCACCCGGTGCGGTTGCTTGCGCCTGCACCGGCACCGTGCGCACTTCCAGCCGCTGCGTCGGCACGCGGCCGAAATACTCGGGTATGCGCGGTTGCAGCTTGTCGAGCGACCGCTGGATGTCGGCGACCAGTTCGGCCCGCCCGGCGTCGGAGTCGGCGTAGAGGAAGCGCGGGTCCTTGTTCAGCGCCTGCATGCGCTCACCCACGGTCCCCTCGCGCAGTCCCTGGCGCACCAGCAAGGCATCCACCTCCTTGTCGATTCTTGCGACTTCCTGCAGCCCGATGCGGTGGATCGCGTCGGCGTCCAGGTCGGTGCTGGTGTTCCAGCGCAGCGCTGCGTCGTAGAAGGCCTTGCCATCCGGAAGTGCCCACACGCCGCGATTGCCCGACCGCGTCGCGATCACTTCATCCAGGCGCCAGCAGGCGGGCGTAGGCCGGATTGGTCTGCTCGCCGACGGCGCTGGCGGCTTGCGCCAGCAACGCCTCACGTTGCGCCGGTGCGATCGAGGCGACCTTGCCGAGTTTGCGCCGCAGCGACTGCACAAACACGCTGTCGGCCGGTGCAGGTTTCAGCAATGCGCGGATCTGCGTTGCCGCGCCTTCCAGTGCGACCTGCGGCGGCACCACGCCCTGCCGGGCCTGCATGTCGAAGTTCGCGCGCACCTTGGTCGAGCTTGGTCGCCGCCGCGCCGAGGCGCGCAATGTAGTTGCGGGCGCTGGTCTCGCCGGTGACCGCGTGGTTGTTGTCGAGGAACTGCGGCAACGTCACCGGGATGCTGAAGAGCTGGTCGACGGCGTAAGTGGTCGCGCCCACGGGCAACCATGCCGGTGCCCAGTCGAAGCGCATCAGGTCGATCTGCGTGGTGTAGAACCACGTGGCCAGGTCGTAGTTCCAGCGCTCCTGCCCGACCAGCTTGCTGCGATCCCAGGCGCGGATCGCATCGAGGTTGGCCTGCATCTCGGCGCGGCGTTCCTCGCGATTTGGCAGCGAGACATCGGTCAGCTTTGCCGACAGGTCGATGCCATCACCGGAAATGCCGAGCAGGCTGCGCAACTCGGGATCATGGACGATCGCACCCTGCGTCTGCGCATCGAGCAGTGCATGCAGCGTGGCCGGTTGGCTTGTCTCGTTGGCGGCGAGGCCGCCTTGCGCGGCCAAGCCTGCGATGAGCAGGGCAGACTTCAACAGATTGCGGTGCATCGATGCTCCAGTTGCCATGCGTCCAGAAAAATTGAAGAGCGCGTACTTCGCCGGCATTTCACGGCATGTAGTCGTCCATCACGACCACCGGCAAAGCCCGGGCCTCGTCCACCCATTCCATCACTGCCGGTCGCGCCATGAGGCGCAGGCACCATTCCTGCGCAAGCGGAAAGCCGTCGAGGTCCGGACGATGGGACACGATGCGCTGGACCACGGGCACGAAGGCCAGATCCGCCAGTGACAACGCGCCGAACAGCCACGGGCCACCGCTGTCGGCCAGCGCCTGCTCCCAGACCCGGCACAGGCGATCGGACTGCTCGACCTCGTCGGCGGTCATCGCGCGCCGCTGCGGATAGAACGAGCTTTCGAACGACAGTCGAGAGCAGATGCCGGATAGACCGCCATGGACCCAGGCCAGCAGCGATCGCGCCCTGGCACGCTGGTGGATGTCGGCAGGCAGCAGTGGCGTCGTTCCCAGTTCGCTGGCGTACTCCATGATCGCCAGCGAATCGAAGATCACATGGTCACCGTCGACCAGCACGAACCGCTGCCGGAGGCGAGAACTGCCCGATGCGGGTGAGGTTCTCGAAGCGTTGCGGCCGGCGGATGTCGACAATCCGCTCCTCGAAGGCGATGCCCTGCTCGCGCAACGCGAGCCAAGCGCGCAATGCCCAGCTCGAGGCATTGTGGGTTCCCGTGTACAGCACAAGACTCATTTCGACGGCCTCGCATGCTGCGCCAATGCGCCGACGCGAATTCTAGCGAGCGAGGATACTGCGGTCGACGCCTGGGGTTTGCGGGTTGTGCCGCAATTTTCGATTTCGATTCATCGGTCCCGCGATGTGTCTACTGCAGTCGCACGGGAAGGTCACGCCCGGCGCTCGCAGCATTGCCCATGTAGTCCTTCGCCGTGATGCGCAGGATGTAGTCGCCGGCGGCGAGGTCCGCCGGGTTCCATTGGCCGGTGGCCAGCACGCCGTCGCGAACGGTGTTGGTCACCACGTACTGGAAGCGCGTGATCGCGCTGCCGTGGACGGTGATGCCGCTGCCGGGCGCATAGGCGACCTTGACCGCGTCGTTGTCGGCCGGCATGCGATCGAAGGCGATGTTCATGCGTGGCGCCTCGTAACCGGGCAACGGTTGCCCCGCCGCATCCAGCCACTGATAGCCCAGCGCATGCAGGCCAAGGCGGCGGCGCGGCAGGTTGCGATCGACCTGGTCCCAGGCATCGACCACGATCTGCACGCCAGGCAGCGAGCGCGACAGCAGCACGCGGCCGTCCTGCTTCTGCAGCAGCGGTTGCTGGGCGGCGTCGAACAGTTCGATCCGGTCTATGCGCGGCGCGTAGCTGTCGGCGTAACCGCGGAACCCGAGGGCGATTGCGTTGCGCTCGTAGCCCTGGGCGCCCACGCTCAGGTGCACGTGCGCCATGCCGTTGATGGTGCCCAGCACGTCACCGGCCTTGAAGCGCGTGCCGCGCATCACGCGCATGCGTTCGGGCTTGCCGGTTTCGTCGAGCAGCAAATGGAAACGCGCAGGATCGATCGGCTTGCCCTGCGCGGTACGACCGACGCGCATGTGGATGTAGCCGATGCTGTCCAGCTCGAGTCCTTCGCCAAGCTTGCCCAGTGCCCAGCTCGCGGTCGGACTCGACACTTTGCCGTCGGCGATCGCGAGCACGTCTTGGCCGACATCACCGCGAATGTCGAGGCCACCGTGCAGATGGTCGCGGCTCTCGTTCTGGTAGTTGCCTCGAACCTCGCCCAGCGTGCCGACGACTTCATGCCAGCCGTCCTGCGGACGCAGCGGCCAGCGTCCCTGCGTGTCCGGCAAGGGCGCATCGGCGGCGGGTCCAACCGTCAGCACCGGCGGCGTGCTCGCATCCGTCGAGATGGGCACGATGCGATGCACGCGATGGCTGGCGGCATCGGCGACATACAGCGCACCGTCGCCATCGATCGTCAACCCGGTCGGACGCGACAGGCGCTGGTCCTGGCTGGCGCCGGTGATCACCGCCCAGCGTCCGTCACGGGTGTACTGCAAGACCGTGCCGCGGCTGTTCTCGGCGACATAGACCACGCCGTCGTGGGCGATGGCCAGGCTCAGTGGGCGATGCACGACTGGATTGGGATTGTCTGGCGCGCCCAGCAGCACGGTATCGACATCGCCGCGAGGAGTGACGCGACGCACCGCGTTGTTGCGCGTGTCGGCGACCCAGACCCGTCCGAACGCATCGATCGCAAGGCTGGTCGGCGTGTCGAAACGTGCTTGAGCGCCCAATCCGTCCTGGTAACCCGGGCGATCGCCGCCGGCCAATGTGCTGACCACGCCATCGGGCGCGATCACGCGAATGCGGTCGTTGTACGTGTCGGCGACATAGACGCGACCGTCCTTGCCCACCGCGACGCCTATGGGCCCGTTGAACTGCGCCTGCGCAGCCGGGCCATCGCGGAAGCCGGCACTGCCGTCGCCCGCAATGGTCGTCACGATGCCCTGCGGCGACACCTTGCGGATGGCGTGGTTGCCGGTGTCGGCAACGTAGAGATTGCCCGCCTCGTCGATGGCCAGACCGGACGGAGTATTGAACGCGGCCGCGCTACCTGCGCCATCGGCAAATCCCTCGACCGACCCCGCCACGGTGGTGACCGAGCCATCGCGCGCGACCCTGCGGATGCGGTTGTTGTCGCCGGCGTCGGTGACATAAACCGATCCATCGGCAGCATGGACGATGCCGTACGGATCGGCGAAGCGGGCCTGCAACGCGGCGCCCTCGCGCAGTCCGGTCACACCATCACCGGCGAGCAGTTCGAGCCTGGCCTTCCACGCGAATGGCGTCGGCGCCGGCCCGGTGGGCACGATCGCGACCTCACGGGTCGGCACGAAAATGAAAGTGGCGGCCAGCGCCGCCGCGGTCAGGCCAACGGCCAGCCACAGCCAGGTGCTTCGGGTCATGCAGGTCCTGGAGATTCGTCGCGGCGCGCGCACGATGCGCGCCGCTGGCGATCGATTCTAGGCCGATCGCGGGGTGCCTCGTCCAGCGGCCGTCACACTCGCCGCGCGATTACGCCAGCACGGGCAACTTCGCGAGCAGCTTGTCGAGCGTGATCGGGTACTCGCGCACGCGGATGCCGGTGGCGTTGTGGATGGCGTTGGCAATCGCGGCGCTGACACCGCAAATGCCCAGTTCGCCCACGCCCTTGGCCTTCATCGGCGAGGACATCGGATCGGCCTCGTCGAGGAAGATCACCTCCTGGTGCGGGACATCGGCATGCACCGGCACTTCATACCCGGCCAGGTCGTGGTTGACGAAGAAGCCAAGGCGCTTGTCGACGACCAGTTCCTCCGACAGCGCCGCGCCGATGCCCATCGTCATCGCACCGATCACCTGGCTGCGGGCCTGCTTCGGATTGAGGATGCGCCCGGCCGCGCATACGGCCAGCATCCGCCGCACGCGCGACTCGCCAGTGGCGATGTCGACGCCGACTTCGGCGAAGTGCGCGGCGAATGTCGACTGCTGGTACTTCTTGCCGAGGTCACCGAACTCCATCACATCCTCGGCGACCACGTCCCCGCCCTCGCCCGCCTGGGCCAGCGGGATGTCGCGCCCGCCGACCTGGATGCGGCCATCGGCAAACGTCGCCTCCTCGGCATTGAAGCCCAGCTTCGTCGCAATCGCCTGGCGCAGCTTCTGGCAGGCCGCGTAGACACCGGCAGTCGAACTGTTGGCGCCCCACTGGCCGCCGGAGCCGGCCGACACCGGGAACGACGAATCACCAAGCCGGACCACCACGCGATCGATCGGCACGCCCATCATCTCCGCCGCGGTCTGCGCGATGATCGTGTAGGTGCCGGTGCCGATGTCGGTCATGTCGGTCTCGACCGTGACCAGGCCGGTGCGGTCCAGGCGCACGCGCGCCGCGGATTTCATCGTCAGGTTGTTGCGGAACCCGGCCGCCACGCCCATGCCGACCAGCCAGCGTCCGTCGCGCCGTTCGCCCGGCGCCTTGGGGCGCTGGCTCCAGCCGAAGCGCTGCGCGCCCTGGCGAAGGCATTCATTGAGCTGGCGCTGCGAGAATGGACGCTTTGGATCCTCCGGATCGACCTGCGTGTCGTTGAGGATGCGGAACTCGACCGGATCCAGGCCGAGCTTTTCGGCCATTTCGTCCATCGCGATCTCCAGCGCCATCAACCCCGGCGCCTCGCCGGGCGCGCGCATGGCATTGCCCTCGGGCAGATCGAGCACGGCCAGGCGCGTGCGCGTCATCCGGTTCGCACCGGCATAGAGCAGCCGCGTCTGCTGGATCGCGTTCTCGGGACCGCCGCCGGGCAGGTCGCCCGACCAGCTCTCGTGCCCGATCGCGGTGATCTTGCCATCGCGCGTCGCACCCATCCGGATGCGCTGGATCGTGGCCGGCCGATGGGTGGTGTTGTTGGCCATCAGCGGTCGCGGCAGCGCGATCTTCACCGGTCGCCCGCAGGCGCGCGCGCCCAGTGCGGCCAGCACGGCGTCGCAACGCACGAACAACTTTCCGCCGAATCCGCCGCCGATGTAGGGCGAGATCAGGCGCACGTTCTCGCGTGGAATGCCCAGCGTCTTGGCGACGTCGCCGCGTCCCCAGTTGATCATCTGGTTGGCAGTCCAGACGGTCAGCTTGTCGCCTTCCCATGCCGCGATCGATGCGTGCGGCTCCATCATCGCGTGCGACTGGTCGGGCGTGGTGTAAGTCTCGTCGATGGTCACCGGCGCCTTGGCAAAGGCGCCGTCGAAGTCACCGACCGCGCTGTCCGGCTTGGGCTCCTTCGGCACCTGGGCGCCGGCCTTGGCCTTGTGCAGGTCGTAGGCGCCGCCGCCGCGGTTGTACTGCACGCGAACGAGTTGCGCGGCGGCGCGTGCCTGTTCGAACGTCTCGGCGACCACGACGGCGACAGCCTGGTGGTAGTGCTGGATGTCGGGGCCACCGAGCAGCTTGGCGGTGTTGAAGTCGCCCTTGACCAGCGGCCCCGCGTTGGCCGCGGTGACGATCGCAAGCACGCCGGGCGCGTGCTCGGCGGCCGTCAGGTCCATCGAGGCGATGCGGCCCTTGCCGATACCGGCGCCGACCACGTAGCCGTAAGCCGGCTTGGGAAACGCGTCATGCCATTCGTGCGCGTACGTGGCCGTGCCCGTGGTCTTGCGCGGTCCGTCGATGCGATCGAGCGGCTGGCCGATGACCTTGAGCTGGTCGATGGGATTGGTGCCGGCGGGGGTATCGAATTTCATGGCCTCATCCCTTCGCCTCGACCAGCACCGCACTCAATGTGCGCTGGGCAAGAAGCGTCTTGAATTCGTTCTGCGCAGTGGTGCGCGCGCCGGCGAACATGCGATCGGTTACGGCCTTGGCACCGCGCGGCAGTTCCGCGTCGGCCGCATCCACCCGCCACGGTCGCGGCGCCACGCCGCCCATGGCGACGCGTCCCGTGCCATCGCGCTGGACAATCGCTGCCACCGACACGAGAGCAAACGCGTAGGAAGCTCGATCGCGGACCTTGCGGTAGATCTGCGTCCCGCCAACCGGTTCGGGCAGCGTCACTGCGGTGATCAGTTCACCTGGGGCCAGCGTGTACTCCAGGTGCGGGGTCGCGCCCGGGGACCGATAAAGTTCGTCGAGCGGCATGCTGCGCGTCGAACCGTCGGCACGCACGGTCTCCACCGTTGCGTCGAGGGCACGCATCGCCACGGCCATGTCGCTGGGATGGGTGGCGATACACGACTCACTGGCGCCGATCACCGCGTGCTGGCGGCTGAATCCTTCCAGCGCCGCACAGCCGCTTCCGGGCAGGCGTTTGTTGCAGGGCTGGTTGGTGTCATAGAAGTACGGGCAACGCGTGCGCTGCAGCAGGTTTCCTGCCGTGGTCGCCTTGTTGCGCAGTTGGCCGGACGCGCCAGCCAGCAGCGCGCGCGAGAGCACGCCGTAGTCGCGGCGGACGCGGGCGTCGGCGGCCAGGTCGGTATTGCGCACCAGCGCACCGATGCGCAGGCCGCCGTCGCGGGCCTTCTCGATCTTGTCGAGCGCCAGGCCGTTGACGTCGATCAGGTGGCTGGGCGTTTCGACTTCCAGCTTCATCAGGTCGAGCAGGTTGGTGCCGCCGGCGATGAACTTCGCGCCGGGCATCCGCGCGACGGCGGCCGCCGCCTCGGCGGGAGACTTGGCACGCTCGTAACCGAAGGCTTTCATGCCGACCTCCCCGCCACGTCGGTGATGGCATCGACGATGTTGGAGTACGCGCCGCAGCGGCAGATGTTGCCGCTCATGCGCTCGCGGATCTCCTCGGTGCCCAGGCGGGGTCGCGCCGTCAGGTCGGCGCTGACCAGACTGGGAATCCCGTCCTTGATCTCGTCGAGCATCGCCACGGCCGAACAGATCTGTCCCGGCGTGCAGTAACCGCACTGGTAGCCATCGTGCTTGACGAAGGCCGCCTGCATCGGATGGAGCTTGTCGGGCGTGCCCAGCCCTTCGATCGTGGTGATGCGGTCCCCGTCGTGCATCACCGCCAGCGTCAGGCAGGCATTGATGCGACGACCGTCGACAATGACGGTGCAGGCGCCGCACTGGCCGTGGTCGCAACCCTTCTTCGTGCCGGTCAGGTGCAGGTGCTCGCGTAGCGCGTCGAGCAAGGTAGTGCGCGTATCGAGTTCGAGCTCGTGCGCCTTGCCGTTCACGTCGAGCTTGACCTTGTGCACCACGGGCGGCGCCGGGGGCGCCACCGCACTGGCCTCAGCCGCGAGCGTGGGCAGTGCCATGGCCGAGGCCGAGGTCACGCCTGCCTTGAGCAGGTCGCGCCGGGTGATGGGTAGGTTGCGGATGCTGTCCACGGGCCTGCCTCTCGATGGGTGCTTGCGGATTGTGCTGCGCGGTGTCGTCGAGCGTGCGGAAAGCTGGCGTGCTGCAGACCGGCGACCAAGGCGAATTGTGTGCGTCCACGACTGGCCACTACAAGCGACTTCCGGTGAAGGCAGAGTGGACGGAAGGGTTCAGCGTCCCTGCGGACTCACCTCAGGCCGCCATGTCGAGAACGATGCGGCCTTCGATCTCGCCCTTTCGCATGCGGTCGAAAACATCGTTGATGTTTTCGAGTTTGTCGACAGCGACGGTCGCGGAGACCTTGCCCTGCGCGGCGAACTCCAGCGATTCCTGCAAGTCCAGGCGGGTGCCGACGATCGAGCCGCGCACCGTGATGCCGTTCAGCACCATGCCGAAGATGTCCAGCGGGAAGCTTCCCGGCGGCAGGCCCACCAGCGACATCGTGCCGCGTCGACGCAACATTCCCAGCGCCTGCTCGAAAGCCTTCGGCGACACAGCGGTGACCAGCGCACCATGCGCGCCGCCGAGCTCCTGTTTCAGGAACACGGCTGGATCTGTCTTGAGTGCATTGACCGTGACGGTGGCGCCCAGCCGCCGCGCCAGGTCGAGCTTTGCGTCGTCCACGTCCACTGCGGCCACGTTCAGGCCCATCGCCTTCGCGTACTGCACGGCCATGTGGCCCAGGCCGCCAATGCCGGAAATCACCACCCAGTCACCGGGCTGGGTGTCGGTCATCTTCAGGCCTTTGTAGACGGTGACGCCGGCGCAGAGAACCGGCGCGATCTCGACAAAACCAATGCCCTTCGGCAAATGTCCGACGTAACCGGCATTGGCCAGGACGTAATCAGCGAAACCGCCATTGACCGAGTAGCCGGTGTTCTGTTGCTGCTCGCAGAGCGTCTCCCAGCCACCGAGGCAGTGTTCGCAGCAACCACAGGCCGAATACAGCCACGGGACGCCGACGCGATCGCCCTCCTTTACATGGCTGACGTTGGCGCCGACCGCCACCACATGGCCTACGCCTTCGTGGCCGGGAATGAATGGCGGCGACGGCTTTACCGGCCAATCGCCTTCGGCTGCGTGCAGGTCCGTGTGACACACGCCGCATGCCTCGATCTTCACCAGCACGTCGCCGGGACCGGGCCGCGGCACGGGCACCTCCTCGATCACCAAGGGCTGGCCGAACGCGCGAACCACCGCGGCCTTCATCTTCCGGTCCATTGCTAATCCTCGGGGGAAGGTCCGGGCATACACCTTACGCCGGTCCTGCGAGTCGGACTATCCCGATCACTCTGCCCCCCAATTCCGCAAATGAAAAAGGCCTGCAAGGCGGGAACCTTGCAAGCCTTTGTTTTCATTGGTGCCGGAAATAGGAATCGAACCTACGACCTACGCATTACGAATGCGCCGCTCTACCAACTGAGCTATTCCGGCGATAGCGCTAGCGAACCGAGACCGGCTCGCGGGACGTGAATTCTAGGCGCTGCGGGCCATTTTGGTCAACGAGCGTTGCTGGCCCTCCGCGACCGGGGCCGACGTTAAACCGGAGGACCGGGCGATCCCCCGGACCTGCCCCTTGACTGGCCCGGAGCCAAGCATGCGAAAGAGCCGCCTGATCGCAGCCACCCTTGCCGCATTCGCCTTCCTGTCGTGCCTGCACGCCGTCGCGGAGAACACGGACGGCACCAGCGCCAAGGTCATCCTCGACCAGCAACAGCAGATCCGAACCGAGGCCGGAGCGCGCCAGGGCCGCTATCGGGACATGGCGCAGGCGAACCTGGAGGCGCTGTTCGTCGAGCAGGACAACGTCACACGACTGTTGCGCGGCATCGACGACACCCGCCAGTTGCCCGAACGCGACCAGATCGCCCTGTTCAATTCGCTCGAAGCGATCGAGGGCATCCTCAACGACACCCAGGACGAACGCCTGGTCTGCGAGCGCTTCAAGCCGATCGGCAGCAATCGAACCGAAGTGTCCTGTCGGACCGCGGAGCAGCGACGCCTGGAGCGTGCGAACGCCGAGAAGGACATGACGCGCGACCAGCGCTGCAACGACGTCTGGAGCAGCGGGCACTGCACCAACTGACTCCCGCAAAGCAGAAGCCCGCCGTACGGCGGGCCTGGCATGGGTCAATCGACCAGCTGCAGCCGAAGCTCTTTCGGCAGGGCAAACACCATGTCCTCAGGCTCGCCATCGAGCTCGCTGACGTGCTGGGCACCCAGTTCGCGCAAACGCTCGATCACGCCGCGCACCAGCACCTCGGGCGCCGAGGCGCCGGCGGTCACGCCGATGCGCTTGCGGCCCTCGACCCAGGCCGGGTTGATCTCGATCGCGCCGTCGATCAGGTAGGCCGCGACGCCCTCGCGCTCGGCCAGCTCGCGCAGGCGGTTGGAGTTGGAGCTGTTGATCGAGCCAACCACCAGCACCAGGTCGCACTTGGCGGCCAGTTCGCGCACGGCGTCCTGGCGGTTCTGGGTGGCGTAGCAGATGTCGTCGTTCTTCGGACCCTGCATGGCCGGGTACTTGGTGCGCAGGGCCTCGATCACGCTGCGGGTGTCGTCCACCGACAGCGTGGTCTGGGTCGTGTAGGCGACGTTCTGCGGCTGGTCGATCTCCAGCGCGGCAACGTCGTCGTTGTCCTCGACCAGGTAGATCCTTCCCGAGCCGGCCTCGCGCTTCCACTGGCCCATCGTGCCTTCGACTTCGGGGTGACCCTCGTGGCCGATCAGCACCACGTCGCGGCCGGCACGGCAGTGCCGGGCCACTTCGAGGTGGACCTTGGTCACCAGCGGACAGGTCGCGTCGAACACCTTCAGGTCGCGCCGCTGCGCTTCCTCGCGCACGGCCTTGGATACGCCGTGGGCGCTGAAGATCACGGTGGCGCCGTCGGGCACTTCGTCGAGTTCCTCGACGAAGATTGCGCCGCGGTGCTTGAGGTCGTCGACCACGAAGCGGTTGTGCACGACTTCATGGCGCACGTAGATCGGCGCGCCGAGCGTCTCGATCGCGCGCTTGACGATCTCGATGGCGCGGTCGACGCCGGCGCAGAAACCACGGGGATTGGCTAGCAGGACATCCATGGCGCCATTGTACTCCGGGGGGGCCGACTACTTGCTCGCCGCCGGCTGCGGCTTGGGCGCCAGCAGGCCGAACAGGGCGATGCCTACCGCACCGACGACAATGGCCGAATCGGCGATGTTGAACGCCGGCCAGTAATGGTCCTGCCAGTGCCACTGGATGAAGTCGACGACGTGGCCGTGCAGCAGGCGGTCGATGACGTTGCCCAGGGCACCGCCGATCACCAGCGAATACGGCAGCGCGCTCTTCCAGTCGCTGCGACGGGTCTGCGCCAGCCACCAGCCAAGCAGGCCGCTGATCGCCACCGCCAGCACCACGAACACATACTTCTGCCAGCCACCGGCATCGCTCAGGAAGCTGAACGCCGCGCCGGTATTGTAGGTGCGGTACCAGTTCCAGAAGCCTTCGATCACCGGGATCGCGGTGTATTCCGGCAGCGAGGTCAGTACCCACCACTTGGTGAGCTGGTCGAGCACGATGACTGCCGCCGACAGCAGCAGCCACGGCAAGGCATTGGGACGAACCGGCGCCATCAGAACCACTCCCTGTTCTCACCAGCGCCGGACTCGCCGGCACCGCTGAGGTTGACCACGCAGCGGCCGCACAGCTCCGGATGGGCGGCATCGCTGCCGATGTCGGCACGGTACTGCCAGCAGCGCACGCACTTGGATTTGGTCGTCGGCGTGGCCAGCACGGCGATGTCCTTGATGCCGTCATCGGCGATGACTTCTACATCACCGCTGATGAACAGGAAGCGCAGTTCGTCGCTGAACTGGGCCAGCCAGTTCTGGTCGGCAACGCCGGCCTTCAACGCGATCTCGGCCTCGAGCGCGGCGCCGATGTCGCCGGCGGCGCGCATCGGCTCGAGCGTCCTGCTGACTTCTTCGCGCAGCGCGAGCAGGCGATCGAAGTCCTGCGCCGACAGCACCGAATCCTCGCCGAGCAGGGCCAGGCCGTCGTACCAGGTGGTGAACAGCACGTTGTCCTCGCGCGGCCCCTTGTCCGTCACCTTCGGCAGGTGCTGCCACATCTCGTCGGCGGTGAAGGCCAGGATCGGCGCGATCCAGCGCGCGAAACCTTCTGCAATGCGGTACATCGCGCTCTGCGCCGAACGGCGGCCGCGCGAATCTTCCGGCATCGTGTAGAGACGGTCCTTGGTCACGTCGAGGTAGAGCGAACCCAGGTCGACGCTGCAGAAGTTCGACAGCGCCTGCACGATCTCGGCGAAGTCGTAGCGCTCGTAGGCGCTGGCGATGCGATCCTGCAATTCGGCGGCGCGATGCACGATCCAGCGATCGAGTGCGACCATGTCGTTCAGCGGGCGCAGGTGCACGGCCGGGTCGAAACCGCTGAGGTTGGCCAGCAGGAAACGCGCGGTGTTGCGGATGCGACGGTAGACGTCGGCATTGCGCTTGAGGATGTCGTCCGACACCGACATCTCGTTGCGGTAATCGGTCGAGGCGATCCACAGGCGCAGCACGTCGGCACCCATCTGGTCGATGACCTTCTGCGGCGCCAGCGTGTTCTGCAGCGACTTGGACATCTTCTTGCCCTGCGCATCGACGGTGAAGCCGTGCGTGAGCACCTGTCGGTACGGGGCGACGCCGTCCATCGCCACGCCGGTCAGCAGCGAGCTGTGGAACCAGCCGCGATGCTGGTCGGAACCTTCCAGGTAGAGATCGGCCGGCTTGTGCAGGCCGTCCTGGGGACGCTGCGCGAGCACGCACTCGTGGCTGACGCCAGAGTCGAACCAGACGTCGAGGATGTCGGTGACCTTCTCGTAATCCGCGGCCTCGTTGCCGAGCAGCTCTTCGGCGGTCATCGCATACCAGGCATCGGCGCCTTCGAGCTCGACGCGCTCGGCGACCTTGCGCATCAGTTCGGGCGAACGCGGATGCGGCTCGCCGGTCTCGCGATGGAAGAACAATGCGATCGGCACGCCCCAGTAGCGCTGGCGCGAGATCGTCCAGTCCGGACGGCCCTCGATCATGTTGTAGATGCGCGCCTCACCCCACTCCGGCACCCAGCCGACCTTGCCGATCTCGGCCAGGCTGTCGCGGCGCAGGCCGGCCTGTTCCATCGAGATGAACCACTGCGGCGTGGCGCGGAACACCACCGGCGTCTTGTGGCGCCAGCAGTGCGGGTAGCTGTGGGTGATGCGGTGGGCGAAAAGCAGGTGGCCGCTGGCGCCGATCACGTCGAGGATCGGCTGCTCGGCCTTCCAGATGTGCAGGCCAGCCAGCGTGGTGCCATCGGCCGGCGGCGTCGACGGCAGGTACAGACCGCGGCCATCGACCGGGTTCATCTGGCCGGCGCTGTAGCGATCCATCAGGCCGTACTTCAGCCCGACCGCATAGTCCTCCTGGCCGTGGCCCGGAGCGGTATGGACGATGCCGGTGCCATCCTCGGCCGAGACATGGTCACCGACCAGCACCGGGATCTCGCGATCGGCATAGAACGGATGCTGCAGCAGCTGGCTGTCGAGGTCGTTGCCGAGGACGCGACCGAGCACGGTCACTTCCTCGATGCCGTAGCGCGACAGCGCCTTGCCGGCCAGCGCTTCGGCCAGCACCAGCAGGCGGCGACCGCCGTCGGCCATGCGCGGGCCTTCGACCAGCACGTATTCGAGTTCCGGGCCGACGCTCACCGCCAGGCTCGCCGGAAGCGTCCACGGCGTGGTCGTCCAGATCGGCATCGCCACGCGCACGCCGTCTTCGACGGTGGCGCCGAACAGCGCCGCCAGCGCCTGCGGATCGCGCGCGTCGTAGGCGACGTCGATCGCCCAGGACTGCTTGTCGGCGTACTCGATCTCCGCCTCGGCCAGGGCCGAGCCGCAATCGAAGCACCAGTGCACCGGCTTGGCGCCGCGCACCAGGTGGCCGCGTTCGACGATCTTCGCCAGCGAACGGATGATGTCGGCCTCGTAGCGGAAGTCCATCGTCCGGTACGGGTTCTCCCAGTCACCGAGCACGCCCAGGCGCTTGAAGTCGGTGCGCTGCAGGTCGATCTGCTCGGCGGCGTATTCGCGGCACTTCTGCCGGAACTCGCTGGCGTCGATCTTGTCGCCGACCTTGCCGAATTTCTTTTCGACCTGGTGCTCGATCGGCAGGCCGTGGCAATCCCAGCCCGGCACGTACGGCGCGTCGAAGCCGGCCAGCAGCTTGGACTTCACCACCACGTCCTTGAGCACCTTGTTGACCGCGTGGCCCAGGTGGATCGCGCCGTTCGCATACGGCGGGCCGTCGTGCAGCACGAAGCTGCGCTCGCGCTTGCCGACCTTCTCGCGGATTCGCTGGTACAGGCCCTCGCCTTCCCAGCGCGCCAGGGTCACCGGCTCGCGCTTGGGCAGGTCGCCGCGCATCGGGAAATCCGTCGCCGGCAGATGCAGGGTGGCTTTGTACTGGTTGGTTTCGTTATTGGTCACAGCGTGCGCTCAGGCGAAAACTTCTTGCGAAAGGATGGCGCGGGCCTGCTCGGCGTCGCGGTGCATCTGCGCGGTCAGTGCCGGCAGATCGGAGAATTTCAGTTCATCACGCAGCTTGGCGACGAATTCGACTTCGATGCGCTGGCCGTAGAGGTCGCCGTTGAAGTCGAACAGGTGTGCTTCGAGCAATGGCTCCACGCCGGCCACGGTCGGCCGCGTGCCCAGGCTCGACACGGATGCGCGTGGCTTGTCGCCGACGCCGTGCACCCAGGTCGCATAGATGCCCGACAACGCCGGGGTCTTGCCGGCGAAGCGCAGGTTGGCGGTCGGAAAACCGAGCGTGCGACCGAGGCGCTTGCCCGGCACGACGTGGCCGTCGATCGCATAGGGCCGACCGAGCAGTTCGGCGGCCGCGTCGAAGTCGCCGGCGAGCAGGGCTTCGCGGATCTTGGTGCTCGACACGCGCACGCCGTCGAGCAGGAACGGTTCGATCTCGCCGGCACCGAAACCATGCTCGGCGCCCATCCGCTGCAACAGCGCGATGTCGCCGGCGCGGCCCTTGCCGAAGCGAAACTCCGGGCCGACCCAGACTTCGCGCGCCGACAGGCGGCCCATCAGCACCGTGCGGACAAAATCCTCGGCCGACATGCTGCTGAAGCGGCGGTCGAAGCGCAGCAGGCCGAGCTGGTCGGCGCCCAGGTCGAACAGGCGCTCGGCCTTGGCGTGGGTCAGCAGCAACCGCGGCGGCGGTGCCGCCGGGGCGAAGAACTCGCGCGGAAGCGGTTCGAAGCTCAGCACGACCGCTTCCACGCCCAACGCGCGGGCACGGGCAACCGTGTGGCGCACCAGCGCCTGATGCCCGAGATGCAGGCCGTCGAATGCGCCGATGCAGACCACACTGCCGTGCGGGCACCGGGACCCGCCCTCGACGTCACGAAAAAGCCTGCTCATTGCCATTAAGTATAGCCGGGGCAAGGGATTTCCATTCCCCTCGCCCCTGCACTGGTCATCGTCAGTGCCCGCGCAGGTCGCGCGGACGGATGCCCTGCAGCCACAACGCGGCGGCATAGGCGATGCCGCCGGCGCCGACCAGCACGCCCAGCTTCCAGACCCGCTCCCACCACGGCCACTCGCTCCAGCCCTGCCAGCCCCAAAGGATGGCCAGCAGCACCGCCGTCATGGCGAGGCTGGCCACGGCGATCTGGCGCAGGAAACGGCGCCAGCCCGGCTGCATCTCGTAAACCTTGGAACGGCTGAGGTACCACCACAGCTGCAGCGCGTTGGTCCAGCCGGCGATCGCGATGGCCAGCGCCAGCAACGCATGCGCGCCGGGGATGCGACCCAGGGCATCGAGCAGGCCGGTCGACTGCGCCCGTGCCGCGGCGCCGACGTCGGTCAGGAACAGCAGCCCCAGCATCAGGGTGATGGTCATCAGCACGTTCACCGCCACCGAGACCACCGCCGACTTCACCGGCGTCTTGGTGTCCTGGCGCGAATAGAAGCCCGGCGCCAGCACCTTCACCAGCAGGAACGCCGGCACCGCGGTCGACTGCGCGATCAGGCTCAGTTGAGCCATGCGCGTGTCCTCGGCGCTGAAATGGCCGTGCTGGAACAGCGCGGCGATCAGCGGCTTGGCGCACAGCACCAGGCCGATGCAGGCCGGCACGCCGATCATCATGCAAAGGCGGAAACCCCAGTCGAGGCCGCGCGAGAAGCCTTCGGGATCGGTGTCGGCGTGGCGCGCCGACAGGTGCGGCAGGATCACCGTGCCGATGGCGACGCCGAACATGCCCAGCGGGAATTCCAGCAGGCGGTCGGTGTAGTACAGCCAGGTCACGCTGCCGCTGATCAGGAACGAAGCCATGATCGTGTTCAACAGCAGGTTGACCTGGGCCACGGACGAGCCGAACAGGGTCGGCACCATCAGCTTCATGATCTTGCGCACGCCGCCATGCGAACCGCCCCAGCGCGGTCGCGGCAGCAGCCCGATCCGCGCGAGCGACGGCAGCTGGAAAACCAGCTGGGCGATACCGGCGGCGAACACGCCCCAGGCCAGCGCCAGTACCGGCTCGTAGCCCCATTCCTTGAGCTGCGGCGCCAGGCACAGCGCGGCCAGGATCATCGAGATGTTCAGCAGCACCGGCGACAGCGCCGGGATGGCGAAGCGCTTGTAGCTGTTGAGGATGCCGCCGACGAAGGAGGCCAGCGAGATGAACAGCGCATAGGGGAAGGTGATGCGGAGCATCAGCTCGGCCAGCTCGCTTTGCTCGCTGCCGGGCTCGAAGCCGGGCGCGAACAGGCGCATCACCACGGGCGCGAAGATCACCGCCAGGGCCGTGATCACCAGCAGCGCGGCGGTCAGGGTGCCGGCGACCCGGTCGATCAGTTCCTTGACCGCGGCCTCGTCGTGCTTGGCCTTGTACTCGGCCAGCACCGGCACGAAGGCCATCGAGAACGAGCCCTCGGCCGAGAGCCGGCGCATGAAATTGGGGATCCGGAAGGCCACCACGAAGGCGTCCATGGCCGGGCTGGCCCCGAACACGGCCGCATAGATCTGGTCCCGAACCAGCCCGGAGACGCGCGAAATGAACGTCATCGCGCTGAAAATGGTTGTAGAGCGCAACAGCCCCCCACTCATCGACCCTTCCCCCGGCTGCTGACGCACGCCCTGCTGGGCCCGGCTCCGTTGGGCCCGGCCATGTTGACGCAACCCATTGTATCGTCCATACTTTCCGGTCTGATTTTCCGCAATCCCATATTTCTCTTACCAGTTTCCAGGAATTTGCCGTGGCAAACATCAAGTCCGCCAAAAAGCGCGCCAAGCAGACCGTCGTCCGCAATGCCCGCAACGCCAGCCAGCGTTCGATGCTGCGTACCGCTGTGAAGAAGGTGCTCAAGGCCCTGGGCGAGAACGACGCCGCCGGCGCCGAGACCGCCTTCGCAGTCGCACAGCCGATCCTCGATCGCTTCAGCTCGCGTGGTCTCATCCACAAGAACAAGGCTGCCCGTCACAAGGCTCGCCTGAACGCCCGTATCAAGGCGCTCAAGGCTGCGTGATCCAGCCGACGCGCCGGCAACGCCGGCGCTGAAGCGGTAGTCAAGTTCGTCGCCCTGCCCGGCCTCACCGCCGACAGCGCAAAACAAAAACCCGGCCGATGCCGGGTTTTTTGTTGCCTGCGCGACAGGCTCAAGGAGCATGCGGGCCTTCTGCCTGTGCGGCCTCCAGCGCTTCGGCGCGCTGGCGGTCGAAGAAGGCCATCACGTCCTGCATGATCGGGAACGTGCCTTCGCGACCGATCGCAGAGACCATGTACCAGCGGTCCTTCCAGCCCAGCTCGTCGATGATCGCCTTGGCCGCGGCCTGCTGCTCTTCTTCCAGCAGCAGGTCGGACTTGTTGAGCACCAGCCAGCGCGGCTTGTCGAGCAGTTCCGGGTCGTGCCTGGCCAGCTCGCGCTCGATCGCGCGCACCTGCTGGGCCGGGCTCAGCTGCTCGCTGCCCTCTTCCTCGCCGAACGACATCGGCGCCATGTCGACCAGGTGCAGCAGCAAGCGCGTGCGCTGCAGGTGGCGCAGGAACTGCGCGCCCAGGCCGGCACCGTCGGCAGCGCCTTCGATCAGGCCAGGGATGTCGGCGATGACGAAGCTTCGATGCGCTTCGACGCTGACGACACCGAGATTGGGATAGAGCGTGGTGAACGGATAGTCGGCGACCTTGGGAGTCGCCGCCGACACCGCGCGGATAAGCGTGCTCTTGCCGGCATTGGGGAAGCCGAGCAGGCCGACGTCGGCCAGCAGCTTGAGTTCGAGCTTGAGCTCGCGCTCTTCGCCCGGCAGGCCCGGCAGCGCCTTGCGCGGCGAGCGGTTGACCGAGCTCTTGAAATGCATGTTGCCCAGGCCGCCACTGCCGCCCTTGGCCACCAGCAGGCGATCGCCGTGGGCGACCAGGTCGCCGATGACTTCATCGGTGCCGACGTTGGTGATCACGGTGCCGACCGGCACGGTGATGATCAGGTCTTCGCCGGCCTTGCCGTACATCTGCCGACCCATGCCGTTCTCGCCGCGCTTGGCGCGGAACTGGCGCTGGTGGCGGAAGTCGACCAGGGTATTGAGATTCTCGTCGGCGACCAGCCAGACGCTGCCGCCAGCGCCGCCGTCGCCGCCATCGGGACCGCCGAGCGGGATGAATTTTTCACGGCGGAAGCCAACGCAGCCATTGCCGCCGTTGCCTGCGCTGACCTGGATTTCGGCTTCGTCGACGAGTTTCATGGGAGCGTTGAGTTACTTCAGTAGTGGAGCTGTTGAACGGATGCGAGCTTATCGCAGAAACGAAAAGCCCCGCCGAAGCGGGGCCCCTCGCTGCAGCTTCGAATCCGATTACTCGGAGACGACGCTGACGGTGCGACGCTTCTTCGGGCCCTTGGTCGCGAACTCGACCTTGCCGTCGACCAGCGCGAACAGGGTGTGATCGCGGCCGAGGCCGACGCCGGAACCCGGGTGGAACTGGGTGCCGCGCTGACGAACGATGATGTTGCCGGCCTCGATGGCCTGGCCGCCGTACATCTTCACGCCGAGGTACTTCGGGTTGGAGTCGCGGCCGTTACGGGTGGAACCTACGCCCTTTTTGTGTGCCATGGCTGCTTCTCCTAATTAGCCGGCGATGCCGGTGATTTCGATTTCGGTGTAGTGCTGACGGTGACCCATCTGCTTGCGGTGGTGCTTGCGGCGACGGAACTTCACGATGCGCACCTTGTCGGCGCGGCCGTGGCCGACGACCTTGGCGGAGACGGTGGCACCCTTGAGGGCGTCGCCGATCTTCACGCCGTCGCTTCCGCCCAGCATCAGGACGTTGTCGAGCTTGATCTCGCTGCCGACTTCGGCATCGAGCAGTTCAACGCGCAGGGTTTCGCCCTGCATCACGCGGTACTGCTTACCGCCGGTGACTACTACTGCGTACATGACCAGATTCCTCTGTAGTTATTTTGGTCGCTGCCGCACCCAAAACCGGGCGGACAGAAGCGGAATTTTAGGGGTTTCAGCGGGTTACGGCAAGTCCTGGGCCACTTTCGGGCCGGCGGGGGCCGGAGGCGGCCTGCCACCCCCTTAACGCCGCCCATGCTGTACTGCCCTGGCGCCGGGGCGACGCCGGGGCGGCGTCGAAGCTGGCCCCCGCAGCCTGAGTCCGGGACGCCTGAGCGGGAGGAACCGCCATGTTCGGCCAGATTCTAGAGCAGGTGAGCCGCCGGTTCGGCCTCGATCCGGACCAGGCCAAGCGCTTGATGGGCTTGCTGGTGGCGCAGGTCTTCAATCCCAAGCAGGGCGGCCCGGCCGGCTTCATCCAGTCGTTCAGGAACCAGGGACTGGGCGATCTGATCGACTCCTGGCTCGGGCCGGGGCCCAACCAGCCGATCACCCCTGCCCAGCTCGAGGGCGTCCTCGGCAGCGATACCCTGTCCAGCTTCAGCAACCGCCTGGGCCTGCCAGCAGCAACCGTAGGCACAGCCGCGGCCGCGATGCTGCCCGATGCGATCGATGAACTCAGCGAGCATGGCGACCTGCCGGTCGCGGCCAGCCCGCTGTCGCAGAAACTCGAGCACTGGTTCGGCGGCATTGGCATGGGCCTGGACGAGTTCGGGCAATGGGCGGCCGCGTCCGCGGTCGGCGCCGCCGGCGTCGCTGCGGCAGCACCACTGCGACCAGATCCACCCGCGGTCGAACCCGCCCGCTCCCGATCCAGGGCCCATCACCTGCTGCCGTGGTTGTTGATCGGCGGCGTGATCGCTGCCGCCGTGTTGTTGCCTCGTGGCTGCCACGGCGAACGCACCGGCGTCACCGAAGCGCCAACCGCTGCAGTCAATGGCGATGCAGCCACGCAGGCGCTGGACCAGCTGATCTCGCGCGACTTCACGGCGGACGACCTGGTGCATGCGCTGAACCTGATGGTGGTGCATTTCGATACCGACAGCGCACGCATCTCCGCGCAGAGCGACGCGATCCTCGCCAAGGCCGCTGTTGCGATGAAGAAGTCACCTGCGGGAACACGCATCGAGATTGGCGGCCACACCGACAACAGCGGCGATGCCGCCGCCAACCTGAAGCTGTCGCAGGATCGCGCCGACGCGGTGAAACAACGACTGATCGAACAAGGCGTCGATGCATCCATCCTGACCAGCGTCGGTCATGGACAGGATCAACCAGTTGCTGACAACGCGACAGATGAGGGACGCGCGCGCAATCGTCGAATCGAATTCAGTGTTGTGAAGTAGCCGACACTTTCACGCGAAGTAGACACGCGGCGTCTGCTTCGATGCGCATTCATCATTCACCTCACTGATTGCGCAGTCGCTTCTTGTTCAAGCGCGTGTACTTTCCTGTTCCGGATGCTTGCACTTCTGCGATGGTTTGGAATACGTTCACGTTGTGAGCGGCTACAGGGGGCCAATCACCATCGAGCATCCCGCGCGGCTGCGTGATTGAACGCGGCACGAGGGATTGAACGCGACCAGGAAAGCGCGATCAGAAGGGGCCCCGGCATGTCACTGGAAGGATCCGGCAACGTCCGCGTTGTGCCCTTACGTCATACGCCTGCGGCGCCACGCCGCAATTCCACACATCGAATCCCGCGTGCCAGCGCGCGACTGCATTGCAGCGCCTGCGCCATTGGCACACACCCTGTCGGGCGACACGGATCTGCTCCGATGTAGCCGACACGAACCCCGGAGCCAAGGGGAGGCGACGGGAAATCCTGAGCAGCCAACAAAGGATGTTGTCATGACTCGCAAGACTCGCTCCCTGAAGTGGACCGCGCTGGCAATCGCTACCGCTTTCATCGTCGCTCCTGCCGCCAACTCCGGCGGAAAGCTGCCGAACGTCAACACGTCCAAGGTCTCCACCGTATCCAAGCAAGCGGTAAAGGCGGCCAAGAAGCAGCCCGTGCAGTACGACCGCTTCATCATCACCTACCGATCGGACGCCAGGAAGCTGAGCGCTGCGGCAAGTGGCACGCAACTGGCCACGGCAGCCAAGACGCTGGGCCTGGGCATTGCACCGATGCGCACGCTGGCAACCGGCAGCTCGCTGATCCGCACCGATCGCAAGCTCGACCTTGCCGCGACCAAGCAGCTGATGGTCGAGCTGATGAAGGATCCCACCGTGCTCGCGGTCGAGCCCGATCGCCTGCGCAAGCCGCTGATGGTGCCCAACGATCCGCTGTATGCGCAGCAGTGGCACTACAAGAATGGTCCGGGCGGCATCAATGCCGAGCCGGCATGGGACATCAGCACCGGTTCCGGCGTCGTGGTCGCCGTGCTCGACACCGGCATCACGCCGCATTCGGAGTTGAACACCCAGACCGTCGCCGGCTACGACTTCATCTTCGACCCGGAAGTGAGCGTCGATGGCGACGGCCGTGACGCCGACCCGAACGATCCGGGCGACTGGCACGACGGCGAGTGCAACATCTTCAACATCCCCGAAGACAGCAGCTGGCACGGCACGCATGTCGCCGGCACGGTCGCGGCAGCGACCAACAACAGCGCCGGCGTGGCCGGCGTGGCGTTCGGCGCGAAGGTGCAGCCGGTACGCGTGCTCGGCAAGTGCGGCGGTTACGAGTCCGACATCATCGATGCAGTGACCTGGGCCTCGGGCGGCACGGTTGCCGGTGTTCCGGCCAATGCCACGCCGGCGGAAGTGATCAACCTCAGCCTCGGTGGCGGTGGCGCCTGCTCGGTCGCCGAACAGGCCGCGTATACCGCGGCAGTCGGTCGCGGCACGACCGTTGTCGTATCGGCAGGCAACTCGTCCGACGATGCGGCCAACTACTCGCCGGCTAGCTGCAACGACGTGATCACGGTTGCTTCGGTCGGCCCGACTGGCACGATCTCGGACTTCTCCAACTACGGCAACGTCGTCGACGTCGCGGCACCCGGCGGTTCGGGATACACGCCGGCAGCGGACAACATCCTGTCGACGCTCAACCTCGGCCTGCAGGGCCAGGGGGCCGAAGGCTATGCCTGGTACGCGGGTACTTCGATGTCGGCACCGCACGTGTCGGGCACGATCGCCCTGATGCAGGCCGCCGCAGCGACACCGAAGACCCCGGCGCAGGTCAAGAAGATCCTCGAGAACACCGCCTATGCCTCCGGCGGATTCGCGGGCGGTTGCAGCTACGACAACTACTGCGGCGCAGGCATCATCGATGCACGCTATGCGGTGGCCGTCGCCGCCGGCACGGAAGCCTTGCCGCCGGACGTCCCGCCGCCGCCGCCGCCGCCGCCGGCCATCCCGCTGAGCAACGGCGTCACCGTCACCGGCATTACCGTCGCCGCCAACGGCACGATCCGCTACGAGCTGCTGGTTCCCAACGGCGCGTCCAACCTGCTGTTCGCCATGTACGGCGGAACAGGCGATGCCGACATGTACGTCCGTCGCGGCGCCGAGCCGACGCTGACCTCGTATGACTGCCGTCCTTTCACCTTCGGCAACAACGAGAACTGCTTCTTCCCGGCACCGCAGGGCGGCAAGTGGTACGTGACGGTCCGTGGCTTCAGTGCCGCCACCGGCGTGTCGCTGTATCCCAGCTTCACCGACGCCAACTGGCCGCGCGCGGTCGAGGCCGAGGCCACCGCGCTCAGCAACCATCGCACGCGCGTCGACCTCACCTGGACCTTCGGCAAGAAGAACATCGACATCTACCGCAATGGCGCCATCCTCAAGACCGTAAAGAACAAGGGCGCTGCGACCGATACGTTCCGCATCATCGGCAGCGGCACCATGAGCTACAAGCTGTGCAACAACGGTACGCAGGAATGCGCGGATCCGGTCGAGATCGAATACGTCTCGCACAAGTAATCGCAGTGGAAACCAGCGAGGGCCCGGTTCGCCGGGCCCTCCCTTTCGTGAAGCCATGCACCCGGAGCACCCATGAAGCCAGTCCGCATGACTGCATCACCCACCCTTCCCACGACATCGCGGGCGACCCTCGTCGCCGCGCTGACGTTCGCCGCCGTGATCGCCTTCGCCGGTTGCAGCCGCGACGCAACACCGGCGCCCTCGGCGCAGGCCACGGCGGACACCGCCGCCGCACCGCCGGCAGCGCAATTCGAGGCGCGGCTGAACCTGGTCAACAACAACGGCACGGTGCGCTATGACGGCACCGTCGACAGCGAGAGCACCCGCAAAGCGATCGAAGCCATGCTGCGCCAGGCCTACGGACCCGGCATCTCCGGCTCGCTCGCCGTGGACTCGGCCGCAAGGCCGGCGCCGTGGCAGGCAAACCTGCCGCAGTTCCTGAGCGCATTCACGATGCCTGGCGCCGCGATCGGCTTCGACGGGCAACGCATCGAACTCGGCGGCTACGCATCGGACCCTGACCGCACCGCCCTGCTCAGCCGCGCCGAACAGCTGTTCCCGGGCTACACCCTCACCGGCCTGTTCCGCGGCGTGGGGAACAGCCCTGACGCCGCCGCACAGGCGCTGGCGGGGCTGAAGACCGGCGCATCGGCCGGAGACGTCATCAAGGCCCTGAACCAGACACCGATCCAGTTCATCGACGGCAGCGCCCAGGTCAGCCCGGACAGCCTGGCCGTGCTCAGCCAGGCCGCCAAGGCGATCCAGGGCAGTGGCGGCGAGAAGCGGATCGAGATCACCGGTCCGGCCGGTGCCGCAGAGGACCTGGCGCTGTCGCAGCAGCGCGCCGAGGCGATCAAGGTGCAGTTGATCGTCAATGGGGTCAGCCCGGGCTCGATTGAGACCAAGGGGGCACGTTGCCGGCAGCCCGGGCAGCGGTGCGAGCTTCAGGTTGCTGTAAGCGCTTCGGTCGCAGCAACGACGCTGGGTCCCCGCCTTCGCGGGGATGACGGTTTGCTGCCGAAGACCGGGAAATGACATGCCAAGCGTCGTCCGCCGGGTCGGGGATTGCGCAGCAGCGGGCCATGGATGGCCCGCGCCCCGCCTTCGGACAGGATGTCCGAACGAAGGGGCGGAGCAATCCCCGGCCCGGCGGACGACGCCCCGCCGAAGCCCGAGGCGCCCGAAGCGCCCAAACACCGCAGGCACCCGAGTGCCCCAATCGCCCCGCCAGGGCTGAACACCCCCAGCAGCCCCGCCCTGCGGCCCTTCCAAAGTTACTAATTGCCCCCATCTTCGCCAGTCGATACGCTCCCCTGTTCGCCGATGCATTACGCGCCGGCGACCTCCTCCCAGACAGGCAACCGATGGCGCTGGACTACATCCGCATCCGCGGTGCGCGGACGCACAATCTCAAGAACATCGATCTCGACCTGCCGCGCGACAAACTGATCGTGATTACCGGCCTGTCGGGCTCGGGCAAATCGTCGCTGGCGTTCGACACCATCTACGCCGAAGGCCAGCGCCGCTACGTCGAGTCCCTCTCGGCCTACGCCCGCCAGTTCCTGTCGGTGATGGAAAAGCCCGATGTCGACCACATCGAAGGCCTCTCCCCGGCGATCTCGATCGAACAGAAGTCGACCTCGCACAACCCGCGATCGACTGTCGGCACGATCACCGAGATCTACGACTACCTGCGCCTGCTCTACGCACGCGTCGGCACCCCGCGCTGCCCCGACCACGGCTACCCCCTGGAAGCCCAGACTGTCAGCCAGATGGTCGACCAGGTCCTCGCCCTGGGCGAGACCGAAGAAGGCCGCGAACAGCGCTACATGCTGCTGGCCCCGGTGATCCGCGAACGCAAGGGCGAGCACGCCCAGGTCTTCGAACAACTGCGCGCACAAGGCTACGTCCGCGTCCGCGTCGACGGCGAACTCTATGAGATCGATGCGGTGCCGCCGCTGGCGCTGCGCGTCAAGCACACGATCGAAGCCGTGATCGACCGCTTCAAGCCGCGCGAAGACATCAAGCAGCGCCTGGCCGAATCGTTCGAGACCGCCCTCAAGCTCGGCGACGGCATGGCCCAGGTGATGTCGCTCGACAACGCCGAGGCCGCCCCGCTGCTGTTCTCGTCCAAGTACAGCTGCCCGGTGTGCGACTACTCGCTGCCCGAGCTCGAACCGCGCCTGTTCTCGTTCAACTCGCCGATCGGCGCCTGCCCGACCTGCGACGGCCTGGGTGTGGCGCAGTTCTTCGATCCCTCGCGCGTGGTCGTGCACCCGGAGCTGTCGCTCTCGGCCGGCGCCGTGCGTGGCTGGGACCGCCGCAACGCCTACTACTTCCAGCTGATCCAGTCGCTGGCCAAGCACTACAAGTTCGACGTCGACGCAGTCTGGCAGACCCTGCCGGAGAACGTGCGCCAGGCCGTGCTGTTCGGCAGCGGCGAAGAACTGGTGACCTTCACCTACCTCACCGAGAGTGGCGGCCGCAGCCAGCGCAAGCACCGCTTCGAAGGCATCGTCCCCAACCTCGAACGGCGCTACCGCGAGACCGAGTCGGCGGCAGTGCGCGAGGAACTGGCCAAGTACATCAGCGAGCGCGCCTGCACCGACTGCGGCGGCGCCCGCCTGAATCGCTCCGCGCGCAACGTCTTCGTCGCCGAACGCCCGCTGCCGCAGATCGTGGTGCTGCCGGTCGACGAAGCGCTGTCGTTCTTCAAGGGCCTCAACCTGCCCGGCTGGCGTGGCGAGATCGCGACCAAGATCGTCAAGGAGATCAGCGACCGCCTGCGCTTCCTGGTCGATGTCGGCCTCGATTATCTGACGCTCGAGCGCAAGGCCGATTCGCTATCGGGCGGTGAAGCCCAGCGCATTCGCCTGGCCTCGCAGATCGGCGCCGGCCTGGTCGGCGTGATGTACGTGCTCGACGAGCCGTCGATCGGCCTGCACCAGCGCGACAACGAGCGCCTGCTCGGCACGCTGACGCGCCTGCGCGACCTCGGCAACACCGTGATCGTGGTCGAACACGACGAAGACGCAATCCGCCTGGCCGACTACGTCGTCGACATCGGCCCCGGTGCCGGCGTGCACGGCGGCGAAGTCATCGCCCAGGGCCAGCTCGCCGACCTCCTCAAGGCGCCGCGCTCGCTGACCGGCCAGTACCTCAGCGGCAAGAAGCGCATCGAGATCCCGGCCAAGCGCCACAAGCCCGATCCCAAGACCACCTTCCACCTGCGCGGCGCCACCGGCAACAACCTCAAGGACGTCGACCTGGCGGTGCCGAGCGGATTGTTCACTGCCGTCACCGGCGTGTCGGGTTCGGGCAAGTCGACGCTGATCAACGACACGCTGTTCGCGATCGCCGCCAACGAACTCAACGGCGCCTCGCACACGCCGGCGCCGCACCGCGAGTACGAGAACATCGAGCTGTGGGACAAGGTCGTCGACATCGACCAGTCGCCGATCGGTCGTACGCCTCGCAGCAATCCGGCGACCTACACCGGCCTGTTCACGCCGCTGCGCGAGCTGTTCGCGCAGGTGCCCGAAGCGCGCGCGCGCGGCTACTCGCCGGGCCGTTTCAGCTTCAACGTCCGTGGCGGCCGCTGCGAGGCCTGCCAAGGCGACGGCCTGATCAAGGTCGAGATGCACTTCCTGCCCGACGTGTACGTGCCCTGCGACGTCTGCGGCGGCAAGCGCTACAACCGCGAAACACTGGAAGTCCTCTACAAGGGCTACAACATCAACGACGTGCTGGAGATGACGGTCGAGGATGCGCTGGGCCTGTTCGAGGCGATCCCGGCGATCGCGCGCAAGCTCGAAACGCTGATGGACGTCGGCCTGAGCTACATCAAGCTCGGCCAGAGCGCGACCACGCTGTCCGGCGGCGAGGCGCAGCGCGTCAAGCTGTCAAAGGAACTGTCGCGGCGCGACACCGGCCGCACGCTCTACATCCTCGACGAGCCGACCACCGGCCTGCACTTCCACGACATCGAACACCTGCTGGCCGTGCTGCATCGCCTGCGCGACGACGGCAACACCGTGGTCGTGATCGAGCACAACCTCGACGTGATCAAGACCGCCGACTGGGTCATCGACCTGGGTCCGGAAGGCGGCCATCGTGGCGGCACCATCCTCGCCACCGGTACGCCGGAACACATCGCCAGCCTGACCCACTCCCACACCGGCCGCTTCCTCGCCCCGCTGCTCGGCGCGAAACCTGAAGCGCCAGGTCGCAAGACGAACAAGAAGAAAACCGCCGCATGAGCGACACCCCCGCTGTAAATGGCGACCCGTCCAAATCGGGTCGCAGCACCGCACGCAAGCGCAAGCCGGCAGCAAAGAAGTCCGTCAAGACCAGCACTGACAAGGTCCAGCCGGCAACCGCACCCGCGGCCGAACCGGAAGCGCCCACCTCGCCCGCACCCGTCGCCCTGATCCGCGTGCCCATGTCGGTGCGCTGGCGCGACCTGGACGCGTTCAACCACGTCAACAATTCCAAGTACCTGAGCTACCTCGAGGAAGCCCGCCTGCACTGGATGCTGTCGGTGCCGGGACAGGGTCTGGACGAACACGTCGCGCCGGTCGTCGCGGCGGCCAACCTCAACTACCGCCGCCCGATCGAATGGCCGGCGCAGGTCGCCATCGAGCTGTTCGTCGACAGGCTGGGCAACAGCAGCGTCAGCATCGGCCACCGCATCGTCGATGCCGCCGATGACAGCGTGCTGTATTGCGACGGCAACGTGGTGATGGTGTGGATCGATCGCGGCAACGGCCGCGCCGCGCCGCTGCCCGAGGCCGTGCGCGAGGCCTGCTCGCAACACTGACACCCATGCGCCGCCCTCCAGCGAGAGCGGCGCATGGTTCGGCTAGCGCTTCGCCTTGCTGGTCTTGGCCTTGGCCGCCTTGGTTGCCTTCGCCGGCTTGCCCGCCGCACCTTCAAGCGTGACCTTGGCCCACAGATCACCATTGTCGTCGGGGTGTACGTTCTGCACTTCGCGGCCGAAGCCGGGGAAGCGCTTGCCAAAGGCCTCGACGGCGATCAGGTACTTCACGATCGTCCCGCCCTTGGCGTCAACCCGTTCGCCCGGCATCAGCACCGGAATGCCCGGCGGATAGGGCACGATCATCAACGCCGCCACGCGGCCCGGCAGGTCGGCGATCCGGACTTCCTCGGTGGTGCCATGGATCAGCTGCTGATAGGCCTCCGAAGGCGTGAGCACCTGTTCCGACAAAACCTCGCCCGCGGCATTGGCCATGGCCTGAAGATCGAGCTCGGTCATCACCTGGTGCATCTCGTCGCACAGCTGCGGCAACGTCATGCCGCCATAGCGATGCGGATAGGCGTGGACCAGTTCCGGCAGCGCCTCCTCGAGCGAGGCGTTGCGATCGTAAAGCCGCTTGAACGCCATCAGCGTTTCCAGCAGCGTGCCCCACTTGCCCTGGGTGGTGCCGACCGAGAACAGTACCAGTACCGTGTAATCGCCGGTGCGGGCGATCTCCTGGCGGCGCGCATCGAGGAACTTCGACAGGATCGTGCCGGGCACGCCACGCTTGGCGATCTTGCCCTTTGAATCCGTGCCCGGGCACAGGATGGTGACCTTGGTCGGGTCGAGCATGCAGAAGTCGCCCGCCACCACTTCGTCGGGGATGCCGTGCCAGCTCTCGCCGGCGCGCAGCGTCCAGCATGCGGGGTCACTGCACAGTACGTCGCTCGCCGCATCGGCGAGGTCGACCTTCTTCTTGCCGATCGGCACCTGGTCTGGCTGGAACAGCGAGAAGAACCACTCGCCCTCTTCCTTGAAACGCTTGTTGACCGAGGCCACCGCCTTGCGGAACTCGACCGCGTAACTGACCGACTCGCGCAGCAGCGCACTGCCCGAAGGCTCGTCCATCATCGCGCTGGCGATGTCCAGCGAGGCGATCAGCGGATAGAACGGCGAGGTGGTGCCATGCATCATGAAAGCTTCCTTGAGGGGAGCCCATTCGATCTTGCCGCGATCGCTGTTGCTGACGTGGATGTAGGACGCCATCGAGAACGCCGGCAGCATCTTGTGCGTGGACTGCACGGCGAACACGGTTGGCCGGTTCTTCATGTCGCGCGGCACGCCCATGGCGAAGCGGTGCTTGAACAGCGGATGGAACTTGCCGTAGGCGTACCAGGCTTCGTCGAAGTGCACGCGCGGCACGCTGGCCGCCAGCATCTCGGCGACTTTGTCGACGTTGTAGAGCATGCCGTCGTAGGTCGGGTTGGTGACCACCGCGTGCACCGGCGCACTCGACTTCGCACCCTTGGCCAGCGGCGAATCAGCAACCAGCTTGTCGATGTGTGCCTTGGAGAAGCGCTTGGGCGGGATCAACCCGATCATGCCGTAGCCGTTGCGGCTGGGCTGGAAATACACCGGCCGCGAGCCGGCCAGCGTCATCGCGTGGTTTAGCGACTTATGGCAGTTGCGGTCGACCACCACCATCTCGTCGTTGCCGACCGCTGCCTGCACGACGATGCGGTTGGAGGCCGAGGAGCCGGCCAGCACATAGAACGTCCAGTCGGCACCGAACACACGCGCTGCCATCCGCTGCGATTCCGCCGGCGGGCCTTCGATGTCCAGCCACGAGCCCAGCTCGACATTGGAGATGCCGATGTCGGCGCGCATGATGTTCTCGCCGAAGAAGCGGTGGAACTCGGCGCCGGCCGGATGCTTGAGGTAGGCCGCGCCGCCCATGTGACCGGGCGCATCCCACTGATAGGTACCCTCCTCGGTCAGCTTCTTCAGCGCCTTGAAGTACGGCGGCAGCATGCCGTTGTGGTAATCGTCGATGGCAAAGCGCACGCGCTTGGCGAAGAACTCCGGCGTCTCGCCGATCAGGTTCACGTACTCGCGGACTTCGCGGATCACGCTCATCGGCAGGTTGCGCGTGGTGACGCCGCGACTGAGCAGGAAGATCGGGATGCGCAACGATTTCTCGCGCACCGCGCGGATGATCTCCAGCACCGCCTTCTCGCTCATCCCGGCGGTTTCACCCAGGTCCCAGTCGATCGCCACGCACGAGTAGGAAGCCGAACCCTGGGCGATGATCAGCCCGTCCTCGCAGCTGTGCGCGCGCAGCACTTCGATGCCCTGGTCCTGGACAGCCTGACCCAGGCGCGTCAATGCCAGGGCGTAGGCCGACCCCTGGTCCGGGAGGTCGGTGGTCACATACAACACCCAGGGGTTGGACATGGACATGGCGATTCCTCTGTATGCCTGGGGCAGTTGGCGGTAACCGGAGGGGCGACTTCATCCCACGCGGCGTAAATTCCAGATGAAACCAGCGCGCACTACGTCGGCACTCATTCCTGCACGACGTAGGTGTAGAAGCGGATACGACCTTCTTCGTGCACCTGGTAGACGCCCTGGACCTCGTACGAGAATCCCGGGAACCGGTTGCAGTTCTCCTCGAACGCCAGGAAGTAGTCGATCATCGGCTTGGCCTTCGCGTCATAGCGCTCGCCGGGAATGATGATGCCGATGCCCGGCGGATAGATCAGCGCCAGCGTCGCCGCGATCCGGCCGGACACCTCGCTCATCGGCACGAAGTCGACCTCGCCGCCGACCAGCGCCTCGTTCGCCTCGCGCGCGGACATGGCCTGTTCCGGGAACGACTCGTAGCGGAAACTGAGCCGCTGCAGCTCCTTGATGTTCTTGGCGACGAAGTAGTCGTGCATCTCCTGCGCGACCTGGCGCAGCGAGTAGTCGCGATAGCGCGCTTCGTTGCGCTGGTACAGGCCGGGCACGACCTCGGCCAGCGGGCTGTCGGCCTCGTAGTGGTCGCGGAAGCGTTCGAGCGCGGCCAGCAGCATCGCCATCTTGCCCTCGCCCACCGCCGGGGTCATGAGGAACAGGATGCTGTAGAGGTCGTTCTTCTCCGGGATGACATTGTTCTCGCGCAGGAAGTTGGCGAGGATCGTGGCCGGCACCCCCGTCTTGGCGTAATTGCCGCTGGCCGCATCGATCCCGGCCGTGGTCAGCATCAGCTTGGTCGGATCGACCATCGCCGCGTCTTCGCCCAGGTTGCGGAAGCCGTGCCAGGACGCGCCCGGCGCCAGCTGCCAGTAGGCCTGTTCGCGCGCCAGCACCTCGGTCGGCACGTCCTCCCAGGCCACGCTGCGGCCCTGGTAGTCGACCTGGTCCGGCACGAACGGGTTGATGAAGCCGGGGAAGCGCTTGCGCACCGCCTTGCGGCCCTCGATGCCGAGCTTGACCATGTCGTCCCACAGCACGCGGCCCGCCTTGTCGGCGTGCATCTGCGCGTTGACGTCGAGACTGGAGAACAGCGGGTAGAACGGCGATGTCGATGCCTGCAGCATGAACATCTCGTTGAAGCGCTTGTGGTTGACCCGGAATGGCTTGTCTCGGATGTGGGCGTCACGCACGTGGATCTGCGAGGCCTGCGAGAACCCGGCCAGCTGCTTGTGCGTCGACTGGGTGGCGATGACGCCCGGGGAGTCGGCGTCCAGCTTCAGCCCCATGCTGAAGTGATCCTTCATCAGCGGATGGAACGCACCGAATCCGGCCCAGGCTTCGTCGAAGTGGATGTACTGGCACAGGTGGCCGATCTTCTCCAGCACCTTGCGGGCGTTGTAGACGGTGCCGTCATAGGTGCACTGCTCGATGATCGCCACGCGGATCGGGCGCTCGCGCTTCCAGGCATCGGTTCCGGCCAGGCGCGGATGGTTCTTGAGCTTGTCGCGGATCGACGCTTCGTCGAATGCCGACCAGTCGATCGGCCCGACCATGCCGAAGCCGTTGCGATCGGTCTCCAGATAGATCGGAATCGCGCCGGCCATCATCAGCGCGCCGTGGTGGTTGGATTTGTGGTTGTTGCGGTCGAACAGCACGATGTCCTTGCTGCGCAGCAACGAGGTGTTGACCACCTTGTTGGACGAGGACGTGCCGTTGAGGACGAAATAGGTGCGGTCGGACTGGAAGACCTTGGCCGCACCACGCTGCGCCGCCAGCGCCGGCCCTTCGTGGATCAGCAGGTCGCCGAGCGCCACCATCGCGTTGCAGATGTCGTCGCGGAACACGTTCTCGCCCATGTGCTCGTAGAACAGCCGGCCGACCGGATGGCGCATGAACATCTGCCCGCCCTGGTGGCCCGGGCAGGCCCAAGTGCGGTTGGCGTCGTAGTCGTACTTCATCAGTTCGCCGAAGAACGGCGTGCGCAGGCTCAGCGCATAGCGCTCGATCGAGGCAACCAGGCGCTTCTCGTAGAAATCGCGGGTTTCCAGGTCGGCGATCAGCACACCGTCCAACGCCTTCAGGAACGGCTCGTCCAGCGCTTCGTCATCGCGACCGCTGATCATGAAGATCGGCATGCGCAGGCCGCGCTCGTCGCGTGCGTCCACCACTGCCTGGGCCCCGTCGCGGGCGACGATGATCGCGCCGAGATCGGCGCCACCACGGATCGCCTGCGGAATCTGTTCCAGGTCGATCGATGTCACCGGGAAGTGCAGCTCGTCCTCGATCACCTGGGCGACAACACCAGTGTGTTCGCCGACAACCAGGATACGAAAGAAGCGTTCAAGGGGAATGCTCATGGGGAGTCCTCTTCCTTGTCGTCTGGCAAGCAGATTGGCGGCCAGGGCATTGCTGGCGCTGCAAGCTTCGAATCACTCCCCGCCGGCACCGCGGCATCCATCGGGCGCGCGTCGGCGGTAATCAGGCTCACGATGCTCTCACCGAACCATGTCACTTGCGAGCGTTTTGGCCGTGTGAAGGTGACCGTTCGTCAGCCCCGTCTGACGCGGGTCATGGCTTCACACGGAGATTACAAGCGCTATGAAAATCTCGCGGCGATCTCCAGATGAACCGGGGGACGCATTGCCGCCAACTGGCCTTGTCCGCCACGTCCAGGCACTGCCAGGTTCGAATCATCGCCTCCGTTTCGCGCGCGTCTGATCCTGCGCGCTTCTACCGTCATTGCGTCCGCACAGAGAGTCCGTCGCAAGCACGATCTTCGAAGCCCCTCCGCCAAACGCGGCTTGACCCAGCACGACTTGCAACGCCTGAAGTTCCGATCCACTCAACGGAGCCTGTCATGAGCGAGTCCCATCAGAAAATGAATGTGTTCCAGCTGACCGTGATCACGCTGGTCAACATGATGGGCTCGGGCATCATCCTGCTGCCCAGCAAGCTGGCCGAGATCGGCACGATCACGATCTTCTCCTGGCTCTTCACCGCTGGCGGCTCGCTAGCCCTTGCCTACGTCTTCGCCCGCTGCGGCATGCTCAGCAAGAAACCCGGCGGCATGGGTGGCTACGCCGAGTACGCCTTTGGCAAGGGCGGCAACTACATGGCGAACTACACCTACGGTTTGTCGCTGGTGATCGGCAACGTCGCCATCGGCGTCACCGCGGTGGGTTACGCCACCGTCCTGTTCGGCGCGACCCTGAGTCCGATGCAGACCTGCTTCTGGACCATCGTGCTGCTGTGGGTCACGACGTTCGCCAACTTCGGCGGCGCCAGCATCACCGGCAAGATCGGTTCGATCACGGTGTGGGGCGTGATCCTGCCGGTGGTCCTGATCTCGCTGATCGGCTGGTTCTGGTTCAGCCCGACCACCTGGTCGGCTGCGTGGAACCCGCATGAGATGGGCTTCTGGTCCGCCGTTGGCAGTTCGATCTCGGTCACCCTGTGGGCGTTCCTCGGGCTGGAGTCGGCCTGCGCGAATGCCGACGCCGTCGAGAACCCCGAGAAGAACGTGCCCATCGCAGTGCTGGTCGCGACCATCGGTGCCGCCGCCGTCTACATCATTTCGACCAACGTCATTGCCGGCATGATCCCCAATGCCGAGCTGGCCAAGTCCAGCGCGCCGTTCGGACTCGCGTACGAGCACATGTTCAGCCCGATCGTCGGGCAGACCGTCACGGCGTTGATGGTCATCGCCTGCATCGGCTCGCTGCTGGGCTGGCAGTTCACCGTTGCCCAGGTGTTCAAGAGCTCGGCCGATGTCGGCTACTTCGTGTCGATCTTCAGCAAGGTCACCAAGATCGGCACGCCGATCACCGGCATGCTGGTGCTGCTGGCAGTGCAGACCGGCCTGGCATTGATGACGGCGAGCCCGGAGCTGAGCGAGACGTTCGGCAAGGTCGTCAACCTGGCGGTGGTGACCAATCTGGTTCCCTACGTGATGTCGATGGCCGCCATCGTCACCATCCAGAACGTGGCGGGCATTCCAAAGGTCAAGGCAAGGATGACCAACGTCATCGCGCTGATCGCCACGATCTACAGCTTCTACGCCCTCTACAGCTCCGGCACCGAAGCGATCGTGCTGGGCGGCATCTGCATCTTCCTGGGCTGGACCCTGTTCGGATTCTTCGCCGCCAACCGCTTCTATCGCATGGAGCAGGAAGCGCACATCCCGAACCCGGGCAAGTCGTTCCAGACCTGACTTGGAGCCCCTCTCCTGCTTGCGGGAGAGGGGTTTGGGTGATGGTGAAACGGACCGCGATGCGGTCCGTTTTCTTTTGCGTTGTCAGTGGGGGGAGGAAGCTGCCACTGTTTTATTGACTTCGACTGTTGGGGAGAGCGCAGTGCCCGCGTGATGCATCCGCGACGTTCGGACTCGCGCTGCGCCGGCCCTCGGCGGTGTCCGTGCCCTCGCTCATTCGCACGTCTGCTCGGTGAGCTAGGTCCCGGACGCCCGCGAAAGGATGAGGTGGTTTCAGAGGCGGGGAGCAACGTCTTTGGCCCCCCGCGTTTGCAGGGATGACGGAATAGAAACGTCGCTGGGTCCCCACCTTCGCGGAGATGACGGGTTGATGGGCGTTATCGAAGACAGGGCAATGAATCGCCGGAGCGTCGTCCGACGGGCCGGGGATCGCGCAGCAGTGGGCCATGGATGGCCCACGCCCCGCATCAGACAGGATGTCTGACTAAGGGGCGGAGCAATCCCCGGCCCGGCGGACGACGCCATTCCGCAAGCGAAAGCCCCAGAGAACCCGGAGAGCCCAGAGGCAAGAACCGCCTCAGGGCAGCTTCGCCCCCACCTTCACCGCCCTACGCCCGACCAGCGCATAGAACGGGATGCTCAGCACCAGGACGACGAATGCATTGCGGTCCAGCTCCGCCGACTGCCCCAGGATCACCCCGCCGCAGTACACGCAGGCCAGCAACCCCACCACACCCAGCAGCCAGCGGCGCGCCGACGGCAGGTCCAGCGTCGCATTGAGGCGCCACATGGCCACGACCGAATAGACGTAGGGGATCACCATCAGCACGACCGTCGCGCTGGTGATGCGGGTGAACTGGTCGGCGACCGTCGGAGACACCGTCAGCACCAGCAAGCCGGTCATCAGCACGCCGGTGATGACCAGGTTGCGCGCCGGCATGCCACGCGCATTCTTCTCGGCGAATACGCGCGCGAACATCCCGTCCTCTGCCGCCGCCTGCGCCGACTGGGCGACGATCAGGATCCAGCCGGTCAACGCGCCGGCCGCTTTCGCGATCGCCGCAAGCGAAATGATGATGGCGCCCCAGGGTCCGAGCATGACCCGCGCCGCGTCGGCAAAGGGCGCACCCGATGCCTTCAGCTCGGCGTTGCTGAGCAGCCCCATGATCACCGTGCAGCACACCACGTAGATCACGGTTGACACCACCAGCCCGATGATCGTGGCCAGCGGCACGTTGCGCTTGGGGTTGTCGATGACGCCCGCCGACACGGCGGCGCTTTCGACGCCAAGGAATGCCCACAACGCTATCGACGCGCTTTGCATGATGGCCGTCGGTTCGGAGACCGAGCCGGGATTCCAGCCCGCCATGAAGACTTCAGGACGGAACCAGAACCACCCCAGCAGGCCGATCACCGCGATCGGCAGGATGCCGGCCACCGTCGTGATTGCGGCAAAGTGACCAACCGCGCTGGCACCGCGCAGGTTGAGCCAGATGAACACCCAGATCACCACGGCCGTGCAGACACAGGCGAGCCACGGATTGGCCAGCACCGGGAAGAACACCGCCAGATAGCCGGTGACCGAAACGGCAATGGCGATGTTGCCTATGACATTGGCCACCCAGTACAGGAAGTTGGTCTGGAATGCCGCGAACGGGCCCAGATGGTCGCGCGCGTAGGCGTACGGCCCACCCGCCTTCGGGTCGACCATGCCCAGGTGCGCGAACACCAGGCCCAGCGCGGACGCACCTATCGCGGCCGCGATCCAGCCAAAGATCGAGATGCTGCCGATCGAGGCCAGGCTGGCCGGCAACAGGAAGATCCCGGTGCCGACCATGTTCGCCACTACGAGCGACGACGCCCCGAGCAGCCCCATCTTGCCGTTGCTGCCACCGTGCATCGTCGTCGCCTCAGCCTGTCGTCAAGCACTGCACGTAGTACTCGCCGTCCTCTACCTCGACGCCATGGGTGTCGTGCCCGAACCCGGGGAACGCCGCGTCCCAGCCCTGCAGCGACTTCAGGTAGCCGATGTGAGGGCCGTTGGCCGCGCCTGCGGACTCACCCGGCATGACCATCGGAATGCCCGGCGGATACGGCACGATGCTCGTCGCCACGGTGCGACCGGCAAGCTTCGGCAGCGGCACGCGTTCGACCCGACCCAGGATCAGCTCCTGGTAGGCATCTGCCGGCGTGAGCTTGATGTCCGGCAAGTTGGAATAGGCCTTCTGCAGGTGCGCCGTCTGCCCGCCCTTGCGCAACTCGGCGAACATCTGGTCACCGAGGCCGCGCAGTCCCAGTCCCTCGTAACGCTCCGGGTAGTCCTTCACCAGGTTCGGCATCACCCGCGCCAGCGACTGGTCGATGTCGTAGTCGCGCTTGAAGTCGAGCATCGCCGCCAGCAGCGTGCTCCACTTGGCCTTGGTGATGCCGATCGAGAACAGGAACAGCACGGCGAAGTCGCTGGTCTTCTCGACCTCGATGCCGCGCGAATCCAGGTACGCAGTCAGCAGCGAGGCCGGGAAGCCCTGCTTCGCCAGCACACCGTCATCGCCCATGCCCGGCGTCAGCACCGACACCTTGATCGGGTCGAGCATGCAGTAGTCGTCTTCGAGCTTGTCGAAGCCGTGCCAGGTATCGCCCGGGTGCAGCACCCAGCACGACGGATCGGTCGCCAGCACTTCCGGCGGCGCGTCCTCGAAGGCGACGCGCTTGGCGCCGACCTTGACCTTGTCGGGGTTCCAGGTGCGGAAGAACCATTCCTTCTTCTTGGCGAAACCGGCGTTGATGCGGCCGACGGTCTGGCGGAAGCTGATCGCCTCGTCGATGCTCTCGCGCGTCAAGGCCAGGCCACCGGCGCCGTCCATCATCGACGCGGCGATCTCGTTGGAGGCGATGATCGGATAGAACGGCGATGTCGAGCCGTGCATCATGAACGACTCGTTGAACCGCGCATGCGGAATCGGATCGCGTCCGTCGCGCACGTGGATGTAGGACGCCTGCGAGAACGCAGCCAGCAGCTTGTGCGTGGAATGCGTGCTGAAGACCGTCGGTCCCTTGCGGTCGTGGTCGGCGACCTTGCCATGCATGGCCAGCCGTCCCGCATAGAGGGGGTTGAAGCGGGCGTAGCCGAACCAGGCTTCGTCGAAGTGGACGCGGTCGACCCAGCCGCCGAGCTGCTCGAGCACGCGCGTGGCGTTGTAGCAAAGGCCGTCATAGGTGGAGTTTGTCACCACCGCGAATACCGGCTGCTTGTCCTTGAGTCCCTTGCTGATCGGTATGGAGGCGATGGCCTTGGTCAGGTAGGCCTTGGCCAGGCGCTCCGGGTAGATCGGTCCGATCAGGCCGTAGCGGTTGCGCGACGGCACCAGGTACTGCGGCACGCCGCCGGTCATGGTCAGGCCATGCTCGATCGACTTGTGGCAGTTGCGGTCGCACAGCACGACCTTGTCGCGCGCGACGCAGGCCATGAAGATGATGCGGTTCGACGTCGACGAGCCATTGGTGACCGTGTAGCTGCGGTCGGAGCCGAACACGGTGGAGATGTACTTCTCGCTGGCGCCGATGGGACCGGTGTGGTCCAGCAGCGAACCCAGCTCGCCGACGCTGATCGACAGGTCGGTCTGGAACACATGCGCGCCATAGAAGTCGTGGAACGCGCGACCGGCCGGATGCTTCAGGAACGCGGTGCCACCGGTGTGGCCCGGGGTGTGCCAGGAATACTCGTGGACCTGGTTGAAGTTGTATAGCGCGCTGACCAGCGGCCCGAACAGGCCGCCGACGTACTTGCCCACCGCCGCCATCACGCGACCGCAGACGAAGGTGGACGTGTCCTGCAGCAGCCAGACCAGTTCGTCGATCGCCTGCACCAGCTCGATGGTCAGCGACTTGGCCTTGTCGCGCTCGGTCAGCAGGAAGATCGGCACGAACTCGTTGCGGGCGCGGATCGTCGTGATCAGGTCGATGGCGGCGGCATTGCCGCGCTCCTTGCCTTCCTCGTCGGGCAGCGACCAGTCGATCAGCATCGCCTGGATCGAGGCGTCGGAGATGATCGTCGCGCGCGCGTCCTCGACGTGCGTGGCGGTCACGGTCTCGACGTTGCGGTCGTGGAACTCGTCGACCAGCATCTTGCAGGCCCGTCCACCGGCGGTGTCGGTACCGATCTTCGGGTGAACGATGAGGACGCGGAACTTCTGACGCTGGGCGCGACGCTGAAGCATGGCAATGACTCCTGGCTCACGGATAGGACGCGACCTGCCCGCGTCCGGCGAATGTCGGTGGTCCTTCTCGCGCCGTCAGGTCAGGTATGCGCGCCCCTCATCAGGGGTTGAGGTCGTAGCGGAGCGTTACCTGCAGGCGTTGTGCTTCGCCGTCGTTGTCGTTGAGGTCGGTGTTCTTGCCCCACAGGTATTCGGCGCCGAGCATGGCCCGTTCGGAGAACTGCCAGGCCAGGTTGAGCGATGCAAAGCGCGTGCTCTTGGGCAGGCTCGGATCGATCAGCATGTCCTCGTCCGGATCGATCCGCAGGTAGCCATAGGACGCGCTCGAACTGACGTTGTCGGACCAGCCATGGGTGTAGCCCAGGCCCCAGCCACCGGCATCGATGGCCTTCAGGTCGGTATTGGCGTTGAATGCGGCATCCAGCCCGAACCCGGAGATGTCCTGCAGGAAGTTGGCGTAGCCGGAGCCGTAGCTGGCCCAGGCCTGGACGCTGTCGTTATCGAACAGGCCGGCGGCAAAGCTCAGTTGGGTTGCGTAGGCATCGGTGTTGCGGTGCTCGTCACCGATCGCGCTCTGCACGCCCAGGTCGCGGAACAGGTTGGCCCACTGGATGTGCCAGTCCGGAGTTTCCCAGCGCAGGCCGAGAGTCAGGTCGGGAATGCGCGAGTAGGTTTCGAAATCACCGATCTGGGCGATGTCGGCGTTCGGCTTCTCAACCGACATCGGCACGGTCAGCTTGCCTTCGCCCGCGCGGTACACGATCGGCGAGTAGCGCACCTGCGGCGTGTACTTGAAGGTGAAGGAGTTCGGACCCTCGTAATCGAGGGTGTTCGGGAAAGCGTCGATGTCGGTGAACGCGGACAGGTAGTAGCCGGCGATCAGCGAGTAGTCCTTCGCTTCCAGCTCGCCGTACAGATACTGCATGTTGTACGGCATGTCGCCGCTGCCACTGCCGAAGAAGTTGTTCTTGTAGACCACCTTCAACAGGCCGTAGTCGGTCTGGCGGCGGAAATCGAGGCGGAACACGCTCTGCTTGGCGCTGAGGTTGCTGCGCGAGTCCGAATCGTGGAACGGCTGTCCCTGCACCGGTATGGACGAAGGCACGAACAGATCCTTGGCGCCCATGAACTTGTTGTCGAACATCATGTCGAACTGCGCGACGACGTCGATCTTGATCAGGTTGCCGGTGTCGCCGAGCTGGACATAGCCCTCGGGCAGCGGTTCTGCCGTTGCCGGCAATGCCGACGGCGGCCGATGGATGCGTGACTCTTCAGGCGTTGGCCCGGTGGCCGAGGCGACCAGCGGTGCCGACGGAGCGGCCGGAGTAGGAGCCGGCGCTGCACTGGCCTGCGCCGCCTCCTTCGATTCCAGTTCGTCCAGGCGCTGCTGCATCCTCTGCATCATCTGCTGCTGTTGTTGCAGCTGCTGGCGCATTTGCGAGAGTTCGGCCTTCAGTTGCTCGGCCGAGGCGGTTGACTGGGCTTGCGCAGGCAGCGAGGAGAATGCAGCACAGGCTGCGACTGCTACGGCCAGCGAGGAAGCTGCGAAATCATGTCGCATGATCCTTTCCCTCCCACTGTGGGTCGCGTGATTGACAGCGCGAGCACCAACGTTAATGCGGCCTAACGTGAAGCGACCGTGATGCTCCGACAGGCGGCCCTGCACGCTGATTTCACATTTGATGACAATCCGTCACATCCAGGCGGCTTACATCCAGGAGCGGTCGCCGGTGAACTCGATGGTCAGCCAGAACTGCGGACGGTCGGCACCCAGGCGCGCGGCGATGTCCCGGCGGATCGCGTCGACGCGCGCAATCGGCCCGATCTGGTGGTCGGCCGGCACCAGGATCAGGATCTCGACGAACCTGCCCCGCCCCACCTTCGCCACGTGGCTGGAGTACTCGAGGAAGCCGTGCTCGGCGACGACCGCGTCCATGACCTGCTTGACCTCGCGATCGAGGTCGCCGGGCGCGACCTGCAGGACTTCGCGGATCGCGCGCCAGGTCGATCGCATCGGCACGGCCAGCATCGCCAGCGCGATGCAAAGCAGGATCGCCGGGTCGATGTACGGCACCCAGGCTTCATGGCCACTGCGCTTCATCGACACCGCGACGCCGAACCCCAGCAACAGGGCCAGGCTGAGCGAGCCGCTTACAAGCCATGCGCGCGCATCGAGCGCCAGCAGGTTCGACCCGAGCCGGCGCGCGTGCCCGCGCATGTAAGCCGACATGCCCATGCCGACGATGCACAGCACGCCTGCCCAGATCGCACCCAGGCCGTACGAAACCTCGTTGCCGCCGGAGGTCAGGCCGATGATCGCGGTGAAGGCCGCATAGAGGCACGACAACGCCAGCGTGGCACCGCCGAACGCCTCGACCATCGGCTCCAGGTGCCAGTAACCGAACTGGAAACGGCGACTGCCCTCGAAGGCCACCAGCCGCGACACGCTCAGCGATGCCACCGTCAGCACCACGTCGACCAGGCTGTACATGCCATCGAAGATGATCGCGTCGGAATTGACCAGCAGGCCGCTGGCGATGCCGACGACGCCGACGACAATGGTGATCGCGATGGAAAGCTTGAGGAGGCGCTGCTCGGGGCGGGTGTCCATCGAATCTCCGTGGTGGAGCGGAGTCGGATCGTGGCAAGTGCCCGGATTGTGTTGCACCCGGCCGTGACGCCAGTGTCGGTGCCGCGGATGTCCGCTATTCGCCCGCGGAGCGGACCACGAACTCGCCGAGCAGCTTGCCACCGTCCTTCAGGGCGAACTCGACCGCGACCTTGCTGCCCGGCTTCAGCGTCGCGCCCGGCTGCATCAGCATCAGGTGCATACCACCGGGCTTGAGCACGGCGGACTCACCCGCGCCGATACGCAACTCCGGCAGCGCGCGCATGCGGCTGACACCGTCGACCACGCGGGTCTCGTGCAGCGACACGTCGCCGAAGGCGACGCTGCTGACGGCGACGATCGTCATCGGCTTGGCGCACGGATTCTCGATGCGACCGAAGCCGGCCATCATCGGCATCGCCATCGGCGGCATGCGTACCCAGCCATCGCGCACGACCGGCGTGCACTCGGCTGCAAAGGCAGACGAGGAAGACAAGGCGGCGAGCAGGGCCAGTAACCCCAGGCGGAGGCGTGATGCGTTCATGGGCCTATGATACTTCCCACATGCTGAAGGAGTCGCCGATGAAGCATCCGCTCTCGCTGCTTGCCCCTGCTTGCTTACTTGCCGCTTGCTCCCTTGCCGCCTGCTCGGGGTCCAAGGCACCGGCGGACACGGGTGGCGCCCCCGCCGCGACACAGGGAGCCACCAGGCAAGGCGCCGACAGCGGCGTGGCCACGGCGACCCGGCTGACGGTCTACAGCGGCGGCTACGACCAGCTGGCCCACAGTGGTGTCCCGCAGGCCGGCATGCCCGGGTACGCCCTCGTCGACCGCAAGCTGCAGCGCACGCTCAAGCAAGGCGAGAACGCGATAACGGCCGACGACGTTCCGCCGTCGATGGACGTGGAGGCAGCGTCGCTGCGACCACTGACGGATGGCATCGGCATCGCCGGCCAGCGTTATGTCGCCGCGCTGTCGGGTACCGACGACGTACTCGCGCAGGCCATCGGCAACAAGGTCACCGTCGAACACACCGCCGGTGGTTCCAGGCAGACCGATAGCGGCACACTGCTGTCTGCCGGTGACGGCCTGACGCTCGCGCTGGACGATGGCAGCATCAAGGTGATCCGCAACTACGACAGCTTCAGCCTCGTCGACGGTCAAGCACGGCTGCCGCGCCACGCCGCGCTGCAATGGACGGTGACCGCGCCCCAGGCTGGAGACGCCGACTTCCAGCTGACGTATCCGATGGGCGGGATGGCCTGGCGCGCCGAGTACCTGGCGAGGCTTGCCAAGGGTGACGCCTGCCAGCTCGCGCTCGATGGCGCGGCGCTGATCGCCAATCGTTCCGGCGTGACGTTCGATGACGCCGCAGTAAGCCTGGTCGCAGGCGAACCGAATGTAGAGCGGATCCAGGTCACCGGCAGTCGAGTGACGATGGACCGCATGGAGATGGCGGCACCGGCACCGGCACCACCACCGGAACCGACCGTGCGCGAGTCCGGCGAGTACCACGCCTACGATCTTCCCGGCCGGGTGCGTCTGGCCCATGGCAGCAATGAACGCGTGCCGCTGTTCGCACCACGGCCGTCGATCGCGTGTGAGCGTGCGTATGTGGTCGAGGCAGACGGCGGCGGTTGGGTACCACCGCAACCCGTGATCGAACCTTCCTTCCGTGGCGCGACCGGCGTGCTGCCTGTGACGACGACGGTCTCCATCAAAAACTCCAGGGAAGCCGGTCTCGGCCAACCGCTGCCGGCAGGCCGCGTGCGTGCCTTCGTCGATGGCGACTTCCTCGGCGAATCCATGCTGCCGCATACGGCTACCGGCGAAGAAATCCGCCTCCAGCTCGGCAAAGCCTTCGACCTGCGTGCCAAGCGCGAGCCCAGGGACTTCCGCCTCGACCGCGCCGGCCGCACCATCACCGAGACGATTGAACTGACCTTGACCAACGGCAAGAAGACCGCGGCTACCATTCGAGTGATCGAGCCGCTGCCGCGCTGGAGCGATTGGGAGCTGGTCGCCAGCAGCGTGCCGGGCAACAAGAAGGACGCCCAGCACGCGCAATTCGAAGTCCCGGTTCCGGCCGAGGGTGAGGCCACGCTCACCTACACCGTGCGCTACCGCTGGAACAAGGACGTCACGCCATGAGACCTTGCATCATCAGACCTTGCCACCAGGCAACCATTCAATGAGTCCCACGCCATGAGCATGATCCAGACCCATTCCGCCGACGGCATCGTCGAGATCCAGCTGGCGCGCGCGCCGGTCAACGCGCTCAACCCGGAACTGTGCAATCAGCTCACTGCCGCGATCGGCAAGGCCGTCGCCGACGGCGCGCAGGGCCTGATCCTCAGCGGCAGCCCCAAAGTGTTCTCGGCCGGCCTCGACGTGCCCTACCTGGTCTCGCTGGGCAACGATCGCGATGCGCTGATGGCGGCCTGGGAATCGTTCTTCCTGGCTGCACGGACCCTGGCCGAATGCCCGGTGCCGGTGGTGGCCGCGATCGGTGGCCATGCGCCGGCCGGTGGTTGCGTGCTGGCACTGTGCTGCGACTACCGCGTGATGGCGCGCAGCGAAGACCCGGCCAAGCCGTTCCGTATCGGACTCAATGAAACCCAGGTCGGGCTGGTCGTACCGGTCGGCATCCTGCGCCTGATGCAGCGCGTGGTCGGCATCTACCAGGCCGAGCGCCTGGTCGTGGCCGGCGAGATGGTCGCAGCCGATCGCGCCGAGCGCCTTGGCCTGGTCGACGAACTGGTCGACATCGATGAGGTGGTTACGCGTTCGCGCGAGTGGCTCGGATCGCTGCTGGCGCTGCCGCAGCGGGTGATGCGCCAGACCCGCGCCATCGCCCGCGCCGACGTGGTCGCCGCGCTGCAACCGGAACAGATCCAGTTGCCGCGCTTCATCGATGCCTGGAGCGACCCGGCCACGCAGGCAGCGCTGCAGGCGCTGGTGGCGCGCCTGGGCAAGTAACCCGGCGAAGGTGGCGGCCCAGCGCCGCCACCCTCGAAACACTCACAACAGCCAGATCTCGACACGCTCGTTGCGCAGGCGCGCGCGTGAATCCGCCGGCGCCTTCAACGGCACCTGCGCTCCCATGCCACGTGCATGCAGCACCGGCAGGCCCAGCGCCATCAACTCGTGCGCGACCAGGTCGGCGCGGTCGTTGCTCATCATCATCGTGGCCGCCACCGACGTGCTGGTGCCGACATCGGCGAAACCCACGACCAGCAACTGCCGCCCCTGGTTCACCGGCAGTTTCATGAAGGCAGCCAGTCGCTCGATGTCGCGCACCGAGCGGCTGTCGTACACGCTGCTGGCCACGCCACTGTCGTTGTTGCCGGTGAAGTTGAAGCGCAGGCTGAGCGGAAGGCGCATAGCATTGCCGATCAGCGCCTTGTATTCGGCCGGACCGAACAGCGACGGCGGCTTGTAGCCCGGACGCAACGTCACGCCCAGATGGCCTGCCGAGGCGACGGCGTCCTGGCCGTGCTGGCCCATCGCATACAGCGCGAAGCTGCGGCTCAGTGCGCCCATCATCTGACTGCCGTACATGTACAGGCGACGCGTCAGCGGATAGTCCTCGCTGAGCACGTTCAAGCGCGTGGGTGCGACGGCACGGCCGCCTTCGGCGATGGCCAGCGGCTTGACGCCGGCGCCCCAGCGCTGGCGCAGCGTGATGAAGCCGATCGCCTGCGGGTCGGCCGCCACCGCGTCCAGCAGCGCCGGTCCGTCGGGATGCTCGCGGCTCATGCCGTAGGCGCTGCCCGCCATCACCTGCTCATCGACGAGGTCACGGGCAGAGTTCGCGCCCGTCACCATCTGCAGGCGCACCGGGCCCGGTCGCCCACCGACTTCGCGCCAGTCGCGGATCTGTCCGGAGAACAATCGACGCAGCTGTGCGATGTCCAGGCGCCTGACCGGATTGTCGCGATGGACCACGACCGCAACGCCGTCGAGCGCCAGCACGAACTCCTGGTCGTGCGATGCGAGATCGCCGAGCTGCCAGCCCTCATCGAGTTCGGCGGCGGTCGGCCGCCGCGTCATCATCGCGATCTGCGCTTCACCGGCGACCAGGTCGGCGAAGCCCTGCGCGGTACTGCTGCCGGCGATCTCGACGACCAGCGGCTGACCGTCGCGAACGGCGTGGATCTCGGTCGTTGCCGGTGCCGCCTGCACGCGGCGGATGTCCTGATAGCCGATGTCGCGCAACCAGGCCTCGGCCACCGTCGGCACCAGTCGCGCACCCAGCGTCTGCGAACCGTGGATGCGCACCCGTTCGGTGTCCACCTGCAAATCCGCCTGCGCGTGCGCCATCGCGCATGTTCCAAGAAGCAGCAAACCCCACACAAACCGTGTGATACGTGACATCGCGCACGCCCCCAATGCGAAAACACGCAAGCATCGGGAGGTTCGATGACGTTCTTGTTACTACGTGCGAATTCTTGTTACAGCTGGTTACTCGCCTGTCCCAATCTGGCGGTTCGGATCCCCGATCCATCCACTCCATGATCCCTTGAACAACTTCGCACCCTTCAGGCCCGCATGCTCCATCGCCAGCAGCAGGTGGCAGGCAGTGACGCCTGAGCCGCACATCACCGCGACGTCACTGGCCGGGCGAGCAGCAATAAGCGTCGACAGTTCGCCGGCCAGCTCATCGGCTGGTCGAAAGCGACCCTCGCGCATGCTCAGTGCATAAGGCCGGTTGCGTGCGCCGGGCACGTGGCCGGCGACACGGTCGATCGGTTCGATGTCGCCGCGGAACCGCTCGTGCGCCCTGGCATCGATCAACATTCCGCCTTGGTCGAGGTGCGCCTGCACTGCGGCCGCATCGAGCAAACGGGATTCGTCGAACGTGCCGACGTAATTGGTCGGCGTCGGCTGCGGCACGTCGGAGTCGACCGGCAACCCTTGGGCCTGCCACTGCTCCCAGCCGCCGTCGAGCACGGCGACACGCTCGTGGCCAAGCATGCGCAACAGGAACCACATGCGTGCAGCCGCAAGCGCACCGTCACCGGCGTCGTAGGCCACGACCTGGGTCTGCGGGGTGATGCCCCAGCGACCGAGTGCGGCGAGGAAGTCGTCGAGTTGCGGCCAGGGGTGACGGCCGGCATCGATCTGCATGGCCGGCGCAGTACCCGGCGGCGCGGACAGGTCGCGTTCGAGATGCGCGTAGCGCGCACCAAGAATGTGCGCCTCGCGGTACGCCGCTTCGGCGGTGGCGGGATCGCCCAGCCTCGAGCGCGCATCGATCACGACCAGGTCACTGCGTCCCAGCGCGGACGCCAGCTCCGCGGCGGAAACCAACGTGCCCCAGTGTTGCGTCGTGCTCATGCGATGGCCTCCAGTCGTTGCCGCAGGTTGAACAGCATCGACGCGGTGGCGCCCCAGATGCGTTGCGCGGGATAGCGGTATTCCAGCACTTCGCGCGGGCGACCGCGGAAGTCGAGCGTATGCGTGGCCAGGTTGGCCGGATCGAGGAGGAATGACAGCGGCACCTCGAACACGTCGGCGACTTCGTTCGGGTCGGGACGGGCGACATAGTCGTCGTCGAGCAGCGCCACCACCGGTTGCACGCGGTAGCCGGTGATCGTGGCCAGTGGATCGAGGTAACCCAGCGGCGCGATCTGCGCCGCCGCCAGGCCGATCTCCTCGCAGGTTTCGCGCAAGGCGGTGGCGACGGCATCGGCGTCGTCGAGTTCGACGCGGCCTCCGGGAAAGCTGACCTGCCCCGCGTGCTGGCGCAGCGCATCGGTGCGACGTGTCAGCAGCACCTGCGTGCCGCCGCTGCGGGGGATCAGTCCGACCAGCACCGCCGCCGCGACAGACACCGTCCCGTCCGGGACCAGGTCGTGCAGCTCGGCGAGATTCCAGCCGGGCCCTTGTGGCGGCGACGGCAACGGATACAGCGCGGCCAACAGGCCGGGACAGTCAGGCAGAACCGGTCCGGCAGGCAGCGGCTTCACCCTCGTCTGTGCTCCCGTTCGGGCAAGGTGGTTTCCATCATGCGCAGGCGCTCGTCATCGTTCATCTGCGGCCAGCGCGCGATCTCGGCACTGGTGCGATGGCAGCCGCTGCACAGGCCTTCATCGTCGAGTGCGCAGACGCCGATGCACGGACTGAGCACGGCGCGGAAAAGAGTATTCATCAGCTGACAACCGTAAGGCGGGAGTGCACGGGTTTCAACCGTTGGATGGTTGTCGGGACCCATAAAGACATTGAGCCGGCACGAGGCCGGCTCAATGGGTGTTGCTGACAACGCCGTGGCCGCTATGCAGCCGCGGGTCAAATCATCACTTCACGCTGACCAGCTTCACTTCGAACTGGACGGCGACGTTCGGCGGGAACGGAGTGCGCGGGTCGGCGCCGTACGCCTTCTCCGGCGGCAGGGTGACTTCCCACTTCGAACCGGCCGGCATCTGCAGCAGTGCTTCGCGCATTGCGGCCATCTCGATCTCGCTGACCTTGATCGCCGGGATCGCCTGCGCCGGACGCGGCTGCTGCGGACGCTCGCCCCATGCGTAGGGACCAGCGACTTCCAGCTGCACCGTGTTGGCCTGGGTCGGCTTGGCGCCGGTGCCGGTCTCGATGACGCGGTACTGCACGCCGCTCGGAAGCGACTTCACGCCAGCCTTGGCCTTGTTGGCGGCGATGAAGCCGTCGCTCTTGGTCTTGTTGGTGGCGGCGGCCTTGTCCCACTCGGCCTTGGCCTTGGCCTGCTGGCGCTGCTGCATGTTCTGCACGGCGGTGCGCAGCTGGTCGACCGGAACGGCCGGCTGCTTCTTGCCGTAGCCGTCCTGCAGGCCCTTGATGATGGTGTTCACATCGACCTGCTCGCCGCTCTCCACGGAGTTGCGACCAAGGTCATAGCCGAGGGCATAGCTGAGCTTGCCTTTCTCGGTCGAAGTGTCCTGCGCGACGGCGTTGCCGGCGGTCAGTGCCAGGGCCGCAACGGCGGCAGCAATCAAACGCAACTTCATTCGGTGGAATCTCCGTGGTGGATCGAGGGGCGGGTTGGCCGCACCGTCTGTGTAAAGCCTGATGTGTGAAGCCCGCACCGGTCGAATCGGCCCGGATGGACGCGCTAGGATAACGGCGCCAAGGCTTAATCGCCACTGAGGCCGCCCTGCTCTGACAGCGCTCCTGGCCGGGAGTTCCGCAGAAGTCTTCGACGGCCCCAAACCGACCCCAGAAACTTTCCCAGTGACCCTCCGACATGTCTGAAACGCCCGTCCTGACTGCCGATCGTGGCGCCGTGCGCCTGATTACCGTGAACCGCCCCGACAAGCTGAATGCGCTCAACGCAGAGACCCTGGACGGCCTGCTGGCCGCCTTCGAGGCTGCCGAGGCCGCGCCGGAGGTCCGCTGCGTGGTCCTGACCGGGGCTGGATCCAAGGCTTTCGTGGCCGGCGCCGATATCTCCCAGATGAACACCCTGACTCCGGTGCAGGGTCGCGACTTCTCCCTGCGCGGGCAAAAGCTGATGCGCCGGATCGAAAAGATGCCCAAGCCGGTGATCGGCATGATCAACGGCTTCGCCCTGGGTGGCGGGCTGGAGCTGGCCATGTCCTGCCACCTTCGCATCGCCGCCGACAATGCCAAGGTCGGCCAGCCGGAGGTCAACCTCGGGCTCATCCCCGGCTTCGGCGGCACCCAGCGCCTGCTGCGCCTGGCCGGTCGCGCCGCGACGCTCGAGCTTTGCCTCGCCGGCGCGCCGATCGATGCGGCGCGTGCGCGCGAGCTGGGCATCGTCAATCGCGTGGTGGCCGCCGCCGAGCTGGAAGCGGAAACGATGAAGCTCGCCGACCAGCTTGCCGCATCCGCGCCGCTGGCGCTGCGCGGCGTGCTCGACTGCGTCAACGTCGGCGGCGAATGCGGCATCGAGGAAGGCCTCGAGTACGAGACCGCCCAGTTCGGCCTGATGTTCTCCACCGACGACATGCGCGAAGGCACTGCCGCTTTCCTGGAGCGGCGCAAGCCGAGCTTCAGCGGTCAGTGATGGCAACCGCCAGCAACGACGCCTGCGTTTGCGGTTGCCGCGATGGCGCAAGCGCAGCGGTGCACGCGATTGCCACGGCGCTCGCGCAGGATGATCTCGATCGCGCGATCACGCTTGGCCTGATCGCAGTCGAACCACGGTCGTGTGCCAGTTGCAGTGGCGATTGCCGCGCGCGCCTGCAGGCGGCGCGCACGGAACGCATGCAGGCACTGGCCGCACGCGATCGCTACCGCATCCGCAACGCACGCGTGGAGCGAAGGGCACGCGAGCGCGCCGAGCATCGCTCCGCGGCGATGCCCATCGCTGCCAGTGTCGCCACCGATGACACGGCACCCGTTGCAACCGCCCTGCCCTCGGCCGCCGCTGCCGCCCTGGCGCGTGCGCGCGCCAGGGCCGCCGCGCGCCACAAGCCCTGATCGGACACCACCCGCCGCATGCCAGTCGCCAAAGCGAAAAAAGCCGCTCCGACACGAACCCGTCGCAGCAGCCGCCTCAGTGCCGCGGAAATCGAATCGATGTTCGCCCGCCTCAAGGCGCTCAATCCCAGTCCGAAGACCGAACTGGAATACACCACGCCCTACGAACTGCTGGTGGCCGTGACACTTTCGGCGCAGGCGACGGATGTCGGCGTCAACAAGGCCACACGCAAATTGTTCCCGGTGGCGAACACCCCCCAGGCCATCGCCGCCCTCGGGGTCGAGGGCCTCAAGCCGTACATCGCCACCATCGGCCTGTTCAATACCAAGGCCGCCAACGTGGTGGCCATGGCCCGGCAGTTGCTGGAACAGCACGCTGGCGAAGTCCCGCGCGACCGCGCCGCCCTCGAAGCCCTGCCCGGGGTTGGCCGCAAGACCGCCAACGTGGTGATGAACACCGCCTTCGGCGAACCGACCATGGCCGTGGACACCCACATCTTCCGCGTCGCCAACCGCACCGGCCTGGCGCCGGGCAAGACCGTGCGCGCGGTCGAGGACGGCCTGCTCAAGGTGATACCGCCGCAGTACCTGCATGACGCCCACCATTGGCTGATCCTGCACGGCCGCTATGTCTGCAAGGCGCGCAAGCCCGATTGCCCGCACTGCGTGCTGCGCGATCTGTGTCGTTTCAAAGAAAAGACAGCCGGCGAACCCGACCGTCTGTCGGAATGACCGTCAGGCCTCGCTGGGGCCGATAACGACTGATCGCAGCCATGGCTGCCGGCTGGCGGCGGTAATGCCAGCGTCATCCCGACGAAATAAGTCAGGGCTGTCATATTTACGCAACTTTCACACCCTAGCCTGCGCAGCGTCTTCCAATGCCCCAAGGGCTACGTCCATGAAACTGTCTCGCAGCACCCTTTCCGTCGCGCTGCTCGCCGTTCTAGCCGCTCCTGCCGCCCACGCCGAAATCGCATTCGACGTCATCGGTGGTTCCGAGATCTCGTTCGAAGGCCTGGTCCAGGCCGACTACAACTATTTCGACAACGACTTCGCCAACCTCAACGGCGATGCCCCGGACGGCAAGGACAGCGACAACGAACTGCGTCGCGCCGAGCTGGTGCTGAAGGGCAAGGGCCCGGGCAACATCGACTGGGTCGTCGGCTACGACGCCAAGGCCGACAAGTGGCTGGACGTCAACGCCAAGTACAAGCTCGGCGGCGACGCCAACCACTGGTTCCAGGCCGGTCAGTTCAAGCAGCCCAACAGCCTTGAAGAACTGTCGTCGACCAAGAACAACGACTTCATCTCCAAGTCGCTGGTCACCAACACCTTCGGCATCGCCCGTCGCCTCGGCGCCGCGTACCACTACGGCACCAACGACTGGGGCATCACCGCCAGCTACTTCACCCGCGAGCTGACCGAGCATCCGGCTCCGACGCCGCACGGCCCGGGCTTCGGCTTCCGCGGCAACTGGGCACCGATCAACGAGAAGGGCAACATCCTCCACTTCGGCCTGTCGTACATCGACTACGACACCTTCACCGACACGGTCCGCATCCGCGCCCGTCCGGACGCCGACCTGGCCGGCCAGCGCATCGTCGACACCGGCAACATGACCAATGCCGACCGCCAGTCGACCATTGGTGCCGAGGCGATGTGGGTGACCGGTCCGGTCAAGGTGCAGGGCGAGTACATGCAGTCGACGGTCGACCGTTACAACAACGGCAACCCGCGCCAGTCGAAGGACTACGACGCCAACAGCTGGTACGTCAGCGGCCTGTGGAACATCACCGGCGAGACCTGGGGCTACAAGGACGGCGTGCCGACCACCCCGCTGCCCGACAGCCCGGCTTCGGGCATGTGGCAGGCCGGCCTGCGCTTCGACACGATCGACCTGGATGACGGCCGCGCCATCGCCGGCGCCACCCCGACCGCAGCTTCGGTGGTCGACGGCGTGCTCGGCGGCCAGATGGACACCTGGACCGTCGGCGTGAACTGGTACTGGCGCTCGAACTTCAAGTTCATGCTGAACTACGTGATGGTCGACAGCTCGCGCTACTTCGTCCGCACCCCGGCCGCTCCGTACGCCGACATCCCGGCCAACAACAACGTGCTGGTCAACCGCAAGGTCGACGACAACCCGAACATCCTCGAAGCCCGCGTCCAGCTGTACTGGTAAGGCTTCACCCGGGCCCGGCCTTGCCGGGCCCGACTTCCCTGCATCTCTTTCCTCCCCCTCGGGCGCGGCTCAGCCGCGCCCATTTTTTTGGGGAACTCGTCATCGCGGCGAACGCTCGGCCGCCCGGGTTCCGTTTCACGTGTCACGCCCGTGTCACATAGCGGTCCCGGCACTGTCATCGAACCGTTATCAAATGCGCCCGGTAGGGTCAGGCCCCAAGTCAAACCCGCTCGCCGTCACTCCAGGAGACCACAGTGTTCAAATCCATCCAGTTCCGCGTCGCCGCCCTTGCGCTGGCGACGGCGTTCGTAGCCAACGCTCAGGCCGCCGATGTCACCGGCGCCGGCGCGTCGTTCGTGTATCCGGTCATGTCGAAGTGGTCGGCCGACTACAACAAGGCAGCCGGCAAGAAGGTCAACTACCAGTCGATCGGTTCCGGCGGCGGTATCGCCCAGATCAAGGCCGCGACGGTCGACTTTGGCTCCTCCGACGCTCCGCTCAAGCCTGAAGAACTGGCCCAGCACGGCCTGGCGCAGTTCCCGTCGGTGATCGGCGGCGTGGTGCCGGTGGTCAACGTGCCGGGCGTCGCTTCGGGCGCGCTCAAGCTCGACGGCGACACCCTCGCCAACATCTTCCTGGGCAAGGTCAAGATGTGGAACGACCCGGCGATCGTCGCCCTCAACGGTGGCGTGCAGCTGCCGGCGAAGAAGATCACGGTCGTCCACCGTTCGGACGGTTCGGGTACCACCTTCAACTTCGTCAACTTCCTGTCCAAGGTCAGCCCGGAGTGGAAGAGCGGCGTCGGTGAAGGCACCGCGGTCAAGTGGCCGGTCGGCATCGGTGGCAAGGGCAACGAGGGCGTGGCCGCCTACGTCAAGCAGATCGTCGGTGGCATCGGCTACGTCGAGCTGTCCTACGCGCTGCAGAACAAGATGGCCTACACCCGCATGAAGAACGCCTCGGGCAACTTCGTGCTGCCCTCGGACGAGAGCTTCCAGGCGGCCGCCGCCAGCGCCGACTGGGCCAACGCCAAGGACTTCTACCTGGTCATGACCAATGCCCCGGGCGCGAATTCCTGGCCGATCACCGCCACCAACTTCATCCTGATGTACAAGCAGCCCAAGAATGCCGCCGGCGCCAAGAACGCCAAGGAATTCTTCCGCTGGGTCTACACCAACGGCGACACCCAGGCCAAGGCGCTCGATTACGTGCCGCTGCCGGACGCGCTGGTGCAGCAGATCGAGAAGTACTGGTCGGCGAACATGGCCTACTGAGCCTTCCGGCTCGGGCAGTGCCCAAAAGCGGGCCTTCGGGCCCGCTTTTTCGTTCCGGGAGGCCTCCCAGGGCTTGGCTACAGAAATGTGACGGTTCCATGTCATCGGGGTGTAACAAAAAGATCATCAAATGGCGCAGCCCCGGGCGAGAGCCTTGGATTCCCGATTCATATCTCCCTCCCCACACGGAGTTGCGCATGAACACGACGACGGCCCGCGTTGCCGCCCTCGCCTTCGCCATTGTCCTGGCCACGACCGCCTGCAAGCCGTCGGGCGAGGCACAGGCACCTGCTGGCGATGCCGGCACGCCATCCGCAACTCCCGCGGGCGACAAGGTCGCCGCCCAGATCACCGGCGCCGGCGCGACGTTCATCTATCCGCTGATTTCGAAGTGGTCCGACGACTACAACAAGGCCACCGGCGCCAAGGTCAATTACCAGTCGATCGGCTCCGGCGGCGGCATCGCCCAGATCAAGGCCGGCACCGTCGACTTCGGTTCCTCCGACAAGCCGCTGTCGACCGAGGACCTCGCCGCGGCCGGTCTGGGTCAGTTCCCCTCCGCCATCGGCGGCGTGGTGCCGGTGGTCAACATCGAAGGCATGGAGCCGGGCAAGCTGCGCCTGACTGGCGCGCTGCTGGCCGACATCTTCCAGGGCAAGGTCAGCACCTTGAACGACCCGGCGGTCGCCGCGGTCAACCCGGGCCTCGCCCTGCCCTCGACCAAGATCAACATCGTCCACCGCTCCGACGGTTCGGGCACCACCTTCAACTTCACCAACTACCTGTCCAAGGTCAGCCCGAGCTGGAAGAGCGGCATTGGCGAGGGCACCACGGTGAAGTGGCCCGGTGGCGTCGGCGGCAAGGGCAACGAAGGCGTCGCTTCGTACGTGCAGCAGATCAAGGGCTCGGTCGGCTATGTCGAACTGGCCTATGCCGTGCAGAACAAGATGACCTACACCTCGTTGCAGAACGCCGCCGGCAACTGGGTGCAGCCCAGTGCCGAAAGCTTCCAGGCGGCCGCCGAAGGCGCCGACTGGGCCAATGCCAAGGACTTCAACCTGGTGATCACCAACGCCAGCGGCGCGCAGGCCTCGCCGATCACCGCGACCAATTTCATCCTGATGTACAAGCAGCCCAAGGACGCCAAGCGCAGCGCCGACACGCTCGCCTTCTTCAAGTGGGCCTTCGAGAACGGCCAGGCGCAGGCGCAGTCGCTGGACTACGTGCCGCTGCCGCCGGCGCTGGTGCAGCAGGTCGAAGCGTACTGGGCAGCTGAGTTCAAGTGACGGATTGACCCATGTCCGCCACCACCATCCCCGCGGCAGTGCCCGGTTCGCGCGATCACCACGACGCGCGCAACGACAAGCTGTTCCGCTACATCCTGACCGGCACGGTGGTCTTCGTGCTGATCGCCCTGGCCGGCGCCGCGCTGTCGATGCTGTGGGGCGGTCGCCACGTGCTGGCCGCGTCGGGACTGGATTTCTTCATCACCACCGAATGGAATCCGGTCGAGGACAAGTACGGTGCGCTGGTGCCGATCTACGGCACCATCGTCACCGCCATCATCGCCATGCTGATCGCGGTACCGGTCAGCTTCGGCATCGCCTTCTTCCTGACCGAGGTCGCGCCGCGCTGGGCGCGCGGCCCCATCGGCACCGCGATCGAACTGCTCGCCGGCATCCCGTCGATCATCTACGGCATGTGGGGCCTGTTCGTGCTGGTGCCGGTGATGACCGAGTACGTCACGCCCTGGCTCAACGACAACCTCGGCACCTGGCCGGTGATCGGCCAGTTCTTCCAGGGTCCGCCGCTGGGCATCGGCATGCTCACCGCCGGCATCGTGCTGGCGATCATGGTCATCCCGTTCATCTCCTCGGTGATGCGCGAGGTTTTCCTGACCGTGCCGACGCGACTGAAGGAATCGGCGTACGCGCTGGGTTCGACCAGGTGGGAAGTGAGCTGGGACATCGTCCTGCCGTACACCCGCTCGGCGGTGATCGGCGGCGTCTTCCTCGGCCTGGGCCGCGCGCTCGGCGAGACCATGGCCGTCGCCTTCGTCATCGGCAACAGCGTCAACTTCTCGACCTCGCTGCTCGAGCCGGGCACGACCATCGCCGCACTGATCGCCAACGACTTCGGTGAAGCCACCGAAACGTATCGCTCCGCGCTGCTGCTGCTCGGCTTCGTGCTGTTCATCGTCACCTTCGTCGTGCTGGCCATTGCCCGCCTGATGCTGATGCAGCTGTCGCGCAAGGAAGGCAACTAATGGCCATGACCGCCACCACCGCCAAGACCCTGAAGGCCACCGACCACCGCGTCGCCGATGGCCTCTACCGCAGGCGTCGCATCGTCAACGCCGTCTCCATCGTGTTGGCCTGCGCGGCCGCCCTGTTCGGCCTGTTCTTCCTCGGCTGGATCCTGTGGACGCTGATCGCCAAGGGCATCGGCGGCGTGAACCTGGCGCTGTTCACCCAGAACACGCCGCCGCCGATGCAGGAAGGCGGCCTGATGAATGCCTTCTTCGGCAGCGCGGTGATGTGCGCCATCGCCATCCTTATCGGCACGCCGCTCGGCATTGCCGCCGGCACCTGGCTGGCGGAGTACGGCAACGCGCGCAAGATCGGCACCGTGGTCCGCTTCGTCAACGACATCCTGTTGTCGGCGCCGTCGATTGTCCTGGGCCTGTTCGTCTACACCCTCGTGGTGATGCAGTCCGGCGGCAACTTCTCGGCGCTCGCCGGCGCGATCTCGCTGGCCTTCATCGTGTTGCCGGTGGTGGTTCGCACCACCGACGAAATGCTGCGGCTGGTGCCGGCGCAGATGCGCGAAGCCGCCCTCTCGCTGGGCGTGCCGCAATGGAAGGTGATCGTGCAGGTGCTGTACCGCAGCGCCTCGGCCGGCATCGTCACCGGCGTGCTGCTGGCACTGGCGCGCATCTCCGGTGAAACCGCGCCGCTGCTGTTCACCGCCTTCGGCAACCAGTACTGGAGCACCAACGTCCTCCAGCCGATGGCCAGTGTGCCGGTGGTGATGAACCAGTTCGCCGGCAGTCCCTACGAATCGTGGCAGGTGCTGGCGTGGGCCGGTGCGCTGGTCCTCACGGTGTTCGTCCTCCTCATAAGCCTGGTGGCCCGCGCCATCGTGCTTCGAAACAAGATCAGCCATGACTGACCTCACGCCCTCCCGAATCGCCCGGACTCCGGCCATGAACGACTCACGCCTTACGGTCGCCACGCCTGAGCGCGCCAGCGCCGCAGCGGCACCGGTGAAGCTCGCCGCGCGCGGACTGAACTTCTACTACGACAAGTTCCATGCGCTGAAGGAAATCAACCTCGAGATCCCGGAAAAGCGCGTCACCGCGCTGATCGGACCTTCGGGCTGCGGCAAGTCGACCCTGCTGCGCATCTTCAACCGCATCTATGCGCTGTACCCCAAGCTGGAAGCGAAGGGCGAGGTGCTGCTCGACGGCGACAACATCCTCGACCCTCGCTACCCGATGAACCGGCTGCGCAGCAAGGTCGGCATGGTGTTCCAGAAGCCGGTGCCGTTCCCGATGACCATCTTCGAGAACGTCGCCTACGGCATCCGCCACCACGAGAAGCTGTCCAAGGCCGACATGAACGACCGCGTCGAACATGCCCTGCGCCAGGGCGCGCTGTGGGACGAGGTCAAGGACAAGCTCGGCCAGAGCGCGCTGGGCCTTTCCGGCGGCCAGCAGCAGCGCCTGTGCATCGCCCGCGCCGTGGCCCTGCGCCCGGACGTGCTGCTGCTCGACGAGCCGACCTCGGCACTGGACCCGATCTCCACCAGCCGCATCGAGCAGCTGGTCGAGGAGCTCAAGAAGGACTACACGATCGCGATCGTGACCCACAACATGCAGCAGGCCGCGCGCGTGTCGGACTTCACCGCCTTCATGTACCTGGGCGACCTGATCGAACACGGCAACACCGAAACGATCTTCTCCAACCCGAGCAAGCAGCAGACCGAGGACTACATCACCGGCCGCTTCGGTTGATGCATTCGATCAGGACAACTACATGAGTACCCAAATGCACGACCACATCGTCAAGAGCTACGACGAAGAGCAGCGCCGGCTGCTCAATGAAACCCTGCGCATGGGCGAGATGGCCGCCTCGCAACTCGAGGCCGCACTCGACGTCGTGCAGCGTCGCGACGACAAGGCCGCCGAGCGCATCATCGCCAACGACGAAGCCATCGACGCGATGGAGCAGGAAATCAGCCACGACGTGATGAAGCTCGCGCTTCGCGGCCCGATGGCGCGCGACCTTCGCGAGATCCTGTCGGCGATCCGGATCGCGGCGGACATCGAGCGCATCGGCGACTATGCCGCCAACGTCGCCAAGCGCTCCACCGCGCTGAACCTGTCGCCGCCGTTGCCGCACATCAGCGGCCTGCACGCGATCGGCACGCTGGCGGTGCAGCAGCTGCGCGACGTGCTGGCCGCTTACCGCGACAACAACATCGAGCTGGCCCAGCGCGTGCGCGCCCGCGATGCCGAGATCGACATCGCCTACACGGCCCTGTTCCGCGAGCTGCTGACCTACATGATGGAAGACGCGCGCAGCATCACCGCCTGCACGCACCTGCTGTTCATGGCCAAGAACATCGAGCGCATCGGCGACCACGCCACCAACATCGCCGAGAACGTCTGGTTCCTGGTCAGGGGCGAGGAACTGCTGCCGCCGCGCGAGAAGCGCGACGACAGCAGCACCACCGGCGCGGTGTAACCAGCCAGCCTCCAATGCAGGAGCGAGCCCGCTCGCTCCTGTCGCTGTTTTTGCAAACCATCAGGTCCGCGGCCGTGAATAATCCGGCCACCCCCTCGTGTCACCGCCGTCCTCGACCGGAAAGCCGCAGGCCAGGACGCTGTCTACCATGCTCACTCCACCCCGATACGGGGCCGGCGAGCAATCGCCCCGACCGAGCGGCGGAACTGAACGGACTCTAAATACCCGCGTGAATTGATGTCCCGCGCCGAATCATTCCGCCCTCTCCCCAACTCATGGCTTATGCGCCGGCACCCACCCGGCCCCAAGCTCTGGCAGGAGAACCCCGCGGCATGAAGCAACTTATGGCCAATGGCGATCTGCAAGCGGCGCACATGGGCGATTGCCTCGCACTGGAGCGCGTGCTGTGCCGTTCGCGCCAGGACCTGCGCCGCTACGCCGAATTCCATTGCGTCATCAATGACGTCGAGGACGCCGTACAGGAAAGCCTGATAACGGTTTCACGCAAGCTCTGCGACCTGCGATCCCTCGAATGCTTCACCTCGTGGCTATTCCGCATCGTCAAGCGCGAGTGCAATCGGCTCAAGCGCGGCCGCCGCTGGCTCACCGGCGACGCGGTCACAGACGACATTTTGCCGGTGGTCACACCGGAACCGGCCGAATGGCGCCACGATGTCGCCGCCGCGCTGGAATCATTGCCCGCCCACTACAGGGAAGTGGTACTACTGCGCGACCTGGAGGGATTGACCATCGCCGAAATCGCCGACCACCTCACGCTAACAAGCGAAGCGGTCAAATCACGACTGCATCGCGCGCGGGCACTGGCACGCGAGTACCTCAGCCAGTGAATCGTTTTGCCTTACCGGTGCCTCTTGTCAGCAAGCCCGGTTAGCGACGAGTTCGACCCGGACCGTTTTCCAAGGCGGATCCTCCGCCACCACCCCGCAGGAGAGAACAAATGTCGAAGCAAACCAACAAGCCCATCGCCCTCGCCCTTGGCGCCATCGTCGGCGGTCTTGCCCTGTCGGGCTCGGCGTTCGCAATGAGCGACCTGGCCTCTGGCTACATGCTTGGCACCGGCGCAGCCGCGTCCGACAACAAGGCCGCCGAAGGCAGCTGCGGCGTCGAGAAGATGGACACCGACAAGGACGGCAAGGTTTCCAAGGCCGAGTTCGGCGCCGCCCACAAGGGCGACACCAGCAAGTTCGCCGCCCACGACACCAACAAGGACGGCTTCATCAGCGCAGACGAAGCCAAGGCCACCGGCGAAGGCAAGTGCGGCGCCGACAAGGACAAGAAGAAGGCCGGTGAAGGCAAGTGCGGCGAAGGCAAGTGCGGTGGCTCGGCCTGAGCCATGACCGCGGACGGCATCGGCCAGCTTGATCCTGGTGCCGCCGGCCTCGGCTTGCGGCGGGCCCTTCTGGGCCCGCTGCAGTCGGCGCCGCAAGGCGACTTCGACTTCCTCGAGTGCGCGCCGGAAAACTGGATCGGCGTGGGCGGCAAGTTCGGCGAAGCGCTCGAAGAGCTGACATCACGCCATCGGCTGGTCTGCCACGGACTGTCGCTGTCGCTCGGGGGCGTGGCACCGCTCGACGAGACCTTCCTGCACCGCGTCCGCCGTTTCCTCGATCAGCACCGCGTGCCGCTCTACAGCGAGCACCTGAGTTACTGCAGCGATGACGGCCACCTCTACGACCTGCTGCCGATTCCCTTCACCGAGGAAGCGGTGCAGCACGTCGCCTCGCGTATCCGCCAGACCCAGGACATCGTCGGCCGCCGAATCGCGGTCGAGAACGTCTCCTACTACGCTCCCGCCCCGGCCGACGACGACCAGGCGGCGCTGAGCGAGATCGACTTCATCAATGCCGTACTGGTCGAGGCCGATTGCGACCTCCTCCTCGACGTCAACAACATCTACGTCAATTCGATCAACCACCGCTACGACGCCAGCGCATTCCTGGCCGCGCTTCCGCGCGAACGCATCGCCTACATCCACGTCGCCGGCCACTACGACGAAGCCGACGACCTCAAGGTCGACACCCATGGCGCCGCAGTCAAGGACGCGGTCTGGTCGCTGCTCGGCGAGGCGTACCGGCTCCACGGCCTGCGCCCGACACTGCTCGAGCGCGATTTCAACTTCCCGCCCTATGCCGAACTGGTCGGCGAACTGGCGACCATCCGCAAGGTGATGGACGACGTGTCGCCGCGGCACGCCAGGCGCGCGCATGGCTGAGGCACCCGATCGCCTGCGCGCGCAGCAGTTCGCGCTGACCCGGCACCTGCGCGACCCGCAAGCCAGTCCGGCACCCGAAGGTTTCGAGGATCGCCGCTTGGCGATCTATCGCGAGCTGCTGTTCAACAACATTGAAGGGCTGTTGTCCGGCAACTTCCCGGTCATCGGCAAGCTGCTAGGCGAGGACGCCTGGAAGGCGCTGGTGCGCGATTTCTACCGCGACTACCGTTGCCATACGCCGCTGTTTCCCGAGATCGCGCGCGAGTTCCTGCGCTACCTGGAAGTGCGCAGCGAAAGTGAGCAGGCCGGTGATCCGCCGTTCCTGCAGGAACTGGCGCATTACGAGTGGGTTGAACTGGCATTGCAGATCGCCGAAGTCGACGACGGCATCGCTGCCGACCCCGACGGCGACCTGCTCGCCGGCGCGCCGGCACTGTCGCCGCTGGCCTGGCCGCTGGCGTACGCCTGGCCGGTGCACCGCATCGGGCCGGACTTCCAGCCCGACCAGCCTCCCGCGGCACCCACGCTGCTGTTGCTGCGTCGCGACGACGACGGCACGGTGCGGTTCTCCGAGCTCAGCCCGTTGGCCTTTCGCCTCGTCCAGCGACTGGGCGAAACACCGGAACTCAGCGGGCGCGAACAGCTGCAGGCGCTCACCGCCGAAGCCGGCAGCAACGACATCACGGCATTCGTCGAACAAGGCACCGCCCTGCTGGAGCAGATGCGCGGCACCGGCGTGGTGCTTGGCGTCCATCGCGCGAATCCATCGGCCTGATCGGTGCCTCTTGTAAGGACTGACGCCATGCCGGCGTCGTCCTGCACGGAGTTCCATGATGTTCGACAGCAACAACGGCCTGACCAGTCTGCGCAACCGCCTGGAAGGCATCGGCGCCTGGATCGCGCCCCTGGGATTGCGACTGATCCTGGCCTGGGAGTTCTATGAAGCCGGACGCGAAAAGCTGCACGGCGAGAACTGGTTCGGGCAGATCATGGGGGCGTTTCCGTTCCCGTTCGACCGGATCCCGGCTGATCTGAGCTGGACGATGGCGACCTGGTTCGAACTGATCGGTGGCATCGCGCTGCTGGTCGGACTGTGCACGCGGTTCTTCGCCGCCTCGCTGTTCGTGCTGACGGTGGTGGCGATTGCCGCCGTGCATTGGCCAAGCGACTGGATGGGCCTGGCGCAACTGGCCCAGGGTTATGCGATCAGCGATGCCGGCGCCGGCAACTACAAGCTGCCGCTGATCTTCCTGGTGATGCTGGTTCCGCTGATCTTCAACGGTGCAGGCCGCTTGAGCGTCGATGCACTGGTGGCGCGACTGGCGGCAATGCCGTCACCGCGACCGCAGGGTGATGCCCTGGGCTGGGGTCTGGTCCTGCTGGTGAGCGGCCCGGTGGTGGCCATGCTGCTGCCGTTGCCCGGGGCGCTGATGGCCGCTGCCGGTGTGCTACCGCTGCTGGGCCGGCGCTGGCTACGCTGATATGCGCGTCTGCTAGGCTTTTGCCCATGACCGATGCTGGCTTCACCCCCAAGGCCCCCGCCTCTCCCGCCCATCCGACGCTCGCGAGCCGCTTCCGCGGATTCCTGCCGGTTGTTGTGGACGTCGAAACCGGCGGCTTCGACTGGAACCGGCATGCGCTGCTCGAGATCGCGGTGGCGCCCATCGACCTGGATGAAAATGGCCTGCTGGTGGTCGGCGAGATCACCAGCAGCCACGTCGTGCCGGCGGCCGGCACCGAGATAGATCCGAAGTCGCTGGAGATCACCGGCATCGACATCGACCATCCGTTCCGCGCCGCCCTGCCCGAGCGCGCCGCGCTCGAGACGGTGTTCGCACCGGTGCGCGCGGCGGCGAAGAAGCACGGCTGCCAGCGCGCGATCCTGGTCGGCCACAACGCCCACTTCGACCTCAACTTCCTCAATGCCGCGGTCGCGCGCAGCGGGCACAAGCGCAACCCGTTCCATCCTTTCAGCGTGTTCGACACGGTGACGCTGGCCGGCGTCGCCTACGGCCAGACCGTGCTCGCGCGCGCCGTGCAGGCGGCCGGCTTCGACTGGAACGGCGAAGAGGCGCACTCGGCGGTCTACGACACCGAGCGCACCGCGCAGCTGTTCTGCAAGATCGTCAATGCGTGGCCGAAGCCGTTGCCGGTGGTGATGCCACCACCGGCGCCTGCATCCAGCTGAGGCCTCAGGGCGAGGCCAGCTTCAATCCGATCAGTCCGGCGATGATCAGGCCGACGCTGATCATCCGCAGCGCGTTCACCGGCTCGTTGAACAACACGATGCCGAGTATCACGGTGCCGACCGCGCCGACGCCGACCCAGATCGCATAAGCGGTGCCGACCGGCAGCGACTTCATCGCGATCCCGAGCAGGCCCAGGCTGATCGCCATCGCCGCCACCGTGCCGACGGTGGGCCACAGCTTGCTGAAACCGTCGGTGTACTTCAGGCCGATCGCCCAGCCCACTTCAAACAGGCCGGCGAGTACGAGAATGATCCAGGGCATGACAACGTCTCCAATCCAAGGTGGGGCCGTCCCCTTGCGATCATGGAGAGGCGGGGTCGTCCCCGCTTCCTAGTGTTTGTTGCCGTTACTTCGCCACGCCGCGCTGGCGCACGACTTCGAACAGCGTCACGCCCGCGGCCACCGACACGTTGAGGCTCTCCACGCCGAGGCTGCCGGCACCCGGCATCGGGATCTTGACCAGCTGGTCGCAGTTCTCGCGCGTGAGGCGGCGCAGGCCGTCGGCTTCGCCACCCAGCACCAGCGCGACGTTGCCGCGCAGGTCGAGCGAGTACAGCGACGTGTCGGCTTCGCCGGCCAGGCCATACAGCCAGACGCCGAGCTTCTGCAGGTCGCGCATGGTGCGGGCCAGGTTGGTCACCGGGATCACCGCGACGCTGTCGGCAGCGCCGGCGGAGGTCTTGCGCACGGTCGCGTTGACCTGCACCGACTTGTCCTTGGGAATGATCACGGCGGTGACACCGGCGGCGGCAGCGCTGCGCAGGCAGGCGCCGAGGTTGTGCGGGTCCTGCACGCCGTCGAGGATCAGCAGCAGCGCGCGGCCCTCGGCCGCTTCGACCAGCGCTTCGAGCTCGTTCTCGTTCCAGGTTTTGGCCGCGGCATAGCGCGCGACCACGCCCTGGTGGCGCAGGTTGCCGACGACGCCGTCGAGCGCCTGCGTGGCGACCCGGCGCACGTCGATGTCCATGCGCCGCGCGTTGGCTTCGATCTCGACGATGCGCGGGTTCTTGGCGCCGGCCTCGATCAGCACTTCACGGACGTGCTCGGCATCGTGCTCGAGTGCGGCCGAGACCGCGTTGATGCCGGCAATCCACTGCTTCTGACTCATTGCTTTCTCTCATGGCCCGGCGGGCCGATGCCGCGCCGGGTGTGATTTCAGTAGGGTTTCTTGGTGCGTTTAGCCGGCTGTCCGCGCGGCGGCAACGGCTTGGCGCCGCGCTCCTCGACCAGGCGGAAGTCGATCTTGCGGTCCTCGACGCTGGCCTTCATCACCACGATGCTGACGCGGTCGCCTAGGCGGAACTCGCGACCGGTGCGCTCGCCGGCGAGGGTCTTGCGGATCGGATCGAAATGATAATAGTCGTGCGGCAGCTGGGTCACGTGGATCAGGCCGTTGACCTTGGAGTTGTCGAGTTCGACGAACAGGCCGAAGCTGGTGACGCCGCTGATGACGCCGTCGAACTCGCCGCCGACGTGCTGCTCCATCCACGCGGCACGGTAGCGCTCGTCGACCTCGCGCTCGGCCTCGTCGGCACGGCGCTCGCGCTCGGAGCATTGCAGCGTCAGGGCCGCCATCTCGCTGGGCGAGTAGCGGTACTTCTCGGGACGACCGCCGGTCAGCGCGTACTTGATCGCGCGGTGCACCAGCAAGTCGGGGTAGCGGCGGATCGGCGAGGTGAAGTGCGCATACGCCTCCAGCGCCAGGCCGAAGTGGCCGACGTTGTCGGGCGAGTACACCGCCAGCGACTGGCTGCGCAGCAGCACCGACTCGATCAGCGCGGCATCGGCGCGCTCACGCACCTTCTTCAGCAGGATGGTGAAGTCGCGCGGCTCGACCTTCGCCCACGGCGGCATGCGCAGCTTGAATTCCTTCAGGAACTCCTGCAGGTCGGCGTACTTCTGCTCCGGCGGGCGCTCGTGGATGCGATAAGGCGCCGGCACGTGATGGGCCAGCAGGTACTTGGCCGCCTCCACGTTCGCCGCGATCATGCATTCCTCGATCAGCTTGTGCGCGTCGTTACGCTGCAGCATGCCGGCCTGGACGACCTCGCCCTTCGCGCCGAGGACGAAGCGCACTTCGCTGGACTCGAATTCGATCGCGCCGCGGCGCTCGCGCGCCTTCGACAGGATCTGGTAGAGCTGGTGCAGGCGCTGGATGTTGGGCAGCAGCGAGCCGATCTGGCCCAGTGCTTCCTCGCGCGCGTCGTCGGCGATGCCCTCGCCGACCGCATTCCAGACCTGGGTGTAGGTCAGGCGCGCGTGCGAGTTCATCACCGCTTCGTAGAACTTCGACTCGCCGACTTCGCCATTCCTGTCGATCTGCATGTCGCAGACGAAGCACAGGCGGTCGACCTTCGGGTTGAGCGAGCAGATGCCGTTGGACAGTGTCTCCGGCAGCATCGGCACGACGAAGCCGGGGAAGTAGACCGAGGTCGCGCGCTTCTGCGCTTCGTCGTCCAGCGGCGTGCCGGGACGTACGTAGCTGGAAACGTCGGCGATGGCGACGATCAGGCGGAAGCCGTCGCGGTTGGGCTCGCAATAGACCGCGTCGTCGAAGTCCTTGGCGTCCTCGCCGTCGATGGTGACCAGTTGCAGCGCGCGCAGGTCGACGCGCTGCGCCGCGGTGGCGGCGTCGACCGTCAGCGGCACGGCCGCGGCTTCGTCCAGCACTTCCTGCGGGAACTCGTGCGGAATTTCGTGGCCGTGGATCGCCGCCTGCACCGCCAGCGAGGCCGTGAGCCGATCGCCGAGCACGGCCAGGATGCGGCCGATCGGCGGCCGTTGCGGATCGGGTGCCTGCAGCAGTTCGCAGACCACCAGCTGGCCGTTCTGCGCGCCCAGGCGCTCGTCCGGCGGGATCTGCACGTTGCGCTGGATGCGGCGGTCGTCCGGCACCACATAGCTGATGCCGGCCTCGAGCACGAAGCGACCGATCAAACGATTGAGGCGACGTTCCAGCACGCGCGTGATCGCGCCTTCGCGGCGGCCACGGCGGTCGACGCCGGTAACGCTGGCGAGTACGCGGTCGCCGTGCATGGCCTTGCGCATTTCCATCGGCGGCAGGAACAGGTCGTCGCCGCCGCCTTCCAGGCGCAGGAATCCGAAACCGTCGGGGTTGGCGATCACCACGCCCGGCACCAGCGCCAATTGCTGCGCCGGCAGGAATTCGCCCATGCGGTTGCGCAGCAGCTGGCCGTCGCGAACCATCGCACCCAGGCGCTTGCCCAGTGCGTCGAATCGTTCCGGTGCGGCCAGGCCCAGGCGTTCGGCCAGTTCCTCGGCCGGCATCGGGCCATCGCCATCGGCCAGCATCTGCAGGATCACTTCGCGGCTGGCGATCGGCTCGGCGTAGCGGGCGGCTTCGCGCTCGGCATAAGGGTCGTGGAAACCACCGGGGCCACCGCCACCGGTTCCGCTGCGGGCGGGCAAATGCGGGGGCGGTTCAGGCATCCAGCCAGGGCGCTTGGCGGGCTTCTTTGCCCCTCCGGCTTTGCCCGACCTGGCGGGAGCGCCGGAGGTCTTGCGCGAGGGGGACTTGGTGCCGGACTTGCCGCGACTCGGGGGTTTCTTGCTCATTCAGCCATGGTCGCACATCGCCATGAACGCGGCGTCGCCGGACATGCGCGAAGGCATGGATGCGGCCCCTGCCGCAGAAACGAAAAACCCGCCTGTCGGCGGGTCATCGATCCGGTCGAGATGCATTTCGACCGTCTTGCAAGTGGTGCCCAGGAGAGGACTCGAACCTCCACGGTTTTACCCGCTAGTACCTGAAACTAGTGCGTCTACCAATTCCGCCACCTGGGCTCTCTGCAACGGTTTGTGCCGTGCGAGGCCGCGTATGTTGCGTTGCGGCGGGCACCTTGTCAACGCCTCGTGAGCAATTTTTTTTGGCGGCGTCGCAGGCAGCCGCAAAATGGGTACCGGCGTTCGCCGGGATGACGGATGTCCATGGCCGCTGGACCTTCAATGAATCCGCCGGAAGCCGCCTGTTGCCGCCTCCCGGATTCGGGGCTATGGTCGCCGTACATCACTAATTGGCGGGCGGCGCACCCGGTGCGTCGCCCGCGCTGCTATTGGAGCCCCATCCATGAACCACCCCATTCCCCCGCCCCTGCTGATGTCGCGCCTCGACGTGGAGCGCATCGAGGCCCTGCTCGAGCTGCCGATCGCCGAGGGCATCGACACCTCGGCGCTGGAGGCGGAGCTGGAACGGGCCGAGGTCGTCGAGCCGGGGCAGATGCCCGATGACGTCATCACCATGAACACGACCGCGCGCTTCCGCGACGAGACCAACGGCGAAGAGCACGAGCTGACCCTGGTCTACCCGCGCGATGCCGATGGCAGCCCGGACAAGGTTTCGATCCTGGCGCCGATCGGCAGCGCCCTGCTCGGCCTGCATGTAGGTGACTCGATCGAATGGCCGCTGCCAGGCGGCCGCACCGCGCGCCTGCAGGTGCTTTCGGTACGCAACCCGCCTGAAGCCAACGGCGAAGCGCACCGCTGATCACCCTGCGTCGCTCGCAATGCGACGACGCAGGCAGAACATGCGACCCGGCCAACAGCCGCGCCACCCTGCGCGGTTGGAACGTGCGACGTTAAAATCCGCCCAACGACTCATTCCAGGTTCGTATCGCCCTTCCCATGAACGAAACCGTCCGTCCGGCCTTCCACGGCTTCGAGCAGATCCCCCTGCGCGAGTACGCCGAGCGCGCCTACCTCGATTACTCGATGTATGTGGTCCTCGACCGCGCCCTGCCCTTCCTCGGCGACGGCCTCAAGCCGGTGCAGCGCCGCATCATCTATTCGATGAGCGAGCTGGGCCTCAATGCCGGGGCCAAGCCGAAGAAGTCCGCGCGCACCGTCGGTGACGTCATCGGCAAGTACCACCCGCACGGCGACAGCGCCTGCTACGAGGCGATGGTGCTGATGGCGCAGCCGTTCTCGTACCGCTATCCGCTGGTCGAGGGCCAGGGCAACTTCGGTTCGACCGACGATCCCAAGTCGTTCGCGGCGATGCGCTACACCGAGTCCAAGCTCACCCCCATCGCCGAAGTGCTGCTGGGCGAGCTCGGCCAGGGTACGGTCGACTGGACGCCGAACTTCGACGGCACCCTGGAAGAGCCGACCTGGATGCCGGCGCGCCTGCCGCACCTGCTGCTCAATGGCACCACCGGCATCGCCGTGGGCATGGCCACCGACGTGCCGCCGCACAACCTCAACGAGGTCGTCAGCGCCTGCCTGCGGTTGCTCGATGATCCCGACGCGACCACGCGCGACCTGTGCGAGCACGTGCTCGGACCGGATTACCCGACCGCGGCCGAGATCATCACCCCGCGCGCCGACCTGTTGAACATGTACGAAACCGGCCTGGGCAGCGTGCGCGCCCGCGCCGTGTACGTGAAGGACGGCAACAACCTGGTCATCACCGCGTTGCCGTACCAGGCCTCGCCGGGCAAGGTGATCGAGCAGATCGCCACGCAGATGCGCGCCAAGAAGCTGCCGTGGCTGGAGGACATCCGCGACGAGTCCGACCACGCCAACCCGACCCGCATCGTGCTGGTGCCGCGCAGCAACCGCATCGACGCCGAACAGCTGATGGGCCACCTGTTCGCCACCACCGACATGGAGAAGAGCTTCCGGGTCAACTTCAACGTGATCGGTCTCGATGGCCGCCCGCAGGTGAAGAACCTCAAGGCGTTCCTGAGCGAGTGGCTGTCGTTCCGCACCGACACGGTCACGCGCCGCCTCAAGCACCGCCTCGACAAGGTCGAGCGCCGACTGCACCTGTTGGAAGGTTTGTTGATCGCCTTCCTCAATCTCGACGAAGTCATCCGCATCATCCGCAGCGAGGACGAACCGCGTCCGGTGCTGATGGCGCGCTTCAAGCTCAGCGACGAGCAGACCGACTACATCCTCGAGACCAAGCTGCGCCAGCTGGCGCGCCTGGAAGAGATGAAGATCCGCGGCGAGGAAGCCGAACTGGAAGCCGAGCGCGAGCGCATCATCGCCACGCTCGACAGCAAGGCCAAGCTCAAGAAGCTGGTCAAGGACGAACTGATCGCCGATGCCAGGAAGTTCGGCGACGAACGTCGTTCGCCGCTGGTCGCACGCGGCGCCGCGCAGGCGTTGTCGGAAACCGAACTGGTGGCCAGCGAGCCGATGACCGTCGTGCTCAGCGAAAAGGGCTGGGTGCGCGCGGCCAAGGGCCACGACATCGACGCGGCAGGGCTGAGCTATCGCGACGGCGACGAACTGCTGGCGGCAACGAAGAGTCGCAGCACCCAGCAGGTGGCGTTCCTGGATTCGACCGGCCGCGCCTATTCGACCGTGGTGCATTCGCTGCCTTCGGCGCGTGGCAATGGCGAACCGCTCACCGGCCGTTTCTCGCCGGCACCGGGCGCGTCGTTCCAGGCGCTGGCCAGCGGCGACAACGACCACCGCTTCGTGCTTGCCTCCAGCCACGGCTATGGCTTCGTCACCCGCTTCGAGAACCTCACCGGCCGCAACAAGGCCGGCAAGGCGATGCTGTCGCTGACGCCGGGCGCCAAGGTCATCCAGCCGGCGCTGGTCGGCGACGTCGACCAGGGCCGCATCGCGGTGGTGACCAACGTTGGCCACCTGCTGACCTTCCCGGTTGGCGAACTGCCAGAGCTCGACAAGGGCAAGGGCAACAAGCTGATCGACATCCCCAAGGCCAAGCTCGGCACCGAGCGCGTGGTCGCGGTGGCGGTCGTGCTGCCGGGTTCGACGCTGGTGGTGAAGTCCGGGGCGCGGACGATGTCGCTGTCGTTCAAGGACCTCGATGCCTACGTCGGCGCACGCGCCACTCGTGGCGGCTTGTTGCCGCGTGGTTGGCAGAAGGTCGAAGGTCTGGCGGTCGAATAAGCCATGCAACCCGACTTCTGGCACCAGCGCTGGGCGGAAAAGCAGATCGGCTTCCACCAGGACAAGCCGACGCCGCTGCTGCTCAAGCATTGGCCTTCGTTGCAGGTTGCAGCCGGCAGCCGAGTCTTCGTGCCGCTTGCCGGCAAGAGCCTGGACATGGCCTGGTTCGCTTCGCAGGGATTGCGCGTGCTCGGCGTCGAACTGTCACGCATCGCCGTGGAAGAGTTCTTCGCCGAGAACGGCCTCGAACCCGAGGTCAGCCAGTCGCAGTTCGGAACCCACTATGTGGCCGAAGGCATCGAACTGATCTGCGGCGACGCGTTCGCGCTGGACGCGGCCGTGCTTGCCGACTGCACCGCCGTCTACGACCGTGCCGCCCTGATCGCCCTGCCTGCGCCGCTGCGCCAGCGCTATGTGCACGAACTCCATCCGCGCCTGCCACGGCGCTGCCGCGGTCTGCTGATCACGCTGGAGTACCCGCAGCACGAGAAGGATGGCCCGCCGTTCGACGTGCGCGAGGCCGAGGTGCGCGAGCTGTATGGGCGCGACTGGGACGTGGCCACGCTGGAGCGTCGCGACATCCCTGGCGCAGCAACCGAAGTTCATCGAGGAAGGCGTCACGGCGCTGGATACCGTGGTCTACCGGATCGACCGCCGCCAGTTTTGACCTGGATCAAGGCGGTCATCGCGCTGCCGGCCTAGCCTTCTGCCATGGCCACGCCGTCTCCCGCCTTCGACCCCGACCTGCTGCGCCGCTATGACCGGCCGGGGCCGCGCTATACCTCCTACCCGACCGCCCCCCCAGTTCTCCACGGACTTCCAGACCAGCGAACTGCGCGAGATGGCGGCCATCAGCAATGGCGACCCGATTCCGCGCCCGCTGTCGATCTACGTGCACGTACCGTTCTGCGCGAGCCCGTGCTTCTACTGCGGCTGCAACCGCATCATCACCCGCGACAAGGCCCGCGGTGCCGCCTACCTGACCCGGCTGTACCGCGAGATCGGGATGATGTCGACGTTGTTCGATCGCGATCGCGAGGTTGCGCAACTGCACCTGGGCGGTGGTACGCCCAACTTCCTCGCACCGGACCAGATCGCCGAAGTCGTCGATGTGATCCACCGCCACTTCTCGTTCGCCCGCAGCGGCGAGCGTGACTGCTCGATCGAGCTCGATCCGCGATTCGTTTCTCCCGACGACATCCGCATCCTCGCCGAAGCCGGCTTCAACCGCGCCAGCCTCGGCGTGCAGGACTTCGACCCGGTGGTGCAACAGGCGGTCAACCGGATCCAGAGCGTGGAGGAAACGCTGGCGATCATCGAGGCGTGCCGCAAGCATGGCCTGCGGTCGGTCAACGTGGACCTGATCTACGGCTTGCCGCTGCAGTCGCCGGAGGGTTTCGAACGCACCCTCGATATCACCCTGGCCGCGCGTCCGGATCGCCTGGCGATCTACAGCTACGCGCACCTGCCTTCCCTGTTTCGCCCGCAGCAGCGTATCCGCAGCGAAGACCTGCCCTCCCCGGCAGTCAAGCTCGGATTGCTGCAGCGGGCGATCGAGCGCCTTGGCGAAGCGGGCTATGTCTATATCGGCATGGACCATTTCGCCCTGCCCGAAGACGACCTCGCCGTGGCCCAGGCGCGCGGTGGCCTGCATCGCAACTTCATGGGCTATACCACCTGTGCCGACAGCGACCTGATCGGCCTCGGGGTCAGCGCGATCAGCCACATCGGCGCCAGCTTCAGCCAGAACCCGCGTGACCTGCCCAGCTGGGAACGCGCCATCGACGAAGGCCGCCTGCCGGTCTGGCGCGGCATGCGCCTGGACGCCGACGACCTGGTCCGGGCCGACGTCATCCAGCAGCTGATGTGCCACGGCGAAATCGATATCGGCGTGGTCGAGCGCCGCCACATCATCGACTTCGCCGACTACTTCGGGCAGGCACTGCAGCGCCTGCAACCGCTGCAGCACGACGGGCTGGTCGACGTGTCCGCCACCCACATCCGTGCCACCTCCCGCGGCCGGCTGCTATTGCGTATCCTTGCCTCGTGTTTCGACCGATACCTCCCCAGCCAGCCCGACGCTGCTCCTGGGCAGTTCTCGCGGACCGTGTGATCCGGGACGGAGCCTGCGCATGAGTCCGGGCGTCATGTTTCCGCATACCGACGCCAGCATCCTGGCCGACGACGGCGATTCATTCACTTTCTGCTCCACCTGCGCCTTCTCCCAGGCCTGCCTGTCGTCGGGCATGGACAAGAGCGCGCTGGCGGAGCTGCACGTGCTGGTCGAGCACGTCGGTCCGCTGCACGCGGGTGAGCACGTGTTCCGCGAAGGCGATCCCTTCGGCGCGATCGCCGCCGTGCGCGCCGGCACCGTCAAGACCTACATGACCGACGCCGACGGGCGCGAGCAGGTGCTGGGCTTCCACCTGCCAGGCGAGGTCATCGGCCTCAACGCCATCCACGACGATCGCTACCCCTGCAACGCCGTCGCCCTGGACACGGTGATGCTGTGCCGTTTCTCGTTCCCGCGCATCGCACTGCTGGCCACGCGGCTGCCCAATCTGCAACAGCACCTGTTCAAGCTGATGAGCCGCGACATCGGCGTGGCCTCGCTGTTTGCCGGCGACCACTCCGCCGACGAGCGCATGGCCGCCTTCCTCATCGGGCTGTCGCGACGGCTGGCCCTGCGCGGGTTCTCGCCGCGCCGCTTCCAGCTGACGATGTCGCGCACGGAAATCGCCAACTACCTGCGCCAGGCACCGGAGACGGTCAGCCGCGTGCTGCGCCGTTTCGAGCGCGATGGCCTGCTGGCCATCAAGCAGCGCGACGTCGAGATCCTCGACATGCCGCGGCTGGAAGCGCTCGCGCTGACGATACTGCGCCACTGATCGCGACCGCGCAGCGGCCGGGCCGCAGTTGCCTCGCGCTCCATCCGGGACGATCCACTCCGCCTTGATCTGCGTCATGGAGCCGGTACGCCGTGCAGGCAGAACATGCCGCGTCCGTTCCAACACTGGAGTGCCGCAATGAATTCCACCCGCAAGCTTTGGGCAGGATTGGCGATCCTGCTCATCGCTTCGTTTGCCGTCCTGATCTGGGTCGGCAGCGAAATCCACCGCCAACAACCACCGATGCCCGAACAGGTGGTCGGCGCCAACGGCGAAACGATCTTCACCCGCGCCGACATCGAGACCGGCCGCCAGGTCTGGCAATCGATCGGCGGCCAGCAGCTGGGCTCGATCTGGGGGCACGGCGGCTACGTCGCGCCGGACTGGAGCGCCGACTGGCTGCACCGCGAAGCCGAAGCCGTCATGGACGGCTGGGCACGGAAAGAAGCCGGCGTCGACAGCTACAAACATCTCGACGCAACCCTCCAGGCCGGTTACCGCGCCCGCCTGCAGAAGATGATGCGGACCAACACCTACGACGCATCGACCGGAACCATCCGCCTGGATGACGACCGCGTCGCCGCGATCGCCAAGGTCGCGGCGCACTATCAGAGCCTGTTCGGCACTGACCCGGCCACCGCGGGGCTGCGCGAGGCGTACGCGATGCGCGACGGTACCGTTGCCGATGCCGCGCACCGCCGCATGCTGACCGCGTTCTACTGGTGGACCGCGTGGGCAGCGGTCAGCGAGCGGCCCGGTTCGGACATCACCTACACCTCCAACTGGCCGGCCGACGACCTGGTGGGCAACAAGCCGCCGTCCAGCGCCTTCGTCTGGACGGTGTTCAGCGTGCTGTTCCTGATCGCCGGCATCGGCCTGCTGGGTTGGCATTACGCCGTCAACCACGGCGACGAATTCGCGCCGGCGCTGCCCAAGAACGATCCACTGGCGGCGATCAAGGTCACCGCATCGATGAAGGCCACGGCCAAGTACTTCTGGGTCGTGATGGCGCTGTTCCTGACCCAGATCCTGCTTGGCGCGATCACCGCGCATTACCAGGTCGAAGGCCAGCAGGCTTACGGCTTCGCCCTGGCCGATGTGCTGCCCTATTCGCTGACCCGCACCTCTGGCACACGCAGCTGGCGGTGCTGTGGATCGCCACGGCCTGGCTCGGCATGGGGCTCTACATCGGTCCGGCCATTTCCGGGCACGAGCCGCGTTTCCAGCGCCTGGGTGTGAACGTGCTGTGGGTCTGCCTGCTGGTGATCGTGGTCGGCGCCTTCGCTGGGCAATGGCTCGCCGTCATGCAGAAGCTCGGCCTGGAGAAGAACTTCTGGTTTGGCCACCAGGGCTGGGAATACGTCGACCTGGGTCGCTTCTGGCAGTGGTTCCTGTTCATCGGCCTGGGCCTGTGGCTGACCCTGGTCGGCCGCTCACTGTGGCCGGCATTGCGCAACGGCGGCGATTCGCGCTCGATCGTGATGCTGCTGTTCCTGTCGACCGTCGCCATCGGACTGTTCTACGGCGCCGGCCTGATGTGGGGCGAGCACACCTCGCTGTCGATGGTCGAGTACTGGCGCTGGTGGGTGGTGCACCTGTGGGTCGAGGGCTTCTTCGAGGTCTTCGCCGTGGCCGTGATGTCGTTCCTGTTCACGCGCCTGGGCCTGCTGCAGGTGCGTACGGCGACCGTGGCGGTGTTGTTCGCGACGATCGTGTTCATGGCCGGCGGCGTGCTGGGCACCTTGCACCATCTGTACTTCACCGGCACTCCGACCGCGGTGATCGCCCTGGGTGCAAGCTTCTCGGCCCTGGAAGTGGTGCCGCTGGCCTACGTCGGTTTCGAGGCCTACCACAGCTACAAGATGGGCAAGGCGACACCGTGGATGCAGCGTTACCGCTGGCCGATCATGTTCTTCATCGCGGTGTCGTTCTGGAACCTCGTAGGCGCGGGCCTGTTCGGCTTCCTGATCAATCCGCCGCTGTCGCTGTACTACATGCAGGGCCTGAACCTCACGGCCACGCACGGCCACACGGCACTGTTCGGTGTCTACGGCATGCTCGGCATTGGACTGATGCTGTTCTGCCTGCGTGGCCTGAAACCGGACGTGGTCTGGAATGAACGCCTGCTGCGGACCAGTTTCTGGGCGCTAAACCTCGGCCTGGCCGGCATGGCGCTGTTCACGCTGCTGCCGCTCGGCATCCTGCAGCTGATCGCCGCGCTCGATCACGGCTACTGGTACGCACGTTCGGCTGAATTCATGCAGCAGCCGATCGTCGAGATGCTGGTGTGGATGCGCGTTCCTGGCGACACGATCTTCAGCGTCGGCGCGGTTTCGCTGGCCTGGTTCGTGCTGCGGCTGTGGGTTGCACCTCAGCGCGAAGCGGCATTGGATGCGCTGCCGGCGCACCGCTGAACCGGACGCACCTTGGGGAGAAAGGGCCGCTTTTGCGGCCCTTTTTCTTCAGAGCGGAAGAGCACACACTCCGGGTGATCCAGATCAAGGCATCCCCGCCCCTGCGCGTCCACACTCGCGCCATGCGCCAGCCCACTCCCATTCCCGCTTCCGGCCTGTCGACCCGACACCTCGTCCAGGCACCCCATCGGCTGATGTTCTTCATTGGCGCCGGCAATCTCCTGCTGGCGATGCTGTGGTGGGCCTTGTGGATGGCATCGGTACGCTGGAGCGGCTGGACGATGCCGCAAACGCCGGTCTACGCCGGCTGGCTGCATGCATTCATCATGCAATACCTGGTGCTGCCCAGTTTCATCTTCGGCTTCCTGCTGACCGTGTTCCCGCGCTGGATGGGGCTGTCCCCACCGCAGCGCTGGCACTACGTGCCGGTCGGCGCAGGCCTGATGGGCGGGCAGCTCGCGATTCTGTTGGGTGCCTGCGGCTGGGAAGTCGGCTTTACGGTCGGTCTGTGGATGGCCCTGGCCGGCTGGATCGCGGGCGTTGCCATCCTCGGCCGCCAGGTGCTGCTGGAAAAAGGCCGCACCTGGCACGCCTGGTCGTGCCTGGCCGGACTGATCCTGGGCCTCGTCGGCGTTGCCGCCTTCATCGCGTTCGCACTGGGCGCTTCGCCATTCTGGGTGATGTTCAGCGTCAAGGTCGGCAGCATCGGATTGCTGCTGCCGGTGTACATCACCGTCGCCCATCGGATGTTCCCGTTCTTCGCCGGCAACGTCGTGCCCGGCTATCAGCCATGGCGACCGATGGCGTGGCTGGCGACGATGTGGGCACTGCTGCTGGTGCACCTGGCGATGGAGCTGAGCCACGCATACGCCTGGCTGTGGCTGGCGGATGTACCGCTGCTGGTGGCCAGCGTCATTGCCCTGTGGCACTGGTGGCCACGCGGGCGCATGCCCGGCTTGTTGGCAGTGCTGTTCATCGGCACGGCATGGCTGCCACTGACGTTCGGGCTGTATGTCACGCAAAGCCTCACGTACCTGATCACCGGTGAATTCGTGCTGGGCCGTGCGCCGATGCACGCACTGTTCATCGGATTCTTCGGCAGCCTGCTGGTGGCCATGGTGACGCGCGTGACGCAAGGCCATTCCGGACGGCCACTGGTGATGCCGCCGGTGGCGTGGTTCGCCTTCATCGCGATCCAGGTGGTCGCCGCCATGCGCGTGGCCGCCGAACTCATGCCCGATGTGCTGGCCTGGCAGGTGCTGGCCGCCGCGGGTTGGCTGATCGCCTTCCTGCCCTGGGTCACGCGAATCGGCGTCATCTACCTCAGCCCGCGCGCGGATGGTCAACCGGGCTGAGTGCCATACGAGTCGAATCCATGATCGAGTTCTATCCGCAGATCAAGCTGGTGCACATTGCCGCGATCACCTGCAGCGGCGCACTGTTCGCCATGCGCGGCAGTGCCGCCGTGGCCGGCATGCGCTGGCCGATGGCAGCGCCGGTGCGCTACGTAAGCTACGGCATCGACACGGTGTTGCTGACCGCGGCGATGATGCTGCTGACGATCCTGCCGGGCGGTTTGTTCGCCAACGGCTGGCTGACGGTCAAGGTCGCACTGGTGGTGACCTACATCGTGCTCGGCGTGATGGCGATGCGTGACGGCCGCAGCCGCCGCGCGCGTGCCGGTTTCCTGGTCGCCGCATTGCTGGCGTTCGCGCAGATCTATTTCATTGCACGCGCGCACCATCCGCTCGGCATGCTTTACCTCTGGCTGGCCTGATCCGGCCGGCAACGCCCGGGACCCTTGCTGTCGTCCCGGAAAGTGGCCGCTGGGCCACCGACTGTGGCGGCCGCACCTCGCTGCCGGGCGCGGTCCGGGCCTGAATGGCCCACGGGGCTGGAGCGCACTGGCAGGAGGTCGAGCACGCCGTCAGCGCCTCGGCGGCATTACGCGGGCTTGCATACGCGCCGGTACGGTTTTTCAAGCTTGATCGCAGTCATTGCAGCGACCAATGCAGACGACGACACTTGTCGGATTACCAAGTCGCAGCAGAAGCCAGATGACCCGTCCCTCCTCATTCGATCGCGAGCAATTGCTCGCATGTGCCAACGGCACCATGTTTGGTCCGGGCAATGCCCGCCTGCCGGCTCCGCCGATGCTGATGTTCGATCGCATCACCGAGATTTCGACTGAAGGCGGTCGCTACGGCAAGGGCGTGATCCGCGCAGAACTCGATATCAATCCCGACCTGTGGTTCTTCGCCTGCCATTTCGAAGGCGACCCGGTGATGCCCGGTTGCCTGGGCCTGGATGCGATGTGGCAGCTGTGCGGTTTCTTCCTGCCGTGGCTGGGCGAACCCGGCCGCGGCCGAGCGCTGGGCGTGGGCGAAGTGAAGTTCACCGGCCAGGTGCTGCCCAATGCCAAGCTGGTCCAGTACGAGATCGACATTCGCCGCGTGATGCGCGGCAAGCTGGCGCTGGTCATCGGCGAAGGCCGGATGTCGGTCGACGGACGCGAGATCTACACCGCGGACAACCTGCGCGTCGGTCTGTTCACCTCGACGGAGGGCTTCTGAGTGCGCAGGGTAGTCATCACCGGCCTAGGTATCGTTTCCTGCATCGGCAATGATCGCGCTTCGGTTTCCGCATCGTTGCGCGAAGGACGTCCCGGCATCAGCTTCGTTCCCGAATACGAGCAGCTGGGGCTGCGCAGCCAGGTCGCGGGCGTGCCGCACATCGACCTGGATGCGCGGATCGACCGCAAGCTCAAGCGCTTCATGGGCGATGCCGCGGCCTACAGCTACGTGGCCATGCAGGACGCAATCGCCGACGCCGGTCTCGACGAGGAACAGGTGCGCAATGTCCGCACCGGCGTGATCGCCGGCTCGGGCGGCGGTTCGCCGCAATGGCAGATCGAAACCGCCGACCTGTTGCGCAACAAGGGCGTGCGTCGAATCGGTCCGTACATGGTGCCGCGCACGATGTGCTCGACGGTATCGGCCTCGCTGGCCACCGCGTTCGGCATTCGCGGCCACAGCTATTCGGTGTCCGCGGCCTGCGCGACCTCGGCGCATTGCATCGGCATGGCCGCCGACCTCATCCGCCTTGGCGTGCAGGACGTGGTCTTTGCCGGTGGCGGCGAAGAAGTGCATTGGGGCATGACTTCGCAGTTCGACGCCATGGGCGCGCTGTCGACCCATCGCAACGACAACCCGCTTGCGGCATCGCGCCCCTATGACGCCGACCGCGACGGATTCGTCATCGCCGGCGGCGGCGGCATGCTGGTGCTGGAGGATTACGAGCACGCCAAGGCCCGCGGCGCACGCATCATCGCCGAGCTGGTGGGCTACGGCGTGACCTCCGATGGCGCCGACATGGTCGCACCCTCGGGCGAAGGCGCGGTCAGGTGCATGCAGATGGCGCTGGCCGGACTGGATGGCCAGGGCGTCGGTCCCGTCGACTACCTCAACACGCACGGCACTTCGACGCCGTTGGGCGACGTGGTCGAGCTGGAAGCGGTTCGCGCGGCATTCGGCGATGCGATCCCGCCGCTGTCGTCGACCAAGGCACTCAGCGGCCACTCGCTCGGAGCGGCCAGCGTGCACGAGGCGGTCTATTGCCTGCTGATGATGGAGGACGGCTTCATTGCCGGCTCGGCCAACATCGACACCATCGATCCGCGCGCAGAGGGCTTCCCGATCGTGCGCGAGAGTCGTGATCAGGTCTGTACGACGGTGATGTCGAACAGCTTCGGCTTCGGCGGCACCAACGCCACGCTGGTGTTCAAGCGCGTTCAGTAGCCGCGAAGGCGGCTCGACAGTGGGGCAGCGACCGCTGCCCCACACGGTTTCCGGACTGCACGGCCCACGGTTACCCGCAACTTCCGCAGCATTGCCCGCCCTGGTGGCCTGCATCGGGATGGCTGTCGGTGGGAGCAGCCAGCACCCCCAGCCCGCCAAGTATTTCCAGGATGTCGTGCTGGCTTAGCACGGTCGAAACGTTGAGCTGGCCCGTCGCGCTCTCGATGCTGACAGTGGCGTCCGGGTCGGCATTGCGCAGCGCATCGACGAGCAATTGCTCATTCAGCGGCTGAGTGGCGGGACTGTTGTGTGTGGACATGCGGATCTCCGTTGCCGTGGCGTGAAACACGCCGGCACTGCGCCAGCGTGCGATGTACGACACAGCCTAGGTAGCGTCACCGGCGTCGGCCTTGATCAGGGTCAAGTTCGGCCCAGGTCGACCGATGCCCGGTCGCCACACCTTCAGAACTGCAACTGCGCACGGACCTCGAAGATGTCCGGATCGGCGTCGAGGCCAGCGCGTCGCGCATCCACATCGACGTAGTTCGCCTGAAGCTTGAAATAGTCGCTGAAGTACCAGTTTGCGCCCAGGGTCCAGTCACTCTGGCGCCCGCCGGCGATGCCCGCATCGTCCAGGTCCAGGTGGCTGTAGCGCGCCAGCAGTTCGAGCGCGCCGTAGCGCCCGCTGGGCCGGGGGTTGGCGACATTGCCACCGCTGTAGCGGCGCGACTCGCCGGTCACCAGCCAACTGCCGAACAGGTAGTAGCCATCGGTCGCGTAGTCGCTCCCGCCGTCGCGCTGCGTGCGCTGGCGCAGGTACTCGCCCTGCACTGACCATGGGCCCTGGATCCACAGACCTTCCAGGCCCACGCGTTCGATGCTGTCGACGTTCGTCAGCGTGCCCGAATCCACCAGGCGCAGGTCGGTCAAGCCGGCCTCCGGACGCGCGCGCCAGCGCACCGACGGCGCCAGCGCGATGCCGCGCCCGTTGACCTCGCCATCGGGCTGCTCGACCGAGGCCGCGGCGCCCAGGTGCAGCACCTGTGTCTCGCTCTTCAGCGGTGTCCAGGCGGAGCGGGCCGCCAACGTGTCGCCCTTGTTGTTGCCCTCGAGGTCGGAGCGGAAGTAATAGCCGGCATTGACCAGATAGCTCGGCCGCTCCAGCGCCCAGTCCACGCCCAGTCGACGTCCTTCGAAGATGGCCTGGGTCGCCAGGCTCTGCTCGAGGAAGCTGCCCGCACGCGTGGCGGTCACGCCCTCGAAACCAACCGGCGTCTTGCTCTGGCCGATGCGCAGCTTGCCCCAGTCGTGCCCGGATAGCGCCTTGGTCTCCACGCGCAGGCTTACGTCCTGCCAGACATCGGCCTGGAACTCGTAATTGACCGTGGCCTCGAACACGCCCTTCTTCGCGAGCGTGACTCCGAACTCCTTGCGACGGAACCCGTCCTCGTCAGTCAGCTGTGCCCCGTCGTAGGCCTCGCCGGAAAAATCGTTGTAGTCATAGGCGAGGTTGCCGCTGGCACGCAGTTCCAGGCCATTGGAAAACCGGTAAGTCGCCGGTGCGATGTACTTCGCCTCGACCGGCTCCCCGGCGTTGGCGCCGGACCCGATCGCCGCCAGCGCGAACGCGACCGCGATGCGGACGTGGCTACGGCGAAAGCTTGAAATCCCGATTCCCATGCGGCAGTTCCCTTGATCAGTCCGACATTGTGCGCCAGTCCTTCGACTCGAATTCTGATCGAGATCAACAGGCGGCGTCCGGATGCCAAATTTGCAATCCGTCCGCTACTGCGTCACTGCCACAAAGTCTCACCGACGCGATGCCCGCAGACAGGTTTGACATACATCAAGGCGAAACGCTGAACGCGCGACTACCTTGCCGCCATCGGCCATCAGGCCATTAGCAAGGCAGTCACACATGAGTCGTGTATCTCATCACCTGCTGTTCTGCGCACTCGCATGCGCCCTCGGTATCGGCGCACCGGTCGCCATCGCCACACCCCACCACGCCGCGACAAACGACAACGACGCGATCCTTGGCAAACCCATCAAGGCCGTGCTGACCGCTCCCCCGATGGTGCCGCCACCGACCAACCGCACCGCGCCGGCCAAGGTGATCGTGGAGCTGGAAGTGGTCGAGAAGGAAATGCCGATCTCCAACGGCGTCACCTACAACTTCTGGACGTTCGGCGGCAGTGTTCCCGGCAGTTTCATCCGCGTGCGCCAGGGCGACACGGTCGAGTTCAACCTGAAGAACGCGCACGACTCGCACATGCCGCACAACATCGACCTGCATGCCGTCACCGGCACCGGCGGTGGCGCGGAAGCGACGTTCACGCTTCCCGGCCACCAGACGAAGTTCACCTTCAAGGCAATGAACCCGGGTTTGTACGTCTACCACTGCGCGATGCCGCCGGTCGGCATGCACATCGCCAACGGCATGTACGGCCTGATCCTGGTCGAGCCGCCGCAGGGCTTGCCCAAGGTCGACAAGGAGTACTACGTGATGCAGGGCGACTTCTACACCGAAGGCAAGTACGGCGAACCGGGCCTCCAACCCTTCAGCCTGGAGAAGGCGATCGACGAGCATCCCACCTACGTGCTCTTCAACGGTGCCGAAGGTTCGCTGACGGGCGACAAGGCCTTGACCGCCAAGGCCGGCGAGACGGTGCGCCTGTTCGTCGGCAACGGCGGCCCGAACCTCGTGTCGAGCTTCCACGTGATCGGCGAGATCTTCGACAAGGTCTACACCGAAGGCGGCAGCAAGTACCAGGAGAACGTGCAGACCACGCTGATACCGGCCGGTGGCTCGGCCATGGTCGAGTTCAAGACGGACGTCCCGGGTAACTACATCCTCGTCGACCACAGCATCTTCCGCACGTTCCACAAGGGTACGCTCGGAATCCTCAAGGTCACCGGCGAGAAGGATTCGTCCATCTACACCGGACAGCAGTCGAGCATGGAATCTCCGCCGGCGGGCAAGTCAGGCCACTGACGCGGACGCCGGGAGCCATCATGCTCACTTCGACGCTTTGGCTCGTGCTGCTGGCGACTTCGTCGCCGGCAGCATCGCCGGCCGCCTATGTCGAGATCCCGGGCGGTGCATTCCGCTCGACGATCCGTTATGAGGGAAACGACGGCGACCGCGTTGTCGCAGACTTCGCGCTGATGCAACAGGCGGTCAGCGACCGCGAGTTCCAGGCATTCGTCCTGCAGCACCCGCAATGGCGTCGCGACCGCGTGCCGGCGTTGTTCGCCGACTCGGGGTACCTGTCCCACTGGCAGGCTGACGATGCGCCGGATCCGCTCGACGCTGAGCGCCCGGCTACGCACGTCAGCTGGTTTGCCGCCGATGCCTATTGCAAGGCGCAGCAGGCGCGACTGCCGGACTGGGCCGAGTGGGAGTACGTCGCCGCTGCCGACCCGCAACGGCGTGATGCACGCACCGACCCGGTCTGGCGCAATCGCCTGTTTGCTGACGGCACGTCGCGCGCAGTCGATGCGGCCGGCAACGCACCCGCCAATGCCTACGGAATCCGCGGACTCCACGGCGCGTCATGGGAATGGGTCGGCGACTTCTCCACCCTGCTGGGCGACAGCGACAAGCGCGGCGCGGATGACGGCGACCGGCTGCAGTTCTGCGGCGCCACCGGGCTGTCCTTCAACAACCGCGACGACTATGCCGTGCTCAAGCGCGTGGCCCTGTTGTCGGCCATGCAACCTCGCAGCACGCTGGGCAACCTCGGCTTCCGCTGCGCAAGGAGTCGACCATGAAATCTTCCCCGACCGGTCCCGCCCTGAGTGTCGCCATGGGGCTGCTGTTCTGTTTGCCTGCGCTTGCCGTCGCCGACGAGCTGCCCGGCGACTCGGTCTATCAGGTAACCGCATCACTGACCGCCCAGGACGGCCGGGAACTGTCCTCGCCGGACCTGCGTGGCCGCCCCGCTGTCGTGTCGATGTTCTATAGCAATTGCCACCTGATGTGCCCGCTCATCATCGCCAGCGGCAAGGCGGTGCAGAAGCAGCTCACCGCCAGCGAGCACGACGCTCTCGACCTCGCCGTGATCAGCATCGATCCGGCACGCGACACGCCGGCGGCACTGCAGGACGTCGCCGACGCCCACCATCTGGACTCGCGCTGGCGCCTGCTACGCCCCCTCGACACCGACGTGCGTACGCTGGCCGCGGTCCTCGACATCCGCTACCGCGCCCAGCCCGATGGAACCTTCAACCACACCAGCGTGTTGATCCTGCTCGACCGCGATGGCCGTGTCCTCGCCCGCAGCGAAGTGACCGGACTGCAGCCCGATCCGGAGTTCGTCGCGCAGGTGAAGAAAACCCTCGTTTCCTCGCACTGACCACCCTCCCCCTTCCTCCAGGAGTAGCCCATGAAGATCCTTTCCACCTCACTGCTCTGCCTCGGACTGTTCGCTGCGTCCGGATTCGCCCACGCCGCCAGCAACTGCACCATCTCGCTCAAGGGAGACGATGCAATGAAGTTCGATCTGAAGACGGCAACGGTCTCGGCCGCGTGCCCCAGCATCACCGTCGAACTGGTGCATACCGGCAAGCTGCCGGCCGCAGCCATGGGCCATAACGTGGTCATCAGTGCGACCAAGGACGTGGACGCCATCGCGCGGGACGGCATCAAGGCCGGCGTGGCGAACAACTACGTCACGAAGGGCGACACCCGCGTCATCGCCGCGACGACACTGGTCGGCGGCGGCCAGAAGACCAAGGTCACCTTCCCCGGCAAGAAGCTCACGGCCGGTGGCGACTACACGTTCTTCTGCAGCTTCCCCGGTCACTCGATGCTGATGAAGGGCAAGTTGACGGTCACCAAGTAAGGTCACGAGCTGCGCGCACCCGCTCCGGCGGGTGCGCCGCCGACCCACTCCTGCGAGGCGGAGGCAACGATGGCACGCAACCACCGCGACTGGGGTCGCCACGGCCATCGCCAGGATCGAGGCCGACTTCAACCGCTCATCCGACACCCATCTGATACCGCTCGAGCTGCCCGGCTATCCCGGCATCGACGTCTACCTGAAGGACGAGTCCAGCCACCCCACCGGAAGTCTCAAGCACCGGCTGGCACGCTCGCTGTTTCTCTATGCACTGGCCAATGGCTGGCTGCATGAGGCAAGCACCGTGGTGGAAGCCTCCAGCGGTTCGACCGCGGTCTCGGAAGCCTACTTCGCGCGGCTGCTTGGCTTGCCCTTTGTCGCTGTCATGCCGCACGGGACGTCGCCGGAGAAGATCCGCGCGATCGAGTTCTACGGTGGCCAGTGCCACCTTGGTCGACAGTGCCTGCGGGCTGGACGACGCATCGCGGCGGCTGGCGCGCCAGAGTGGCGGCCATTTCATGGATCAGTTCACCTACGCCGAGCGCGCCACCGACTGGCGTGCCAACAACAACATCGCCGAATCCATCTTCAGGCAAATGGCGCTGGAGCCGCATCCGGTGCCGGCGTGGATCGTGTGCAGCGCCGGCACCGGCGGCACCTCGGCGACGCTCGGCCGCTACGTCCGCTATCGCCGCCACGACACCCGCATCCTCTGCGCCGACCCGGAATCGTCGGTGTTCTTCGACTACTACGCCGGCGCAATGCGCGGGTGCGCCGACGCCAGCCTGTCGCTGCCACACGGCTCGCGCATCGAAGGCATCGGCCGGCCGCGGGTGGAGCCCAGTTTCATCCCGGGCTGCATAGACACCATGGTCAAAGTGCCTGATTCGCTGAGCCTGGCGGCGATGCGCCACGTCAGCGCCCGCCTGGGCCGTCGCGTCGGGGGATCGACCGGAACCAATTTCGTCGGCGTGCTGTACGCAGCGCAATGCATGCGATCTGCAGGCCAGACCGGATCGATCGTCGCCATCCTGTGCGATGGCGGCGAACGCTATGCGCACAGCTACTACGCCGCCGACTGGTACGACCGCAACGGCATCGACGTTGTCCACGCCGACGCCGCCATGGTTGCCGCGCTGGACGGCACAGACCTGGAGCTTGCAGTCGCTGCAGCGGCGGCCTGAGCCGTCACCCCTGCCCCAGCGCGGCCTGGTGCACCCCCGCGACCGCACGGCCGGACGGATCGGCCATGGTCGCGAAGGCCGCGTCCCAGGCGATCGCCGCCGGTGACGAGCAGGCGATCGACTTGCCGCCGGGCACCGTCTCGGCGCAGGCGGCACTGGGGAAGAACTGCTCGAAGATGTGCCGGTACAGGTAGGCCTCCTTCGTCTGCGGCGGGTTGACCGGGAAACGGCTGGCGGCCGCGGCGAACACCCGATCGCTGACCTGCGCCTGGGCGTGCGCCTTGAGTCCGTCGATCCAGCCATAACCGACGCCGTCGCTGAACTGCTCCTTCTGCCGCCACAGGATCGATTCGGGCAGGTAGCCGTCGAAGGCTTCGCGCAGGATCGATTTCTCGATGCGTCGCGTACCGTCCGGCCCGGGCCCGGCCATCTTGTACTGCGCGTCCATGCGCATCGCCACGTCGAGGAACTCGACATCGAGGAACGGCACGCGCGGCTCCACGCCCCAGGCCATCATCGACTTGTTCGCGCGCAGGCAGTCGTAGTTGTACAGCGCATCGATCTTGCGCACGGTTTCTTCATGGAACTCGCGGGCGTTGGGCGCCTTGTGGAAGTACAGGTAGCCGCCGAAGATCTCGTCGCTGCCCTCGCCCGACAGCACCATCTTCACCCCCATCGCCTTGATCCGACGCGCCAGCAGGAACATCGGCGTGGAGGCACGAATGGTGGTGACGTCGTAGGTCTCGATGTGGCGGATCACCTCCGGCAATGCATCCAGGCCCTCCTCGAACGTGTAGGTGAAACCGTGGTGCACGGTACCCAGCGCCTGCGCTGCGATTTCGGCCGCGGCCAGGTCGGGCGAACCGTCCAGCCCGATCGCGAACGAATGCAGGCGCGGCCACCAGGCCTCGCTGGCATCGTTGTCCTCGATGCGCTTGCGCGCATAGCGCGCCGCCACCGCGGCGACCAGTGACGAGTCCAGTCCGCCCGACAGCAGCACGCCGTACGGCACGTCGCTCATCATCTGCCGGTGCACGGCGCGCTCGAAGGCCTCGCGCAGTTCCTGCCTGGCCACTTCCACGCCCTGCGTTGCGTCGTAGTCGCGCCAGGGTTTGACGTAGTAGCGCACCAGTTCACCGCTGGCACTGTCGTAGTAGTGCCCCGGCGGGAACTGCGCGACATCTGCGCAGACATCGGCCAGCGCTTTCATCTCCGAGGCCACGCACAGGCGTCCGTCGTGATCGTGCCCCCAGTACAGCGGGCAGACACCGATCGGGTCGCGCGCAATCAGGTAGCGCTTGTTGCCTGCATCCCACAACGCGAACGCGAAGATGCCATTGAGTTCGTTGAGCCAGGCGGCGACGTCGTCACGCTCGCGGTAGAGCGCGCTGATCACTTCGCAGTCCGAGCCGGTCTGGAACGCATAGGGTTCGCGCAGCCGCTGCTCGAGCTCGCGGTGGTTGTAGATCTCGCCGTTGACGGCCAGCGCCAGTTCGCCGTCTTCCGAGTGCAGCGGCTGCGAGCCGCCGGCCGGATCGACGATGGCCAGGCGCTCGTGGACGAGGATCACGCCGTCGTCCAGATGCACGCCGCTCCAGTCAGGGCCGCGGTGGCGCTGGCGTTGCGAAAGCTCGAGGGCGCGCCGGCGCAGCGCTTGTACGTCATCGCCGGGTTGCAGGCCGAATATGCCGAGGATGGAACACATGGGAGGACTCCTGGGTGGGCTTGTTTCGTGGAAGGAGGAGGAAGTGGAGAAGGCAGAAACGAAGAAGCCCGCGCTTTTGGCGCGGGCTTCGTGAGCGAGTTAGCGTGTCTTGCGCGCGCTAATCGCCGGCCCGCGGGTGGCTGGCGTTATTGCGGTTGTTATTGTTCAGGCCGGCCACGGGCGCACCGCCGCGAAGGGCGGCGTTGGTGGCGTGGGCGAGGGCCTGGACGGAAGACATGGGCCGATCCTGCGACAGCCGGCGGCCAGTTGCAAGCCCCCTCCCCCGGACAGGGCCAGGCCTGCTCCGATGCCTGCCAATGCGCGACACTAGGGCGGGGAATCAATCCACGATGGGGACCATGAAGAAACTGATCAAACGCAGCCTCGTCGTGCTGCTGCTGTTGCTGGTGGCAGGCGCTTTCGCGATCTGGTGGCTGATGCGCGGCAGCCTGCCGAGCCTGGAGGGCGAACTCGCCCTGCCCGGCCTGTCGGCACCGGTTTCGATCCAGCGCGACGCGCTCGGCGTGGTCACCGTCGATGCCGCCAACGAAGCCGATGCGATGCGTGCACTGGGCTACGTCCACGCGCAGGAACGCTACTTCGAGATGGACCTGCTGCGCCGCGCGTCGTCCGGCGAACTGTCGGCCCTGTTCGGCCCGGCCGCGATCGACACCGACAAGCAGCGCCGCGTGCACCGCATGCGCGCACGCGTGAGCGCTCACCTTGATGCGATCCTCGGCGACAAGCGACCGATGGCGCAGGCCTACGTCGATGGCGTCAATGCCGGCTTGGCCGCATTGAAGGTGCGCCCCTGGCCTTACCTGCTGCTGCGCACGCAGCCCGAGCCGTGGCGCCTGGAAGACTCGGCACTGGCCGGCTATGCCATGTACTTCGACCTGCAGGACGCCAGCAACGCCCGCGAACTGGCGATGTGGAAGCTCAAGCCGCATGTGCCGGGGGCGCTGTATGCGCTGCTCGCCCACGACGGCAGCAGCTGGGACGCGCCGCTGGCCGGCCGGCCGCGCGGTGACGCGGCCCTGCCCGATGCCGCCACGCTCGACCTGCGTGCGCTGCCGATGCCCTCGCCCGCCGACCGCCCGGCCAACGTGCCCGAGCGTTCGGACGTGGGCAGCAACAACTTCGCCGTCTCCGGCCAGCTCACCGCCGACGGTCGCGCCATCGTCGCCGACGACATGCACCTGGGCCTGCGCGCACCGAACATCTGGTTCCGCGCACGCCTTCGCTATCCCGACACGCGCGCCGTCGGCGGACACGTCGACGCCACCGGCTTCACCCTGCCCGGCCTGCCGGCACTGGTGGTCGGCAGCAACGGCCAGGTCGCCTGGGGCTTCACCAACAGCTACGGCGACTGGCTCGACTGGCAGCGCCAGCCGGCCTGCGCCGAGCCCTGTGCGGGTGTGACCCGGCACGTGGAACGCATCCGCGTCGCCGGCCAGGCCGATGTCGAATTCCCGGTCGATGAGTCTGCCTGGGGGCCGATCCTGTTCCGCCAGCCCGATGGCAGCGGCCTGGCGCTGCGCTGGGTCGCCCACCAGCCCGGCGCGATGAACCTGGGTCTGGCCAACTTCCTGCACGCGCACTCGCTCGACGATGCCCTGCAGATGGCCGACCACACCGCGATCCCCGGGCAGAACCTCGCCATCGGCGGGCGCGACGGCCGCATCACCTGGCGCCTGCTCGGCCCGGCGCCCGTGCGCCAGGCCAGCTGCGCTGCGACCACCGTCAGCGAGGCGGCATCGTGCCCGCCGTGGCCGATCACCCCTGCCTCGGGCATCGCCCTGCCGCCTGGCACGGTGCAGCGCATGTGGAGCGCCAACACGCGCGTCGTCGATGGCGCGCTGCTTGCGCGCATCGGCGACGGTGGCTACGCCAATGGCGCGCGCGCCCGCCAGATCCGCGACGACCTGTTCGCCAAGGAGCGATTCAACGAACGCGACCTGCTCGCCATCCAGCTCGACGATCGCGCTTTGTTCCTGACCCGCTGGTGGCAGCTCCTGCGCGACCAGGGCGCGTCGGACAAGTCACCGGCGCTGCACGAACTCGCCGTGGCATCGCCGACCTGGCAGGGACACGCCAGCACCAACTCGGTCAGCTACCGCGTCGTGCGCGCCTGGCGCCTGGCCGTGCACGACCGCCTGCTCGATGGCCTGACCGCACCGGCGCAGGCAGCCCTGGGCAAGGACTTCGAGATGCCCAATCTCTCGCACTTCGAAGGCGTGGCCTGGCCGCTGGTGACGCAACGCCCGGCGAACCTGCTGCCGCGTCGTTTTGCCTCGTGGGATGCGTTGTTCGAGGACGCCGCGCGTGAAGTGCGCGACGAGTTGCAGGAGAAGGGACCGATCGCTCAGCGCAGCTGGGGCGAGCGCAACACTGCGAAGATCTGCCACCCGCTCAGCCGCGCCCTGCCCGCCTTCGCCAAGCCGATGCTTTGCATGGCCGCCGATGAGCTGCCCGGCGACAGCGGCATGCCGCGCGTGCAGGGACCGAACTTCGGCGCGTCCGAACGCATGGTGGTGTCACCGGGCCACGAAGCCGACGGCATCATCCATATGCCGGGCGGCCAGAGCGGCCACCTGATGTCGCCGTTCTGGGGCGCCGGTCATGACGACTGGGTGCATGGCCGGCCTACGCCGTTCCTGCCGGGCAAGACGCAGCACACGCTCAAGCTGGCGCCGCAGTAAGCGGCGACGGTGCAACGCCTCTCCCGTTCGCGGGAGAGGCTTGCGTCAGCGCAGCAGCATCCGCTCGATCAGTGCCTGGTACAGATCCGGCAGCGCCTCGAGATCCGCCACCGACACATGCTCGTCGACCTTGTGGATGCTGGCGTTCACCGGGCCGATCTCGATGCACTGCGCGCCCAGCGGCGCGATGAAGCGCGCATCCGAAGTACCGCCGCCCGTGCTTTCCTCCGGTGCGGCACCGCAGTACTGGCCCAGCACTGCGCGCGCAGCCGCACGCAGCGGGCCTTCCGGCGTGTAGAACGGCTCGCCGCCGCGATGCCAGCGCACGCTGTACTCGAGCCCGTGCCGCTGCAGCACCGCTTCGCATTCCTGCTCCAGCTGCGCCGCGCTCCAGCTCGGGTTGAAGCGCAGGTTGAACAGCACCTCGAGTTCGCCGGGAATGACGTTGTTGGCGCCGGTGCCGGCGTGGATGTTGCTGATCTGCAGGCTGGTCGGCGGGAATGTCTCGTAGCCCTCGTCCCAGCGACGCGCCGCAAGTTCGGCGAGCGCGGGCATGGCCAAGTGGATCGGGTTGCGCGCCTTGTCCGGATACGCGACATGGCCCTGCACGCCGCGCACCGTCAGCGTCGCCGACAAGGTGCCGCGACGGCCGACACGCAGCAGATCGCCCAGCTTCGTCATCGAAGACGGCTCGCCGGTGATGCACCAGTCCAGGCGTTCGCCGCGCTCGCGGAACGTCTCGGCAACGCGGCGCACGCCGTCGATGGCATCGCCCTCCTCGTCGGAGGTCAGCAGCAGCGCGACCCTGCCGGGATGGTCGGGATGGGCAGCGACGAAGCGCTCGAGCGCGACGACAAACGCAGCAACGCTGCCCTTCATGTCCGCCGCGCCGCGCCCGTACAGCACGCCGTCGCGGATCTCGGGAAAGAACGGATCGCTGGCCCATGCTTCGCGCGGCCCCGGCGGAACCACGTCGGTATGGCCGAGCAGCACCAGGGTCGGACCCTCGCTGCCATGCACCGCCCACAGGTTGTCGACATCGCCGAAGTGCATGTGCTCGCAACGGAATCCCGCCGCGAGCAGGCGCTGGCCGATCATCGCCTGGCAGTCACCGTCTTGCGGCGTGACCGAAGCGCGTGCGATCAGGTCGCAAGTGAGGTCGAGGACGTCGCTCATTGCGTCAGCCCAGTGCGCCGACGCCGAAGCGCTGCTTGAAGCCGTTGTCGCTGAAGCCCTGGCTGACCTGTCCGTCGTCGGTCATCACCAGCGGACGACGGATCAGCTGCGGGTATTCCTTCAGCAGCAGCTTCCATTCCGCGTCCGAGCCGGGCGTCTTGCGATTGTCGGGCAGGCTGCGCCAGGTGGTGGACGACTTGTTGATCATCGCGTCCCAGCCACCGAGCTGGTCCTTCCATTGCACCAGCGTTTCGGGCGACTGGCGCTCGTCGCGGTAATCGACGAAGGCATAGCCCAGGCCGAACCGGTCGAGCCACTTGCGGGCCTTCTTGCAGGTGTCGCAGTTGTTGAGTCCGTAGAGCGTGGTCATTCTTCAGTCCGCCAATCCGCGCAGCAGTTCGTTGATGCTGGTCTTCGACAGCGTCTTGGCATCGACCTGCTTGACGATCACCGCGCAGTACAGCGAGTGCGAACCGTCCTTGGCCGGCAGCTGGCCGGAGACGACCACGCTGTACGGCGGCACATAGCCATAGGTGACCTCGCCGGTGGCGCGGTTGTACACGCGCGTGCTCTGGCCGAGGAACACGCCCATGCCGATCACGCTGTGGTGGCCGACGACGAAGCCTTCGACGACTTCCGAGCGGGCACCGATGAAGCAGTGGTCCTCGATGATCGTCGGCGAGGCCTGCAACGGCTCGAGCACGCCACCGATGCCGGCACCGCCGGACAGGTGGCAATGCTTGCCGACCTGCGCGCACGAACCCACCGTGGCCCAGGTGTCGACCATCGTGCCTTCACCGACGTGCGCGCCGATGTTGACGAAGCTCGGCATCAGCACCACGTCCTTGCCGATGTAGGAACCGCGCCGGGCGATCGCACCGGGCACGACGCGCGCGCCGAGCTTGCGGAAATCGGCCTCGCCGAAACCCTCGAAGCGCGCCGGCACCTTGTCCCAGTACGGCGCCGGGAAACCTTCGACCAGTTGCATGTCGTTGACGCGGAAGTACAGCAGCACCGCCTTCTTCAGCCACTCGTTGACGGTCCAGCCGCCCTTGCCGTCGGGTTCGGCGACACGGAACTCGCCGCTTTCCAGGTCCGAGATCACGCGCTCGACGGTCGGTCGCGTCGAGCCCTCGAGTTCGTCGGGGGTCAGCATCGCCCGGCGCTCGAAGGCGCTGTCGACCATGAACTTCAGTTCATCGACACCCGGACCCTTCGGCGTGACCTTCTTGCGAACGGCCTTGCGGACGGTCTTGCGGGCGGGCTTCTTCTCGGAACTCATCAACGATCTCCTTCAAGGCAGGCCAGCAACGCGTCGCGCAGGGCCTCCTGTTGCGTTTCATCGAGCGCGCCATCGCGCCCGTCGGGTTGGGTACTGGTGAGCTGGAACACGTCCTCGGCGCGCTCGCCGAACGTGGCGATGCGCGCATCGTGCACGCGAAGGCCCTCGCTGCGGATGGCCTGGGTGACGTCGGCCAGCAGTCCGGGGCGGTCGGTGCAGACCAGGCTGAGCATGGTGCGGCCGTCATCGAGCGTGTCGAAGCCGACCTGAGCGGCGATGCGGAAATGCCGGAGGTGGCGCGGCTGGGTGCGACGGGTCGGCTTGATGCGGTCGAGCGGACCGTCGAGCACCGCGGCCAGGCGCTGCTCGACCTCGTCGATGCCCGGCGGGCAACGCGGATCGATCGGCACGACCTCGAAGCTGTCGAAGATCATCGCGTTCGGACCATCGAGCACGCGCGCCTGCTGGATCGCCAGGCCGAGACGATCGAGCGTGGCCACGATCGCGGCGAACAGGCCATCGCGGTCCTGGCAATGCACGAACACTTCCAGGGCACCGGCATGCTCGCCGACGGCACGTGCACGCACGCGCGTTTCGCCAGTGGCGACACCGCGCAGCGATGCCGCCTGCCAGGCGATCTGGTCGGGGCGGCTGCGCTGGAAACCGATCTCGGGCATGCGCTCGAAGAGTTGATCCACGTCATCGTCGCCGAATCCGAGCGTGGCCAGCATCGCGCGCGCGGCATCGCGGGTCTCGCTGGCGCGTTCGATGCCGGCGACCGGATGCTCGAGGCCACGTCGCAATGCCAGGCGCGTGGCCGTATAGAGGTCGGCCAGCAGGCGATCCTTCCAGGCGTTCCACAGCTTGGGCGACGTGCCGGCGATGTCGGCGCAGGTCAGAAGATAAAGATGATCGAGGTGCTCGCGATCATTGACCTTGCCGGCAAAGCGATGGATCACTTCCGGATCGGCGATGTCCTGCTTCTGCGCCGTCACCGACATCAGCAGATGCTGGCGCACCAGCCATTCGACCAGCGCGGTGTCGGCACGCGACAACCCAATCGTGCTGCAGAAGATCCGCGCATCCTCGGCGCCGAGTTCGGAATGATCACCGCCACGGCCCTTGGCGATGTCGTGGAACAGGCCGGCCAACAGCAGCAGTTCCGGCTTGCGCAGGCGCGGCCAGACTTCGTGGGCAATGCTGAAGCGCTCGTCGACGATGCCCGAGGCGAAGCGCGCCAGGTTGCGCAGCACCGCCAGCGTGTGCTGGTCGACGGTGAAGACATGGAACAGGTCGAACTGCATGCGCCCGGAGACTTTCGCGAACGCCGGAATCCAGCGTCCGAGCACTCCAAGCCGCGCCATGCGCTCGAGAGCGTGAACCGGGTGCGGCCCACGCAGCAGCGCGATGAAGCGCTCGCGCAAGGCCGGCTCGGCCTGCTGGAAGGCCGGTACGCGTGACAGCGACTCGGCCAGTGCGCGCGCGGTCTGCGAGTGCAGGCCGCGGACGGCATCGTGCCCGGCCCACACTGCAAACAGTGAGAAGACATCGTAGGCATCGCGCGGCCACTGCGGATCGCGCGCGGCGAGGTAATCGCGGCGCAGTTCGAAGGCATGGTCGATGACGACCGGTGCGGTCTCGCCTTCGATCTGCTCTTCGAAACGCTGCAGCAAACGTTCACCGATGCGCAGCACCAGCGCGGCACTGCGGTAGAAGCCCTGCATCATCTGCTCGACAGCAAGCGTGTCGGCGTTGTCGACGTGCCCCAGCCGTTCCGCCAGCAGCTTCTGGTAATCGAATCGCAACCGCTCCTCGCGCTTGCCCGCGACCAGGTGCAGGCCGAAGCGCAGGCGCGACAGTGCGCGGCGTTCGCGCTCGAGCGTGGCCAGTTCGTCGGCGCCGAACTGGCCGATCGCGACGAGCGATTCCAAGTCGCCGGTACCGACGATCCGCAATGCCATCCAGCGCAGCGTCTGCACGTCGCGCAGGCCACCGGGGCCTTCCTTCAGGTTCGGCTCGAGGTTGTCGGCGGTGTCCTCGTAGCGGGCATGGCGCAGGCGCAGTTCCTCGCGCTTGGCGCCGAAGAACTCGCGCGCCGGCCACACCTGGTTCGGCGCCGTCGCCACCTGCAGGGCGTGCATGTCCTCGACCGTGGCGATCAGCGGACGTGCTTCCAGCATCGCGGTGAGCACGGTGATGTCGGCGGCGGCCTGCGTGCATTGCGCTGCCGAACGCACCGCGTGGCCGACCGGCAGGCCGGCATCCCAGAGCAATGCGACGAATGCGGCCAGCGCCTCGCCGTGGGCGAGTTGCGCGTCGGATTCTGCCAGCACCAGCAGGTCGATGTCCGACTGCGGGAACAGTTCGCCGCGGCCATAGCCGCCGACCGCGAACAGCGCCAGCGGCGCATCGACCGGCAGGCAGCTGGCCCACGCGGCGCGCACCTGGGTGTCGACCGCGCCGGTCCGCGCCTGCAGCAGGCGGTCGATGTCGGCGTCGGGGTCGCTGTCGAAACGCTGTGCCAGGCCGGCACTTACCGCAGCCAGCGCATTGCGGATGGCGAGCGCCTGGTCACCAGTCTCCTGCGCCGCCGGTCGCGCCGCCGATCCTGCGGTGGATCCGGCGTCGGCGACCGGAGCCGTCATAGGTCGTTGTCGTCCCCGGGCACGCGGGTCAGGATCTCGACCCCGTCGTCGGTGACCACGACCGTGTGCTCCCACTGCGCCGAGAGCTTGCGGTCCTTGGTGACCACGGTCCAGCCGTCGGGCAGCAGCTTGGTGTGGCGCGCGCCCTCGTTGATCATCGGCTCGATCGTGAAGGTCATGCCGGGCTTGAGCACCAGCCCTTCGCCGGCGCGGCCGTAATGCAGCACCTGCGGGTCTTCGTGGTAGATCCGGCCGATGCCGTGGCCGCAGTACTCGCGCACCACGCTGAAGCGTTCGGCTTCGGCGAACTGCTGGATCGCCGCGCCGATGTCGCCCAGGGTCGCGCCCGGACGAACCGTGCGGATACCGCGGAACATCGCCTCGCGGGTCACGTCGACCAGGCGCTTTGCCATGACCGACGGCTCGCCGACCATGTACATGCGGCTGGTGTCGCCGTGCCAGCCGTCCTTGATCACGGTGACGTCGATATTGACGATGTCGCCGTCCTTGAGGACCTTGCCCGGGCTGGGGATGCCGTGGCAGATGACGTTGTTGACCGAGGTGCAGACGGTCTTCGGGAAGCCTTTGTAGCCGACGTTGGCCGGTATGGCCTTCTGCACGTTGACGATATGATCGTGGCAGATGCGGTCCAGCTCCTCGGTGGTCACGCCCGCCTTGACATGCGGGGCGACGACCTGCAGGACCTCGGCGGCCAGGCGGCCGGCGACGCGCATCTTCTCGATCTCTTCTTGGGTCTTGATGGTGATGGCCATGGCGCCATTATCGCCTATCTGCGGCCCGTTCAGGGTCCAACCGACCCCCAGCTTGCCCGTAACAGTCTGTTACCGCTACAATTCCGCGGCTTGGTCGGGCCCTCGTGCCCTTCCATCCGCCCACGCCGGGCGCAGCAACCGGGCCAGCAGGCCCCGAGCAGGCGAATACACACCCGCTGCAACCCTTCGTGCCGGGGTGCCTGCGGTCCTTCGGGACCAACAGGTTCGGTCACGGACGCAGCGGGGAGGCCCAACCCCGGAACCATCGCCCCCGGCCCTGCCGCGGGCAGCCGCCATACCCTACCCGGCGGCCGGTTCCACTGCCTTGGAGTTTTGCAATGCCCCAGATCACCATGCGCCAGATGCTCGAAGCAGGCGTCCACTTCGGCCACCAGACCCGTTACTGGAACCCGAAGATGGGTCCGTACATCTTCGGCGCCCGCGGCAAGATCCACATCATCAACCTCGAGAAGACCGTTCCGCTCTTCAATGACGCGATGAACTTCATCTCGGGCATCGCCCAGAAGCGCGGCATGATCCTGTTCCTCGGCACCAAGCGCAGCGCGCGCGAAGCCATCAAGGAAGAAGCCGAGCGTTGCAACATGCCGTACATGACCCAGCGCTGGCTGGGCGGCACGCTGACCAACTTCCGCACCGTCAAGCAGTCGGTGCAGCGCCTGAAGGACCTGGAAGCAGCCGAGACCGATGGCACCTTCCAGAAGCTGGTCAAGCACGAAGTGCTGGGCCTGCGCCGTGAGCGCGACAAGCTGGAAGCCTCGCTGGGCGGCATCAAGGAAATGAACCGTCTGCCCGACGCGCTGTTCGTGATCGACATCGGCCACGAAGACATCGCGATCAAGGAAGCCAAGAAGCTCGGCATCCCGGTCATCGCCGTCGTCGACACCAACTACGATCCGGCCCTGGTCGACTACGCCATCCCGGGTAACGACGACGCCATCCGCGCCGTGCAGCTGTACGCCCGTGCCGCCGCAGACGCCGTGCTGGAAGGCAAGGCCGCTGCGCCGACGCCGGCTGGCGTGCGCGAGGAAGACTTCGCCGAAGCCGCCGCCGAAGGCGAAGAGAACGGCGCCGAGCGCAAGGCCCCGCGTGGCCGCGCCCCGGCCAAGAAGGCACCGGCCAAGAAGGCCGACGCCGCCGAGTAAGACCGGCGTCATGCGGCCGCGCGATCATGCGCGGTCGCATCGCTTTGGTCGTACTGCAACGTTTCGCGGACGCGCCACGCACCGGCCAGCAATGGCCTGAGCGAACTTTGGCGCCATCCGCACATCCAACGAATTCCGAGGTAAACCCCATGGCTGAAATCACCGCTTCCCTCGTCAAGGAACTGCGCGAGCGCACCGGCGCCGGCATGATGGAGTGCAAGAAGGCACTCGTCGAAAACAATGGCGACATCGACGCTGCCGCCGAATGGCTGCGCAAGTCGGGTCTGGCCAAGGCCGACAAGAAGGCCGATCGCGTCGCTGCCGAAGGCCGCATCGCGGTTGCCCAGGACGGCGGCAAGGCCGTGCTGGTCGAGATCAACTCCGAGACCGACTTCGTCGCCAAGGATGACAACTTCCTGGGCTTCACCGAAGCCGTCGCCAAGGCCGCCCTGGCCTCCGGCGCCGCCGACGCCGAAGCACTGAAGTCGGCCAAGGTCGACGGCGGACAGACCGTCGAGGAAACCCGCGCCGCCGTCATCTCCAAGGTCGGCGAGAACGTGCAGGTCCGTCGCCTCGCCCGCGTCGACAGCGCCAACAACGTTGCCGCGTACGTCCACGGCGGCCGCATCGGCGTGCTGGTCGAGGTCAAGGGTGGCGACATCGAACTGGCCCGTGGCATCGCCATGCACGTTGCCGCCATGAACCCGCCGCACATCAAGGCTTCCGACGTCCCGGCCGAGTTCGTGGCCAAGGAAAAGGAAATCGAGCTGGCCAAGATGTCCGAGAAGGACAAGGCCAAGCCGGCCGAGATCCTCGAGAAGATCATCAGCGGCAAGATCGCCAAGATCGTCAACGAGGTCACGCTGTACGGCCAGCCGTACGTGCTCAACACCGACCAGACCGTCGAGCAGGTCCTCAAGGCCGCTGGCGCCGACGTCGTCACCATGCAGCGCCTTGCTGTTGGCGAAGGCATCGAGAAGGTGGTCGAGGACTACGCTGCCGAAGTGATGAAGCAGGCCGGCCTGGCGTAAGCCACCGGCGCCACATCGGCGCATGCAACAACAGAAAGGCCGCGAGCAATCGCGGCCTTTCTGCTTTGGGGCGAGGCTTGGCGCCCGCCCTCACCGATCAGAAGCTGAGGGTGTAGCGCGCGTTCATGCCGTGATCGCGGGATTCGTCGGCGAACTGGCCGCTGTAGCTCAACTCGACCAGGCCGTTGCGACTCACCCGCGCCCCCAGACCGACCTCCGCCAGGTTCGCGTTCTCGGCCAACGGAGTGCCGAGGACATCGAACGCTCCGCCGCCCTGCCAGGCCAGCGACGCCGTCGACGACAGATCGCCACTGGCATGGCGACGACCGAGTCCACCGCGCAGGCTCAGCCAGCTTTCCTTCTGTTCGGCAGCCCTGAGGTTGAGGTTGAAGCGCAGTCCAAGGGTTGCCAGATTCACGCGACTGTCTTCGACCTGCCCGGCCAGAGCGGCAACGCCACCGCGTTCGACAACGTCATCCGAGCTAGTGCGGACCTGGGCGAACTGACCGTACGGCTCCCATTCCCAGGCGCCGGCAGCCCAGCGATAACCGCCTTCGATATACGCCTGACGGGTGTCGGCATCGTAGTCGGCACGGGTCCGGTCCTGCACGCCAGGAAACGCGATCGTCCGCTCGCCGTCGACGTCGTGCGCCGCATAGCCCCAACCTGCGCGCAGGCCGAACCCGCCCCAGGCCTGACCCGCATACAGGCCAACGTGGCGCGTGTTGATGTCACCCTTCGACTGCCGGCTCGGCAACTGCACGTCATCGCGACCAAGGCCACCGAGCACACCCACGCGGAAACCGTTGTCGAAACGGAAGTCGTAACCGAGCAGCGTGGAACTGCCGTTGTAGTCGATCTCGCCGGCATTGCCGTCGGCGTGCAGCGTGCCGCCGCTGCCGAGCACCTGGATCCATGCTGCCGACGGCGCATCACCATTGGCCGGCGCGAACTCGCCGGCGCCGGCCCGTGCCCGGACCAGGGCGGCGTCCCGGACGTGGCGACTGCCCTCGATCAGGACCGACTGAACACTGGGGTAGAGCTCGCCACTCAGCGAATCGAATGCCTGGATGGCCTGGTGCGGGAACAATTGCGTGAGGGTCTGCGCCAGACGTGCATTGAGTGGCAGAACGTCTGCGGACATCGCGACCGAGCGCTGGTTGCGCGTGCGCGCGGCCGTCGCGAGCGCCAGGCCGCGGGCGACGTCGACATTCACCGAGTTCGCGCCGTAGTTGAAACCGAACTTCAGGAATGGCGAAATCGCCGAGGCATCGATGCTGGCAAACCGACCCGACACGCCGTCGGTCGCGGTGAGGATGTTGAAGCGCTGCCCCAGCAGGTACCGCCCCGGCGCATTGAACACCCGCACCGTTCCGCCAAGCAGGTTGGCACGTCCGGTGACATCGATAAGATCCGAGGCGGATGGCGCCGCGATCTCGGCCTCGTAGAACGAACCCGGTGCCTGGGTGTAGGTGCCCACGATGTGCAGCGCGCCGATCGAATTGCCCGGAGCGATCGTTCCCTCGACTACGGTGTCACCCAAGGTGCCGTTGCCATGCAGGCTGCCGCCTTTCGCGATCCGCGTGGCGCCGTCGGCCACTCGTCCTTGGACGCTCGCGACGCCGCTGTTCACGAGCAGGTCGGTGCTGGCGAGCTTTCCGTTGAGCACGAACAGGCCGCCATTGACCTCGACCTTGCCCAGGCGGTTATCGGAATCCAGTTCGAGCACGCCCTGCCTGACGTCGAGGCCGCCGAAGGTGTTCTTGCCACTCAGCCGCAACCAGCCCACGCCCGACTTGGTCAGCCGACCGCTGCCGCCGATATCGTTGCGCCAATCGTCCCAGGCCTCGCCTCCCCAGACCTTGATGCCGCCAGCACGCTGGTTCATCACCACGTTGGTATCGACGCGGATCTGGCCTCGACCGTCGATCGCCTTCTCCAGGTTGACCAGGCCCCAGCCGTAGACATCGTCGACGCCAGGCGCACCCAGGTCGGTGGTCGTGGTCAGCAGGACATCGCGCACCTGCGCATTATTCAGGTACGGAAAGCGCTCAATCAGTAGTGCCAACGAACCGGTCACGTGTGGCGCGGCCATCGACGTGCCGCTGTACTGGGCGTATTCAAAGGCTGGCAACCGGGTGCGCACTTCCAGGCTGATACTCCCATCCGGATTCGTCTTCACCTCGCCCTGGGTACGTTGGTCGCCACCGTAGACCGTCGACTGGATGTCGGATCCCGGCGCGGCAAGGCACCAGTTCATACTGAACCCGCACTTGTTCGAGCGGTTGCTCAGGACGAGCTCGCGATCGACGTTGACCACGCTGAGCCAGTACGGCTCGATATCGGCGAACGCGCGCGGCAAGGTGGCATGCGCGCCCGCGAAGGGGCTTTCTGCCGGGCTGGCAGTCGCCGCGTCGGTGTTTCCCGCAGCCCAAACCTGGATCAAGCCCCGCGCGCGGGAGCCGTCGGCGATGACTTTCCAATAACTCGCCAACTCCGGATCTGTCAGGTAGGCGTCCAGGAGCTCGACGGTATCGGGCTCAAATGCAAAGCCCCAGCTGTGGTTGATCGCCCTGACGCCCTGCGCGTTCATCTGCTGGTACATGTCGGCGAACGCCGAAACATCGGGACCGACACCCGGCAGGTCCACAACCGAATACCCCCCTCGCGGATTCGGCTGCCACTGTCGCGCGCTGTTGAAGAACAACCGTGCCGTGGTCAGGTCTGCGCCAAACGCCACGCCATGCGTGCCTTGACCGTCGCGGTTGGCAACGATAGTTCCGCCGACGTGGGTGCCATGGCTGTTGTAGTTGAAGCCTGGCTGCACGTAGTTTCCGTTGCGGATGATCTCGCGGATCCGCTCCGGCACGCTGTCATGGAACCGCACGTAGTCGACCGCTACCTCATCACCCCGCGAGGAAAAGCAAGCGCCCGGACCCGAAAGGAAGGTCGTATTGGTGCACCGGCTACCGTCGGCAAGGGTGTCCGCGATCTGCAGGCTGCGGTGGTCCTTGCCTGCGAATTCCGGATGTTCCAGACCGGTGCCACTGTCGAAGATTCCGGTGCGCACGCCACGACCGCTCAGGCCGCGTGCGTAGGCATACTCGGCGCGGATCGCTGCAAGCCCCCAGTCGGCCTTGAACTCTTCCGTGCGCCAGCTTGCGGGGTCGCCGGTGCGACCGGTTTCACGCCCTGCGCCTTGCGCGCTGGCGGTTGCGAGGCCACCGAAGAAGATGGCCCCAGCGATTGCCGTGGACAGGGCTGAGCGTGCGTGCGTTCTGCTTGCCTTCCCGGGGATCGTGCTGCTTGCCTTGTGACTCATGTCTTGACGCTCCTTGTTTGACATGGATGAACCTGACGAAGACGTCAATGACGTTCGCCACGCTCACGGTTCTGCATTGCTCCACGGCAAAATGAGTATGCGAACCATCCAAGGTTCCCCCTTGCGCGGCAGGCCGCCCCATTCCCCGCTGTTCAACCCGGCCGAGTTCCAGCCCCTTGCTGACGCGACTAGATGATCAGTTCGGCGCCATGTCGGAAAATAAGAATCATCTGAAACACACAAATCGCCTGAGCGCGGTCGCACGAGTGCAGGTGGTGCAGCGCGCGCAAAAAAAAGGCCGCAAGTCAGCGGCCTGGCTCAGTCGGGAACGTGAGCTGGCGGCGCGCTAGATTCATGCGCCCACGCGCGATCCTACCGCCGGGACGGTCAGCAGGATTCGTTAGGCAGGTGCAATAAAGAGTCTGGAGAAGCCGATCCGTCGACTTCCCCAGACATGCCGGACGCAGGGGGGGAGCCCCCGGCACTGACCGGCGTGGGTCCGTGGTAACCCACCCGGCTACGCACCCTCCTGGCGCGCAACTACTTAGTTCGTACTGCTGCTTTGGTGCGACTTGCAGGCAGAGCTTGCCGACGACATGCGCGATCCGCGCGCACGAATGCCTGTCGAAAACCTGACAGCCGATGCTGAGTCGGAGTCCCCAATCACACAGAATTCGCGGACGCCTCATCTGACCACTACGATCGTGGGTCGTATATGAGAATCGTCTTAAACCACAGGCGAAATGCGACGAGTGCAGCGAGCATTGAATTTGCTGCGGCCGCGACGAACGCGCGGCGCACTCGTGGCCGAAGACTAAGGGGAAAAGGAGGCGCGGATGAAACTGGCGCCATCCTTGGCACCCCATGCTTCATCCAGAAGACTGCAGGTACGGCCTTCGCGATCCGCGGGGGAAGGCGCGCGGAGCCTGGCCGTCTCAATTGGATTGCGCCATCCATGGCGCGTGATGCTTCATCCGGAAGCCGTTACCACCAGTAAAGCCCGCGGGGCAGCGCGAACGTTGTCGAAGCGGTGAATAGGTGCGCCATCCTTGGCGCGTGAGCCTTCCTTTCGGAAGGTCATGGCCAGTAACGCAGGCGACGCCCCACCCCCCTACCCGGCTTGGCAGTTTTATTTGCACGAAGGCACCGCGCCCGCTTCGCCGGACCCTAGAACCGGTACGCGGCGCTCAGCAGGTAATAGCGACCACGCGGGTCGTCGTAGGCGATGTCGTAGCCAAGCTTGTCGGCTTCGTAGTTGACCGGCTGGTGGTCGGCGAGGTTGTTGATGTTGAGCGAGAACCGCCAGCTGGGAAGCCCGACATAGGCCAGGTAGAGGTCGGCCGTGGTCCATGCGGGCGTGCGGCATTTGCGCACGCTGGCATTGAGCTCCGGGCAGGGTTCGCCCGGCGCGGCGACGTCCGACGGCCCAAGCTCGTGGATGTTCAGTGCCGCGATCCAGTCGCCGACCGTCCACTCCGCGCCGGCCAGCACCGAGCGTTGCGGCGTGCCGTGGCCGGCGTAGTCGAGCTCCGGGCTGGCGGCATTGGCCTGGCGCCGCAGATGGTCCAAGTAACTCGCCGCCAGGCGCAGCACGAAACTGCCGTGCTGGTCGGTGGCGATGCGGTATTCGGACTGGAACTCCCAGCCGTCCACTTCGGTGCGCCCGACGTTGGTGAAGTAGTCATTGATCGCATACAACCCGCCCTGCTCGTCGCGCACCAGCGCCTCGGCGAAGGCCGACGGATTGGCCAGCGCGTTCGTGCTGAGGATTTCGTTGCGGCGCAGGATGCGGAAGCGGTCGAGGCTGACGTCGAAGTTGGCCGTCGGCGCCCACACCATGCCGAGGATGTAGCTGCGCGAGGTTTCCGGCTGCAGGTCCGGATTCTCCCTGCCGCCAAGCGAGACCAGGCAATAGGTGACGCCATCGTCGGCCTGGATCGGCACCTGGCACGGCGCCAGGGCGTCGGTCATTTCGACGATATCGACCGAATCGGAGGCCGTCGGGCGGCGCAGCTCGAACAATGTCGGGGCGCGATAGCCGGAGGCGGCGGTGCCGCGCAATGTCAGCGACGGCGACAGCTTCCACTTCAGGCCGAGCATCGGCGAGGACCTGCTGTCATAGCCCTGGCGGTGATCGAGCCGCCATGCCAGGTCGGCATTGAGCCAGGTCGTCACCGGCATGCTCAGTTCGGCATAGAGGGCCGAGCTGTAGCGATGCTCGTCGATGGCGATCTTCTGCGCGCCGAGGGCGATATCGCCGGCGATCATCAGCGGATCGGGACGATTGTCCAGCGCATCGCGATTCCATTCCATGCCGACCGCGGCCTGGGTCTGGCCGCCCGGCAACGAGAACCAGGGCCCGTTGGCACTGAAGGCGAACTGGTCGAACTGCGCATCGCCCTGCACCTTCACCCGCGGCGACAGATCTTCCAGCAGCGCCGGCGGATTGCCGGGGCCGTTGAACCGGTAGCTCACGTCATCGATCGCACGTTCAAGGACGCTGTTGCTGACCAGTCCGTCAATGGAGTTGTCGACATCGTTGCGGTGATGGGCGAGATCCAGCCGCCACTGCCACTCGCCGCGATAGCCGTCCAGGCCCAGGGTGAGGTCACCGCTGCGCGCGGTGCTGCGACTGCGCACCGGTCCAATGTCGAAGAAGGCGTAATTGAGGACGGTGGCATTTCCCTGGAACCAGTCGTCGGGGTGATCGAAAGGCAGGAAGACGGCGGCATGGAACGGTGCTCCCTGCAGCCGCTGCTGGACCTGGCTCAGGCGCAACGAAGCGCTGAATTCGACGCTGTCGCTCAGCGGCTGCCGGATCTGTCCATAGACCGCGGTGCTCTCCAGCTCCGGTTGCAGCGTCACGTAACGCGGCTTGTCGAGATAGCACTCGCCGGCGTCGTCACGGATCCGGTCCGGACAGGCCCAGTGCTCCAGGCCTTCGGCGCTGAAGTAGGCCAGCGGGACGCGCTGGTCGCGCAGGCCCAGGCGGCGCAGGTCGGCGCTTCGCCACGCGCGGTCCTCGCCAAGGAGCGCGTCGCGGTGCAGGTAGTCGGCGCTGATCGACCAGTTGCCGCCGTCATCGGCGACCTGGCCATAGTTGAAGGAGAACCGCCGCTGCTCGGCATCGCCGCGCTCGGACAATCCATAGCGGGCCACCGCTTCGCCGCCCACCTGCCCCTTGCGCAGGATGATGTTGACCACGCCCGCCATTGCGTCGGCACCGTAAATGGCCGAGGCACCGCCGCGGATGATCTCGATGCGATCGATCATGCTCAATGGAATGCCGTTGAGATCGGTCAGTCCGCCCAGGTCGGCCGACGCCAACCCGTAGTTGGCCATGCGGCGACCGTCGAGCAGGAACAAGGTCGCGCGCGGTCCCAGGCCGTACAGGCTGGTCGTTGCCGCGGCGGCGAATGGTTGCTGCGACTGGAATCCGCCGTCGGTGGCGACGTCGACCGGATGGTGACTGACCATGCCGGGCTGGTAGCTCAGCAACTCGAACAGTGTCTGGTAGCCGCTGGACTCGATCTGGGCGCGGGTGATGCGGGTCAGTGGCACTGCTGTGACCACGTCCAGGCTCGAGCGCGGAATGTGCGTGCCGGTGACCTGCACCGTATCCAGCTCGGTGGGCGTATCACCTCGGGCCGGCTGCGCCCCGGACGCAACGCTCGTCGACCCACCTTCCGCTTCGATGAGGAAGGTGTTGGCATTGACCTGCACCGCGCGCAGTCCGCTGCCCTGCAACAGCAGGTCCAGCGCCCGTTGCGGCGGCATGCGTACCTGCAGACCGGGGGCGCGCCGGCCTTCGACCAGTCCGGGGGCGTAGAGGATCTGGGTGTGGCTCTGCGTCGCCAGCGCCTGCAGCGCGCGGTCGAGCTTGCCAGCCGGGACAACCAGGCGCACTGGCGCTGCAACCTCTTCGGCCGCGTAGCAGACAGCCGCCAGGCAGCTCCATGACAGTGCGCCGGCGATGGCAAGGGTGAAACAGTACGACCTGGCCATTCGTCCGGTGAACGGGCTGCCCTGTGGCGCACATTACGGGAGCCTGACGGGGGTGGCAATGCGCTCGCCCGGGCGCTTGCGCCCCGCTCGGCGATGGCGTGGGCAGCGGTTCCGGCGCCCGGCGATTACTGCGCCGGACGGGAGAGCACGATCTCTTCAGCGCCCTCGCGCTGCGCCCGCAGCGACCAGCCGCGTTCCAGTGCCGCCACCAGCGCTTCCTGGTCGCCGGCATGGAACACGCCGCTGACCTGCAACGAGCCCAGTGCCGGGTCGCCGAGTCGCAGCTGCACCTGCGAATAGCGGTTCATCTCGACCAGCAATTCGTCGAGGCGCCGCTGGCGGAACACCAGGTCGCCCTGCGGCCAGGCATGTGCCGCCGCCAGGTCGAGCGGTTGCTTGCTGCCGATGGCGCCGTTGCCATCGATGCTGATCTGTTCGCCAGGCGCCAGCTCGCTGCGGCGAACATCGGCGCCGGACCCGACCGAGACGTCGACTCGTCCTTCGAGCAGGCCGACGTTGACCTGCCCGTCGATCCGGCTGACCTGGAACGTCGTGCCGATGTCGCGCACGGTGCCGGGCCCGGCCTTGACCAGGAACGGTCGATCCGGGTCGGCGGCGACCACGAACTGGGCGCGACCGCGCTCGAGTTCGACCAGTCGCTGGCGGCCATCGAAACGGGTGGTGATTTCCGAACCCGTGTCCAGGCGCAGCACGGTGCCGTCGAACAGGGTGATCTGGCGCTGCTCGCCCTGGGCCGTCACGAACTGCTGGACGACGGCCTTCTCTGCCGGGCGCGGCCACAGGGTGGCGGTGGCCACCGCGATGACAAGGGCTGCCGCAGCCGCGGCCGGGAGCCACGACTTCCAGTTGCCCCGCGCTTGCGCAGGCTTACGCCGGGCCGCTTGCGCGGCCGCACGCAGCAGGTCGTCCGAGCCAAGCCCCGCCGCCAGCGCATGGGTCCGCTCGGCCTCGAGGTAGGCGCTGATGTTGTCGGGCGACTGCGCCAGCCAGTCCTCGAATGCGGCACGCTCGTGCGGTTCGCATTCGGGCGACATGAGCCGCGCCAGCCAGGCTTCTGCCTGGCTTACACCGGTGTCATGCCGGCCGGTGTCATGGTCGAACATCCCTGTACTCATGATTGGTCCTCGCGGCTGATACCGCTTTGCTTCAGCTTCAGCCGCAACAATCCCAGCGCCTTGCCAATGTGCTTTTCCACGGCCTTCACCGAAATTCCGCAATGGCTTGCGATCTGGCTGTAGCTCATGCCTTCGATCCGGTTGAGCAGGTAGACCTGGCGGCAGCGCTCGGGCATCTGCAGGATCGCCGCACGTACCAGCGCCAACTCCTGCTCGTGGCCGATGCGCTGGTCGTGGCTGGGCTCCGACGACGCCAAGCCAAGGAAATCCTGGTCGAGGCTGACATGCGCCGAAGCCTGCCGCGTCGAGTCGCGGCGGCCGCGGTCGTTGAGCACGTTCAGGGCGATGCGGTACATCAGCGGACGCAACTGGTCTGCCGGCTGGGAGCGGTAGCGCATCAGCCGGACCATCGCCTCCTGCGCGATGTCCTTGGCGTCCTCATCACCGGCGCGTCGCGCCAGGAACGCAATCAATGGCGCCTGGTGTTCGCGCAGGAACTGATCGAAGCCGTCGCCATCCGCTGCTGGCGCAGAGGTGACGGGTTCGTCTTCTCGCGGTGGGGACGGCAGCATCGCCTCGGCCATCGCGTCGCTCACCCCGCCACGCGGCATGCGCCACCGCGACGGCAGCGGTTCCGGTTCGAAGCGGAAGTGGGGCGAACGCTCATACGCATGACAGGGATGGCCGGCTCCAGTGCGGCCGGGGCGGCCGCGAACGCGCAATTTGTAGCATGCGCCCGGCCGAACCGGCACGGCCGCCCGCGACGCGGTAGTGCCCGTCCCTGGTGCGGCTGGCGTCGACAGTGGCATTCCCATGCCCCCAACAACGCAGCGGCCGCGGCGACACCCCACCCGGCCCGCATGCGATCGTTCAGTTCCCGACCGTGATCACGGAATGGCCGCCCCAAAAAGCGCGGCCGCCCGGAGGCGGCCGCGAACCAACCGTCAGCAGCGGGTGCTTACCAGTTGTACTGAACCATGAAGCGCACCGCGCGCGGCGCCTGGTAGACCGTCGGCGTCAGGTAGGTGATGCCCATCAACGGATTGCCCGTGCTGTCTTCGCCCGCCTCGTCCACCGCCAATGCCTTCTGCCGATTGAACACGTTGAACACGTCCATCTTGAAGGCCAGGCGGCCTTCGGCGAACGACGGACGATAGGCAACGTTCAGATCGAGGTTGAAGATGTCGTCGGTGCGGCCAGCCGAACCACGACGGACGATCGTCGTGCCGTTGCTGCCCGTGTCCGGATCAACCGGACCGGCGTCGCACGAGAAGTAGCTGTTGAGGTAACCGACCGGGTCATCCCCGTAGACACCGAAACAGTTGATCGGACGACCGCTCTGGTAGAGGAAGTTGGCACCGGTCGACCACTGCTCGTTGAACTCGTAGTTGCCGAACAGCTTCAACGTGTGGCGACGATCGTTGGGCAGATAACCATCGGCGCCGACCATCAGTTCCGGATAGTCGAAGTCCTGGGTGACGCCGGTGTCGTCCTGGCCGATGTCCGACTTCACGCCGCCTTCGGCATTGCCCTTGTTCTTCGACCAGGTGTAGGAACCCTGCAGGAAGAACTTGTCGGTGATCTGGCCTTCGGCGAAGAACTCCACCGCCGTGTAGGTGCGCTTGGACTTCGGACCCAGCTGGTTGGCCGGGATCACCACGTGCTCCAGCGTGCCATCGGCATCGATGTCGATGTCGACATCCAGGTCGCGGCCCGGGTTGTAGATGTGGCAGTAGGCAAAGGCCGGATTGTAGGAATCGATCGCGTAGCCGTTGTCGTCGGCCCACTGCTCGAACACGCGGTAATCGCACTGGTCGTCGATCGAACGCTTCAGGTCGCGGTAGATCGCACGCACACCACCGGAGAAGTTGTCGGTGATCGCCTTCTGGAAGCCGAGGATGTACTCGTCCTGGTACTGCGGATCGAGGTTCTTGGAAGCGATCGTGCGCGGGTCCTTGCCGATGCCGAACTCGTTGTTGAGGTAGCTCAGCGCGCTGGCCTCGGTCAGGCCGGTGGGCGCACCGGTGACGGGATCAACGCCGGTGTAGTCGAAGTACTGCTGGCTGTACAGCGACGGGCTGGAACCGCGCACGGCCACGTTTGCCGCGATCGGCAGTGCATAGCGACCGGCGTTACCGAAGATCTTCAGCGTCGAATCGCCGTTGACGTCCCACGAGAAGCCAAGGCGCGGACCGAACTGGTTGTCCTGCTTGACGTAGGTCTGGCCTTCGCCGTTCTTGTTCTCGAAGCTGTCCCAGCGCAGGCCGATGTAGGCGTTGAAGCTGTCGGTGATGCTCCAGGTGTCCTCGATGTAGAACGCCTCGGAATCGACCTCGACATCCGCACCGGTCTGGAACACGCGGCGACGGACCTGGTCGCGGCCCTGGCGCACGACGTAACGCCATGCCACGCCGCCTTCGCTCGCCTCGCCGTCGCGCGACTTGAACGTGTCGCTGTCGTAGCCGGCGCGCAGCAGGTGCGAACCGAGCTGCCATTCGGCGTCGATGCGGAACTGGTCGCGCTCGTCCTGGGCGTCGGTCAGGCCGAGGTTCTGGCCGAGGAAGCTGCACGAACTGGTGATGGCCGGGATGATGCCGGCGACCGCGTCCGGGCGGCCATCGCTGACCACCGGGCAACCGGCGGCGCCGATGATGCCGGCGGCATTGTCCGGGCTGACCACGCCGTCATAGACCAGGCGTTCGCCGGCGGCGTTGATGCCGTAGTTGCTGCGCTTGTACTCACCGGTGCCGTACAGGGCGCTGAGCGTGAAGGTGTCGGTCAGGTAGCCGGTGTACTTCATGACGTAGTTGTTGCCGCCGGTCTCGTCATGGACCGTGCCCAGGTAGTTCTGGCGCTGGCTGATGCCCTGCGGGTTGGAGAAGACGTCGCGCTCGGTTTCGCGCTTGTCGGAGAAGCCGGTGAACTCGAGCAGGTTGGCGTCGTTGATGTTCCAGTCGAGCTTGACCAGCCAGTTGGGGTTCTTGGCGGTCTCGCTGTCGTTGAGCACGCTGAGGTTGTCGCCGTAGCGGCGCGAGCCGCTCTCGCGGCCGTACTGCAACAGGGCGTAGCCGAACAGCGTGTCCTTGACCAGCGCGCCGCTGGCCCACACCGAGGCGATGGTTTCGGTCGGATCCTTGTCCCTGGAGTTGTCGGAGATCAGCTGGCCGTCGGGCGAGTAGATGTCGCGCTCGGTGGCACGCAGGCTGCTGGCGGTATAGAAGATGTTGCCACCGGCGTGGAACTCGTTGGTACCGCGCTTGGTGACCAGGTTGACCACGCCGCCCAGGGCGCGACCGAACTCGGCGCCGTAGCCGCCGGTCTTGATCTGCTGTTCGCCGATTGCCTCGAACGGGATGTTGGCGAAGTTCAGGCCCTTGAACGAGTTGGTGATGTTGAAGCCGTTTACGAAGTACGCGTTCTCGGCCACCGAGGCGCCGCCGAACGAGGCCAGGTTTCCGAATGCCGCATCACCCTTGACCGTGCCCGGCGCGAGCAGCGCAACGCTGGTCACGTCGCGCGGCACCGGGATCTTCGCGATCTGCTCGGCGGTCAGGATCGTGGTCGACTCCACCGACGAGACGTCGATCGGATTGACCAGTGCGGCGGTGACCTGGATCGTTTCCAGGTTGGTGGCGCCACCGGCCGGTGCCGCGGCGAAGTTGACGGAAGTGCCGGTACCGACGTTGACGGTCACGTTCTCGCGGACCGAGCTGGTGCCGTCGGCGCGTTGCAGGGTGATGCGATAGCTGCCGGTCGGCAGCGCCGATGCGCGGTACTGGCCGTCGCTGCCGACGGAAATGCTGCGCTTGAAGCCGGTTGCCGGATTCTCCACCAGCACCGTGTCGCCTGCGCTCGCCTGGCCGAACACGGCACCGGCGGTATTGGACTGCGCTTGCACGGTCGACGCGAAACACAGGCCAAGCGCCACCGTCAGCGCGCTGCGTCGCAGCGCACGATTCATTGTTGTTCTCGACACTTCTTCCTCTCCCAAAGTCAGTGGTTGCCCTTTCTCCCGAGGGCGACCCGACTATGACTTTCGTCATGAACGGCATTCAATGTGTCAAGTGCCGTTTTATGAACATTCCACTACTACCGCCGGATCTCGAAAAAACCGCGAACCGATTCGGCAAATGTTCAACCCTCGCGCGCGGCGATCGACCCTTGTCGATGTGCGATTTCCGCGAATGTCACTTTTGTTGGCTGTGTTCGCTCATCGGGTTTTGGTTTGCGGTGGGGCGTCGTCCGCCGGGCCGGGGATTCATTGGAAGCTTCCGGAAGGAGGGGGTGGGGTGTATTTCGCGAACAGTAAACGGAGCGAAGCGGAGGTTCGCGGAATACACCCCACCTCCTCCCCCAACCACGCGCGCAAAAAGCCAAACGTTCCCCCCGCCAGCCGCCTCCCGCGCCCTCACGGAGGATCAGCCCGCCGATCCCGTACAATTCCGCTGTTTGCCCCATCCCAACGAGGTCGCCATGTCCCAGCTCGCCTATCGCCGTGTCCTGCTCAAACTTTCTGGCGAGGCGTTGATGGGGGACGAGGACTACGGCATCGACCCGAAAATGATCAGCCGCCTGGCCCGCGAGGTGATCGAGGCCCAGCAGGCCGGGGCCGAAGTGGCGCTGGTCATCGGCGGCGGCAACATCTTCCGCGGCGCCGGCCTGGCCGCCGGCGGCATGGACCGGGTCACCGGCGACCAGATGGGCATGCTCGCCACCGTCATCAACGCCCTGGCCATGCAGGACGCGCTGGAGAAGCTCGGCGCCAAGTGCCGGGTGATGAGCGCGATCAAGATCAACGACGTGTGCGAGGACTACATCCGCCGCCGCGCCATCCGCCACATGGAAAAGGGCCGCCTGGCGATCTTCGCCGCCGGCACCGGCAACCCGTTCTTCACCACCGACTCCGGCGCCGCCCTGCGCGCGATCGAGATCGGTGCCGACCTGCTGCTGAAGGCGACCAAGGTCGACGGCGTCTACGACAAGGACCCGAAGAAGCACGCCGACGCGGTCCGCTACGACAAGCTGACCTACGACGACGTGATCGCCCGCAACCTGCAGGTGATGGATACCGCCGCCTTCGCCCTGTGCCGCGACAGCGACCTGCCGCTGCGCATCTTCGACATGGGCCAACCGGGCACGCTGCTGAAGATCCTCCACGGCGAGAACATCGGCACGCTGGTGCAGGGCCGCAAGGGCTGATCCCCGCGGGCGGCGGCCGACTTGTAATAGAGTCCGCCGCCGTCGCCATGCCACCATCCCGGCATGGGCCACGGACACCACCATCACGCCGCCAGCGCGACGCGCGCATTCGCCGCCGTCACGCTGATCAACCTTGCCTACACGGTGCTCGAGGCCGGTTACGGCTTCGCCACCAATTCGCTGGCGCTGCTGTCCGATGCGCTGCACAACCTCGGTGACGTACTCGGCCTGGGCCTGGCGTGGGGCGCTGCCGTACTGGCCAAGCGCGCGCCGACCGACCGCCATACCTATGGCTGGCGCCGCGCCACCCTGCTCTCGCCGCTGGCCAATGCGTTGCTGCTGGTGGCGTTCTCCGGCGCACTGGCGTGGGAAGCGGTGCGGCGATTCAACGCCCCGCCGGAGATCCCGGCCCTGCCGGTGATGCTCGTCGCCGCGCTCGGCATCGCGGTCAACCTCGGCGCGGCCTGGCTGGTACGCGACGGCCACGACCACGACCTCAACCGCCGTGGCGCCTTCCTGCACCTGATCGCCGACGCCGCGGTGTCGCTCGCCGCGGTGCTGGCCGGCGCCGGCATGTTGTGGCTGGGCTGGGCCTGGCTCGACCCGGCGATCGCGGTGCTGATCGGCGCGGTCGTGGCAATCGGCGCCTTCGGCCTGCTGCGCGATGCCTTCAACGCCGCCATGGATGCGGTGCCGGCGAGCATCGACCGCGGCAAGGTGCAGGACTTCCTGGCGACCAGGCCCGGGGTCCAAGCGGTCCACCACCTGCACATCTGGTCCCTGGGTGCGGGCGAGATCGCGATGACCGCGCACCTGGTCCGCCCCGACCAGGGCGACCACGACGAATTCATCGACCAGCTGAACCGCGAGCTCGACGAACGCTACGGCATCAACCACCCGACCCTGCAGGTCGAGCTGGGCCGGGCCTGCGAGCATGATCGCCACGATCGGGCGCCGCACGGCGATACCCACGGCCACGCGCACGACCACGACCACGACCATGACCACGTCCACGAGGACGGGCACGGCCACTAGCGGCGGGGACCCTCCCACCGGCTCCTGCCGCCCTCGCGCGGCCCCGACGCGACCCATCGGGTCGCTGGAGAGGCCCCCGGCTGGCTATAATCCCGCGATTACCGCTAATGGAACGGAGCCGGCGATGCTCAACGAGATCAAGAAAGATGCCCAGACCCGCATGGCCAAGAGCGTCGAAGCATTTCGCCACACCCTGATCAAGATCCGCACCGGCCGCGCCTCGACCGCGCTGGTGGACCACCTGAAGGTCAATTACTACGGTTCCGACATGCCGCTGTCGCAGGTCGCCTCCGTCCAGGTCTCCGACGCGCGCTCGCTGATCATCACGCCGTGGGAGAAGCAGATGGTCGGCCCCGTCGAGAAGGCGATCCTCGCCTCCGACCTCGGCCTGACCCCGAACACCGCAGGCACCGTGATCCGCCTCAACCTGCCCGCCCTCACCGAGGAGCGCCGCAAGGAACTGTCCAAGCTCGTCCACTCCGAGAGCGAGGACGCCAAGGTCGCCATCCGCAACATCCGCCGCGATGCCAACCACCAGGTCAAGGAACTGCTGAAGGAAAAGCAGATCACCGAAGACGAAGTCAGCCGCTCCGAGATCGAGATCCAGAAGATCACCGACGCCGCCATCAAGGACGTCGATGAGGTGGTCAAGGCCAAAGAGCAAGAACTTATGGCGGTTTGACGGGTCTACCCGTCCCGCCATGTCTTCCGAACCTGCCATCGCTGCCGCGCGCGTCCCGCGCCACCTTGCCGTCATCATGGACGGCAATGGTCGCTGGGCCGAGCGCCGCCGCCGTCCGCGCGTCATCGGCCATCGCGCCGGTGCCCGCGCGGTCAACGTCTGCATCGACTTCTGCCTGGAACAGGGCATCGAGGCGCTGACCCTGTTCGCTTTCTCCAGCGAGAACTGGGGCCGGCCGGAAGAGGAAGTCGGTGCGCTGATGAAGCTGTTCCTGGGCGCACTGGAACGCGAGGTCGACGAACTCGACCGTCGCGGCGTGCGGGTGCGCTTCATCGGCGAGCGCGAACGCTTCGCCGAAGCCATCCGCAAGCAGATGGCGTCGGCCGAGGACCGCACCCGCGCCAACACCCGCCTGCACCTGACCGTCGCCGCCAGCTACGGCGGCCGCTGGGACATCGCCCAGGCCGCACGCTCGCTGGCGGAAGACGTTGCCGCCGGCCGGCTCGCGGCGGAAGACATCGACGAATACGCCCTGGGCGCCCGCACCTGCCTGGCCGAGCTGCCGCCCCCGGATCTGTTCATCCGCACCGGTGGCGAAACCCGCATCAGCAACTTCCTGCTGTGGCAGCTGGCTTATACCGAACTGTGGTTCACCGACCTGTTGTGGCCTGAATTGGATGCGGCGACACTTCAGCGCGCCATGGACGACTACGCCGGCCGCCAGCGCCGCTTCGGCCTGACCGGCGCGCAGGTCGCGCCGGCGCCGGACCGGTTGCCCGCCACCAAAGAGACTTCCGAATGACCCGAACCCGCCTGCTCGCCGCCCTGGTGATGGCGCCGCTCGCGATTGCCGCGATCCTGCTGCTGCCGACACCGTGGATGGTGGCCCTGGCCGCGGTGCTGTTCCTGGCCGGCCTGTGGGAGTGGTTCGACCTGGCGCAGATCGAGGACACGCTGGCCCGCACCGTGCTGCTGGTGGCCAACCTGGCAGTGATGGTGGCGCTGGTGTGGGCGTCGCGTTCGAGCGCCGGCTACACCATGGCGCTGTTCCAGCTGGCGAGCATGATCGGCGTGATCTGGTGGCTGCTGGCGCTGCTGTGGCTGGGCCGCTACGACTTCGCCAGCGACCACGACACCAACGCGCGCGTGTTCAAGCTCGCCGCCGGCGCCTTGAGCATGATTCCGGCCTGGTGTGCGCTGGCCTGGATCCACTCGACCCAGCCCAACGGCCATCGCTGGCTGCTGACCGCGCTGGCCATCGTCTGGGCCGCCGACACCGGCGCCTACTTTGCTGGACGCACCTTTGGCGGGCGCCTGTTCGGCGGTCGCAAGCTGGCGCCGCGGATCAGCCCCAACAAGACCCTCGAAGGCCTGCTCGGCGGCGTGGTGTGCGGCGTGATCGTCGGCATCGTCTTCGCCCTGATCGCCGGCGCGACGCCGGCGCAGCTGCCGGCCGTGGCCGTGGTCGCGCTGCTGGCGGTGCTGTTCTCGGTGGTCGGCGACCTGTTCGAGAGCCTGCTCAAGCGCCATGTCGGGGTGAAGGATTCGGGCAACCTGATCCCGGGCCATGGCGGCATCCTCGACCGCGTCGACGGCGTGCTGGCCGCGCTGCCCGTGTTTGCGCTCGGCAAGGCCGTGCTGGGCTTCTGAACATGTCGGTCAGTGCACGCAACGTCGCCGTCCTTGGTGCCACCGGTTCGATCGGTACGTCCGCGCTGGACGTAATCGCGCGCCATCCGCAGCGCCTGCGTGCAAGCGTGCTGGCAGCGGGCAGCAATGTCGCGGCGCTGGTCGAACTGTGCCGGCAGCATCGCCCCGACCATGCCGTGATCGCCGACAGCCGCGGCCTGCAGGCGCTGGCCGATGGCCTGCGCGATGCCGGCCTGAAGACGCAACCGCATAGCGGCGACGACGCGCTCGACGCACTCGTGTCCGGTGATGCCTGCGACACCGTCGTCGCGGCGATCGTCGGTGCAGCCGGCCTGCCCTCGACCCTGGCCGCGGCCAGGGCCGGCAAGCGCATCCTGCTCGCCAACAAGGAATCGCTGGTGCTCGCCGGTGAACTGCTGATGCAGGCAGCGCAGGAAGGTGGCGCGACCATCGTGCCGGTCGACAGCGAACACAATGCAATCTTCCAGTGCCTTCCCGATGCGCATGCGCACCAGGGCCTGCGACGGATCCTGCTGACGGCTTCGGGCGGACCGTTCCGCGGTCGCGCACGCGCCGAGCTGACCCAAGTCACGCCGGAGCAGGCCGTCGCCCATCCCAAGTGGTCGATGGGACCGAAGATCTCGGTCGATTCGGCCACGCTGATGAACAAAGGCCTGGAAGTCATCGAGGCGCACCACCTGTTCGGCGTCGACGGCGACCGCATCCAGGTGCTGGTGCACCCGCAAAGCCTGGTGCACTCGCTGGTAGAGTTCGTCGACGGGTCCACGATTGCCCAGCTTGGGTTGCCGGACATGCGCACGGCGCTGGCGGTCGGCTTCAGCTGGCCGGAGCGGATCGAGTCGGGCGTGGCCGGACTCGACCTGCTGGCCCATGGCCGCCTCGATTTCGAGCCGCCGGACCTGCAGGCCTTCCCGTGCCTGCGCCTGGCGTTCGAGGCCCTGGCCGCGGGCGGCACCGCCCCGGCAGTGCTCAACGCAGCCAACGAAGTAGCTGTTTCAGCATTTCTTCAGCGCCGGATCGGTTTCCTAGCGATACCGGCGCTGGTCGAGGACACCCTCGCCGCGCTCCCATCCACCCCGGCGACGTCGTTGGCAGCCCTTCGCGAGGCAGATGCCCAGGCGCGGCATCATGCCGGCCAGGCCGTCGCGACTGGCGCCGCCGGTGCCCGCGCATGATCCACAACCCCGTCATCCTGAGCCCTGACATACATGAGTGAGTTCATCGGCTCGATCTGGTGGTTGCTCGTCAGCCTCGGCGTGCTCGTCACGTTCCACGAGTTCGGGCACTACTGGGTCGCGCGCCGCTGCGGCGTCAAGGTGCTGCGCTTCTCGATCGGCTTCGGCAAGGCGCTGTGGTCGCGCCGCGGCAAGGACGGCACCGAGTATGTGGTCGCGGCCATCCCGCTCGGCGGCTACGTCAAGATGCTCGACGAGCGCGAAGGCGACGTCGCCGCAAGCGAACTCGACCAGGCGTTCAATCGCCAGTCGGTGTTCAAGCGCATCGCGATCGTCATTGCCGGCCCGGTCGCGAACCTGCTGCTCTGCGTCGGCCTGTTCTGGGCGATGTTCGTGATCGGCCGCCCGGACTATGCCCCCGTGGTCGGCGAGGCCCAGGGTCTGGCCGCGAGCGCGGGACTGCACAGCGGCGACACCCTGCTTGCCATCGGTGACCGCGACACGCCGACCTGGAGCGAAGCGCAACTGGCGCTGATTCCCGCCGCGCTCGACCACAGCGACATCGCGCTGCGCGTGCGCACCGCCGGCGGCGACGAAGTTACCCGCAAGCTGCAGCTGTCACGCCTGCCGGCATCGTTCGACGAGCGCCGCGCCGTCGAGGCGATCGGCCTGACCCCGCGCCACGGCCTGGTGCCGGCGGTGATCGGGCGCGTCGTGCCGGACCAGCCGGCCTTCGGCGTACTCAACGAAGGCGATCGAATCACTGCAATTGATGGTGATCCGGTCAACTCATGGGACGACATTGGCCCGCTTGTGCAAAAGCTCGGCGCGCGCGGCGGCATTGCGATGGTCGAGGTGGAGCGCAAGGGTGAACGGCACGCCCTCGAGATCCAGCCGGCGCGAATGAAGCATCCGCAAACCGGCCAGGACTACTGGGGGCTGGGCCTGCAGTCGGCCCGCGCGCAGGAACCGGCCAAGGACGCGCTGCTGCGCTACGGCCCGATCGATGCCATCCCGGCCGCGTTCCGCGAAAGCGTGCACCAGGCCAACGAGCTGTTCGCCATGATCGGCCGCGCATTTACCGGCCGGGTGTCCGTGCAGAATACCGTCGCCGGGCCGATCACCATCGCCCGCGCGGCCAACGCCTATGCCCATCACGGCGCCGCCTGGTACCTGTCGATGCTGGCGATGCTCTCGCTCAGCCTGGGCATCCTGAACCTGCTGCCGATCCCGATCTTGGACGGCGGTCACCTGCTGTATTACCTTATCGAGCTGGTCAAGGGCAGCCCGGTCAGCGAACGCACCATGGCGGCCGGACAATACGTCGGCCTGGCATTGATCGCCGGGCTGATGGGCCTGGCGTTCTTCAACGACATCGTGAACAACCTGGTGCACTGATGCCGGCGACGCTCCCTGCCTTCTCGACCCGACGCCCGGCTCCGGGCCTCCAAGACCCTCTTCCGGACGTACTAATGACGCGAACCCCTAACCGCCGCCTGCTTGCCCTCGCCCTCGTCGCGGCGCTGAATTCCACAGCCCTGCCCGCGCTGGCGCAGTCGGTGGATCCGTTCGCACTGTCGGGCGCACCGGACACGACCGGCGCGCAGGTCGCGCCGATCGGTTCGTTCACCGTCAGCGACATCCGCATCGATGGCCTGCAGCGCATCTCCGCCGGTACGGTCTTCACCTACCTGCCGGTCGAGCGTGGCGACACGATGGACAGTTCGCAGGCGGGCGACGCGATCCGCGCGCTGTACAAGACCGGCTTCTTCGAGGACGTCAAGGTCGGCCGCCAGGGCACCATCCTGGTGATCACCGTCACCGAACGCCCGGCCATCAACAAGCTGACGCTGACCGGCAACAAGGACATCAAGTCCGAGGACCTGCTCAAGGGCCTGAAGGAAGCCGGCCTGTCGGAAGGCGATACCTTCGACCGCCTCGCCCTGGACCGCGTGACCCAGGAACTGACCCGCCAGTACAACAACCGCGGCAAGTACAACGTCGAGATCAATCCGACCGTGTCGCGACTCGACCGCAACCGCGTCGACGTCACCATCACCGTCAAGGAAGGCAAGGCGGCCAAGATCCGCCACGTCAACCTGATCGGCAACGAGAAGTTCGAGGACGAGGCCATCCTGGAGCAGTGGGAATCGCGCGAGCACAACTGGCTCAGCTGGTACAAGCGCGATGACCAGTACTCGCGCGAGAAGCTGTCGGGCGACCTGGAAAAGCTCAACTCCTGGTACCTCGACCGCGGCTACGTCGACTTCGCCGTCGACTCGACGCAGGTGTCCATCAGCCCCGACCGCCAGGACATGTTCCTCACCGCCGGCGTGACCGAGGGCGAGCAGTACAAGGTGTCCACCGTGCAGGTCACCGGCGACACGATCCTGCCGAAGGAGCAGATCGAGCGCCTGGTGCTGGTCAAGCCTGACCAGATCTTCTCCCGTCGCCTGCTCGAGATCAGCTCCGACTCGATCATCGCCACGCTCAGCAACGTCGGCTACGCCTTCGCACAGGTCAATCCGATCCCGGACGTCCATCGCGAAGACAAGACCGTCGGCATCAACATGCAGGTCGTGCCCGGTCCGCGCGTCAACGTGCGCCGCATCGCCTTCAAGGGCAACAGCCGCACCAGCGACGAAGTGATCCGCCGCGAGATGCGCCAGTTCGAAGGCTCCTGGTACTCGCAGGCGGCGATCGACCGTTCCAAGATCCGCCTGCAGCAGCTGGGCTACTTCGAGACCGTCGACGTCGAGACCGTGCCGGTCGCCGGCAGCAACGACGAAGTCGACGTGGTCTACAACCTGAAGGAAACCACCTCGGGCAGCTTCGTGTTCGGCCTGGGCTTCTCGCAGCTGTCGGGCCTGACCGCGCAGATCCAGCTGTCGCAGACCAACTTCCTCGGCAGCGGCAACCAGGTGTCGGTGCAGGCGCAGCGCAATGACTACATGCAGCGCTACGACTTCTCGTTCCGCAACCCGTACTTCACCGACAACGGCCTGTCGCTGGGCTACAACCTGTGGTGGCGCGAACTCGATTACTCCGACTTCAACACCGCCCAGTACTCGACCAACTCCGGCGCAGCGCAGGCGGTCTTCGGCCTGCCGATCACCGAGACCGACACGGTCACGGCGATGCTGGGCGTGGACACCAATGAAATCCTGGTGTTCGCCGACACGCCGCCGAGCATCGTCGACTACGTCAATGCGCTCGACCGCAATACATTCCATGCCTGGCGCGGTGAAATCGGCTGGGGTCGCAACTCGCTCGACAGCTTCCTGACCCCGACCCGCGGCATGCAGCAGCGCGTCTGGCTGGAAACCACCCTGCCCGGCTCGACCGTCGAGTACTACAAGCTCAACTACAACATCTCCAAGTTCTGGCCGCTCAACCGCCACCTGGTGCTCAACACGCGCGCCGAACTGGGCTACGGCGACAGCTACGGCGACGCCACCACGCGCGACTTGTGCCGCACGCCGGGCAATTACGTCTGCCCGCCGGGCAGTCCGGACTTCGTGCGCACCATCACCGCCGATGGCCTGCCGTTCTTCGAGAACTTCTACGCCGGTGGTGTGCGCTCGGTCCGCGGCTTCACCGACAACACCCTGGGTCCGCGCGAATTCGGCCAGCCGCTCGGCGGCGCGTTCAAGACGGTCGGCTCGCTGGAAATGTACTTCCCGACCCTGCTCGACACGCCGGCCGCGCGTGTTTCCGCGTTCGTCGACTTCGGTAACGTCTACAAGGACTACGACAGTTTCGATGCGGGCGAGCTGCGTGCTTCGACCGGTATCGCGCTGATGTGGCGCTCGCCGATGGGCCCGATCTCGATCAGCTATGCGTACCCGCTCAAGAGCCAGGACGACGTGAGGAACGAGAACGGCACCTTGATCGAGCAGGGGGACGAACTGGAGCGCCTGCAGTTCACCTTCGGCGGCACGTTCTAAGCAGCCGGCAACGGGTTCGAGCATGCCTGGTCCGTCCTTCAGCGCAGCCGAACTGGCACAGCGCTTCGCCCTGCAGGTGCAGGGCGACGGCGCGGCGCGCGTGGATGGCGTAGGCACGCTGGCCAAGGCCGGGCCGCAACAGCTGGCCTTCCTCGCCAACCCGAAGTACCGCGGCCAGCTGGCCAGCAGCGGCGCCGGCGTGGTGGTCATGCGGGAAGACGACGCGGTCGGTTACTCCGGCACCGCGCTGCTTGCGCGCGATCCTTACGCCGCTTTCGCCAAGATGTCGGCGTTGTTCGAGCCCAGGCCGCTGCGGGAAGCGGGCATTCACCCCTCGGCCGCGATCGACGCCACCGCCAGCATCGACCCGCAGGCCCATGTCGGTCCGTTCGTCAGCATCGGCGCGCGCAGCCGCGTCGAGGCCGGCGCGATTGTCGGCGCCGGTTGCGTCATCGGCGACGACTGCGTGGTCGGCGCCGGCACCGAACTGATCGCACGCGTCACCCTGGTCACCCGGGTCCGCATCGGCCAGCGCGCGGTCATCCATCCTGGCGCGGTGATCGGTGCCGCCGGCTTTGGCCTGGCGATGGAGGCCGGCCGCTGGCTCAACGTGCCCCAGCTCGGCGGCGTCGTCATCGGCGACGACTGCGAGATCGGCGCCAACACCACCATCGACCGCGGCGCCATCGAGGACACCGTGCTCGAAGAGGATGTGCGCCTCGACAACCAGATCCAGATCGGCCACAACGTGTTCATCGGCGCCCACTCGGCGATGGCCGGATGCTCGGCCGCCGCCGGCAGCGCGCGCATCGGCCGCTATTGCCTCATCGGCGGTGGCGCCGGCGTGCTGGGCCACCTGGAAATATGCGACAAGGTCGTCATCACCGCGATGAGCCTGGTCACCAGCTCGATCCGCGAACCCGGCGAGTACTCCTCCGGGACGCCCTTGATGGACAATCGCAGCTGGCGCAAGAATGCCGCGCGCTTCAAGCAGCTCGACGCCATCGCGCGGCGGCTGCCGGGCCGACGCGAGGACTGAGCCGGCGCCCATCCGGGCGCCTTCACCCGGTTTGCCCCCGATTACTGCAATGCTGGCCCCCGCCGCGGACGACCTCCGGCAGCGACGGACCGGCTGAAAGGACCCCTGATGAGCCATACTGTGGAACTACCGATCGACGTCAACACCATCCAGACGCTGCTGCCGCATCGCTATCCGTTCCTGCTGGTCGATCGCGTGGTCGAGTTCGAAGCGCACAAGCGCGTGCTCGCCTACAAGAACGTCACCTGCAACGAGCCGTACTTCCAGGGCCACTTCCCCGGCCACCCGGTGATGCCGGGCGTGCTGGTGGTGGAAGCGCTGGCCCAGGCCGGCGGCATCCTGACCCAGCTGTCGAGCCAGACCACGGCCGATGGCCGGCTGTTCTACCTGGTTAAGATCGACAACGCCAAGTTCTCCAAGATGGTCGTCCCCGGCGACCGCCTTGACCTGGATGTCACGCTCAAGCGCGTGATCCGCAACGTCGCGATCTACACCGGCATTGCCAGCGTCGCCGGCGAGCAGGTCGCCTGCGCCGAGATCGTCTGCGCCGAGGCGAAGGCCTGAGCCATGTCCGAAGCGCACATCCATCCCACCGCCAACATCCACGCCAGCGCCGTGGTCGAAGCCGGTGCGCGCCTGGCTGCCGGTGTGCAGGTGGGTGCGCTGTGCTACATCGGGGCCGAGGTCGAAGTCGGTGAGAACACCGTGTTCGGCCCGCATTGCAGCGTCATCGGCCCGACCCGCATCGGCCGTGACAACCGCTTCGTCGGTCATTGCGCGATCGGCGGCGAGCCGCAGGACAAGAAGTACCAGGGCGAGCGCGTCGAGCTGGTGATCGGCGACCGCAACCTGTTCCGCGAGTTCGTCACCGTCAACCGCGGCACCGGCACCGGCGGCGGCGTCACACGCGTCGGCAACGACAACTGGATGCTCGCCTACACCCACGTCGCCCACGACTGCATCGTCGGCAACCACTGCGTGTTCTCCAACAACGCCACGCTGGCCGGTCACGTCGAAGTCGGCGACCACGTCATCCTCAGCGGCTTCGCCGGCATCCACCAGTTCTGCCGTATCGGCGCGCATGCCTTCATCGGCATGGGTGCGCTGGTCAATGGCGACGTGCCGCCGTTCGTGATGGTCGCCCAGGACGGCTACGGCCGCCCGCGCGGCATCAACAGCGAAGGCCTCAAGCGTCGCGGCTTCGACGCCGGACGCATCAGCGCGATCAAGCGCGCGTACCGGGCGCTGTACATGTCCGGTGGCACGCTGGAAGAGGCGCGCGCCAAGCTGGCCGAGCTGGCCGGCGACAGCGACGACGTGCGCGCGGTGCTGGCGTTCGTCGACGCCGGCGAGCGACCGCTGCTGCGCTGACTCATCGTCGTCCCGGCGTTCGCCGGGATGACGGGGCCTTGGCTGGGCTATCATCCGTTCGCAATCGCGGTCCTGCCGCCACCCTTCACGCGAGCCGGCTTTGACGCACTCCGCCAGTCCATCCTCCACCGCTCCGCGCATCGCCCTGTGCGCCGGCGAGGCTTCCGGCGACCTGCTCGGTGCCGGCCTGATCGAAGCACTGCGCAAGCACTACCCCGACGCCCGGTTCGCCGGCATCGGCGGCGAGCAGATGCGCGAAGCCGGATTGGACGCCTGGAACGATGCCTCGGAACTGGCGGTCATGGGCCTGTCGGAAGTGTTGCGCCACCTGCCCCGCCTGCTGCGGCTGCGACGCGGATTCCGCCAGCGGCTGCTGGACTGGAAGCCCGATGTGTTCATCGGCATCGATGCACCCGACTTCAACCTCGGCGTCGAGAAGTGGCTGCGCAAGCGCGGGCTGCGCACCGTGCATTACGTGAGCCCGTCGGTATGGGCGTGGCGCGAGAAACGCGCCGAGAAGATCGGACGCAGCGCCGACCGCGTGCTGTGCCTGTTCCCGATGGAACCTGCGATCTATGCCCGCCACGGCGTCGACGCGCGCTTCGTCGGCCATCCGCTGGCCGACGAGATGCCGCTGGATCCCGATCGCGACGCGGCCCGTCGCCAGCTCGGGCTCGACCTTTCACGGCCGTTGCTGGCACTGCTGCCGGGATCGCGCGTCGGCGAGATCGAGCGCCTGGGCGCCGATTTCCTGTCCGCCGCGGCACTGCTGCTCCAGCAGGACCCGCAGCTGCAGGTCGTGGTGCCGATGGCCAACGAGCACGCCAGCGCGGCATTCCAGCGCGTGCTGGCGGCGCATCCCGACAGCATCACGCTGACGCCGGCGCTGCGGGTCATCCGCGGCCAGGCGCGCACGCTGATGATCGCCAGCGACGTGGTGCTGCTGGCCTCCGGCACGGCCACGCTCGAGGCGATGCTGGCCAAGCGGCCGATGGTGGTCGCCTACAAGGTCGCGGCCAGCACCTACGCGCTGGTCAAGGGCCTGGGCATGCTCAAGGTCGACAACTACGCGCTGCCCAACGTGCTCGCCGGCGAGCGCGTGGTGCCCGAACTCATGCAGGCCGACTGCACGCCGGAAAATCTCGCCGCGGCCGTGTCGACATGGCTGCACGATCCTGCCGCGACCGCGGCATTGCAGCCGCGCTTCCGCGATCTGCACCTGCAACTGCGTCGCGATGCATCGGCCAGCGCCGCCGATGCCGTCAGCGAACTGATCGAGGCCGGCCGTGGCCAATGACGGCTCGCAGATGCCGCTGGACCTGAGCGCGCGCAGCGATCCGACGCCGCCGCGCATCGCCGGTGTCGATGAAGCCGGTCGTGGTCCGTTGGCCGGACCGGTGGTGGTTGCAGCTGTCGTGTTCGCGCCCGGGCGCACGCCTGTCAACGGCCTGGACGATTCCAAGCAGCTGACCGCGGCACGACGCGAAACGCTGTACGACCGCATCATCGAGCGCGCGCTGGCCTGGCACATCGAGTTCGTCACGGTCGAGGAGATCGACCGCATCAACATCTACCAGGCGACGATGTCGGGCATGAGCCGTGCGCTGTTCGCCGTCAGCCACGTCGCCGACCTGGCGCGCATCGACGGCAATGCGTTGCCGCGCTCGCTGCCGTGTCTGGCGGAAGCATGGATCGGCGGCGATGCACGCGACCGCACGATCATGGCCGCATCGATCCTGGCCAAGGTAGCGCGTGATCGCCACATGCAGCAGCTGCACGCGCAATGGCCACACTACGGTTTCGACCAGCACAAGGGCTACGGCACGCCCGAGCACCTCGCCGCGCTGACTCAGCACGGACCGTGCCCGCAGCATCGCCGCAGCTTCGCGCCGGTGCGCGAGGCGCTGGCGATGGTGACACCGCAAACGGCGGCGTGAAAACAACAGGCCCGCATCCAGCGGGCCTTGGCCTCAACGCCGGACGGTGATCTCCGGATGAGGATCGATCGCGCCCGCATCGCCGCGGACCACATGGGTGCAAGACCCTGCTTTCGTCATCGTCTACTTGCGGATGATGATGGCCGGGTCGAGCGGCGTGCCGTTGGCCACGATGTCGTACTCGAAGCGACGCTCTCTCTCATTGGGGGGCAGCTGCATCGCCGTGATGTTCACCACGAACCTGCCGTTCTGCATCTGCGACGGCACTTTCAGCGGCGCTCCCTGTCCACCGGGATTGGCCGCCTTGAACCTGAGCTTGAACTGGACGTCGTTGCCCTGGTCGTTGACCCAGGCAATCCTGCTGCCGGGCAGCACCACGCACTCGTCGCTGCTGACCCTCGGACCGCTGGAGACCCGGATCTCGACCGGTTGCTGGTTGGAGGTCTGCTTGCCGCATTCGGCCGCCACGGCCTTGCTGCTGCAACCCGACAAGGTCATGCATCCGGTGACGGCCACGGCCGCCACCGCTAGCGTTATTGCTTTCATTCTTCTTCTCCTCGGTTTGTGCCCGCGGGGGAACGGGCCTGTGATCACCGCCCCGCTCAGGGGGCGCGCGATGCCGTCATTTCTTGCGCCGCCAGTCGCCGCAGCACCGGCGTGGCCACGATCCGCACTTCCGGAATGCCATGCTTGCGCGCGGCGTCGAGCTGTTTGCGCGCAGCGGGCCAGTCGTTGAGCGATGCCATGGTCTGTGCGCCCCAGAAGGCAACTTCGCCACGCTCGGTCGCAATCGATTCGGCTTTGGCCAGCATCGACCGCGCCCGGTCGTTTTCGCCGAGGTTGGCCAGATACCAGGACAGCTGCGCGAATCCCTGCGCGTCGTCGGACTTCAGCTTGAGGTAGCGATCGGCCATCTGCGATGCACGCAGGTAAGGCTCGCGCGCCTGCGCGGCCGTCGTCGCGGATGCCGACAGCGCGTCGCCGAGGTTGCCCCACAGGCGGAAGTCGCTGCCGTCGAGCTCGGCTGCATGGCGGTACAGCGCGGCGGCTTCTTCGTAGGCGCCGGTGTCGTACTTCACCGAGCCCCAGGTTGCTCAATGCCGCGTAGTTCGGCTTGATTTCCAGCGAGCGCTCGTAGGCAGCGATTGCCTGCACGGCATTGCCGTTGGCCTGGTACAGCCCGCCCAGGCTGCTCCACAGGTCCGCGTCGTCCGGCTTCAACGACACGGCCGTGCGATACGATTCGATCGCCGCGGGCACGTCGCCGCTGGTGTACTGGTGGTAGCCCCGCTCCTGGAACACTCCCGCATCGCGTGGACGCAACTTGCGCGCGCGTTCGAAATAGTCGAGCGCCAGATCGCCGCGACCCTGCGCGCTGGCAACGCCCGCGAGGCCCCAGGTAAGCCTCCGCGCGCAGCGCCGGATCGACCAGCGCATGCGTGTACTGCTCGATGGCGGCCTCGGACTCGCCGCGGGCGCGATGCAGGTCGCCCATCGCCAGGCTCACTTCGCGCAGCGAGGGGTCCATGTCCGATGCGCGCTTGCAGGCCGATTGCGCGCGTTCGAACGCGGCCGTGTCGCGCGCGGATTCGAAGCGTTCGATCTCGGCGCGGCAGATGCCGGCCTGGGCGCGCGCAAAGCCCGGATCGATCGCCAGTGCGCCGCGGAAATAGTTGATCGCGCTGGCGGGGTTGGCCTTGTCGCCGCGCACGCGGATCTCCTGCTGGCCCTTGAGGTAGGCGTCGTAGGCGGCGACGTTTCGCGTCGGCGTCAAACGCCGTGCCAACGCCTGCCGCGCCGAATCCAGTCCGGTGCCCGGCAGGACGCCCACCAGCGCCTGCACCACTTCGTTGGCAATGTCGCTTTGCAGGGCGAACACGTCACCGGTCTCGCGATCGTAGCTATGAGCCCACAACGTGAAACCCGTGCGCGTATCGGACAAGCGCGCGCTTATCCGCACCCTGGGACCCTCGCGGCGGACGCTGGCGTCGAGCAGCGTGGCCACGCCGAGCTGGGCGCCCAGGGCCTTGATGTCGACCTGCTGCTTGCCGCGTCCGGGCGCGGCGACCACGCGCAGGCCGGGTACGCCGGCCAGGGCGTCGTGCATCTCCACGCCCAGGCCTTCGGCGAAGTAGCCGTCGCGGCTGTCGGTGCTGAGGCTGACGAAGGGCAGCACCGCGATCGAGGCCTCCGCCACCGGCGCCGCAGTGCGTTCACGCTCGCCGAACCAGTAACCGCCGGCAGCGATGGCCAACAGCGCCGCAGCTGCCAACCACCATCGGCGCCGTGCCAGCGCCCTGCGCCGGGTACGGAATGCGGTGGGCACCACCGCCGGAGGCGTCGCGAGCGGCGCTTCGTCCTCGGGCGCCAGCGCGAACCCCGCCTCGTCGGCCAATGTCCCGGCGCTGGCGGCGCGGTAGCCGGCTGCGTGGTGGGCATCATCGACCGCCGGCGCCTCGGCCTCGTTGGCCGCCACGTTCATCGATGGCGGCACCGATTGCCTGACTGCGGCGACACCTTCGAGCGGATCGGCCGCCGGCTCGGCCCGGGCGGGGGGTTCCTGCGACTCGGACCCGGCTTCGGCCGCGGCCTTGAGTTCGCCGATGAACCGGTACCCCAGGGCGTGCTGGGTCTGGATGAAGCGGGGCCGCTGCGAGTCGTCGCCCAGGGCGTGACGGAGCTGGGCGATCACCCGGGTCAGGACGCCGGGGGTGACATGGCGGTGCCCCCATACCTGGTCCAGAAGTTCGTCGCGACCGACCAGCTCGCCGGCCCGGCGCAGCAGCAGCAGCAGCACCGCGAAGGCCTTCGGCTCGACCGTCTGGGGTGTTCCGGCACGCGACAAGGTATGCGCGGTCGCGTCGACCACGATGTCGTCGAATCGGTAACTTTCGGTGGTTAGCCCGCCCTGGCCTGCCATCCCGTTCGGATTCATCGGCAAAACCTCATGGCGCCCTCATCAACCAGAGCGGACGATGAGGAAAGGCACGCACGGCCATCATGACTCATGTCTGCCGGTGGAGGAACCTGATCCGGCGCCGCAAGAACGGTGCCATCCCCCCCACGGAGACCGTCATGAACGCCATCATTTCCAACCCGAACCAGCTGTCCGCTTCCCTGCCGACCATCCTGGACGTGCCGTTTGAAGGCTCGGGCCGTCGCCACAACATCAATGGCTTCGACCTGCGCAATGCCGATGTCGACCGCTTCAACGGCCTGCTCGCCCGCCTCGGCCGGACCCAGTCGCTGGACACCGACCAGCTGGCCAGCGCGGCCCGCGAATTGTGCGATCGCAGCATCCACGACTTCTCGCCGCCGAGCATCCGCCAGCGCCTGCGCCGGATCGCCGCGGTCGAACAGATGGTCGGCGACGCCCGCTGGGAACCGGCCAATGACGCGGTCGATACCGCCCAGCTGATCGTCGACTATGCCCGCAGCCGCGACGACCTGATCCCGGACTGGCTGCCCAAGGTCGGCCGTCTCGACGACGCGATCGTGGTCGACGCCGCGTGGCCGAAGGTGTTCGCCGAGGTCGAGGACTACCTCGACTACGTCCGCCTGCGCAGCCTGGAAGCGCACCGCCGGGGTTGCGCGGTCGCCGCCTTCGAGTTCGGCCGCAAGGACTGGGAGCAGATGCGCTATGAGGAAGCGGTCTATGCCGAGCACGAGCGCCAGATCCGCGAGAGCAGCTACCTGCCCGGTTCAGTGTCCATGTTCCGCGTGCACTGAACGGCGGCATCGTCGGAGCCAGCTTGCTGGCAACCTGCGACGCCGACGTGGTCGCCAGCAAGCTGGCCCCTGCGAAGGCGCCTGGGAAAGCACGGGAGGCCGCCGAAAGGCGGCCTCCTTGCGTCCGGGGTCTGCAACGCCATCGGTCACCGTCACCATTGACCGAAGAAACTTCACGGGCATGGGCGCATCATCGGACTCCCGGCTCGCACGCCGCCGGCCAATGCGAGTCCAGACCACCCGGCCGGAAGCGAGGTGTGTCATGCGTCAGCACCATCCGACACCCACCCCCGAACCCTTGCCGTTCGACCACATGTACAGCGGCATGCAGGCGCGTCGCTACGCCGACGAGATCCCGCTGGCCGAAGCGGCGGTCGCACGTTTCGACCAGCTGCTGCACGAGATCCACGCCGACGCCCCGCGCGTCAACGCCGACCGCATGCAGCAACTGGCGGCCTGGCTGCTGAAGCTGCCGGCCGACCACGCCCACGACGTCATCGATTCGCGCCTTCAGCGCGTGCACGAACTGCGCCTGATGCTCGCCGACGAGGACTGGGACAGCGACGCGGCGACGCGCGCGCGGATCGGCCAGCTGCTGGCCTACATCGATCGCGAGGACGACCTGATCGCCGACCACACGCCGGTGCTCGGCCAGCTCGACGACGTGCTGATGATCGAGCTGGCCTGGCCGGCCTTCGCCGACGACGTCGAGGACTACCGCGACTACTGCGAGTACCGCCGCATCGAGCACCCGGCCGGGCCACCGCCGGCCAGGCGCGCAGCGTGGGTGCGCGACCGTCTCGACGAGCTGGCGCTGTGGCAGCACATGCTGTGGGTTCGCGAGCAGCACTACGCACCGTGGAACCTGCCGGCCCAGTTGTTCCGCGTCAGTTGACCGGTGCCGTGTCGTGGCCGGACGGATGGCCTGACGGGAGGCTGTCAAGGCTTGTACGCGCCGGCCGGACTGATAGGCTGGCCTGTGCCGCGCCGGTCGTGGTTCGACCGAGCCGCCCGACGTCCAGGACAGCATGACAGCACCCCGTTTCGTTCATCTCCACCTGCACAGCGAGTACTCCCTCGCCGACTCGACGATCCGCATCGGCGAGATGGTCAAACGCTGCGTGGCGCTGTCGCAGCCGGCGGTCGCGCTGACCGACCTCGACAACCTGTTCGCCACGGTCAAGTTCTACAAGGCGGCCGAAGGCGCCGGCATCAAGCCGATCATCGGTGCCGACGTCGGCCTGGCCGACGGCAACGAAACCGCTTCGCACATGACCCTGCTGTGCCGGGACCGCAACGGCTACCTGACGCTGTCGCGCCTGCTCAGCCGCGCCTGGATGGAAGGGCACCGCACCGACGGCGTCGCCCTGCGCCCGGAATGGCTGCGCGAGGACAACGCCGGCCTGTTCGCCCTGGTCGGCCGCAATAGCCTGGCCGGACGCATGGCCGTGGGCGGCCGCCACGAACTGGCCGAGGCCTGGCTGGCCGACTGGCGCGGCTCGTTCGGCGAGCGCCTGCACCTGGAGTTGACCCGCACCGGTCGCGACGGCGAGGACGCGTTCAATTCGTTCGCCCTGCATGCCGCCTCGACGCGCGGCATCCCGGTCATCGCCAGCAACGACGTGCGCTTCCTCGACCGCGACGGCTTCGAGGCGCACGAGGCACGCGTGTGCATCGCCTCCGGTCGCGTCCTCGACGATCCCAAGCGGCCCAAGGACTACACCGAAGAGCAGTACCTGAAGTCGTCGCAGGAAATGGCGGCGCTGTTCGCCGACATCCCCGACGCGATCGACAATGCCGTCTCGCTGGCCACGCGCTGCAACGTCGAGATGAAGCTCGGCGAGTACGCGCTGCCGGCGTTCCCGGTGCCGAGCGAGCACACCATCGAATCGTGGCTGCGCAACAGCGCGCGCGAGGGCCTGGACAAGCGCCTGGAGAAGGCACCTCTCGCGCCGGGCAAGACGCGCGAAGAGTACGACGCGCGCCTGGAGATCGAGCTCGACGTCATCATCAAGATGGGGTTCCCCGGCTACTTCCTGATCGTGGCCGACTTCATCAACTGGGCCAAGGACCACGACATCCCGGTCGGCCCGGGTCGTGGTTCCGGTGCCGGTTCGCTGGTGGCTTGGGCGCTGGGCATCACCGATCTCGATCCCCTGCCCTACGACCTGCTGTTCGAGCGATTCCTCAATCCCGAACGCGTGTCGATGCCCGACTTCGACATCGACTTCTGCATGGACCGTCGCGACGAGGTCATCGACTACGTCGCGCGCAAGTACGGCCGCGACCGCGTCAGCCAGATCATCACCTACGGCACCATGGCGGCCAAGGCCGTGGTGCGCGACAGCGGTCGCGTGCTCGGCCATCCGTACGGCTTCGTCGACGGCATCGCCAAGCTCATTCCGAACACGCTAGGCATCTCGCTGGACGATGCACTGGGCGAATCGGAAGCGGCCAAGTCCGACAACAACCTCGCCTCGCCCGAGCTGATCCAGCGCTACCACGCCGAAGAGGACGTGCGCGACCTGCTCGACCTGGCGCGCAGCCTCGAGGACCTCACCCGCAACGCCGGCAAGCACGCCGGCGGCGTGGTGATCGCGCCGAGTCCGCTGAGCGACTTCTGCCCGCTGTTCGCCGAACACGACGGCGAGGGTCGCGGCAAGAGCCCGGTCACGCAGTTCGACAAGGACGACGTCGAAGCCGTCGGCCTGGTCAAGTTCGACTTCCTCGGCCTGCGCACGCTGACGATCATCGACTGGGCGGTGAAGGCGATCAACAAGCGCCGCGCCACCGCGGGCGAGCCTGCCCTCGACATCGCCACGCTGCCGCTCGACGACAAGCTCAGTTACGAGCTGTTCGCGCGCGGCGACACGGTCGCGGTGTTCCAGTTCGAATCACGCGGCATGCGCGAGCTGCTCAAGCGCGCGCGCCCCGACACCTTCGAGGACATCATCGCGCTGGCCGCGTTGTTCCGTCCCGGCCCGCTGGGCTCGGGAATGGACCGCGAATGGGTCGACCGCAAGCACGGCAACACCGAAGTCTCCTACCCGCACGAATCGCTGGAACCGGTGCTGTCGCCGACTTACGGCGTCATCGTGTACCAGGAACAGGTGATGCAGATCGCCCAGGTGCTGGCCGGCTACACGCTCGGCGGCGCCGACATGCTGCGTCGCGCGATGGGCAAGAAGAAGCCCGAGGAGATGGCCAAGGAGCGCGCCAAGTTCGAGGCCGGCTGCGCCGAGCGTGGCATTGCCGCGCGCCAGGCCAGCCCGATCTTCGACTTGATGGAGAAGTTCGCCGAGTACGGCTTCAACAAGTCGCACTCGGCCGCCTATGCGCTGGTCGCCTACCAGACCGCCTGGCTGAAGGTGCACTACCCGTCGGAGTTCATGGCCGCGGTGCTGTCCTCGGACATGGACAACACCGACAAGGTCACCTCCTTCCTCGACGAATGCCGGGTGATGGGACTGACGGTGCTGCGCCCGGACGTCGACGAGTCGGCGTACATGTTCGAGGCCAAGGACGCGACCACGATCCGCTACGGCATCGGCGCGGTGAAAGGCGTCGGCCGCGGCGCCTGCGAAGCGATCGTGGAAGCGCGCCGCGCCGGCCCGTTCGCGGACCTGCTCGATTTCGCCAAGCGCGTCGACAGCGGCAAGCTCAACCGCCGCGCACTGGAGGCACTGACCCAGGCCGGCGCGCTCGACAAGCTCGGCAAGAACCGCGCGAGCCTGATGCTGCAGCTGCCGGAAGTGCTCAAGGCCACCGACCAGCTGGCGCGCGAGCGCGAGGCCGGACAGGTCTCGCTGTTCGGCGGATTCGACACGACGACGCCGGCGCTGCACATCGACTTGCCTGAGACCGACGAGTGGCCGCTGACGCAGATCCTCAACGGCGAACGCGACACGCTCGGCCACTACCTCAGCGGCCACCCGTTCGATCCGTACCGCGATGAAGTCCGCGGCCTGATCGGCAACGACCTGGCCGGGCTGGAGAAGATCTGGGAGAACCGCCCTGAACCTGCGCGCGGCAGTTGGCGCCAGGAAGTGGAGACGGTCGTCGCCGGCCAGGTCGTCGGCCTGCGCAAGAAGGGCGACAGCCAGATGTTCGTGCAGATCGAGGACGGCCGCGGCCGCATCGAATGCGCCTTCTTCAACGAGACCTACAGCGAGTTCGCGCAGTTGCTGGTGCGTGACCGGTTGCTGGTGATCCAGGGCAACCTGCGCGAGGACACCTTCAGCGGCGGTTTCGCGCTGCGCGCGGTGCGCTGCTGGGATTACGAGCAGGTGTGCACGCGCAATGCGCAGCGGCTGTCGCTGCGGCTGGACCTGCGCGAACCGGGCACGTGGCAGCGCGTCGATACGGTGCTGGCGGGCAACCGCCCGGGTTCGACGCCGATCCGCCTGGACCTGCTGGTGCGCAAGGGCAGCGCGGGCATGCTCGACCTCAACGGCACGCAGTCGGTGCGGATCGATGCGGAACTGGCGTCGAAGCTGCGATCGACGCCGGGCGTAAGGGCGGTGAAGGTTACGTTGGCGAAACCCTAGGGCAACTGACCAGCACCGTTCGCCCTAGTACTTCAGCTCAACCTTCCAGTCACGGCGGGCCTGCGGCACGCGGATGACGACCGACTGCTGCTGCGCATCGAAGCTCCAGTCGCCCACCGCCTTCCCGTCAACGCGCAACGACGAAGGCTTCCGCGCCACGCCATACACCGTCACTTCGACATCGCCCCACCACGGCGCGAAGCCGTCGTGCACGACGTGCGACGTCACCGTCGCCCCGCGTCTGGCCACCTCGCACGCATACGCGACACGCAGCAGCGACCCGTCCTTGTAGGCCTGGCTCTCACCATCGTCCTGATACAGCGACCCGCCGCACTCGCCCTCGGCCCTGGGCAGGTACACCTGCAGCTGCAACGGCCCTGCCGGCTTCTCGCCCGTGTGCTGCACCACCGCCTGCATCGGCACGATCGCGCCGGCGCGCGCGAACAACGGCGTCGTCGCCGGGCGCGGATCGAGCTTGATCGGATCCTTCTGCGCGACATGGCGCTGCGAGGTGCCGAACGCATACCACTCGCCCGGCGGCAGCACGATCTGGTGCGCATCCAGGCGTTCGTCGCTGACGGGCGCCACGAACAGATCCGGCCCGAACAGAAAATCGCGGTCGTTGCCGTAAAACGCCTGCGCCTGCGGGTACTGCAGGAACACCGGCCGCATGATCGGCAGGCCAGTGCGCGCGTTCTCTTCGGCCACGGTGTAGAGGTACGGCATCAACCGGTAGCGCAACTCGATCGCCTGGCGACGCAGCGCCTCATGCTGCGGCCCGTCGACCCAGGCTTCGTGCGGACGAGTGTCGGTTGCGGCGTGGTTGCGAAACACCGGATTGAACGCGCCGAGCTGGAACCAGCGCGTCAGCAGGTCCGGCGGCGGCGAACCGATGAAGCCGCCGACGTCGTCACCGGCCAGCGCCATGCCCGACAGCCCCAGGCTCAGCAGGTTCGGCGTGCTCTGTGCGAGGTGGTGCCACGTGGCGCTGTTGTCGCCGGTCCAGGTGGCGGCGTAGCGCTGGGTGCCGGCGTAGGCGGCACGCGTGAGCACGAACGGACGCTGCTCCGGCTGCAGCTTCACCAGGCCCTCGTAGGTCGCGCGCGCATTGAGCATGCCGTAGACGTTGTGTATGGCGCGGTGGTCGCGCTGGCTGCCGTCGTCCATGCGATGCACTGCGTCGGGCGACATGGTGTTGCCGGGCACGTTGAACACCGACGGCTCGTTCATGTCGTTCCAGTAGCCGGCCGCGCCCATTGCGCTGAACTCGCGGTACAACCCGCCCCACCAGTCGCGCACGCGCGTCAAAGTGAAGTCAGGGAAAACGGCATCGCCCGGCCACACCGGTCCGATGTACAGCGAGCCATCCGGGTTGCGGATGAAGGCATCGGCCGCCATGCCCGAGTCGAACGGCGCGTACCCCGTGCCCGGCGCGTGCTTGATGTGCAGGTCGGTGATCAGCACCGTGCGCAGTCCCTGCGCGCGCAGGTCGGCGATCATCTGCTCGAAGTGCGGGAACTGCTTGCGATCGACGGTGAACGGCGCGTAGCCCTGCTGGAAGTCGATATCGAGGTAGATCGCGTCGCTGGGGATGCGGTGCTCGCGAAGCTGCGCGGCAATCTCGCGAACCTTGCTCTCCGGGTTGTAGCTGTAGCGCGACTGCTGGAAACCGAGCGCCCACATCGGCGGCAGCGGCGTGCGTCCGGTCAGCGCGGTGTAGCGCTCCAGCACGCGCGACGGTTGCGGGCCGGCGATGAAGTAGTAGTCCAGTGCGCCGCCTTCAGCGCCGAACGAGAAGTAGTCCTCCGACTCCTTGCCGAAGTCGAAGCTGCTGCGCGAGGTGTTGTCGAAGAACAGCCCATACGCGGTTCCCGCGCGCAGGCCGATGAAGAACGGGATCGACTTGTACAGCGGGTCGCTATGGCCCTGCCATCCGTAGGCGTCGGAGTTCCATAGGGTGAAGGCGCGACCACGACGATCGATCGGACCGGCCTTGTCGCCCAGGCCGTAGAAGTGCGCATCGGCCGGCATCTCCTTCCAGCTGCGCACGCGCGGTCCGTGCGGGCTGCCGGACCAGGCCATCGGCATCTGCGCGGAGTCGGCCAGCAGGACCTGTCCGCTGCGATCGGCAAATTCCACGCGAAGCGGTTGCTTGCGGATCACGGCGACGACGTCGCCAGAAGCGATCCTCACCGCATCGGCCGCATCGGCGACGTCGACCCTGGCCGGCGCCGCGCCCGGCACGACTGCCCACGACGGCGTCTCGTCGAAGCGACCGTCGGGCGCCAGCGTGACGCGATACACGCCCTCGCCGATTACCGTCACGCGTACCCGCGCCGGGCCGGAGACGACCTCGGCACCCTTGGCCTGGACCTCGACCCGGTCGACCGCGCCGACATGCCGCCAGCCCTGGGCCACCGCCGGCGTGATGCCGGAAAGCACGCACGCCATCGCCGCCACCGCGGCACATCCCCATCCGTTGGCACGTCCCTTCATCACGGCTCCCAAGACTCGCCCCTCCCGCTACAGCGCGGCATGAGCGATTCAAGCACGCGCCCGCGCCGCCCCGACGCCGGCAGGCGATGAATACGACTTCATTGCCTCGACTTCATGGCCGTTTGGCGCCGATCGGCGGTGATCGATGGGATTGGGCGGTCTTGGCCGGCCGATCGGCGCAGGCCACACGTCTCGGTACGGTCGCCCTCCCTCGGCTAGACTGTCGGCTTTCCGGCCAACGGCCCCCGCATGAACCCGAATTACCTCGATTTCGAGCAGCCCATCGCCGACCTGGAAGCCAAGATCCAGGAACTGCGCCACGCCAGCAATGCGCCGGCCGTGGACGTGGATGCCGAAGTACATGCGCTGCAGGACAAGCTGCGCATCCGCACCGCCCAGATCTTCCGCGACCTGACCCCGTGGCAGGTGTCGCAGCTGGCCCGCCATCCGGCGCGCCCGTACACCAACGACTACATCCGCATCATCTGCGACGAGTTCCAGGAACTCGCCGGTGACCGCGCCTATGCCGACGACGCCGCCATCGTCGGTGGCCTGGGCCGCATCAATGGCCGCAGCGTGGTGATCATCGGCCACCAGAAGGGCCGCGACACCAAGAGCAAGATCAAGCGCAACTTCGGCATGCCGCGTCCGGAGGGCTACCGCAAGGCGCTGCGCCTGATGAAGCTGGCCGAACGCTTCCGCCTGCCGATCCTGACCTTCATCGACACCCCGGGCGCCTACCCCGGCGTCGGCGCCGAAGAGCGCGGGCAGTCGGAGGCCATCGCCCGCAACCTGCTGGAGATGAGCGAGCTGAAGGTGCCGGTGATCTGCACCGTGATCGGCGAAGGCGGCTCCGGCGGCGCGCTGGCGATCGGCGTCGGCGACCGCACGCTGATGCTCGAATACAGCACCTACTCGGTGATCTCGCCGGAAGGCTGCGCCTCGATCCTGTGGAAGTCGGCCGACAAGGCCAAGGACGCCGCCGAGCAGCTCGGCCTGACCGCCAAGCGCCTGCTCGGCCTGGGACTGGTCGACAAGCTGGTGCGCGAGCCGATCGGCGGCGCCCACCGCAATCCGCGCCAGATGGCCACGCGCCTGAAGGCGGTGCTGCTCAACGAGCTCGATGCGCTCGAGGCACTGCCGGTCGAGGATCTGCTCGACCGTCGCTACCGTCGCCTGCGCAGCTACGGCGCATACGAAGCAGCCTGACGAAGCCGCCTGAGGTCTGTCGTCGTCCCCTCGCCGGGACGACGTCTTCACACCGGCACCGCCCAGCCGCCGGTATTACTCGCGCCCGGGCCCGGCCTGCCGCCGGGCGGGAGCGTTGCCATGGTCATCACCCGCGTCCGCGTGATGTCGGTTGCCAAGATCTTCGCCATCATCTCGGCCGTGTTCGGCCTGATCGCCGGCGTGCTGATGTTCCTGTCGTTCTCGGTCGGCGGCATGGCGGAAGCGGCGCAGGCCGATCCCGGCCTGGCCTGGGTCGCCGGCTTGGGCGCCCTGGCGATCGTGGTCCTGCCGATCTTCTACGGCGTGATCGGCTTCATTGCCGGCGCACTGTACGCGTGGATCTACAACGTCGCGGCTCGCTTCGTCGGCGGTATCGAGATCGAGACGCGCTGAAGGCCTGCAATTACCACGCGCGCAGGTATTGCTCCGGCGCGTGCAGATCGGCTTCGAGTTCGCGTGCTGCCCTGCGCGGGAAATAGGGATCGCGCAGCAGTTCGCGCGCCAGCAGCACCACATCGGCATCGCCGTGTTCGATCACCGACTCGGCGTGGCCGGGCTCGGTGATCAGGCCCACTGCGCCGGTGGCGATGCCGGCTTCGCGGCGAATACGCGCGGAGAACGGCACCTGGTAGCCAGGCTGCAACGGAATTTGCGCGCCGTGCACCAGGCCGCCACTGGACACGTCGATCAGATCGACGCCACGCGTCGACACCAGCCGCGCCAGTTCGATGCTCTGTTCGATGTCCCAGCCGCCGTCGGTCCAGTCGGTGGCGGAGATGCGCAGCCATATCGGCAGACGCTCCGGCCACACCTTGCGCACCGCATCGATCACTTCCAGCACCAGACGCGTGCGGTTTTCGAAGCTGCCGCCGTAGGCGTCGTCGCGCTTGTTCGACAACGGCGAGAGGAACTGGTGGAGCAGATAGCCGTGCGCGGCGTGCAGCTCGATCAGGCGGAAACCGGCGGCAAGCGCGCGCCATGCGGCCGCGGCAAAGTCATCGACGAGATTCCTCAGCTGCGCCTCGTCGAGCGCACGCGGCATCGCCGAGGTCTCGCTGAAGGGCAGCGCCGACGGCGCGACCGGCGTCCAGCCGCCATCGGCCTGCGACACGGAAATGCCACCCAGCCACGGCGGCGCCACGCTGGCCTTGCGTCCGGCGTGGGCCAGCTGGATCCCGGGCACCGCCCCCTGGCAGGTCATGAAACGGGCGATGCGCGTCCAGGCCTCGGCCTGGCGGTCGTTCCAGATGCCGGTGTCGGCCGGCGAAATGCGGCCTTCGGCCGATACCGCGCTGGCCTCGGCGATGATCGCCCCGGCGCCGCCGACCGCGCGGCTGCCCAGGTGCACCAGGTGCCAGTCGTTGGGGACGCCGTCGACCGCCGAGTACTGGCACATCGGCGCCACTACCAGGCGGTTGCGCAGGGTCTGCGAGCGTTGCTCGAAGGGGTCGAATAAGCGGGCCAAGGCCGTCTCTCCATGAAGGTGCATTGCAGGTACGGGTAAATGGTGCGTCCGCGGCGACGCCAACACAGCACCAACGATGGGTTGCTGCATTCCAATGCCGTGGCACCATCGGCGCATGCCGCCAGCCCCCCTTCCCCGCCCTGCGCGCCGCCCTCCACGACCGCCCCGCCGGGCCCGTGTGCGTGGCCTACAGCGGTGGCCTGGATTCCAGCGTGCTGCTGCACCTGCTGGCGGCCACGGCCGGCCCGTCACCGTTGCGGGCGCTGCACGTGCACCACGGCCTGCACCCGCAGGCCGATGTGTGGGCAGAACACTGCACACGGACCTGCGCAACGCTGGACGTGCCGCTGACGGTGGTGCGTGTCAACGTCGTCCGCGCCGGCGATGGCCCGGAGGCGGCCGCCCGCGCTGCGCGGCACGGCGCCTTCGCCGAAGCACTCGCCGACGGTGAAGTGCTCGCGCTGGCGCACCACCGCGACGACCAAGGCCGAGACCTGGCTGCTGCGCGCACTGCGCGGCTCCGGCAGCGACGGCCTGGCGGCCATGCGGCGCTGGCGCGAGTTCGGCCACGGCCGGCTGTGGCGGCCGCTGCTCGAGCACGGACGCGCCGACCTGCTCGCCTACGCACAAGCCAATGCGCTGGCCTGGATCGACGATCCCAGCAATAGCGAGACCACGTTCGACCGCAATTTCCTGCGCCAGCGGGTGATGCCGCTGCTGCGCGAGCGCTGGCCGCACGCCGATGCGGCACTGGCGCAGTCGGCAGGCCTGTCGGCGCAGGCCGGTGAACTGCTCGATGTCGGTGATGCGCAGGCACTGGCCGAGGCCGCGACCGCCGATCCGCACTGCCTGTCGCGCCAGCGCCTGCTGGCGATGCCGGCGACGCGACGCGCACGCGTGCTGCGCCGCTGGATCGCCACACTTGGCCTGCCGGCGCTTCCTGCCAATGGCGTTGCCCGCATCGAGTCCGACGTGCTTGTCGCCGCCGACGACGCGCAGGCGGTGTTCGCCTGGCAGGGTGCGGCTGTGCGCAGCTGGCGCGACCTGCTGCATGCCGATGTCATCCGGCCGTGCATGCCGCAGGACTGGCGCAGCGAATGGAATGGGCAGGCACCGCTGCGGCTGCCGCAGGGCGGGCAGCTCAGGCTGGAAGGCGCGCCCTCTCTCGATGCGCAAGTCATCGTTCACGCCCGCCACGGTGGCGAACGCTTCGTCCTGCCCGGCCGCAGCCACTCGCACAGCGTCAAGCACCTGCTGCAGGAGCTTGGAGTTCCGCCGTGGCAGCGCGAGCGCCTGCCGCTGCTGAGCGATGCCAGCGGTCAGTTGCTCGCCATCGCCGACCTCGCCTGTTCGGCGTCGTTCGATGCCTGGCTGCGCCAGCGCGGGGCGCGACTGGTGTGGGAAGAGACCTGACGCCACCCGGGGCCGGCGGAACCGCGCCGCATGGCACGTTGTCGGCCTGCGGCAATTGACCCCCGCCGGGCCGGGTCGCAAACTTCGCCCATGTCGCGAAAAACTGCCAACGAAGCCGCATCGTCCGCCTCGCCCGTGAGCGATTTCGAGCAGTCGCTCGATGCGCTCGAACAACTCGTCGAAAAGATGGAACACGGCGAGATGAGCCTGGAAGACTCCCTCGCCGCGTACGAACGTGGCGTGGGCCTCTACCGCCGCTGCCAGAGCGCGCTCGAGCAGGCCGAACTGCGCGTGCGCCTGCTCAGCGATCCGCAGAACCCGGCCGCCGCCGAGCCGTTCGCCGCCCTGTCGCCGCAGGCGCCCACGCTGTCTGACACCAGCGATGACTGAAGCCAGCGATGACTGACCTGACCGGCTGGCGCGAGCGCGCCGACGCCGCGCTCACGCGAGCCCTGCCCGACCCTTCACTGCCACCGCAGCGGCTGCATGCCGCCATGCGCCATGCCGTACTGCTCGGCGGCAAGCGCATGCGCCCGCTGCTGGTGTACGCCAGCGGTGCCGCGCTCGGCGCCAATGCCGATGCGCTGGACGCACCGGCCGTGGCAGTCGAACTGATCCACGCCTATTCGCTCGTGCATGACGACCTGCCGGCGATGGACGACGACGCCCTGCGTCGCGGCCAGCCGACCGTGCACGTCGCCTTCGACGAGGCCACCGCGATCCTCGCCGGCGATGCGCTGCAATCGCAGGCCTTCGAAGTGCTGGCCAACGCTCCCGTGCCCGCGGAGATCCGGGTTGAACTGCTGCGCACGCTGGCGACGGCGTCCGGTGCCGCCGGCATGTGCGGCGGACAGGCGCTTGACCTTGCAGCGACCGGCAACGGCGCGACCCTGTCGGTCAACGATCTCGAACGCCTGCACGCACTGAAGACCGGCGCGCTGATCCGCGCCGCGGTACGCATGGGTGCGCTGTGCGGTGGCGCATCGGTCGCCGAACTCGACGGCCTCGACCGCTACGCCGATGCACTCGGCCTGGCGTTCCAGGTGCGCGACGACATCCTCGACATCGAGGGCGACAGCGCCACCCTCGGCAAGACCGCAGGCAAGGACGTGGCGCAGGAGAAGGCGACGTTCCCGGCCCTGATCGGCCTGGATGCATCGCGTGCGCGATTGCAGGAACTGAGTGCGGTGATGACGGCCGAACTGGCTTCGTTCGGCGCGCGTGCCGACGCGCTGGCCGCATTGGGCCGACTGGCGATCGAACGCGATCGTTGACGGAGTGAGGAACTGCTTCGCAGCAGTTCCTCACCGGGCTCAGGACGACAGGGTCACTTCACCAGTCGCAGCGTGAACGGATAGCGGTAAGCAACGCCTTCGTTCGACTTCACCGCGGCAATGATGGTGAACACCAGCCAGGCCACGCCGATGACGACCCACGCCGGGATCGCGATCAGGAAGCCGATGCCCAACGTGATGAACACCAGCACCCACAGCGCGAAGAACACGATGGCCACGGTGATGTTGTAGTTCAGCGCTTCCTTGGCCTGGTCTTCTACGAAGGGCATGGTGTCCTTCTTCAGCAGCCAGATGATCAGCGGGCCGAGGAACGTGCCCCAGCCGCCGATTCCTGAAGTGAGCACCGCACCGGCGATCGCCGACAGGTGCGCGAACATCGCCCACTGGCGCTGCTCCGCCGAGATGCCACTGACGTTGCCTTCCGGCGGCGGCGGCGGGGGGGCATAGGGGCCCGGGTTGTTCGGGTTCTCGCTCATTGCGGCCTGCTCCCTTGACTGTTGAGGGTCACTTTCCACTCGCGACCCGGCCCGGTCAAGCGCGCGGCGGCCGCCTCACTCGACCGTCTCGCCTGCAACCGTCATCCGCCCGACCAGGATCGAGCCGGTGCGCAGGTGCGAACGCGGGTCGACGTCGCTGCCGACCGCCTCGATCGCGGCGAACATCGACTTCAGGTTGCCCGCCACGGTGATGCCGTCGACGGGGTACTGGATCTGCCCGTTCTCGACCCAGAAGCCGGCCGCGCCGCGCGAGTAGTCGCCGGTGACGGTGTTGACGCCCTGCCCCATCAGCTCGGTCACCAGCAGGCCGCGCCCCATCCCGGCCAGCATCGCCTCGAAGTCGCCGGCATTGGCCTCGACCTGGAGGTTGTGCACGCCGCCGGCATTGGCGGTGGTCTGCAGGCCGAGCTTGCGCGCCGAGTAACTGCCCAGGATGTAACGCTGCAGCACGCCGCCCTTCACCAGCGGCGCCTCACGCGTGGCCACGCCTTCGGCGTCGAACGAGCTGGAGCGGAACCCACGTTGCAGGAACGGCAGCTCGTCGATCGCGAACCAGTCCGGGAACAACTGCGTGCCGGCCGAATCGACCAGGAAGCTGGCGCGACGGTACAGCGCGCCGCCGGAGACCGCGCCAAGCAGGTGCCCGACCAGCGAACGCGCCATCTCGGCGGCGAACAGCACCGGGTACTCGCCCGTCGCGATCTGCCGCGGCTGCAGGCGCGAAGCGGCACGCTGCGCGGCCTTGCGGCCGATCGTCGCGGCCGACTCGAGGTCATCGGCGGACAGGCCGATGCTGTACCAGCCATCGCGCTGCATCGCGTCACCGCGACCGGCGATCAATGCGCAGCCCAGGCTGTGCTGGGTGCTGCGTTCGCGACCGATGAAACCGTGCGAATTGGCGTAGACGCTGATGCTCTCGCCGGTGCCGACAGAAGCGCCATCGGAGTTCTCGATGCGCGCATCCGACTCGCGACCGGCCTGCTCGCAGGCCAGTGCCAGGTCGATCGCGCGGTCGGCGTCGATCACCCAGGGGTGCCAGGAATCGAACTCGCGCAGGTCGCGCGCCATCAGCCCGGCCTCGGCCAGGCCGGCGGCGGCATCGTGCTCGGTGTGCAGGGCGATCGCGCAGGCCTGTTCGACGGTGGCGCCCAGGCTCTCCTCGCGCAGGTCGGCGGTGCTGGCGCTGCCCTTGCGCTGGCCGAAATAGACAGTGACGGCGATGCCGCGGTCGCGAGTCGATTCGACCGTCTCGACCTCGCCCATGCGGACGTTCACGTTGAGCCCGGATTCCTCCGAGCACGAGACCTCGGCCTGGGTGGCGCCGGCGGCGCGGCAGCGCTCCAGGAGGCGCTGCGACACCTCCGCCAGGGACTCCAGGCGGGCATGGCTGTCACCGAGGGAGGCGGCGTATTGGGGAGTCAGTTCGTTCAATGGCTTATCCTTGTTGCCTGCCGTTCCCCGGGCTTGGGCCCGGGAACCGATCATCGAAATTCAGGAAGAAGTGTCATGCGTGGTAGAGACGACGAAACCGGCGAGTTCCTCAGCCCCAGCCGCAGCCAGAACCGGCGCGAGGCGCTGGAGGTGCTGGCCCTGGGCGAGAAGCTGGTGGCCCTGACCGAGGCGCAGCTGGCCAAGCTGCCGGTGCCCGACTCGCTGCTGCCGCACATCCGCGAGTGCAAGCGCATCACCGCCAACATCGCCCACAAGCGCCAGCTGGCGTTCCTCGCCAAGCAGATGCGACGCGAAGACGACGACGTCCTCAACGCGCTGCGCGATGCGCTCGACGAGGACGGCGAGGCGGCGCGGCGCGAAGTCGCGGCCATGCACCGTGTCGAAGCCTGGCGCGAGCGCCTGATCGCCGACGGCGACCCGGCCCTCGCGCAGCTGCTCGACGAGTACCCGACGGCCGACCGCCAGCGCCTGCGCCAGCTGGTGCGCAACACCATCGACGAGCGCAACCGCAACAAGCCGCCGCATTCGTTCCGCGAGCTGTACCGCGAGCTGCGCGGGCTGATTGTAGGTAGTGGTGGCGACGCGGGCGACGACGAGTCCGACGACGTCGAGTAGTCGCGTCATCACGCCTGCGTGCCACCCACCGTCAGCTGGTCGATCAGCAGCGACGGCTGGCCGACGCCGACCGGCACGCTCTGGCCGTCCTTGCCGCACACGCCCACGCCTTCATCGAGGGCGAGGTCGTGGCCGATCATCTTCACCCGCTGCATGGTCTCCGGGCCGTTGCCGATCAGCGTCGCGCCCTTCACCGGCGCGGTGATCCTGCCGTCCTCGATCAGGTACGCCTCGGTCGCCGAGAACACGTACTTGCCGCTGGTGATGTCGACCTGGCCGCCGCCGAAGTTGACCGCGTACAGGCCCTTCTTGACCGAGCGGATCATCTCTTCCGGATCGTGCTGTCCGGCCAGCATGTAGGTGTTGGTCATGCGCGGCATCGGCAGGTGCGCGAATGATTCGCGGCGGCCGTTGCCGGTCGGTGCCATGCCCATCAGGCGCGCATTGAGCGTGTCCTGCATGTAGCCGACCAGGACACCGTCCTCGATCAGCGTGGTGCAGTTGGTCGGCGTGCCTTCGTCATCGACGTTGAGCGAACCGCGCCGGCCGGGCAGCGTGCCATCGTCGACGATGGTGACGCCCGGCGATGCGACGCGCTGGCCCATGCGGCCGGCGTAGGTCGAGGTGCCCTTGCGGTTGAAGTCGCCTTCCAGACCGTGGCCGACGGCTTCGTGCAGCAGCACGCCCGGCCAGCCACTGCCCAGCACCACCGGCATGATGCCGGCAGGTGCATCGATCGCTTCAAGGTTCACCAGCGCCTGGCGCAGCGCTTCGCGCGCGAGGTTCTCGGGCTTGTCGCCATCGAGCAGCTCGGCGTAGCTGTAGCGGCCGCCGCCACCGGCGTAGCCGCTTTCGCGACGGCCGTTGTGCTCGACGATCACCTGCACGTTGAGGCGCACCAGCGGGCGCACGTCGGCGGCGAGCACGCCGTCGCTGCGCGCCACCAGGATCGTGTCGACGCCGCCGGACAGGCTCACCATCACCTGCTGCACGCGCGGGTCGGCGGCACGCAGCATGCGGTCGATGCGACGCAGCGCTTCGACCTTGGCTTCGTTGGCGTAGCCGTCGATCGGATCTTCGGGCACGTAGAGTTCGCGGCCACCGCCGCGCACCAGTGCGTGCGGTGACTGCGTCGAGCCATCGCGCGCGATTGCGCGCGCCGACTTCGACGCGGCCAGCAGTGCCTGCGTGTTGATCTCGTCGGAATAGGCGAAACCGGTCTTCTCGCCACTGATCGCGCGCACGCCCACGCCCTGCTCGATCGAATGCGCACCGTCCTTGACGATGCCGTCCTCGACCGTCCAGCTCTCGCGACGGGCGTGCTGGAAATACAGGTCGCCAAAGTCCACGCCCGGTCCGAGCAGGGTCCCGAACGTGCGTTCAAGGCCGCCGGCGTCGAGCCCGGCGGGCAGCAGCAGGCGGGATTCGGCGATCTGGATGGGCAGGGTCATCGGGTCGGGAGCTCTGGGACTTGGGGCGACTTGGGGCTATCGGGGAGGTTATACGCTGGACTAGATGCGGGCGAAGTGGCCGGCTTCCAAGGCGTGAGTCCGCGGGAGGCCCACGAGAGGGACTCGAGTCCCTCACCGGTTCAACGCGCGGGCGGCACCGTGGTCTGGGCCCTGCCCTGCTCGCTGCCGACCACCTCGACCTTGGGCTCCTTCCAGGGCCCGGTGACGCGGTAGGTGCGCGAGGCCATCTGGCCCAGCGGCTTCTGCAGCACCGCGTTGGCGGCGGCACCGATCGCCGCGCCGACGGGACCTGCGGCGATCGCGCCAGCCACGGTCAGCAGGTTGCCCGCCTTGGGCCGCACTTCGATGGTCTGGTCGAAGCTCTGCGCACGCAGGTTGGCGCTGCCGCTGATGCTGATCTGCGCGGCCGGGCCGTCGATCGAGATGGCGTCGCTGTGGGCTGTGCCCGCGGTGAAGCGCACCTTGCCGCCGGCGCGGTTGAAGGCGAAGCCCTTGGAGAAGAAATCGCGGAAGTCGAGCATCAGGCGGCGCGGCAATTGCGCCAGGCTGAGCAGGCCCAGCACGCGGCCGGCACCGGGTTCGACTTCAAGCAGGCGGCCGTCACGGATGTCGGCATCCAGCGAGCCTTCCAGCGTCGCCAGGTTGAAATCACCCGGAGCGCCGTTCCACCCAGCGGCAAAATGCATCGTGCCGATGCCGCCGGCGAGCTGCTGGCTCATGCCGAAGCCGCCGAGCAGTGCGCCCAGATCCTTGCTGTCGATCTTCACGTCCATCTGCGTGCGCGCAGCGGCGCCGCGTCCGTTCCAGTCACCGCTGACGTCGAGGTTCTGGCCGGGGCTGCGCATGCGCAGTTGTTCGAAGCGCATGCCGGTGCTGGTCGGGCGCGTGCGCAGGTTGGCTTCACCCAGTCGCGCATCGGCCACGCGCAAGTCGGCGATGTCGATGGTCAGCGCCGGAATCTTCGCCGGATTGAAGCCGTCGTTGCTGGCTGCGGCCGGTGCGGCAGATGCGGCCGTGGGCGGCGCAGCAGAGGCGGCTGTCGGAGTCGCTCCACCTGCCGGTTTCGGTGCACGCCAGTACACGCGCTCGAAGCGTCCCGCGATCGGCGCGCCTTCGCCCGCCGGAATCAGCACGGCACCCTGCAGCGCCGCGCCTTCGACCTGCACCGCGGTGGCGCCCTGTGCCGCCGGCACCACCACCAGATGCGTATCGGCGAACGCACCGCCTACGAGGTTGAGCCGTTGCGCGGTCACGTCGATGCGCTGCAGCGCAAGTCCGCCGCCACTGCCGCCATACATCATGGCCACCCAGTCGATGGCATCGAGCACCGGCGCGCGGCCCGTGGCCACCAGGCCTTGTGCGGGAGGCGCCTCATCGACGCGCGTGCTGCCCAATGCGATGCGTACGCCGGTCTGCGACTTTCCGGGCGCGACTTCGCGGCTGCGCGCGCGCACGGCGATCAGGTCGCCAAGGCTGACGCGGATGTCGTCGCTGCCCATCGGCAGCGGCGCATCGATCGTCGCTGCAAGCGCATCGTCGGCCGGCTTGCGCAGCGGTGCCGGTAGGTTGAGCGCCGTGCCGACGAGATCGGACTTCAGCTGCAGCGACGTCGGCGCGGCGCGCCCCTTCGCCGCCTTGGTGATGTCGATGCCCACCGTCCAGCGCGAACGACCGTCGACGTAAGGCTTCAGCCAGGCCATTTCCGGCGCGCGGTCGAGCAGGCTGGCGATGGTCATGTCGGCATCGAGGCCGGCTTCGAACATGTGCGATTTGTCGGTGACGTACTGGTCGCCCGCGAGCAGGGTCAGGCGTCCGGGCTGGCCATCGTGGCGCACGCGCAGATCCTTGGCGCCGAAACCACCGTTCGCGTATTCGGCGCGGCCGTTGACCTCATCGAAGGCCAGCTTCCAGCGCGGATCGGCGAGCTTGGCATCCTTGAGTTCGACCGTACCGCCAATCACCGTTCTGGCATCGGGCACCAGCGGCATCTTCATGTCGAAGCCGACCTGAGCCGCGCCGCTTGCGACAACGTTGTTCAAGGTATCGGCATGGTCCTGTTGCAGCGGACTGTTGCGCAGCAGTTCCACCAGTTGGGTGGCGTCGGCGCCACCCTGGGCGTTGATCGTCAGCGCGCCGCCGCCGTAATGGTCGATGCCAGCGCGCACCTGGTCGATGTCGACACCGGCCAGTTTGCCGCGGCCCTCGACAGTGAAACCGTCGGCAATGAAGGCGAGATCGGCATTGAGGCCTTCCACTGCCGGCCAGCCGGGCTGGAACTTGACCACCGCATCTTCCAGCTGCGCCACCGCTTCGAAACGACCGTTGCGGTCGCGGAACGGCCAATCGTCCAAGTCGCCGGACACGACCGCATGGCCGTTGCGGAGCTGGCCGCCGACCAGCGCGGAGTCGAGCCAGCCGATCAGGCGCGGCGACATCTTGTGGCGGATCCAGAAACCCTTGGCCGCCGGCACCTGGGTCGGGTCGATGTCGGCGGCGATGTCGATCCAGGGACGCGAACCATCGCCCTGCCACCACAAACCACCACGCGCCTCAACACCGAAGTTCTCGCCCTTGATCGCAAGCGCCGGCGTGCCGATTCGCCAGCCGGCGCCCTCGCGCCAGCCGCTGACCAGGCCCTGCAGCGAAGCGGTGTGGGCAACGCCAAATCCGCGCGGCCAGTCGAACACCATCGGCGACTTCGGGTCGAGCACGAAACTGAAGCCATCGGCATCGCCGTCGAACTCACCGGCCAGTCCGCTCAGGCCCGGCGCATTGCCAGCGGCCTTGAATCCGAACGCGGCGATGCGCGCATGCGTGCGCATCGGCCCGCCACGCACGCCCGCCACTTCGATCCGCTGCAGCGAAACCTGCGGCGTGGTGGTGTACAGCCACTGGCGAAGCCCCGGTTCGAGGCGGTCGCTGAGTGCGGCCGCGGCGAGCAGCGGGCCGGCGTCGATGCGATCGGCCACCATCGCATAACGGGCACCACCGGCTACGGCCCAGGCCATCGAGCTTCTGCGCATGGCCGGCACTGTCGATGCGCAGCTTCGGCGCGTCGGCGCGCCAGCCGCCATCGACCACGCGCCAGCGCGCGCGGGTTTCGATACGCGGAAACAGCACGCGCGGCACCGAACCGTTGGCCAGTGCCGCGCCACGCAGCCCGACACGATCGAGCGCTGCGTCAACGATGACCTCGGTGATGCGGTGGCCACGCAGCTGCGCCCACGCTTCGGCGCGTCCCTGCCCCGATTCGCTGCCGACGCCTGCCAGTTGCAGCAGCGGGCCCCAGGCAGCCAGGTCGGCGCGACGCGTGCCCAGATAGGCGCGGCCATCGCCCTGCTTGCGGTCAAAATCGAACACCGCGTCCAGCGGCGACATCGGCGCGCCCGCCACACCCACGCTCGGCCAGGCGCGCACGCCTGCACGCACGCGCGGGCCGTCGACGCGCAGGCGCAGATCGATGCGCGGAATGCGCGCGTCGATGCCCAGCTGCGGCGCCATGATCGTCAGCTTGCCGCCGATCACCTGCAGCTCGCCCAGGCCTTCCAGCGCCGACAGCGGATCGCGGGCAGGCTGTTCCTGGCCCGGCAGACCGCGTACTTTCCAGCGCGCGTCGTCGCTTCGCTCCACAGGGTCAGGTCGAGGTCGCGCAGGCGCAGTTCCGAGAACGCGTGTCCCGGAAGCAGGCCGGCGTAGACCGACACCAGCATCTCGGTATCGCCGACGGTGAAGGCCTGGTCGCCCGCGCCGACGCGCAGGTTGTCCAGTCGCAGCAATGGCCCGCGTCGGGTCCAGTCGGTTTCGACCTTGTCGAACGACACCGGCCGGCCGGCACGCTCGGAGAGCCATGCCGCCACGCGCTTGGGGTTGCTCTCGGCCAGCGGCAGCAACTGGCTGGCGATCGCCAGCACCAGTGCGATCAGCACCAGCACCAGCGCGGTGGTGTAGACCAGGCCGCGACGGGCGATGCGCAGACGGCGGCGCATGGGCGTCGGCATCAATGCGCTCCGTGCGCGAATCGCGTGCAACGGTGCGAACCCGGTGCATGCCGGCACACCGTGAGTTCCTGTCCGCCAGCTTTGCCTGTGGTCGCGCTCCGGCCCAGGCGCCTGTCAGAGCAGAACAACATCAAACTGCTCCTGCGCATACTGGTCGTCGGCCTGGAAGCGGATCGACTTGGCGAGGAACTCCTCCAGTTCGGCCACCGCCGCCGACTCCTCGTCGGTGATGCGCGCGACCACCTTCGGCGAGGCGATCACCAGCAGCCTTTGCGCGTCGAACTGGCGCACCTGGCGGACGATGTCGCGGAAGATCTCGTACGTCACCGTCTCCGGCGTCTTCAGCGTGCCGCGCCCGCCGCATTCGTGGCAGGGCTCGGACAGCTGGCGCTCCAGGCTTTCGGTGGTGCGCTTGCGCGTCATCTCGACCAGGCCCAGCGGCGAGAACTCGTACACCGTGGTCTTGGCGTGGTCGCGCGCCAGCGACTTCTCGAGCTGCCGCAGCACCTGCCGCTTGTGCTCGGAGTCGGTCATGTCGATGAAGTCGATGATGATGATGCCGCCGAGGTTGCGCAGGCGCAGCTGGCGCGCCACCGACTGCGCGGCCTCGAGATTGGTGCGGTACACCGTCTCCTCGAGGTTGCGCTGGCCGAGGAAGGAACCGGTGTTGATGTCGACCGTGGTCATCGCCTCGGTCTGGTCGATCACCAGGTAACCGCCGGACTTGAGCGGCACTTCCTTGTCGAGGGCGCGCTGGATCTCGTCCTCGACGCCGTAGAGGTCGAAGATCGGCCGTGCGCCGGTGTAGTGCTCGATCTTCTCGTCCAGGCCGGGCATGTACTGCGCCGCGAACACGCGCAGGCGTTCGCAGGTTTCGCGCGAGTCGACGCGGACCTTCTCGACGTCCTTGCGCATCAGGTCGCGGACCGCGCGCAGCGGCAGGTTCAGGTCCTCGTACACGCGCTCGCCAACGCGGGCGCTGCGCGAGCGTTCCTCGATCAGGCCCCAGACCCGGCCCAGGTACGCCACGTCCTCGGCCAGCTGTTCTTCCGGCTGGCCTTCGGCGTTGGTGCGCACGATATAGCCGTGGCTGTCGCTCGACGGCGCGAGCGAGGTGATGTGCGCCTTCAGGCGCGCTCGCTCGGCCTCGTCCTCGATGCGCGCCGACACGCCGACCACCCGCGTGCGCGGCAGCAGCACCAGGTAGCGCGAGGGAATGCTGAGCTGGGTGGTCAGGCGCGCGCCCTTGCTGCCGATCGGGTCCTTGACCACCTGCACGATGATGTCCTGGCCTTCGCGCAGCAGTTCGGCAATCGGCCGCGTCGGTGCCGGCGGCAGCGGCGCTTCCTCGCCTTCGCTGGCACCTTCGGCCACCGGCACCGGCTTGATGATGTCGGCCGCGTGCAGGAATGCGGCGCGTTCCAGGCCGATCTCGACGAACGCCGCCTGCATGCCCGGCATGACCCGCTGGACCTTGCCCTTGTAGATGTTGCCGACTACGCCGCGGCGCCAGCCGCGTTCGATGTGCAGTTCCTGGAGCATGCCGTTTTCGACGACGGCAACGCGGGTTTCGCGGGGCGTAACGTTGACCAGTATTTCTTCGGTCACTTCAACACTCCGAACTGGCGCAGCAAGGTGGCGGTCTCGTACAACGGCAATCCCATCACGCCGGAGTAGCTGCCGGAAAGTCGGGTGGTGAATGCCTCGGCCAGTCCCTGGATCGCATACGCGCCTGCGCGCCCGTGCGGCTCGCCGCTGGCCACGTAGTCGTCGATCTGCGACTGGCTTAGCTCGGCGAAGGTGACTTCGGAAACCGAGACGGCCTGCGCCTCGCGCGACGGCGAAACCAGCGACACTGCCGAGATCACCTGGTGGGTACGTCCGGAGAGTCTGCGCAGCATCGCCGCGGCATCGGCATCGTCGGCCGGCTTGCCGAACACTTCATCGTCGAGCACGACCTCGGTGTCGGAACCGAGCACGACCGCGGCGGGGTTGCCGACCACCTTGAGCAGACCGGCCCCGGCCTTCTCGCGGGCGACCCGGCGCACGTAGGATTCGGCCGGCTCGCCGGGCAGCGGGTGCTCGGGGATGTCGAGGTCGAGCACGCCGAACTCCAGGCCGGGCTGGCTCGACAGGAGCCGGCCCAGCAATTCGTGCCGGCGCGGGGATTTGGAGGCGAGGTAAAGCATCGGCGAAAGCATAACCCGCGCTGACTGCGCGGCAGCGCGCGCGACGCTCTCCAACCCCGACGAGGCTCACGAATCGTTCACTGCACCATCCAGACCCTAGCCCCAACCTCAAGGAGTTGTTCATGCACCTGCCGTCTTCCCGCCTGACCCTTCGCCCGCTCGTGCTGGCCGCCGCCCTCGCCTTTGGAGCATTCCCCGTCGTGAGCCCCGCCCAGACCACCCCGTACGTTGCAACCGACGGCACCCTGCTGTCGGTGTCGGCCCAGGCCGAGGCCCGCCGCGCGCCGGACATCGCCACCCTGTCCACGGGCGTGGTGACCCAGACCGCCGACGCCAATTCGGCGATGCGCGCCAATGCCGAGCAGATGACCAAGGTGATCGCGGCGATCAAGGCCGCCGGGATCGCGGAGCGCGACATCCAGACCAGCGGCGTCAACCTCAACCCGCAGTACAAGTACGGCGAGAACCAGCCGCCGACGATCACCGGCTACCAGGCGCAGAACACGGTCAACATCACCGTCCGCGACATCGCCAAGCTCGGGAAGATCATGGATGCGCTGACCGCCACCGGCGCCAACCAGATCAATGGCCCGACCTTCGACATCGACGACGCCAAGAAGGGCGAGGCTTACGACGAGGCGCGCCGCGCCGCGGTCGAAAAGGCGCAGACGCGCGCGCAGATGTACGCCAAGACGCTGGGGCTGAAGGTCCGCCGCATCGTCAGCATCAGCGAAGGTGGCAGCTTCTCGCCGCCGCGGCCGATGCCGATGATGGCGATGGCGCGCGGCAAGGAAGCCTTCGACACGCCGATCGCAGCGGGCGAAAACACCCTCTCGGTCAACCTGGATGTCGTCTTCGAACTGGGGAACTGATCCCATGACCCGCTCCGGCAAAACCACCCCGCCCGCCGCCGATCCCCGCCCCGGCCAGAATCCGGGCTACCCCGAGCCGAAGCCGCGCGACCGCGAGGACGCACAACAGCCGCATCCCAAGCGCAAGCCGGATCCGGACGAAGGTGGACTGGGACGGGAGCCGGAGAAGATGCCGGAGCGCTGATCGCTCCCACGCTGCACACATCAGGCCCGCCCCGTGCGGGCCTGATGCTTTTTGCAGGTGCTTCAACCCCGTTGCCGACATGGATGCGTTTGCCGCAAGTGCAGACCACACCAGGAGGCATGCCATGTCGAATGCGATTTCCCTGCGCCACCAGGCCGGTTCGTTCCAGGTCCCCGATGTCGATGGCGGTCGCATCATCGCCAGTGCCAGTGCCATCGCCGTCAATGCGGTGGTGGTGATGCTGCTGATGGTGCCGCTGGTGAAGTACGCGCCGCCGGTGCAGGACGACTTCATCCAGGTGTTCGAAATCGTCCCGCGCAAGCCTGTCGAACCGCCGCCGCCACCGCCGCCGCAGGACGTCAGGATCGAACGCACGCCGACCAGGCCGGAACCCGTGCCTTCGCAACGGCTGGCTCCCGCGGAGACGACAGTCACCGAAGCGGTTGTCGACGCCCAGCCAGGTGATGAGGCGCTGCCGCCGGTGGAACCCGGCACGCCGGACGGATCGGTGGGCGAGCCGATGCAGCCCGCCAGCGGTTCGGTGCTGCAGGCCTTGTCGGCACCGGCGCCGGACTACCCGCGCGAGGCCATGCGACAGGGCCTGGCCGGCACGGTCGAACTGGAGATCCTGGTCGGGATCGACGGTCGCCCGCTGGACGTGCGCGTGGTCCGCAGCAGCGGGCACCGCGTGCTCGACCAGGCGGCCCGGCGCGCGGTGCTGGCGCAGTGGACCTTCCAGCCGGCCTTCCGCAATGGCCAGGCGGTGCAGGCGCTGGGACGCGTGCCGATCGAGTTCAAGCTGGCGCGGTGAGCGATGGCTGTCCGGGCTGCGTTGCGCGCAGCCCGGGCGGTCGATCAGGCGCGGCGATCAGGCGCGATGGTAAGGATGGTTCGCCAGCAACGCCGCCGCGCGGTACAGCTGCTCGGCGGCGACCAGCCGCACCAGCATGTGCGGCAGCGTCAACGGTCCCAGCGACCACGATTCGTCGCCGCGCGCGATCACGTCCGGTGCGTGCCCTTCCGGGCCGCCGATCAGGAAGGCCAGGTCGCGGCCCTGCCCGCGCCAATGTTCCAGTCGCTGCGCCAACTGCTCCGACGACCAGGTGCGGCCGCGACCGTCGAGGGTGATCACGCAGGCGTTCTTCGGCAGCGCGGCCAGCACGCGCGCGCCTTCGTCCTGGGTTGCACGCACGGCGTCGCGGCCCTTGCCGCGCAGGCCGGGCTCGATCTCGACCAGCTCCAGCGGCAGCCAGTGCGACAGGCGCTTGCGGTATTCGCCGAAACCTTCGGCCACCCAGCGCGGGGCGTGCTCACCGACGGCGATCAATTTCGCTTTCATCCGGGTGAATGGTACCGGTAGCGCGTCACGGTCCGACGCACTGACTTGGCGATGTCATCGTTCGGCCACGCCCGGCACCTAGGTTGCAGGCTCCCCCAGCCCCGCAGGAGCCGCAGATGAATGCGTTGGATCTCTCCCGCCGCCAGGTCCTCAAAGGCGGCGCCGCCGCCATGGCCGTTAGCGCCATGAGCAGCCTTGGTGCGTTGTACTCACGTCAGGCGATGGCCGCCGGCGACCCGACCCGACTCGCCCCGATTCCCGGCCGCTACGGCCCGCTCGCCCCGGTCGCCGACCGCGCCACCGGACTGCCGCTGCTGCAGTTGCCGCGCGGCTTCAGCTACCGCTCCTTCGGCTGGAGCGGCGATGTGATGAGCGACGGCCAACCCTGCCCCGACCGCCACGACGGCATGGCCGTGGTCGGCCTGCGCCGGCCGGGTTCGCGGCCGCGCAACCACAAGCACGACCCGCATGACCACGGCCACGGCCGCGGTCACGAACTCGTCCTGATCCGCAATCACGAACGCGGCGGCGCCAGCCCGATCAACGCACCGGGCATGTACGACAGCGGCGACATCGGCGGCGGCCAGGTCGCCGGCGGTGGCACCACCACGATGACCTGGCGCAATGGCGAATGGCGCAGCATCGAAGCCAGCCTCGGCGGCACGCTGGTCAACTGCGCCGGCGGCCCGACGCCGTGGGGCAGCTGGCTGAGCTGCGAAGAGATCAAGACCGATGCGGTGTCGAGCACCGGCAAGAAACACGGCTACGTGTTCGAAGTGCACGCCGAAGCCGAACGCACCACCGGTCGCCCGCTGGTCGGGCTGGGGCGCTTCAGCCACGAAGCCGTCGCCATCGATCCGCGCACCGGCGTGGTCTACCTGACCGAGGACGACCGCAACAAGTCGGGCCTTTACCGCTTCATCCCCAACGACCGCGCCGGCCGTTACGGCTCGCTCGAGCATGGCGGCCGCCTGCAGGCCGCGCGCGTGCGCCGCCAGCCCAATGCCGACCTCACCGTCGCCGCGATCGGCGATGAGTACGCGCTGGAATGGGTCGACATCCCCGATCCGGACCTGGACAGCATCGTCGCCCCGTCCGGCTTCCCCGACATTTCCGCCGGCGAGACCCTGAGCGGCCCGTTCGCACAGGCGTGGAGTTCGGGCGCACTGCGCATGAGCCGCGGCGAAGGCATCTGGCACAGCTACGGCAAGATGTTCATCGTCGACACCAGCACCGGCGTCGACGCACAGGGCCGCAAGGGCCGCGGCAACGGCGCGGTGTGGGTGCTCGACCTGCTCACCCAGCGCATGCGCGCACTGTTCGTCAGCGGCAACCAGCTGGCCGCGCACAACCCCGACAACATCACCGTGAGCGGCCGCGGCGGCGTGCTGCTGTGCGAGGACGGCGGCGAAAGCCCGGACCAGTACGGCCCGGGTGCGCGACTGATCGGACTGACACGACAGGGCGAGTCGTTCTACTTCTGCAAGAACAACATCGAACTGACTTCGACGCAGATCGGCAACGCCGGCAAGGTCATTCCCGAAGGTGACTACCGCGAGAGCGAGTTCTGCGGTGCGTGCTGGGATCCTTCCAGCGAGACGTTGTTCGTCAACATCCAGACGCCGGGGATCACGGTGGCGATCACGGGGCCGTGGGAGCGTGGGCATCTGTAGTTGGATTGGATCGAAGACCGGGAAATGAAGCGCCGGAGCGTTGTCCGCCGGGTCGGGGATTGCGCAGCAGCGGGACATGGATGTCCCGCGCCTCGCATCAGACAGGATGTCTGACTAAGGGGCGGAGCAATCCCCGGCCCGGCGGACAACGCCGCTCCGACGAGGATCGCCACAAAGCAGAACGGCGCCGCAAAGGGCGCCGTTCCCACGGACTCGAAAACAGCAGAAGTCAGCGACGTCGGCCGTAGCCAACCTCGTACTCCTCGTCCTCTTCCATGCCCGGCGGCTGGTCGCCGACCGTCCACAGACGCTCGAGTGCGTAGAACTCGCGAACGCGCGGCAGCATCACATGGACGACGACATCGCCCAGGTCCACCAGCACCCATTCGGCTTCGCGCTCGCCTTCCACGCCCAGCGGCTGGACGTCGAGCTTCTTGGCGAACTTGACGACTTCGTTGGCAATGGACTTGACGTGGCGCGTCGAGGTGCCCGAGGCGATCACCATGTAGTCGGTGACGCTGCTTTTGCCGCGCACATCGATCTCGACGACGTCCTTGGCCTTCAGTTCCTCGACCGCGGCGTGGACCGTCTTGAGCAGGAGATCTACCGGCGGCGGCGGGTCGGGCAAGCGGGTCTTGATGACTTGTGCTTCGGTACTCAAGGGGCGATGGCTCTCGGCGCGGGGGTGGGGTTTATGAAGATTATAACGGAGCGGGTGTTACGTCCCGGACGGCGTACAGCCCGTGACGACGAATGTACTCGGCCACGGCCGCCGGCACCCAGTCCTGCCAGGACTCGCCAGCAGCGATCCGGCGCCGCAGCTCGGTGGACGACTCAGGGCGCTGCAGAGCCAGTTCAAACGCCGCGAAGCCGCCTGCAGGGGCTTGCGAGAGCTCCAGCGCATCCCGCCAGCGCGGCGCGACCTGCGCATGGACCTGCGGCGACTGCTCGCCGATGGTGACCGCGTCCAAGTGCGATCCCGGCCGGGCCACGGCCAGGATGTGCGCGAACTCGAACAATTCCTGCCAGCGGTGCCAGGTGTGCAGCTGGAGCAGCGAATCGCCGCCGACCATCCACACGATCGGAGCATCCGGGCCCAGCTCCTGGCGCAGCTCGCGCAGGGTGTCGACCGTGTAGGACGGCCCTTCCCGGCGCAGCTCCCGGCGATCGACCTTGAGCCCCGGCTCCCCGGCCAGCGCCAGGTCGAGCATGCGCGCACGCGCCGACGCATCGGCGTGGGTCGCGTCCTTGTGCGGCGGATCGGCCGCGGGGATCAGGTGGACCTGCGCCGCCAGCGTGTCGCGGACCGCGCATGCCACCGCCAGATGGCCGCAATGGACCGGATCGAAGGTGCCGCCGTAGAAGATCCGCAGCGTCATGGCCCGGGACTCAGCTGCGCGTGACGGTGAGCAGCTTCGCCGCGCGGGGTTCCGCCACGGCCAGCAGCAGGCGCTCGAGCGCCAGCCAGGCATCGGCCGGCTCCTCGCCGACGCGCCCGCGGCCCTTGGCGATGCGATCGACGCGACCGGCCTCGGCCACGAACGCATCCCATCGCGGCGCGACATGGCGCTGCAGCGCACGGCGATACATCGGCTGCTTCGAATCCCAGATGCGCTGCGCCTTGAACTCGTTGGCGAGATTGCCACCCTTTGCCTGCACGCGGGCGAGCGCAGCGGCGCGTTGCAGCTCCATCACCACCATGCCCAGCAGCGCCGGCACGGCCTCGCCCTCGGCACGCAATCCGGCAAGCATGTGCGCGACCTGCGCACCGTTGCCGTTCATCGCCGCGTCGACCAGGCGGAACACGTCGTAGCGCGCGGCATCGGCGACCAGGGCGGTGATCTTGGCGCTGTCGAGCGTGCTGCCATCGGACAACAGCGCGAGCTTGTCGATTTCCTGCGCGGCGGCGAGCAGGTTGCCCTCGACGCGATCGGCGAGATTCTGCACGGCATCACGGTCAGCGCGCAGGCCGTGCTGGCGCAGGCGACGCTCGATCCAGTCCGGCAGTTCGTGCGGTTTGACCGCCCAGGCCACCGCGACCAGGCCGATGCGACCGATCGCTTCGCTCCACTTGCCGCCGTGCTGCTTGCTCCACTCGCCGGCGGTGACCATCAGGACCACGTCCATCGGCGGATCGGCGCAAAAATCGCTGATGACCTCCGCGCCTTCCTTGCCCGGCTTGCCGCTGGGCAGGCGCACTTCGACCAGGCGACGGCTGGCGAACAGGCTCGGCGCGCGGAAACTCGCCGACAGACCGTTCCAGTCCGGCTCGCGCTGGTTGCCTTCGGCTTCGAATACTTCGCGCTCGGCGATGCCCTGGCGGCGTGCCGCGGCACGCACCGCATCGGCCGCCTCGAGCACGCGCAGCGGCTCGGGGCCGGCGATCAGGTAGGCCGGACGCAGCGACGGCGGCGTGGCCTGGTCGAGGCCAAGCTGGGCGACCAGCTGTTCCGGTTTCAGTTCCATTTCAGCGGCGCGGGTTCAGTGCGGCCGGCTCAACGCGGCGTATCGCCGCCGCCCTCTGCCGGAATGGCAGGCGCGGCGGGTGCTGGCGTCCCTTCGATGGGCGTCCCTTCGATGGGCGTCGCTTCGGTCGGCGTGCCTTCGGTCGGCATTGCCGGCGTCGCTGCCGGTAAAGCCGCCGTGTGACGGGCGACGGCATCGAGGCGACGCAGCACCGAGGCCACCATCTCGCGGCGCATTTCGCCCTGGAGGATTTCGCGCTCGCCTTCGGTACCGATCGACTGCACCGGGTTGGACACGTAGTCGCGTGCCAGCTCGATGGTCTGGCGCGGCACCGGCGTGGTGCCATCGGGCTTGCGCACTTCGAAGGTCACCGCGTAGCGCAGCGAGTACTCCTGCGCGCGGCCCAGTTCGTCGAGCGCGATCGGCCGGTCGCCCCACTGCTCGCCGAGCAGGTCGAGCACGGTGGCATCGTCGGTGTCTTCGGTGGCAGGCGTGGCACCGGCGCGGGTGAGCGCCTGTGCCAGCGATTCGGCCAGCGGACTGTAGCGATCGGCGGACACCACGCGCACCGGCCCCATGTCGGCCGGAAGCTCGAGGGCACTGCGCAGGTGGAAGCCGCAAGCCGACACGGCCAGGGTGAGGGCCAGCGCAGCGCTGGCGGGAATCATGCGACGAGTCAGGCGACGGATCATGCGGGCAGTCTGGACGAGGCGTGGTCGGCCATCAATAGCGGGCGGCGGCTCGTTCAGCGTGTGCAGCCCTCACCCCACCCCTCTCCCGCAGGCGGGAGAGGGCTCAGGACCTGATTACCCGGCAACGATGTTTACGATCTTGCCAGGCACCACGATGACCTTGCGCACCGTCAGGCCTTCCATGAACTTGGCCACGTTCGGCTCGGCCAGGGCCAGGCGCTCGGCGTCTTCCTTGCTGATGCTCACCGGCACGTCGATGGTGCCGCGCAGCTTGCCGTTGACCTGCACCGCCAGCGTCACCGCGTCGCGCACCAGCGCGGCCGGATCGGCGACCGGGAACGGCACGTCCTCCAGCAGCGTTTCCGCGTGGCCCAGTGCCTGCCACAGCGCATGGCACACGTGCGGCGTGACCGGGTTGAGCAGCAGCACCATCGCCTGCAACGCTTCATGGCGCACGGCGCGGCCCTGGTCGCTCATGTCGTCGAACTTGGAGACATGGTTGAGCAGTTCCATCAGCGCCGCGATCGCGGTGTTGAAGCTGTGGCGTCGGCCGTAGTCGTCACCGACCTTCTGGATGGTTTCGTGCAGCTGGCGGCGCAGCGTCTTCTGCGCGGCGTCGAGCTGTGCCGCGTCCACTTCCGGATGGTCCGGCTGGGAGACGTGCTCGAGCACTTCGCGCCAGAAGCGGCGCAGGAAGCGCGACATGCCTTCCACGCCCGCCTCGTTCCACTCGAGCGACTGTTCGGGCGGCGCGGCGAACATCGAGAACAGGCGCACCGTGTCGGCGCCGTACTTGCCGACCATCAGTTGCGGGTCGACGCCGTTGTTCTTCGACTTCGACATCTTCTCGGTTCCGCCGATCACCACCGGCTTGCCGTCGGCCTTCAGCGTCGCGCCGGTGATGCGGCCGCGCTCGTCGCGGATCACCTCGACGTCGGCCGGATTGATCCAGTCCTTGGAGCCGTCGGCGTTGTCGCGATAGAACGTTTCAGCGATCACCATGCCCTGGGTGAGCAGGTTGATCGCCGGCTCGTCGCTGCCGACCAGGCCCTGGTCGCGCATGAGCTTGTGATAGAAGCGGAAATACAGCAGGTGCAGGATCGCGTGCTCGATGCCGCCGATGTACTGGTCGACCGGCGTCCAGTACTTGGCGCGCTCGTCAACCTGCTGCTCGGCGCCCGGCGAGGTGTAGCGCGCGTAGTACCAGCTCGACTCCATGAAGGTGTCGAAGGTGTCGGTCTCGCGCTCGGCCGCGCCGCCGCACTGCGGGCAGGTGGTCTGGCGCCAGGTCGGATCGGACTTGATCGGCGAGGCGACACCACTGAAGGCCACGTCTTCCGGCAACACCACCGGCAGCTGGTCTTCCGGCACCGGCACGTCGCCGCACTTGCTGCACAGGATCACCGGGATCGGGCAACCCCAGTAGCGCTGGCGGCTCACGCCCCAGTCGCGCAGGCGGAAATTGACGCGGCGCTGGCCGCTGCCATCGCCTTCGAAACGGGTCGCCAGCGCGTCGAGCGCCTGCTGGAACTCCATGCCGTCGAACTCGCCGGAGTTCACCAGCCAGCCACGCTCGGTGTAGGCCGACTCCTCGGCGATGCGACGCTGGAATTCCTCGACCACCTGCACGGCGGCCGTGGTGTCGTATACATCGACCGCGCCGGCGCCGCCGAGCGCACTGCGCATCGGGTCGTCATGCCGGGCCAGGTGCTGGCCGATCTCGGCCAGCGCGTCGCGCACCTGCGCCGGCACGATGACCATGCGGATCGGCAACGCGTAACGCTGGGCGAACTCCCAGTCGCGCTGGTCGTGCGCCGGCACGGCCATGACCGCGCCGGTGCCGTAGTTCATCAGCACGAAGTTGGCGACGAACACCGGCAGCTCTTCGCCGGTGATCGGATGGATCGCGCGCAGGCCGGTGTCGCGGCCGCGCTTTTCCTGCGTTTCCAGCTCGGCTTCGGTGACGCCGCCCTTCTTCAGGTCGGCCAGGAATTCAGCCAGCTCGGCATCCTTCTGCGCCGCCGCCACGGCGAGCGGATGCTCGCCGGCGATGGAAACGAAGGTCACGCCCATCAGCGTGTCCGGACGCGTGGTGAACACGCTCAGCGGCGCGACGGCGTTGCCGCCTTCATCGCGCACGTCGAAGCGGATCTCCAGGCCTTCGCTGCGGCCGATCCAGTTGCGCTGCATGGTCTTGACCGCATCCGGCCAGCCCGGCAACGCGTCCAGGCCGTCGAGCAGTTCCTGCGCGTAATCGGTGATCTTGAGGAACCACTGCGGGATTTCGCGCTTTTCCACCAGCGCGCCGGTGCGCCAGCCGCGGCCGTCGACGACCTGCTCGTTGGCCAGCACGGTCTGGTCGACCGGATCCCAGTTCACCACCGAGTTCTTGCGGTAGGCCAGGCCCTTCTTCATCAGGCGCACGAACATGCGCTGCTCGTGCACGTAGTACGACGGCTGGCAGGTGGCGAACTCGCGCGACCAGTCGATCGCGTAGCCCATCTGCTTGAGCTGCGCCTTCATGTGGGCGATGTTGGCGTAGGTCCACTTGGCCGGAGCGGTCTTGTTCTTGATCGCGGCGTTCTCGGCCGGCAGGCCGAACGCGTCCCAGCCCATCGGCTGCAGCACGTTGTGGCCGGTCATGCGCTTGTAGCGGCTGATGACGTCGCCGATGGTGTAGTTGCGCACGTGGCCCATGTGCAGCGCGCCCGACGGGTACGGCAGCATCGACAGGCAGTAGTACTTGGGTTTGTCCGAGCGCTCGTCGACCTCGAAGGCGCGGCTGTCGTCCCAGTACCCCTGGGCGGCGGCCTCGATGGCAAGCGGATCGAAGGCCCGGATGTCGGTGGCGTTCGGATCTGCGACGGTTTGAGCGGCTTCGACGTCTGTGGACACGGGGGCAAGGGAAAGCTAGGGGAAGACCGCCAAGCCTACCGCAGTGCACAAATGGCCGCTATTCCGGTGCCGCTGGCATGGGCGCCCTTGAAGTGGCCGTGGGCGGCATGCGCGGCCGCCGCGCCGTGACCGCCGGCACGGCCGTCTGCGACCAATGGCCCAGGAGCCTGGCCCGCCCGCACGGCTAGAGTAGGCGCTTCATCTGGGGAGATACCGAATGCGCCTGTCCACACTCGTCCTGTCCTTGAGCACCGCCCTGGCCGCCGTGCCGGCCTTCGCCGCTGCCGACAGCTATGCGCTGCAATGCGGCCAGCTGTTCGATGCCCGCTCCGGCAAGGTGCTGGGGCCGCACACGATCATCGTGCGTGCCGGCAAGGTCGCCCAAGTGGCTTCCGGCACGGCCGACAGCGCCGGGCTGGAGCGCATCGACCTGTCAGGCCATACCTGCACGCCCGGCTGGACCGACCTGCACGTGCACCTGGAAAACCAGTCGAACCCGCAGAGCTATTCGGAAGAGTTCCGCCTCGACCCGGTCGACCTGGCCTTCCGCTCGGTCGGCTATGCCAACAAGACGCTGATGGCCGGCTTCACCAGCGTGCGCGACCTCGGCGGCGACGTCAGCCCGCACCTGCGCGACGCGATCAACCAGGGCCTGGTCGACGGGCCGCGGATCTGGGCGGCCGGCAGGTCGATCGCCACCACCGGCGGCCATGCCGACCCCACCAACGGCTACAACGATGCGCTGTCGCACCTGATCGGCCCGCCCGGCCCGACCGATGGCGTGATCAACTCGATCGACGATGCCCGCCAGGCCGTGCGCCAGCGCTACAAGGAAGGCAGCGACGTGATCAAGATCACCGCCACCGGCGGCGTGCTGTCGTATGCCAAGTCCGGCGATGCGCCGCAGTTCACCGTCGAAGAAGTCAAGGCAATAGTGGACACCGCCAAGGACTACGGCTACCGCGTCGCCGCACACGCCCACGGCGAGGAAGGGATGAAGCGCGCGGTGCTCGGCGGCGTGACCTCGATCGAACACGGCACCTACATGAGCCCGGAAGTGATGTCGCTGATGAAGCAGCACGGCACCTGGTACGTGCCGACCGTCTACGCCGGCCGTTTCGTCGCCGACAAGGCCAAGATCGACGGCTACTTCCCGGAAGTGGTGCGGCCCAAGGCGATCCGCATCGGCGCACTGATCCAGGACACGGCCGGCAGGGCCTACAAGAACGGCGTCAAGATCGCCTTTGGCACCGACATGGGCGTGGGCCCGCACGGCGACAACGCGCGCGAGTTCATCTACATGACGGAAGCCGGCATCCCGGCGGCAGTGGCGCTGCAGTCAGCGACCATCCGCGCCGCCGAAGTGCTGGGCGTCGACGACCAGGGCGTGATCGAGGTCGGCAAGCGCGCCGACATCGTCGCGGTGCCCGGCAACCCGGTCGAGGACATCAGCGCGGTGATGAAGGTCGATTTCGTGATGAAGGATGGCAGGGTCTATCGCCAGCCGGGGTCGCAGCCTGCGCAGGCGTCGGCAGCGCTGTAACTCAGGCCCTCCTCCCGTCGTCCCGGCCAACGCCGGGATGACGGTGACGGACGAAAAGTCAGCGCCGCCGGGAGGCACTCCAGACGCACGCCAGCCACAACGCCAGCAACACGCGCTGCGCGATGGGTCCTGGCAACCATGTGGCCGGCAGCGCATTGAGCACGATCGCCAACGTCCCGGCAGCGATGAAAAGCCGCGCCCAGCCAGCCCAGCCCTGGGCCCTGCGAACGCCCAAGCCCAGCAGCACGGCGCCAGGCGCGAACGACAGCCACCACAGCAGCCACGCGGTCGCATGCCGCTGGCTGCGGGCATTCTCCAGATCGGAAGGGTCCAGCGGCCATAGCCCCTGCGCCGCGAATGCCAGCGCGGATATCGCCAGCATCCACACGCCGATCGCCGCGCTGCGGCCGGCGCCGCCCGGCAAGCGCGCGCGCAGGCGCACCGCCACGAATGCCGCCAGCAGTCCCGGCACGACGAAGCACAGCAGGTTGAAGGCGATTGCGCCAGGCACGCCGCGCGCACCCAGCAGCGCGATCGGATGCTGCTGGTGCGAGAACGGTTCGAACGCGGCGGCGAAGGCGAAAATCGCGCCGGCACAGCACAGCACCGCCAGGGTTCCGGCATGACGATCGAACGACGTGGCGGTCAACGTGGCATCTCGGCTGTGTTCGCTAGGGTTCACGAGGGTCAGGCGATTCGGAGCAACGGCCCTTCATGCTAGCGTGCCGACCGCCCGGCAATGCTTGCCAAGCATCCTACCCGCCCCCATTTCCTGCGACTGACCACCGAGCCCGAGCCGAGCACTGCTGATGACGACCGAAACCGCCCCCACCTACGTCTTCGACGCCACCGCCGACAACTTCGAGGCGCAAGTGCTGCAGAAATCCCTGCAGACGCCGGTGCTGGTCGACTTCTGGGCGGAGTGGTGCGGCCCGTGCAAGACGCTCGGACCGATCCTGGAGAAGCTCGCCGCCGACTACCACGGCGCCTTCGAACTGGCCAAGGTCGACGTCGACAAGGAACCGCAACTGGCCGGCGCCTTCCAGGTCCGTTCGATCCCGACCGTCTTCCTGGTCAAGGACGGGCAACTGGTCGACGGCTTCCCCGGCGCGCTGCCGGAGGGCCAGATCCGCGAATTCCTCAAGCACCACGGTGTCGAGCCGGGCACCGCTGCCGAGCCGGACGCCGTTGAAGCGCCGGCACCGGTGCTGGACCCGCACGAGGAAGTGATGCGCCTGCGCGGCGAAGTCGCCGCCAATGCCGAGAACGCCGAGCTGCGCCTGGAACTGGCCCTGGCCCTGCTCAAGACCGGTGCCGCGCAGGAAGCCGAGCAGCTGCTCGACGGCCTGCCCGCCAACCTGGCCACGGACGATCGCGCCCAGCGCGCACGCTCGCGCCTGGAGTTCGCCTCGCTGCTCAAGGACGCGCCGCCGGCCGCGGTGCTCGAGGCCTCGATTGCCAGCAATCCTGACGACCTGCGCGCGCGCCACATCCTCGGCGCCCTGCACATCGTCGACGGCAATGCCGAAGCGGGCCTCGAGCAGTTCCTCGAGATGCTGCGCCGCGACCGCACCTACGCCGAAGGCCTGCCGCGCAAGGCCCTGATCGATGCCTTCCGGGTGGTCGAGGACGAGGACCTGGTCGGACGCTATCGCCGCCGGATGTCCTCGCTGCTGTTCTGACGGGAGAGGGGCGGCTTCCTCAATACGCATCCGTATGGCAGGCTATCCGCCCCACCCGCCTCTCCTGCCGAATGAAATCCAGCCACCTGCGCCTCGGCCTGAACCTCTGGCCGCCGTTCCTGTTCAGCGGCATCCGCGTCACCGCCATCGCCGCCGATTACCGCCATGCCCATGTCGAACTGCGCATGCGCCCCTGGAACCGCAACTACGTCGGCACCCACTTCGGCGGCAGCCTGTTTGCCATGACCGATCCGTTCTGGATGCTGCTGACGATGAAGGCCCTGGGCAGCGAGTACTGGGTCTGGGACAAGGCTGCGGAGATCGAATTCGTGAAGCCCGGACGCGGCACGGTCCATGCCGACTTCCGTCTCGACGAACGCACGCTCGTCGAACTGCGCCAAGCCACTGCCACCGGTGCCAAGACGCTGCGCTGGTTCAACACCGACGTCGTCGACAGCGACGGCGATGTCGTCGCGCGTTTGCGCAAACAGCTCTACGTGCGGCAAAAACCCAAGCATCGGGACACGGCGGAAGTGGCTTAAATCAAGCGAATTTTGCCTGTTTTCGACATAAACTGACGCTGCGCGTCATCACATTTGTCTTCACATCCCAGATGTGAGGATGGCGTCGTGAGCTTTGCGAATCTACGGCGTATGCTCCCGTTTCGCGACAGGGGGACGCGATGTCCGGACCAGCATCCAACATCGACAACGCATCGCCGTTACCGGAGATCACCGGCTTTCACCTGCACAAGGTGATCAACCACGGTGGCATGTCGACCGTGTACCTGGGCAACCAGATCGCGTTGTCGCGCGAAGTCGCGATCAAGGTGATGCTGCCGCTGGCACTGGCCGACGAAGTCAGCCGCCGCCGCTTCGAGAATGAAGTGCGCACGATCGCGCGCCTCGAACACCCCAACATCGTCACCATCCATGAAGTCGGTCGCACTCGCGAGGGCCTGCCCTACTACGCGATGCCGTACCTGCCGCGCGGCCACCTCGGCCAGCGCGACCTGAGCAAGGACGAACCGCGCGCGGTCGAAGTCGCGCTCACGCTGTTGTCGGCGCTCGACTACGCGCATGCACGCGGCGTGGTGCATCGCGACGTCAAGGCCGAGAACGTCCTGTTCGATGACAGCGAGCGCGTGCTGCTCGCCGACTTCGGCATCGCGCTGCGCCGCGGCTTCGGCCCGCGCGTCACCGCCGCCGGCCTGGCCGTGGGCAGCACCGCCTACATGGCGCCGGAACAGGCACGCGGCGAAGACGTCGACGGCCGCGCCGATCTCTACAGCCTCGGCGTGCTGCTGTGGGAGATGCTCACCGGCCGCCTGCCGTTCGAAGCGGCTGACGCGCTGTCGATGGCGGTGATGCACGCGCAGGACCCGATTCCGAAGTTGCCGCAGCACCTGCATCACTGGCAGCGCTTCATGAATCGCGCGCTTACCAAGCAGGCCGCCAATCGCTTCCAGGATGCCGCGCAGATGGCCAATGCCATCCGCGCCGTGCAGCAGCGCAAGCCGTGGACGGCGGCACTGGAAGCTTTCGAGCGACTGCGACCCTCCAAGCGCTGGGCGACGCCGATGTGGGCAGCGCTGGCCGTCGCCGGAGTCACGCTGGTCGTGCTGGGTTTCAGCATCGGTCGCGACGAGGACGACGACAGCAACGCCTCTGCGCCGACCGAGATCGTCGCCACCGCACCGGCGGCATCGACCACCGATGACCCGACCGACGCGATGCTGCAGCCGCTGCCGGAAGCCCCGTTGCAGCGCGCGCTAGACGACGCCAAACAGCAGATCGCGCGCGGCCGCCTGACCGAACCCGACGACGCCAACGCCTTCGACAGCGTGCTGCTGGCGTGGCACACCGACAGCACCCATCCCGACGTGGCCAAGGCGATCGACGACCTCACGTTCGCGCTGTCGGCCCAGATCGTGCGCAGCGTGCGCGACGGCAAGGACCAGCGCGCGCGCGACCTGCTGACGCATGCCAACAACCTCGGCCAGCAGACCGGTACCGCCAGCTCGCCAGCCCAGTCGGACCTGCGCACGCAGGCCAGCAAGGCGCTCGACACACGGCTGGAACAGGCGGTCAAGCGACGCGACAAGGCCGAAGTGGAGCGCACCACGGCGCTGGCCTCGCAACTCGACCTGCCACGCAAGCTCGACTCGCGCCTGCTCGCCAAGGCCAAGGCCATGCCCACCGGCCTTGCCCGCGGCGCCACCATCGACGTGACCTCGCAGGCCAGCGCCAAGGTCAGCGTGACGATGACGCCGCGCCCGGTGTCGCGTCGCGAGTACGCTCGCTTCGCCGCGTCCAACGGCCGCACCCCGACGCTGTGCCGCGAGCGCGCCTCGCTGCTGCGCGTGATCGATCCGCGCGACTGGCAGAAGCCGGGCTTCAAGCAGGAAGAGAACGACCCGGTCGTGTGCATCTCGCTCGAGGACGCCCAGGCCTACGCGCAGTGGTACAGCGCCCAGACCGGTCGCCGCTACCGCCTGCCCAGTGCCGAGGAGGCTGCCCACCTGCGCAGCGACAGCAGCAACCGCGCCTTGTCGATGTGGCTGCGCGACTGCGGCAGCAACTGCCAGCAGCGCCAGGTGGCCGGCGAGTCCTGGCGCAGCCGCCAGGACCAGCGCACGCTGCTGGCCGAACGCGGCTACGACGACGTCGGCTTCCGCCTGGTGCGCGAACGCTGAGGCAGTACCGCCGGCCGGCGCAATCCGCCAGCACGTGGCAGCGGGTGGTGCCCTACAATCCGCGCCATGTCCGAAACCATCCCCGGCGGTCGCCCCGCCCCGAACCGACCCAGCCTGCAAAGGCTCTTCCTCACCGGGCTGCTCACGCTGCTGCCGATCTGGCTGACCTGGGTCGTCGTCAAGTTCGTGTTCGTGCTGCTCTCGGACATCAGCCAACCGCTGATCACGCCGGTGCTGCAGAACCTTGCCGCCACGTCCCCGCAGACGCTGTCGTGGCTGGTCGAGCCGTGGGTGCGGACGGTGCTGGCGATGCTCGCCACGGTCGCGGTGATCCTGTTCTCCGGCGTGATGGCGCGACGCGTGTTCGGCCAGCGCATGCTGCGCTGGTTCGAGGCACTGATCAATCGCATTCCGCTGGCCAGCACCATCTACGGCAGCGCACGCAAGCTGCTCGACATCCTGCAGACGAAGCCCGACGGCACCCAGCGCGTGGTGCTGATCGACTTCCCGCACACCGAGATGAAGTCGATTGGTTTCGTCACCCGCGTGCTGCGCGAACAGGGCACCGGGCGCGAATTGGCGGCGGTGTACGTACCGACCACGCCGAACCCGACCTCCGGCTACCTGGAGATCGTGCCGGTGGAAAAGATCACCCCGACCGACTGGAGCGTCGATCAGGCGATGAGCTTCATCATTTCCGGCGGCGCGGTGTCACCCGACACCATCCCGTTCTCGCCACCGGCCCCGCCGCGCGCATGAGCTGCCACGCATGAGCCTCCAGGGACGCACGCTGCACGATCGCGCGGTGTGGTTGTTCATCGTCCTGAGCGCATTTTTCTGCGTCAACGCGGTGCTGGCCGAATTCATCGGCGTGAAGATCTTCGCGCTCGAGGACACGCTCGGCATCGCGCCGCTGGAATGGAACCTGTTCGGCCAGACCGGTTCGCTCAGCTTCACCGCCGGCACGCTGCTGTGGCCGGTGGTGTTCCTGATGACCGACGTCATCAACGAGTTCTTCGGCCGTCGCGGCGTGCGCATGATCTCGTGGCTGGCGGCCGTGCTGATCGTGTACGGGTTCGTGTTCGCGTTTGCGGCCATCGCCATCGCGCCGGCCGACTGGTGGGTCAAGGCGGCGCAACCGCAGGGCGTCAGCGATTACCAGGCGGCGTTCGCGGCCGTGTTCGGCCAGGGGCTGTGGACGATTGCCGGCTCGCTGGTCGCCTTCATGCTCGGCCAGCTGATCGACGTCGCCGTGTTCCACCGCATCCGCAACATCACCGGCGAGAAGTACGTGTGGCTGCGCGCGACCGGCTCGACCGCGGTATCGCAGCTGGTGGACAGCTTCGTCGTGCTCTACATCGCCTTCGTGCTCGGGCCGCAGAAGTGGCCAACCTCGCTGTTCCTGGCGGTCAGCACGGTCAACTATGCCTATAAGATGCTGGCCGCGATCGCGCTTATTCCGCTGATCTACCTGGTACGTGCCGGCATCACGCGCTATCTGGGCGAAGCCCGGGCGCGGCAGCTGCGTGAGGAAGCGGCGCTGGTGTAGGTGGCTCGGTCGCAAACGGGTTCACATTCCGTGACTTCCGACCTAAGCGCCCCCCGCCCGCCTCGGCCATGCTTGGGCATTCGGCCTTGCCCGGGGACCCTGTATGCCGTTGCTGCGCCCGCTTGCCCTCGCACTTGCTCTCACCCTCGCCGCCGCTGCCACCGCGCCGGCCCTTGCCGCCGACACTCCGGCAGCCACATCGCAGACGGCCAAGACCGCCCGCCTCAACGCGCTCTACGAGCAGTACTGGGAAGAGCTGCTCAAGCTCAATCCGCTGCAGGCGACGTTCCAGGGCGACAGCCGCTACAACGACCAGTTGCCCAATACCCTGTCGGCGCAATACCGCCAGCAGATGCACGACTTCAACACGCGCTGGCTGCAGTCGGTCAGGACGGTCGGCAGTGATGGCCTCGCCGGCCAGGAACTGCTGAGCTACCAGATCTTCGTGCGCGACCGCGAGAAGTCGCTGGAAGCCGAGCAGTTCCCGACCTGGCAGCAGCCGGTCAACCAGTTCTACAACTTCGCCGCCACCGTGGCCCAGCTCGGCTCCGGCACCGGTGCACAGCCGTTCAAGACGCCGGCCGACTACGACAACTGGCGCAAGCGCGCCGCGCAGGTGCCGGTGCTGTTCGCGCAGGCCATCGCCAACAGCCGCGAAGGCATGAAGAACGGTGTCGTGCAGCCGCGCGCACTGATGGTGAAGGTGATCCCGCAGCTCGATGCGCTGATCAAGGACAAGGCCGAGGACACCCTGTTCTGGAACCCGGTCAAGACCTTCCCGACCGGCTTCTCCGATGCCGACAAGCAGCGCCTGACCGCCGAGTACAAGTCGATGATCGAAGGCCAGCTGATGCCGGCCTACCGCCAGCTGCGCAGCTTCATCAACGACGAATACCTGCCGGCCACGCGCGCCACGTCCGGCCTGGATTCGCTGCCCAACGGCGCGGCCTGGTATGCATTCAACGCGCGCAATTCGACCACGACCAACCTCACGCCCGCGCAGATCCACCAGATCGGCCTGGACGAAGTGGCGCGCATCCACGGCCTGATCGGCAAGGTCATGCAGCAGGTCGGCTTCAAGGGCTCGATGAAAGAGTTCTTCAGGTTCATGCAGGACGATCCACGCTTCAGCTTCAAGGACGAGCCGGCGCTGCTCGCCTACTACCGCGGCCTGGAAGCGAAGATCAACGAGAAGATCCCGGAGCAGTTCTCGCTGACGCCGAAGGCGCCGTTCGAGATCCGTCCGGTCGAGGCGTTCCGCGCACAGTCCGCGGCCGGCGGCTCGTACCAGCGCCCGAGCCCAGGACGGCAGCCGTCCGGGCATCTTCTACGTCAACACCTACGACCTGCCGACCCGCAAGACTTGGGACGCGGAGGACCTGTACCTGCACGAAGCGATCCCGGGCCATCACTTCCAGCTCGCGTTGCAGCAGGAGCTGACCAACCTGCCCAAGTTCCGCCGCTTCGGCAGCGAGACCGCCTTCAGCGAAGGCTGGGGCCTGTACGCCGAATCGCTCGGCCCAGGACCTGGGTGTATACGAGGACCCCTACAACTACTTCGGCTATCTGCAGAACGAACTGTGGCGCGCGATCCGACTGGTCGTCGACACCGGCCTGCACAGCAAGGGCTGGACCCGTGAGCAGGTGATCAAGTACATGCTGGACAACTCTGCCGAGAGCGAGACCCAGTCCACCGCCGAAGCCGAGCGCTACATGGCCATCCCGGCGCAGGCGCTTGCCTACAAGATGGGCGAGTTGAAGATCCAGGAGCTGCGCGACCGCGCCGAGAAGGCCCTCGGGCCGAAGTTCGACGTGCGCAGGTTCCACGCCGAAGTGCTCAAGGACGGTTCAGTGCCGCTTGAGATTCTCGAGGGCAAGATCGACCGCTGGATTGCCTCGGAGAAGGCCGCCGGCTGAAGCACCCCAGTTTCGTTTCGCTAGATCCGCATTCACCAGGAGATCCATCCATGAAGCTTCGCCCGCTCCTGCTCGCCATCGCCGTCACTGCTGCGATCGCCGGCTGCAAGCCTTCCACCGAAACGGCCACCCCCGCCGCACCGGCTGCCACCCAGAACTCGCAGGCCAAGGCCGACCAGCTCAACAAGCTGTACGCCGACTACTGGGAAGCCAACCTCAAGCTCAACCCGATCGCGGCCACCTTCCAGGGCGACCCGCGCTACAACGACCAGCTGCCCGACTATTTCTCCGCGCAGTACCGCGAGCAGAGCAAGCAGTTCGTCACCGAGTGGCTGGCCAAGGTTGAAGCCGTCGGCAGCGAAGGCCTGACCGGCCAGGACCTGCTGAGCTACGAGATCTTCGTCGAAGACGCCAAGGACTCGCTGGAGTCGTTCAAGTACCCGGATTGGCAGCTGCCGATCAACCAGATGCATTCGCTGCCGTCGCTGGCCGTGCAGCTGGGCTCGGGCACCGGCGCGCAGCCGTTCAAGACCGTCAAGGATTACGACAACTGGCTGGCGCGCGCGAGCAAGCTGCCGACGCTGTTCGACTCGGCGATCACCAGCATGAACGAAGGCGTCACCGCCGGCGTCGTGCAGCCCAGGGCGCTGATGATCAAGGTGATCCCGCAGCTCGACGCGCTGGTCAAGGCCAAGCCCGAGGACACGCTGTTCTGGGGCCCGATCACGCAGATGCCCAAGGACTTCTCCGACGCCGACAAGAAGCGCCTGACCGACGCCTACCGCGCGATGATCGCCGACCAGCTGATGCCGGCGTACAAGAAGCTGCGCGCCTACATCAACGATGAGTACCTGCCCAAGACCCGCGACACGGTCGGCCTGGACAAGCTGCCGGGCGGCGCCGAATGGTATGCGTTCAATGCCAAGCAGAGCACGACCACCGACCTGACCCCGGATCAGATCCACAAGATCGGCCTGGACGAAGTCGCGCGCATCCATGGCGAGATCCACAAGGTCATGGAGCAGGTCGGCTTCAAGGGCTCGATGCAGGACTTCTTCAAGTTCATGCAGAACGATCCGCGCTTCAGCTTCAAGGACGAGAAGGCGCTGCTGGAGTACTACCGCGCGCTCGAGGCGAAGATCAACCAGAAGATCCCCGAGCAGTTCTCGCTGATTCCCAAGTCGCCGTTCGAGATCCGTCCGGTCGAGCCGTTCCGTGCGCAGTCCGCGGCCGGTGGCGAGTACATGACGCCGAGCGAGGACGGTACGCGTCCGGGCATCTTCTACGTCAACACCTACGACCTGCCGACGCGCAAGACCTGGGATGCCGAGGACCTGTACCTGCATGAGGCAATCCCGGGCCACCACTTCCAGCTGGCGCTGCAGCAGGAGCTGAAGAACCTGCCGGCGTTCCGCCGCTTCGGTGGCGAGACGGCGTTTGCTGAAGGCTGGGGCCTGTACGCGGAGTCGCTGGGCAAGGACCTGGGCGTCTACACCGATCCGTACAACTACTTCGGTTACCTGCAGAACGAACTGTGGCGCGCGATCCGCCTGGTCACCGACACCGGCCTGCACAGCAAGGGTTGGACGCGTGAGCAGGTGATCAAGTACATGCTCGACAACTCCGCCGAGAGCGAAACCCAGGCCACCGCCGAAGCCGAGCGTTACATCGGCTGGCCCGGTCAGGCGCTGGCGTACAAGATCGGCGAGCTGAAGATCAAGGAGCTGCGTGCAAAGGCCGAGAAGGAACTGGGTCCGAAGTTCGACATCCGCGAGTTCCACGCCGAAGCGCTGAAGGACGGCGCGGTGCCGTTGAGCATCCTGGAAGCCAAGATCGATCGCTGGATCGCCGCCAAGAAGGGCTAACCCTCCGTTCGTCCTGAGCTTAGGCCCGCAAGGGCCGAAGTCGAAGGGCCCACTGCACCCGAACAGGCCGGCTTCCCGCCGGCCTGTTTTTTTGTGCCGGCGAAACTGAACAGCCGCGTCGCCAAATCGAGCTTGTATTCGAACTTTCAGCCGCAAAATACTGTGGTTCAGCAATGCCTTACGACAATAGCCCGATGCTCAAGCCCCGCACCCTCCTCCTGGCCGCCGCTGCCCTGCTGCCGGCCACGCCCGGCCTCGCCACGCGAAAGGCCGGCGAGCCTGCCGCCGTGCGGTTCTCGCCGCCGGTTGCAGCCGCGACGCTGCCGGCGTCTCCGCTGGCGCGTCTGGCGCCTGGTGCCGATCCGAAGGTGCTCGACCTGGCGCAGGCGGCGATGCAATGCGCGCAGGCCAGTGGTGTCGGTGCGAGCGCGCGCAGGCTGGCGGTCATCGACTACAGCCGCCCGTCGCTGTTACCACGCCTGTGGGTGTTCGATCTCACCGCCGGCAAGCTGCTCTACGAAGAAGTCGTCGCCCATGGCCAGGGCTCGGGCGACAACCTGGCGACGCGTTTCTCCAATCGCGATGGCAGCCACCAGTCGAGCCTGGGGCTGTTCGTCACCGCCGACACCTACACCGGCAAGAACGGCTACTCGCTGCGCATGCAGGGCCTGGAGCCGGGTGTGAACGATGCGGCGATGGCGCGGGCGATCGTGATGCACGGCGCTCCCTACGTCGATGCCGCGCAGGGCAAGCGCATGGGTCGTCTCGGTCGCAGCTGGGGTTGCCCGGCGGTGCGCAATGCCGTGGCAAAACCCATGATCGACCTGCTCAAGGGCGGCCAGTTCGTGTTCTCGTACTACCCCGACCAGGCCTGGCTGGCGCGCTCGGCGCTGCTCAATTGCCCGGCCGCGCGACGCCAGCACGACGCCCTCGTCCATCACGACACCGCGGCTCGTCCCGCATCGGGTTGATGTTTGGCAGGCGCCGCCTTGCTGGCGCCTACACATGCGTGCGTTAGGCTTGTCACACGTCAAAGAACGGATTGCCTGATGCATCGCTTCGCCCCGCGGCTGCTCGCCGCCAGCTTGTCCCTGCTCCTGTGCGTGGCTGCCAACGCCGCCGTGCCTTCCTGGGGCGCGCGCGAATCCAGTCCCGCCAACACGCCGCCGGCGCAACTCAAGCCCGGACAGTGGATCTGGGGCGGCGACAACCGCGCCGGCCCGCTGGCAGTGGTGGTCAGCCTCACCGAGCAGCGCGCCTACGTGTACCGCAACGGCATCCCGATCGGGGTGAGCACGGTCAGCACCGGCAGGAAGGGTTACGAAACGCCGACCGGTGTTTTCACCATTCTGCAAAAGGACGCCGATCACCGTTCAAGCAAGTACAACGCCGCGCCGATGCCTTACATGCAGCGCCTGACCTGGGACGGCGTCGCCCTGCATGCCGGCGGCCTGCCCGGCTATCCCGAGTCGCACGGCTGCGTGCACCTTCCGTCCGAGTTCGCGCGCCTGCTGTTCGGCTCGTCGAACATGGGCATGACGGTGGTGGTGTCGCAGGAAGGCAAATCGCCGGAGGACATCGTGCATCCGGGCGCGCTGAGCCCGATCAATCCGCACACCGGTGCAGAGGCTGGGATTCCGCCACTGGAGAACGGTCAGAAGTACCGCTGGCGCCCGGAAGTGTCGACCGAAGGCCCGGTGTCGATCCTGCTCAGCGGTGCCGACGAGCGCGTGATCGTCTACCGCAACGGCATCGAGATCGGACGCTCGCGCGTGCTGATCCGCAATCCCGAGAAGCCGCTCGGCACGCACGCCTACATCGTCAAGGAAGGCTACCTGCCCGGCGACAACCCGCTGCTGCCGGGCACGCAGATGCCGAACTGGAGTGCGATCGGAATCCCTGGCGGCACCGATCCGTCGGGCATGCTGCTCGGTCCGGAGACGATCAATCGCGTGGTGATTCCGCATGATTTCGTCGCCGCGGTGTTGCCGCTGCTCAGCCCCGGCGTGGTGATGCTGGTGACCGATGCGAGGATGACCGACGCCACCAGTGGCGGCGCGCCGGTACAGGTGCTCGACTCGGATCCGCCGGAGAAGTGAGCGCCGTTTAATTAATTAATCCGGTTCCCCATGGCCCGGGCCTTGGCCATCATGTCGCCTGGTCGTCCACCAGATTCGAGCCATGCGGGCAGACACTTCGCCGCCATCATCAATCACCCTGCGCGATGGCAGGACGCTTGCGTACCGGCGCTACGGCCGCCCGGATGGCAAGCCGCTACTGTTGTTTCATGGCTTTCCTGGTTGCCATGTGCAGGCGTCGCTGATCGATGAGCAGGCCGCGCGCGATGGCATCGCGCTGATCGCGCCGGACCGCCCCGGTTTCGGCTACTCGAGCCCGGCACCGCAGCGGACGATCCTGTCCTGGGTCGACGACGTGCGCCAGCTGACCGCAGCCTTGCAGCTGTCGCGCTTCGGCGTGCTGGGGATCTCCTGCGGCGGCGCGTACGCCCTGGCGTGCGCACACGAACTTGCCGATCGGCTCGATTACGTCGGGCTGGTCGCGGGCATGGGACCGATGGATGTGCCTGCCATCCGCCGTGAGCAGCATCCTGCTCTGAAAGTTCTGTTCGGCCTGGCGCGGATGAATCCGCGACTGGTGACGCCGATGCTGCGCATGGACCAGCGCATGTTCGCGAAGGATCCATTGGCCGCGGTGCGGCGACTGTCGTCGATGATGACGCCGCCCGATCGCGCCTTCCTCGCCGGCAACGACGAGATGGCGGGCAGGTTCGCGCAGAGCCTGGCCGTGGCCTATCGCGAGGGTATCGACGGGGCGATGTCGGAGGCGGCATTGATCGCACGTCCGCGCGGCTTCGAACTGTCCGCGATCGACGTGCCGGTGCACGTCTACCAGGGCGGGTTTGACCGCAACGTTCCGCCACGGATGGGCGAGTACATCGCCGCCAATGTCGCCTGCGGCATCTACCGGTTTTTTCCCGACGAGGGACACCTGTCGATCGTGTGCAACCGCGCGCCGGAGTACCTCGCGGATTTCATCGCGGCGCCGTCTGGCAGTTAGCTCCCCAAACAAAAAACCCCGGTCTCGCGACCGGGGTTTTCGTCATGCACTACCGCGTTGATCAGCCGCTGAAGCCGCTGCGCGAGCCGCGGCCGGCACCCTGGCCGCCACTGCGATGCTGCTTCGGACCTGCATGCGCGTGACGCGCTGCCGGCTTGCCGTGCGGGCGATGCGACGGCTTGCGCGGCTGGCTGGCGCCGCGCGGGTTCGGGATCGGAGCGTTCATCTGGATCGGACGGCTCGCTTCGAAGCCCGGCACCGAGACCAGCTCGATGTCGGCCTTGAGCATGCGCTGGATCTGGCGCAGCAGACCGCCCTCTTCCGGCGCGACCAGCGACAGCGCTTCACCCGTGGCGCCGTTGCGGCCGGTACGGCCGATGCGGTGCACGTAGTCTTCGGCGACCATCGGCAGGTCGTAGTTGATCACCAGCGGCAGGTCCGGAATGTCCAGACCGCGCGCGGCGACGTCGGTGGCGACCAGCACGCGGGCCTTGCCCGACTTGAAGTCGCGCAGGGCCTTCTGGCGCTGTGCCTGGCTCTTGTTGCCGTGAATGGCGACCGACGCCAGGCCCGACTCTTCGAGCTGCTCGGCAAGGCGGTTGCAGCCGTGCTTGGTGCGGCCGAACACGATCGCGCGATCGGTGTGGCGACTGGCGAGGATCGACACCAGCAGGTCACGCTTCTTGGCGACATCGACCGGGTGGGCACGATGCACGATGGTCTCGGCGATGGTGTTCTGCGCGGCGACCTGCACCTGCTTGGGGTGATGCATGAACTCGAGCGCGAGCTGCTTGAGCTGCGACTCGAACGTGGCCGAGAACAGCATCGTCTGGCGCTCGCGCGGCAGCTTGGCGAGGATGCGCTTCATGGCCGGCAGGAAGCCCATGTCGAGCATGCGGTCGGCTTCGTCGAGCACGAGCACTTCGATCGCATCGAGCTTGACGGTGCCGCGCTCCATATGGTCGATCAGGCGACCCGGGGTGGCGACGAGCACGTCGACGCCGCGGCGGAACAGCTCCACCTGCGGGCCCATGCCGGCGCCGCCGAAGATGGCGGCGATGTTCAGGCGGACGTGGCGCGAATAGCCACGCAGGCTCTCGGTGACCTGCACCGCGAGCTCACGCGTCGGCACCAGGATCAGTGCGCGCGGACGGCGGAAGCCGTTGGACGGGGTCTGCTTGGACATGCGCTGCAGCAGCGGCAGGCCGAAGGCAGCGGTCTTGCCGGTGCCGGTCTGGGCGCCGCCGAGCAGGTCGTGGCCGGCCATTGCGAGCGGGATCGCTTCGGCCTGGATCGGCGTGGGGACGGTGTAGTTCTGGTCGGCGAGCGCGCGCAGCAACGCGGGCGAAAGCCCGAGGGATTCGAACGTCATGTGGTGAAACTCCTTTGGCTCGCGACGCCCGTCTACGCCCACGAAAAAGGTGGGCGCGCGATCGATTGTCGCGTTGATGGCTCCAGCGTTCCCTAAAACCGCGCTGTGAGCGATCGAATTGGACGGCTGCCGGATGCTCCGGGCCGTGTCTGCGCGACGAAAGACGTGCGGGATAAAAGCCGTGTTGACTGGCCCAATGTCTGGACCAACGGCGGGCATACCTGGGAAACGTACCCTTGCGGGGAGGCAGCCGTGCGCTGAACGGGGCGGACTCTACGCGAAAGGCGGGTCCGGTGCCAGTCCGGCGGGCCGGGGTGGTTAAGGCGGGGGTGCCGCTTGCCCTCACCCCAACCCCTCCCCCGCAGGCCGGAGAGGGACTCCAGTGGCGGCGAGGCCCCCACGAGGCGGTGGCGGCGCCTTCCGGCGGTTTGTGCGACCCTTCGCCCAAGTCGCATCGGGACGGGATTCATGGAGCGAAATGCCGGATGGCTGGCGGGCCGGGTGCTGGTGGCCAGCGTGTTCATCGCCATGGGCAGCTACCGCCTGCTCGCCTGGGCGGGTGGGGAAGCCATCGGCAGCGCCGCCGTCATCGCCAGCACCGCCGAACTGCTGCTGGGCCTGGCCATGGCCGCCGGCTGGCAACTGCGCTGGACCGCGACCCTGGCGGCGGTAGCGATGCTGGTCGATGCCCTGGTGTCGCACCCGTTCTGGTCGTTTGAGGGCGCGCAGCGCGGGGCGCAACTGCTGCACTTCATGAAGAATGTATCGATCATCGGCGGCCTGTTGCTGCTGGCATTCGCCAATCGCCACCGCCACCACTGAAAGCCGCCACTTAATACCTCGCGTACACGATGACTACTTCTTTGCTGCGCCAGCGCGGCCACCAGGACAGCAGCCGCGTTTCCATGGTCGAGCTGTTCTTCGACCTGGTGTTCGTGTTCGCGGTCACCCAGCTGTCGCACGCGCTGCTCGCCGATCTGAGCGTGAAGGGCGCCATGCAGACGCTGCTGCTGTTCCTGGCGCTGTGGTGGCTGTGGATCTTCACTTCGTGGGTGACCAACTGGCTCGACCCGGAGCGCCCGCCGGTGCGGGTGATGCTGTTCGCGCTGATGCTGGCCGGCCTGCTGCTGTCCTCGTCGATCCCGCAGGCATTCGGCGAGCGCGGACTCGTGTTCGGCGTGGTGTTCGCATCGATGCAGGTCGGACGGACCGTGTTCGTCGCCTGCGTCATGCGCGGCCACAGCCCGGTGCATTTCCATACGTTCGTCCGCATCGCCTCGTGGATGTCGCTGTCGGCGGTGTTCTGGATCCTCGGCGGCCTCGCCGAAGGCCCCTCGCGCGCCAGCTACTGGATCGCCGCCGTGGCGATCGAATACATCTCGCCCGCCGTGTACTTCTGGGTGCCGGGACTGGGGCGTTCGACCACCTCCGACTGGGACGTCGACGGTCATCACCTCGCCGAGCGCTGTGGACTGTTCGTCATCATCGCCCTGGGCGAATCGATCCTCGTCACCGGCGCGACGTTCGCGGGCCTGGCCTGGACGGCCGTGACGGTCACCGCCTTCGTCAGCGCCTTCCTCGGCAGCGTGGCGATGTGGTGGATCTATTTCGACAGCGGCGCCGAACGCGCCAGCCATCGCATTTCGCATTCCGACGATCCGGGCCGCCAGGCGCGGCTGATCTATACCTACCTGCACCTGCTGATCGTCGGCGGCGTGATCGTCTGCGCGGTCGCCGACGAACTGGTGCTCACTCACCCCCAGCACGCCACCGATGCCGGCCTGGCCGCGATCCTCGGCGGACCGGCGCTGTATCTGGTCGGCAACGCACTGTTCAAGTGGGCCAGCTACGAGCGCCGCTCGCCGCCGCTGTCGCATTGCGCCGGGCTGGTGCTGCTGGCCGCGCTGACGCCGATGGCCATTTCGCTGCATCTGTCGGCGCTCGCCGTAGGCGTGGCGACGACAGTGGTGCTGGTGATGGTGGCCGTGTGGGAAACGATTGCGCTGCGACGGGCGCCCTGATCAGACCTCCAGCACCATCCCCGGCCGCGCAAGCACCGCCTGCACCCCATAACGCTCGCCGATTTCCCCGGCCAGCGCCTCGCGTGCCTTGTCCTCGCCGTGCACCAGCGCCAGCGGCGGATGACCTTCGATCGCGCCGTACCACTCCATCAGGCCGCGCTGGTCGGTGTGCGCCGACAATCCGCCGACCGTGTGGCGCTGCGCATTGACCCGCACGTCGGAGCCGTGGATGCGCGCCCATGAAGCGCCATCGACCAGCCTGCGCCCAAGCGTGCCTTCGGCCTGGTAACCGACGAACACCACGTGCGTCTGCCTTCTGTCCAGGCGGTGGCGGAAGTGGTGCAGGATGCGCCCGGCATTGGCCATGCCGGAACCGGCAATGACTATCGCGCCGCGTTCGATGCGGTTGATCGCCATCGACTCCTCGCGTGAGGCGGTGATGTGCAGGTTCGGCAGGCGGAACGGATTGGGCTTGTCCTGCCAGACGCGCCGCGCGTCCTCGTCGAACAGTTCGGCGTGGCGGTCATAGATGTCGACCACCTTCGCTGCCATCGGGCTGTCGAGGAAGATCTGCCAGCGCGCCAGCTCCCACTCGTCCCAATGCCGCGCGAACCAGTACAGCAGCTCCTGGCTGCGCCCGACCGCGAAGGCGGGGATGAGGACGTTGCCGCTCTCGTGCCAGGCCTTGTCGAGGATGCCGCCCAGTTCGCGGATGGTCTCGGCACGGTCGCGATGCAGGCGATCGCCGTAAGTGGATTCCATCAGCACCAGGTCGGCGCGGTCGATGGTCGCCGGATCGCGCAGGATAGGTGTCCCCTTGGGACCGAGGTCGCCGGAGAACACCAGCTTGCGGCCATCGGCCCACACCTCCACGCTCGATGAGCCCAGGATATGGCCGGCTTCGCGGAATGCGATATCGATGCCCGGCAGCACTTCGCTGCGCTGGTCGTACGGCAACGTGCGCACCTGCTTCATCGCCGCCTGCACGTCGTCGCGCGTGTACAGCGGCAGCACCTCGGCCTCGCCATGGCGGCGATGGCGGTTGGCACGCTCGGCATCGCCTTCCTGGATCGAGGCGGCATCGAGCAGCATCACCGGCATCAGCTCGGCAGTGGCTTGCTGCGCGTAGATCGGGCCCTTGAAGCCGCGGCGTACCAGCAGTGGTACGCGACCGATGTGGTCGATGTGGGCATGGCTGATGACCAGCGCATCGAGCGCGGCCGGATCGAACGGGAACGTCTCGTGGTTGCGCCGCTCGGCCTCCGGGCTGCCCTGGATCAGGCCGCAGTCGAGCAGCAGCCTGCGGCCCGCCGCTTCGACCTCGTGCAGCGAGCCGGTGACCTCGCCCGCCGCCCCATGGAAATGCACGCGCATCGCCGCATCCTTTGCCGATAGTGGTGACAGGCGAAACCTAGCATGGGCGCTGGCAGGCTCCGTGATCGCGGGCCGCCCGCAGCACGACAAACCCGGCCACAATTGCTGCCTGCCCGCTTTGCCGCCCGATCCGAGAAGTCCCCCGATGACCAAGCCCCTGCTGTCCTCCGCCCTCGCCCTCGCCCTGGTCCTGGCCAGCGGCACGGTCCATGCTGCCGAGCGCGTCGACCTGCTGGTTCGCGATGCGACCGTGATCGACGTCGTCGACGGCAAGCGTCGCCCGCATCAGGCGATCGCGGTACGCGGCGCACGCATCGTCGCGATCGTCGACGAGGCCCGCGCCGGTCGCTTCGATGCCGCGCAGACGGTCGATGCCAGCGGCAAGTTCGCGATCCCCGGCCTGTGGGACATGCACGTGCATTTCGGCGGCGGCGAGGCCCTGATCGAAGAGAATCGCAACCTGTTGCCGCTGTACGTCGCCCATGGCATCACCGCCGTGCGTGACGCCGCCGGCGACCTCAGCCCGAGCGTCTTCGAATGGCGCACCGCCACCGCCGCCGGCACGCTCCTCGGGCCCAGGATCTTCACGTCCGGTCCGAAGATCGAAGGCTACAAGTCGATCTGGCCCGGCGACCTGGAGATCGGTTCGATCGCCGAACTGAACCAGGCGCTCGACAAGCTGCAAGGCTGGAAGGTCGACTTCGTCAAGATCACCGACAACACGCTGTCGCCCGAACTGTTCATGGCCGCGGTGAAGGAAGCCGGACGTCGTGGCCTGAAGACCTCCGCGCACGTGCCCTACCCGATCACCATCGATGAAGTCAGCGCCGCCGGGCTGAGTTCGGTCGAACACATCGACTACGCCTTCAAGGCTGGCTCGCCGAAGGAGAAGGCGCTCGGCGAAGCGATCGCCCGCGGCGAGATGACCAGCCGCGATGCCTGGACGCAGTGGAACGCCACCTTTGACGTGAAGCTGGCCAAGGCGACCTACGCGCGCATGGCGCAGCGCGGGACGGCGGTGACGCCCACGCTCAACGGCAGCGAGGTCGTGGCCTTCCTCGACCAGGACGACCACCGCAACGACGACTACCTCAAGTACATCGGCCCGGGCCTGCAGGCGACCTACACCTGGCGCGTCGAGCGCGCGGCCAAGGACGACGCGGCGGCGATTGCCGCGCGCCACCTGCGCTTCGAACGCAACGCCTCGGTGCTGCCGCTGCTGCAGCAGGCGGGGGTGACGATCCTGGCCGGCACCGATGCCGGCTTCCTCAACTCGTACAACTACCCCGGCATCGGCCTGCACGACGAACTGGCGCTGCTGGTGAAGTACGGCCTGACGCCGCTGCAGGCGCTGCAGGCGGCGACCATCAACGGCGCCCGTTTCCTCGGTCACGACGACAGCAATGGCACGCTGGCCGCGGGCAAGGCCGCCGACATCGTCCTGCTCGACGCCGACCCGTTGCTGGACATCGCCGCGACCCGCCGCATCGACACGGTGGTGATGAAGGGCCAGGCCTACGACCGCAGCCATCTGGACGCGATGCTGGCCGACGTGGAGGCGCGGGTGGCCGCGCAGCAGGCGCAGGCGAAGCCTTAAAAACCACAGGCGAAGCCTTAAAAACAGGGAGCGGTGGGGGCATACTTGGCCCATGAACCGCCCCGACCTGCTCGACGCCGCCACCCTCGCCGCCCAGCCGGCGGAGCGTGCCACCTCCCTCGCCGCGCGCTACTACGCCGACCCGGCGACCGTGGCGCTGGACCGCGAACGGATCTTCGACCGCGGCTGGCAGATCCTGGCCCATGTCTGCCAGCTGCAGAACGCCGGCGACCACGTCGTCGGTGACTTCAATGGCCTGCCGGTGATCGCCGTGCGCGGCGCCGACGGCGAGATCCGCGTCTTCCATAACGTCTGCCGTCATCGTGCCGGCCCGCTGGCCGCCTGCGACGGCCTGGCGGCCAAGTCGCTGCGCTGCCGCTACCACGGCTGGACCTACACCCTCGACGGCACATTGCGATCCGCACCGGAGATGGGCACCGCGCCCGACTTCAACGTCGCCGACATCAAGCTGCCGCAGCTGGCGGTGCGCGTGTGGCAGGGGCTGGTGTTCGCCGCGGTCGATGCCGAACACGCGATCGACTTCGATGCCATGGTCGCCGGCATCGACGAGCGCGTCGGCGCCGATCGTCACCTGGAAAACTACGGCCACCACCGCCGCGTCGGCTACGACATCAACTGCAACTGGAAGATCTACATCGACAACTACCTGGAGGGTTACCACGTGCCGCACGTGCACCCCGGGTTGAACAAGTTGCTGGACTACCGCAGCTACACGACCGATACCCACGAGTGGTATTCGCTGCAGTTCAGCCCGCTGGAGAGCGGCGACGACCTGTATGGCAGCGGCGACGCGCTGTACTACTGGATCTGGCCGAACACGATGCTCAACATCGTCCCCGGCCGCCTGCAGACCAACCGTGTGATCGCCAAGGGCGTGGACAAGTGCCGCGTCGAGTTCGACTTCTATTACGCGATGGACGAATCCGAGGAGGCCGCGGCGCGACGCCTCGCCGACCTCAACTTCAGCGATGAAGTGCAGTTCGAGGACCTCACCATCTGCGAGGACGTGCAGCGCGGCATGGCATCGGGCTCATACCAGCCGGGCCGCTTGAACCCGCTGCGCGAGAACGCGGTGCATCACTTCCATGAGCTGCTGCGACGGGTGTATCGCGAGGCGTAGACCCCGACATCCCCGCGCAGGCGGGGATCCTCCACGCGGCGCTCGACGCTGCAGCCGGGCACATCGCAGTACAACGCCTTCCTGAAAAGAAAACGGGGCGGAAGACCGCCCCGTTTTCGTCTACTCCGGATGCCTCCGGAAGGTGTGGCCTGTGTCCTTACAGCGCGTGGCCGAAACCGATGCCGATGGACTGCTCGTGGCCACTGATCGCCCCGCCGAAGCTGATCCGGCTCTGCTTGCCAATCGGCTTGGCGTAGCCGACCGAGATGGCGCCGTGTCCTTCCTCCGAACCCAGGCCAACACCAAAGGCACCGGCCCTGTTGCCGACGCTGGCCGCGGCGGCGCTTGAGGTCATCTGCGCTTCGGCCATCGACAGGGCACCCACCTGGCTGATGCGGCGATCCTGGTTCATCAGCCTGCGGTCAATCTTCTGCATTCCGCCCCACACGTCGTCCATGCGCTGATCGGTGTAGGCGTTGGCCTGCGAGATCACATCGGTGTTGGAGCGGGCGAGGCGATCATTGAGCTGGGAGACGTTGACGGCATCGTAGTCGGATGCACCGTCAGCGACGTTGTGCAATGCCACCGGCTTCGCCTGACGTTCACCGCATCGGTGTCGGCCTTGCCGGCCGCCACGCCCGTCAGCACGCGGTCGCCTGCCGTGCCGGTGAAGTTCACCGAGGTTCCGTCCGTCGCCTTGCCCACCGTCAGCTGCTCGCCAGGAGCGGCCTGCTGCACCAGGCCAACGGCACCGGTGTTGATCTGGCTGGTCAGGTTGGTGACGTTCGACTCGACGTTGCCGATGCGCACCGAGTTGTCGTAGACACGACCATCGATGTTGCCGATGGCGGCTTCAACACCGGTGACCTGCGAAGTGCTGCCGTTGGGATTGGTGACCGTGTAGACCGGTGCCGAGATCGTGCCATCGGTGTTGACCACCGAACCACCACCCAGCGCGGTCGACACCGACTGGCCCAGACCGTGCAACTGGCTGCCATTGACCGCATCGGTGCTGGTGGCCGAGACCGACCCGGCGGCGACACCGCTGAGCTTGCGTGCTTCGCCCGCCGAGTTGGTAAAGCTGACCTCGCTGCCGTCGGTGTCCTTGCCCACCGTCAGCTTCTGGCCAGCGCCTGCCTGCTGCACCAGACCGATGGTGCCGTTGTTGATGCTGGTGCTGATGTTGGAGATGGCCGTGGTGTTCTGCGTGGTGCGGCCATCGATATTGGTGATGGCATCGCCAACGTTGTGCACCGTGGTGGTGCTGCCGTCGATGTTGGTCACCGTGTAGTTCGGCTGGGTGATCGTCCCATCCGGATTGACCGTCGAGCCGCCACCCAGGGCGCCGGCCGTCGTGCTGGCCAGGCCATAGAGCTGCGAACCGTTGACCGCATCCGTCGAGGTCGCGTTGACCGTGCCAGCGGCGACATTGGTGATCTTGTTGGTGGCCACGCCGCCATGCGAAGCGCTGAACGCCCCGGCGGCGGAATCCCACAACAGCGCATCCTTGCTCAGACCGGTGATGCTGGAGTTGATGCCGTCGATCGCCGTGGTGTTCGCCGTCACCTGCTGGTTGGTGGCATACAGCTGCGAACCGTTCACCGCATCCGTCGAGGTACCGCTCAGCCTGCCAGCGGCCACATTGGTGACGGTGCGCTCACTGCCCGCCGAACCCACCGAGACGGTGCCGGCCGGCGCCGTGCCGGCGAAGCTGTAGTTCGTGCCGCCAATCGTCGCGCTGGAGGTACCCACCGCCACGTCCGTCACCGAGTTGGAGCCCAGTGCGACATCGTTCTGGTTGTTGGCAACGGCGTTGCCGCCAATGGCCACGCTGTCGGTACCGAGCGCCTGGCTGTCGGCCAGCGTCGAATTGGTATGGAAATACTTGATGCCACCGCCGTTGACGATGCTGTTGATCGTCGTGGTGTTCTGCGTGGTGCGGCCATCGATATTGGTGATGGCATCGCCAACGTTGTGCACCGTGGTGGTGCTGCCGTCGATGTTGGTCACCGTATAGTTCGGCGCGGTAATCGACCCATCCGGGTTGACCGTCGAACTGCCACCCAGGGCGACGGCCGTCGTGCTGGCCAGGCCAGAGAGCTGCGAACCGTTGACCGCATCCGTCGAGGCCGTGTCGACCGTGCCAGCCGCGACATTGGTGATCTTGTTGGTAGCCACGCCGCCATGCGAAGCGCTGAACGCCCCGGCGGCAGAATCCCACAACAGCGCATCCTTGGTCAGGCCGGTGATGCTGGTGTTGATGTTGTTGATTGCCGTGGTGTTGCCTGCAACCTGCTGGTTGGTGGCATACAGCTGCGAGCCGTTCACCGCATCCGTCGAGGTCGAGGTCAGATCACCGGCCGCAACATTGGTGACCTTGTTGGTGGCCACGCCGCCATGCGCAGCGCTGAACGCCCCGGCGGCAGAATCCCACAACAGCGCATCCTTGCTCAGACCGGTGATGCTGGTGTTGATGTTGTTGATGGCCGTGGTGTTCTGCGTGGTGCGGCCATCGATATTGGTGATGGCATCGCCAACGTTGTGCACCGTGGTGGTGCTGCCGTCGATGTTGGTCACCGTATAGCTCGGCGCGGTGATCGACCCATCCGGGTTGACCGTCGAACTGCCACCCAGGGCGACGGCCGTCGTGCTGGCCAGGGCAGAGAGCTGCGAACCGTTGACCGCATCCGTCGAGGTCGTGTCGACCGTGCCAGCCGCGACATTGGTGACCTTGTTGCCGCCCATGCTCACGGTCTGGCCAGCGCCGACGGTCAGGCCGCCATTGGCGGTGACCATGCCGGCGAAGCTCGGGTTGTCGACCACGCCATAGGTGATGGTGCTGCCGCTGCGGGCCACCGTCGCATTGGTGCCGGCTGCGTAGGTCACCGTGCCGCCCGGGGCGATGTTCTGGCTGGTCGCACCGGCGTCGGCGCTGATGTTGAAGCCCAAACCGCCGGAGGTGGTGAGGTTTCCAAGAGCCTGGTCGATACGGCCCAAGGCGCTGCCGACATCGCCGAGCGAGCCGGTCTGACCGGTGATCGTGTTGGCCTTGGTGAGCGTGTAGCTCGGTGCCGAGATCGCGCCGGTCGTGGTGTTGTAGCTCGCAGATCCGCCCAGCGCAGCCGCCGTCGTCGTGCCCTGCTGTGCCACCTGCTGGTTCGTGGTGTACAACTGGCCACCGTTCACGGCGTCCTTGCTGCCCGAGGCCACGGTGCCGTCGGTCATGCCGGTGATCTTGCCCGAACCGGCGTCGTTGACGATGACATTACCGAACTTCGGCGCATCGGCGATCTGCACGTTGATCGCACCCGTTGCCGGATCCGTCACCGTCTTCACGTTGTTGCCCGAGTAGGTGCCGGCCGTGCTGGCCGCGCCCTTGATGGCCAGCGTCTGACCCAGGGTGCGATTGACCACGCCCGCCGTGGCGTCGTTGCCGGTGAAGGTCATGGCGGTGCCGGACAGCGCACTCAGTTGCGACACGTTCACCGCATCCGTCGCGGCCGTGCCGACGGCCACATTGGTGACCTTGTTGCCGCCCATATCGACGGTCTGGCCCGCGCCGACGGTCAGGCCGCCATTGGCGGTGACCATGCCGGCAAAGGTCGGATTGGCGACCACGCCGTAGGTGATGGTGCTGCCGCTGCGGGTGACCGTCGCATTGGTGCCGGCTGCGTAGTTCACCGTGCCGCCCGGGGCGATGTTCTGGCTGGTCGCACCGGCATCGGCGCTGACGTTGAAGCCCTTGTTGGCCGTGGTGTTGATCACGCCCAGCGCGTCGTCGACCTTGCTGAAGCCAGTGCCCACGTTGGTGGCAGCGCCTGTGGTGCCGTTGATCGCATTGGCGTTGGTCAGCGCGTAGCTCGGCGCCGAGACCGCGCCGGTCGTGGTGTCGTAGCTCGCAGTGCCGCCCAGCGCAGCCGCCGTCGTCGCGCCTTGTTGTGCCACCTGCTGGTTCGTGGTGTACAACTGGCCGCCGTTCACGGCGTCCTTGCTGCCCGAGGCCACGGTGCCGTCGGTCATGCCGGTGATCTTGCCCAAACCGGAGTCGTTGACGATGACATTACCGAACTTCGGCGCATCGGCGATCTGCACGTTGATCGCACCCGTTGCCGGATCCGTCACCGTCTTCACGTTGTTGCCCGAGTAGTTGCCGGCCGTGCTTGCCGCGCCCTTGATGGTCAGCGTCTGACCCAGGGTGCGACTGACCACGCCCGCCGTGGCGTCGTTGCCGGTGAAGGTCATGGCGGTGCCGGACAGCGCACTCAGTTGCGATACGTTCACCGCATCCGTCGCGGCCGTGCCAACGGCCACATTGGTGATCTTGTTGCCGCCCATATCGACGGTCTGGCCCGTGCCGACGGTCAGGCCGCCATTGGCGGTGACCATGCCGGAGAAGGTCGGGTTGGCGACCACGCCGTAGGTGATGTTGCGGCCGCTGCGGGTAACCGTTGTATTGGCGCCAGCCACGAAGCCCACCGTGCTGCTCGGGGAGATGTTCTGGAGGGTCGCGCCATTGTCAGCGGTGATGTTGAAGCCCACGTTTCCGAGGGCCTGATCGATACGGTTCAGGGCGCTGCCGACATCGGTGAGCGAACCGGTCTGGCCGGTCATGGCGTTGGCCTTGGCGAGCGTGTAGGTCGGCGCGGTAATCGCACCGGCCGCATTGACGCTCGAACTGCCGCCGAGCGCGGTGGCCGTGGAACTGGCCAGACCATAGAGCTGGCCACCGTTCACGGCGTCCTTGCTGCCCGAGGCCACGGTGCCGTCGGTCATGCCGGTGATCTTGCCCGAACCGGAGTCGTTGACGATGACGTTACCAAACTTCGGCGCATCGGCGATCTGGACGTTGATCGCACCCGTTACCGGATCCGTCACCGTCTTCACGTTGTTGCCCGAGTAGGTGCCGGCCGTGCTGGCCGCGCCCTTGATGGCCAGCGTCTGACCCAGGGTGCGATTGACCACGCCCGCCGTGGCGTCGTTGCCGGTGAAGGTCATGGCGGTGCCGGACAGCGCACTCAGTTGCGATACGTTCACCGCATCGGTCGGGTTCGTGCCGACGGCCACATTGGTGATCTTGTTGCCGCCCATATCGACGGTCTTGCCCGTGCCGACGGTCAGGCCGCCATTGGCGGTGACCATGCCGGAGAAGGTCGGGTTGTCGACCACGCCGTAGGTGATGGTGCTGCCGCTGCGGGTCACCGTCGCATTGCTGCCGGCCGCGTAGTTCACCGTGCCGCCCGGGGCGATGTTCTGGCTGGTCGCACCGGCATCGGCGCTGACGTTGAAGCCCTTGCTGGCCGTGGTGTTGATCACGCCCAGCGCGTCGTCGACCTTGCTGAAGCCAGTGCCCACGTTGGTGGCAGCGCCTGTGGTGCCGTTGATGGCATTGGCGTTGGTCAGCGCGTAGCTCGGACCCGTGACCGCACCCGTGGTGCCGTCCATGGCCGCGCCGCCGCCCAGCGCCGTGACAACCGGGGTGAGCTGCGAGACGTTGACGGCATCGGTGGGCTGCACGCCGGCGCCCACGTTCACGATCTGGCGCGTCATGGTGCTCGTGCCCACCGACACGGTAAGGTCGCGATCGGCAACCGAATAGGAACCCAGCGCTACGTTTCTATCCCCCTGCGCCGTGCTGCGTGAGCCGAATGCTGAAGAGTAATTGCCCGTGGCCGTTGCAAGCCGCCCAACGACCGTATCGGTCACGCCCGCATTCGCTCCTGTTCCGATCGCTACACCGGATGAGTCAGCCACTGCGAGATAACCAATGGCGACCGCCCCGTTGGCCGGATTATTGTTGACGTTCGTGGCCTTAGCGCCAAGTCCGATCGCAATATCGCCGGCCTCCAGCGCATAGCTGTTCTCACCGATGGCTGTCGCGCCCGACCCCGAAAAGCTTCCCTTGCCGAGGGATACTGCGTTAGCCCCCGCAGTGCTGTTCATACCGATGGCTGTTCCGTTAATCGCCGAAACAGCGTTACTACCGACAGCCGTGCTGTCGTCGCCGTTCGCCTGGCTGCCGGGGCCGACCGAAACACTGTTGAGGCCGATGGCGGTGCCACCGTCGAGCGCGCCGGCGCTGGCGCCAGAGGCGGCCAGTGCCGCAACCAGGGTCGCGGCCACGGCCGCCCCCACCTTGCCGGACGAGGATGCCTTCTTGCGGCCCTTGGCCATCTCCGAGGCAACGACCCATTGGCCGGTGGTGGTATTGAAGACGATTCGGAAGATCTTGTTCATTAACAATATGTGCCTTGGGGGGAGGTCAAAGAGCCCGAGATTGGTCTCGGCTCAAGGACGCGCATCCTAAGAGCAGGTATTCCTACGGAATAGGAGGAAATGTCCTATTTTTCTCCGACGAACTCGGCAGCCTCGCCTATCGAGGCTCAACATCGTCCCCGCGTGCAGACCAACCGTGCGATCGCCAAGGGCGTGGACAAGTGCCGCGTCGATTTCGACTTCTAATGCGCGATGGACGAGTCCGAGGAGGCCGCGGCGAGACGCCTGGCCGACCTCAACTTCAGCGACGAAGTGCAGTTCGAGGACCTCACCATCTGTGAGGACATGCAGCGCGGCATGGCATCCGGGCTCATATCCATGAGCTGCTGCGACGGGTGTATCGCGAGGCGTAGCGCCCCGAAGCTGTCATTCCCGCGAAGGGCGGGAACCCATGGACGTTGGCTTTTTAGCGCAAGCGCAAAATGGATGCCGGCGTGCGCCGGGATGACGGCGTACCTGGTGATGGCGCTTTCAGAGGCTCTCTTCCGGCACCGTCGCGCTCGGCTCCGCCGGGCACCGCGTCCGCACCACCGACGCCTCCCAGCGCCAGAAGCCCCACCCCACCAGCAGGAAGGCACTGGCCACTGCCACCATCCACAGCATGTGGTCGCTGATCCACGGCGACAGCACGCCGGCGATCAACGCGTTCAGCACCAGGCTGGTGAAGGCCTGCATCGACGAGGCCGAACCGCGCTGGCGCGGGTACATGTCGAGGATGGACAGGGTCACGATCGGAAACACCAGGGCGATGCCGAATGCATTGAGCATCATCGGCAACACCGCCCACGGCACCTGCGGCGTGTCGGTCCACAGGTTGTAGCCCAGGTTGAGCAGCATCGCCACGGCCGAACAGGCAAACCCGATCGACACCAGCTTCTCGCCGCTGACCTTGCCGGCCGCGCGCCCGGACACGAACGCACCCAGCACCATGCCGCTGATCATCGGCACGAAGAACCAGCCGAACTGGCGCTCGTCGAGCTTGAGCACGTCCAGCACGAACGCCGGCGCCGATGCGATGTACAGCCACAACGCGGCGAAGTTGAACGCACTGGCGGCGGCCAGGCGCTGGAAGCGCGGATTGATGACGATGGCAATGTAGTCGCGCAAGAGCCGTCGCGGCACGATCGGCAGGCGCGCCTGCGGCGGATGCGTCTCCGGCAGCGTGCGCCAGGTGACGACCAGCAGCACCAGCGAGAACGCCACCAGGAACCAGAAGATCGCCGGCCAGTGGCTCCAGCCCAGGATCCAGCCACCGATCACCGGTGCCACCGCCGGGGCGACGCCGAAGATCATCGACACCTGACTCATCAGGCGCTGCGCGTCGTGACCGTGCAGTACGTCGCGGATGACCGCGCGACCGACAATCAGCCCCACGCCCGACGACAATCCCTGCAACGCGCGGAAGACCAGCAGCGTGGTCAGGTCCGTGGCCAGCGCACAACCGACCGAGGCGGCGGTGAACACCGTCAGCCCGCCGAGGATGACGCGGCGACGGCCGATCGCATCCGACAGCGGCCCGTGCACGATGCTCATCGCCGCATACGCGATCAGGTAAACGCTGATGGTCTGCTGCATCGCCAGCTTGTCAGCGCCGAACTGCGTACCGATCGCCGGAAACGCCGGGAAGATCGTATCGATCGAGAACGGCCCGAACATCGCCAGACCGCCCAACAGCAGGGCCAGCAGACGCACGGAGATGGACAACGAAGGTGCGGGTGCAGCGGTGGGCATCAACGAATCTCTGGGAATGGGCAATGCAATCAGGTACCGGCGTTCGACGCCGCGGTATCGATCGGCACTTCGTCAGGCGGGCCTTTGAGCTCGACCAGATTGCCCTCCGGATCGAACAGGTACTGCGACGGACCTTCACCTTCGGCACCGTAGCGTCGCCCGAACTCGCCGACCTGCACGCCACGCGCCTGCAGGTAGTCCACGATGGCATCACGGTCGAAGGGGTCGGCGCGCAGGCACAGATGGTCCATGTTGCGTCCTTCCACCCCGGGTGCCGCGCCGCCCATGCGCCCGATCTTGCCGGCCACGTCGACCAGGTCGATCAGCGAGTTGCCGGCACGCAACTGGAGCAGGCCGATCGCGTCCACGCGGCGCTCGACCTTGCAGCCGAGCACGTCGCAGTAGAACGCCGCCATCGCCGCCGGGTCGCGCACACGCAGCACGACGTGATCGAGCTGCAGCAATCGGAACGGGGCGGCGTCCATGTGTGATTCCCGAGGGGGGCGGGTTGCAAAGGATACCCCCTGCGGCACGACCGCGTTCCGGCGATGAATGTTCCGGCACATAAGGCACAGAAAAAGGGGGCGGATTGCTCCGCCCCCTTCACTCACTGTCGAGCTGGCACGACGACGGTGTCGCCGAGACTTACCAGCCGAAACCGGCACCCACGCCGACGGTGCTGTCCTCGTCGGTGAACGAAGCACCGGCCGTCAGCGTGGCCCCACTGTTCCGGAAGGCGCGCTGGTAACCCACGGCCATGGCGAGCTTGCCGTTGCTCGCGCCCGCACCCACGCCGACGCGATTGTTCCGGTTCACGCCGCTCATGCTCGCGGTCATGGAGGCCATCGCGCTGCCCATCGCGCCGAGGCGATCAATGCGCTCGTCCTGGACCTGGAAACGATTGTCGACATCGCTACGCAGACTGTCGATCTCGCCCATGGCGCTCTTGAAGCGGTCGTCGGCGTACGCGTTGGCCTGCGACAACACGGTATTGTTCTGCGCCTGCAGGCGGGCATTGAGCTGGGAGACGTTGACGGCATCGTGGTCGGATACACCGGCAGCGACGTTACGCATCGTCACCGGCTTCGCCGCACCCTCGCCGCCAAGCGTGACGCTGCTCTTGTCGGAGCTGTCATAGGCCACCATCGCCTTGGTCTACCCTTCTCGTCGATCACGCCCGCTGCCTTGAGCTGCCCCATGTTCACCGCATCGTTGTCGGCCTTGCCGGCCGCCACGCCCGTCAGCGCGCGGTCGCCTGCCGTGCCGGCGAAGTTCACCGAGGTACCGTCAGTCGCCTTGCCCACCGTCAGCTGCTCGCCGCGAGCCGCCTGCTGCACGAGGCCAACGGCGCCGCTATTGATCTGGTGGGTCAGGTTGTTGACGTTGGATTCGACGTTGTCGATGCGCACGGTGTTGTTGTAGACACGACCGTCCAGGTTGGTGATAGCGCCTTCGACGCCGGACACCTTCGAGGTGGTGCCGTCGGCATTGGTGACAGCGTAGGTCGGTGCCGAGACCGTGCCATCGGCGTTTACAACCGAACCACCGCCCAGCGCGGTCGCCACCGACTGGCTGACGCCGTGCAGCTGGCTGCCATTGATCGCATCGGTGCTGGTGGCCGAGACCGCCCCGGCGGCGACGCCGCTGAGCTTGCGTGCTTCGCCCGCCGCGTTGGTGAAGCTGACCTCGCGGCCATCGGTGTCCTTGCCCACCGTCAGCTTCTGGCCAGCGCCCGCCTGCTGCACCATACCCACCGTGCCGCTGCTGATCTGGCTGCTGAGGTTGGTGATCTGCGTGGTGTTGTTGTAGACGCGGCCATCCAGGTTGGTGACCGCATCACCCACGGTGTGGACCTGCGACTGCGAGCCATCGGAATTGGTCACGAGGTAGGTCGGACCGGTGACGAGACCGGTGACCGGGTCGATCGACGCGCCGCCGCCCATGCCGTCGACGACGGACTTGAGCTGCGAAACGTTGACGGCGTCCTCGCTGGCGGTACCGGCGGCCACGCGGGTCAGCCTGCGGGCACGGCCGGCGTTGTTGGCGAAATCGACCTCGCTGCCATCGCTGTCCTTGCCCACCGTCAGCTTCTGGCCAGCGCCCGCCTGCTGCACCATACCGACCGAACCGCTATTGAGCTGGGTGTACAGGTTGGACACGCTGCCCTCGACGGTGGTCACGCGACCACCGATGTTGGTCACGTCGGTCCGGATGGCGGAGATATCACCTTCGTTCTGGGTGACACGACCATCGATGCTGGTCACATCGGTCTTGATGGTGGAGATATCACCTTCGTTCTGGGTGACACGACCATCGATGCTGGTCACGTCGGTCCGGATGGCGGAGATATCACCTTCATTGGTGGTCACGCGACCGTCCAGGGCGGTGATGTCGGTGGCGTTCTGGGCCACGTTCTGGTTGGTGGCGTACAGCTGCGAACCGTTGACCGCATCGACCGAGGTGGCCGACAGCGTGCCGACGGACACACCGGTCAGCTTCCGGGCACCGGCCGTGCCGGCGAAGTCCACCAGCGTGCCGTCAGTGTCCGTGGCCACGCCGATCGTGCGGGTGGTCGAGTCCTGCTTCACCAGGCCCACCGAGCCGTTGTTGATCTGCGTGGTCAGATTGGACACGTTGCCTTCGACCGTGGTCACGCGACCACCGATGTTGGTCACATCGGTCTTGATGGTGGAGATGTCACCTTCGTTGGTGGTCACGCGACCGTCCAGGGCGGTGATGTCGGTGGCGTTCTGGGCCACGTTCTGGTTGGTGGCGTACAGCTGCGAGCCATTGACCGCATCGACCGAGGTGGCCGACAGCGTGCCGACGGACACACCGGTCAGCTTGCGGGCACCGGCGGTGCCGGCGAAGTCCACCAGCGTACCGTCGGCGTCCTTGGCCACGCCGATCGTGCGGGTGGTCGAGTCCTGCTTCACCAGGCCCACCGAGCCGTTGTTGATCTGCGTGGTCAGGTTGGTCACGTTGCCTTCGACCGTGGTCACGCGACCACCGATGTTGGTCACATCGGTCTGGATGGCGGAGATATCACCTTCGTTCTGGGTGACACGACCATCGATGCTGGTCACGTCGGTCTTGATGGTGGAGATGCCACCTTCGTTGGTGGTCACGCGACCGTCCAGGGCGGTGATTTCGGCGGTGTTCTGGGCCACGTTCTGGTTGGTGGCGTACAGCTGCGAACCGTTGACCGCATCGACCGAGGTGGCCGACAGCGTGCCGACGGACACACCGGTCAGCTTGCGGGCACCGGCGGTGCCGGCGAAATCCACCAGCGTGCCGTCGGTGTCCTCGGCCACGCCGATCGTGCGGGTTGTCGAATCCTGCTTCACCAGGCCCACCGAGCCGTTGTTGATCTGGGTGGTCAGGTTGGTCACGTTGCCTTCGACCGTGGTCACGCGACCACCGATGCTGGTGATGTTTGTGGTGTTGGCCGTGGTGGCCGTGTCCAGCTTGGCCAGCGCGGTGCCGACATCGGCAATGTTGGCCTGGCCCTGGACCGTGTAGGACGGGGCCTTGATCGTACCGTCGGCATTGACGTCCGCACCGCCGCCGAGCGCGGTGGTCACGCCCTTGAGCTGCGAGACGTTGACCGCGTCGGTGTCGGCGGTGCCGTTGGCAAGACCCATCAGCTTGTTGGTGGTTCCCGTCATCCCGGGACCGCCGAACAAGCTCAACCCTCCGTGGATGTAGGCGGCCGGCTTGCCGGCGACGACGTTATTGCCGAACACTTCCAGGCCGCCGCGCGCGAAGAGGCCGTTGCCGTTCGAGATCAGGTTGAGCCCCGAGGCCATGGCGCTCGAAGGCGTGGCAGTTCCCAGGCTGAGCGCGCAGGAGGGGTTGGAGATTCCGGTCGCGCCCGTGTAAGAGTCCTGAATGACGGTGCACATCCCATCGTTGAAATCATTGAACATGGCAGTCTCCACCGCTCCCGCGGAGCCGGAAACGCCGGCCAGCATCACGGCGCCAAGCAATGCCCCGCCACCGACAGTCCTCCCGGTCTTCTTGCGGCCCTTGGCCATTTCCGAGGCGACGACCCAACGGCCAGTGGTGGTGTTGAAGACGATTCGAAAGATGTTGTTCATTGCATTGCACCTGAGGAGTGAGAAAAAGCCGCGCTTGGCTTTGGCTGGTGCGAATGCTAGGAACCGGTTATTTGTGTGATATGGGGAACGTCCTAATCTGTCCGGGCACCCTCGGCGACCCTTCCCTCACGGCCTCGCGAGACTTATTCCCGGCGGATTTTCATGATCGATTCAGGCTCGGGGGTGGGTCGTGACCCCTCAGTCGCATCATTTCCGCGACCTCGACGCCCCGTCCGGACGACCACACCGGCTATAATTGCGACCGCAAGCAGACGGTGGGAGAAGCGGACCAGCCCAGACAGGGCCGGACCGCTGCCGAAGGCGCAAACGCCCGGAATCGCTCAGGCCCCACAACCGCCGTCGGCTCAAACTCTGGAGAGACCGGATGCCCTCGCGGGCACGACCGGCGCCGAAGGGGCAAGAAGCAAAGCGGGGTCCTCGTCCCCCGACCCTGCGCTTCCAAACTCTCAGGCAAAAGGACAGAGGGGCATTCCATGTGCGCGATTGCGCACGCACGGCTTTTCATCAAGCCACAACGGATGCCTCCATGAGCCACAACACGCCTGCTTCCCTGCGCGACCTCGAGCACCACGACGCCTTCCTCGAGCGTCACATCGGCCCCAACGACGCTGAAATCGCCCAGATGCTGAGCGTGGTCGGCTACGACTCGCTCGACGCGATGACCGACGCGATCGTGCCGGCCAACATCAAGTCGCCGTCACCGCTGGCACTGCCGGCGCCGATCACCGAGGTCGAGGCCATCGCCAAGATCCGCGCGATCGCGGACCAGAACCAGGTCTTCCGCAGCTTCATCGGCCAGGGCTACTACGGCACGCACACGCCCAACGTCATCCTGCGCAACATCCTCGAGAACCCGGCGTGGTACACGGCCTACACGCCGTACCAGGCGGAGATCTCGCAGGGCCGCATGGAAGCGCTGATCAACTTCCAGACCATGTGCGCCGACCTCACCGGCATGGAGATCGCCAACGCATCCCTGCTCGATGAAGGCACCGCTGCCGCCGAGGCCATGACCCTGGCCAAGCGCTCGGCCAAGTCGAAGTCGAACGTGTTCTTCGTTTCCAACGGCGTGCATCCGCAGACGCTGGAAGTGCTGCGCACGCGCGCCGAGCCGCTCGACATCGAGCTGGTCGTCGCCGACGACGCCGAAGCCATCAGCATCGACAGCTTCGGCGTGCTGCTGCAGTACCCCAACACCTTCGGCCAGGTCCACGACTACAAGGCGCTGGCCGATGCCGTGCACGCGCGCGGCGGCCTGGTCGCCGTGGCCACCGACCTGCTCGCACTGACCCTGATCGCAGCTCCCGGCGAATGGGGCGCCGACATCGTCGTCGGCAACACCCAGCGCTTCGGCGTGCCGTTCGGTTTCGGCGGCCCGCATGCCGCGTTCATGGCCTGCCGCGACGCCTACAAGCGCTCGATGCCTGGCCGCCTGATCGGCGTATCCATTGACGCCGAGGGCAAGGCCGCCTACCGCCTGACCCTGCAGACGCGCGAGCAGCACATCCGCCGCGAGAAGGCGACCTCCAACATCTGCACCGCGCAGGTGCTGCTGGCGGTGATGGCGAGCATGTACGCGGTCTACCACGGTCCCGAGGGCCTGACCCGCATCGCCCGCCGCACCCATCGCCTCGCCGCGATCCTTGCCGGCGCGCTGCGCCAGGCCGGCCTCACGGTCGGCCCGGACTTCTTCGACACGCTGCACGTCGTCGGCGTCGATGCCGCCGCGGTCCACGCCAAGGCCGAGGCCGCGCGCATCAACCTGCGTCGCATCGATGGCAACAGCGTCAGCATCAGCCTCGACGAGACCACCACGCGAGCCGACGTGATCGCGCTGGCAGCACTGTTCGGCGCCAGCATCAGCGACATCGACGCCCTCGACAGCGCCACCGCCGATGCCCTGCCGGCTGGCCTGAAGCGCACCAGCGGCTTCCTCGCGCACCCGGTGTTCAACACCCACCACAGCGAGCACGAGCTGCTGCGCTACATGCGCGCCCTGGCCGACAAGGACCTGGCGATGGATCGCACCATGATCCCGCTGGGCAGCTGCACGATGAAGCTCAACGCCACCGCCGAGATGATCCCGGTGACCTGGCCCGAGTTCGGCAACCTGCATCCGCTGGCCCCGGCCACGCAGGCGCAGGGCTACAAGGAACTGATCGACGGCCTGGAAGCGATGCTGGTCGAGTGCACCGGCTACGACGCCGTCAGCCTGCAGCCGAACTCCGGCGCGCAGGGCGAATACGCCGGCCTGCTGGCAATCCGCGCCTACCACCGCTCGCGCGGTGAGGACCACCGCGACATCTGCCTGATCCCGGAGTCGGCGCACGGCACCAACCCGGCCTCGGCGCAGATGTGCGGCATGCAGGTCGTGGTGACCAAGTGCGATGCCAACGGCAACGTCGATGTCGACGACATCCAGCGCGCCGCCGAGAAGTACAGCGACCGCCTGGCCGCGCTGATGATCACCTACCCGTCCACGCACGGCGTGTTCGAGGAAGACATCGTCAAGATCTGCGAGATCGTGCACACGCACGGCGGCCAGGTCTACACCGACGGCGCCAACATGAACGCCCTGGTCGGCGTCGCCAAGCCCGGCAAGTGGGGCTCGGACGTGTCGCACCTGAACCTGCACAAGACCTTCTGCATCCCGCACGGCGGCGGTGGTCCGGGCGTCGGCCCGTGCGCGGTGAAGTCGCACCTCGCTCCGTTCCTGCCGCGCACGTTCGGTGGCGAAGGCGATGTCGGCATGGTCTCGGCGGCGAGCTTCGGTTCGGCCTCGATCCTGCCGATCAGCTGGATGTACGTGACGATGATGGGCGCCGAAGGCCTGCGCAAGGCGACCCAGGTCGCCCTGCTCAACGCCAACTACATCGCCACCCGCCTGGCACCTCACTACGAGACGCTCTACACCGGTCGCAATGGCCTGGTAGCGCACGAGTGCATCCTCGACCTGCGCCCGCTGAAGGACGCCACCGGCGTGTCGGCCGAGGACGTCGCCAAGCGCCTGATCGACTTCGGTTTCCACGCCCCGACCCTGAGCTTCCCGGTCGCCGGCACGCTGATGGTCGAACCGACCGAGTCGGAGTCGCAGCACGAGCTCGACCGCTTCATCGACGCGATGATCCAGATCCGCGACGAGATCCGCGCGATCGAGGACGGCAAGCTCGACCGCGAGGACAACCCGCTCAAGCACGCACCGCACACCGCCACCGCGGTCACGGCCAGCGAGTGGACCCACGCGTACCCGCGTGAGCTGGCGGCGTTCCCGCTGCCCTCCTTGCGCCTGCAGAAGTACTGGCCGCCGGTCGCCCGCGTCGACAACGTCTACGGCGACAAGAACGTCATGTGCGCGTGCATCCCGGTGGATGCGTACAAGGACGAAGTTGTCGAGGCGTAACCGTTACGCGTCCGTGATCGCAACGCAACGAGGCCCCGCACTGCGGGGCCTCGTTGTTTGTGCGACTTGCCGGAAGGCTCATCGTCGCCGGACTGCCACCGGTTGGCTGGCCAGCGCCATGCCGATCCGCGCCGCGGACCGCGCGTTGTCGGCGATATCGCAACGCGACACCGGCCACACCCGCGACAGGCGCATGCGGGCGATGCAGGCCACCGCCTGCCAGCGGTCGCCACGTTCATTGGCGGCGTAAGTGGACTGGCTGGCCAGCGTGCGCTGCGGCGTCGCACCGCGTCGCGTCCTCGCGGCAGGCACGGCCAGCGCCGTGCGCGAACGTGCCATGCGGAACTGCATGACCTGGTCATGGCTTGGATACACGCGGACGGTCGGCAGATCGAACACGCGTTCGGGTTCTGGCTCCGCCGACGCGACCGTGGTGATCGGCGGCAGAGGCGTCAGCTCGGGCTCGAGTGTGGCGATCACGCGCACGCCAGGCAGGTCATGTATCGGCATGGTATGGACCGGCCCATCTCCCACGGGCTGTGCAACCACGCGGGTCGCGATCGAATGAGTGGCAGCGATCATTGCCAGTGCGGAAATCAGGGTCATCACGTTCATGGTTCAATTCCTTTATTCGTGGCCGAACGGCGATGCCCTGCCCGCTTTCCCTGGGCCGGGGGCCGAGATGGCCATGCTTCACAGCGGTGTAGCGTTTAGAGGTGGGTCGGGCTCACGCAGGCGCCATGGTCGGATCGAGTACCGACTGCACTTCGACGACGGCGTCGGCGGGAAAGCCCGCACGCTGTGCGTGTTCGCGGATCAACGATTCGTCGCTCGCCAGGTAGACGCAGTAGGTCTTGTCGTTGGCGACGTACGAATGCAGCCACTGCACGCCGGTGCCGAGTTCGTCGAGCACCTGGTTGGAGCGCTGGGCGACATCGCACAGCGCCTCGTAGGGCTCCTTGCCGATGCCGCTGATGTTTCGTTCGATGACGTACTTCCTGAGCATGGTGGTTCTCCGGTTGCGGTGGATGCGGCCTCAGGCCGACATGTCCCGTGAAGCAATGGCGTGCGGTTTGACGGCATGCACGTTCACGCCATAGGCGTGCAGCCGGTTGTGGAACTTGCGGTCGACGTCGGTACCGACGAAGGACTCGAAGCGTTCGCATACGCGTGCCTGCTCCAGGCCGCTGTCGTCGATCAGTTGCAACAAGGAGGCCTCGGTCGATGCGCCACCGATGCAGGCCGCCCACAGGTCGGCGTTGCCACGGGCAACGGCGGCCAGTTCGCGGTCGACCGCGACGGCGCCCAGGTACAGCGCCCCGCCCGGCCGCAGCACGCGAACCACCTCGGACATCAGCCGGGGTTTGTCCGGTGCCAGGTTGATCACTCCGTTTGAGATCAGGATGTCGACGCTGGCGTCGGCAACCGGCAGGTCCTCGAAGGTGCCTTCATGCAGTTCCAGACGATCCAGCAGGCCGGCCTGGGCCGCGGCCGCCATCGCGCAGGCGCGCATGGCCGCGGTCAGGTCGACACCGATCACCCGCCCGTTCGGGCCGACCGCGCGCGCCGCCAGCAGCAGGTCCATGCCCGAACCGCAGGCGTGGTCGAGCACCACGCCGCCGGCAGGGATCGTGCCAATGCGCAGCGGATTGCCGACACCGGAGAAGCGCTCGGTGCAGACCGCCGGCAGCGCCGCCAGTGCGGCCGCGTCATAGCCCAGCCGGTGCGCCGCGTAGGCTGCGCCGGTGTGGAAATGAAAGCGGCTGGCCGGGTCGCGGGCGACGCGCTCATAGACGACGCGGACCTGCTGGTTCAGCCGATTGCTGTCGATGGTGAGCGGACAACGGCCCATGACGGCCTCCCAGGTGTTGCCGTCGTCGTGTGCGTCGGCATGGGGGCCAATCTAGATAGCGCGCGTATCGATCGGATGTCTGCGCGCGGCGGGTTTGTAACAGCTGGTAACGACGGCCGATACTGTCGGCGCGGCTTTGCAGGCAGGAGCAGCTGATGGCGCATACGCCCTGTGTTCTGGTGGTCGACGACGACCAGGCGACCCGCGAGATGCTCGTGGAGGCGCTGAGCACCCACAATTTCCGGGCCCTGCAGGCCGGTGACGGCGCGGCCATGCGCAGCGAACTCGAGCGTGAAGCGCCCGACATCGTCCTGCTCGACATCCGCCTGCCGGGCGAGGACGGCCTGAGCCTGGCACGCTTCCTGCGCGAGCGTTACGACGTCGGCATCATCATGGTCACCGGCTCCGGCGACGTGATCGACCGCATCGTCGGCCTGGAGATCGGCGCCGACGACTACGTCGCCAAGCCATTCGACCCGCGCGAGCTGATGGCACGCATCAAGAGCGTCCTGCGCCGCATCCAGGCACGGCCGGAAGCGCCGGTGGCCAATGGCGGCGGCCGGCGCGTCACGTTCGGCCGCTGCACGCTCGACCTGGACGCGCACCAGGTCTTCGATGCCGATGGCACCGAGGTCATGGTCACGCACATGGAGTTCGACCTGTTGCGCGTGCTGCATGAGCACCCCGGCAGGGCGCTCTCGCGCGACCAGATCCTGACCCTCACACACAATCGTGAATGGGAGCCGTTCGATCGCTCGATCGACATCCGCATCGCCCGCCTGCGGCGCAAGGTGGAAATCGACCCGGACAACCCGCGCGCGATCCGCACGGTCCGCGGCGTCGGCTACATGTTCGTGCCGTCCACGTAACTGCCGCGGACGGAATTGTTTCTGCCGCGTAACAGCGGCCCGCGCCTGCATTTGGCGCTCCTATACTCGGTCCACGCCTGCAGCGGAGTCACGCCATGAAGTCCGGCGATCTGCCCGGTATTGCCCTCGCCGACGACCGCGAGCGCGCACTGCGCGACAGCGAACTGCGCCTGCAACAGGTGCTCGACAACACCTCGGCGGCAGTGTTCGCCAAGGATCGCAGCGGCCGCTACCTGTTCGTCAACCGCGAGTTCGAACGCCTGACCGGCCACAATGCCGCGGCGCTGATCGGGCGCTCCGATCGCGACATCTTCCCCGCCGAGCAGGCCGCCGGTCTGCGCCGCAACGATATGCGCGTGCTGCTGGAAGCGCGGGCGATGGAGTTCGAGGAGAGCGGCGTGTTCGCCGGTGAGCAGCGCACTTACCTCTCGGCCAAGTTCCCGCTGCTCGATTGCGATGGCGCGCCCTATGCGGTCTGCGGTATCGCCACCGACATCACCCGCCGCAAGCAGATCGAAACCGCGCTGAGCAGTTCGGCGCTGGCGGTGTCGAGCGCGCGCGGACGCGATCTGTTTGTCGAGCTGTCGCGTTACCTCGGCGCGATCCTCGACGTCGAGGTCGCCTTCATCGCCGAGATGCGCGAAGAAGACCCGGGCATGATGCGCGTGCTGGCCTTCGTCGCCGACGGCGCGCCGCGCGAGAACTTCGAGTACGCGCTGGCCAACACCGCCTGCGACACCGTCGTCGGCCACGGCTTCCGCATCTATCCGGCCGGTCTGGGTCACCTGTTCCCGCTGGATGACGACTTCATCGAGCTCGGCGCGGAAAGTTATGCCGGCTACCCGCTCACCGATACCCAGGGGCGTCCGCTCGGGTTGATCTCGATCGTGTCGCGGCGCCCGCTGGAACAGGCCGAGTTCATCGAGTCGGTGATGAAGATCTTCGCCGTTCGCGCATCGGCCGAGATCGAGCGCCAGCGCGCCGACGCGGCGTTGCTGGCCTCGCAGGTCAGCTATCGGCAGATCTTCGAGGCCAGCGAGGATGCGATTGTCGTCTACGACCCGGCCATCGACCGCATCGTCGACGTCAACCCGAAGGCCTGCACGACCTCCGGCTACAGCCACGACGAACTGCTGCACATTGCCGTCGACAACCTCGGCTCGGGCGAGGCGCCCTACACCGGCGCCGATGCGGCCACGCACCTGCAGTACGCACAGCAGCACGGCTCGGCCCGGTTCGAATGGCGCCGCCGCAACAAGGACGGCAGCCTGTACTGGGACGAGGTGTTCCTCAAGGCCGCCCGCATTGGTGGCGAGCCGCGGATCCTCGCCTTCACCCGCGACATCACCGAACGCAAGCTCGCCGAGGAGGCCGCACAGCGCAACGCCGAGCACCTGCGCGCCACTGTCAGCGCCGCGCTCGACTGCATCATCGCCATGGACGAGCACGGCACGATCATCAAGTTCAATCCGGCCGCCGAGACCTGCTTCGGCTACCGTGAGCGCGAAGCACTCGGGCAATCGCTGGCCGAACTGATCATCCCCGAGCGCTACCGCGAGCGTCATCGCCAGGGCATGCAGCGCTTCCTCTCCGGCGGTCCCGGACCGTACCTGCAGCGACGACTGGAGGTGACCGCGCTGCGTGCCGACGGCAGCGAGTTCCCGGCGGAGCTGGCCATCGGCGTCGACGAGAGCCCGTCGGGGCGCATCTTCATCGGCTACCTGCGCGACATCACCGAACGCATCGAGGCCGAGCAGCGCCGTGCCCGCCTCGAGTCGCAGCTGCTGCAGGCCAAGAAGATGGAAGCGCTGGGCCATCTCACCGGCGGCATCGCCCACGACTTCAACAACCTGCTGGCCAGCATCATGGGCTACGTGGCCATGGCCAGCGAGCGCAGCGCCAGCGGAGGCGACGCGCGCCTGGAGAGCTACCTGGGTCACGCGCTGCAGTCCTGCGAGCGGGCGCGCGACCTGATCCAGCAGATGCTGATGTTCAGTCGCGGACAGAAGGGCGAGCCGCGCCTGCTCGACCCGGCCCAGTGCATCGAGCAGAACCTGGCGGTGCTGCGCCCCAGCATCCCCTGCGAGGTGGACGTGGCGGTCGATACCGTTTCCGGTGTCGGCGCCATCTGCTTCGACCCGGTGCAGTTCGGCCAGGTGATGCTCAACCTGTGCCTCAATGCTTGCGACGCGATGCAGGGCCGCGGCCGGCTCGAGATCGGACTGCATGAGGCCAACGAGGATGGCGGGTTGTGCAGCGCGTGCCAGCAGCCGGTGTCGGGAACGTACGTCGAGATCGCTATCGGCGATTCCGGACCCGGCATCGAACCGGCAGTGCTGGAGCGCATCTTCGATCCGTTCTTCTCGACCAAGCCACCGGGCAAAGGCGCCGGCATGGGCCTGGCGACCGTGCACGGCATCGTCCACGAGCATGGCGGGCACCTTGTCGTCGACTCCGAGCCGGGCCGCGGCACCTGCTTCCGGGTGCTGCTGCCGATCTGCAAGGCCGACGTGGACGAAGTCGTTCGCCAACAGCGCGCGAGCGCGCCGACGGCCACCCCGCGACTGCTGGGCCGCGTGCTCGTCGTCGACGACGAGCGCAGCGTTGGCGAGTTCATGTGCGAACTGTTGTCGAGCTGGGGGCTGGAGGCGGACTTCGTCGCCGCGCCCGCGCAGGCGCTCGAACGGATCAAGCAGGCTCCGACGCACTACCAGTTGCTGATCACCGACCACTCGATGCCATCGATCACCGGCATCCAGCTGGCGCAGTCGCTGCAGTCCGTCGCACCGCAGCTGCCGGTGCTTCTCTACACCGGCCTGGCCGATCGTGTCAGCGAGCAGGCGCTGCCGGCGAACATGCTTCGGACGGTGCTGCGCAAGCCGATCGACCACGCGGAACTGGCAGGCCAACTATCAGCAATCTTGTTGCAGCCATCGTGAGAAAGCTCGATTTCCTGACGCCATTCTAGAGCTTGACATGCCCCGCTAGGCGACGAACTCGCGCGGGGGCTGGAACTCACTTTGACATCCCCCAACGAAGCGGCTGATTAGAAGCACACGACGGAGAGTCCCGTCCACCCGAAGCACGAGAAGCTCTCTGGTTGTCTGGATCGAACGCGACTTGATGGCTATATTCGTTCATGCCTAGTCGTTCCTTGTGTTCAATGGCAGGTCGTTCGGGGCGAGCGGGCAATTGCACTAGGTCGCACTATCCACAATGCCGCCAGTGAATCAGTAGATTCTCCGAATTGCTCTATCGAACGAAGATCCCGCTCGATGTCAGATTCAGTTGTTGACATATCCACCTGCTTTTCCGCCAGCGCCACCAATGATTCGCCCAACCACCCTCTTTAAGCACAAAGAACCAATCTGGATATGCATCATTCTCTGCGTAGTAGATCAGCAGCGATCGTTGCCTGTCTGGAGTTCCCTCGGAACCGAGTCCCTCAACGATCTCCTTCGCTATAACAGCTTCCAAGAAATAGTCGTACCCAGCGCTCTTGATCTCCGTTGAAATTGGCTGCTCCGGCTCGAGCGAGATGATCATCGCTTCAGACATTTCCGACCACGGCCTCTTTGCGAACAGGACTTCATCTCCATCGCAGTCGAGAAGTTTATCTATAGCCTCAAGCAGGTTCATGGAACATCCTCAATAGTCAGCGCCCCACTCATAGAACCCGCCTCGCCCATTGTTTGGATGCAGTGCCGGCCTATAAGGGCTCGATTCATGCTGTTGACCTGGAATACCCCTTCCTTCGGTTCACCGTTATCCCACCAACTCCGGCAGGTGCCATGCAGCTCGCCATTCTCGTACCCACTTCGCTAGCCAGAATCCCGACTTCCTGATCTAACTGGCGCCGATATGCTGAGAAGGAATGGCTCAAGAACTCCATCTCGATGCCGGACTGACACATCATTGACGACTTGTCCGTATGGACTTGGCGCGCTTCCACCACACAACGGGCAAAGTGCTTCCGGGCACTTCTGCGTCGCAATGGCTCGAGCAACGACTCGTGTCCCCAGGCCAACTCGTCCTCGATACCTTCGCAATTGTCTAGCGCCTCGCCCGATCAATCCATGGAAATGACTCCACAGTTGACGCTCAATGCTTAGTGCGTGGCTTCGGTCGTATTTCTAATTTTTGCAAAGCTGGATTGCCGCACCTACCAGCTGTGTAGAACCCACTTGCTGGATATCCCAGCGGCCGGATACTGAGTCGGAGACTAGAACCTCTATATCCTTGGATCGGCGGTTGTCGGCCGGGCCCGTTACCAGGCGTATTGCCGCATAGGCGCTATCCGCATCACCTTCGCCGACGCCATTGAAAGCCACATCAATCGGACAGCCAGGGTTCGCTTCCGACAGGATGCGTTTTGTTTGTGAGACTAGCTCGTCACCGCTTGGGCCTTGCCAGCACCCCGCTAATAGCAACGCCAATAGGCCGCTCAATAGAACCGCACGAAAGTTAGTACCCATGCATGACCCCAGTTGTGCAGCACTTCTCGCATTCCGTGGCAATAGAAGCAGCGTCCGAACCGGATGGCGTGCACTGCTGTTTATTTGAACATTTGAACCCTTCTTCATTTGCTGCAAGGTCGTCCGTCTGGAACGCCCATTGGCGTTCACCGCGGAACCTTCTTTGCAAATCCCAAAGATCATGAACATAGAATCCCTGGTACTCATTGATATACCCCGCAGTCCTGGTAAACCCCGTTCCGTATTTCTTGGAAAGAATGCAGCTCACCGTGCAATGACGCGCGAATGAATTCTTTTCCGCTGGGAATCGCTGATGACCCCAAACCCGCCACCCTCTGTAGTCGTGATATGCCCCGGAAGCCGCTTGTCCGTGCCTACTTCCCATTTCAGAAAGGAACGGGGCGGAATTCCACCAGCCCGGCCCCTCTAAGCCAAGCGGATCGGAGTAGGTCAATGGCCTAGATGCTACGTAGGTATAGGTGCTAGTTCCGCCTCGCAGGCCAATTGGATCGGATTGCGTATACCGGCCATTGGATTCGTATTCCCTATAGCCATTCTGGTTCAGGCCTGACGCGGCATCGTAACGTTGCCCCGGGAACCGCATGTCCAGCTCGAAGCGCTGAGTGTCGGCGTCTGGATCCTGACTCGGCGCGCTATTGCCAAATGCCTCGCTAGCCAGATCCCAGCTCCACACCGCCACGTCGCGTCGAGGCTCGATCACCACCCTTGGCGTACCGAGGTGGTCCGGCTCGATGTAGCTCACCTGAGCATTTGAGATCACTCCGACCGGGAGATCATCCAGCCAGATCACCTGTTGAGCCGGGACTCCGATGTTTCGGTAGTCACCGACCCAGTGTCCGGCCTCGTCGTAGATGACGTAGGCGCTGTTGGCGGAAAGATGCTTCCGCACCTGCTCGCCCTTGCCGTTGTAGTCGTAGCGCATCGCTACCAGGTTGTCGCGCTCAACGAGGCTCATACGGCCTACCGCGTTGTACTTGAACTCACTCGACGTTCCGCCAATCGAGACGGCATTTCCAGCTGCGTCGTAGCTGCGCGGCACACCTGCAACGGTGGTCAGTCGATGGCTGCCAGCTGCGTATGCGTATAGTTGTGTGCCGTTCGCGTTCGTGAATATCGTGCGGTTTCCCGTAGCGTCGTACCCATACTTCTCGATCGCCAAACCCGTCGGACCGTCCTGGAACTCGGTCAGCCGGTTCAGCGCGTCGTAACCGAACCGAGCCTTCGGTGGCTGCTCCAGCCCACTCGTATGAAGGCTGGCCATATTTCCTACTGCATCCCAGCCGTAACCCAGGTTTAGCCCCCCTGCTCCTATGCCCGTGCTCAGGATTGCCTTCGGCCGGTAGTCCAGGTCCAGCGTGCGGACCATCGTCCTGCCGTTGCCGAACGTCCAGCCGGCGATCGGGCCGAACGGGTTATACGAGGCGCCAGTTAGCAGCACTTGCCGTGTGCTGCCCGGCAAGGCCACCCCCACTTCATTCACCTGACCTAAGCCATCGCGGACGTAGTCGACCACTGTTCCGTCCGGGTACTCCATGCCGCTGAGCTGCCCGCTCTTGGTGTAGGCATACCGCAAGGCGAACGTCTGCCCATTGGTGACTTGCACCTTGCGGGTCAGGTTGCCGAACTGGTCGTAGCAGTAGCGGGTGCTGCCACTGCCGTCGTTCATGCGGGTCAGGCGGCCGACGGCGAACGACTCCGTCGCGGTGCACTCGGGCTGGACGGTGTCGTAGCTATAGGCGACGTCCAAGCTGGCGTCGCTGTAGCCGATGCTGGTCAGGCGGTTGAGGGCGTCGTAGCCGTAGCGGGCCAGCTCACCTCGGGCGTCGAGCACGCTGGTGCGGTTGCCGGCACTGTCGTAGCCGTAGGTCGTGATGCCGGTGTCCGGGCTTTCCAGCTTGGTCAGATCGCCGAAGGCGTTGTAGGTGTACTTGGTGCTCAGACCCTTGGGGTCAACGACTTCGGTCAGGTTGTCCTGGGCATCGTAGTGAAACCGGGTCTCGGCGTTGATGCCACCGACGTCCTGCAGGGTCCGGCTGAGCCGGTTCAGCGGATCGTGGTCGTTGTTGGTGACGCGACCCAGCGCGTCGGTGGCGGTATCAAGGTTGCCGCTGGCGTCGTAAGTGAACCTGGTTGCGTGACTTCCGGAGTCTTTGGCCGTCTGCAGCTGGCCCAGTTGGTTATAGACGCGCGACAGGGTGCGCTTGAGGGTGTCGTCGCTGCCCTTGACCTCTTCCTTGACGCGGTTCCCGGCGTTATCGAGGGTGTAATGGATTCGGTTACCTTCGGCATCGACGATGTCGATCAGGCGGTGGGCGGCGTCGTACACGTACGATGTGAACCTGCCGTCCGGAAGCGTGGTGCTGCTGACCAGGCCGGTCGGGTAGTAGTCGATGCGGGTGATCTGGTCGTCACCCTCGGTAGCTGCGTCCGCACCTCGTATCTTGTGGGGGGTCAGCCAGCCGCGCGGGTGGTACTCGAAGTCGGCGATCACCCCGTCCGGCTCCTTCACCGACAGCACCCGACCTGCGCCGTCGTAACGAAGGGTCTCAGTGACGTGGCCAACGGCGTCGGTCAGCTTCCACAGATCGCCCCTGCGCCAACGACAATTGGCGGGTATCGTGGCGCAGTCAGTGTGGTCCGCGGCGTAGTACTGGTAAGAGATACGGTCATCCAGGTCGACCCGCGGACCATCCATCGAGACGAGCAAACCTGGCAGCGGACACTGGCCCGCCTGCACAGCTTGAGAGTCGCAGTAGATAAAGCGCTTCTGTCGCACTCCGGCAGGCGCAAGCGCAGACGATCCGCAATCGTAGTCGCTAGTCGTGGAAGAATCGGGATCCACCGCGCACTGCGCAATTGGGCGCCCTGCATTGTCGTGGACGGTCAGATCCACGCGTTGCAAGGTCTGCCTCCCGTTTCGCAGGCCCCAGAGCTCGGCGCGATTGATGCGATGCGCGGAATCGCGTTGCAACACCTCCTTCCTCTCGAACTCGGTCCCGACCGCCGAACGTCGAGCAGACAGGTATGTACCGGTGTACTCATACACGGTTGATCCACCGCCTGGCTCCGAGCGGGCACCCAGGCGACCGTCGCGAAGATAGCTGTTGCGGATAGTTCCGCCTGCACCCGAGACACTTGCGATTCGCCGATACAGTCCCGGTTGCATCTTGTAGGTCCTGACCTCGCCCGACGCAGTCTCCACGGCAACGACATCGGCCGCCTCGTAATCGAGACTGGTCGTTTCAACGAACCCACCAGAGCCATGCAGGCGGCTGCTGGTCACGCGTCCAAAGCTGTCATAGGCAAATGAAGCGTATCGCGCGCCGCCCTCCCCGGTGATGCCCGTCAGATGGTGCTTGAACTTCGGGTCCGCCAGCCCGCTTTCGGCATAGTGGTATTGGCGAACGTCTGCGCCATACCTAACCAACGTCAGATTGCCATCGCCGTCCCGCTCGTATCTGATGTCGACACCATCGGGCAGCGTGATAGCCGCGATCTGGCCGAGTTCATACTGGAAAGCCACTTCACGGCGATCGAAGCCGATCAACTTGGCCAGTCGACCATTCGCGTACACCAGGGACACGTCACGAGAGGGTTCACCGGGAGTCCGCACGGCCGTAAGTCGGCCGGTGGAATCAAATTCCTTGATGTCCCCATTGGACTCCGTAAGGAGAAACCCGTTGGCCCCACCATTGACTGGGTCGATGATCCGGTCCGCAGAGTTGTCGATGAGGAAGCGGGAGCCCTCGACCTGTCTGAACGTTTCGTAGGTGCCATCGCTGCCGATCAGGTATCGCGACGCAAAGTGGATCCGCTCCCCATAGGTATGCGACCACCCCGGGGCCATCGTCACGTCCTCGAACTGGCGCAACGAATGGTAGTTGCGAGTAAATGCGCGTCCGGCAAAAATGAAGTCGGTCTCGGAACGTGACTTGTCCCCCGTAGCGGGATGGCATGGATGGGCATTCGCGGCACACGAGTGGACCTGCTTCACTTGCGCCGAGATCGTTTGCTCACCCGCCGTGGTCCTGCATACCAAGGGCCAATCGACTTCGACTGCGGTGCCACCCTTGACCGAGAATCCTGCGGGGCAGTCGAATGTCTGCACTTTTGCGATTGTCATTTCGCTGATGCTGCTCGCCGTCCATCCGGGGCACCAAGTCGTGTACTGAAATCGCTTCCGCGACCCGGCCTCAAAGTTCATCTGCCCGACAGTGCCGTTGATCGCAGTGACTGAGACAACCGACGGCGCATGCCCGCCAATCACAGTCTTAACGTCGAACTGGCAACCCGGGAACGTCGCGCGGAGATATGTGATGTAGGTAGCTATGTTGTCGTTTTCATCGGCGCAGAAGTTCGGGTAGTGAGGGTTGCTGGTTCGTGCACAAGACCCCGTCCAGCCGATCGAATATCCAGCGGCATGGATTCTGGCAGGTGCCTGGTCGACGACCTTGTAGCCCAGAAATGACTTTCGGTCCGGTGCGGCCCCGTACTCGAACCCTATCCTGGACTGCCTCAGGTGCTTTCCGTTCGGAACCGCCGCCTGCATGGCGGCTTCGGCCTCGGTGAGCGACGTGAAGCACTTCTCGCTGTAGCAGTATGTTGACGGTGGAACATACTGGGCACTGGCGTTTAACGAGACGGCACCAACCCAGAGCAGGACCAGCAACTTCACGCATGACTTGCAAAGCACAAGCATCATTCCGTTGATGCACATGACCGCTCCTTGAAGTGGTATTGACTGCTGTGACCTGTACGCGCGCGCGCCCCATGACGCTTGATCGTATGTCCGACGCATCCTGCAGACAGTGAGATGTAGTCCCGACTACGCTAGGCAAGTAGCCAGCATCGCTATCGGCGAAACGCTCTCAATGGCCAAAAAAAAGGCCCCGCAATGCGGGGCCTTTCTTCAGGCGGGATCGATCAGCCGCCGTGCTTCTTCAACCACGCATCCACCGCCGGCAACCGCTCGTTGCGAACCTTCACGCGGTAGATCACGTTGGCGACCGCGGTGTTGGCGTCGCGGCGCGAACCGGCGGCGAGGTGCTGCTCCGCATACGACTGGATCTTGCCGACCATCGCCGGATCCAGCGAGCCGTTGGCCAGACCCGGGTAGTAGCGGCTGCGCGAGGACGAGTCGACGCGCTTGTTGACGTCGTTCATGTGGTCCATGGCGAAGTCGAACGCCAGCTCCGGATGCTGCGAAGCGACAGCGCGGATCATTCCGGCGCTGTTGGTCGCACCCGGCTCGTCGGTCAACGCCAGCTCGAGTGCGCGCTGCGCCAGCGCCTTGTCCTCGCTCGAGGACAGCATCTGGTACAGCTCGTCCTTCATCAGCGGCGTCTTTTCCGCCTGTGCGGCGGCGTGCAGCTGGTCCCACGTGGCGGCATCGGCGTGGCGTGCGACCACCGCGAGGATGGTCTTGCGCAACGCCGCCGGCACGGCAGCCGGATCGGTGTCCTGTGCCGCGTAACGACGACGGGCCTCGGCGATCACCTTGTCATCGCCCAGCGAGCTGAGCGTGTCGATCAGGCGCGTGCGCAGGATCTTGACCGGATCGGCCTCGCCCTGCTTCTCGTCCCAACCGACGCGTGCGAACACCGGCGCCAGCTGGGCGATAGCGAACTTGCGGAAGCGGGTCTGGCGGGCGACGTCGCCCTGGTAGTAGTCGTTGAGGCTGTCGAGCTTGCCGGCGATGTCACCCCAGATCTGCGGATCGGACGCGGCCGGCGTGGCCTTGACCAGGTCGAGGTAGTTGGCCGGCGACTGCAGGCCGGCCAGGCCCAGCGCCCAGGTGTCGCCCATCAGGCCAAGCTGGTCGATCGCCGGCAGCTTGGCGAAGCCGGTGCGGATCGAGGCGAACTGCTCCGGCGAGTACAGCGTGCGGTAGTAGCCGCTCTGGCCGGCGTTGACCACGACCGGGCCGCAACCGGGCACGTCGAGCGAACCGGAGCCGCCCTCCACTATCGTGCGCACCGGCTCACCGCCGACCGCCTGCGCGATCACCGGCACGCGCCACGACAGCGGCTGCTTGTCCGGACGGTCCTTGGTGAATTCGCCCTGCGCGAGCTTGAGCGTGGTCTTGCCGTTGCTGCAGGTCGCCGACTGCACCGTGATCATCGGGATGCCCGGCTGCAGGGTGAAGTCATGGGCGATGTCGAGGATGGGCTTGCCGGCGGCGGCCTGCACCTGCTTCCACAGGTCGTCGGACACCGTGTTGCCGTAAGCGTGCGCCTTCATGTAGTTGCGCACGCCTTCGCGCCACGCCTCTTCACCGACGTAACCCTCGAGCATGCGGATCACCGCTCCGCCCTTCTGGTAAGTGATGGCGTCGAAGGCCTGGCTGGCTTGCTCGACGGTTTCCACGTGCTGCACCACCGGATGCGTCGTGGCCACGGCATCGCGGCTCATCGCGCCTTCGCGACCGGCCACGGCATTGAGCTGGGTGTTCCATTCCGGGTGCAGCTTCTGCGTCGTGCGCGAAGCCATCCAGGTGGCGAACCCTTCGTTGAGCCACAGGTCGTCCCACCAGCTCATCGTCACCAGGTCACCAAACCACTGGTGGGCGATCTCGTGCGCGGCGACCGAGAACACGCGCTGCTTGTCGGACTGGGTGGAGAAGGCCGGGTCGAGCAGCAGGGTGTGCTCGAAGGTGAAGATCGCGCCCCAGTTTTCCATGGCGCTGAAGAACTGGCTGGCGCCGGGCGATGCCACGTTGTCGAGCTTGGGCAGCGGATACGGCGTGCCGAAGTAATCGTTGTACTCGCGCAGCACGTCAACCGAGGAATCAAGCGCGAACTTCGCCTGGTCGACCACGCCCTTCTGCGTGATCACGCCGACTTCGGTCTCGCCCAGCTTGGCGGTGGCGCGGTCAAACTCGCCCTGGCTGAAGAACAGCAGGTAGGTCGACATCTTCGGCGACTGCGCGAAGCGCACGCGCGTCAGGCCGTTGCCAAGGTCCGTGGTCGCCGTCGCCGGCATGTTGCTGACCGCCATCTCGCCGCTCGGCACGGTGGCCTCGAGGGTGAAGGTGGCCTTGTGCGACGGCTCGTCCCAGGACGGGATCATGCGGCGCGCATCGGAGTTCTCGAACTGCGTGAACAGTGCGCGCTTCTTGCCGGCCTTGGTGTCGTAGTCGATCGCGAACAGGCCGTTGGCCTGGGTGCCGATCTTGCCGCTGTAGTCCATCGCCAGGCGATAGCTGCCCACGGCCAGCGGCTTGTCGAAGGTGAAGGTGGCGGTCTGCGCGTCGGCATCGACGCCGACCTTGGCCGCGACAGCCTTGCCCTTGCCGGTGGCGGGCGACAGCTTCGCCGAAGCGAAGGTCATGTCCACGGCCTGCAGGGTGATGGTGGTGGTCGGTTCCAGCACGTCCAGCGTGATCGTCACCTGGCCATCGAAGGTCAGCGTCTGCGCATGCGGCACGATCGCGACGTCGTAATGGGTCGGACGCACGTTGCGCGGCAGCTGCGTGGTGGTGGCCTGCGTGGCGGCGGTATCGGTCATGGTTGCGGGTGCAGCTGCCATGGCGGTGGCACAGTTGCCGGCCAATGCCAGCGCGATAGCGGTAACCAGAAAACGACGCATCAACTTCCCCCTGAAATGATCTACGGTGTGATCGGCCCTTAAGAGCCTGTATTGGGTCGGGGCGTCAACGGCTGCGTCCCCACGCAGCAACTTGCCCCAGACCGGCTTTGCCGATCCTGCCCGTTGGCAGCTGAGCGCGGATCGGCGCGGATGACCAGCACCGGAAGTCATGTCGGGGCGGTCGGGGGTCACATTGCCATATGCGCGTCGTCCCCGGCTGGCATCATCGGGCGGTCCCGAACGGCGGAGGCTCCGATGCAACTCAAGGCGATCGCGGTACTGACCCTGGCTTTGCTCGCCCCGTGGGCAGCGCCGGCGCAGCAGGCCTATGTTCCGATCGAGCAGCGCCTCACCCCGGCGCAGCTGGGCGAAGTCGGCCTGTCGCCCGCCCAGCTTGAAACGCTGAACCGGCTGCTTCGCGCGGCACCGGCGCAGGACACCGCCGCCCCCGCACCCGCCCCCGTTGCCGCGCAGGATGCGGCTGCAACGCAGCACGAACCCGCCGATCTCGGCGGCCAGCCCATCCGCAGCCGGCTCAAGGGATCGGTCGATGGCTGGGAGCCCGGCACCGTGTTCGAGCTGGACAACGGCCAACAGTGGAAGGTGCTCAAGGGCAGCATGAAACTGCGCAAACCCCTGGACGCGCCGGAAATTGTGGTCGTCCCCGGCCTGGCCGGACGCTGGTTCCTGCAGGTCGACGAGGACATGCCCAAGGCGCGGGTATACCGGATCGACTGAGTCCCGCCTCGCCGCCGCCACGCGCCCTTGACGTCGTTGTGCGGTAAACAGGGCGTGCTGCGGCACGTGACCGCGGCCATGCGAAACCGGGGATTCCAATGCCAGGACGTTGGGTGAGCACGGGAAACGATCTTGTTGCGCGACCTGGCCGTGGCCGGCGCGCGCGTACGCTGATCCTCGCGATCGTGCTGGCGGCGCTGGCGCCAGTCGCGACCGCAGCCGCTCCGCCCGCACAGAGCGGCAGCAGCCTCACCGCGGACACGGCACCGGCGACACCCCCGCCGGCCACCGAATCGACGGTCCGGTTCTTCAACCGCGACATCATGACGATGCGCAGCACCCTGCTCGGCCGCTCGCCCGAGCTGCGCGCGCGCACCGCCGAAGCCAACATCGAGCAGGTGGTGCAACGGCCGGGCACGCCCACGGTGGCATTCGAGAACATCCCGCAGGGATCGCTGGTGCTGCTGGGCGGGCAACTGGTGGCGATGTACACACCCGCCGACCTGGATGCACTGAACCACCAGACCATGGCCCAGGCCCGCGCCGAGATCGCGCGCAACCTCACGCAGGCCGTGCAGGCGGCCGAACGCGACCACGCGCCGCGGCAACTGCTCAATGGCGTGCTGATGTCATTGCTGGCGACCGTCGTCGCCGCGCTGGCGATTCTCGTGCTGCTGTGGCTGCGGCGGCAGATCGAATCGCGCTTCCAGCGCTGGATCGAGATCCGCGTGCAGACGCTGCGCCAGGAATCCACGCGCCACGTCGTGACCAGCCTGCGCACCTTCATCAACTGGTTCAAACGCCTGGTGATATGGCTGATCGCGCTGCTGGTGCTGGAGGAATGGCTGCGCTTCGTGCTGGGCCAGTTCGGCTTCACCCAGCCGTGGTCGCAACGCATGACGGGCTGGATCGTCGACCTGTTCGCGGGCTGGGGCCAGGCGATCGCCGGCGCCGTGCCGGGCCTGGTGGCGGCGTTCGTGATCCTGTTCCTCGCCCGCATCCTCGCCAACACCCTGAGCATGACTTTCCGCGCCGTGGAGAGCGGCCGCTTCCAGTTGTTCGGCATCGATGACCAGTTGGCCGAACCCACCCGCAAGCTGCTGGTGGCGGTGGTCTGGCTGTTCGCCGTGGCGATGGCGTATCCCTACCTGCCCGGCGCGCAGACCGACGCGTTCAAGGGCCTGAGCGTGCTGGTCGGCCTGATGATCTCGCTGGGCGCATCCAGCATCGTCGCCCAGGCGGCCGGCGGTTTCACGCTGCTCTATGCGCGCACGATGGCGGTCGGCGACCTGGTGCGGATCGGCGAGGTCGAAGGCCAGGTCCTGCAGATCGGGCTGTTCACCACCCGCCTGCGCAACCTGATGGGCGTGGAGATCAGCGTCCCCAACAACGTCGTGCTCGGCGGCCAGTTGCACAACTACTCGCGCAATCCCGACGGCCCGGGTCTCTGGCTCGAGACCGGCGTGACCATTGGCTACGACTCGCCGTGGCGACAGGTGCACCGACTGCTGCTGGGTGCGGCGGCGAAGACCGCGAAGATCCAGCAAACGCCGGCGCCGTATGTCCTGCAGACCGCGCTGTCGGACTTCTACGTCGAGTACAAGCTGCGCGCGCGCATCCTCGAGCCGTTCCTGCGCCCGTTCGTGCTGACCGAACTGCACGCCAACATCCAGGACGCGTTCAACGAAGCCGGCGTGCAGATCATGTCGCCCAACTACGAAGCCGACCCCGAGCAGCCAAAGATGGTCGAACGGACCCACTGGGAAGGCGTGCCGTCGCCGCTGGCGGCGCGGCCGCCGTCAGGCGACTGAGGCCGCCCCGCGGGCCATTCAGCCACGCATCGGAACCTGCGATGCCGGCATTCGGCCCGGTTCGGCATCGCGCCGCCGTGCCCGCCCGGGGCATCATTCCAGATCACGATCCGCCTGGACTTCCGCATGAGCACCACCCCCGACTTCGCCGCAGGCCAGCTCTGGCGCTGCACCGGCCGCACGCCCGCCGAGACGCCGACGCTGCTGATCAACCGCGTCGACCAGCATCCGCTCGGCGGCGAGATCTTCCACATCACGGTCCGCAACGTGAAGATCCGCCACCCGGGCCTGCCGTCGGGACTGCTGACCGAACTGCCGCACCTGCCAGTGACGCGGGCGACGCTGGAAGCCAGCGCGATCGGCTACGACGGCGAGCAGCCGCCCTACCCGGCCTACCTCAAGGGTTATGCCGAGTGGAAGCAGGCCTTCGATGCAGGCAAGGCCGGCTCGTTCGCCGTCAGCCTGGCCGACGTGCTGCGCATCGTCGAACAGGGCCTGACCGGACAGGCGCCGCGCTGACGTCACACCGGCGCGGGAATCCCGGCCAAAAAAAAGCCCCGCAGATGCGGGGCTTTTTTCATGCGTGCAACGGGATCAGGCGAACGGATCCTGCAGAACGATGTTGGCGTCGCGGTCCGGACCGGTCGAGACGATCGCCAGCGGGCAACCGGCCAGTTCTTCCAGCGCGCGCAGGTAAGCGCGTGCGGCGGCCGGCAGCTTGTCCCACTCGGTGACGTTGTGGGTGTTCTCTTCCCAGCCCGGGAACTCCAGGTACACCGGCGTGCACTCTTCCCAGCCTGCCGCGTCGAGCGGCGCGTACTCGGTGCGCTTGCCGCGGTACTCGTACGCGATGCAGATCTTCAGCTTCTCCATGCCGTCGAGCACGTCAAGCTTGGTGATGCACAGACCAGTGATGCCATTGACGGCGACCGCACGACGCAGCGCGACGATGTCCATCCAGCCGCAGCGACGCGGACGACCGGTGGTGGCACCGTACTCCTGGCCGCGGTCACGCAGACCCTGGCCGACGTCGTCGTCGAGCTCGGTCGGGAACGGACCACCACCCACGCGCGTGGCGTAGGCCTTGGCGATGCCGAGCACGTAGTCGATCGCATCCGCGCCGACGCCGGTACCGGCATACGCGCCGCCGACGGTGGTGTTGGACGAGGTCACGTACGGATAGGTGCCGTGGTCGATGTCGAGCAGCGAACCCTGCGCGCCTTCGAACAGCACGCGCTTGCCCTGCTTGCGCAGCTCGTGAAGGATGCCGGCGACGTCGGACTTCATCGGCTCGACGTACTCACCGAAGGCCAGCGCCTCGTCGAGCGTCTTCTGGAAGTCGACCGCCTCCACGCCCAGGTACTTGGTCAGTACGAAGTTGTGGTAATCCATCGTGCTGCGCAGCTTCTCGGCGAGCTGCTGCGGGTAATGCAGGTCGGCGATGCGGATGCCGCGACGCGCCACCTTGTCTTCATACGCCGGGCCGATGCCGCGGCCGGTGGTGCCGATGGCCTTGCCGCCGGCGGCCTTCTCGCGGGCCTGATCCAGGGCGATGTGGTACGGCATGATCAGCGGCGTGGCCGGGCTGATCTTCAGGCGCGAACGCACTTCCACGCCGTTGCTCTCGAGCTCGCCGATTTCCTTCTGCAGCGCAGCCGGGGACAGCACCACGCCGTTGCCGATCAGGCACAGCGCGTCGGGGCGCAGGATGCCGGACGGAATCAGGTGCAGGACGGTCTTCTTGCCGCCGATGACGAGGGTATGGCCGGCATTGTGGCCACCCTGGAAGCGCACGACGGCGCCGATCTCCTTGGTGAGCAGATCGACGATCTTGCCCTTGCCTTCATCGCCCCATTGGGCACCGAGAACGACGACTGACTGACCCATTGCCAAGCTCCTGACTGCGTTGCATGAGAACCGGCCCAAGGCCGGGCTGTCGCGGACGCCTCATCGGGAGGGTCCCGCAAACAGCAAGAAAGCCGGCGGGGCGCTGGGCCCCGTCCGGCTTTTGTGCATTATCCGGGTTTTAGGGGGCCGGGGCCACCCCGAAAGCGGGATTGGACAGATTGGGTGCGGTCTTCGCGCCGCCGTCACATGGCTACAGCCGCACCAGCCACAACGACAGCAGCCCCAGCCCCACCACGACCGCCCCGACCACACGCAGATGCCGGTCCGGCAGCGCGTGCAACTGCTCGGCGGCGCGCTTCCAGCCGCGCGGCGCAACGAAGAGGAACAACCCCTCCAGCACCGCCACCAGGCAAACGGCCGACAACAGTTCCAGCAGCATGGTTCAGGCGCGCCCGATCAACGATCCGATTTGAGGTACTGCAGGAACGGATCGTCGCGGTCGAGCACGATCACGCCCTCGCCATCGGAGAATGCCTTGCGGTACGCCTCCAGGCTGCGCTGGAACGCATAGAAGGACGGATCGCGGTTGGCCGCCTGCGCATACAGACGCGTGGCCTCGGCATCGCCCTCACCGCGCAGCTTCTGCGCATCGCGTTCTGCCTCGGCCACGATCACCAGCTTCTCGCGATCGGCCTGGGCGCGGATCGCCTGGGCCTGCTCGACGCCTTCGGCGCGCAGCTGGCTGGCCACCTGCAGACGCTGGCTGCGCATCTGGTTGTAGACCGAACCGAGCACGTTGCTGTCCTGCGGCAGTTCGATGCGCTTGATGCGGATGTCGACGATCTTCACGCCGAGCGTGGCAGCACCGACGTTGATCGCATCGAGCTGCTTGCCGATCACCGACGTGCGATCGCCGGAAACGACCTGCTGCAGCGTGCGCGCATTGATCTCGTTGCGCAGCGAATCCTTGATGATCGGCGCCAGGCGATCGACCGCGGTGACCTCGTCACCACCGGTGGCGCGGTAGAACGCGCGCGAATTCTCGATCCGGCCCAGCGCGAAGAAGTCGACGCTGACGTTCTGCTTGTCGGCGGTCAGGTAACGCTCCGGCTCGGCATCGAGCACCTGCAGGCGACGGTCGAACACGCGCGCCGTCTCGACCAGCGGCCACTTGAAGTGCAGGCCCGGACCGATGTCGGTGCGCACGACGCGACCGAGGTTGAGCACGATCGCGGTGCGGCCTTCGGTGACGACGAACATCGAGCCGAGCAGCGCGAACAGCGCGGCAACCACCGCGGCAATCCAAAGGGAGAATCTCATCGCGTCACCTCATCGCGACCGGTCGGCCGGGTCGGTCGTGCGCCGCGACCGCTGTCGCCGGGCTCGGTGGTAATGGTCGGGGGCAGCAGGTCCGGCGTCAGCAACGGGGCACCCGTCGCGGCCGGGCCGCTGCGCTTGTCGGGCATCGGCACGTAGATCAGCTGGCGCGAATCGCCGCCGATGATCTTGCGGTTGTCGCTCAGCACTTCCTGCAGCGTGTCCAGCCACAGGCGCTTGCGGGTGACATCCGGCGCGGCCTTGTACTGCTCGACCAGCAGCGAGAAGCGGTTGGCGTCACCTTCGGCGCGGGCGACCGAGGAGGTCTTGTAGCCTTCGGCCGCGGTGCGCACGCGCGATGCCTCACCGCGTGCTTCCGGCACGACCTGCTTGGCGTAGGCCTGGGCCTGGTTGATCGCGGTGGTCTTGTCTGCAGCGGCGCGCTGGACTTCGTCGAACGCGTCCTTGACCTCGTCCGGCGGACGCGCGTTGGGCAGGTTCAGCTCGGTCACGACCAGGCCGGTGCGGTAGTCCTGCAAGGAAGCCTGCAGGCGCTGGCGCACGGTGACGGTCAGCTCCGAACGCGCGTTGAGCACGGTGTCCAGATCGGAACGGCCGACCTGTTCGCGCACGGCACTCTGTGCGGCTTCCTTCAGCACGCGATCGGCATCGCGCGAACCGAACAGGTACAGCTGCGGATCGCCGATGCGGTACTGCACGTTGATCTCGACGTTCACCATGTTGGCGTCACGGGTGAACACCGGCACGGTATCGCTGTAGGCGTTGCTCTGGGTGGCGTTGACCTTGGTCACTCGCTCGATCGGCCACGGCGCCTTGAAGTGCGGGCCCGGCTGCAGCACGCGCGAGAACTGGCCGAAGCGCAGGACCACGCCGCGCTCCTGCTCGGTCACCAGCACGAAGCAGTTGAAGACCAGCCACAGGCCAACGACTATGCCGACCCAGCGCAGGATGTTGCCGCCACCGCCCGCGCCGCCGCCGAAGAGGCCACGCAAGGGGTCGAGCAAGGCATCCAGGCCGCGGCCATTGGGTCTGCGCCGCGGGGTTCGACCATTCGAACCGCCGGAATTGTCACTACCGGGTGTATTCCAGGCCATGCCTGCTCCAAGAAGGGGATACGTCCGCAACCGCGTTCAGCAATGCGGGCGTGGGTCGATTCTAGGTGGGGGTGCGACGGGTCTCAAGCAAGGCGACAGCCCGCTCAGGCGGCATCATCGCTCTCTTCGGGCGGCAAAAGGGGCCTGAGGACCTCGCCGTGCGCCTGTACGAACAGCCGCTGTGCATCGGCCAGCGCCAGGTCGACGTTGATGACCCAGCCGTGTTCGTCGTGATCCTCGCCGCGAACCGCGCCCAGCTCGTGCAGTCGTGCACGCAGGCGCGCGGCCTGCGGCGGCAGGCGCAGCTCGCCACTGACGTGGCGCAGTTCCAGCGCTTCGGCCAGGCCTTCGCGCAGCAGGTCCAGGCCGCGGCCATCGCGCGCGGACAGCCATACCCGCATGCGACCTTCGGCCGGGCGGTCCAGGCGCGGTTGCACCGGCTCGGCGCCATCGGCGCCTTCGCCGAGCTTGTCGATCTTGTTGAACACCAGCAGTTGCGGCAGGTCGCCGGCGCCGATGTCCTTGAGCACGGCGTCGACCTGGGCGATGCGCTCGTCGCGCAGCGGATCGGCGGCGTCGACCAAGTGGATCAGCAGATCGGCCTCGCGCGCTTCCGACAACGTCGAGCGGAACGCGGCCACCAGTTCGTGCGGCAGGTCGCGGACGAAGCCGACGGTGTCGGCCAGCACCACGTTGCCGCCCGACAACTCGATGCGACGCACGGTCGGGTCGAGCGTGGCAAACAACTGGTCGGCGGCGTAGGCCTCCGCGCCGGTCATGGCATTGAACAGCGTCGACTTGCCGGCGTTGGTATAGCCGACGAGGGCCACGCGCGGCATCTCGCTGCGCATGCGCGCGCGGCGCATCTGGGTGCGCTGCACTTCGACCTTCTCCAGGCGCTTCTGCAATTGTTCAAGGCGCTTCTGCAGCAGGCGGCGGTCGGTTTCCAGCTGGGTTTCACCCGGGCCGCGCAGGCCGATCGAACCACCGCGCTGGCGCTCCAGGTGGGTCCAGCCGCGCACCAGTCGCGTGGCCATGTGCTTGAGCTGCGCAAGCTCGACCTGCAGCTTGCCGTCGTGGCTGTGCGCACGCTGGGCAAAGATGTCGAGGATCAGGCCGGTGCGGTCGACCACGCGGCGCTTGAGTTCGCGCTCGAGGTTGCGCTCCTGGCCGGGCGAGAGCGGATGGTTGATCAGGATCAGGTCGGCGCCGGTGGCTTCGGCCGCGGCCTTGACCTCTTCCAGCTTGCCGCTGCCGATCAGCATCGCCGCATTCGGGCGGTCGATGCGCGCGGTCAGCACCGCCGCCACCGTGGCACCGGCCGAGCGGGCCAGGTCGGCGAACTCCTCCAGCAGGCCCTCGTCCGGCGGACCGCCGGCATGGGGCTGGATCAGTAGTGCGTGTTCGCCTTTGCGGGATCTTTCAAACAAGCGGAGTCATGCCTGAGCGGGGGACAGGATCACAAGATGGGCATGGCAGGCCTGTCTAACAAGGGCCATCAGACCAGGGACATCAAACCAGGCCACCAGATCGGGACGCCGCGGCAATGAACGCCGGTCCCTGCCGATACGGCAGGGATCCAGGCTGGAGAAGGCTGACGGATCGGGGCTCAAGCCCCTCGCCGGCCTTACTCGGTCTCGTCGGCGTGGCCTTCGCCTTCGCCCTCGGAGGACTGCACGTAGCCGCCGCCCGGCCCGACGCGGACATTGCGCGCCGGCACGACGGTGGAGATCGCGTGCTTGTAGACCATCTGGCTCACGGTGTTGCGCAACAGCACCACGAACTGGTCGAACGACTCGATGGTGCCTTGCAGCTTGATGCCGTTGACCAGGTAAACCGAAACCGGCACGCGTTCGCGGCGCAACGCATTCAGGAAAGGATCCTGCAAAGATTGTCCCTTGGACATGGTGTAGTTCCCCAACTCGTTCTAGTTATAAGGGCGGCAGTGGCGAAGCCGGCCGCAGTCGCCGGAAACCTGTCCCCACAGCGGCGACCGGGTCCGATGGTAGCGCAAAGCCCCCGGGCGCACCCGCACATGCTGCGCCGATCACGCGGTTCAAACGCCCATGAACATTGCCCTGGCCTGCTCCAGCGCGGGACGCTGCAATTGCGGGTCGAACCATTGCGCGTCCAGCTCGCCGCGCAGCCAGGTCAGCTGGCGCTTGGCCAGCTGGCGCGTGGCGAAGATGCCCAGCTCACGCATCCGTGCCACCGGGGTGGCCCCGTCCAGATGCTCCCAGGCCTGGCGGTACCCGACCGCGCGCAAGGCCGGCAGCTCCAGGGGCCGCGGCTGCGCGGCCAGTTCCGGCAATGCGCGCAGGGTCCTGACCTCGTCGAGGAAGCCATCGGCCAGCATCTGGTCGAAGCGGCGCTCGATGCGCGCGTGCAGCAGCGCTCGGTCGTCCGGTGCCAGCACCAGCTTGAGCACCCGCAGCGGCAGGCGCGGCACCTGCGCGCGGTCGCGCCGCCAGTCGCTGATGCTGCGGCCGGACAGCCGGTAGACCTCCAGCGCACGCTGGATCCGCTGAGCATCGGTGGCATGGATACGGGCCGCGGCCACCGGGTCGATCGTGGCCAGTTCGGCGTGCAGCGCCGCCCACCCACGCTCGCCCGCCTCGGCCTCCAGCTGCGCGCGCGTGGCCGGGTCGGCCTCCGGCATCGGCGACAGCCCTTGCAGCAGCGCGTGGAAGTACAGTCCGGTACCGCCGGCGAGGATCGGCAAGCGCCCGCGGGCGACGATGTCCTCCAGGGCCCGCCGTGCGTCCACGGCGAACTCGGCGGCGGAATACGGCTGCCAGGGTTCGCGCAGGTCGACCAGGTGGTGCGGAACGCGGGCCAGTTCGTCGGCACTGGGCTTGGCTGCGCCGATGTCGAGCCGGCGATAGACCAGGGCGGAATCGACACTGACGATCTCGCCGCCGTGGCGCCGCGCCCATTCCAGCGCAAGCGCGGTCTTGCCCGAAGCGGTCGGGCCCATCAGGGCAATCGCGATCGGGCGCGAATCAGCAGGCATAGCACGCAGGCATGGCGCGGCACGGATGTAGCGGAGGCGTAGCCTCGCACAGGCACCGGCCCGGCGGAACCGTTGCCGTGGCAACCGTGTCGCAACGCAGCATCGACACGGCCCTCCACAGTTCCTGTGGGCAAGCACTGGGGCAAGGCTGTTGATAACGTGCTCCACGCCTTTGGCCGCAACGCTTCCCGGGTGTTTGTCGTTTTTTTAGCCAGGCCTTTCGCGCTGTCCACAAGCCCTGTGGACAAACCTGCGGACAGTGATGTGTGCAGATGCCGGACAGGCTGCTGCGACGGGGCCTGCGCCATGTTGGCGAAAAAATGACCGGCGAAATTTGTTGACTTGGCGCACGGATTCGGCATGCGCACAAGAACGCGCGGGCGAGGCTTCAGACTCGATCACCGTGACAAGAATCGTCACCACGCCAGCCCTTCCCGCGCCGTCATGCACTCTATCCACAAACCCTGTGGACAAGCCTGCGGACAGTTGTGTGGAGACAACGCTGCACGCCTTGCGGCACAAGCAATGCAAGAGGGGTGGCGAACAATTGACCAGCGAAAAAGGTTGACTTGCCGGGCCGGTTCGGCATGGTCGACAGACGCGTGCGCTTCTATCCACACGGCCTGTGGACAAGCCTGCGGACAGTAGTGTGGAGTGAATGCTGCGGGCCTTGCGGCGCAAGGGACGCAAGAACAATGGCGAAGATTTGACCAGCGAAAAATTGTTGACTTGTGCGTTTCGCGCGACTACTCGTCGTCGGGCCACTTCGGCATCGAAGGTGCGGATTTCGCGCGTGGCAGCTTCTGCGCCGACAGCGCGCCCCACACTTTCAGCGCATCCACGGTCGCGGCGACATCGTGCACGCGCACCAGCCGGGCACCGCGCTGCGCGGCAATGAGATGCGCAGCCACCGAGCCATGCAGGCGTTCAATCGGCTGCGCACGGCCGGTGATCTCGCCGATGGTCTTCTTGCGCGAGAGCCCGGCGAGGACCGGCACGCCGAGTTCGGCGAAACGCTCCAGCTGCGCGAGCAGCGCCAGGTTGTGCTGCGTGTCCTTGCCGAATCCGAAACCCGGATCGACGATGATGTTCTTCTTCGAGATGCCGGCCATCTCGGCGGCGAAGATGCGCTCGGCGAGGAAGCGATGCACTTCGGCGACGACGTCGTCGTACTGCGGCGACTGCTGCATCGAACGCGGCTCGCCCTGCATGTGCATCAGCACCACCGGCACGAGCAGCTCCGCTGCGGCATCGAGCGCGCCTTCGCGGCGCAGTGCGTAGACGTCGTTGATCATGCCCGCACCGGCCTGGACGGCCGCGCGCATCACCTCGGGCTTGGAGGTGTCGATGCTGATCGGCAAGGTCGTTTCGCGGGCCAGGCGCTCGATCACCGGAATCGTGCGGCGCAGTTCCTCCTCCAGCGAGACTTCATCGGCACCCGGACGCGTCGATTCGCCGCCGATGTCGAGGATGTCGGCGCCCTCCCCCGCCAGCTGCAACCCGTGCGCGACCGCAGCTTCGAGCGTGTCATGCGCGCCGCCATCGGAGAACGAGTCCGGGGTGACGTTGACGATGCCCATCACGCGCGGGCGATCGAGCACCAGCGGACGGCCGTTGCAGTCGAGGGTGAGGGTGGTGTCGAACATGCGCGGGGTTCCTGGGGACGGTGCTTGCGCAGGGTAGCCCGGTGGAAGCGCTGGCGGAACACTGGCCGCAGATGGGTCCTTCGACCACAAAAGAAAAAGGGCCGGGAATCCCCGGCCCTCTCATTGCATCGTCATCCGATCCGATCAGGTCTGCGCCGCAGGCCCGCCGATCGCACCCGGGCGCTCGCCGTCATCCTTCGACGTCTTGCCCGACTTCGACCAGTCCGCCGGCGGGCCCGGCACGCGGCCGGCCATGATGTCGTCGATCTGGTGCGCGTCGATGGTCTCGTACAGCAGCAGCGCATCGGCCATCGCGTGCAGCTTGTCGAGGTTGCCCTTGAGGATCTCGGTGGTGCGACCGTAGGCCTTGTCGAGGATGTCGCGGACGACCTCGTCGATCTTGCGCGCGGTCTCGTTGGAGACGTTCTTGTGCTGCGTCACCGAGCGGCCCAGGAACACTTCGTCCTCTTCCTCGCCGAAGGTGATCGGACCCAGTTCGGACAGGCCCCACTTGGTGACCATGTTGCGCGCCATCTTGGTCGCGCGCTCGATGTCGTTGGAGGCACCGGTGGTGACCTTGTCGACACCGAAGATCAGCTCCTCGGCGACGCGGCCGCCGTACAGCGAGCACAACTGCGATTCGATCGCGGTGCGGTTGTAGCTGTACTTGTCGCCCTCGGGCAGGTACATGGTCACGCCCAGCGCGCGACCGCGCGGGATGATCGTGACCTTGTAGACCGGGTCGTGCTCGGGAACCATGCGACCGACGATCGCGTGGCCGGCCTCGTGGTAGGCGGTGAGCTTCTTCTCGTCCTCGCTCATCGCCATCGAGCGGCGCTCGGCGCCCATCAGGATCTTGTCGCGCGCCTTGTCGAAGTGCTCCATGCGCACGTCCTTGGCGTTCTCGCGCGCGGCGAACAGGGCCGCCTCGTTGCAGAGGTTGGCCAGGTCGGCACCGGAGAAACCCGGGGTGCCGCGGGCGATGGTCATCGGCTCGACGTCGTCGTGCAGCGGCAGCTTGCGCATGTGCACGCGCAGGATCTGCTCGCGGCCCTTCACGTCCGGCAGGCCGACCACGACCTGGCGGTCGAAACGGCCCGGACGCAGCAGCGCCGGGTCGAGCACGTCGGGACGGTTGGTCGCGGCGATCACGATCACGCCCTCGCCACCCTCGAAGCCGTCCATCTCGACCAGCAACTGGTTGAGGGTCTGCTCGCGCTCGTCATGACCACCGCCGAGGCCGGCGCCGCGATGGCGGCCGACCGCGTCGATTTCGTCGATGAAGATGATGCACGGCGCGTGCTTCTTGGCCTGCTCGAACATGTCGCGCACGCGGCTGGCGCCGACGCCGACGAACATCTCGACGAAGTCCGAACCGGAAATGCTGAAGAACGGCACCTTGGCTTCGCCGGCGATGGCGCGGGCGAGCAGGGTTTTGCCGGTGCCCGGCGGGCCGACCATCAGCACGCCGCGCGGGATCTTGCCGCCGAGCTTCTGGAACTTGGACGGGTCGCGCAGGAACTCGACGAGTTCGCCGACTTCTTCCTTGGCTTCGTCGCAGCCGGCGACGTCGGCCAGGGTCACCTTGACCTGGTCCTCGCCCTGCAGCTTGGCCCGCGATCGGCCGAAGCTCATCGCGCCCTTGCTGCCGCCCTGCTGCATCTGCCGCATGAAGTACACCCAGATGCCGATGAACAGCAGCCAGGGCAGCACGTTGATGATGATGTAGAGCAGCGACGGCCCGCTCTGCGGCTGGGCCTGGTCGATGGCGACCTTGTGGGTGAGCAGGTCGTTGATCAGGTATTCGTCACCGGGGCTGTAGGTGACGAACTTGCTGCCATCCTTGCGCTCGCCGTTGATGGTGGTCCGATCTTCGGCGATCTTGACCTCCTTCACGCGGTCCTGCTGCACCTGCTGCACGAACTCGTTGTAGGCCAGCGTTTCGCTGCCTGCCGCGCGCGGTCCGAACGCCTCGAACACCACCATCAATACGACGGCGACGATTACCCAGAGCAGCAGATTCTTGGCCAAGTCGTTCATCAATTCCTACCTGTCGCCCTCATGGCGTTATTGCAGCGGGGCGGCGCCGAAGCGCCTGTACATCTCGGGGTTGTCGCACCTTACTTCATAACCGCGCGCTTGCCCTGTGCCAGCGCGTACACCTCGGGCGAACGCTTGCGCGACGCCTCCGGCTTGCGGATCACGACCTTGTCGTAGCGTCGTCGCAGTTCCTTGACGTACTCGTCGAAGCCCACCCCCTGGAACAGCTTGATCAGGAAGTTGCCGCCGGTACGCAGGTGCTGGTCGGCGAAGTCCATGGCCAGTTCGGACAGGTACATCGCCCGCGGCATGTCGACCGCATCCACACCGCTCTTATTGGGGGCCATATCCGACAGGACAAGGTCCACGCGCTGGCCGCCCAGCGAGTCCACCAGCCGCGATAGGACCTCATCCTCCCTGAAATCGCCAAGAAGGAACTCGACCCCGGCCAGCGAGGGCATCTCGAGGATGTCCAGGGCGATCACCCGGCCCGGCCGGGCCGGATCGAGGCGGTCGAGCTCCCCGCGCAGCCACTGCGACCAGCCGCCGGGGGCGGCGCCGAGGTCGACCACGACCATCCCGGGCTTCAGCAACCGGTCACGCTCGACCAGCTCCTCGAGCTTGTAAGCAGCGCGCGAGCGCAGGCCTTCCGCCTTGGCCTTCTTAACGAAGGGGTCGGAAAAGTGTTCCTTGAGCCAGCGCTGGCTGGATTTGCTGCGAGTCGCCATGGGCGTAGGGGGCGGGCGTCCAAAAGGCGGGGCGTGAGTGGACCGTGGGGTCCGTGGGGGTGGTCATGATACCCTGCGCAACCCACCCCCATGCTCCCCGTGCCCCAATGCAGACCGTCCTGACCGCCGCCCAGACCCGTTTCCTGCGCGGCCAGGCCCATGATCTGAAGGCCATGCTGCAGGTTGGCGGCAAGGGCGTGACCGAGTCGCTGATCGCCGAAGTCGCCCTAGCCCTGGAACACCATGAGCTGATCAAGATCAAGGTCGCCGCCGAAGACCGCGACGCCCGCGACGCCATGATCGACGACATCGCCCTGCGCACCGAAGCGGCGCTGGTGCAGCGCATCGGCCACACCGCGATCCTGTACAAGCCCAGCCAGGACCGTCGCCAGATCGTGCTGCCGCGGGCCTGACACCCTACGTCCCTGGCACACGGCTACTGAGTCGCCGATGCAGCTCAACCTCGAACATCCGGACCAGTCGTTCTACCTGCGTGCCGCCGACGGCACCTCGGCGCTGGTCAACGATCGACGCCTGTACGCCAGTTTCGTTCTTTCGCCGGACCAGCTGATCGAAGACTGGCCGGTAAGCGCGGTCAAGGCGATCACACCGCAGGACCTTGACCCGGTATTGGCGATGGAGCCGGAAGTGATCCTGCTCGGCAGCGGCGCGACCCAGGTCTTCCCGACCGCCGCGGTGATGGCCGCGTGCCTGGGCCGGGGCGTCGGCCTCGAAACCATGACCAATGCCGCCGCCGCGCGCACGTTCAACGTGCTGTCCGGCGAAGGCCGCCGCGTGGTCGCGGCATTCGTGTTCGAACGGGCGCCCTGACGGCGACTACGTTGGCAGCGCGATGGCCTGGGTCCCGGCGTTCGCCGGGACGACGGTGGGGTTACTTCTTCGGCAGATAGAGCAGCGGATCGACCGGCTTGCCGTTGTAGCGCACCTCGAAGTGCAGCATCTCGCGCGGCGCACCACTGCGGCCCATCTCCGCGATCTGCTGGCCGGCCTTCACCAGCTGCCCCTCGTTGACCAGGCGATTGCGGTTGTGGCCATAGGCCGACAGCCACTGCTCGTTGTGCTTGATGATGACCAGCTCGCCATAACCGACCAGGCCCGAACCCGAGTACACCACCACACCGTCGGCGGCGGCACGCACTGGCGCACCGCTGCTGCCGGCGATGTCGATGCCCTGCTTGGTCGGCTCGCCGGCGACGTAGCGTCCGATCAGTTCGCCATCGGCCGGCCAGCGCCAGTTGAAGCCGCTGGCGACCGGCGCCGCCTGCGGCGCGGGTGCCGGCGCGGTGGCCGTCGGCGGACGTGGCGTGGTCGTCGGCGGTCTGGTCGCAGGCACCGGTCGCGTCGCAACCGTGCCGCCCGAGGTGCCGGTCGTCGCGGTTCCGGAGCCGCCTTGCGACGGATACAGGCGCAGGCGCTGGCCCGGATAGATCGTGTACGGCGCGGGGATGCCATTCCATGCGGCCAGGTCGACCGCGCGGATGCCATTGCTCGAGGCCACCCGATACATGGTGTCGCCGCGTTGCACCACCACGGTCTTGCCATACCTGGGCACAGACGGCTTGACCGTGGTCGTGCCGCCACTGGGCGTGCGGATCACCTTGGTGCTCGCGCATCCGGCCACCGCGACCACGACCAGCGCCGCCACCAGGAGCGGACGCGATGCGGCGGACATTCGTGCTCGTGTCGTGCGTGCGCTCATGCTGCGAACTGTGCCTTCCAGACCAGCCATGCCACTGCCGCCAGCAACAGGACCGAAGCGGCCCAGCCGATCGGCTCGATGTAACGGCGCAGCGCCGCTTCCGCGCGCTCGCCGCCGAGGCGGATTGCCAGGGCAATCAGGTACACGCGCTTGCCGCGGCCGATGAACATGCTGGCCATGAACGGCAGGATCGGTACACCGACGATGCCCGACGCCCAGGTGAATATCTTCAGCGGAATCGGCGTGAACCCGGCCAGAACCAGCAGCCAGAACGCCTTCCACGGTGAATTTGCGGCGATCTCGCGCAACTGCGTGACCTGCGCGTCGATGCGATCGATCCAGCCCAGTGAGGTCAGCAGCGGCTTGACCAGTTCGTAGGCGAAGTGTCCCAGCGCGTAGCCCAGCAGTGCGCCGACCATCGAGCCGGCCAGGCTCAGCGTGGCGAACCAGAACGCGCGGCGGCGATCGGCCAGGCACATCGGCGCCAGCATCACTTCCGGCGGCACCGGGAACACCACCGCCTCGGCGAAACTCAGGCCGGTCAGCAGGGCGGGTGCATGGCGATGACGCGCCCAGGAAATCGTGCGCTCGTAAAGCGGTCCAAAAATCTTCAACGCCAGTCCTTCCAGAATGTCACTGCGGAGCCAGTTCCTGCGGTGTTCAATCGATCATCCCTGACAGCAGCGGCACGAAAACGACCGGAGCCAGCGTGTGTTGGGTGACGACGCCATCGGCGTCCTTGTGCAGCTTCAGCAGCGATTGAGACGAGGCGCCGCCGACCGGTGCGATCAGCGTGCCGCCCGGGGCCAGCTGCGCGGTCAACGACTCGACCAGCGCCGGCGCGGCCGCGGTGACGATGATCGAATCGAACGGGCCGTTCTCCGACCAGCCGATGCGGCCGTCGTCGTGCTTGCTGCGGATGTTCATGCCCAGCTGGCGGAAACGCTTGCGCGCGGTGCGCAGCAGCTCGCCGATGCGCTCCACCGTGTGTACTTCCAGGCCCAGCGCGGCCAGCACGGCTGCCTGGTAGCCCGAGCCGGTGCCGATCTCCAGCACTTTCTTCGGTTCGGCCTCGAGCACCGCCTCGGTCATCTTCGCCACCACCCACGGTTGCGAGATGGTCTGGCCGTGGCCGATCGGCAGTGCCGTGTCCTCGTAGGCGCGCGTCGCCAGCGCCTCGTCGACGAACAGGTGGCGCGGCACGGTGCGGATCGCGTTGAGCACGCGCTCGTCGCGGATGCCGTTCTCGCGCAGGCGTTCGACCAGGCGGTCGCGGACTCGCTGCGAGGTCATGCCCGAACCGATGGCCTCGGGCTGCAGGCGCATGCGCAACGTCATGCCTGCTCCTTATGTTGGCGAACGGCGCCGCGATCGAGCGACACCGCCAGTCCGTCGACCCAGCTCGCGACCTGGTCCAGCGCCTGGTAGCGGGTCAGGTCGACATGGATCGGCGTGATCGAGATGTTGCCGGTGCGCAGCGCATGGAAGTCGGTGCCGGGGCCGGCGTCCTGCTCCTGGCCGGCGGCGCCAATCCACCACCACTCGCGCCCGCGCGGGTCGTGCTGCGGGATGCAGGCCTCGGCGCGATGGCGGTTGCCCAGGCGGGTGACCTCGAAGCCACGGACCTCGTCCCAGGGCAGGTCGGGCACGTTGACGTTGAGGATGGTGTCGGCCGGCAGCGGATCCACGCGCAGGCGGGCGATGATCTCGACTGCAGCGCGCGCGGCGGTTTCGTAATGGCGGCCGGTGTGGTCGACCGTCTGCAGCGACATCGCCACGGCCGGCAGGCCGAGGAAGCGCCCTTCCATGGCCGCGGCGACGGTGCCGGAATAGATCACGTCGTCGCCGAGGTTGGCGGTGTTGTTGATGCCCGACACGACGATGTCGGGTTCGACCTCGAGCATGCCGGTGATGGCCACGTGCACGCAGTCGGTGGGGGTGCCGTAGACACGCCAGGTGGACTCGTCCAGCCGCTGGACGCGCACGGGCGCATCCAGGGTGAGCGAATTGCTGGCGCCGGAGCGGTCCCGGTCGGGGGCGACCACCAGCACCTCATGGCCGGCGGCGCGCAGGCCTTCGGCGAGGACGCGGATACCGGGGGCGTCGACGCCGTCGTCGTTGCTGACCAGAACTCGCATGAACTCCCTTGATCGAACCTTGGAACGTGGGGTTGTGACAGGACCGGGCGCGTGCTGCATGCGCTTGCCGGACCGTGCGGCACCCATGATAGCCGATGGGGATTGCAGACCTTGCTGCTCCTGCCGGCCCCCTGCCCGCCCCGCGCGGGAGTCCCTAGACTGTCGCCATGGCTGACGACCCCGCAGACGACGACGCCGAGCTGTTCCGCGCCGCGATCGGTCCGGTAAGGCGGCTGCCCGACACCACGCCGCCACCGGCGGCGCCCATGCCGCGGCCGCGGGCGCGCATGGCCGAGCGCGATGAAGCCCAGGCGCGCGAGCAGTTCCGCCATGCCCTGGATGAAAGCCTGCTCGATGCCGGCGACGCGCTGTCCTATCGCCGCGACGAAGTCTCGCCACGGCTGCTGCAGAAGCTCAAGCGCGGCGAGATCTCGGTACAGGAGGAGCTCGACCTGCACGGCGCCGACACGCGCGAGGCCGAACTGCTGTTGCGCGCATTCCTGCACGACGCCCGCCTGCACGGCGTGGGCTGCGTGCGCGTGGTCCACGGCAAGGGATTGCACGGCGCCGCCACGATCGCGAGCAGCGGCATGCCGGTGCTGAAGAACCTGGTCGACCGCATGCTGCGCCAGCGCGCCGACGTCCTGGCATTCCACTCCGCACCGCCCGCGCAGGGCGGCACCGGAGCGGTGCTGATACTGCTTGCGCCCCGTCGCCTGCGCTCGTCCTGAGCCCGGCCGCCGGGACGCTAGGCAGTGCTGTTACTGCTGCTGACCGCTTTCCTGGGCGACCTGGTCGGCCGTCTTGCGCGGCGTATTGACCCAGACCACCTCGATACCGCGGCGGCGGGCAACACGTTCGACGTAGGCGATGTAGGCCTCGTCGTCATCCATGATCGACGGAGCCTTCGGCTCCGGCACATAAGCGGTCTTGCTCTGCATGCCGGCGCAGGCCGCCAGGCCCACCACCGACACCAACACGGCCATGCGTAACGATGCGTTCATGACGACATCTCCATGACGTGATCGCCCTACCCGACGGGTACGACGGCACAAGTCGACATGACAACTTGTACGATTTCGGCTTATACGCCGGCGCTTGGGGCACACCAGTGCCAGCAGATGCTTTCCGACGAACGGTCGAAACTACCCGTTCAGCCGCTGCGACCAAGTGCGCGCACGTCGCCCAGTTCGGCCAGCACTACCGTGGCGTACGTGCCGGGTGGAAGGCTGAAAGCCAACTGGAGTACATCGCCGTCGAGCCAGTCCCACGCCAGGTCGGTCGGCTTCAGGCGCAGGGCGCGACGCTCATGTTTGAGCCCTTCGGCCTCCAGGCCGGCGCGCAGCGCGGCGGCGTCATCGCCCGACAGTGCGGCCACTTCCACTGCCGCCGCATCGCCCTGGCTGCGCAGCTCGCCTTTGCCCCATAGCGGGCCACTGGGATGAATGTCAAACGCGGCCAGGCGCTGCGCGAGTTCGTCATTGAAAGGTTCCGGGCCGAACACGCTGCGACTGCCGTCAAGCAGCCACACCTCTCCGTCCAGCGCCTGGTCCCAGCTGGCGGACTGGACGCGCGAGGCAAGCACGCGGTTGAACAGCTCCGAGCGCGCCGCCGACAGCAGCAACGTGCGCTGTTCGCGACGCACGCGTCGTCCGGCGAACATCGCCATGGCATTGGCGACGTTGTCGCCCTCGCGGCCGAAACGCTGTTCGCCGAAGTAGTTGGGCACGCCACGCGCGGCAATCGACTGCAGGCGCGATTCGATCGCCTCGCGCGCGCCGGCCACTTCGCGCAGTACCAGCACGAAGCGGTTGCCGGCCAGCGCGCCGCGCGGCAGCTTGCGCGCATGCCAGGTGTGCTCGAGCACGCGCAGGTGCTCGTTGTCGCCGCTGGTTTCCAGGGTCGCCAGGTCCGGCGCCACGCGCTTGGGAAGGTGCACGCTGAAACGCTGCCGGGTGACGGCGTTGCGGTCCTTGAGACCGGCATAGCCGATCGCGACTTCGCCCACGCCCGCCCACTCGGCGATGCGGCGTGCGGCAAAGGCGGTGTTCATGCCGCGCTTCTCGATGGTCAGCAGCAGATGCTCGCCGCTGCCGCTGGGCTCGAAGCCCGGCAGTTCCTCGACCAGGAAATCCTCGGGCGTGGTGCGCATGTTGGCGCCGAGCACGGACGGCCCATGCGCACGCGGCAGCGTCGGCTCCTGCGCGCTCACGCGCGCACCAGCAGGCACACCGCCATCGCCGCGATGCCTTCGCCGCGGCCGGTGAAGCCGAGCTTCTCGGTGGTGGTGGCCTTGATGCTGACGGCGTCCTCCGCCAAGCCCAGATCTCCTGCGAGCAACTGCCGCATCGCCGCCGCATGCGGGCCGACCTTGGGGCGTTCGCAGATCACGGTGATGTCGGCATTGCCGAGTTGCCAGCCGCGCTCGCCGATCAGCGTCTGGCAGTGGCGCAGGAAGGCGCGGCTGTCTGCGTCCTTCCACTGCGGGTCGCTCGGCGGGAAATGCTGACCGATGTCGCCCAGCGCCAGTGCGCCGAGCATGGCGTCGCACAACGCGTGGATGACCACGTCGCCATCGGAGTGGGCGACGATGCCGCGCTCGTGCGGCACGCGCACGCCGCCGAGCATGACGTGGTCGCCGTCGCCGAAGGCGTGGACGTCGAAACCCTGGCCGATGCGGATGTTCATGTACTGGGTTACCTGTTGGAAATCAGGTATCGCGCCAATGCCAGGTCGGCCGGCGTCGTCACCTTGAGGTTGTCCTCGCGTCCTTCGACCAGCGCCGGATGGGCGCCCACGCGCTCCATCGCCATCGCCTCGTCGGTGACCACGATGCCCTGCGCCTGCGCCTGCTCCAGCGCGGCCGTCAGGGCGCCGCGGCGGAACGCCTGCGGCGTGAATGCGCGCCACAGCCGCTCGCGCGGCTCGGTCGCGGCGATATGCGCGGCGGCGTCGGCACGCTTGAGCGTGTCGCGCACCGGAGCGCCGAGGATGGCGCCGTCGGCATGGGCACTGGCCGCTGCGATCAGTCGATCGAGGTCTTCACTGCGCAGGTTGGGCCGTGCCGCATCGTGCACCAGCACCAGCGTGTCGCTGCCGACCTCGACGGGAAGCGCCTGCAATGCCGCCAGCACCGAATCGGCGCGCTCGCCGCCGCCAACGCAGCGCAACACCGGCTTGCCGTGCAGGTTGGCCCAGCCGGGCCACAGCGCGTCGTTCTTCGACAGCGCGACCATCGCGCCGGCAATGCGCGGGTGCGAGAGCAGCGCATCGAGCGCGTGGGCGATCAAGGGGCGGCCGGCAATTTCGAGGTACTGCTTGGGCGTCTCGCCACCAAAGCGCGAGCCACGACCAGCTGCGGGAATCACGGCCCAGATCACTTGGTCACTCGGGGTCACTCGGGGTCACTCAGGTTTCGGCTCGGTGTTTGCTTCCGGCCCCGGTGCCGCGCCTTCCGGCTCGACCACGCGGTAGAAGGTTTCGCCCGGCTTGATCATGCCCAGCTCGCTGCGTGCGCGTTCCTCGACCGCCGCCTCGCCGGACTTGAGGTCCTCGACTTCGGCGGCAAGCGCGTCGTTGCGCTGCTGCATGCCCTGGTTCTCGTGCGCCTGCTGCTGCACCTGCTGCTGCAGGCGGGCGACCGAGCGGCTGCCGCCCTCGCCCACCCACAGCCGGTACTGCAGGAACACCAGCAACCCGGCCAGTGCCAGCAGCAGCAGTCGCAAGCCGCGCATGCGCCGGGTCTCCCGGCTCAGCGCTTGAGCGAGATGAAGGCGTCGCGGCCGGCGTACTTCGCCGCGGCACCCAGCTGCTCTTCGATGCGCAGCAGCTGGTTGTACTTGGCGACGCGGTCGCTGCGGCACAGCGAGCCGGTCTTGATCTGGGTCGCGGTGGTGGCGACCGAGATGTCGGCGATGGTGGTGTCCTCGGTTTCGCCCGAGCGGTGCGAGACGATCGAGGCGTAGCGGTTGGCGTCGGCCATCGCGATCGCTTCCAGGGTCTCGGTCAGCGTGCCGATCTGGTTGACCTTGATCAGGATGGCATTGGCCACGCCCTTGTCGATGCCTTCCTGGAAGATCTTCGGGTTGGTCACGAACAGGTCGTCACCGACCAGCTGCACCTTGTTGCCGATGCGCTCGGTCAGCAGCTTCCAGCCGGCCCAGTCGTTCTCGGCCATGCCGTCTTCGATGGTGATGATCGGGTACTGCGCGGCCCAGTTGGCGAGGAAGTCGACGAACTGCTCGCTGGTCAGGCGCTTGCCTTCACCGGTGAGGTTGTACTTGCCGTTCTCGAAGAACTCGCTGGAGGCGACGTCGAGGCCGAGCAGGATGTCTTCGCCGGCCTTGTAACCGGCCTTGCCGATCGCTTCGAGGATGGTTTCCAGCGCTTCCTCGTTGCTGCGCAGGTCGGGCGCGAAACCGCCCTCGTCACCCACCGCCGTGCTCAGGCCGCGGCCCTTGAGCACCGACTTGAGCGCATGGAACACCTCGGTGCCGGCGCGCAGCGCTTCGGCGAAGTTGTCCACGCCCACCGGCAGGATCATGAATTCCTGCAGGTCGACGTTGTTGTCGGCATGCGCGCCGCCATTGATGATGTTCATCATCGGCACCGGCAGCACGGCCTCGCGGCCACCGGCCAGGTACTTCCACAGCGGCAGCTTCTTCGATGCGGCCATCGCGTGGGCGTTGGCCATCGACACGCCGAGCAGCGCGTTGGCGCCCAGGCGGCCCTTGTTCTCGGTGCCGTCGAGGTCGATCAGGCGGCGGTCGAGGCCGGCCTGGTCGGCGCCGTCGAAACCGGCCAGCGCGGTGGCAATCGCGCCGTTGACGTTCTCGACGGCCTTGCGCACGCCCTTGCCCAGGTAGCGGGTCTTGTCGCCGTCGCGCAGCTCGACCGCTTCCTTGGTGCCGGTGGAGGCGCCGGACGGCACCATCGCGCGACCGAAGCTGCCGTCGGCCAGGGTGACCTCGGCTTCGAGCGTGGGATTGCCGCGGCTGTCGAGGATCTCGCGGGCGTGGACTTTGGCGATGGTCGTGGTCATGTCGTCGAAGGTGTGGTCAATGGGGAAGTGTGGTCAAAGGGCATGGTGGCCGGACAGGCGCCAGCCGGGGACGATAGCCGAGTTGGGCCGGCGCCGCGCGGTCGCGGCGCCCTCCGGGGGTCGCAGGGGTTGGCTGCGCCCGGCATGGTCAGGCGTCGGCTTCCAGGAAACCGTTGCGCTTGGTGATCTCGTCGAGCTGCTTGAGCGTCTCCAGCAGCGCGCGCATCTTCGGCAGCGGCCAGGCGTTGGGGCCGTCGGAGAGGGCCTCGTCCGGCACCGGATGGGTTTCCATGAAGATGCCGGCAATGCCGACCGCCATCGCCGCGCGCGCCAGCACCGGCACGAACTCGCGCTGGCCGCCGCTCTTGCCGTCGGCGCCGCCGGGCAGCTGCACCGAGTGGGTCGCGTCGAACACGACCGGGCAGCCGGTGTCGCGCATCACGCTCAGCGAGCGCATGTCCGACACCAGGTTGTTGTAGCCGAAGCTGGCACCGCGCTCGCAGGCCATGATCAGCTCGTTGCCGGTGGCCTTGGCCTTGTTGGTGACGTGCTTCATCTCCCACGGGGAGAGGAACTGGCCCTTCTTGATGTTCACCGGCAGGCCGGTGCGGGCCACGTTCTGGATGAAGTCGGTCTGGCGGCACAGGAACGCCGGGGTCTGCAGCACGTCGACGACGCTGGCGACCTCGTTCATCGGCGTGTACTCGTGCACGTCGGTCAGCACCGGCACGCCGATCTGCTTCTTCACTTCGGCCAGCACCTTCAGGCCCTCTTCCAGGCCCGGGCCGCGGAAGCTGGTGCCGGAGGTGCGGTTGGCCTTGTCGAAGCTCGACTTGAAGATGAAGTTGATGCCCAGCTCGGAAGTAATCTCCTTGAGCTTTCCGGCGACGTCGAGCTGGAGCTGCATCGACTCGATCACGCACGGACCGGCGATCAGGAAGAAGGGCTGGTCGAGACCAGCTTCGAATCCGCAAAGCTTCATGCATCACTCCTGGTTGCCGTCGTCACGCGAACGACGGTCAAAGACAAACGCAAGGTGGGTCCCGGCTTCCGCCGGGACGACGTGGCGGATGCGGCCGCAGCCGTCACGCAGTGGCTTCCTTCAGCAGCCGGCCACCGGCCTGCGCCTTGTGCTCGCGCGCGGCGCGGACGAAACCGATGAACAACGGGTGGCCGTCGCGCGGCGTCGACAGGAACTCCGGGTGCGCCTGGCAGGCCAGGAACCACGGGTGCTTGTCGCGCGGCAGTTCGACCATCTCCACCAGCAGGTCGTCCATCGACTTGGCCGAGATCACCAGGCCGGCGTCCTCGAGCTGGCTGCGGTAGCGGTTGTTGAACTCGTAGCGGTGGCGATGGCGCTCGGCGACCACGTCCTTGCCGTACACCTCGCGCGCCAGCGTCGCCGGCTTCAGGCGCTGCTCCTGCAGGCCCAGGCGCATGGTGCCGCCCAGGTCGCTGTCCTCGCTGCGGCGTTCGATCTCGCCGGTGGCGGTGCGCCACTCGGTGATGAGGCCGATCACCGGATGCGGGCTGGCCTTGTCGTTCTCGGTGCTGTTGGCGCCGTCGAGGCCGCCCAGGTGGCGGGCGACGTCGACCACCGCCGCCTGCATGCCGTAGCAGATGCCGAAGTACGGCACGCCGGCCTCACGCGCGAACTTGGCGGTGAGCACCTTGCCTTCGAAACCGCGGTCGCCGAAGCCGCCCGGGACGAGGATGCCGTCAACGTCCTTGAGCGAGGCCACGCCCTGCTCCTCGATCTCGCTCGATTCCAGCCACTTCAGCTTGACCTTGGTGCGCTGGCGCAGGCCGCCGTGCTTGAGCGCCTCGGCCAGCGACTTGTAGGCGTCCTGGTGGTCGATGTACTTGCCGACCACGGCAATGCGGACTTCGTCGACCGGATGCTCGCTGGCATCGACCACTTCGTCCCATTCGGTCAGGTCGGCCGGGCCGGCGTTGATGCGCAGGCGGTCGAGCACGATCGCGTCCAGGCCTTCCTCGTGGAAGCGGCGCGGCATCTTGTAGATGTTGTCCAGGTCGACGGCCGAAATGACGGCGCGCTCGGGGACGTTGGTGAACAGCGCGATCTTGCGGCGCTCGCTGTCGGGCAGCGGCTGCTCGCTGCGGCACAGCAGCACGTCGGGCTGGATGCCGATCGAACGCAGTTCCTTGACCGAGTGCTGGGTCGGCTTGGTCTTGAGCTCGCCGGCGGCGGCGATGTACGGCACCAGGGTCAGGTGCATGAACAGCGCGCCTTCCGAGCCGCGCTCGCTGCGGATCTGGCGGATGGCCTCGAGGAACGGCAGCGACTCGATGTCGCCGACCGTGCCGCCGACCTCGACCAGAGCCACGTCGAAGCCTTCGGTGGCCTCGATGATGCAGCGCTTGATCTCGTCGGTGATGTGCGGGATCACCTGCACGGTGCCGCCCAGGTAGTCGCCGCGGCGCTCCTTGCGGATCACGTTGTCGTAGATGCGACCGGTGGTGATCGAGTTCTTGCGGCTGAGCCGGTTGCGCAGGTAGCGCTCGTAGTGGCCCAGGTCCAGGTCGGTCTCGGCGCCGTCGTCGGTGACGTACACCTCACCGTGCTGGAACGGGCTCATCGTGCCCGGATCGACGTTGATGTAGGGGTCGAGCTTCATCATCGTCACGCGCAGGCCGCGTGCTTCGAGGATGGCCGCCAGCGAGGCTGCCGCAATGCCCTTGCCAAGCGAGGACACCACGCCGCCGGTGACGAAAATCAGGGGGAGTCATGGTTTTGCTACCGCTGGAAAGCCATAGTCTACAGGCTGAGTCGCTTTCCGGCGAGCCGTCCGGGCTCCGCAGGGCCGTTCAGATGCCGCGGAATAGTCCTTCGACTTCGGCCCTGCGGGCCTACGCTCAGGACGAACGGTGATTCCACAAAAGGCAACGCCCCGGCAGGCCGGGGCGTTGCGGGTCAAACCTTTTGAGCCGGCAGGCTCAGCGGTCGTCCTCTTCCTCGGGCTCGACCTCGGGGCGGGACTTGGACTTGTCGCTCTTGCCGCCCTTGTTGGCGTCGTTCTGGGCCTTGCCGGTCTTGTCGGCCTTGCCGGACTGCGCTGCGTCGGCCTTCTGGGCCTGCGCGGCCTGTTCCTTGGCCTTGGCATCGGCCTGGGCGTCCTGCTGCTGCGCAAATGCCAGCGGCGACGCCAGCATCGCGGCGATCAGGCTCGGGAGCAGTAGCTTGCGGGTATTCATGCGTAAGACCTCCTGGGGAACAATAGCGACAGCGCCATCTTTATTGCATAACGCGTCACGGGACGCGCGGTTGACGACCGGGCGACCCTAGCGGCGCCTTCCGTAGCCGGGACTGAACGGCTTGCGCGAAGTGGCCCCGGCGGCGTCGCCATGCCCTCCCCAGATGCGGCCGGAACCCTGTCGCTTCAAGGGCGCACCCCGGGCACCGGAGCGCGCGGTTGAATTTCCGCCGCTACACGCAGACCATCCCCGCTCCTGCCCCCGCTGTCGTAGCCCCGAATGAGTTCCCGTTACAACGCAGCTGATATCGAAGTCCTGTCCGGGCTGGATCCGGTCAAACGCCGCCCCGGCATGTACACCGACACCACGCGCCCGAACCATCTGGCGCAGGAAGTCATCGACAACGCGGTCGACGAGGCCCTGGCCGGCCATGCCCGCTTCATCGACGTCACCCTGCACAGCGACGGCAGCTGCTCGGTCGGCGACGACGGACGCGGCATGCCGGTGGACATCCACCCCGAGGAGAAGATCCCGGGCGTGGAACTGATCCTCACGCGCCTGCACGCCGGCGGCAAGTTCAGCAACAAGAACTACACCTTCTCCGGCGGCCTGCACGGCGTCGGCGTCAGCGTGGTCAATGCCCTGTCGACCCTGGTCGACGTGCGCATCAAGCGCGACGGCAACGAATACCGCATGACCTTCAAGGATGGCGACCGCGCCACGCCGCTGGAAGTGATCGGCACCGTCGGCAAGAAGAACACCGGCACGCGCGTGCACTTCTGGCCCGACCCGAAGTACTTCGACACGCCCAAGTTCAACCTGCGCTCGCTGCGCCACCTGCTGCGCGCCAAGGCCGTGCTGTGCCCGGGCCTGACGGTCCGCCTGCACGACGAAGCCAGCGACGAGCGCAACGAGTGGTACTACGAGGACGGCCTGCGCGATTACCTGCGCGGTGAACTGGCCGATCGCGAGCTGCTGCCGCCGGACCTGTTCGTCGGCAAGCTGACCAAGGACACCGAGACCGCCGACTGGGCGGTGGCGTGGGTCCCGGAAGGCGAGCTGGTGCAGGAGAGCTACGTCAACCTGATCCCGACCGCGCAGCACGGCACCCATGTCAACGGCCTGCGCACCGGCTTCACCGATGCGCTGCGCGAGTTCTGCGACTTCCGCAACCTGCTGCCGCGCGGCGTCAAGCTGGCGCCGGAAGACGTCTGGGACCGCGTCGCCTTCGTGCTCAGCATCAAGATGACCGACCCGCAGTTCAGCGGCCAGACCAAGGAGCGGCTGTCGTCGCGCCAGGCCGCCGGCTTCGTCGAGGGCGCCGCGCACGACGCGTTCTCTCTGTGGCTCAACCAGCACACCGAGATGGGCGAGCGGATCGCGCAGCTGGCGATCGAACGCGCCAGCGCGCGCCTCAAGACCGAGAAGCAGGTCGTCCGCAAGAAGGTCACCCAGGGACCCGCCCTGCCCGGCAAGCTGGCCGACTGCAGCAGCCAGGATCTGTCGCGTACCGAACTGTTCCTGGTCGAGGGCGACTCGGCAGGCGGCAGTGCGCGCCAGGCCCGTGACAAGGACTTCCAGGCGATCCTGCCGCTGCGCGGCAAGATCCTCAACACCTGGGAAGTCGCCTCCGGCAGCGTGCTGGCCTCGCAGGAAGTCCATGACCTCGCCGTTGCGATCGGTTGCGACCCGGGCAAGGACGACCTGTCGGGCCTGCGCTACGGCAAGGTCATCATCCTCGCCGACGCCGACTCCGACGGCCTGCACATCGCCACCCTGCTGACGGCGCTGTTCCTCAAGCATTTCCCGTCGCTGGTTTCGGCCGGGCACGTGTTCGTGGCGATGCCGCCGCTGTTCCGCGTCGACGTGGGCAAGCAGGTGTTCTATGCGCTCGACGAGGAAGAAAAGCGGATCCTGCTGGAGAAGATCGAGCGCGAGAAGGGCGACCGCAAGAAGGGCTTCAGCGGCCAGGTCAACACGACCCGCTTCAAGGGCCTGGGCGAGATGAATCCCTCGCAGTTGCGCGAGTCGACCATCCATCCAGACACGCGCCGCCTGGTCCAGCTGACCGTCGACGACAACACCGAAACCCACTCGCTGATGGACATGCTGCTGGCCAAGAAGCGCGCCGGCGACCGCAAGCAGTGGCTGGAAACCAAGGGCGACCTGGCGACGCTGGAGGTCTGAGGCCCGACCAACTATAAAAGGGGGGCGTTGCGCGAGAGCGCCCCGCGCGCGGTACCCGCCTGGTCACCTGGCCAGGCGGTAAAAAAGGGGAAGTTGCACAAAGCTCTGGGGAGAGACTTGTGATGACGAAGCAACGTGTAGCGGTGGCGCTTTGCGTCGCCGTGGTGCTGGCTGCGTGTGGCGGTGGCGGTGGCGGTGGCGGTGGCAAAGCCAGAAGCGGACCGGTCGCGGTCGCGCCACCGCCTCCGGCTCCGCCTGCACCCCCGCCCCCGCCACCACCCCCACCCGCGCCGACGGCGTCAGTGACAGTCGCGATCAGTTCGGCGCCGGTGGCGCAGAACATCGACTACGGCGACGCCTTCAGCATGTCGCTGGACGGCACGTGGAGCGGCAGCAACCTGGGCGCGTCGGCCGTATACCTGCAGGTCGCCGACAGCGGCGGCACGTTCTCGACGCCAGCGGTGCAGGCAGCGCCTGCAAACGGCACGTTCCACTTTGCGCTGGACACGATCGCCAACGTCCAGGCCGGTGACCGCACCGGCACGCTGACGGTTCGCGCGTGCATGGACCAGGCATGTGCGCAGCAGTACACCAACGCGTCGGCGAGCCTCGGCTACCGGTTGCAGGTAGCCGCGGTGGGCGAATGGGAGACCATCCAGCGCGACGCCACGCACAATGCCTACGTACCGGTCAGGCTGGACCCGACGCGCTTTGCCAAGGCCTGGGAATGGACCTTCCCCAAAGAGGCAACGGCCGCGGACTCTTACATCCTGAGGCCGGTAACGGGTCCGGGCGCCGTGTATGTCGTCGGCGGCAACCTCGACATCAACGAAGATACTTATGGGGTCTCGGTGTTCGCGCTGGATGAAAGCAGCGGCGCAGTGAAATGGACCACGCCGGTGCCCGAGAACAATGCATCGGCACCCGCCGCTGCGGGCGGCTTGATCTACATCCCGACGTACAACAGCAGCACCCACTTCCTCGCCCTCGACGCCAACAACGGCAGTGTGCGCTTCAATTACACACAAGCTCTGCCGTCTCAGCAGTTCATCGCCCCGACAATCTTCGCAGGCACTGCCTACTTCATCGCAGGCATGAACGGCAACGAGATCCACGCCGCCAATGCGAATACCGGGGCGCGGCAGTGGGCGCAACCCCGCATCGGCCACGTGCCCACCACACCAGCGGTGGACCAGAGTTTCGCGTACTACTTCGGAAGCGGCGCGCTGAACATCGTGGATCGCCTCACGGGCGGCCCCGTTGCCTCGCTTGCGGACCCGTCTTCGGACGGTAACGACCAACCCACCACCACGGTATCGGTACTGGGTTCCCGCAGCAACGTGATCGTGAATTCGTACAAAGCAAACTCGTACCCACTAACCAGCTTCAACGTTGTTTCCCGCACCCGGGAGTGGTCCACCCAAGCCTCCTATCGCTCGCTGTTTGCGGCGGCTCCCGGCGTGATCTATGCAATCCGCCGTGGAGGAACCACGGTACCGGTGATGCATGCAATCGATGAGGCCACGGGCAACGTCGTGGGCACCTGGAGTCCGCCGGCCAGCGATGCGCAGGAGTACTCCACCGCCAACGTCGTCGCCACAAAAAACCTGGTGATCGTCAGCACGGCCTCGTTCGCAAGGCCGGGGTACACGTATGCGGTCGACAGGGCCACCATGCAGACCGTGTGGAGTTATCCGGAGTCCAGCAGCGCGGTGATCTCGGCCAATGGCACGTTGTACCTGCTCGCCGGGGACCCGCAGTTTGCGTTCACGCGGCTCATCGCGTTCAAGACGCGTTGAGCCTCAAGGCACGATTCGCCGCGGTGCGCCTCAGCGCATCGCGGCGAGCTGCGTCTTCAGCGGTCGTGCGAACGCCGCGGGGCGGCAGCGCCCCAGCGTGACCCGCGGCGTCGCGTGCCAGCGCGCGCAGTCGTCGATCGCGCGGGCCACGGATTGCGCCAGCGCCTCGTCGGCGACGATTCCCTCTTCCAGGTACAGGGCCTTGACCTCGAACACGCCCTCGCGCCGGTGCGCCTTGGCGTCGAGCCGTCCGACGAGGCGCCCGCCTACCAGGATCGGCAGCACGAAGTAGCCGTAGCGACGCTTTGGCTCGGGCGTGTAGCACTCCAGCGTGTAATCGAAGCCGAAGAATTCGCTGGCGCGTTCGCGGTCCCAGACCACCGGGTCGAACGGCGAAAGCAGCGTGGCATGGGTCGCGCGCAGGCGGCCGGAAGCAGCACGTTCCAGTTGCGGCGCCAGATCGGGATGGACGTAACCCGGTGCCGTCCATCCGCGCACTTCGACACGCAGCAGCGCGCCCTCCTCCACCAGATCGTCCAGGTCGGCGTCGCGCAGGCGCGGTCGCAGGCGGTAGTAGTCGGCAATCCAGCGTGCCTGGGTGATACCGAGCGCGCGCACCGACTTGAGCAGCAGTTCCCGCCGCGCCAGCGCGGTCGGCACCGCGGCGCTGTTCCAGTCGGTCTGCACCTCACCGATCACGCGTTCGGCGAGGTCGTAGACGCGGTGGAAGTTCTCGCGCCGGCTGACCATCAACTCGCCGAGGGCAAACGAGGCTTCCAGCCACAGCTTTTCGTTCTTCCATTGCCACCAGCCGCCGCCGCTGCCGCTGCCGGCCTCGCGCTCGAAGTCGGCCGCCTTGACCGCGCCGCGCTCGCGCACGTGGGCGAGCAGCTGTGCAATCTCGGCACCGTGCTCGGCATGGCGGTGGCGGGCGTTGCGGATCGCCCAATGATGTTCGCGATGCGCGATCGCGCTGCGCAGCAGCGTGTAGTCGCCGACCGGGGCGAAACAGGCCTCGTGCGCCCAGGTCTCGAAGATGGCGCGTTGCGCCAGCAGTTCGTCAAGCCAGTCGGCGGGATACGCGCCGACGCGCGAAAACAGCACCAGGTACGGGCTGCGCGCTACGACGTGGATGGTGTCGATCTGCAGCAGCTGCATGCGCGCGATCGCCGCGAGCAGGTCGGCCTTGCGCGCCCGCGCGCGCGGGCGCGCAGCCAGTCCCTGCGCGGCCAGGTGCAGCGCGCGCGCCTGTGCCGGCGCCAGCACCGTGACGGCGCCGGTCACGCCGTCGCCTTCATGGTTTCAGCGTTGCCTGCAGCAGGGCCGTCAGCAGCTTGCGCAGATGCGCGGCCTTGCCCGCGTCGTAGGCGAAGCTGTCCTCGTCCATGTAGTTGCGCTGGCTGATCTCCATCTGCACCGCGTCGATGCCGCGCGCCGGCTCGCCATAGTGGCGGGTGATGTAACCGCCCTTGAAGCGCCCGTTGACGATGAAGTCGTACTCGTCCTGCGCGGCCAGCAGCGACTCGAGCCGGTGCTGCAGCGCCGGCGAACAGCTGGCGCCGGCGGACGTGCCGAGGTTGAGATCGGGCAGCCGGCCTTCGAACAGGAACGGCAGGTCGCTGCCGCGGATCGAGTGCCCTTCCCACAGCACCACGCGACCGTGCTCGCCGTGGGTGCGGTCGAGTTCGCCGCGCAGCGCCTCGTGATACGGACGCCAGTAGGTGTCCACGCGCTGTGCGATCTCCGCCGGCGACGGCGCCTGGCCTTCCAGGTACACCGGCTCGCCGGTGAACTGCACGGCCGGGCACAGGCCGGTGGTGTTCTGGCCGGGGTACAGCGAGGTGTCGTCGGGCGGGCGGTTGAGGTCGACGACGTAGCGCGAATGCCGCGGCACGATGACCGACGCGCCCAGCTCGCGGGCGAAGTCGTAGAGGATCGACACGTGCCAGTCGGTGTCCGGCGCCACGCGTGCGCGCTCGGTCATGCGCTCGGCCAGCGCCTGCGGAATATGGCTGCCGTCGTGCGGCAGGCTGACCAGCAACGGCGCGGTGCCACGATGCAGGGTGTAGATTTCGTCGTTCATTTCCAAATGTCCTGTTGCAGCGCTGTCAGCGCATCAGCACCACTTCCTCGGCGCTGGTCGGGTGGATCGCCACGGTCTCGCGCAGGTCCTGCAGGGTGATGCCGCGCTTGAGGGCGACCGCGAAGCCCTGCAGGATCTCGTCGGCGGCCTCGCCCATCAGGTGGATGCCGACGACGCGGCGATCCTCGCCGACGCAGACCAGCTTGAACAGGCTGCGCTGCGGCACGTCGGCCAGTGCATTCAACATCGGCCGGAACGCGGCGCGATAGACATGCACGGCCTCGCTGCCGTGCTCGGCGCGGGCGTCGGCCTCGGTCAAACCGACCTGGCCGAACGGCGGGTGCGAGAACACCACGGTCGGGATGTCGCGCTGGTCGAGCACGGCCTGGCTGCCGCCATAGACGCGGTCCATCAGGCGGCGCGCGGCGGCGATCGCGACCGGCGTCAGCTGCGCGTTGGCGGTGATGTCGCCGACGGCATAGACGCCTTCGACACTCGTCTCGTGGCGCTCGTTGACCGCGATGCAGCCGTCGGCATCGGTGGCGACACCCACGGCCTCCAGCCCCAGGCGCTCGCTGTTGGGGCGGCGCCCGGTGGCGAACAGCACTGCATCGTAGCGATCGCTGGCGCTGCCGTCGGCGCTGCGCAGGCGAACACCGCCGCTGTCGGGTTCCACCGCGGCCAGGTGCTGGTCGAAGCAGATGCGAACGCCGGACTGTCGATAATCCTCGGTCAGTTGCTCGACCACGTCGTGGTCGAATCCCCTGAGCAGATGCGAACCGCGCACGTACATTTCGACCCGGCTGCCCAGCGCCTGCAGCACGCCGGCCAGCTCCACCGCGATGTAGCCGCCGCCGACAACGGCCACGCGCGCGGGCGCGGCGCGCCACTGGAAGAAATCGTCGGAGACGACGCCCAGGTCGGCGCCGGGGATGTCCGGTCGCTCCGGCCGCCCGCCGGTGGCGATCAGCAGGTGGCGGGCACGCAGGCGCGTCCCGTTCTCGCATTCGACCGTGCGCGAATCGACCAGGTGCGCGCGCATCGGCGCGAGCACGATGCCGGCCGCGTCCAGGCGGCGCCGGTAGCTGGAATGGATGCCTTCGATGTAGCGCTCGCGGTGGACGATGAACTCGGGCCAGTTCAGCGCCGCCGGTTGCACCGGAAAGCCCAGCGTCGGCGCGAGCTTCATCTTCGCCGCCACCTCCGCGGCCAGCCACATCGCCTTCTTCGGCACGCAGCCGACATTGACGCAGGTGCCGCCGAGCAGGTGCGGCTCGAGCAGCGCCACGCGCGCGCCGTGTTCGGCGGCGCGGAAGGCGCCTGCCAGGCCACCGGATCCGCCCCCGATCACGATGAGGTCGAATTCGCTGGTGGCTGGCCGGGTGTTCATTCGAATCGCTCGATGCGGAAGGGCGCAGGATCGATCGCCGGATCACGCCCGGCGATCAGGTCGGCGACCAGTTGGCCGGTCGCCGCGCTCATGCTGACGCCCATCATGCCGTGACCGGTCGCCAACCAGATGTGATCACGCCCTGGCACCTGGCCGATGATCGGGACGTCGTCGCAGCTCATCGGGCGCCAGCCGAACCACTGCTCCTGCTTCTGCGCGCCGACGGGTTCGTGCAGGTATTCGCCGGCGCCGCGCTCCAGCGCGGCAAGCCGGCGTGGATTGAGGCTGTCGTCAAAGCCGCTGAATTCCATGGTACTGCCGAGGCGGTATCCGCTGCCCCACGCGGTCACGCAGACCTGGCGTTCGCGCAGCACCAGCGGGCGCCTGGGCACCAGGGCCGGCGATGAATAGGTGATCGAGTAGCCCTTGCCTGGCTGCATGGTCCGCTTCAGTGCCGGTGCGCCGATGGCATCGGCCAGTTTCGTCGACCAGGCGCCCAGCGCCATGACCACCTCGCCCGCCAGCAGCTGGCCCTGGCCGGTGGTCACGCGCACACCGCCCTGCTCGGCCACGGCACCGACGAATGCGCAGTCCTCGACGATGGTGCCGCCACGCTCGCGGACCACGCGCGCCAGCTCGGCGACGTAGCGGTCAGGGCGCAGCACCGCATCGCCGTTGAAGCGGATTGCGCCGGCCAGGCCGGGCTTGAGCGCCGGCTCCATGGCCTCGTAGGCACGGCCGTCGACGACATCGACGGCAACGCCGAGCTCGCGCAGCAGGCCGACCTCTTCGAGCGTGTGCTCGAAATAGTCCTGGGTGCGGAAGATGTAGTCCTCGCCGGACGGCGCGAACTCGCAGGCCAGCGAATACTGCTCGACCCATTGCGCCAGTCGCGCGCGCGAGTCGTTGAGGATCGCCGACTTGGCCACGGCGCTGGCGCGCCAGTCGCGCTCGTTGCAGCGCAGGGCGAAGCGCAGCAGCCAGGACCACAGGCGTGGGTCGAAGCGCGGCGGCACATACAGCGGCGCATCCGGGGTCAGCATCCAGCGCAAGGCCTTGAGCACCACGCCGGGTGCGGCCAGCGGCGGCGCATGGCTGGGCGTGATCGTGCCGCAATTGCCGTGCGAACTGCCGCCGCCGATGCGGCCGGCATCGATCACGCGCACGCTTCGACCGGTTTCCAGGAGGGCAAGGGCGCAGGCCAGGCCGATCACGCCGGCGCCGACGATCAGGACATCTTCGCGTTGTTCCATGGGGGCAAGTTTAGTCGCTCGTGTGGGCTCGGCCATCAGACGAAGGTCTTCTCGATTGTTGCGTGTTGATCCATGGCGCAGTGATCAGCGTGCGCGCATCGCTGGAAAGTGCCGATACGTCCATGCCCGCCAGAGCCATTCCGCCGGGCCATGGCGGAAGTACGCCAGCCAGACCCGGCTGAGCAGCACCTGCAGCGCGAATCCCACCACCACGCCAGCCACCTGCCAGCGCCGCGGCACACTGCCCCACAGCCCCAGCCCGTAGCCATAGAACAGCCAGGTGCCGACCAGCGATTGCAGCAGATAGTTGCTGAGCGCCATCCGTCCGGCGGGTGCGAGCAGGCCTAGCACGCGAGCGCCCAGGGCCGTCTGCACCGCGCCGACGAGCAGCGCCAGGTAGCCCAGGCTCAGCAGCGGACCAGCGGCCAGCATCACCGCCATCGCCAGCATCGCGTGCGCGCTGTCGTCCTTCCAGTCCAGTTGCACGGTCACCGCCGCGCTCAGCAGTGCCAGCACCAGTCCGGCAGGAAGGGCGAAGCGACGCAGGCGGCGGTATAGCAGCGCGTGCGCGGCCGGGTCGGCGATCGCGCCGCTGCGAAGCAGCCAGGCACCGATCAGGAAGATGCCGAGGGCGAAACACTCGAACACCAGCATTTCCGGGATGTGGGTCAGCAGGTATTCCGCGCGGACCACGGTCGCCTGCCACCACGAACCGGTGGAATAGGCGGCGATCTCGGCGGCACGCGCAGCCTGCTCGGCGGCTTCGTGCGCGGAACCGGCATGGTCGTCGCCCGCGCTCGACCCGGCCGCCTGCATGGCCAGCATGACCACAGACATCAGCAGCAGGCCGAGCACCGGCGCGCCGTACAGCAGCGCGCCCAGGCGTCCCTGCTTCTGTGGCGATGCATCGCGGAACAGCAGCAACAGCAGCGCTCCGATGGCGTAGGTGACGAGAATGTCGCCGGCCCAGATCGCCAGCGCGTGCACCAGCCCGATGACCAGCAGGCCGAGGCTGCGACGCACGTACAGCTTCGAAAAGCCGCCGCCGGCCGCGTGCGTGCGCGTGGCCATCAGCGCGAAGCCCATGCCGAACAGCAGCGAGAACAGGATCCAGAACTTGCCCTGCACGAACACGTAGATCAGCCACGACAGGACGTAGTCAACTCCGCGCAGTGCCGGATCGACGCCGCTGCCGACATCGGCCAGCGGACGGCCGAAGTACTCGACGTTCATCAGCGCGATGCCCAGCAGCGCGAATCCGCGCAGGACATCGAGCGTGTGCAGACGTTGGCGCGCTTCCACCGGCGCCAGCGCAACCGCCTCGGTCATGGTTTTGCCTGTGCCGCGCCCTGCCAGCCCGGACCGCGCACCACCCGTCCGGGTTTGGCACCGGTGTGCTCGCCATCGCGAAGCACCTGCACGCCGTTGACGAACACGTCGCTGACGCCGGTGGCGTACTGCTGCGGCTTGGCGAAGGTGGCATTGTCGCGGATCGCGGCCGGATCGAACACCGCGATATCGGCGAAACAGCCGACCGTGAGGCAACCGCGATCCTTGAGCTTCCAGTTGCGCGCGGGCAGGCCGGTCAGGCGGAACACCGCCTGCTCCAGCGGCATCAGCTTTTGCTCGCGCACGTAGTGGCCAAGGAAGCGGGCGAAGTTGCCATAGGCGCGCGGGTGCGTGCTGGACTTGAGGAACACGCCTTCCGGCGCCGAGGACTCGGCGTCCGAGCCCAGGCTCACCCACGGCTGGCGCAGGCCCAGTTCGACGTTGTCCTCGCTCATCAGGAAGTAGGCGGTGTCGACCCGGTAATCGTCCTCGACGATCAGGTCGACAACCGTGTCCTCGGCGCTGGTACCACGACGCTTGGCGACTTCCGCCAGGGTCAGGCCGGTGAGCGGCTTGAGCTTGTCGCTCTTGAATCCGATGAACTGCACGCGTTCGGGCGAGCCGGCCTGCAGACGCAGGTTCTCCCACTTGCCATCGATGCGCTTCATCTCGGCGATGATGCGTGCGCGCGTCGCCGGATCCTTCAGGCGACGGATCATCGCGTCGTGGCCACCGTCCTGCACCCACGGCGGCAGGCTCGCGTCCAGCCCCGTCGCGCCGGCGGTGTAGGCGTACATGTTGGCGGCGATGTCGACGCCCTGCCCGCGCGCGCCGTCGATGCGCGAAATGGCTTCGGCCATCTTCGGCCAGTTGCCCTGCCCGGCCGCCTTGAGGTGGTAGACCTCGACATGCTGGCCGGTGGCGCGGCCGATCGCGATCGTCTCGTCGAGCGCCTCGAGCATGCCGTTGGCTTCGCTGCGCATGTGCGCGACGTAACCGCCACCGCTTTCGGCGGCCGCCTGCGACAGCGCGATCAGCTCGTCGGTGCGCGCATAGAATCCCGGCGGGTAGATCAGCGAACCGCCGACACCGAGCGCCCCTTCGCGCATCGCCTGGCGGACCTGGTCCTGCATCCGTGCCAGCTGCTGCGCATCGGGCTGCACATCGGCCTCACCCAGTTCGTGGATGCGCACCGTGGCGGCGCCGACGAACGAGGCGACGTTGGGCGTGATACCGCGGTGTTCCAGGTACTCCAGGTACTGGCCGAGCGTGGTCCACTCGATCGGATAGCGGATGTCGCCCTGCTGCTTGACGGCCTCGGTCTTCATCGCCGGCGTCAGCGGTCCCATCGACCAGCCTTCGCCGAAGATCTCCAGGGTTACGCCCTGGCGTGTGTCTGCCTGGCCGCGGCCATCGGCGATCAGCGATTCGGTCGCCCAGCTGAGCACGTTGATGAAGCCCGGCGTCACCGCCTGGCCACGCGCATCCACTTCCTTCGTCGCCTGCGCCGGCGCGCCCGGCGCCAGCAACGCCGCGATGCGGTCGCCGCGCACGGCGACATCGACACGCCGGGCCGGTGCACCGCTGCCGTCGAAGACCTGGCCGTTGCGGATCACCAGGTCGTAGTGCGGAACTTCCGGCGGAGCCGACCCGGTACAGGCAGTCAGCGCGATGGCGAGAGCGATTGCGGACGGACGCAGCACGGACAGTCTCCTCAGAGTTTCCAGCCAACCATGTTCCAGGACCACATCAGCACGGCGGCGAAGGCGAAGATCGCGACGGCGCCGGTGTGCCTCAGCTTGCGCCAGAAGCCCCAGGTGCGCGCCCGCCATGCCGGCCACAACTGCACGATGCACACCGCCGTCAGCAGCATGACCGGCAACGCCCACCACAACGCCAGCCGCAGCGGCAGGCCCGGATAGCTGAACATCAACGCATCGCCGCCCTGGACGATGCCGACGGCGGCGATGGCCAGCAGCACGGCCAGCACCAGCCAGGCCGCCGCGGTGATGTACAGCCATTGCGCGCTGCGCATCGCCGCCATCGCTTCGCCGTTGCGGCGCTTCCAGCGTCGCATCCAGGCGCCGGTGATGACGGCCAGCGCGGTCAGCGCCGCCAACACGATAAGTGCGATCAGCAGTTGCGAATCATCGAGCGTGCCGGCGCGGTCGTAGACATCGTGGCCACCGGGACTGACGAAACCGGTGACCGCACCGTCCTGGCCGACGAGGAAGGCCAGGCGCCCCGGACCCTGCAGGGCACGGAACACATGCGGCTTCTCCTCAACCCAGCGCGAGCTTTCACCGCCTGCGGTCAGGGTCAGGTAGCCGTCGTCGGTGACAGCGACGGTGGCGGCACTGGCCAGCAGCAGTTTCTCGAAGCCGAGGAACGGGCGGCGTTCGCCCAGGTACTTGCCGGCGTAGACGAGGCCACGCGTGGCGAAGTCCTTCGGCGGCGCGGGCAGTGCGGCATCGCGGGCGCGCGGGAAGTAGCGCTGCAACAGCAATTGCGGCAGTTCCGCGGCCAGTCGCGCGCCGTTGTCGGTATTGGTCGAGACAAACACGCCAAAACCCAGTTCCGGCACGGCCACCAGGTTGGAATGGAAATACAGCGTCGCCCCACCGTGCTCCAGGCTCTGCACCTGGCCGTAGCGCTTGCGGAAGAAACCGTAGGCGAAGCCGGTGGCATCGGGCGCGTTGCGGAACAGCGGTTCGCCTTCCAGGCGCGCGAAGGCCGCGGCCGGAATGATCTGGCGGCCATCGAGCTGGCCGCGATTGACCAGCATCGTCAGGTAGCGCGCCATGTCGGCGGCATTGCTGGAGACGCTGCCGGCCGGCGCGATCTGCGCGATGTACTCGAACGGCTCGCTGGTGTAGCCGCCGCCTTCGCGCTTGAAACCCTGTGACCACAGCCCCTGGAAGCGCGCATCGGCACTGCGCGCGTCGCCCTGTCCGAGCGGCTCGCGGAAGGTCGTCAACGGCATGCCCATCGGCTCGAACAGGTCGCGCTCGGCCAGCGCCTCGAACGGCACGTCGTTGACCCGCGCCAGCACGGCGCCGAGCAGCGCCAGCGAATAGTTCGAGTAGACCGCATGCGTGCCCGGCGCACGTACGCGCGCCGGCCGGTGATTGAGCAGGTAGTCATGCAGGCTCAGCGAACTTTCCGGCGCGCTGGCGAACAGGTGACCGAGTGCGGTGTCTTCGTAGCCGGCGCTGTGGGTGAGCAGGTGGCGCACCAGCACCGGCGGATAGCCGTCATCGGGCAGGCGCAGGTCGGCCGGCAGGTAATCGTTGACCGGCGCATCCAGCGACAGCTTGCCGGCGTCGATGAGCTTGAGCGCCTCCAGATAGGTGAAGGTCTTGGACACCGAACCGACGCGGAACAGCGTGCGCGCCGGATCGACATCGCGATGCGGCGACTGCGCGGCCATGCCGTAGCCGCGCAGCAGCAGCGGCCCCTGCTGATCGACCACCGCCACGGTGACGCCGGCGATGCCGAGGCGGCGCATGTAGCCTTCGATCACGCCGTCGACATAGGCCGACAGGTCGGCGGCATCGACCGCACGCGGCGGTGGCGGCGCGAGTGCATCGACGGCCGTGTCTGGGGTATCGGCGGGAGCCGCGGGCAAGGCGACCTGGGGTGGAGCGGCGGCGGCATTCGCCACAGCGACCGTGCCAATCGCCAGTGCCAGCGCGACGATCCGCGCCCAGTGCAAGCCAGTTGCCGCCATCGACGCACCCCTCCCCAGGAGAAGCGCCGATTAAAGCATGGGCGTGGGGAGCAAGGGCAAAGTCGGAATGGATCCCGGCGTTCGCCGGGATGACGTGACAGGGCTGATGAGATGCGGGCCTGCCGGCGGCGCAAACGAAAACGGCCCGCTTTCGCGGGCCGTCAGTTCGCTGAAAGGAGGTCAGCGATCAGTGCTGATGACCACCTTCACCGTGGACATGGCCGTGCTCGACTTCTTCGGCCGAAGCTTCACGCACTTCCACGATCTCAATGGCGAAGTGCAGATCCTTGCCGGCCATCGGATGGTTGAGATCGACGTCGACCACGCTCATGCCGACCTTCTGGATCGTGACGGCGCGCGGACCAAAGTTGGTCGGCAGCACGGCCTGCATGCCCGGCTCCAGGCGCGCACCCTGGAAATGCTTCTTCGGCACGCGCTGGGTCAGGCCCTCGCGACGCTCGCCGTAGGCATCGACCGCAGCGACGTCGACTTCGAACTTGTCGCCGGCGACATGGCCTTCCATCGCCTTCTCCAGGCCCGGGATGATGTTGCCGTGGCCGATCAGGATCGCCAGCGGCTCGCGGCCTTCCGAACTTTCAAGCGTCTCCTGGCCCTGCTCGGAGACGGAGTAATGGAAAAGGACGACGCGATCTTTCTCGATGTTCATTGCAGGGGGCTCGAAATGGAATGCTGCCGCCGATACGGCAGCTGGGGGCGGCGACGGCTTGACCGTCGGCAACATGAACGGCCAAGCTAACGGCCGTGACGAAAGCGCCGCATTATCCCGGCAAGACCGCCCCCGCGCCACTGCGCGGAGCGCGCACCATTTCCCTCGCGGTGCTCTGCCTGGCCCTCGCCGCCTGCGGTGGCAGCCAGCAGACCGTACGCCAGTCGCGGCCACCGGCCCGGGCGTGGCCTGCGGTCCAGCCCGCCGATCCGGCCGCCGCCAATGCGGTGCTGATGCGGGCGATCAGCCTGGTCGGCACGCCCTACCGGTACGGCGGCAACACGCCGGAAAGCGGCTTCGACTGCAGCGGGCTGGTCAACTATGTCTACCGCGACATGCTCGACCTGCGCCTGCCGCGGACTTCGCGCGACCTGGCCAGCTTCCAAGGCCCGAAGATCGTCCCCGACCGCCTCGCCGCCGGCGACCTGGTGTTCTTTGGCCAAGGCGGCAACGTCAGTCACGTCGGCATATATGTAGGCGAAGGCCGCTTTGTGCATGCGCCCAGCACCGGCGGAACCGTCCGCCTGGACACACTGGACGGCAGCTACTGGCGGGACCACTACAGCGGAGCCAAGCGTGTGCTGAACTAGGTGGTTCAGTAATTTTAATGAACGGGGACTTGGACTTAGCAGTGGCACGAATTGTGACCATCCACAGTCCGCTTAATGACTTTTTAACGAAAAATGAACCCAATCCAAGGGTTTGGCAGGCATGATCCCCCGGTCGACGACTTCGTGATGACCGCGTGACGCTCAACCCGCCCCGCTCCGGCCAAGCCGCCGTAACCTTCCGCCGCCCCTTCCGGGCGGGCGTCCAATTCTTCCTCGCTGCCATGCTGGCCGTGCTGGCTGTGCCGGCGTTCGCCCAGCAGGTGCCGTCCTCGTCGCTGGCCGCTGACTCGGCCGACGCACCGGCCCCGACCACCAGCAACATGCTGCCCGAAGCGATGGGCCTGTCCGATCGCGCCCTGCTGCTGGCCACCGACCTCAACCGCCTGTTCGCCCCCGGGTGCCATCGACGCTGCCGCGTCCGTGCCGCCGGCGCAGCAAGGCAAGATCGCCACCGTTCTGCAGCGCGCGATGGCCCTGCTTGGCACCCCGTACCGCTGGGGCGGCACCGATCCGAACAAGGGCTTCGATTGCAGCGGCCTGGTCGGCTACGTGTTCCGCAACGCCCTGGGCATCGACCTGCCGCGCGTCTCGCGCGAAATGGCCAAGAGCGGCGAGCTGGTCACCGACCGCGCCAAGCTCAACGCCGGCGACCTGGTGTTCTTCGGCCGTCGCGGCCGCGTCGACCATGTCGGCATCTACGTCGGCGAAGGCCGCTTCGTGCACGCTCCGAGCCGCGGCAAGGACGTCCAGGTGTCGAGCATGGACACCGGCTACTGGAGCGCGAAGTTCATGCAGGCACGCCGCCTCGACGGCATCTGAGCGACGCGACAGCGCGCTTGCCGAAAGGCCGCCCCCAGGGCGGCCTTTTTCGTCTCAGACTTCCTGCGCCACCTGGCTCAGCTCGTTCATCGTCGCCTCGATGCCCTTGCTCAGGTCCATCACCTTGAGCGCGTACTCGCCCAGGTGCCGGTCGACGTCGGTGAGCGGCGTCCACGGCGGCACCGGCGTGGGCTTGCCGTCGACACCGTCCAGCGCGACGAAGACGATCACGCAGTGCGTGCACAACCGGTCGCACTCCGGGCCATCCATCGGATCGCGCGCCTTCACGTCGACCGCGAAATGCATGCTGGTCGTGCCGGTGTGCACCAGCTTGGTGTGCACCGTGACCATGTCGGAAATGCGGATCGGCGCGACGAAGCGGATACCGCCCACGGCCACCGTCACGCTGTAGGTCCCGGCCCAGCCGACCGCCGCCGCATACCCGGCCTGGTCGATCCACTTCATCACCACGCCACCGTGGACCTTGCCGCCGTAATTGACGTCGGACGGCTCGGCGAGGAAACGCAGGTTCAGTTCACGCTGTCTACCGCTCATGGCTGGGCTCCGCTGTGGGATGCGTGGCTTTGAAGATCAGGCGAGGGTCGCCCGCACGTGGCGCACTACGGCATTGGCCACGCCGTGCACACCGTTCCTGAGTCGATCGTCGTTGAGGATGCCGTAATCGGGCAGCTTGTCGGCGGCCTGACCAACGGCGACCTGCTGCGGCACCACCAGCAGGCCAAGTTTTGCAAGCGCATCACGCAACACCAGCAGAGAACGCAGTCCGCCGAGCGGACCGGGCGACGCCGACACGATGCCGGCGACCTTGTCCTGGAACAACGCGACACCGGACCCGCCGGCGTCGGTCGGCCGCGAGATCCAGTCGAGCGTGTTCTTCACCAGCGCCGGCATCGAACCGTTGTACTCCGGCGTGCTGATCAGCAGCCCGTCGTGGCTGGCCATCAGCGCCTGCAACTGACGCACCGCATCGGGCATGCCCGCCGCCTCGATGTCGCCGTCGTAGACCGGCAGCGAATAGTCGCGCAGCTCGATCAGCGTCACCTCCGCCCCGGCAGTGCGCGCGCCCTCGACCAGGACATGGATCAGGCGCCGGTTGTAGGAGCCCTGGCGCAGGCTTCCGGCAAAGGCGAGCAAACGGGGAACAGCAGCAGGCATTCCTGGCTCCGTGGTGCGTGGATCGGCGGAGGGACGATTATGCGCGGCACGCGTGAGCTTGCGGCATGGCCGCGCCCGGGCGATCCTCGCGCCCAGGGAATCGAGCAGGCAATCGAGGACGACATCATGGGGCGGACGATCCTGGGCATGCTGGTCGGCGTGGCAGTCGCAGTAGCGATGATCATGCTGGTGGAAATGCTTGGCCACTCGGCCTGGCCGCCACCGCCGGGGCTGGACATCACCGATCCGGCCAACGAGGCCGCCTTCGCCGCCTTCGTCGCGCAGATGCCGCTCGGCGCCAAGCTCATGGTGCTGCTGGCCTGGCTGCTGGGCACGTTCACCGGCGCCCTGGTCGGGGCGAAGATCGCCCGCCACCAGACCGCCGCCGCGCTGCTGGTCGCGCTGGTGGTGATGTCCGGCGTACTCGGCATGATCCTCAAGATCCCGCACCCGGGCTGGCTGTCGGTGTGCGGCCTGGTGCTGCCGATCCCGGTGGCCTTGCTGGCGGTGCGATTGGTGTACCGGCGCAACACGCTGCCGAAGGTGTAGGCGACAACCAGACACAACGGGTGAACACCGGCACATATCGGCCGCATCAAAATCGCCGAAACTGTGCGCCCCCTCGTGAGCCGTTGCCGATGCCCATGCCGCGCGTTTCCGCTGTCGCCTCCCTGCTGCTGATCGCAATCGCCTCGCCTGCGGCCGCAGCGCCGCCGCGGAAAGCGGAACCGGCCTTGCCGCAATTGAAGGCCTATGAAACCAAGGAGGAATGGCGGCAACCGGTGCCACCGTTCCGCATCGGCGACCACACCTGGTACGTCGGCACGGCCGGCCTGAGCGCGTTGCTGGTAAAGACCGACGCCGGCGCCGTGCTGATCGACGGCGGCATGCCGCAGGCCGCGGACATGATCCTGGCGCGCATGCGCGAACTCGGCGTGGCGCCATCGGACCTCAAGTACATCCTGCACAGCCACGCCCACGCCGACCACTCCGGTCCACTTGCCGCGATCCAGCGCGCGACCGGCGCCCGCGTGGTCAGCAATGCCGAATCGGACGCCCTGCTCGCCCGCGGCGGCAGCGCGGACCTGCATTTCGGTGACGAGATCCAGTTTCCGCCGCTGCGCGCCGACCGCCTGGTCCTCGACGACGAGGTGCTGGAACTGGGCGGCATGCGCTTCACCGTGCACTTCACGCCGGGTCATACCCCGGGCAGCATGAGCTGGACCTGGGACGACACGCGCAACCGCAAGCCGTTGCGCATCGCCTACGTCGACAGCCTGTCGGCACCGGGCTATCACCTGGCCAGCAATCCGCGCTACCCGCACATCGTCGACGACTACCGTCGCAGCGTGGATGCCGTGCGCGCGTTGCCCTGCGACGTGCTGATCACGCCACACCCCGACGCCAGCGGCTGGACACCTGCCAACACCAGCGCGCCGCATCCGCAGCCGATGACCTGCGCGGACTACGCAACGCGTGCCGCGGCCCGGCTCGATGAGCAGCTCAAGGCCGAAGAGGCGAAACACTGATGCCGTACACGCCGATCGTGGCCACCCTGGGCTACGTCCTCTCGCCCGACGGAAGTCATGTGCTGATGGTCCATCGCAATGCGCGCCCGGACGATCACCAGCTAGGCAAGTACAACGGCCTGGGCGGCAAACTCGAACCGCTCGAGGATGTCGTCGCCGGCATGCGCCGCGAGATCCACGAAGAGGCCGGCATCGACTGCGAGGAACTGCAACTGCGCGGCACGATCAGCTGGCCCGGATTCGGCAAGCACGGCGAGGATTGGCTGGGCTTCGTGTTTGTGATCACCCGCTTCAGCGGCACGCCGCACGCGAGCAACCCGGAAGGCACGCTGGAATGGGTGCCGCTGGACCGGCTGGACGAACTGCCGATGTGGGAAGGCGACCGCAACTTCCTGCCGCTGGTGTTCGATGACGATGCACGCTCGTTCCATGGCGTGATGCCTTACCGCGATGGCCGCATGGTGTCGTGGTCGTATTCGCGGGTCTGAACCCCATGCCGACACGAGCATTGCCGGTGTTGATTGCGCTGCTGGCCACCGGCTGCGCAACCGCGCCGCTGCCAGCAAGCGTCGAGGTCGCATCGCACTCCGGCCAGGTCGGCATGCGCGATATCAGCGCCGTCATCGCGCCGACGACGCGGATGCAGCTGGCCGACAACGAATCGTTCCTGATGCCGCTCGACGACAGCGCCAACGCCACGCCGGCGTATCCGGATGCGCTGCTGGCGCAACGCCTGCCGGCGCAGATCGTGTGCATGCGCGTCAGCGTCGATCGCGACGGCGCCGTCACCTCGTCGGCGCCGATGGTGAAGATGCCCGAATGCCCCGGCCCTGAGCTGGTCAATGCGGCATTCTTCGGCGCGGCAGCCAAGGCCGTCGCCGGCTGGCGATTCGATCCTGCGCTGCGCTGCGTGTTCCCCGATGCGAAGACCAGGGAGAACACGATTGCCAGCTGTGGCGGATTCCAGGCGATTCCCGAAGCGGTCAGCCTGACCTACCGTTTCGTCTTCGAGCAGAAGGACGGCCGCGGCAGCGTGCGCGTGCTTTAGCGCCCTGCCGGGCGGGCAATCTCAAATACGCCCGATCTCGGCCCGCTCGCCCTCGGCGATGCCCAGGTTGCTCGAAGCGGCCTCGTAGACCTCGCGGTCGAGCATGCCGGTCTCCTTGGCCACCAGCACCGGCACCAGCATCTGTCCGGTGACGTTGGTCATCGTGCGCATCATGTCGAGCACGCGGTCGATCGCGACCAGGTAACCGATGCCTTCCAGCGGCAGGCCGGCCGCCGACAGCACCAGGGTCACCATCACGATCGCCGTGCCCGGCACGCCGGCGGTGCCGAAGCTGCCCAGCACCGAAGCGATGAGGATGGTGAAGTACTGGCCCGGTTCCAGGTGCAGGCCGAAATACTGCGCGACGAACAACGACGTCAGCGCCGGATAGATCGCACCGCAGCCGTCCATCTTGATGCTCGCGCCCAGCGGCACGGCGAATGCGGCGTAGTCCTTGTCGACGCCCAGGTTGTGCGTCACCGAGCGGATTGCCGCCGGCATCGCCGCGAAGCTCGACGATGCCACGAACGCCACCTGCATGCCCGGCGCCGCGCCGCGGAAGAACTTCAGCGGGTTGAGCCCATGCACCAGCAGCAGGCTGCCGTAGACGAAGACGATGTGCAGCGCGCACGCCAGGTACAGCGCGAACACGAACGTGCCCAGCGGCAGCAGCTTTTCGAAACCGTAAGCGCCGACCAGCGAAGCGATCAGGCCGAACGTGCCCAGCGGGGTCAGCTCGAGCACGAAGCGGGTGACCTGCACCATCGTGTCGCTGGCCTCGGCGGCGAGCTTGCGCAGGGTCGCGGTGCGCTCGCCGAGCTTGACCAGGGCGAAGCCGACCAGGCCGGCGAACACGATCACCTGCAGGATCTTGCCGTCGCTCAACGCCTTGAACGGATTGGTCGGGATGACGTCGAGCAGCACCTGCGTCGCCGACGGCACTTCGCGCACGGTGTAGTCCGGCGCCACCGTCAGCCCGGCCAGGCCGTGACCGGGTTGCAGCAACCAGCCGACCGAAAGGCCGACGCCGACCGCCAATGCCGCGGTGATCGCGAACCAGACGAACGTGCGCCCGCCCAGCGCGGCGACGGACTTCTGACCGTGCAGGCTGCTGATGGCGTTCATCACCGCGAAGAACACCAGCGGCACCGCGATCATCTTGATGCCGTTGACGTAGATCGTGCCGAGCGGGCCGAACCAGGTTTCGGCGGAATGGCCGAACAGCCAGCCGGCGAGCGCACCCAGCACGAATCCGGCCAGCACGCGCTGCCAGAACGGGATGCGGAGCCAGGCCGAAACCACCTTCATCGGGACCGTCGCTTTGCTTTACCTGTCGGATTTGCACGATATCCCAGCCGGAACTGGGCTGCGACCCCGTGAGTGCAACGCCGGTGTCCCAGCACTGCAATAACGCACTGCATAATCGCGGTTTCGCCTGCCGATACCCCTGCCCGATGTCCCGACTGCCGCACGCTTGCTTTGCCCTCGCCGCCACCCTGCTGGCCAGCGCCTGCACCAGCCAGGGCGTGCGCCCGGCCTCTGCAGGCACCGCGCTGGCTGTCGACGTGCCCGTCATCGCGCACCCGAAGGATGAGACGCCTGCCTGGTGGTTCCGCGACGGCGCAGCACAGGCCGCACAGCGTGGCGCCATGTCGGGCAAGGCGAAGAACGTGATCCTGTTCGTCGGCGACGGCATGAGCCTGACCACGGTTGCCGCCGCGCGCATCCTCGACGGCCAGCGCAAGGGCGGCCCCGGCGAGGACAACCGGCTGAGCTGGGAGCGCTTCCCCGCCACCGCGTTGAGCAAGACCTACAACACCGACTCGCAGACGCCCGACTCGGCCGGCACCATGAGTGCCATGGCCACCGGCGTGAAGACGCGCGCCGGCGTGCTCAGCATCGGCCAGCAGGCGGCGCGCCGGAATTGCGCGGAAGCCCTGCAGGCACCGATCCTGACGTTGTGGGAACTGGCCGCGAGCCAGGGCCTGGGTACCGGCGTGGTCACCACCACCCGCGTCACCCACGCCACGCCGGGCGCGACCTTTACCCACTCGGCCGAAAGAAACTGGGAAAACGACGTCGATCTGCCCGACGAGGCGAAGGCTGCCGGCTGCATCGACATCGCGCGCCAGCTGGTCGAAACGCCGTACGGCAACGGACCGGACGTGCTGATGGGCGGCGGCCGCGGCGAGTTCATGACTGCCCAGCAGTCCGATCCGGAGTACGACGACAAGGTTGGCCAGCGCCTCGACGGCCGCGACCTGATCGCGCAGTGGAAGCAGCGCCATCCCGACGGCACCTATGTCTGGAATGCGCAGCAGTTCGCCGCCGCGCCGAAGCAGGGTCCGCTGCTTGGACTGTTCGAGTACGACCACATGCAGTTCTCGCACGACCGCCCGAAGGACGGCGCCGGCGAGCCGACGCTGGCGGAGATGACCCGCGCCGCGATCACGCGCCTGCAGCACAACAGCAACGGTTACGTGCTGCTGGTCGAAGGCGGCCGCATCGACCACGCCAACCACTACGGCAATGCCTATCGCGCGCTCACCGACACCATTGCCCTGAGCGAAGCGGTGCAAGCTGCGGCTGAGGCAACGTCGGCCGACGACACGCTGATCCTGGTCACGGCCGACCACTCGCACACGCTGAGCTTCGTCGGCTACCCGGTGCGCGGCAATCCGATCCTCGGCAAGGTCCGTGGCGCAAGCGGCGAGGAAGGCGAGAACGGCGACTACGCCATCGACGCACTCGGCCTGCCTTACGCCACGTTGAGCTACAGCAATGGTCCCGGCTATGTCGGCGCGAGCGCGCAGCAGGCCGAGGGCCCGAAGAAATTCCTGCACTCGGTCAGCGGCGTGCAGATCCCCAAGCGCGGCCGCCCCGACCTGCGCAATGTCGACACCCAGGACCCGGACTACCTGCAGGAAGCGCTGATGCCGATGAGCGCCGAATCGCACGGCGGCGATGACGTCGGCATCTGGGCACGCGGCCCTGGCAGCGAGGCGGTGCGCGGCAGCGTCGAGCAGAACACGATCTTCCACTTCATGCTGCAGGCGATGCCGAAGCTGCGCGACGGCCTGTGCAAGGCCGGCGACTGCGACGGCAACGGCGTGCCGGTGACGCTGCCGGACCCGGCGAAGTTCCGCTGAGGGTCCGAGACCCAGCGTCGCGACACCCCACACCGTTCGTCCGCTCAGGACGAACGGTGTTGAGGGGACTGATCAGAACGGCTTGGCGATCACCAGGTACACGATCGCCACCAGCAGCAGCACCGGCAGCTCGTTGAACCAGCGCAGCGCCTTCGACGAAGGCAGCGCCTTGCCTGCTTCCACGCCCTTGAGCCAGCGCCCGCTGACGATGAAGTACGCCAGCATCACCGCGACCAGCGCGAGCTTGGCATGCAGCCAGCCGCCGCTAATCTTGAAGTGCAGCCACAGCGTCAGGCCGAGCACGAAGGCGAGGCCGAACATGATGTGGCCGAAGCGGTAGAGGCGCTTGCCCATCAGCACCAGGCGCGCGCGCACGGCCGCGTCGTCGCCGGCTTCGGCGAGGTTGACCAGGATCCGCGGCAGGTAGAACACCCCGCCCATCCAGGCCATCACGAAAACGAGGTGCGCGGTCTTGGTCCAGAGATAGGCCATTGGGTTCTGCTCCGAAATGCGGGCAATAGGATGGCATACCTGCCCGTCCTCCCATGACCGTCATCGCGGCGAACGCCGGGACATCCTCCTCAACGTCATCGCGGCGAATGCCGGGACATCCTCCTCAACGTCATCCCGGCGAACGCCGGGATCCATCTGCCTCTGCGCTGATCGATTACGATGCCCCGTCCCGCGCCGGCCGCAATCGATCGATCCGATGAGCAAGCAGTACGACCAGAGCTACTTCGACCGCTGGTACCGCAAGGGCGCCAGCAAGGACCACGCCGTCGGCAGTGGTGCGCGGCTGGCGCGCAAGGTCGCACTGGCCGTGGCCACCGCCGAGTACCACCTGGAGCGGCCGATCCGCAGCGTGCTCGACATCGGTTGCGGCGAAGGCGCCTGGCGCGCACCGCTGCTGAAGCTGCGGCCGAAGCTGCAATACCTGGGTTTCGACAGCAGCGAATATGCGATCGCCCGCTACGGCGCGCGCCGCAACCTGCATCTGGCGCGTTTCAGTGACTTCCAGCACCTGCGTCCGTGCCCGCCGGTGGACCTGCTGGTGTGCAGCGACGTGATGCATTACCTGGACACGCGCGAACTCGATCGCGGCCTGCCGGCATTGGCCGAGCTGTGCGGCGGCGTCGCCTTCCTGGAAACCTTCACCCGCGAAGACGAGACCGACGGCGACAACCACGAGTTCAAGCAGCGGCCGGCGCGCTTCTATCGCCAGCGCTTCCAGGCACTCGGCCTGACCGCACTGGGTTCGCACCTGTGGCTGGCCCCTGCCCTTGCAGAGCGTCTGGTCGCCCTCGAACATCCCGGTTGAGCGCAAAAGCCCAATTCAGTTTCAAGCCCCGCCGATCCCTTATGCTGCGACGCAGCAAACCGCCAACCTGACCGGATTCGACGAATGCTCTATCAGATGCACGAGCTTGGGCGCGCCTGGATGGCCCCGATGACGTACTGGGCCGAAGCCAGCGCCAAGATCTTCGGTGCCAACGGCGGATGGTTGTCGTCGTTGCCGGGCGCGGCGCAGGCCGCCGCCGGCTACGAACTGATGTACCGGATCGGCAAGGACTACGAGAAGCCCGAGTTCGGCATCCACTCGGTCGACATCGACGGCGTGGCCTACCCCGTCGTCGAGCGCGAGATGCTGCGCAAGCCGTTCTGCCGGCTGCTGCGCTTCAAGCGCTACGCCGACGATGCCGGCAATCTGCGCGATCTCAAGGACGACCCGCCGGTGCTGGTTGTCGCGCCGCTGTCGGGCCACCACGCCACGCTGCTGCGCGATACCGTGCGCACGCTGCTGCGCGACCACAAGGTCTACATCACCGACTGGGTCGATGCGCGCATGGTGCCGACCAGCGACGGCGAGTTCTCGCTCGACGACTACGTCGCGTACGTCGAGGAATTCATCCGCCACATCGGCGCCAAGTCGCTGCATGTGATCAGCGTCTGCCAGCCGACCGTGCCGGTGCTGGCCGCGGTGTCGCTGATGGCCGCGCGTAGCGAGGACACGCCGCGTTCGCTGGTGATGATGGGCGGCCCGATCGACACCCGCCAGAACCCGACCAAGGTCAACGACCTGGCCACCGACAAGCCGCTGGCGTGGTTCGAGAACAACCTGATCCACCACGTGCCGCAGAACTATCCGGGGCACGGCCGCCGCGTCTATCCGGGCTTCCTGCAGCACGTCGGCTTCGTGGCGATGAACCCCGAGCGCCACTTCACCTCGCACTGGGACTTCTACCAGGACCTGGTCAAGGGCGACCTCGACGATGCCGCCGCGCATCGCCGCTTCTACGACGAGTACAACGCCGTGCTCGACATGCCGGCCGAGTACTACCTGCAGACGGTGCGCATCGTGTTCCAGGAACACCTGCTGCCGCGGGGCCTGTGGGAGGTGCGTGGCGAGCGCGTCGATCCTTCGCGCATCCACGGCACCGCCCTGCTGACGATCGAAGGTGAGCTGGACGACATCTCCGGCCAGGGCCAGACCCGCGCCGCGCACACGCTGTGCACGGGCGTGTCGGAAGCCGACCGGGAGCACCTGACCGTCAAGGGCGCCGGCCATTACGGCATCTTCAGCGGCCGCCGCTGGCGCACTCAGGTGTATCCGCAGGTACGGGATTTCATCGCCCGTTATGCGGGCTCTGCTGAAATTCCGGTCGAATCGACCGTGGATGCACCGGCCAAGCCTTGATTCAAGGGCGCTTCGCCCAGATCACGAAGGTATCCCAAGCCGAGCAAAGGAACCTTCGATGGATTGTCCTGTCTGCCGCGACGTGAAACTGGCGATGACCGATCGCCAGGGCATCGAGATCGATTACTGCCCGCAATGCCGCGGCGTCTGGCTTGACCGCGGCGAGCTCGACAAGCTCATCGAGCGCGCCACCGCTGACGGCAGCCGTCAGCCGGCGCAGCGACCGCAGCATGGCCCGCCGCCGTCGCCGTACCAGTCGCGCGATTCACACGGCGGCTATTCCGAGCACCGGCACAAGAAGAAGAAAAACCTGCTGGGCGAGCTGTTCGACTTCTGAGCCTCCCTCACCGTCATCCCGGCGTACGCCGGGATCACTTTGACTGTCATCCCGGCGTACGCCGGGATCCAGGGGCCGTCGCGCTCAGTTGTACTGCGCCGTCTTGACCAGCATGTGCTTGGCCAGCAACCCGTGCATCTGGCCGAACAGGCGCACCAGGTGCATCGTCGCGAACAGCAGCAGCACGCCGCCCACTATCGTCAGCGGCCACAGCCACGGCTCGGCCGCGCCGAACACCATGATGTCGTCGACATACAGGTGCGAGCCAAACCCGAGCAGCAGCGCGATCGGCGCCGCGATCATCGACAGCGATACCGTCAGTCCGGCTACGGTCACGACGAAGTAGAGGATGCCCAGCGGCAGCATCATCAGGAAGTAGAGCTGCGTGGCCCAGGTGCGCGGATCGATGAAGAGGTCCTTGATGCGCTCCAGCAACGGCTGCCCGCGGGTGCCGTAGAGCGGCCGGCGCGGCATGCGCTCGCCGAGCATGGTCTCGACGATGCGGCCCTCGACCAGCGACAGCATCTTCACCGAGCCGAAGTACAGGATTACGAACGGAATGCCGATGATCAGCACGCCCAGGCCGGCCGACAGCGAGATGCCCGTGACCACCCAGGTGAAATAGAAGATGCCGGTGGCCAGCGACAGCAGCATGTAGAACAGCGCGCCGTACGTGCGCGGCTCGGCGATCACGCCGAAGAACTGGCCAAGCAGCGACTTGCGCGGCGGCGGCGCCGGCGGGCGCAGCGCGGTCTGCACCTTGACCTCGGTGTCGCGGTAGATGTCGGCAACTTCGTCCGGGGCGCCGTAACTGCTGGCGACGGCGACGATGACATCGGCCTCGGACTTGCCGGGGTTCTCCGCCAGTTCCGAGCGCAGGTATTCCTCGGCGTCGTACAGCGCGTCCTGCACCAGCGCCGGATCGGCGCCGGCCAGTGAGCGACGCAGGTGTTCCAGGTATTCGGGGATGGTGCTCGGCAGGCCGGCAGTGCTGGAGTTGAACGCGTTCATTTGTCAGGTCCTTCAAGGACGGTATCGACGGAATCACGGGTGGCGCGCCAGGCGGTGATCCATTCGTGCAGGACCGCACGGCCGGCTTCGGTGATCTGGTAGTAACGACGCGGCGGACCCGACATCGACGGTTCGACGTGACTGTCGAGCAGGCCGGCAGCACCGAGGTTGCGCAGCACCGGATACAGCGCGCTCTGCTTGCCGCTGAGCACGCCCTCCCCGGTCCGCTCCAGGCGCTTGGCGATCTGGTAGCCGTACATCGGCTCGCTCGCCGCGGCCAGGACCGCCAGCAGCACCAGCGACACGGTGCCGGCACTGAGCTCCTTCTGGAATTTGCGCAGCTGGCTGTCGAGGTCGGTCATGGCACTGGGTCCACGGAGTCTTGGCGGGCGGGGGTCCCGCTATGCTGATGGCAACACTACTATCAAGTTCTATATACAGAACCTGCCATTAGTCATGACCCCGTCGGAGGGCTGGTCATGGCCTTGCCGCCCCTTCGACCACGTCCCTGTTATCAAGGCCTTGCGCCGCACTCCAGGCGGCGAGGAGGAGGATCGCGATGCCACGGGGTGACAAATCCGCCTATACCGACAAGCAGAAGCGCCAGGCCGAACACATCGAAGACAGCGAACGCGAGCGCGGCATGCCCGAAGAGGATGCCGAGCGCATCGCCTGGGCGACGGTCAACAAGCAGGACGGCGGTGGCAAGAAGTCCGGCTCGGGCCGCAAGAGTGCGAAGAAGGCCACCAAGAAAGCGACGAAGAAGACTGCCGCCAGGAAGGCAACGAAGAAGGCCACCAGGAAGGTTGCGAAGAAGGCGACGAAGAAGACCGTCGCCAGGAAGACAACCAAGAAGACCGCGAGGAAGGCAACAAAGAAGGTCGCGAAGAAGGTCGCGAAGAAGGCAACGAAGAAAGCTGCAAAGAAGACCGCGCGAAAGACAGTACGCAAGCGGACGGCCAGCCGGCGCGCCGGTTCGAACGGCGCATCATCCTGACCGAGCGCGGCATAGTCCGGCAGTCGTTCTGACCACCGGCGTTCCGGCGCGGCTGAAAGGGCTGGCCGCGACGCAGGGGCTGGGCCAGAATCTGCCTGTTCATCTCAGGGGGTAAGTCGTGTCGAAGTCATGCCTGTCGCATCAACGCCTGTCCAGGGCACGCAACTGGTCGTTCGCCCTGCTCTCGTCGGCGTTGCTGCTGGCGGTCTCCGCAGCCGGCGCCGCAACTCCCAAACCGGCCGCTCCCCAGCCGGCCGCTCCCCAACCGGCCGCACCCGAGCCGGCCGCTGCCGCGCCCAAGCCGCGCTCGATGCAGGAAATCCTGGATGCGTCCGCACCGTCGGACTGGCGCGTCCCGGACCCGAAGAACACGCTTTACCTTGATCTCGACAGCGGCCAGGTCGTGATCGAACTGGCGCCGGCATTCGCACCGGCGCACGTGGCAAACATCCGCGCCATGGCCAAGAACGGCTACTGGAACGGGATGAGCATCAACCGTTCGCAGGACAACTTCGTCGTGCAGTGGGGCGACCCGGCCGAGGAAGACAAGGACCGCAAGCCGATGGGCCGCGGCACCAAGCCCAAGCTGCCGGCGGAGTTCGCGCGCAAGTCCGATGGCCTGCCGTTCGATCGCCTGCCCGATGCCGATGGCTGGGCACCGCAGGTCGGCTTCTCCAACGGCTTCCCGGCCGGTCGCGATCCGGCGACCAACACCGCCTGGATGGCGCACTGCTATGGCGCCGTCGGTGCCGGTCGCGATGTCGCCGCCGATTCCAGCAACGCCACCGAGCTGTATGTCGTCACCGGCCAGTCGCCGCGCCAGCTCGATCGCAACATCACCCTCGTCGGTCGCGTGATCAAGGGCATGGAGTTGCTGTCGGTGCTGCCGCGCGGTACCGGCCCGCTGGGCTTCTACGAGCAGCCTTCGCAGCGCACGCCGATCCGCTCGGTGCGCCTGGCCGCCGATGTGCCGAAGAAGGACCGCGTCGCGATCGAAGTGCTGCGCACCGACACGCCGCTGTTCACCGACCTGGTCGAGTCGCGCCGCAACCGCCGCGACGAGTGGTACAAGCACATGGCCGGCCACATCGACCTGTGCAACGTGCCGCTGCCCACGCGCGCACCGCCGCCGAAGCCGGTGAAGCCGGCGACTGCGCCGAAGTCGAAGGCCAAGCCGAAGACGAAGAAGCGCTGAAAGATGCCGTCATCCCGGCGCACGCCGGGATGACGGGATCATGGCGCGGTTCGCACCTGACTGGGTTCGCGATTCAGTGCCTCGTCCTGGAACAGGCACATCCGCACCACGTCGTGGTAGCGGCCGTCGCTGAAGAACTCGTCGATCAGCACGCCCTCGCGGCGGAAGCCTGCTTCGTCGTAGATTTTGATCGCGCGCTCGTTGTCGACGTCGACCAGCAGATAGAGCTTGTACAGATTCAGCACGCGAAAGGCGTAGTTGATCGCCAGCCGCGTCGCCTCGCGTGCATAGCCGTGGTTCTGCTGCTCGGGCGAGATCATGATCAGGAACTCGGCACGGCGGTGCAGGTGGTCGATCTCGACCAGTTCGACCAGGCCGACGCGTTCATGCGCGCCATCCTCGACGATGAAGCGGCGTTCGGACTGATCGTGGATGTGCTTGCGGTACAGCTCCTCAAGCTCGACGAACGATTCGTACGGCTCCTCGAACCAGTAGCCCATCACGCTGCGGTTGTTGTTGAGCACATGGACGAAATGCAGGTCGCCACGCTCCAGTGGCCGCAGGGTGACGCCGGTCGGTGGGGTTCGGGTGTCTGTATCCATGGCGGCAACCCTACTCCATCACCGTGACACCACGGCGTGTAGCCGGCGCGCCATCACGCGGTCTTATCCCGCCGGTCAATAGCCTCGTATGGCCCCATCCCAAAGGCCCCTGCCATGCCCTTGATGCGTCTACGAGTGACCGGCAGCGACGACAGCGTCCGCGCCATCAGCAACCTCCTCACCAGCCTCGACGGCATCGAACACATCGAGGAGGTGGACGACCTGATGTCGCACCTGGACGACGACGATTCGAGTTCGGCCGGCCTCGTCGATGACCAGGGACCGGGGCAGCACGCCCTGGAGATCGAGGCTCCCAACCTGGCCACCGCGGCGCGGGTGCGCGACGCGGTCGAGGCGCTGGCCTTCGATCTCGACGTGCTGGTGGAGTTCGATACCGAAGAGGACTGACCCCTCCGGTATCGAATGTCAGGGCAGTGCCTTGAGCGCCGCGGTCACACCCGGCAGCAGCGTCTTGACGCGCGGGTCCGTGGACAGATCGGCCTCGACGTAGACCGCTTCCAGGAACGCGCTCAGATCATGCCGGCGCCCGAGCCAGGCGCTGTCGCGCCATGCCAGCGCCGGATCGCCGAGCCGCGGCAGCATCGCAGCGAACCAGGCCGTCCACGCCGCCTCGTCGCGGACGCCGCGTTGCGCCGCATACACCAGCGGCGCCGCCATCCGCTGCGGCTCGCCGAAGATGTAGGCGTGGCCGCTGGCGGGAACCACCTGCACCGCGATGGCATCGACGATGCGGTTCAACTGCGGCCCGTCCAGGGCCGGATTCAGGCTCAGCTGCATCAGCCAGTCGGCGCCGTGGGCGACACCGTGGCGCCAGCCGACGTCGGCCTCGAAGCCGCGATAGTCACGCACCGACGTGAAGTACGTCGCAGCGCGCACCACGATCGTCGCCCGCTCCGCCGGCGTCATCCATGGCGTGGTGCGGTCGGTGCGCGCCACTTCGGCCAGCACCAGTGCCGCGAACGGCCAGCGCACGCCATCGGGATCGGGCTCGGACAGCATCGCGTACAGGCGCTCGCGCATCGGCCGCAATGTTTCCGGTGCCAGCTCGCCCTTGCGCATCCACGCCGCCAGTCCCTCGTAGGCGATGCCGTCGCGCACTTGCGGATTGGTTTCGCCTAGGCAGTCCAGCAGTGCCAGAGCCAGGGACGCGCGCTCGCCGGGATCGGCGACCACGAACTGTGAATGCTTCAGCGCTTGGAGCTTCTCCACGCTCCAGCCGTCGGGTGGGCACGTGCCTGCCATTGCCGGCGTCGATGCAAGCAGCAGCGTCAATGCCAGAACCATGGTGCGCATGTCAGCGCCCTCCTCGTCGGCGCAGGCGCCGCCACAACCACACCGCCACCAGCACCACCAGTCCCAGCGGAATCAGGAACGCCGCGGCGCGGATCGTCCATGCAGTGCCCATCGCCAGGGTCTCGCCGAAATCCCGCAGGGCCTGGCCGATTTCGCTGCGACCGCTCTGCCCGGCCGGCGGCAGGAACGAGATGGTGAGCTTCTGCGTGTCGATGCGCATGCGGTGCTGCGCGCCTTCCTGCTCGGCCGCCTGCAACTGCGCCTCGACCTCGGCAAGCTGCCGCGAGAGCGCGATCATGTCGGCGACGGCAAGATCGCGTCGCTGCTGGAACGCCTGGAGCTGGGTGCGCTCATTCTGCAATCGCTGGCGCTGGAGGTCGTTGTCGCGCACGGCCACGGCCAAGTCCTCGGCGTGCGTGCGGCGATGGCCGATTTCGCCGTCCTTGCCGGCCAGGCTGATCAGCGGCTCGACGCCGGCCGGCACCACGCGCACGGTCAGGCTGGCGCTGCGCGTGTCGCCGGCCTGCTGGTCGACATCGAGCACGGTGCAGTCACCGACGCGCTGCTGGCTGCACGCATCGCGCACGGTCTGAAGCCGCTGCGGAATCTGCCCGGCGTCCAGCCAGACGACGACACTGTGTTCGTAGGCCAGCATCGAGCCGGCGCGGTTGGCGGTGGCCTGCGCGGGCGCCGAACCGCCGGCATCCATGCCGCTGCGCTTTTCGCTGCAACCCGCCAACGCCACCAGTACCGCCAGCATGGCAGGCACTACAAAGCTGATGCGCATTCCCGCCCCTCTTGAAGTCAACGGTCGCGACTATGCCACGAGCGGACCAGTGTCGGACGGGGCTTCAGCCCGGAGCGACGGCAACAGGCCTATCATCGGCGCATGCCGGCGCGACCGCCGGCAGACGACCGAATGCAGATGACCGACAACAAGCCCATCGACCCGTACGAAAAGCCCGCCGGTGGCTGGGATGCACTGAAGAGTTCCTGGCAGGCCCTGCGCGAGCAGCAGGTGGTGGTCAAGGGTGCCAGCACATTGCTGCGCGCCAATCAGCCGCGCGGCTTCGACTGCCCGGGTTGCGCCTGGCCGGACCGCAATGTGCATTCGACGTTCGAGTTCTGCGAGAACGGCGTCAAGGCGGTCGCCAACGAGGCGACGTCCAAGCGGGTGACGCGCGAGTTCTTCGCCGCGAACAGCGTCAGCGAACTGGCGCAGTGGGAGGATCGCCTGCTCGAAGCGGAGGGTCGCCTGACCGAGCCGATGGTCTACGACGCCGGCAGTGACCATTACCGCCCGATCGACTGGGACGGCGCGTTCGCGATGGTGGCTGACGCCCTCAATGCCTTGCCGTCACCCGACGAGGCGATCTTCTACACCTCCGGCCGCACCTCCAACGAGGCGGCGTTCCTCTACCAGCTGTTCGTGCGCGAGTACGGCACCAACAACCTGCCCGACTGCTCGAACATGTGCCACGAGGCGTCGGGCGTGGCGCTGACCGAGCAGCTGGGCAGCGGCAAGGGCTCGGTCACGCTGGAGGATTTCGAGCTCGCCGATGCGATCTTCATCTTCGGCCAGAATCCCGGCACCAATCATCCGCGCATGCTCGGCGAGCTGCGCACGGCGGCGCGCCGCGGCTGCCGCATCGTCGTGTTCAATCCGCTGCGGGAACGCGGACTGGAACGTTTCGCCAACCCGCAGTCGCCGGCCGACATGCTTGGCGGCAGCGGCACGCGCATCGCTTCGGAGTACTACCAGCCACGCATCGGCGGCGATCTCGCGGTGGCGACGGCGCTGGCCAAGGTGGTGGTCGAACGCGGCGCGGTCGATGCCGACTTCATCGCCGCCCATACCAGCGGCTTCGATCAGTTCGCGTCGTCGCTGCGCGCCACGGCCTGGGACACGCTGGAACGCGAGTCGGGCCTGACCCGCGCCGAACTCGAACACGCCGCGCAGACCTACATCGACAGCCCGGCGACGATCCTGTGCTGGGGCATGGGCATCACCCAGCATGCACGCAGCGTCGCCACCATCCAGATGCTGGCCAACCTGCTGCTGCTGCGCGGAAACATCGGCCGGCCCGGCGCGGGCCCCTGCCCGGTGCGCGGCCATTCCAACGTGCAAGGTGATCGCACGATGGGCATCTACGAGCAGCCGTCGCCGGCGTTCCTCGATCGTCTCGGCGCCGAGTTCGACTTCCAGCCGCCGCGCGCGCACGGCCACGACACCATCGCCGCGATCGAGGCCATGCATGACGGGCGTGCCGGTGTGTTCTTCGCCATGGGCGGCAACTTCGCCGCGGCCACGCCCGACAGCGCGCGCGTCATCGAGGCGCTGCGCCGCTGCCAGCTCACCGTGCACGTCAGCACCAAGCTCAACCGCTCGCACCTGGTGCACGGGCGACAGGCGCTGATCCTGCCGTGCCTGGGGCGCACCGAGATCGACCTGCAGGCCTCGGGCCCGCAGGCGGTGACCGTTGAGGACTCGATGAGCATGGTGCACCTGTCGTCGGGCATGAACCCGCCGGCCTCGGATCAGTTGCTGTCGGAGCCGGCGATCGTCGCGCGCCTGGCCGCGGCGACGCTGCCGCAAAGCCGCACGCCGTGGTTGTGGCTGGTGGAAGACTACGACCGCATCCGTGATCGCATCGCCCGCGTCATCGACGGCTTCACCGATTTCAATTCGCGCGTGCGCGCCTCGGGCGGATTCCACCTGCGCCATCCCGGGCGCGAGCGGGAATTTCCGACCGCCAGCGGCAAGGCGACGTTCCATGCCCATCCGCTGCTGTCGGCGGATGAATCGCGGGACGGCAAGTTGTTCACCCTGATGACCATCCGCTCGCACGACCAGTACAACACCACCGTCTATGGTCTCGATGACCGCTACCGCGGCGTGCACGGCCTGCGCCGCGTGTGCTTCATCAACGCCGCCGACCTGCGCCGCCTTGGCTTCCAGGACGGCGAGCTGGTCGACATCACCTCGGTGTGGTCCGACGGCGAGCGCACGGTGAGCGGGTTCCGCCTGGTCGAGTACGACATCCCCGAAGGCTGCCTGGCCAGCTATTTCCCCGAGACCAACGCACTGGTTCCGCTCGACCACCATGCCGAACGCGCGCGCACGCCGGCGTCGAAGTCGATCCCGGTGCGGCTGGGTCGGAGCGTGGCGGCATGAGCGCGCTGTCATGAGCACGCTGTCATGAGTGAGGATTCAGCGCTGGCGCTGCTGCATCTGCTCGCGCAGGAAGACGGGCAATCGATCCACCGCGTCGCCAAGCGCCTTGGCCTAGGCCTGAGCGAACTGCAGCGGCTGCTGTCGGCACTGGGAAGCGATCCGCGTTTCGATGGCCTCGACCTGGTCGAGCAACGCGAGGACGGCGATCGCACCGTGTTGTGGCTCACTTCGCGCGGACGGCAGCTGTGCGGGACCACATGAGCGAAGCATTGAGCGAGGTGCAGGCGCTGCGCCTGCACGGCGACGCGCGCTTGCAGCACGACGACCGCGTGATCGTCGAGGCACCGGTGGCGTTGCTCTACAACGGCGAACCGTTCGTGGTGATGATGGCCACGCCCGAATCGCTGCCGGACTTCGCCCTCGGCTTTGCCCTGAGCGAAGGCATCGTCGCCAGCCCCGACGAGTTCCGCCTGGTCGATGTGGTGCGCCATGACGAAGGCATCGCCTTGCACGCCGCGATTCCGCAGGCGCGCTTCGACGCCCTGCAGGATCGGCGGCGTGGTCTGGAAGGCCGCAGCGGCTGCGGCTTGTGCGGCGTCGAATCGTTGCAGGCCGCGCTGCGTCCGGTGCCGCGCGTGGCCGCGCCGACGCCGGTCCGTGCGGCGGTGATCCATGCCGCGCTGGCCGCCCTTGCCGGGCAGCAGCCGCTCAACACGCACAGCGGCGGTGTGCATGCCGCGGGTTTCGCCCATGACGGCGGGCTGCTGGTGCGCGAAGACGTCGGCCGGCACAACGCGCTCGACAAGCTGATCGGCGCAATGGCGGCACAGGCGCCACCGCTGCGCGCGCAGGACGGATTCCTGGTCATCACCTCGCGTGCGTCGTACGAGATCGTGCACAAGGCCGCAACCGCGGGCATGGCCATGGTGGTGGCCATCTCGGCCCCGACCGACCTGGCCATCCGCACCGCCGAAGCCGCCGGCATCACCCTGGCAGCGTTCGCCCGCGGCGGGCAGCTCAACGTCTACGCCCACCCTGACGGCATCGCCGCCGCCGGCGACTGACACGCCGGGAGGCCGCTTGCGACAGATTCGGCAAGGCAACCGGCGGCCCGACTCAACCAACGACCCATGCGGGCGACGCGCCGCTGGCGATATCCTGTGGAGATCGCGGCCTGCCGCCTGTTCCGAGACCTGCCATGCGTTCGTTGCGCCCCACCCTCCTCGCCGTCGCCGTGCTCAGCGCGACCCTCGCCGCCTGCCAGCCGCAGACCCCGCCGGCACCGGCCGACACCGCCGCCACGGCACCTGCCGCCCCGGCCTCCGATGCCGCCACCGACGCCCGCTTCGCCGAGATCTCGCAGCGCTGGCTCGACGGCTGGCTGCAGCTCAACCCGATCGCCGCGACCCAGATCGGCAAGCACGACTACGACAGCGAGGTCGATGACCTCAGCGCGGCCGGCCGGACCAAGCTCGTCGACTTCAGCAAGAAGCTGCTGACCGAGCTCGACGCGATCGACACCACCAAGCTCTCGCGCGAGAACCAGATCGACGCATCGATCCTGCGCAACCAGATCCGCGGCGACATCTGGGGCGTCGAGACGCTGCAGAGCTGGGCCTGGGATCCGCAGGTCTACAGCGGCCTGGCCGGCGGCGCGATCTACAACCTGATGGCGCGCGACTTCGCGCCGATGCCGCAGCGGCTGAAGTCGGCCACCGCGCGCATGCAGAAGATCCCGGGGATCTACGCGCAGATGCGCGAGAACCTCGACCCGGCACGCGTGCCGTCGATCCACGCCGAGACCGTCGCCAAGCAGAACGCCGGCGTGCTCAGCCTGATCGACACCTTCATCGTCCCCAACGCCGACCAGCTCAAGGGCGAGGATCGCAAGCAGCTCGACGCCGCCGTCGCCGGCCTGCGCAAGGCCGTGGCGGAGCAGCAGACCTGGCTCGACAAGACCCTGGTGCCGAACGCCAAGGGTGACTTCCGCATCGGCCAGACCCTGTACGACGAGAAGCTGCAGTTCTCGCTGAACTCCTCGCTGTCGCGCGCGGAGATCAAGCAGCGCGCCGAGTCCGAACTCAAGCGCGTGCGCGGCGAGATGTACGCCATCGCCCAGAACGTGCTCAAGGACAAGCCCAACGCACCGGAGCTGCCGGCCAATCCGACCCCGGACCAGCAGCAGAAAGCGATCGAGGCCGCGCTCGAGCTGGCCTACGCCGACAAGCCGGCACGCAACGAAGTGGTCGATTTCGCCAAGAAGACCCTCGCCGACGCGACCGACTTCACCCGCAAGCACGACCTGGTCACCGTGCCCAACGACCCGGTCAAGATCATCCTGATGCCGGAGTTCCAGCGCGGCGTCGCGGTGGCCTATTGCGATTCGCCGGGTCCGCTCGACAAGGGCCTGGACACCTACTACGCGATCTCGCCGATTCCGGACGACTGGGACGACAAGCAGGCCGACTCGTTCCTGCGCGAATACAACAGCCGCATGATCCACCTGCTGTCGATCCACGAAGCGATGCCGGGCCACTACCTGGAAGGCGCGCACTCGGCCAAGTCGCATTCGACCCTGCGTTCGGTGCTGCGCTCGGGCCTGTTCGCCGAGGGCTGGGCGGTCTACACCGAGGACATGATGGCCGACGCCGGTTACCTGGATAACGACCCGCTGTTCCGCCTGGTGCAGCTGAAGTTCTACCTGCGCACGATCGCCAACGCGATCCTCGACCAGGGCGTGCACGTGGACAACTGGAGCCGCGAGCAGGCGATGGAGCTGATGACCAAGCAGGCCTTCCAGCAGGAGCGTGAAGCGTCCGGCAAGTGGGTGCGCGCGCAGCTGACCTCGGCGCAGCTGCCGACGTACTTCGTCGGCGCGCAGGAGCACTTCGACATGCGCAAGGCAGTTGAGGCCAAGCTGGGCGACAAGTTCAACGCCAAGGCCTACCACGACCAGGTGCTGTCGTACGGCGCGCCGCCGGTGCGCTTCGTCCGCGAGATGATGCTGGACGAACCGATCAAGTAACGATGCACCACCCCTCTCCCGACTGCGGGAGAGGGGCTTCATCCAACGAGGAACCCGCCATGTCCCCCGGCAGCACGGTCATTCCCACCCTGGTCTACCGCGACGCACCCAAGGCCATCGACTGGCTGTGCGACGCATTCGGCTTCCAGCGCCAGGCGGTCCACGCCGACGGCGATGTAATCCTCCACGCGCAGCTCGTGCACGGCAGCGGCATGATCATGCTCGGCTCGGCCAACAAGGACGGCGAGTGGTCGCGGCTGATGATTCACCCCGATGAAACCGGCCAGCGCGCGACCCAGAGCATCTGCGTGATCGTCAGCGACGCGGACGCCCACTACGCGCAGGCAACCAGAGCCGGCGCACCAGTCGTGATCGATATCGCCGATCAGCCCTACGGTGGCCGCGGCTACGCCTGCCGCGACCTCGAAGGCCACCTGTGGTGGTTCGGCACCTACGACCCATGGAAGGACGCCTGAGCGATGGACGAATTCGGTAGCGGCCCGAAACCGGTCGACGGTATCCGCGTCGGCGTCGGCGGCTGGACCTACGTGCCCTGGCGCAGCAACTTCTACCCCAAGGGCCTGGTGCAGCGGCGCGAGCTCGAGTACGCCAGCCGCCATCTCAGCGCGATCGAGGTCAACGGCACCTACTACGGCTCGCAGAAACCGGCGACGTACGCGAAGTGGGCAGCGGAGACGCCGGACGGTTTCCTTTTCTCGGCCAAGGCGCCGATGCGGATCATGCAGTCGAAAACGCTGGCGAAGACCGGTCCGCAAATCGAGGACTTTGTCGGTGGCATCGCCTCGCTGGGTGATCGCCTCGGCCCGATCGTCTGGCAGTTCGACCAGGGGCCGCCGTTGCAGCGCGACACGTTCGCGCAGTTCCTCGCGCTGCTTCCCAACGAAGTCGAAGGCCGGCGACTGCGCCACGTGATCGACGTGCGCGACCATGCCTTCGTCGACCAGGACTACGTGGCGTTGCTGCGCCAGCACAACATGGCCGGCGTCTTCACCGATTCGTCCGAGCACCCGTCCTTCGCCGACGTCACCGCGGACTTCGTCTACGCGCGCCTGATGCAGACGCGCAGCGACATCGCCGATGGCTATCCCGACGACGAACTCGACCGCTGGGCAGCGCGTGCTCGCGAATGGTCGCAAGGCGGGCAGCCGGCCGACCTGCCCTATCTTGCGGCGCAACATGCCGACGGCGGGAAGCGTGACGTGTTCGTTTATTTCATCAGCGCAGCTAAGGAGCGCAACCCGGCGGCGGCGATGGCGCTGCTGCGGCGCCTGGGCGCCTGACGACACTCGGCTCGGCGCAGCGAGCACTCGCTCCATGCCCATCGGCACTGTCGTACGCGCCGCATCGACCGTATCAACGGCACAATCTCCGTTCACCCCGGAAGAGATCACGCCATGGCCAACCGTCGCGAGTTCATCTCCACCGCCACCCTGACCGCCGCGGGCATCGCCCTGGCGCCGCTGGTGGCTTGCAGCCAGGAAAAGCCGGCCGCCAGCGCTGCCGCGCCTGCGTCGGCAGCAGCCAAACCGTTCAAGGGCCCGTTGCTGACACGGGCGGTCCCCGCCACCGGCGAAAAGATCCCGGTGATCGGCATGGGCACGTCCGGCAGCTTCGAAGTCGGTACCGATGCCGGCGGCCGCGCGCCGCTGCGTGAAGTGCTCGATACCTTCGTCAATGCCGGCGGATCGCTGATCGATACCGCACCGACCTACTCCACCGCCGAAGACGTCCTCGGCGACCTGATCGCCGACGCCAAGGCGAGGCAGAAGCTCTTCATCGCCACCAAGTTGTCGGGCGTGAGCGGGCGCGAGGAAGGCCTGGCCCAGTTCAACGATTCGCTGCGCCGGCTCAAGACCGACAAGGTCGAGTTGCTGCAGGTCCACAACCTGCGCGATACCGCCGCGCAGATAGCACTCGCGCGCGAACTCAAGCAGCAGGGCAAGACGCGCTACGTCGGCCTCACCCACTACCGCGAGGACGGCCAGGCGCAGCTCGCCGACGAGATGCGCCAGTTCAAGCCCGACTGGGTGCAGATCAACTACTCGCCGGTGTCACGCGGCGCCGAAAAAACGATCTTTCCGTTGGCAAAGGAACTGGGCATCGCGGTGATGATCAACCGCGCCTTCGAGGACGGCCGGCTGATCTCGCAGATGCGCGACAAGCCGCTGCCACCGTGGGCGGCCGAAGTCGGCGCCGACTCCTGGGCGCAGCTGATCCTGAAGTACGTGCTCAGCCAGCCGGAAGTGACGGTGGTGATCCCGGCCACCTCGAAGGCCCGGCACCAGCTCGACAACCTCAAGGCGGGCACGGGCCAACTGCTCGATGCAAAGCAACGCGACGCGCTCGTCGCGGCGCTGGCCTGACCGGTGCCCATGGCGAACTGGTCGCACAAGATCGCGTCCCTCTTCGGCGTGACCGAAGAGGAGGCGCCCCCGGTACTGGCCGGCGCCCTGGTGTTCTTCCTGCTGTTCGCCGGCTACTTCATGCTGCGGCCGGTGCGCGAGACGATGGGCGTCGCCGGTGGCGTCGACAACCTGCAATGGCTGTTCACCGGCACCTTCGTCGCCACGCTGGCGGTGATGCCGCTGTTCGGCTGGATCGCGGCGAAGGTGAAGCGGCGCCACATCCTGCCGTGGACCTTTGGCTTCTTCGCCGCCAACCTGGCGCTGTTCGCGGTGTGCTTCCAGCTCGATCCGGAGAACCTGTGGATCGCGCGCACCTTCTACATCTGGATCTCGGTGTTCAACCTGATCGCGGTGTCGGTGGTGTGGAGCGTGTGCGTGGACCTGTTCCCGACCTCGCAGGCCAAGCGCGTCTTCGCGCTGATGGCGTCCGGCGCGAGCCTGGGCGGCCTGGTCGGGCCATTGCTCGGCATCGCGCTGGTCGAGCTGATCGGCCATGCCGGCCTGCTGTGGCTGGCGGCGACACTGCTGATTGCCGCGATCTTCGCTGCCCGGCGCCTGCAACGCTGGCGCGATGCGCATCCGGTGCGGGAGGAACTGACCGCCGGCGCACGTGCGCGTCCGCTCGGCGGCAGCCCGCTCGCGGGCATCACCACCGTGATGCGCTCGCCGTACCTGCTCGGCATCTCCGCGTTCGTGCTGCTGTTGGCCAGCGTCAGCACCTTCCTCTACTTCGAGCAGGCGCGGCTGATCGAGCTGCGTTTCCCCGATCGCGCCGACCAGACCCAAGTGTTCGGGATGATCGATGTGATCGTGCAGAGCCTGACGATCGCCTCGCAGCTGTTCCTCACCGGGCGGCTCGTGCAGCGACTGGGACTGGGCGTGCTGCTGGTGGCGGTGCCGATGGTGACCATGCTCGGCTTCCTGTGGCTGGCGATGGCGCCGACCTTCGCTGTCCTGGCGGTGGTGATGGTGGTGCGCCGCTTCGGCGAGTACGCCTTCGTCAGGCCGGGCCGCGAGATGCTGTTCACCGTCGTCCCGACCGAAGCCAAGTACAAGGCCAAGAGCTTCATCGACTCGGTGGTCTATCGCGGCGCCGATGCCGTCAGCGGCTGGGCCAAGACCTTCGTCGACATGCTGGCGCAGCAGCCGGCGATCGCCGCGCTGGTGGGCGCGGCCATCGCGTTGACCTGGGCGGTGACTGGCGCGGGGTTGGCGCGGGCTCAGTCGCGCATCGCCGACCAGCTGGAAACCCAGCTGGAAACGGAGCCCGCCGCCGCGAACCGCTCCGTCTAACCCAGGCGCGCCATCGCCCGCACCGGGAACGTGCCGGCGCCCTTCACCTTCGGCGGGATCGCGCTGAAGGCGAAGCCTTCATCCGGCAGCGCGGCCAGGTTGCACAGGTGCTCGACGATCAGGATCTCGGCGCCGAGGAGCGTCGAATGCACCGGGCGTTCGCCGCCGCGGGTGTCGTCGATGTTCATCGAGTCGATGCCGACCAGGGCGACGCCGCACTCACGCAGGTAAGCGGCCGTGTCCTCGGTCAGGAACGGGTGCTCGATCGCGTAGCCCGGCTCGCGCCAGTAGGCATCCCAGCCGGTGTGGACGAGCACGGCACGACCGCGCAGTTCCTTGTCGCGGAACCATGAGGCATCGATCGCGCGGACTTCGCGATGGTCGGCGTGGATGACGATGCCGTCGAGGTCGGCGAACGCCGCAATCCCGACCTGCGACAGGTCGTGGCCATGCGCGTAGCGGTGCGACGGACAGTCGATGTAGGTGCCGGTGTTGGCGACGATCTCGATCCTGGCGATCTGGAACTCGGTACCGGCCGCGTACTTCGCGCGCGACTGCTCGCGGCTGAGGAAGTCGCAGATGCGCGCGGCGGGGAGACCGGGATAGGTGACCAGGCCGTCCTCGATGACGTGGCTGAGGTCGACGTAGGTGCGCCCTTTCTCGGCGCCTCCGGCCTTGCGCTTGTGCGGCTCGGTGATGATCTTCTTGTTGAGGATGCGCGCCGGGCCGACCATCAGCAGGCGCAGGTCGCGCACGATGTAGTCGACCAGCTCCGCATCGGCGATGTCGTCACCGTCGATGTCCAGGCGGAAGTCCTGGCCCTGGATGCCGCCGCCGTTGGTGAACTCGAAGTCGAAGTCGAAAACGACGCGCTTGTCGGTCATGTCGTCACTTTCCAGCCCGCTGGCTCAGCGCCACGCTGCCCAGGATCATCACGCCGGCGATGCCCATCTTCAAGGTCAGCGGCTCGTCCAGCAGCAGCCACGCCCAGGCCACGCCGAACACCGGAATCAGGTAGGTCACCGTCGAGGCGCGACCTGCGCCGATCCGGGCGATCAGGCGGTAGTACATGACGAACGCCAGGCCGGTGCAGAGCACACCGAGCATGCCGGCCGACAACCAGGACTTCATCGCAACCGCATGCGTCGGCCAGTTCGCGACCGCGAACGGCAAGGTCAGCAGTGCCGCCACGCCGAGAGTGGCCGAGGCCACCGCTGCCGGCGGAAGCCCGGTCAGGTGGCGACGCACCAGGTTGATGCCGACGCCGTACAGGAACGAAGCGCCCGCACCGGCGGCCACGGCCCAGCCGATGCTCGCGCCTGCCGTCTTGTCGCTGGCCAGCACGATCACGCCGACGAAACCGGCGACCAGCGCGATCGCACGGCGCGCACCGATCTTCTCGCCGAAGAACAGGAAGCCGACGAGCGCGGTGAACAGCACCGTCATCGCATTGGTGATCGCGCCCACGCCGGCCGGCGCGGTCTTGGCGGCCCACGCAAAGAGCATGAACGGCAGCGCCGAATTCAGCGCACCGATGATCGCCAGCTTCGGCCACAGCTTCGCCGGGAACTGCGCGCGGGCACGCCACAGGAACGGCAGCAGCACGAGCGAGCCCAGTGCAAGACGAACCTCGACCAGCGCCATCGCGCCGAAATCAGGAGCGGCCACGCGCATGAACAGGAACGAGGCGCCCCAGATGGCGCCGAGCAGGCACAGTTCCAGCGGCGTGAACCAACCGCGTTCGTGCGTATCGGAAAGACTGGAAGTCGATGCAACGCTGGTCATGCCAAACCTCTTTTGAGGACGTACTCGTGGGGGAGGACGTATGCGGAACGACAGTCGACGCTCGGGCGTAGTCAGCCCTGCGTCGGGTGATAGCAATGCGTGATGGATTCCGAACTACCGCCTGCGGCGAGGAAGGCGGCGTAGCCAAGGTTCACTCCGATCAGGCGTACACCGCTTTCGGTATGCGGGCGATGCCGGCTGTCGGGAGCGAAGTACACGTACGTTCCGTCGCCGTGGCGGACGTCTCCCTCGATGACCTCGCCGCTGATCACGTAGTACGACTCACCGGTCTCGTGGTGGTCCAGCACCGGCCACTGCGCGCCGGGCGCCATGTCCACCACCCACATGCGCAGGCCGGGGCCGGCGGGCAGGTCGCGGCGCAGGCAGCCGGGGCCGACCTCGACTGCCGGGACCGCCTCGATCGGCAGCGCCTGCATCGTCAATTGCGGGCTGATTTCGTGCAGATGGCCCATTCGTCCGCTCCTGCGGTCGGGCGCCAAGGGAGGCGCCCATCGACTAATCTGGCTCTTGCCAGACCGACATTCTGATTACCTGTACGTCCTGCACAAGCGCATACTTTGGCTGTCAGACACAAACCAGATTTGAGGCTCGACATGGCACTGCGCGCGGACTGGCTGCCGGCCCTGACGGCATTCGAATCGGCGGCCCGGCACCAGAACTTCGCCCACGCCGCCGAGGAGCTGCACCTGACCGCCAGCGCGGTCAGTCACCACGTACGCAAGCTCGAGTCGCGGCTGGGCGTGGCCCTGTTCCAGCGCCATGCGCGCGGAGTGGCCCTGACCGCCGACGGCCGCAAGCTGGCCGACGCCGCCGGCAGCGCCCTGGCCGACGTCGATGGCGTGCTGCGCAGCCTGCGCTCGGGGCGCGAGGACCACGACCGCATCCGCTTCACCACCCTGCACTCGCTCACCTACACCTGGCTGACTCCGCGCCTGCCCGAGTTCACCCAGGCGCACCCCAACCTGCGCCTGAGCATCGACACCGAGGTCGCACTGACCCGCTTCGACGAACCCGGCCCGGATTTCGGCATCCGCCATGGACCAGGCCACTGGCCGGGACTGACCGCGCATTTCCTGATGGACGAAGGACTGCTGCCCGTGGTCTCGCCGAACTTTCCGGGAATCGACCAGATCCGGGAGCCGGCCGACGTCGCCAGGCAGCCGCTGATCTCCGACCACTCGCGGCAAGGCTGGCACGACTGGTTCCGCGCCGCCGGCGTGCACGGCGCAAAGTTCGACGAACGCCTGACCTACACCGACAGCACCGGGGCGATGAACGCCGCCGTGTTCGGGATGGGCATCGCGCTCGCACGCTCGCGCATCGTCACCCCCTACCTCGAGAGCGGACGCCTGCAGCGGCTGCCGGTGCCGACGGTGAAGGCGCGCTGGGGCTACTACGTGGTCTACCCCTCGCACCGGCGCCTGCGCGCGGCGGCGCAGACGTTTGTCGACTGGTTGCTGGCGCTGCCGAAGGATTGACGCAGGTCTCCACCCTGGCGAGTGACCGCCTTCGCGGGAATGACGGCTTTCGAACGAAGACCGTGCAATGAACTGCCGGAGCGTCGTCCGCCGGGTCGGGGATTGCGTAGCAGTGGGCCATGGATGGCCCACGCCCCGCCTTCGGACAGGATGTCCGAACGAAGGGGCGGAGCAATCCCCGGCCCGGCGGACGACGCCGCCACCGCAGCAGGAACCCCACAGCGCAAAAAATTCCGGAAGCGAGTGTCGATCCCGCCCGTTCCCGTTCGTCATCCAGACAAGAGCCCCACTCCGGCGGCTCCAAGGCAGGAGACGACGATGCGCTTCATGGTGATAGTCCGCGCCACCGCGGAATCGGAAACCGGCGTAATGCCGAGCGAAGAACTGCTCACGCAGATGGGCAACTACAACGAAGAACTGGTCAAGGCCGGCATCATGGTCGGCGGCGAAGGCCTGCACCCGAGCAGCAAGGGCGCACGAGTGCGCTTCAGCGGCAAGCAGCGCAACGTCGTCGACGGCCCGTTCGCCGAGACCAAGGAACTCATCGCCGGCTACTGGCTGTTCGAGACCGGCTCACTGGCCGAAGCGATCGAATGGGTCAAGCGCGCACCCAACCTGTTCGAAGGCGAAGACAACGGCGAAGTCGAGATCCGCCAGGTCTACGAGACCGAGGACTTCGGCCCCGAACTCACCCCCGAACTGCGCGCCCAGGAAGACCGCCTGCGCGACCAGCTCGGCGAACGCCGCTGAACCCCGACCTCATCCGCCAACAGGACGTCCCATGAAGATCAACGCCTACCTCACCTTCAACGGCAACTGCGAAGCCGCGATGCGCTTCTACGCGCAGGCACTCGGCGGCACCCTCGACCCCATCACCACGTTCGGCGACAGCCCGGCCTGCGATCACGTACCGGCCGACCACCGAAACAAGATCATGCACGCGCGCCTGCACGTCGGCGACCAGGTGCTGATGGCATCGGACGGCATGCCGACCGACACCTACGACGGCGTCAAGGGTTGCGCGATCGCGCTCAACGTCGATTCCGTCGCCGAAGCCGAGCGCGCGTTCAAGGCACTGTCCGAGAACGGGACCGTATGCATGCCGCTCGACAAGACCTTCTGGGCAGTCAGCTTCGGCATGCTGATCGACCAGTTCGGTGTGTCGTGGATGGTCAACTGCGAACGCGAGGCCTGATCGCCATGGCCAGCCAGATCTTCCTCAACCTCCCGGTCAAGGACCTCGACCGCTCGGTCGACTTCTTCGAAAAGCTCGGTTACTCGTTCAACCCGGACTTCACCAACGAAATGGGCGCCTGCATGGTCGTCTCCGACGACATCCACGTCATGCTGCTGACCGAAGCGTTCTTCCAGACCTTCACCCGCAAACCCGTGCACGATGCAACCAAGGCCACCGAGGCCATCGTTTGCCTGACCCTGGACAGCAGCAACGACGTCGATGCGATCGTCGCCAAGGCCGTGGCCGCCGGCGCCAAAACCCACTTCGATGCCAGCGACCAGGGCTTTATGTATGGCCATGGCTTCGAGGACCTGGACGGACACCTATGGGAGTACGTCCACATGAAACCCGATGCGGTACCCAACCGCTGACCTGCCATGACCGCACAGTCCACCACGGAGATGCCACCATGCGCTTCATGATGCTGATGATCCCCAAGGGCTATGAATCCGCCGCGCCCGGCACGTTGCCCGAAGCCGACGCCGTCGCGACGATGATGAAATACAACGAGTCCCTGCACAAAGCCGGCGTGCTGCTGGCACTGGACGGACTGCACCCGCCGTCGATGGGTGCGCGCGTGAGTTTCACCGATGGCAAGCCGCAGGTTACCGACGGCCCCTTCAGCGAAGCCAGGGAAGTGCTCGGCGGCTACTGGATGATCCAGGTGAAGTCGCGCGAGGAAGCCATCGCCTGGGCCTCGCGTTGCCCGGCCGCGAACAACGAAGTCATCGAGATCCGGCAAGTGATGGAACTGGCCGACTTCCCGGCCGACGTATGCAACGCCGCCGCCGGTCTGCAGGACATGCAGCAGCAAGCCGGCTCGACACCCAAACACTGATCTATAAACCCAAGGAACGGAGTCACGAATGCTCAAGTTCATCGCCGTCGCCGTCGTCGTACTGATCGCGGCCGTCCTCATCTTCGCCGCCACCCGGCCGGACACGTTCCGCGTCGAACGCCACATCCACATCCAGGCATCGCCGGAACAGGTGTTCGCGCAGATCAACGACTTCAACCGCTGGCGGTCCTGGTCGCCGTACGAGAAGCTCGACCCGCAGATGCAGCGCGAGATTGGCGGTGCCGCACAGGGCACCGGCGCCACCTACCGTTGGGACGGCAACAACAAGGCCGGAGCCGGACGGATGGAGATCGTGCAATCGGTGCCCTCCTCGCGGATCGAGGTCCAGCTCGACTTCACCCGGCCAATGCAGGCGCGCAGCGCCGCGCAGTTCACCATCGTGCCGCAGGGCAATGGCAGCGACGTGACCTGGGCGATGAATGGCGACATGCCGTATGTCTCCAAGGTGTTCAGCGTGTTCGTGAACATGGATCGCATGATCGGCAAGGCCTTCGAGGAAGGGCTCGGCAACCTCAAGCGCCTGAGCGAGCACGACGGTGCCGCGACACCCCGCCTGGAAGGCGCGTGATGCCACTTCGAGCACTTGCAACGGTACAACGTCGGTGGTGTGATCGGTCGCCATGACGGCGACCGACATCCACCGCAGCATCGATGCCGTATGGCGCATCGAATCGGCCAAGCTGATCGCGACGCTCGCGCGCATGGTGCGCGACGTCGGCCTGGCCGAGGAGCTGGCGCAGGACGCGCTGGTCGCGGCACTGGAGCGCTGGCCGGAGACCGGCGTTCCCGACCAGCCCGGCGCCTGGCTCATGGCCACGGCCAAGCATCGTGCGATCGACCGCCTGCGCCGCAGCAAACTGCTGCAGCGCAAGCACGAGGAACTCGCGCGCGAACTTGAGGCCGAACAGGAAAGCGCCGATGACGCGCACCTGGACAAGCTCGACGACCCGATCGGCGATGACCTGCTGCGACTGGTGTTCACCGCGTGCCATCCGGTGCTGTCCACGCCCGCGCAGGTGGCATTGACCCTGCGCCTGCTCGGCGGCCTGAGCACCGACGAGATCGCGCGTGCGTTCCTGGTGCCGGAGCCGACGATCGCCCAGCGCATCGTCCGCGCCAAGCGCACGCTGGCCGACAAGCAAGTGCCCTACGAAGTCCCGCGTGGCGAGGAACTGGCGCAGCGCCTGTCGTCGGTGCTGGCGGTGATCTACCTGATCTTCAACGAAGGCTATGCCGCCACTGCCGGCGACGACTGGATGCGCCCCGGTTTGTGCGAGGACGCGCTGCGCCTGGGCCGAATCCTCGCCGGGCTGGTGCCGAACGAGCCGGAAGTGCACGGCCTGGTCGCGCTGATGGAAATCCAGGCCTCACGCTCGGCCGCGCGCGTGAACGGAAACGGTGAGCCGGTGCTGCTGCTCGAACAGAACCGCGCCCGCTGGGACCAGCTGCTGATCCACCGCGGGCTGGCAGCGCTGGAGCGAGCGGAGAAGCTCGGCTCGGTGCGCAATCCCACACGTGGCCCGTACACGCTGCAAGCGGCGATCGCGGCCTGCCATGCGCGCGCGTTGACCGCCGAGGAGACCGACTGGGCCAGCATCGTCGGCCTCTACGGCGCGCTGGCGCAGCAGGTGCCCTCGCCGGTGGTCGAGCTCAACCGCGCGGTGGCGCTGTCGATGCTGTTCGGACCTGCCGCCGGCCTGGCCGTGGTCGACGGGCTGACCGGCGACCCGCTGCTGAAGGATTACCACCTGCTGCCGAGCGTGCGCGGCGATCTGCTGCGCAAGCTTGGTCGCTTCGGCGAGGCGCGCGAGGAGTTCGAGCGCGCCGCGGGCATGACCCGCAACGCGCGCGAACAGGCGCTGCTTCGGCAGCGCGCGGCCGAGTGCCTGGCCGAAGGTTGAGCTTCAGAGCGAAACGATAGGCTTGAAGCCGCCCCAGAACATGCGCTTGCCGTCGAACGGCGCGTTCTTGGGATTCATCATGTCGGCCAGGCGCGGGTCGTTCATCACCTGCTTGTTGATCTTGTCGCGTTGTGCGCGCGACTTGTAGGTGATCCACGAGAACACCACGACCTCGTTGGCCTTGAGCTTCACCGCCTGCGGGAACGAGGTGAGCTTGCCGGGCTGGACGTCGTCGGCGACGCACTCGTTGACCTCCAGCGCACCGTATTCGCGCCAGATCTTCCCGGCCTTGCGCGCCATCGCGCGGTAAGCCGCCAGGTTCTTCTTCGGCAGCGGCAACACATATCCATCGACGTAGAAAGCCATCGTTTGCTCCTTCTTCATGGGGCGACCGTGAAGTCGCATGATCCGGCACCGGCTGTTAGCGGGCCGGCAAGAAACGATCAGCAGGTCACGGCGCCTGCGCCTTGTCCGCCTGTGCCTGCGCTTCCTGCACCGCTTCAACTTGAATCCGCAGCGTCACGTTCATGTCGAAGCCATAGTCCTTGCCGGCGTCGATGCCGAACTCGTCGCGGCGGAACGTGCCCAGCGCATCGGCGCCGCACAGTTCGCGCTTGTGCAGCGGATGCGGGATGCACTTGAAGCGGTCGATGGTCAGGTCCAGCGGCCGCGTCACGCCGCGCAGGGTCAGTTCGCCCTTGACGCGCGTGGGTGCGCCGTCGCGAAAATCGGCCAGGCGCCCTTTGTAGACCGCCTTCGGAAATTTGACCGCATCGAGCAGGTCGGCTTCACGCGCCTTGTCGTTCATCACGTCCAGGCCGTAATCGACGCTGGCGGTATCGATCGTGACTTCCACCGTGCCGGTGCCCGCGCTCTTGTCGAGCGAGATCTCGCCCTGGCTGGAGTTGAACTTGCCACGCCACACCGACACGCCCATGTGGTCGGCTTCGAAGCTCGGGAAGGTGTGGGCCGGGTCGATCTCGTAGCGGACGGGCTTGGCGCTGGCGACCGCGGCCAGCGCAAGCAGGGTCGCGGCCAGGGCGAGGCGGGCGAAAACAGGATGCTGGAATGACATGACAGGGTTCCGGGGTTGGATGGGATGCCGGCGGTCTGCGGACTATCCGCAATGGCGGCCTTCACTGTCATGACGAACGGGCCCGGGCCAAATCGACATCGCCGCAGCGGGCCGCGGATTGCTATTTGCGGCGCTTGGACGGGGTCTTGCGCAGGGCGGCTGCGTAGGCGAGTTCCGCCCAGGGTTTCATCGCCTGCGCCGATTCCATGGCCGATTCCGGGACGGACCAGTAGCTCATCCGGATCGGCAGCTGCTGCCCGCGGTAGACGTAGGGCTCGCTGCCCGCGGCTTCGAAATGCAGGCGGGTCTCGTTGTCGGCCTTCAGGTACAGGGCTTCCTCGATGACCACGCCGATCAGCGCGCCGTCGAGATACACGCCATGGCCGCCGAACATGGCACGCGTCGTCACCCGGCCCATGCCGTCGAGCAGGTCGTGGAGATGGGCGATGAGGGCATTGCTCATGGACGTGCGATCGCGGTGGCTCCGGCCGCTCCCAGTCTGCACCCACCGTGGCGCCTCGTCTCGCCCTGTTTCGCCCGTCGCCGCCAACTGGCAACTGCGGCGACAATAGGCCCCCTCGCCGCCACCGACCCACAGCGACCACAGCCGCATGAACCCGACCAGCAAGGCGCAACTGCAAATCCATTTCTGCGTGCTGCTGTGGGGCTTCACCGCGATCCTCGGCAAGCTGATCACGTTGCCGGCGCTGCCGCTGGTGTGGTGGCGGATGCTGATCGTGGTCGCCGCGCTGGCACTGCTGCCGCGGGTGTGGCGCGGGCTACGGGCGATGTCGCCGCGGCTGATGCTGGCCTATGCCGGCATCGGCGCGCTGGTGGCCCTGCACTGGCTGACCTTCTACGGCGCGATCAAGCTCTCCAACGCTTCGGTCGGCGCCACTTGCATGGCGCTGGGCACGGTGTTCGTGGCGATGATCGAGCCGTGGCTGACGCGCACGCGATTCTCCAAGCGCGAGCTGGCGCTGGGCCTGATGGTGCTGCCGGGCGTGGTGCTGGTGGTCGGCGGCGTGCCGGCGGGAATGCGCGTGGGCATTGCCGTGGGCGCGATCTCGGCGCTGCTGGTGGCGCTGTTCGGCTCGCTCAACAAGCGCCTGGTCGAACACGGCGATCCGCTCACCGTGACCGCATTGGAACTGGGCGCGGGCACGCTCACGCTGACCCTGCTGGCGCCGTTGATGCCGCTGCTGTTCCCGGCCTTCGCCGGGCCGCTGCTGGTGGTGCCCAGCGGCCACGACATCGCCCTGCTGCTGGGCCTGGCGCTGGCCTGCACACTGTTGCCGTTCACGCTGTCGCTGGTGGCGTTGCGCCACATGAGCGCATTCGCGCAGCAGCTGGCGGTGAACCTGGAGCCGGTCTACGCGATCGTGCTGGCGGCGCTGCTGCTGGGTGAACAGCGGGAACTGACCACGACCTTTTACGTCGGCGTGGTCATCATCCTGGCTGCGGTGTTCGTACACCCGCTGCTGGGCAAGCCCAGGCGCCTGCAGCATCCGGAAGTCCTCGGGACCGCCGAGGCCAAGGGCGCGGCCGACTGAGCGGCCGGTTGGCGCGGCTTCCGCCGCGACAGGCGTTTTGTGGCAGGCTTACCGCCATCACCCCTTGCAGGTTGCGCATGTACCTCGAGCACTACGGCCTGACCGAGCCGCCGTTCTCGATCACGCCGGACCCGCGTTTCGTGTTCCTCAGCGAGCGCCACCGCGATGCGCTCGCGCACCTGTTGTTCGGCATCGGCCAGGGCGGCGGCGGCGGTTTCGTCCAGCTCACCGGCGAAGTCGGCACCGGCAAGACCACGTTGTGCCGCCTGCTGCTGGAACAGATTCCCGAGACCACGCGCGTGGCGCTGGTGCTCAACCCGCGCGTGACCCCGGTCGAGCTGCTGGAGACGATCTGCGAGGAGCTGCACCTCGACCTCGACGGGATCCACGCGCAAGGTGCCGGCGGCAGCATCAAGGCGCTCGTCGACGCCCTCAACGCCTACCTGCTCGAAGCCTACGCGCAGGGCCTGCGCGTGGTGCTGATCATCGACGAGGCGCAGAACCTGTCGGTCGATGCACTCGAACAGGTGCGCCTGCTGACCAACCTGGAAACACCGACGCAGAAGCTGTTGCAGATCGTGCTGCTGGCCCAGCCCGAACTGCGCACGATCCTCGCCCGCGACGAACTGCGCCAGCTCGCCCAGCGCATCACCGCGCGCTACCACCTCACCCCGCTCGACGCCGCCGAAACCGGCGAATACCTGCGCCACCGTTTTCGCGTCGCCGGTGGCCAGCATTTCCCGTTCAATGCCGCCGCGGTCCGGCGCATCCATGCCCATTCCGGCGGTGTGCCACGGCTGATCAACAACATCGCCGAACGCAGCCTGCTGGCCGGCTATGCCCACGATGCCAGCGTCATCGATGCGCGCTGGGTCGATCGCGCCGCGGCCGAAGTGCTGCCCGCACGCTCGCGGAAATGGTGGCCGCCCCGGGCAATCGTGACCGTGCCGCTTGCCGTCGCCGCGATCGCCCTGCTCGCCCTCGCGCTGACGCTGTGGTGGCCGCGCGCACCGGCACTGTCACCCGCTACCGCGTCGACACCGGTCGCGTCCGTGGTCGCGAAGCCGGCCGCGCGTACCGTGCAGCCCGCACTGGACGCGACCGCTGTCTCCGCGCGCCTGGACGCTTCCGCGATCCCGGCAACCGCCGCCTGGAGCAAGTTGCTGGCGCGCTGGCAGTTGCCGTCGGGCGCGAATGAAGCCGCCGTGGCCGCAACCTGCCCGCCGGTGCTGGCCGCCGGCGTGTACTGCCTGCGCGGGCACACCACCCTCGATGCGCTGATCGCGCAGGATCGTCCGGCACTGCTGCGCCTGCGCCACGATGGCAACGAGACCTGGGCGCTGCTGGAAGGCGCGGACGCGCGACAGGCGCGCCTGCGACTGGGCGACGACAGCGTCGCCGTCGACCGGATCGCCCTGCAGCAGCTCTGGGACGGCGAGCATGCCGCGCTGTGGCGCGCCCCGGCGTTCCTTGCGGACACGCCACGCCTTGGCAGCCAGGGCGCCGCCACCGACTGGGTGCGCACGCGGCTGCAGCCGCGCTACCTGCCGGCGCAACCCGGTGCGGTCGTCTTCGACGCTGCGATGCAGCAGGCGGTGCGCCAGTTCCAGCGCGATCGCGGCCTCGACAGCGATGGACTGGTTGGCCCGGCGACCCTGCTGGCACTGGCCGCGAACGACGGCGACGGCCCGCACCTGACCACGCCCGAAGGCGGGAACTAGATCCGATGTCGCTGATCCTCGACGCCCTGCGCAAATCCGAAGCCGAACGCCGCCGTGGCCAGGCACCGGACCTGTATGCCGAGCTGCCACCCCTGGTTCCGCGCGCGGCTGCGCGCCGCCCGGCTTGGCCGTGGTGGCTGGCCGGTGGATTGGCCGTGCTGGCCACGCTGTGGATGCTGCGCGATGTCCAATCCCTGGCCGGAGCGACAACAGCGCCGGCCGCCGATGCGGCCGCGCCGATTGCCGCTCCACAGCCGGAAACCGCGCCTGTGGCGATCGCTGCCCAGGCGCCCATCGCGATGCCCACAGCCGTTCCGCCGGCAATGCCGGCCACCACCACCGCCGTGATCGCACCGGCACCGGTCCCCATCGCCGATGCAGCGGTCCGTGAACCGGCGATGCCGGCGGCGACCACCACCGCCGAGCCACCATTGGCCGCTTCGGAACCCGTGACCGAGCCCGTGCTGGCGCCCCCGCAACCATCACCCGTGCAGGTGGCCAGCGCGAGCCCGCCGCCGGCCACCGCAGCGCCTGTTGCCGCGCCGGCGACCGCCCCCGCGCCGCTGCGCCTGGCCGACCTGTCGGCCGGCGAGCGCGAACAGCTGCCGGCGCTGAAGATCAGCATGCACATGTGGGGTCCGACCCCGGACCAGCGTTTCGCCATCATCGATGGCGCCCGGGTCGGCCAGGGCGACCGCGTCGGCGATGCGGTGGTCGAGGAGATCGGCGCAGACAGCGTCGTCCTCAGCTGGCATGGCCAGCGGCTGGCATTGCCGATCCGCTGATCCGCCGGCGCGTTGCAGTTGCGCCGGAGCCCGCGCTGGCGTGACCATCAGCGGGTCGCGGCTCTACCGGTCCTGCTCCGTACGATTCGATCCACCCAACCATCCAGCCAGCAAAGGGGTTCCGCCATGAACAGCAGCACCCAGCAAGACATCGGCAAGCTGATCCTGCGTCTCGCAGTGGGCGTACTGGTTTTCCTGCATGGCATCAGCAAGCTGGAAGGTGGCCTCGACGGCATCGTCAAGATGGTCGAGACGCAGGGCTTCCCTGGCTCGTTCGCCTACGGCGTGCTGATCGGCGAAGTACTGGCGCCGCTGCTGATCATCACCGGCTTCTTCTCGCGCATCGGCGGCATCCTGGTCGTGATCAACATGCTGTTCGCGCTCTACCTGGTGCACCTGGGCGACCTGGGCAGGCTCAACGAACAGGGCGGCTGGGCGATCGAACTGCAGATCATGTTCCTGTCCACGGCCGCGGCGGTCGCGCTGCTCGGGCCGGGCAAGTACGCGTTCAACCAGCGCTGAGCTGACCGTGCCCCTCTCCCGCTTGCGGAGAGGGGTTGGAGCAAGGGCAACGCGCGCCGGTCACATCCGGCTGACGCGGAACTTGCGTCCCTTGATCTTGCCTTCGCGCAGCCGCGCCAACGCCGGCGCGGCCTGCGCACGCGCCACGGCGACATACGAGCGCGTGGCGAACACATCGATCTTGCCGACCGCATCGGCCTTGAGACCGGCATCGCCGGTGAGCGCACCGAGGATGTCGCCCGGACGCAGCTTGTCGGTACGTCCGGCATCGATGCGCAGCGTCACCATCGCGGCGGCCGGCACGCCGGAGGCCTTGCCGGCCAGCGGCGTGGCCTTGTACCAGATCAACGGCAGACCCTGGCGCTCCTCGATCTGGCTCGCGCGCGCCTGTTCGCGCGGTCCGCACAGGCTCAGCGCCATGCCCTCGTTGCCGGCACGACCGGTGCGGCCGATGCGATGCACGTAGATGTCCGGATCCGGCGGCATGTCGTAGTTGACGACCATCGCCAGTTCCTTGACGTCGAGCCCGCGCGCAGCGACGTCGCTGGCCACCAGCACCGTGCAGCTGCGGTTGGCAAAGCGCACGAGCACTTCGTCGCGGTCGCGTTGTTCCATGTCGCCATGCAGCGCCAACGCGGTGAAACCGTAGTGCGCCAGCGAGGCGGCGACCTCGTCGACATCGCGGCGCATGTTGCAGAACACCACGCATGATTCGGGCTTGTACTGCAGCAGCAGCGCCGCCAGCAGCGGCGTCTTCTTGGTCTGCTCGGCCTCGTAGAAGCGCTGGTCGATCGCGACATGCTGCTCGTCGCCTTCGACCGTCACTTCCATCGGCTCGCGCAGCAGGCCGCGGCTGATCTCGCGCACCGCTTCGGGGAAGGTCGCCGAGAACAGCAGGCCCTGGCGCGACTTCGGCGTCTTGCCGACGATCTCGCGGATCGGTTCCTCGAAGCCCATGTCGAGCATCCGGTCGGCTTCGTCGAACACCAGCGTGCGCAGTGCCGACAGGTTCAGCGCGCGCTTGCGCAGCAGTTCCTGGATGCGGCCCGGCGTGCCGACCACGACGTGCGGCGCGTGCTCCAGCGAGGCCAGCTGCGGCCCCAGCGGCATGCCGCCGCACAGGATCGACAGCTTCAGGTTGGGAATGGCGAAGGCGAGCTTGCGCAGCTGCTTGCCGACCTGGTCGGCCAGTTCGCGGGTCGGGCACAGCACCAGCGCCTGGGTGGCGCCCTGGGCCGGGTCGAGGCGGTGCAGCAGGCCCAGGCCGAAGGCCGCGGTCTTGCCGCTGCCGGTCGGCGCCTGCGCGATCAGGTCGCGGCCGGCGAGGATCGCCGGCAGGCTGCCGGCCTGCACCGGCGTCATCTTCGTGTAGCCCAGCGCCTGGACGCCCTGCTGCAGGGCCGGGTCCAGGGTCAGGGAGGCGAAATCGTGGGAAAGCGGTTCGTTCATGCCGCCATGATCGCAGCTATCGGCCGAGCACGGACTCGGTGAAGCCACGTCATCCGGGCGGACGCCGGGATCCATCTCGTCCGTCATCCCGGCGAACGCCGGGATCCAGGCCGGCAGAGCAACAGCAAAATGGATCCCGGCGTTCGCCGGGATGACGGTGAGGGCTACGCCGGGATGACGGGCAGGCCCTATGCTGCCGCCATCGGCCCTCGGCCTGCCGGGACGCAGTGCATGACCACCGACCCGCTGTTCACGCACATCCGCATCGTGCTCGGCATCGTCCTCGGCCTGGGCCTGACCACGCTGCTCAAGGGCATGGCCCGCTTCGTCCAGCACCCCGGCCGCGATCACATCTACTGGGTGCACATGGGCTGGGCGATCTCCATGTTCATCCTGCTCGTGCATTTCTGGTGGTGGGAGTTCGGGCTCAGCCACGTCCATCCGTGGAGCTTCGTCGCCTACGCCTTCCTGATCCTGTACGTGGTGGTGCTGTTCCTGCTGTGCACGCTGCTGTTCCCCGACGACCTGGCCGAGTACACCGGCTGGCACGACTACTTCCAGTCCCGCCGCGGCTGGTTCTTCGGGATCATGGCGGTGCTGTACCTGATCGACTTCGGCGACACCCTGATCAAGGGCCACGACTACTACCGCCGATTCAACGTCGAATACCCGATCCGCAACGTGGCGATGATCGGCCTGTGCCTGATCGCGATGAAGGTGCGCTCGGAGACCTTCCACCGCTGCTTCGTCGTCGCCGCGATCGTCTACGAGCTGAGCTGGATCTACCGCCTGTACGACTACCTGGACTAAGGACCGAGGCGCCGGCTGTGACGATTCGCCCCTGCCTGCGAATCACGGGTTCGACCAGGCAATGGACGCATTCGCAATGGAGTACACCGCCATCATGACGGCCGACACAAGGCAGCAGTTCGAGGCCCTGCTCCAGGCTCACCGCGGCATCGTCTTCAAGGTCGCCGCGACCTATGCCAGCCATGCCGAAGACCGCGCCGACCTCGCCCAGGACATTGCCGCGCAGCTATGGCGCGCGTTCCCGGGCTACGACCCGCAGCGCCCGTTCCCGACCTGGATGTACCGGATCGCGCTGAACGTGGCGATTTCGTGGCTGCGCGGCGAAGGCCAGCGCCGCCGTCGCACCGTCTCGCTCGACGACAGCCTCCACGACCTGCCCGACGAGCAAGGCATCGATGTCGAAGCGCGGCAGCGACTGGACGTGTTGCAGCGCTTCATCGCCGCACTCGATCCGATGCACCGCGCCCTGCTCCTGCTCTACCTCGAGGACCGCAGCTATCGCGAGATCGCCGAGATCCTTGGCATCAGCGAAACCAACGTGGCCACCCGCATCAGCCGGCTCAAGCAGCGCATCCGCCAGGACGTGGCATGAGCACGGTGCCCGCAATCGCAAGGAACGACCATGGAACTCGATGAACTCAAACTCGCCTGGCAGACCCTGGACCGCCGCCTGGAGCAGCAGACCGCGCTGAACCTGCAACTGCTTACCGAAACGCGCATCGACAAGGTCCGCTCGCGACTGCGGCCGCTGTGGTTCGGCCAGGTGATCCAGCTGATCGTCGGCGTGCTGCTGACGGTGACGTTCGCCAACTTCTGGATAGCCAACGCCGGCTCACCGGCGCTGCTCGCCAGCGGCCTGCTGATGCATGCCTGGAGCGTGGCGCTGATCATCTCGGCGGTGATGGAGCTGCTGCTGATCACCCGGATCGACTACGCCGGGCCGGTGCTGACGATCCAGAAATCACTGGCGCAGTTGCGGCTGTGGCGCACGCGGGTGTCGCCGTGGCTGGGATTGCCGTTCTGGCTGCTGTGGATGCCGCTGATGGCGATCGCGTTCAAGCAGCTGTTCGGCGCGCAGATGCACGCCAGCGTCTATTACATCGGCATTCCGATCGGCATCGTCGGCATGCTGGCGACGGTGTGGTTCCACTTCTGGGCGCATCGCCCCGAGCGCCGTCATATCGGCGAGGCGATCGATGCCGGCAGTGCCGGGCGCAGCGTCACGCGCGCCCAGCAGTATCTAGACGAGATCGCGCAGTTCGGGAAGGAATGACCGGGCAGGAACGACCTGCCCGGCAAACGCGGGCGGTCAGGCCCTGGCGCGCTGCGGGAAGCCGACCATGCGCTGGGTTTCCTCGCACCACAGCTTGAGGCGGGCGCTGCGCAGGCTGGTCCACATCGTCAGTCGCGGCGCGGCCTGCAGCAGCGGGCTCGACTCGAACGCTTCGCGCAGGCGGTAGTTCGGAATGCGGCTGGCGAGATGGTGGATGTGGTGGTAACCGATGTTGCCGGTGAACCAGTGCACGACCCGCGGCAGGTCGAAGTAGGAACTGCCGGCCACCGCGGCGCGACCGGAATCCCAGTCTTCGCGGCGGGCCCAGTAGGCCTCTTCGAAGGTGTGCTGCACATAGAACAGCCACACGCCCACGGCACCGGCCACCAGCACCACCGGCATGTGCACCATCAGCACGGTGTGCCAGCCGATGCTGAAGCCCAGCGCCAGGAACGCCACCAGCAGCATCAGGTTGTTGAGCAGCACGCTGGCCCATTCCTTCTTCCAGGTGAAGGGAAGATCGAACGGGAAACGGTGCTTGATCACGAACTGGTAGAACGGACCGATGCCCAGCAGCACCGGCGTGCTGCGGTACAGGCGGTAGCCCAGGCGGCGAATGCGCGGCAGCGCGCGGTACTCGGCGACGGTGAGCGTGTCGATGTCGCCCATCTCGCGGCGGTCGAGGTTGCCCGAGGTGCCGTGGTGCACGGCATGGGTCTTCTTCCAGTAGCCGTACGGGAACAGCGTCACCAGTCCCAGGCAGCGGCCGACGATGTCGTTGGCGCGCTGGCTGGCGAAGAACGAACCGTGCCCGCAGTCGTGCTGGATGATGAACATGCGCACGTACAGGCCCGCCGCCGGCAGCACCAGCAGCAGCGTCCAGCCGAAGCCCCAGCCGTCGACCACGCTCCAGGCCATCACTGCCCACAACGCAAGGAATGGAACCAGGGTGTTGATCAGTTGCCACACGGCGCGGCCGAGGTGCGGGCGGGCGAAGCGGGCGCAAAGCTGGCGAAGGGTTGCGGCGGTGGGTGACGCGGAGGCTGTGGCGCTCAAGGCACTTCTCGGTGTGGACGATGCATTGTGGGTGCGCGCCATGACAGCCACAATGACGTGCGCATGCGTATGGTCATCGGTCATGCTCCGAACTGCGACCGCGACTGCAGTGGCGACCCCGCCTGGCGGGTACCCACGCGCCCGCTCGCCAGCGCGACCGCTCCTACGCTAGGCTGCGGCCCCATGAACGCCTGGTATGTCTATCTGCTGGAATGCCGCGACGGCAGCCTGTACACGGGCATCACCACCGACGTTGCGCGCCGTTATGCCGAGCATGAAGCCGGCAAGGGCGCCCGATATACCCGAGCACGACCGCCGGTTCGCCTGCTCGCGCAATTCCCCTACCCCGATCGCGCAACCGCCAGCCGGGCCGAATACGCCATCAAACAGCTGCGCCCGGAGCAGAAACGCGCGCTCTGCGCCGGTGCCCCATAACCGCCAGCCATTGCGCAACGCCGGCGGCGCTGCGACCCTGACCGCCCTTCCCCGCGCCATCGCCATGCAACAGATCGAATTCGAACTCGACCGCGACCACGTCGAACTCAACCAGCTGCTCAAGCTGGTCGGGCTGTGCGACAGCGGCGGCGCCGGCAAGGCGATCGTCGCCAGCGGCGCGGTCAGCGTCGACGGCGCGGTCGAACTGCGCAAGACCTGCAAGATCCACGCCGGCCAGGTCGTAACGATCGAAGACGTCGAGATCCATGTAATCCACGCCGCTTGAAGGCGGGCGCGCTCACGCCAGCGCCGAGAATATTTTCCCCAGCAGCTCCTTCAACGGCATCCTCATCAGGATGACCGGCAGCAGCGGCAACGCCGCCGCGAGCGCGAACTGGGTCAACAGGAAACGCTGCAGCGGAATCGTCCCCATCTGCTTGACCGTGGCGTAGACCCCGGTCAGGTCGCACAACGCCGACGAGTCGCCGGCTTCGAGGATGGGCGAGGCACCGCCGCGGGCGCGCCCGAGCCATCGCTGTTCAAAGCCTTCCGAGCAGTCGGTACCCAGCGCGCCGTAGGCCAGCAGGCTGTTGCGCTTGAGCGCCGCCAGCCGTGGCACCAGCAGCAGCAGCGGCGCCACCATCAGCGCCACGCCCATCACGACCCAGCCGGCCATGATGAAACGCAGGCTCTTGAGCTCGGCACCGTAGTACTGGACGTCCAGCGCCAGCGTGCCGGCCAGCGAGATGCCACCGACCAGCGGCAGCACCAGGAATGCAGTCTGCGCATAACCCAGGAACGCCAGCCCGCCACGGCCGTCGGGATGGGCGGCATGCAGGTCCAGGTTGAAGCGCGAGAAACGCAGCAGCAGGAGCGTCCACAGCGCCAGGCGCCAGAACCACAACAGCACGAGGAAGCGGATGACCGGCATCGCCACCCATTGCAGCCAGATCGCAGCAAAGCTCATCTCGCTGGCACTGCCTTTCCAATCGGTGACGTTGTCCAGCAGGCCCAGCACCGGGATCGCGTACGAGGCAATGATGGACAGCGCGAACAGCACCAGCTCAGGCGTGTTGGCATCGCGCCAGCGCCGCATCTGCGCCAGCACTTCTTCAAAGCGGTCGCGGTCGGTGGCATCGACCAGGTCCTGCAGGTGCTTGATCGCGCGCCACAGGCGTTCGTCGGCCATCGGTGCCGCCAGCACGAGCAGCGGTACGGCGATCAGGAACCGCGCCCAGATCGAATAGTCATGCAGCAATGGAATGGTGACGCCGTCGACGAGCGTGCCATCGCGCGCCGCGGCCACCACCATCGGCACCAGGATGATCAGGACGAGCACGACGGCCACCAGCGGCGCGAGCTTGCGCTGGGCGCGGCTGAGACCGCTGATCCTGGAAACGCGGTACACCAGGCCGCCACGCAGCAAGGAATAACGCAGATCACTCATCGCCGAGCCCTCCGGCGCGTCCGGTATGCGCGCCGGGGCATCGTGCCGTGGGTGATGTGATGGCCGGCTCACGTGGCCGCCGGCACGGCCCATTCGATCAGGCGTGCGCGGCTGCGATCAGCTCTCGCCTGCCTTCGGCTTGGGCGACTGCTGCGACACGCCGTCAGGCTTGCTGGCGCCCGGGACCAGCGCCGTCCCCGGATCGAACTCCGACAGCGGGCTCTCCGCCGGGCAGGCCTGGTCGGGGAAGCCGTAATCCTTGCGCAGGTTGAGACCGCAGGTATTGAGCGCGTCCAGGTCGGTGTTGGGCGTCTTGCAGCGCTTGTCGAAGGCACGCACGAACGAATCGCGGCGGCTGACGAAGTCCTCGCCGCACTTGCGCATCAGACGCAGGCGGTCGAGGTCGTCCTGGGCCGGATTGACGCCGTCCAGTCCGTACAACTCCAGCTCCTCGACCGTGAGCAGGCGCAGGCCGCGGTTGGGCACGGCCATCATCAGGTCGGCGACCGCGGTCGCCGCGCCGTTGCGCTCGAGGTAGTCACGCACGCGCTCGTACACCACGCGCAGCTCGGCATTGAGCTCCGCGCGCGTGGTCGCGGTCGAACTCATGCGGATGATGCGATGGATGCCGACCTGGCCGGCGATCATGCGGGTGTCGCCGGCGCTGAGGATGAACACGCAGGCGCTGTGGCAGATCGCGCCCTCGCGCACCCAGATCGTCCAGCGCGACTCGGCGATGAAATCGCCGGCCTTGATCGCATCCTCGACCTGGCCACCGGCCGAGTCGACGTCGAGCACGCGCTTGTGGATGCCCAGTTCGTTGGCGACATGGGTGACGCGTTCGACCAGCGAGCCGAATTCGGCGGTGATCTTGCCCTTGTAGCGCAGGCGCGCGACGCCGCGCTCCACGCACGGCTGCAGCGCTTCGCGCAGGCCGGCCTGGTCGAACTTCGCCAGCACGTTGCCGTCGCCCAGCGCGGCGTAGTCCAGCTCGCAACTGATCGATGCCTCGCCCGAAGTCAGCTCCAGCGTCGACCAGTCGATCGGCGCTTCCTCGCTGCTGGCCTTGGCCGTTTCACGCACGCTGGTCTTGGCCTTGCGCGGCGAAGTCGCCGGCTCGGCCGGGACCGGGGGCACCTTGACCGGCGCGGTGCTGATCGCACCGCCTTCCTGCGGGCTGTTCACCTCTTCGATGACCATGCCCGAGTGGGTCGCCGGCTCGGCCTGCTGGCAGGCGGCCAGCGCGAGGCACAACAGCAACGGCCAGGAGTGCGTGATGATCTGTCGCAAGGAAATCCCGCTTAGTGTTCAGTCAATGAATGCGCGCCCGCAGCGCACGTATACACAAGGATACGATGCGCGGGCTGACTGTCGGCCTAGTGTGGCACCAGGCACATGCGGAGCGACATTGGCGGGCCTCGAAGGCCCGGCTACGGCTGGACTCCCTGCGGCAGCGGGACGACGGCGCCGTCACGCCCGCCCATCCGACTGGACATCCCCTGGCGCAGCACCTGTTGCGGCGTCATCTGCGAGGCCACGAACGGCAATCCGAGCACCACCGTCTCGATGACGAAGATCTCGCCATCGAAATCGACCAGGTACACCTGGCCGCTGCTGTCGGCATTGATGCTGACGATGTTGGTGAGCGCACCTGCGTCGGGGGTGAAGTCGCCGTTGCGCAAGGTGAACTCGTTCGCCTGCAGCGTCGTGCCCGGCACCAGCCGCGAGATCGGCAGCGACCAGATATTGGGACGCACGAAGTCGGCGAAAATGTACTCGCCGATCAGCGACTCGACTGCGCCGCGATAGACCAGGCCACCGGTCACCGACAAGCCGTTGACCGGTCCGGTGCCGTGCGAGTACTGCGCCACCGGCGGCGTCAGTCCCGTGGTCGGCCCGCCGCGGAACGGCACGGTGCCCTCGAGGATCGGCCAGCCGAAGTTGGCGCCGCCGTCACTGGGCCGCATCAGGTCGATCTCCTCGATCGCGCCCTGGCCGACATCGCCGATCAGCAGGTTGCCGGTTTGCGGGTCGAAGTTGTTGCGGAATGGATTGCGCAGCCCGTACGCCCAGACTTCGGGCGCGCCGCCGGAAGTGATGAACGGATTGCCTGCGGGGATCGCGTAGTCGCGGTCGGGCTCGGAGGGGAATGCGTCGCTGGCCGGGTTCACGCGCAGGATCTTGCCCAGCAGCGTGTTGGTGTTCTGGCCGTTGTTATCCGGGTCGCCGCTACCGCCGCCATCGCCGGTGGCGATGTAGAGCATGCCGTCCGGACCGAAGCCGATCCAGCCGCCGTTGTGGTTGTTGCGCGGGTGTGGCACGCGCAGGATGGCGTCGCCGCTGGTCGGGTCGGCGCGGTTGAGGTCACCGGCAACGGTTTGGTAGCGCCGCACTTCCAGCGTCCCGTCGGGCGCAGTCACGAAGATGTAGAAGCGGCCGCTGGTGAAGAAATCCGGCGCCGTCGCGAAGCCCAGCAGGCCACGCTCGCCGTCGATCGAGATGGTTCCGGCGATGTCGAGGAACGGCGCGGCCGTGATCGCACCGTTTGCGGTCATGATGCGGATGCGGCCCTCGCGTTCGACCACGAACAGGCGTCCGCTGCTGTCGGGCACCGGCGCCAGGAAGATCGGGAAGTTCAGTCCGCTGGCGACCCGCCGCACCCGGAATGCAGCGCCGCGCACATCGGTGACGGTGACCGACAGCGCCTGCGTCACGCTGGCGATTCCGTCGCTGGCGGCGAGGGTCACCAGGTAGACATTGTCGCCATTGGCGTCGACGGGGTTCTCGAAGTCCGGCGCGGTGACGAATGACAGTCCGCCTTGCGCGGTGATGCGCAAGCGCGCCTGGTCGGCGCCGCCAGCGAGCGAGAACGTGATGGGATTTGAATCGGCGTCGCTAGCGGTGGCCGTGTAGAAGACCGACGTGGTGTCTTCGGGAACGGTCGCAGTAGCGCCCGACGTGAACACCGGTGGCCGGTTTGCCGGCGTGGCCGGCGGCGCGACAACGGCGCGCGGACTGCCGCCACCGCCGCCACAGGCAGTCAGCAGGGCGACAAGAATTGCAACCAGGGCCGGGGCAAGCCACGCCCGCAATGCACGTCGTCCGCTCTGCACCATTGCGCTGCTCCTCCGTGTCCCCGCGAAGGACCGCGATGGTCCGAGGCGGTCCCGCGCCGAAGAGGCTGGCAGAACTCGTGCCGCCCGGGCGTGAAGAGGCACGTCACGGCTGCCGGACGGTCGCCTCCTCCGACCCGCGGTCCAGGCGCCGTTTTTCCCGCCGCATCGCGTTTGACGGATGGGTGCGCCGGGATCCGCGCATTGACCTGATCTGAACCCGACCCGGCGCAGGCTGCGCCGGTCGCGTGTGATCCATACCGGAGACCGCCATGAGCCCCCAGGTTTCGCGCCGCCAGTTCCTGGCAATTCCCGCTGCAGTCGGCGCCGCCGCGCTCCTTCCCGCCGGCCTGCTTGGCGCGCTGGCGCGCGAAACGCCCGCCCTGCCCGACCTGTCGGACTGGACCAGGGTGCGCGCCCAGTTCGTCCTCGATCCGGCCTACGCCCATTTCGCCAGCTTCTTCATCGCCAGCCACCCGGCGCCGGTGCGCGAGGCGATCGAGGCCTACCGCCGCTCCATCGACCAGAACCCGTTCCTGGTCGTCGAGCAGGGCCTGTTCGAGGACGAGGCGCACAACGTCCCGCTGCAGGTGCAAAAGACCATTGCCGCCTATCTCGGCGGCCAGCCCGACCAGGTCTGCCTCACCCGCAGCACGACCGAAAGCCTCGCGCTGGTCTACCACGGCCTTCCGCTCAAGTCCGGCGACGACGTTCTCACCACCGTCCACGACCACTACTCGCACCACGAGTCGATCCGCCTGGCTTGCGAGCGCAGTGGCGCGGGCATGCGCAAGATCACCTTGTTCGACGATTCGGCGAAGGCCAGCACCGACCAATTGATCGCGCGCCTGTTGAAGGGCGTGCAACCCAACACGCGCGTGGTCGGCCTGACCTGGGTGCACTCCAGCACCGGCATCCGCCTGCCGATTCGCCAACTCGCCGCCGCCCTCAAGGCAAAGCATCCGGACGTGCTGCTGGTGGTCGATGGCGTGCATGGCATCGGCGCGGCCGACGAGACCATCGCCACGATGGGTGCCGATTACTTCTGCGGCGGATGCCACAAGTGGATGTTCGCGCCGCGCGGCACGGCACTGGTCTGGGCCAATGCCGACAACTGGGCGCGCCTGCGTCCGACCATCCCGACTTTCAGCGAATGGGAGTCGTACAACGCCTGGGCAGAGAACCGCGATCCGAAGACGCCCAGCAACGCCGCGCGCATGAGTCCTGGTGGTTTCCATGCCTTCGAGCATCAGTGGGCGATGGCCGCCGCGTTCCAGATGCACCAGGCGATGGGACGGCAACGCGTCGCATCGCGCATTTCCAGCCTCAACGACCAGCTCAAGAAGAACCTCGCGCAGAACCGCAGGATCCGGATCCACACGCCGATGTCGGCGGACCTGTCGGCGGGACTGGTCGCGTTCGAGATCGAAGGCGTCAAGACCGAGGACGTGGTCAAGCGCCTGCTGGAGCGGAAGATCATCGCAAGCAGCAGTCCGTACGCCGTCAGCTACCCGCGCCTGGCACCAAGCCTGGTCAACACACCGGAGGAAGTGGACCGCGCCGCGCGCGCGGTCCATGAACTCGCTTCCTGATGCGGGCTAGACACCCCACAGCGCGCGCGCTTCCTCGGCAATGACGTCCGGGAATTCTTCCGGGAAGAACAGCTTCGCGCCATCGATGCGGCGCACGCCGCGCGAATTGCCAAAGCTGCGATCCAGATGCTCGGCGCCGCGCTCGGAGAAGATGCTGTCGCCGGTGCCCCAGATGATCCGCGTCGGTCCTTCGAAGCGTGCCAGATCCGGGCCGATGCCTTGCAGCCAGTTGCGGTCAAGGCCGATCGCGTAGGCGTGGGTGCGGTCGGCGTTGCGGACCAGCGGACCGAGGTAGGTGTCGACGGCCTCGTCGGTGGGATGGGACGGATAGGTGAACGTCTGTCCGCCCAGCCCTTGCGGCGAGCGCGCCAGCGCCTTGTCGGCCAGCCACGGCGCCAGCCATTCCTGGACGAACCTGCCCTGCCTGGCCAACTCCAGCACCGGTAGCAGCGCCGGCGGCGGACATTCGATCTCCGAGTCGCAGTTGGTCAGCAGCAGCGTGCGCACCCGCTGCGGATAGCGTGCAAGGAACAGCTGCGCTGCCTGGCCGCCGCTGTCGTTGGCGATCACATCGACGCTGTCGATGCCGAGGCGATCGAGCAGGTCGGCCAGCATCGCCACCTGCGCATCGGGCGCCACGCTCTGGCCGGGCGCGACCTCGGTATTGCCCAGGCCGAGGAAGTCCGGCGCGATGCAGCGGCGGTACGGCGACAGTCGCTGCAACGCGCCACGCCACTGGTACCCGTTGAGCGGGAATCCGTGCAGGAACAACGCAGCCTCGCCGCTGCCGCGTTCGGCATAGGCGATGTTGCCGAACGGCGTCTTGATGAAGCGGCTGGCAGCGCGGAACGCCGCCGCGGCGATGGCATCTTCGCCGCCGGCCGCGACCGTAGCCGAAGAAGCGCCGGGCCGTGCGGCCAATGCCGATGCAACTCCACCCAGCGCGCCTGCCGCCAGCGTGCCCATGGCCATCGAGAGGAACTGCCTGCGAAGCATGATCGTCATCTCCACGGGGCCGATCCCCGCCTGTGTGGCAAATGATTCGCCTGGCAGGGCATGCGATCAACGAAGTCACAGGTCATGACGTCATGACCTGCGAGGTCATGGAACTGTGCGCGACCCGGTCGTATCCTGCGGCCGTGAACAACCTTTCCCACCCGCTGTCCCGCCCGCAGCTGGGCGCCCTGCTGCGCGAATGGCGCGCGGCGCGGCGCCTGAGCCAGCTCGACCTGGCGCTCGATGCCGGCATCTCGCCGCGCCACCTCAGCTGCATCGAAACCGGCAAGGCGCAGCCCAGCCGCGATGTGGTCACGCGCCTGGCCGATGCGCTCGACATGCCGTTGCGCGAACGCAATGCGCTGCTGGTCGCGGCCGGGTTCGCACCGCGCTATCCGGAAACCGCGCTGGCGACGCCGGAGCTTGCCCAGGTCCGCCGCGCGATCGAGTTCATCCTCGCCCAGCAGGAGCCCTACCCCGCCTTCGTCCTCAATCGCCGCTGGGACGTGCTGATGGCCAATGACGCCGCGTTGCGCGTCAACGGTTACGTGATGCACGGCCGTGCCAGCGCGCACCGCAACATGATCCGGCAGATCTTCGATCCGGCCGACCTGCGCGCGGCGGTGGCGAACTGGGAAGAAGTGGCCGGCGACCTGATCCACCATCTCCATGCCGAAGTGGCGGCCGCGCCGTCGGACCTGGAAGCGCGCGCACTGCTCGATGACGTACTGGCCTACCCCGGCGTTCCTGCCCGCTGGCGCAGGCGCGACCTCGATACCGCGCCGGCGCCGCTGCTGACGACCGTACTGCAGCGCGACGACCGGCAACTGCGCTTCTTCTCGACCATCACCGCGTTCGGCACGCCGCGTGACGTGACCCTGGACGAGCTGCGCATCGAGTGCTGCTTCCCGGTAGACGAGGCGACCGTGCAGCTGTGTCGCGAACTGGCTGCGAACCTATAAGGGCGCGGCCCGGCGCAGCGACCAGAAGCCGATGTCGCGGCGATCGCGATAACCGCCGCGCTCGTACAGCTGCTTGGCGCGATGGTTCTCGTGGGCGACATGCAGGAACGGGGTTCGTCCGCGATCGAGCACGTCGTTGCTCAGCCACGCCAGCAGGTGGCGCGCATAGCCGCGGCCGTTGAAGTCCGGATGCGTGCACACCGCGCTGATTTCCTGGAACTCGTCCATGCCCATGCGCTCGCCGATGATGGCCGCCAGGCGCCCGTCCTGGTAGATGCCGAAGTAGCGGCCCAGGTCCATGGTGTGCGGACGGAAGTAGTGCGGATACACCAGCGCGGTGAGTTCGAGCACGTCCTGCCGGTGCGCCTCGCCCAGTTCCATGATCGGCGGTCCTTCCACCTCGGCCATGTGCTGCGGGCATTCCATCTGCGCCAGCATCGCCAGTTTGTCCAGGCGCCAGCCGTCGGCCACGGCCGGCGTCACGCCGAGCAGCAGCACGGTGTCGTCGGGCGGAACCAGTTGCGCCAGCGCCGCGCCGACATCGACGCCGTCGGCGGCAACGCCGAGGAACGGCGCCACCTGCGCCGGGTAGCGGGCTACATCACCGGTGCGGATTGCCAGGTCGCGATGGCGGCTGCGCAGCGATTCCCAGATCGGGTTGTCGAGGACATGGTCGGCCATACCCGGATGCAACCAGAGATCGACACGCCGGGCAAGACCGGCCAGTCCCGGATGCAACCAGAGATCGACACGCCGGGCAAGACCGGCCAGTCCCGGTCAGGTGCGACCTGCGTCACTCATGACGAAATCACCGGTCTCCGGCGACCACCTCCGGCATCTCGCAGCGCGCTCCTGAACTGGGTGGCGTTGGTACCGCTCTTGGCGCGGAACGCGCGGGCGAAGCTGCAGGCATTGTCGAAACCGCAGGATTCGGCGATCTCGGTGATGTCCATCGAAGTCGTCTCGAGCAGGTCGTAGGCGCGCTCGATGCGCAGTCGCGAGGCCGCCGTCTGCACGCTCTCGCCGTAGAGCTCGTGGAACGACTTCGACAGGTACCACAGCGAGTAATTGCTGATGGCCATGATCTCGCTCATCCGCACCATCCGGTGGGCGTTGCCTTCCAGGTACAGGCGCGCGCGCTGCAGGCGGTTGAACAGGCGCCGCTTGCGCGTGCGCGAGTGCCCCGGGCAGTGGCCGAGCGCGGCGACGTGGCGGGCCTGCACCGCCGACATGTGCAGGATCAGCGGCCGCAGCGCCCGCACCAGGGTGCGGTCGGGAACGCGCTCGTGCGCCTGCAGCACGCGCACCGCGCCGTGCCAGAGCCGCAGCGCGAGGATGCGATCGCGCAACGTCATCGTGCCCTTGCCGACGAACAGGTAGGCATCCTGGAGCAGCGGCATCAGGTCGGCCGGAACGACCAGGGCCAGGGTCAGGCCGTTCTGGTCGGCCTGTACCTCCGGCGCCGAATCGGCGTCGAGGGCGATCCACGCCCCCGTACGCAGCCGGAACGTGCCCTCGGCCGCATGCACCTGGGCGCTGCCGCGGATCTGCATCCACAGCGAGAACGAGGGCCGCGTCAGCGCGATGCTGCCGAGCCTGGACACGGCGGCCCAGCACACCCGTGCCGGAGCATCGGCACCAGCCACGGGGACGGCCGCGCTGATCTCGCGGAACTGGCCGTCATGGGCCCAGACCCGATGCGGTGACAGCGGCATTGTGGCGGCCGCGGGGACCGGTCGCATGCCTGTGGCCGGTTCGGCGTATCGCGACGCCAGGGCATCGACCGGCAGGGTGGCTTGCATCGACAGCACTTGCATCGAAAGCCGCGAACTGGCCATGGCACCTCTCCGTGTAGGGTGCCCTGATTTGCCGATTACGCGGTTCTGATGTCCTGTCGTTGCGCGGATTTCTTGCTGAAATCGCGGTATCGGATTCCTGATGAAGTTCCGAAACCCTTGCAGCGCCTCGCGCTGCGCTCAGCGCGCCGGTTCCGCGGGCAGTCGTGCCCAGCCGATGTCGCTGGCATCGCCGGTGCTGTAGGAGTAGTACAGCCAGCCGCTGCCGGGGTCGTAGCTGACTCCGGTCAGCTCGCCACCGCGCGGATCCAGGCACGGCCCGCTGCGGCTCCCGGCCGGCGCATCCACGGCGACCCAGCGCACGTTGCAGCCGTCGCCGGCGGCCACGATCCAGTTGCCGCGGTCAGACGTCACCAGCCGCCGGCTCTGCAGGTAGAACCCGGCATTGGGAACGATCCGCGGCAGCGAGCCGCCGGGATCGGCATGCAGGTCGTCGAGCAGCTGCGGACCGTCCAGCGCCATCCCGGCCTGCCACAACCCCCACGAAGCATTGCGGAAGAACACCACGCGCCGGCTCGCCGGATCGAAGCGCGCCAGGGCGACATCGTCGAGGGTCGCCAGTGGTTGCAGCTGTTCGCCGCTGCGCTGGTACAGGGTCAGCCCGAGCCGCCCGGCGCCGCGGTCGGATACCACCAACAGGCGACCAGGCTCGGCCAGGTAGGCACCGTACGTCGGCCGCCCCTGCGGCAGCACCAGCTTGCGCACCGCACCGGTGGCCGGAGTGATCTCGAACAGCGCCTCGTTGTCGCCATCGGCGCCGATCATCAGCACGGTCTTGCCATCGGCCGACCATGCGGCGGGATGGCGAGGGAACGGTATGAAGTTCTCGATGGGACGCAGCGAGGACGCACGCCCGATCTCGCCCGACCACAACCGCACATCGCCGGTGCGATCGGAGACGAACACGATCTGCCGGCCATCGGGCGACACCGACGGCAGCAGTTCGCTGCCGGAGGACGGGAACACCTTCTCCGGCGCGGCGACCGCTTCGCCCTGCGCGGGAATGCGGACGCGGTACAACGACGTCGGCGTCTCCTCGATCACGAACGCGACCGACGCATCCTTCAATGCAACGCTCGGGAAGCGAGCGTTGCCGATGCCCAGCTCGGTGATCCGCCGCGACTGTACGTCCAGCCGCAGCAGCGACGGCTCCTGGCCCCGGTAGGCGGAGAAAACGATCGACTTGCCATCGGGCGACCAGGCCAGGCCGTAGAGGTTCGATTCGATCCGGGTCAGCCGTTCGGGCTGTCCGCCGGCCGCCGGCACCAGCCACAGGTCACCGCGCGAGACGTTGCGCTGGAATGCGATCCAGCGCCCATCGGGGGAATACTTCGGCGCCAGGTCGAGATCGCTGGCGGCATGCGCGTAGTCGAGCTTGCGCGACGTGCCGGCCGCAAGGTCGAGCACCTCGATCGCGTTCACGCCGGGCTGACCGGCATTGCTGGCGCCGAACACCAGATGCTTTCCGTCCGGGTGCCAACCGAACATGCGCAGGCGATCACTTTCGCAATTCGCCACCGGGTGCGGCTCGCCGCCGGCCGACGCCATCAACATCAGGTGGCAACTGGAACCGGCACCGGACTCACGACGAACACGGTAGAACGCGATCTGTCGGCCATCGGGCGACCATGCCGACATCAGGTCCTGCTCGCCCGCCACGGGATGGGTCAGCGCCCGCGGTTCGACCGGCGCCGTCGTCTGCAGCATCAGCTGCGTGCGCCCTTTACCGTCCACGTCGACATAGGCGCTGTACACGACCTGCGAACCGTCCGGCGACAGACTCGGCGCGAACTCCGCTCCGGGCGCGGAGGTGATTTTCAGGAACGGCGGAGCGGCTTCGTCGCTACCACCGGCTACGCGCTGTGCGCGTTCGCGGTCGGCGCCGATCGCCAGCCACAAGGCGAGACCGAGTGCGGCCAGTGCCGCGACGGTGCCGATGATCCGCAGGGCCGGCCGCGCACGCGGACTGGCCGGCATGGCAACTGGTTGCGCCGGAGGCGGCGTCTGCTCGACAGCCTCCGGGACATCCAGCCACTGCACCGGCGCCAGCAGGCGATAGCCGTGCTTGGCGATGGTCTCGATATAAGGCTCGTCGCTGCCGAACGCCTTGCGCAGCTGCGCCACCGCCTGGGTGACGACGTCGTCGCCGGGCAAGGTGTCGGGCCACACCGTCTCCAGCAGGGTTTCGCGACTGACGACCTTGCCGGCATGACCGATCAGCACGACCAGCAGGTCGATCGCCTTGAGACTCATCCGATGCGGCGCGCCATCGGCGGCAGCGGACGCCGGCGTGATCTCGCGCGCGGCGAGGTCGACCATGCTGTCGCCCACGCGAACGCGCTGGGAAGGCAACGACTGCAACAAGCTTTGATGCTGTTTGGGCATTGCGCGCCAGAACCGGTGTGAGCGACTCCTGGCAGGATTCTAGATCAACTTCGCCAGCGCCACTGGCGCAGGTCATGGTGGGCAACTCACGGCAGCGGGAAGGACGTGCGCCCTTCCCTGCCGCCGCGCCGGAGCGCGGTCCGTGTCCGGATGCATTTCGGTCCGGCTAGAACTTCTGTGAGTAGGTCATGTAGAAGAACCGTCCTCCGATCTCGTAGGCGGGGTCGATGCTGTTGGCGAAGGCGGTGATCGCGATTGGCGGGTCACGATCGAAGGCGTTGTTGACGCCGAGCGTGACCCTCGCGTTCCACGGCGCGTTCCAGTACACCGTCAGGTCGTGGTAGGTCGCACTGGGGATGTTGTTTTCCGGGCGCGCGGCGGGACCGTCGGGCGCCAGGTCCGGATCGTCGCCGTCGAGGTTGGTGAAACGGTTTGGATCCGAACACAGCCGCTCGATCTGCGCCGCCGGCACGTTCGGCGTGCCCACGCACAGCTCGTCCTGCGGCGAGTAGTAGCGCACGTACCAGGTCGCGCCGTAGTCGCCCTTGTCCCAGCGCGCCGACAGGTTGGAACGGATCCGCCAGTTGTTGGTGAAGGTCGAGCCGAAGTATTCGCCGACGTTGTTGCCGGACTCGCCGTTGAGCTGGTCCGGCGAGTACACACCATCGCCGTTGACGTCGATGAAAAGGTCGCTGGTGTAGGCCGTGTCCCAGACGAAGGCGAACTTGCCCCACGACGTCTCCGGCAGCCGGTAGCTGACCGTGAAGTCATAGCCCTCGGTATCGATCGTGCCGATGTTGCTCGGAATCGACAGCAGGTCGCTGACCTGTCCCGACGAAGTACGGCTGATCAGGGCGCAGGCCGCGTCGGTGCCGTTGCGATAGCAGTTGTCGAGGATCGCCTGCCCGGTCTGCAGGAAGATGGCGTCATCGATCTCGACCTGCCACCAGTCCAGCGAGATATCCAGGCCCTGGACGAAGCCCGGACTGTAGACGAAGCCCAGCGTCTTCGACGTCGACAGCTCCGGTTGCAGGTCCGGGTTGCCACCGACGGTGATGCGGATCTGCGGATTGTTCTGGTTGTACTGCGGGATGCCGGCGCATCCGGCCGGGATGTCGTTGTTGGGCGTGCCCTGCAGGCTGCCGGCACAGGGATCGGTGATCGCCGGGAACGAGTCGGCCTGGCCGGCGAACAGTTCGGAGATCGACGGTGCACGGAAGCCTTCGGACCAGTTGCCGCGAATCATCAGGTCGTCGATCGGTTTCCAACGGAAGCCGAACTTGCTGTTGAGGGTGTCGCCGAAGTTGCTGTAGTCCGAGTAGCGCGTGGCCAGGCTGAAATCGAGCAGGCGCGCGAACGGCACGTCCGCCAGCACCGGAATCGCCAGCTCCAGGTACGCCTCGTCGAGCTTGTAGCCGCCACGCGTCGCGGTGCGCGCGTTGCCGGTGGTGTCGCCGGAATTGATCAGCCCGTCGGGTTCGTCGTAGCCGAACTCGGTGCGGTGCTCCAGGCCGAAGGAGAACCCGAGCGCGCCACCAGGCAGGTCGAACAGGTCTCCGCCGACGTTGGCGTAGTAGGTCTTCTGCTTGTAGTAGAACTCGTCGTGGGCGGTGAAGGTCGCGTAATCGATCATGTCCTGGGTCAGCGTGCCCGCACCGCCGAGCAGGTTCATCGGCACGCAGCCATCGATGACCGTGCTGGCGTCGCCGGGGACACTGACGCAGATCGGCGTGCCGGTGGCATCGATCATCGACGGGCCGATCGCATTGACCACCTTGCTGATCTGGAATAACCCGTTGGTGGTGTTGTTGGCCTTGTTGTCGCCGTAGAAGTAACCGGCCTCCCAGTCGAAGAAGCGCTCGCCGATGTCGAACGTACCCTCGAATCCGCCGTCGAACGCGAATGTGCGCACGTCCTGGTTGAACGAGCGTCCACCGGTCTCCGCCATGCGCCGGAAGATCTCGTTGACGTCGCGGCCGTAGGGGTTGTAGATGCTGTCGGCGCTGATGAACTCGGGGTCGCCGGAGCTGGCATCGAAGGCCAGCGGCACCGCCGCCAGCAACTGTTCCGATTTGCGCTGGTTGTAGGTGATCGTGGTCCTGAAGCGGATCTCGTCGGTGATCTCCAGCGTGCCGCTTCCGAACAGCGAGACGCGCTCCTGCGGCGTGATCAGGTAGTTGTCGGGGGCGAAGTTGTAGTTGTCCGCCAGGCCCGCGTTGGGCCGGAATCCAAGTCCCACGCCCGGCGTCGGCACGAAGAAGCCGTAGTCGTCGTTGGGCTGGGTGAAGAACGGGCCCGGATCGTTCTCGTCGACCGGCGGGCGGAAGAACGAGAAGTTGCCATCCGGCGGCGAGAAGCTGCCACCGGTACCGGGAATGGCGCCGAACACCGGCACCGCCGATTGCGGCCGGTCGCCGGCCATGACCGGCTCCTCTTTCACGTAGCCGACACCGAGCATCGTCGACCAGCGATCCGACCTCGAACCGATCAGCACGTCATAGGACTGGCGGAAGCCGTCGCCCTTGTCGTACTGGCCCAGGTAGGCATTGGCTTCGGCGCCGTCGAAGTCCTTGCGCAGGATCACGTTGACGACGCCGGCGATCGCATCGGAGCCGTAGATGGTGGACGCGCCGTCCTTCAGCACTTCGATGCGTTCCACGGCCGCGGTCGGGATCGTGTTGAGATCGACCGCGCCGCCCAGTCCCGTGCCACCGACCCAGCGCCGGCCGTTGACCAGCACCAGCGTGCGATTGGAACCGAGGTTGCGCAGCGACACCCGCGTCTCGCCGTTGCCGGCATTGTTGAACGCGGAGTTGAGCGTGGAGCCGTTGGCGGTGATGTTCTGGATCACATCACCGATCGAGGTCAGGCCCTGCGCCTGGATCTCGTCGCGACTGAGGCTGAAGATCGGCTGCGAGGTCTCGATGTCGGCTCGCTTGATGCGCGAGCCGGTGACTTCGATGCGATCGAGCGTGGTGGTCGTGTCTTCAGTGGCCGGCCCTGCTTGTGCAGGCGCTTCCTGCGCGCCGGCCAGCGCCGGCAGCAGTGCCAGGGTAATGCTGGCCGGCAGCGGCGCGCGCCGCAGTGACGGCCGCGAATGGCAAGGACTCATGGTGGACCTCCGCTTTGCGTTCTGGGCGAATTAACTGCCTGTTAACGCTAAGCGCAGGTGCCATCGAAGCGCCTACCCGCGGTTGGGGAGGGTTGTTACCTGTGTTGGTATTGCTGCGTGATCTGGTGGTTTCCTTTGGGGAGGAGGTGGGGTGTATTCCGCGAACCTCCGCTTCGCTCCGTTTACTGTTCGCGAAATACACCCCACCGCCTCCTTCCGGAAGCTTCTACTGTTCTATTGACTTCAACTGTTGACGAGAGCGCAGTGCCCGCGTGACGCATCCGCGCCGGTCGGACTCGCGCTGTGCCGGCCCTGGACGGTGTCCGTGCCCTCGCTCATTCGCACGTCTGCTCGGTGATCTGGGTCCCGGACGCCCGCGAAAGGAAGTGGTCGTTCCGAACCCACTCGCGCTGGTGAGCCCTCTCCCTCGGGAGAGGGGTTGGGAAGAGGGCCGCCGAAGACCACGCAATGAATTGCCGGAGCGTCGTTCGACGGGCCGGGGATTGATCCGCAGTGGGCCATGGATGGCCCACGCCCCGCATCAGACAGGATGTCTGACTAAGGGGCGGAGCAATCCCCGGGTCGGCGGACGACGCCACAACGGAGCAGGAACGCCGACAAGAGCAACGGCAAAGTCAAAATGGATCCCGGCGTTCGCCGGGACGACGGATCAGACCATCGGCAGCTTCAAGCCCTGTTCCTTCGCGCACGCCTTGGCGATGTCGTAGCCCGCGTCTGCGTGGCGCATCACGCCCGTACCCGGATCGTTCCAGAGGACGCGTGCAATGCGCTTGTCGGCTTCCTCGCTGCCATCGCACACGATCACCACGCCCGAGTGCTGCGAGTAACCCATGCCGACACCGCCACCGTGGTGCAGCGACACCCACGTCGCACCGCCGGCGACGTTGAGCATCGCGTTGAGCAGCGGCCAATCGCTGACCGCATCGCTGCCGTCCTTCATCGCCTCGGTCTCGCGGTTGGGCGACGCCACCGAACCACTGTCGAGATGATCGCGACCGATCACCACCGGCGCCTTCAGCTCGCCATTGCGCACCATCTCGTTGAACGCCAGGCCGAGCTTGTGGCGCAGGCCCAGGCCGACCCAGCAGATGCGCGCCGGCAGGCCCTGGAAGCTGATGCGCTCACGCGCCATGTCGAGCCAGCGGTGCAGGTGCGCGTCATCGGGGATGAGTTCCTTGACTTTGGCGTCGGTCTTGTAGATGTCCTCCGGATCGCCACTCAGCGCGACCCAGCGGAACGGGCCGACACCACGACAGAACAGCGGACGCACGTAGGCCGGGACGAAGCCCGGGAAGTCGAACGCGTTCTCGCAGCCCTCGTCCTTGGCCATCTGGCGGATGTTGTTGCCGTAGTCGAACACCGGGATGCCCATGTCCTCGAATGCGAGCATCGCCTCGACGTGCGTGCGCATCGACTTCTTGGCGGCATCGCGCACGCGACCCGGATCCTCGACCTGCATGCGCTGCCACTGCTCCACGCTCCAGCCGATCGGCAGGTAACCGTGGACCGGATCGTGCGCGCTGGTCTGGTCGGTGACCGCATCCGGACGCACACCGCGGCGCACCAGCTCCGGCAGGATCTCGGCGGCGTTGCCCAGCAGCGCGATCGATTTCGCTTCGCCCGACTCGCAGTACTTCTCGATGCGCGCCAGCGCGTCATCGAGGTCGCTGGCCTGCTCGTCGACGTAGCGCGTGCGCAGGCGCATGTCGATGCGGCTCTGCTGGCATTCGATGTTGAGGCTGCACGCACCGGCCAGCGACGCCGCCAGCGGCTGCGCGCCGCCCATGCCACCCAGGCCGGCGGTGAGGATCCACTTGCCCTTGAGGCTGCCGCCGTAGTGCTGGCGGCCCATCTCGACGAAGGTTTCGTAGGTGCCCTGGACGATGCCCTGGCTGCCGATGTAGATCCAGCTGCCGGCGGTCATCTGCCCGTACATCATCAGGCCCTTCTTATCGAGCGCGTTGAAGTGCTCCCACGTTGCCCAGTGCGGCACCAGGTTGGAATTGGCCAGCAACACGCGCGGCGCATCGGCATGGGTCGGGAACACGCCCACCGGCTTGCCGGATTGGATCAGCAGGGTCTCGTTGTCTTCCAGCTCGCGCAGCGACTTGAGGATCGCGTCGTAGCTCTCCCAGTCGCGCGCGGCGCGGCCGATGCCGCCGTAGACCACCAGCTCGGTCGGGCTCTCGGCGACTTCGGCGTCGAGGTTGTTCTGGATCATCCGATAGGCGGCTTCGCTCAGCCACGACTTGCAGCTCAACTCGGTTCCGCGCGGGGCACGGATGACGCGGGAAGGATCTTTGCGGGTGGACATCGGACGACTCCGGCAGGCGGCGGGCCGGCCATGCGGGGGGCATGGCCGCAGTGAAGGACTGGAAAGGAATTATCGCGCCCGGTGTGCGGCGCGGTGTCGCCGACGGAGCGCAAACCACGCCTTTCGAGCATCTTGCGAGCCTCGGGGAGCAGTTTTGTATACGCTGTATACATGAGCCGATCCAATCACCCGGTCAGCGACACCGCCACCCGCATCCTGCGCGCGGCGCAGGCACTGTTCGACCGCGAGGGTGCGCAGGGCGTCAGCATGCGCCGTGTCGCCGCCGCTGTCGGTGTGACGCCGATGGCGATCTATCGACACTTCCCCAATCGCGAGTCGTTGCTCAAGCGCATGAGCGACGACAGCTTCGACGCGATCGCACGTCACTGGCATGCGCGCGGCAGCGGTGGTGACGTCGGCGAACGATTGCTGGCGGTGCAGCGCATCTACCTCGATTTCGCCCTCGCCTACCCGCACCGCTTCGATTACGCCTTCTCGACCCCGCGCAACGACGCACGACGATTCCCGGAGGACTTCCACGCGCGCCTGTCGCCGACCCTCAACGTCGTCGCCGACGCGGTTGCCGACGCGATGCGCGCCGGCCTGCTGCGCACGGACGATGTCTGGGATGTGACGATGACGCTATGGGCACACACCCATGGCCTGATCGCGCTGTACCGCGCCGGACGTTTCAGTTTCGACGAGGCCGCATTCCGCCGCTACTACGATGCTTCGCTGCAGCGGCTGATGACGGGTCTGCAACGGTAGGCGCCCGCTCCTACGGAATCCGCACGCGCGGTTCCACCGGCGGAATATCGTTCGGCGGCGGTGGCTCCGGCGTCGGTTCGGCTTCGATCCGATCGAGTTCGCGTTCCTTGCCCACACGCCAGGCATCGTGATCGGCCTGCTTCTGGTCGAATTCCTGACGAAGCTCGTTGCTGCGCGTGGGTTCGGCACCGCGCTCGCGGTCCAGGCGCGCGCGATCGTTCTGCAATTGCTGGTCGCCTCGGTCGATATCGCTACGCACGCCGTCGGCCTGGACGCGGCGACTGGCCGCGTCGATGTCGCGCCCCAGCTTGGCGGCGTCGTTGCCGGCACGCGTGGGCTTGCTGCTCACCGGCGAGGTTGGTGGCGGTATTGGCGCGACCAGCGGCCTGGGTTGCAGCGAGTTCGACTGTGCCTGCGCATACGACGATGCCGCCAGCAACGTGGCAAACACCATTGGCAGCGCCAGGTTCATGCGCGGCATCACGTCCAGTGCGTCACTTGATCGAGGGATCAAGGCGACGAAGGGCGTCGGCGATGTCCACCTGGCCGGTGCGGTCAAGGTCATCGCGGCCATAGGAGCGCCCCGGACCCTGCGCGCACGCCGGCTTGCCGGTCTTGCGGTCGGCGGTGCGGATGCGCGAGCCGGTGTATTGCAGGCAGTTGTACGGAGCCTGCTCGGCGAGCTTGTCGCCAGGAACGTTGCTGGCCGTGGCGTCGGCCTGACCGAAGTCGGCCTGTGCGGCCAACTGCGTATCGGCCTGCGCCGGCGCGGTGGCCTGAGTGGCCGGAGCGGACTGCGCGGAGACCGCGAACGAGGATGCCAGCAGGCATGCCGCGATCAGGGTGGGGGTCATGCGGTTCATGGCATCACCTTTGGCATCTATGCCAGGGGTACAGCGGCAGGCATTGCCGCGATTCCACGATACGCCGGGGCCGCGGCAAAGGCGGTTGCGTGGGTGCCGGCGTTTAAGCGTTCGTCAGGCTTGTGGACAGGTCGCCTGGCGGCCTTCACGGAACGCGACCGCCTCGGCCTCGCCGACCGGACGCGGCTCGAGGCCATCATCGAACAGCACCCGCCACACGCCGTCCGCCCCGCGGTGCCAGACCGAGTTGAAGGCACCGATGCGGTAGCGATGCTCGGCCTTCGGGTCGGGATCCTCGAACAGCGACGGGCCGCTCGACCAGGCGATGTCGCCGACGCCCCCTATCGTGGTCCGCGTCGGGTACCAGGCGAGCTTGAAGCGCTTGCCTGCGATGATCCCGGTCCAGCGCCGGGTGATCAGGTCGCGGCCGCGGGTCGGCTCCGGGCCGCTGGCACCGAAGGCCGCGTCCGGTTCCAGGTGCGAGGCGAATGCCGCGGCGTCGTGATCGGCCACCGATTGGGCAAAGCTCAGTTCGCGTGCCCAGACCTGGCATTCCTCGGCGCTCAGGCGCGCTGTCGGAACCGGCTTGGTCGGCTGCTGCGCACCGGCGGAAGCGAACACGAACAGCAGGGCAACGCTTGCCAGACCGGTTGCGTGACGAACTGCCAGTGGCTTCATGACGGCGCTCCTCGGACGAGGCGCCACTATCGGCAAGGTTGCCGCCCGCGACCAGCGACGAAAGTCATGCCGCAACACAGGCTGGCTATCATCGCCCGATGCCCTCGATACGTTTCGCGGCCGCGGCCGCCTGCCTCGCCCTCGCTTCTGCCCTGTCCGGCTGTACCACTGCCCCGCCGCACGCAGCGGTGGCGTCCGCGTCGGCGACGTTGCCGGCCCGCGCCGACAGCCTGTTGCTGGTATCCATCGACGGCTTCCGTGCCGACTACCTCGACCGGGGCATCACCCCCAACCTGGCGCGCATCGCCGCGCAGGGCGTGCGCGCGCAGTGGATGAACCCGTCCTACCCGTCGCTGACCTTCCCCAATCACTACACGCTGGTCACGGGGCTGCGCCCGGACCATCACGGCATCGTCCACAACAGCATGTGGGAAGACCGGCTGGGCACGTTCCGGGCGTCCGACCGGACCGCCGTGGGGACCTCGCAGTGGTGGGGCGGCGAGCCGATATGGGTCGGTGCGGACAAGGCCGGGCTGCGCACCGCGACGATGTTCTGGCCCGGTAGCGAAGCACCGATCAAGGGCCGCCGACCGCAACGCTGGATGCCATTCGACAAGAACCTCAGCGCCGACGCTCGCGTCGACCAGGTTCTGGCGTGGCTGGACGAACCGGCTTCGACGCGTCCGCAACTGGCGACGCTGTACTTCGACCAGCTCGATGTCGCCGGTCACGACCACGGGCCGGATTCACCGCAGGTGCAACAGACGATCATCGAACTCGATGCCGCGATCGGTCGCCTGCTCGATCGCCTCGATGCGCGCGACCAGCTCGATCGCATCAACCTGATCATCGTCTCCGACCACGGCATGGCCAGCGTCGGCCCGGGCCACGTAATCGCGGTGGAGGACATGGTCGCGCCCGAAGACGCCACCGTCGTCTCTGTCGGCCAGTCGATCGGCATCGCGCCCAAACGCGGGCGCAAGGCAATGGTGGAGAAGCAGCTGCTCGGCGAACACGCGCAGTACGACTGCTGGCGCAAGGACGAACTGCCCGAACGCTGGCACTACGGCAGCAATCCGCGCGTGCCGGCGATCATTTGCCAGATGCACGAAGGCTGGGACGCCTTGGCGCGGGAAAAGGTCACCGAGCGTCCGCCCGGCATCACCCGCGGCTCGCACGGTTTCGATCCGGCACTGCCGTCGATGCGGGCGATCTTCCTGGCCCGCGGCCCGTCGTTCCGCCAAGGTGCGGTGTTGCCCGCGTTCGACAACGTCGATGTCTATCCACTGCTGGCCAGGCTGCTGAAGGTCGCGCCTGCTCCCAATGATGGCGATCCGGCGACGTTGTTGCCGGCATTGCGAGACCAGGGGCGCTGAGCCTAGCCGCTCTGGCTGCAAGGGCTGACCGGCCCACCCGGAAGTCTCCGTTCGAAAAGGTGAGTGCGTACGCGCCGCCGCTTGCGGATCTCCCTGCCATGCCCATGATCGACATCTACGCTTCGCCCGGCACGTTTGCCGATCCCGCGCGTCTGGCTCGCGAAGCCGCCAGTGAGCTCATGGCGGCGGAACAGTTGCCCGACCTTCCGATATTCCGTGCGAATACCGCTGCCTTCGTGCACGACGTGCAGTTCCTCGCAGATGTCAACGGCGACGGCGCCTGCGTCCGCGTACAGGTGCTGACGCCTCACGGCGCGCTTGATCGCGACAAGCAGAGGGATGCGGTCGCTCGCCTCACGACACTCGTGGCTGCCTCCAGCGCCGTGCCTGCGGATCGCGTGTGGGTACTGCTGACGGAAGCCACAGAGGGTGGCTGGGGCATTGGAGGCCACGCGCTGGGTGCGGAAGACATCGCCGCGGTCGTGAACCAGGCATAGGCACCCGTTGTCCCGGGCAAAGCGAGCGACCGGCCGTCCAGCAGCGTCCGGCGGGCCACTCCACGTCCATGTCCGAATCCGGCCAGTCGATGCCCCGCGTCGGTGCTAGCCTGCACCCATGGCGAACGTGTCCCCCACCCATTCCGACTCGCTTCCCGACTGGCAGGTCTGCGAGCAGGCGCGCAAGAGTCGCGATCCGCGCTTCGACGGCCTGTTCTTCACCGCGGTGCCGAGCACGCGCATCTATTGCCGTCCGGTGTGTCCGGCGCCGATGGCGAAGAAGGTGGCCTATTACCGCCACGCCGCCGCGGCCGAAGCCGCCGGTTTCCGTCCCTGCCTGCGCTGCCGGCCCGAGTTGTCGCCCGATGACGGCAGCTGGCGTCGCGGCGATGCGGCGGTGGCGCGTGCGCTCAAGCTGATCGACGACGGCGCATTGGCCGAGCAGCCGCTGTCGGCACTGGCCGAACGCGTAGGTCTGGGCGAACGGCAGTTGCGACGGCTGTTCGTCGACCGCGTCGGCGTGGCGCCGATCGGCGTGCACGGCACGCGACGCCTGCTGTTCGCCAAGCAATTGCTGACCGAGACGACGCTGCCGATCACCGAAGTCGCACTGGCCTCGGGCTTCGGCAGCCTGCGCCGCTTCAACGATGCCTTCCGCGCCGCCTACCGCATGGCGCCGCGCGACCTGCGCAAGCAACGCGACCACGTGCGCCACGACACCAGCCAGGCCCTCGTCCTGCGCCTGGGCTACCGACCGCCGTACGACTTCGAGGCGATGCTCGATTTCCTCCGCGGCCGCGCCTTGCCCGGCGTCGAGGTCGTCGACGCGCACAGCTACTCGCGCGTGATCGGCCCGATCGAACAGGCCGGCTGGTTGCGCGTGAGCGCCTCGCCCGGTGGCGAGCACGCGCTGAAGCTGGAGTTGTTCGGTCCGGCGCCGGCACGACTGTTGGAAATCGTGCAACGCCTGCGCCGCATGTTCGACCTCGACGCCGACCCGCAGGCGATCGCCGCGGCCTTGTCCGGTGACCCCAGGCTGGCCCCGCTGCTGGCGAAACGACCCGGATTGCGCCTGCCCAGCGGCTGGGACGGTTTCGAGATCGCGGTGCGGGCGATCATCGGCCAACAGGTTTCCGTTGCCGCGGCGCGCACGGTCGCCGCGCGTCTGGCGCAACGCTTCGGCCAGCCGCTGCCGCATCCCTTCGCGCCCGGCCTGGAGCATCTGTTCCCGACCGCGCAGGCACTGGCCGATGCCGACCTGGGCGCAAGCGGCATGACCCGCGCGCGCGCCGAAACGGTACGCACGGTCGCACGCGCATTGCTCGACGGCCGGGTCGACTTCCGCGCCGAGCGCACGCTCGACGATTTCGCTTCGCGTTGGGTGGCCTTGCCGGGCATCGGACCGTGGACCGCGCAATACATCGCCCTGCGCGCGCTCGGCCATCCCGACGCCTTCCCTGCCGAGGACCTGGTGCTGCAGCGCGCGGTCCCTGCGGACGGATCACGCCTGAGCGCGAAGGCACTGACCGCCGCGTCGCAAGCCTGGCGTCCGTGGCGTGGCTACGCGGTCATCCACCTGTGGCGGGACACGATGACGGCACCGTTGCCGGCCGCGGCGCCACCGGCACGCAAACCTGCGCGCAAGACGACCGCAATCCGGCGCCGCGGCGCGGAAGCCACGGGCGCGACACCGTGATCGTGCACACCACCATCGCCAGCCCGGTCGGCCCGCTGCTGCTGGCGACGAGCGATGACGGCATGCACCTGATCGAGTTCCATAGCCCGCGCCACCCGATGCGACGCGATGCCCACTGGCAGGAAGGCGACAACGCGCTGCTGCGCTTGGCCCGGCATCAGCTCGACGAGTACTTCGCCGGCAAACGCCACCAGTTCGAATTGCCGCTGGCGCCGCAGGGCACGCCGTTCCAGTGCGAGGTCTGGCACACGCTGGCAGCCATCCCCTACGGCGAGACGATCAGCTACGCGCAACTGGCGCAGCGCGTTGGAAAACCGAGTGCGGTGCGTGCGGTCGGCGCGGCCAACGGCCGCAATCCGTTGCCGCTGGTGTTGCCCTGCCACCGCGTGATCGGCAGCGACGGCAGCCTGACCGGCTTCGGCGGCGGCCTGCCGACCAAGCACTTCCTGCTGCGCATGGAAGGCGCCCTCGCCGAGAGCGCCGACCTTTTCACCGCGCCTGCATAGCGCCGGGATCAGCCCATCAACTGCGTCATCGCCGCCCGATAGCGCGCGGCGATCGCATCACGCTGCACATGATGCCCGCCAACCACCACGCGGCGTCCGCCCACATGCACATCGCGCACCAGGTTGCGGTTGCCGCTGAAGATCCAGCGGTCGATCGCATCAGCGCCGGTCAGCCCGAACAGCGGCGGCGCATCGGTGTCGAGCACGACCGCGTCGGCGAACTCGCCGACGGCCAGACGGCCGATGGCATGGCCGGTCGACTGTCGCGCACTGGCGGACACATCGGCCAGCAACGTCTCGCCGACGCTCGGTGACGTCGCTCGCACCGCGATGTTGCGATGGCGGGTGATCAGTCGCTGGCCGTATTCCAGCCAGCGCAGCTCTTCCACCGGCGACACCGAAATGTGCGAGTCAGAACCGATGCCCCAGCGTCCACCGGCGGCAAGATAATCGCGCAGCGGGAACAGGCCATCGCCGAGGTTGGCCTCGGTGGTCGGGCAGATCGCCACCGTTGCACCGGTGCGGGCGATGCCCTGCACTTCCACGGCGTTGAGATGGGTGGCATGGACCAGCGTCCAGCGCGCATCGACGGCGGCGTTGTCGAGCAGCCATTCGACCGGTCGCGCATTGCGGATCGCCAGGCAGTCCTGCACCTCGCCGACCTGCTCGGCGATGTGGATGTGCACCGGCATGGCCGGCGGCAACGCGGCCAGCACCGCCTTCATCGCATCGGCCGGGACCGCGCGCAGGCTGTGCAGTGCGCAGCCGACGTGCAGGTCGGGCGCGGCCTCTTCGCACAGCGTGTCGATCAGACGCAGGTAGGCATCGAGATCGTGGCCAAAACGGCGCTGGCGCTCGCCCAGGGCGCGACCGTCGAAGCCGCCGGTCATGTACAGCACCGGCAGCAGCGTCAGGCGGATGCCGGTTTCGCGGGCGGCGGCGACCAGCGCGCGCGACATCGCCGCCGGGTCGTCGTACGGGCGACCGTCGGGCGCGTGGTGCAGGTAGTGGAACTCGCAGACCGTCGTGTACCCCGCCTCGAGCATCTCGGCGTACAGCTGCGCGGCGACATCCTTGAGCAGCTCCGGAGTGAAGCGCGCGGCGAAGCGGTACATCGTCTCGCGCCAGGTCCAGAACGAGTCCTCGGGATTGGTCTGGCGCTCGGCCATGCCCGCCATCGCCCGCTGGAAGGCATGCGAATGCAGGTTGGCGATGCCCGGCACGATCCAGCTGGCACTGGCGGTGGGTTCTGCGGAGTCGATTGCGACGATCCGGCCCTGGTCGTCGATGTCGAATCCGGCATCGGCCTGCCAGCCGCCCGGGGTCCACAGCATCGCGGCGTCGAGTGTCTTCATGGCGCCGATTGTCGCCCGGTCGGCCGGCGTTGGCGAATTGCCGGCGCCTGTCCCCGAGGACCACAGTGGACGGGGAAACGTGGCTAGAATCGCCGACATGACTGCAAGTACCCACCCGGCCTGGGATGGCATCGTCCTCGGCGTTTCGCTGGCCACGCTGGACTCGCCGCAGGGCTATGCCGAAATCCACGATGGCGCGCTTGCCTGGAAAGGCGACCTGCTGACCTTCGTCGGCGCCCGCAAGGACCTGCCCGACGCCCCCCAGCGCCTTGCCCGCGAAGTGATCGAGACCAAGGGCTGGATCACGCCCGGGCTGGTCGACTGCCACACCCACCTGGTGTTCGCCGGCGATCGCGCCCGCGAGTTCGAGCTGCGCCTGCAGGGCGCCAGCTACGAAGACATCGCCCGCGCCGGTGGCGGCATCCTCTCCACCGTCGCCGCCACCCGCGCCGCCGATGAAAGCGAACTGCTGCGCCAGTCGCTGCCGCGCGCGCATGCGCTGATCACCGACGGCGTGACCACGCTGGAAATCAAGTCCGGTTACGGCCTCGACTTCGAGAACGAACGCAAGATGCTGCGCGTCGCGCGCCGGCTCGACCAGCTCGGCATCGGTGTGCGCACCACTTACCTCGCCGCGCACGCGCTGCCGCCGGAGTACGCCGGGCGCAGCGACGACTACATCGACGCGGCCATCGAATGGCTGCCGCGCCTGCACCACGACGCCCTGGTCGATGCGGTCGATGCGTTCTGCGAAGGCATCGGTTTCAGTCCGGCGCAGACACGCAAGCTGTTCGAGGCGGCGCGTTCGCTCGGGCTGCCGGTCAAGCTGCACGCCGACCAGCTCAGCGACCTGGGCGGTGCCGCGCTGGCTGCCTCGTTCGACGGCCTGTCGGCCGACCACGTCGAGCACACCAGTCTCGACAGCGTGCGCGCGATGGCCGCCCACGGCACCGTCGCGGTGCTGTTGCCCGGCGCATTTCATGTGCTGCGCGAAACCCGGCTGCCACCGCTGGATGCCTTCCGCGAGCACGGCGTTGCCATGGCGGTGGCGACCGACTGCAACCCGGGCACGTCGCCGCTGCAATCGCTGCGACAGGCCATGCAACTGGCGTGCACGCATTTCCGCCTGACCCCGGAAGAAGCACTTCGCGGCGCCACGGTGCATGCGGCGCGCGCGCTCGGGCTGCACGACCGCGGTGTCCTGCGCGTGGGGACGCGCGCCGACTTCGCGCTGTGGAACATCCACCACCCCGCCGAGCTTTGTTACTGGCTCGGCGGCCGCCTGGCGCAGGCGGTCTATGCGGGCGGGCACCGCGTCATCTGACGCACGACTTCTGACCCACGACTTCACCACTCATCACGCTCAACTTGGGGATACAGCATGCGTTTTCCGTTCGTCTTCGGCCTGACCCTGTCCATGGCCGCCGTTCCCGCGCTGGCCGCCACGAACGAGGCCGCGCACCGGCTCGCCCAGGATTCGATCATCGTCGATACGCACATCGATGCGCCGGGCGAGCTGATGTCGCACTGGGACGATCTGGGAGTGGCGACGCCGGGCAAGGAGTTCGACTATCCGCGCGCGCGCCAGGGCGGGCTCGCCATCGGCTTCATGTCGATCTACACCTCGCCTGACCAGGACAACGCCGGCACCGCCTGGCAGAGCGCCAACACGCAGATCGATGCGGTCGAGGCGATGGTCGGCCGGCATCCGGACAAGTTCGCCAAGCTGACCTCGCCCGCCGACGTGGCGCGCCAGCGCCAAGGCGGCAAGGTGCTGCTGGCGCTGGGCATGGAGAATGGCGCGCCGATCGGCGACGACCTGTCCCAGCTCGCCGCCTTCCACAAGCGCGGCGTGCGTTACATCACCCTCGCCCACAGCGCCAACAATCGCATCAGCGATTCCTCCTACGCGTTGCAGAAGAAGTGGGGCGGGCTGAGTCCGTTCGGCGAGAAGGTCGTCGCCGAGATGAATCGCCTGGGCATCATGGTCGATGTCTCGCACCTGTCGGACGATTCGATCCGCGACGTGCTCGCCGCCACCGACGTGCCGGTGATCGCCAGTCATTCGGGCATGCGTCATTTCACGCCGGGCTTCGAGCGCAACATCAGCGACGAGCTGGCCAAGGCGGTGGCGGCCGAGGGTGGCGTTGTGCAGCTGGTGTTCGGCACCGGCTTCATCGATGCAAAGGCGGCGTCCGATCTGCAGGCTTCGTTCCAGGCCGAGGCGGACTTCGATCGCGAGAACGCGGCGCTGGTCGCGGCCGGCAAGCCGGCGCGCTCGAAGGACGATTTCGAGAAGGCGTGGAAGGATGCGCATCCGATGCCGGTCACGCACATTGCTGCGGTGCTCGACCAGATCGACTACGCGGTCAAGCTGATCGGCGTCGACCATGTCGGCATCGGTTCGGACTTCGACGGCGTCAGCGGCAACCTGCCGGTCGAGCTGAAGTCGGTCGCCGACTATCCCAACCTGGTCGCCGGCCTGCAGGCACGCGGCCATTCCGATGCGGACATCCGCAAGATCCTCGGCGGCAACCTGCTGCGGGTGTGGACGGCTGTTGAGAAGGCGGCGACGGCACGCTGAGCCACAAAAAAGCCCCGCCGGAGCGGGGCTTTTTCGTTCGGAGCAGCGCCGGGGCGCTTATTCCTTGGAAGCGGTCTTCTTGGCCGGGGCCTTCTTGGCAGCCGGGGCCTTGGCCACGGTCTTGGTCGCCTTCTTGGCGACCGGCGCAGCGGCGTTGCCGGTGGCCTTGGTCACGGTCGAGCTGCTGCGGGCGTTGCCGTAGCTGGAGTTGTAGCGCTTGCCTTTGGCGGTCTTGCGGTCGCCTTTACCCATGGTCGTGCTCCTGGAACTATCGAAAATCCGCACGAAGGGTGCGGCGTTATAAGAATGCGCGGCCGCAAAGTCTATCACGCGCCCGCCCGCAGCCCCCACCTTCCGGCGCCTAGACCCGCAACCCCCCAGGAAGCCCATCTGGAGCGCAGCCCCCTTAGTAAGGGGGCGCCCCGGCAGGAGCAGGGATTGGGAGACAAGAGCTGGGGCCCAAGATTTGCTGCAAGCAAATTTGGGGATTGACCTCAATGCGCAGCAGTGAGGTCAATGAACGCAAGTAGCGTCGTGGATGTGCCCGAGGCGCAGATTCGCCAGGTGGCCAAGCCCAACCAACGTGCCGCCGAGGGTCATCGTGATGGCATGCGGGATCAGGCTTTCGTGCAGCGGGCGGTAAAGCACGCCCAGCCACAGCAGCAGCAGGCCGGGGACGACCAGCGAAAGGGCGCGCAGGCCATGGTGGCGGCGGTAACCCCATAGGGTGCTGAAGAGCCCCAGGCCGGTGGCGAAGATCACGAAGCCGGCCTCGAAGCTGCTTCCCAGCCAGGTCGCCACGCCCAGCGAAGGCAGCGTCGCGATCAGCACCGGCAGCAGCGCGCAGTGGATCGCGCACAGCAGCGAGCCGAAGGCGCCGAGGCGGTCGAGCAGGCGGCGGGGGCGGACAAGGGGCATGGGCATGACTTCCGGGGGAGTGCGGCATCCTTGGTTGTTATAATATAACATTCCACGGAATCCGCCACGCCACTTTACCCGAACCCATGCCCAATCGCTGCATGCCCCCACGCCTCCCCCTCGCCCTGGCCCTGGCCATCGCCCTCCCCTTTGCCGCCCAGGCTGCCCAGCCAGCCGATGCGGCGGGTGCAGCGGACCAGCACGACCACCAGCAGCCCACCGACCTGGCGGGGGTCGAGGTCAAGGCCACGCCGCTGGCGGGTACCGCCGAAGACCTCGCGCGACCGGTCGAGGTACTGACGGGCGAGAAGCTCGATGAAATGAAGGCGAACTCGATCGGCGAGACGGTCAGCAAGCTGCCGGGCGTGCAGAGTTCCTATTTCGGCCCGGGCGTTGGACGGCCGATCGTGCGCGGCTTCGATGGCGCCCGCGTGCAGGTGCTCAGCGACGGCCTCGGTTCCGGCGACGTCTCCACGGTGAGCGTCGACCATGCAGTCAGCGTCGAGCCGTTCCTGGCCGACCAGATCGAAGTGCTCAAGGGTCCGGCAACGCTGCTCTATGGCAGCGGCGCGATCGGCGGCGCGGTCAATGTCGTCGACGGACGCATCCCCGAAGGCGTGACGGACGAACCGCTGCAAGGCCGCGCCGAACTGCGTGGCAATTCGGTCAACGACGAGACCACCGGCATGTTCCGCCTCGACGGCACCTCCTCCGGCGGCGGCTTCGTCTTCCACGTCGATGGCCTGCACCGCGAGACCGGCGACTACGACATCCCCGGCTATCCGGAAAGCGCCCAGCGCATGGCCGAGGAAGGCGAAACGCCCGACCCGGCCGAGAAGGGCACGCTGCCCAATAGCGCGGTGCGCACCGACAGCGGCGCGCTTGGTGTGACCTGGGTCGGCAGCCGCGGCTTCCTCGGCGTCGGCGCCAGTCTGTTCAACACGCGCTACGGCATCCCGGGCGCAGCGCACGAACATGCCGACGAAACTCCCGGCGCACCCGTCGAGGAAGAGGAAGGCCCGGTCACCATTTCCATGGACCAGCACCGCTATGAAATGCGCGGCGGTCTCGACAACCTCGGCCCGTTCAAGTCGCTGCGCGCGAAGGTCGCGCGCACCGAGTACACGCATACCGAATTCGAAGGCGAGGAAACGGGAACGGTGTTCGAGAACACCAGCACCGAAGGCCGCGTCGAACTCGTCCACGAACCGCTGCTCGGCTGGGATGGCGCCGTCGGCGTGCAATGGGGCCAGCGCGACTTCGAAGCGATCGGCGCCGAGGCGTTCGTGCCGCCGTCGAAGTCGCACGACGCCGGCCTGTTCTGGCTCGGCGATCGCACGTTCGGTGCGTTCAAGGCCGAGCTCGGCGCACGCCTGGACCGCAACAGCATCGACGTCGACCAGGCCACCGCGATCGGTCCGGATCGCGACTTCAATACCAGCAGCCTGTCGGCGGCGTTGAAGTGGGACATCAACCAGTCCTGGCACATGTCGTTCGGACTCGACCGCGCACAGCGCTCGCCGACCGCCGAGGAGCTGTATTCCAACGGCCTGCACGTCGCCACCTCGAGCATCGAGCTGGGTTCGCCCGAACTCGACGCCGAGACCGCCAACCGCGCCGAAATCGGACTGCACTGGCACAGCGGCCCGTTCAAGCTGGGCGCCTCGCTTTACCACGTGCGTTATGACGACTTCATCTACCTCGCCGACACCGGCATCGAGGATGCCGATGGTCCGGTGCGCGTGTGGACGCAGGACAACGCGCGCTTCAACGGTGCCGAAGCCGAGGCCAGCTGGAACTTCGCCGACAGCATGGGCGCCGACTGGGAACTGCGCGTCTTCGGCGACATGGTGCGCGGCGAACTCAGCGGCAGCGGAACGCGCGAGTTGAGCTTCTCCGTGCCGCACGGCGATCACAGCGACGACTACACCATCGACCTCGCCCGTGGCGGCAATCTCCCGCGCATCGCGCCCGGCCGTGTCGGTGGCGAAGTGCGCTGGGAGCGTGGCCAGTGGCGCGCCTCGCTCGGCGCGGTGCGCTATGCCAAGCAGGACGACGTGGCCGAGTTCGAGACCGCAACGCCGGGCTACACGCTCGTCGACGCGCACGTGGCCTGGCACGCCGACACCGCCGCCGGCAACGCATGGGAACTGTTCGTCGACGGCAGCAACCTGCTCGACGAGGAAGCCCGCGTGCACACGTCCTTCCTCAAGGATGTCGCCCCCCTGCCCGGCCGCGGATTCGCCTTCGGCGTGCGCGCGTTCTTCTGACCCGCGCCACACCCGGGTCCAAGCAGAAACGCCGGCTCAACGCCGGCGTTTCTGTTTTCGCGACAAGCCCGTCTCCACCCCGCCAGGACCCGCCGCAGTGGCCCGCCGCAGCCTTGAATCTTTCCCTTCCGCCGAAATAGGTGTATATGCACGTATATGCAAACCACTACTCACAGCCAGTGCACCTGCTTCCGCCTGCGCAAGCTGGCGCGGCTGGTCAGCCAGCGCTACGACCGCGAGCTGGCCCAGGTCGGCATCAACATCAACCAGTACTCGATCCTGCGCCGTGCCAGCGTGCAACCGCGGGCCCTGGGCGAACTGGCCCGTGAACTGGGCATGGACCGCACCACGCTCAGCCGCGACGTGAAGCCGCTCATCGCCGCCGGCTGGGTCGAGCTGGCCAGTGGTGAGGATGCTCGCCAGCGCATGGTCAAGGTCACCGCCAACGGCAAGCGGCTGGTCGCCCGCGCCCAGCCGATCTGGCGCCAGGCCCAGGATGCGATCGAGTCCAGCCTCTGGGCCAGGCCAACATCCAGGCCCTGCACGAACGGCTCGACCAGGCCGCGCACTCGCTCGATAGCGGAGCACGCGCATGAGCACCGCATCCGCCCAACCCCTGCCCCATGCGATGACCCGCTACTGGCCACTGGTGCTGGCGGCAACCGCCATGCTGATGATCACCATGGGCGTGCGCCAGTCGCTGGGTCTGTTTGTCGCACCGATCGGACGCAGCACCGGACTGGGTGTGGCGCAGATCTCTTTCGCCCTCGCCGTCGGCCAGTTCGTCTGGGGCGCGGTGCAACCGGTGTTCGGCGCGATCGCCGACCAGAAAGGCCCGGGGCGCGTGCTCGTCTTCGGCGGCCTGCTGCTGGCCGTCGGCATGGCGCTGGCACCGATGCTGGACTCCTCCTGGGGCCTGCTGTTGAGCGTTGGCGTGTTGTCGGCCGCGGGCGCAGGCGCGGGCAGTTTCTCGATCCTGATCGGCGCGACCGCGCGGCACATGCCCGCCGAGAAGCGCTCGATGGCGGCAGGCGTCATCAATGCCGGTGGCTCGTTCGGCCAGTTCCTGTTCGCGCCCCTGGTGCAGGCGGTGATCAGCGCGGCCGGCTGGGCGGCGGCGATGTGGACCCTGGCGCTGTCGGCACTGGCGACGCTGCCACTGGCCTGGCCATTGCGTCGCCGCGGTGGAGATGAAGCGGCGTCGCAATCGCAGGCAGACGCCGGCATCAGCCTGCGCCAGCAACTGCACATCGCCCTGCGCGATCGCAGCTACTGGCTGCTGCATCTGGGCTTCTTCACCTGCGGCGTGCACATCGCCTTCCTGGTCACGCACCTGCCGGGTGAGATCGCACTGTGCGGTTTGCCGGCAAGCGTGTCGGCGATATCGCTGGCACTGATCGGTCTGTTCAATGTCGCCGGCAGTCTCGGCGCCGGCTGGCTCGGCCAGCGTTACCGGATGAAGCACCTGCTCGCGCTGATGTACGCCAGCCGCGCGGTGATGATCGCGATCTACCTCGTCTCGCCGCCGACGCCGCTGACCTTCTTCGTGTTCTCGGCAGGACTCGGCCTGACCTGGCTGGCCACCGTGCCACCCACCGCCGGCCTGGTCGGCAAGCTGTTCGGTCCGCGTTACCTGGGCACGCTGTTCGGCCTGACCCTGCTGTCGCACCAGCTCGGCGGCTTCTTCGGCGCCTGGGTCGGTGGGCTGGTGATGGAACGCTTCGGCGATTACAGCTGGATGTGGTACGCCGACATGGCGCTGGCCGCCGCCGCGGCGATCGCCAACCTTCCAATTCGCGAGAGCCGGCCCGCTTTGCAGGCAGCGGCAGCGTGATTCTCAGTAGCTGCAATTGCCATTACCGGAGGCGGGTCGATCTTTGCAGTCGGGCTTGACGGCAATGTGATCCCCGAAGCGCACAAACAGAAGCTGCACATTGCCTGCGGAGAATTCGCATGCGGCACCCAACGGCCGCAAATCCGCACCGCGGCGTCGCGCATTGCACGCGACGGTTGCCACTTGGCGATCCGGACGTCGCCACGGACAGTGTCCGACTTCATCCTCCGGAGGTCGTAATGAACGTTCCTGCAGCAAGCGTCATGGCGTTGTCCAGCCTGGTCTCGATTGTCGCGCCCGTCGATGCGATCGCCTCCGACGGCACGATCTACATCAAGGGAGCGATCGTCCAGCCGACGATGGACCCCACCCGCTCCACAACCCGCAAGGCCGAAGGCGACGAGCCACGGTACTCCATGCGCGACCGCCCGCTACCGCTGAAACTGGAGTTGGAGTTGCTCGACTACTACGCCCAATACATGCATGAGTTCGGCGTGGCGCAAGCGCAGTTGACCCTGCGGACGTCGGTGTACGAGTAGCCGCGGGCTCAGGCCGCTTCCTTGCCCGCACAATCCGCGCAGACCCCGTGCACTTCCAGCGTCTGCGCCTGCGCGGTGAATCCCAGCGCGCGTGCACGCGAATCGAGCAGCTCGACGATGCGTTCGTCTTCGAGCTCGGTCGCCGACTGGCAGCGGTCGCAGATCAGGAACGGCACGGCGTGCTGTGCCGCGCCGGGGTGGTGGCAGCCAACGTAGGAGTTGATCGAAGCCAGCTTGTGGATGAACCCGTGCTCGAGCAGGAAGTCGAGCGCGCGGTACACAGTCGGCGGCGCGGCGGCGTCGTGCGTGGCCTTCATCTGGTCCAGCAGTTCATAAGCCTTGACCGGCCGGCCGGCATCGGCGATCAGGCGCAATGCATGCGCGCGGATCGGCGTGAGCCGCAGGCCACGCTGCTCGCACGACCGCTCCACCTCCTGCACGAAGGCGTCGCCGTCGTGGACGTGGTGCTTGGGGTCGGTGCAGGCGTGGTCGTGTTGGCTCATCGGGATGGGGTCGGCTATGGCCTTGATTTATGCCCCGGCCGGCACTTTTGCAAGGGCCGCATCAATGCGCGCCACGGCCTCGCCCTGCCCCGCCAGGTAGACGGTCTGGGAGATGTCCGGGCTGACCTGCGTGCCGGTGATGGCCACGCGCAACGGCTGGGCGACCTTGCCCATGCCGATCGCGAGTGCTTCTGCGGTCTCGTGCAAGGCCGCCGACACGCTCTCCGCGCTCCACTGCGTCAGGGCTGCCAGGCGCTCGCGCGCGTCGGCCAGAGGCGCACGCGCGGCGGCGCCCAGGTGCTTGGCAACCGCGGCATCGTCGTAGTGCGTCAGCGGCTGGAACCACACCGCCGCGCGTTCGGCCATTTCCTTGAGTGTCTGCACGCGGTCGCGCAGGGCGATGACGACGTCCTTCGCCGCCGGGCCCTTGTCGAGGTTGTAGCCGTGCTCGCGCAGGTGCCACAGCAGGTGCTCGCCGACGTCTGCCGGATCGTCGGACTTCAGGTACTGCTGGTTGAGCCAGCCAAGCTTGGCCGGGTCCAGGCGCGAGGCCTTGGAGTTCACGTCCTTGAGGTCGAACAGCTCGATCATCTGCTCGATCGAGAACACTTCCTGGTCGCCGTGCGACCAGCCCAGCCGCACCAGGTAGTTGAGCAGCGCGTGCGGCAGGTAGCCCATGTCGCGGTACTGCATGACGTCGGCCGCGCCGGTGCGCTTGGACAGCTTGGCGCCGTCCGGGTCGAGGATCATCGGCAGGTGGGCGAAATGCGGCACTTCGGCGTCGAGCGCGCGGTAGATGTTGATCTGTCGCGGCGTGTTGTTGACGTGGTCGTCGCCGCGCACGACATCGGTAATGCCCATGTCGAGATCATCGACCACCACGGCGAAGTTGTAGGTGGGATAGCCGTCGGAACGGAAGATCACCAGGTCGTCGAGCTCACCGTTGGCGAACTCGATGCGACCCTTGACCTTGTCGTCCCACGCGACGACGCCGTCGTACGGGTTCTTGAAGCGGATGACGCGGTTTGGATCCTCGCGATAGCCTTCCTTGCGCTCGCGGTAGGCACCGTTGTAGCGCGGCTTGTCGCCGGCGATGATCGCGGCCTCGCGCATGGCCTCGAGCTCGGCCTTGGTCTCGTACGCGTAGTAGGCGGTACCGTCCGCGACCATCTGCTCGGCGACCTCGCGGTAGCGATCCAGACGCTGGGTCTGGTAGATCGGGCCCTCGTCGTAACCCAGGCCCAGCCAGTCCATTGCCTCCAGGATCGCGTCGATCGCCTCCTGGGTGCTGCGCTCGCGGTCGGTGTCCTCCACGCGCAGGATGAACTGCCCGCCGCGACGTCGCGCTTCCAGCCAGCAATACAGCGCGGTGCGCGCGCCGCCGATGTGCAGGTAGCCGGTGGGACTGGGGGCGAAACGGGTACGGCAGCTCATGCGGGGGGCTCGGACGGCGGAAAACGGGGATTTTACCGGAGTGGGGGCCTGCCCATTGGTTTCCCCGGGCCTGATGCCCAAGCCGCCCCCGCAACCGTTCGTCCTGAGCGTTGCGCCGCAGGCGCGGAGTCGAAGGATCCGCAGGCCGCAGCCGCAACACCGTGCCCTAGAATCACACCATGACCACCTTGTTCATTTCCGACCTCCACCTCGACGCCGAGCGTCCGCAGATCACCCAGCTGTTTGGCCAGTTCGTCCGCAACGAAGCCCGTGGCGCCGATGCGCTGTACATCCTCGGCGACCTGTTCGAAGCCTGGGTCGGCGACGACGATCCGTCCGAGACCGGCGCCTTCGTCGCCAGCGAGCTGCACGCACTGAGCCAGTCCGGCGTTCCGGTGTATTTCATCCGCGGCAATCGCGATTTCCTGCTCGGCGAGGACTTCGCCCGCCGCGCCGGCGCGAGGATCCTGCCGGACCCGTCGGTGGTGATGCTGTACGGCCGCCCGACGCTGGTGCAGCACGGCGACCTGCTGTGCACCGACGATGTCGCCTACCAGCAGTTCCGCGCGCAGACGCGTCATCCGCAATGGCAGGCGCAGTTCCTGTCGCAACCGCTGGCCGCCCGCATCGCTTTTGCCCAGCAGGCGCGTGCGGCCAGCAAGGCGCACCAGAGCGGGCTCAAGACCCAGGGCACGATGGAAACCATCACCGATGTCGCGCCGGCGACAGTGGCCGGCACATTCAGCCGCTACGGCATCGACACGATGATCCACGGCCACACCCATCGCCCGGCGATGCATGAGCTGGATGTCGATGGACAGGCCTGCCTGCGCATCGTGCTCGGCGACTGGTACGACCAGGGCTCGGTGCTGCGGGTGAATCCGGATGGTTACGACTTGCAGGCGATTGGATAACCGCATCGTCATCCCCGCGAAGACGGGGATCCTTGGACGTTGCCCTACCCCGCCAGCTTCTCCAGCGCCGCCAGTTCCTCGTCATCAAACCCCGCCGCACTACGCGCGGAGTGATTGAACGGACCGTACAGCACCGCCCGCGCGTACTCGGCGAGCAGCTCTCTAAAGCGCGGCGCAGGCTCCACGCCGGCGCGTTCGCAATACCAGCGGAACCAGCGCGAACCGGCGGCGACGTGCGCGACTTCCTCGCGCAGGATCACTTCGAGGATGTCGGCGGTGGCGTCGTCGCCCAGCGAGCGCAGCTTGACGATCATCGCCGGCGTAACATCCAGGCCGCGCGCCTCCAGCACTCGCGGCACCAGCGCCATCCGCGCCAGGCCATCGTGCGCGGTCTTCTCGGCCATTTCCCACAGGCCGTTGTGGGCATCGAAGTCGCCGTAGTCGCGACCGAACTCCTGCAGGCGCGCGCGCAGCATCGCGAAGTGGCGCGCCTCGTCGGCGGCCACGCTTACCCAGTCGGCGTAGAAATCGGCGGGCATGCCACGAAACCGGTACGCCGCGTCCCAGGCCAGGTCGATCGCGTTGAACTCGATATGGGCGATGGCGTGTACGAACGCCGCGCGGCCGTCGCTTGTGCCGAAACCGCGCCGGGGCAGGTCGCGCGGATGCACCAGCAGCGGACGCTCGGGGCGTCCAGGCATCCTGATGGCTTCAGGCGCCGGTGCGCTCTCGTCGACGGCAAGATCGCCGCGGGCGAAGGCTTCGGCCGCGGCGAATGTCAGCGCCAGCTTGTCGTCGGGCGTGGACGCATCGAGGCAGGCCCGCGCAGCGGAAAACAGCGAGCCTTCCATCGGAACTCAGTGCGAGGTCTCGTCCGCCGGCGGGCAGCCCCAGCCGTCGGCATAGCCGCGGTGCGACTCGGCCAGTTCGCCCAGCTGCAGCTCCAGCGCGGTGATGGCCGCGTGCGACGGCGCCATCACGCGAATCACGCACACCTGCCAGACGCCTTCCTCATCCACTTCGGCATCCTCGACCATCACGTCGGGCAATGCGGCGGCGGCTTCGACGAAAGCGTCGGCGTCCTCCTGCTCGGCGAAGACATGGAAGAACTCGATGCCGCGCGGCACGTCCAGGTCGTCGCCGTCGTCGAGCATCTGCCGCAGCACCTGGCCGTTCTCGTCGTCGGGGATCATCATTCGGCGAAGCTCGTGCATGGCTCAGGCCCTCCGCGTCTTCTTGGCTTCGTCGGAACGCAGCTGCTTGATGCGTTCGAAGTAGCCCGGTTCGATGCCGGTGACATATTCGCCGTTGAAGCACGACGAATCGAAATACTCGATGTTGTGCTTGGGACCGGAGACCGCCTCTTCCAGGTCCGACAGGTCCTGGTAGATCAGCCAGTCGCAGCCGAGGAGCTTCTGCACTTCATCGTCGGTGCGGTCGTGCGCGACCAGTTCCTCGGCCGACGGCATGTCGATGCCATAGACATTGGGGTAGCGCACCGGCGGCGCGGCCGAAGCCAGGTAGACCTTGCGCGCACCGGCGTCACGCGCCATCTGCACGATCTGCTTGGAGGTGGTGCCGCGCACGATCGAATCGTCGACCAGCAGCACGACGCGGTTGCGGAACTCCAGCGGGATCGGGTTGAGCTTGCGGCGCACCGACTTCGCGCGCTCGCCCTGCCCCGGCATGATGAAGGTGCGGCCGACGTAGCGGTTCTTGATGAAACCCTCGCGGTACTTCACGCCCAGCACGTTGGAGATTTCCAGCGCGGCGTCGCGCGAGGTGTCCGGGATCGGGATCACGGTGTCGATGTCATGGTCCGGGCGCAGGCGCAGGATCTTCTCGCCGAGCTTCTGGCCCATGCGCATGCGCGCCTTGTGCACCGAGACCTCGTCCATCATCGAGTCGGGACGGGCGAAGTAGACGTACTCGAAGATGCACGGCGTGTGCATGCGCGGTTCGGCGCACTGGCGCGTGAACAGTTCGCCACGCGGCGTGATCACGATTGCTTCGCCCGGACGGACGTCGCGCAGTCGCTCGAAACCGAGCAGGTCGAGCGCGACCGATTCGGACGCAACCGCGTATTCGTCCTGGCCATTGCCCTGGCGCTTGCCCAGCACCAGCGGACGGATGCCGTTGGGGTCGCGGAATGCGACCAGGCCCAGGCCGAGCACGGTGGCGACCACCGCGAAACCGCCGACGCAGCGCTTGTGCACGCCTTCGATGGCGCGGAACGTGGCTTCGGGATTGAGCGCCTTCTGCGTGTCGAGTTCATGCGCGAACACGTTCAGCAGCACTTCCGAATCCGACTCGGTGTTGACGTTGCGACGGTCCTGCTCGAACACCTCGCGACGCAGCGCGTCGGTGTTGATCAGGTTGCCGTTGTGGGCCAGGGCGATGCCGAAGGGCGAGTTGACGTAGAAGGGCTGCGCCTCGTCCGAACCCTCGCTGCCCGCGGTCGGGTAGCGGCAATGGCCGATGCCGACGCGTCCTTCCAGCAGTGCCATCGCCTTGGCGTCGAAGACTTCGCTGACCAGGCCATTGCCCTTGTGCACACGCAGCTTGCTGCCGTTGGCGGTGGCGATGCCGGCGGCGTCCTCGCCGCGATGCTGCAGCACCGTCAGGCCGTCGTAGAGCTGAGCCGCGACGTCGTTATGGCCGACGATACCGAGAATGCCGCACATGGTGATGAGTCCTGCTGAGTAAAGAGGGTTGGTGCTGGCGCGGCCCGTCAGGCCTCGCTGACCGGCGCAGGCAGGGCCTGGCCGGTTTCGTGCTCCGGCGATTGCGGCGCCGGGAGTGCTTCTTCACGACCGTCCAGGTCCACTTGCGCGGCCACCCAGTCGGGCAGCCAGGTGCGCAGCCACTGCGCCCCCGGAACGAACACCGGCACCACCTGCGAGCGCTGCCACTGCGGCTCGCGCGGCATCGCCGTCAGGCCCAGCAGCAGCACCAGCGCGCAGGCGACGAACGCGCCACGCGCCAGGCCCAGTGCCAGGCCCAGCAACCGGTCGAGTCCGGACAGGCCGACCGACTGCACCAGCTTGCGTACCAGCCAGCCCACCAGGCCGACCACGATCAACACGCCAATGAAACTCAATGCATAACCGGCGAGCAGCTCGCCGGGACCGGCGTCGCCATCGCCGGCCAGGACCAGCGCCACCTGGGCACCGAACCGGAACGCCGCCCAACCCGCCAGCACCCACGCCGCCAGCGAGGCGAGCACGCCGACGAAGCCGCGCATCAGCCCGAACAGCGCCGATGCCGCCACCACCGCCAGCAGCACCCAGTCGAACATGCTCATGGGGTGCGCCAATCGCTCATGGTCTGCCCGGCCTAGATGGGGTCAGGGGTGCGGTCGGACAATGCCGCCGACGCCGAGCTTCGCCGCGACCTGGCCCTTGAGCTGGTCGGCATCGGCTCGGCTGGCCACCGGCCCGACCCGGACCCGGTTGAGCACGCCCTTGTCAGTCCGGACCTGCTCGACGAATGCGCTGAAGCCGGCCGCGCGGGCGCGGTCACGCAGCTTGCCGGCTTCCTCGGCGCTGCCGAAGGCGCCCAACTGGACGGCGAACCCGGTATCGGCGGCTGCCGGCCTGGCCGGCGCTGCCGCCGGAGCGGCGCTGGCGACCGTGGTCGGCGCCGGCTTGCTCACGGGCTTGGCGGGGGCCTCGACCGGCTTGGCCGCCGGCTTGGTCGGCTCCGCCGGCAGCGGCGCCGGGCGCGTTGCCGGCGTCGAATCGGCCAGCGGCACCGGCGCCGACACCGCGGGTGCGGGCTGCACGGCCGCGGTCTGCGCCGCCGGCGCGGCATCCGCATCCGCGTCGGCATTCAGCGTCACGACCTTGGCACCGACGTCGCTGCGCACGCGAGCCGATTGCAGGCGCGCGGCCTCGGCCTCGGCCTGGGTCGCATACGGTCCGATGCGGACGCGATAAAGGGTGCGGCCACCGTTGCCCGGCGCTGCTTCCTGGAAGCCGGGCAACTGCGCCGAGGCCAGCGCTTTCACCACCCGGTCGGCATCGGCCGCGGAGGCGTAGCTGCCGAAGCTCACGGCGAAATCGCCGCCAGCGGTACCGGCAGGCGCGGGTGTGGTGTCAGCGGGCGACGCCGCGGCAGTCGCGCCCTGCGTGGTATCGACCGTCGGCAGCCTGTCGGCATCGCCGGCGTTCATTCCGACCGCGCCGCCTTGCGGGGCCTGGCCGGGAGTAACCAGTGGCAACTCGCGCGTCTCGAACTCGCCCTGCGGCGCATCGGGAAGCTTGAGGGGAACGTCGGAGGCTCCGCTTTCGGGCGCCGGGCCCTTGATCAGCATTGGCAGGAAGATCACCGCCAGCGCGACCAGTACCGTCGCGCCGATGAGTCGCTGTTTCAGGGCAGGTTCCATCGGGTCTCGCACACCGCAGGCGGATTGCCGTGCGAATTATACCCTCGCCGCCCGCCGCGACCGCGATCGGGCGCAAAGGAATCGCTCTGCACCGTTCAGTCGCGACCCAGCCACTCCAGCGCGGCGGCGGCGGTGTGGAACGAACCGAACACCAGCACGCGATCGCCGGCGCCTGCCTGCGCATGCGCCTGCCGCAATGCGTCCTCGACCTGCTCATGGCGTGTCGCCGTCGCTGCCGGCGTGCCCTGCAGGCGCGTTGCCAGCGCTTCGACGCTGCCACCGCGCGGCCCGGGAAGGCCCGCCAGGTGCCAATGCGCGACCTGCGGCGCGATCGCCTCGACCACGCCCGCCACGTCCTTGTCCGACAGCGCGGCATAGACCGCATGCACCGTGCCGGACACCGGGTTGGCCGCCAGCCACGCCGACAACGCACGCGCCGCCTGCGGGTTGTGGCCGACATCCACCACGACCTCGATGCCATTGCGATCGAAGCGCTGCAAGCGGCCACTGACCTGCGCATTGGCGACGCCCTCGGCGATGGCCGCACGCGGCACGGGTTTGCCCAGCGCGCGCAGGGCCGCGATGGCGACGGCGGCATTGCGCAGTTGCACTGGCGCGGCCAGGCGCGGCATCGGCAGCTCCTGGCGATAGCCGACCTCGCGCCAGCGCCAGCGCGGCGGCAGCGGCTCGCCGTTGCCGTCGAGTTCGACCGGCAACACCTCGAAGAAGAAATCGTTGCTGATGCGCCAGGTCGACGCGCCGATGCGGTAGGCATGGCCGAGCACGCTCGACGGCGGATCGTCGTCGCCCAGCACCAGCGCCTTGCCCATCCGCGCGATCCCGACTTTCTCGGCACCGATTGCCTCGCGTTCGTCGCCGAGGTAGTCCTGGTGATCGAGGTCGACGGTGGTGACGACGGCGACATCGGCATCGACCAGGTTGGTCGCATCCAGGCGACCGCCCAGGCCGACTTCGAGGATCGCCAGGTCCAGCCCGGCGCGTTCGAACAGCCACAGTGCCGCCAGCGTGCCGTACTCGAAGTAGGTCAGCTCGACCTCGCCACGGGCCGCCTCGATCGCTTCGAAGGCAGCGGTCAGGTCGGCGTCGCCGACTTCGGCACCGTCGATGCGGATGCGCTCGTTGTAGGCCAGCAGGTGCGGCGAGGTGTAGGCACCGACTTTGCGTCCCGCGGCGCGCGCGATCGCCTCGATGAAGGCCACCGTCGAGCCCTTGCCGTTGGTGCCGCCGACGGTGATGACCTTCTTCGCCGGCCGCTTCAGGCGCAGGCGCCTGGCGACTTCGCCGATGCGCTCCAGGCCCATGTCGATGGTTTTGGGGTGGATGCGCTCGATGTACTCGAGCCAGTCGGCAAGCGTGCGGGTCATCGCCGCATTATCGCCTGCCCCTGCATCGCATGTCCCGACAACTACAGGGCCCGGTGCACCGCTTCGCCGAACAGCAGCGTGTGGTGGCTGCAGTCGTTCAGGCGGACCACTTCGAGGCGGTCGACGTCCGGGCCTTCCAGCAGGTTGATCGTGGTGGGCGCCTGGCGGAAGCCCCACAGCTTCGACAGCGGGATACCCAGCACGTGGCACAGCAGCACGCGGTTGACCGCATCGTGGGCGACCACCAGCAGCGTGTCGCCATCGCCCAGGCCTTCGGTAGCGCGGGCGAAGGCCGGCCAGGCGCGGTCGAACACGTGCTGCAGCGACTCGCCCTGCGGCATCAGCACCTCGTGCGGCGCATCGCGCCAGGCCTGCAGACGCTCGCCGTCGCGCTCACGGATCTCGCTGGCAAGCAGGCCTTCCCAAGTGCCGTGGGCGATTTCCATCAGCCCCGGATCCAGGGTCAGCGGCAGATCGCGCTCGCCCAGGGCGAACTCGGCGGTCTGCCGCGCCCGCGTCAGCGGCGAGGCCACGGCGCGGGTGATCGGCAGCTCGCGCAGGCGCTCGCCCAGCGCACGCGCCTGGCCGATGCCGACCGGCGACAGCGGGATGTCTTCCTGGCCCTGGTAGCGGCCTTCGGCGTTCCACGGCGTCTCGCCGTGACGGGCTAAGAGGATGCGCATGCTCTGGTCTGTGGGACAACAGCCCCGCAATCTAGGCAAATGCCGGCGGCGGCACAACCGTTGCACTGGCAACCGCCGTGGCCGTGCGCGAGGATTCACCGCACAGACCGCGCAGGGAGCTCGACCATGGCACAACAGGTGAAAGGCGAATTCGAGGTCAAGCGCACACCGGAAGGCGGTTGCGATCTCGGCGATGGCGTCGTCGCCGGCCACTTCCGCTTCGACAAGCGCTTCCACGGTGCGCTTGATGCCACCGCGGTGGTGCACATGCTCGCGGTCGGCACCGAAGTCGAAGGCTCGGCGGCCTACGTCGCGGTCGAGCGCATTTCCGGCGCGCTCGAGGGCCGCGTCGGCGCCTTCCTCACCCAGCACAACGGCACGCTCGACCGCGGCTCACCGACGCTGACGGTGAGCGTGGTGCCCGACTCGGGCACCGGCGAGCTGAAGGGCCTGAGCGGGCGCATGACCATCGACATCCGCGATGGCGCGCACTTCTATTCGTTCGACTACGAGTTGCAGCGGCAGGAGTGAGGCACGGCTGCCTCACTGCTTCTTCGCAACACCCAGCTCCTGCAACAGCTGCGGCGCCGGATAGACCTCCTGCATGATCCAGCGCATGTAGCGCTGGTCGACCGAGATCATCCGCGTCATCGCCGGATCGAACACCCAGTTGCTGCTGACCGACTCCCAGTTGCCATCGAAGGCCAGGCCGACCAGCTTGCCCTGTGCATCGAGCACGGGTGAACCGGAATTGCCGCCGGTGATGTCGAGGTCGGACAGGAAGTTCACCGGCACCGTGCCGAGCTTCTTGTCGGCCAGGCCTGCGTAGTTCTTCGCCGCGACCGCATCGAGCAAGGCCTTCGGCGCGTTGAACGGATCCTGGCCGGTGGCCTTGGCGGCGACTTCTTCCAGGCGCGTGAACGGAACCTGCTTGCTGCCATCGAGCTTGGTGTAGCCGGTGACGTTGCCGAAGGTGATGCGCAGCGAGGAGTTGGCATCGGGGTAGACGAACTGGCCCTTGCTCTTGCGGTAGTCCGCCACCGCCTGCAAGTACAGCGGGCGCGCCAGCAATGCGTCGCCGGCGCGGGCCTTGCCTTCGCTTTCCAGCTGCAGCACGGTCGGCATGATCGCCACGGCGAACTGCATTGCCGGGTCCTTGCTCTTCTCCAGCTCGGCGCTGCTGGCCGTCATCAGCTTCAAGCGCTGCTCGGTGATGCCCAGGTTGGTCTTGGCGAGCTTGTCGACGGCGCGAATGATCGCCTTGTCGTCACTGCCGTCGAGCCACTTCTCGATCGCCGCGATGCGCTGCGATGCCGGCAGCTTGGTGTACTCGCGCAGCCAATAGACCTGCAGCTGGCGATCCATGGCCGGCACGTAGCGACGCTCCATCTGCCGCATGCCGCCTTCGAACGTGGCCAGGTCGCGCTGCTGGTAGCCCTGCTCGCGCTGTGCATCGGGCTTGGCGCGCTCGAGCGAAAGCCGGTACAGCTGCGTCGCCGCGCCGAGCACGCCGGTGCTGCGCAGCTGACCGAACACCAGGTCGCGTTCGCGATTGACGCGCGCGGCATCGTCGAGCTCGATGAGCTTGGCGTGTGCGGCCAGTGCCGGCTCGCCCTTACCGCCTTGCTTGCGCAGCCAGTCGAGCACGGCGGTTTCCTCGGCCTGCTTGGTGGCGGCGGCGCCGATGCGCTTGAAGCCGGCGAGCTGGCCTTCGTAGTTCTTCATCGTGTTCTGCCAACCCTTCACGGTGTTGGCGTACTTCACGGCGACGTCGGGGTTCCTGCGTCCTTCGGCCTGGACCAGTGCGACCAGGTCCTTGTAGTGGCCGCCGATCGTCGGATAGGTCCAGTTCGCAGTTTCCTCGAACTCCTCGGCCAGCGCGTAACGCGCGGTGCGGCCCGGGTAACCGGCCACCATCACGAAGTCGCCGGCCACCAGCGGCTTGTCGGCGAACTTCAGCCAGGCCTTGGGCTGGTAGGGCACATTGTCGGGCGAGTACGCAGCCGGCTTGCCGTCCTTGCCGACGTAGGCGCGATAGAACGCGAAGTCGCCGGTGTGGCGCGGCCAGGTCCAGTTGTCTACTTCGCCGCCGAAGTTGCCGACGCCGGCGGGAGGCGCATAGGCCAGGCGCACGTCGCGGATCTCGAGGTTGCGGAACAAGCGGTATGCATTGCCACCGGAAAAGCTGTACAGGCGGCAGCGGAATCCTGCCTCGCGCTCGCACGAGGCCACCAGCTGCTTCTCGATGGTCTCCAGCGCGGTCGTGCGGCCCAGCGCATCGGGTGCGTCGGCGATCGCATCCTGGACCTGGCGGGTCACGTCCTGGATCGTGTCGAGGGCATAGATGCGCGCATTGGGACCGGCGGACACTTCCTCGGCCGGCGTGGCGGCATTGAAGCCGTCCTTGATGAGATTTTTCTCAGGCGTGGAGTTGAGCTGGATCGCGCCATACGCGCAGTGATGATTGGTCACCACCAGCCCCTTCGGCGAAACAAAGCTGGCGGTGCATCCGCCCAGCGACACCACCGCGGCCATCGGGTCGCCGGTGAGGTTGGCCAGTTGCTTGGGATTGAGCTTGAGGCCGGCCTTCTTCAGCGGGCCGGCGATTTCCGGCAACTGCTGCGGCACCCACATGCCCTCGCCTGCCCGGGCAACGCCGACTCCGGCCGTCGCACCCAGTACCGCAACTGCCAACACCGCATGACGCATGCATCCGCTCCAAGCAAGAAGATCGACGGGCGAGTCTAGCCTCTGGCGCGCCCGCGCGGCCATGGCAAGGACCATGACCGCCGTTCAGCTTTGCTGGAGCAAGGCGGCGCGCCAATATCGGCACGCCCGCCCCATGACACCGTTCGCCAGACTTCCTTATTCCGCCGGCAGGTTCATTTCCTTGAGCAGATGCGGCGCCGGATACACCTTCGCCAGCAGCCAGCGCAGGTAACGCATGTCGACATGGATCGCGCGCTTGTAGCGCGGATCGAACATCCAGCTCGCACTCACCGCTTCCCAGTTGCTGTCGAAGTTCAGGGCGATCAGGTCGCCCTTCGCATCGAGCACGGGCGAACCGGAATTGCCGCCAGTGGTATCGAGATTCGTCATCAGGTCGACCGTCTGCGTGCCCAGGCTGGGCTCGGCAGTGCTGCCGAAATCGCCCTTGGCGATCGCATCACGCAGCGGCTGCGGCGCATTGAACGGCTCCTCGCCGGTGTGCTTCTCGACGATGCCCTGGACCGTGGTCAGCGGCAGGTAATGCACGCCATCGCGCGGGTCCATCGCACTGATGCGGCCATAGCTCACGCGCAGCGTCGAGTTGGCATCCGGATAGACCGCCCGACCCTGCGACTTGCGGAAGGCAATCAGCGCGCGCATGTAGGCCGGACGCAGGCGCAGCAACTCGCCGGCACTGGCCTTGCTCTCGTCGTCCAGGCGCTGGATCGCCGGAAGCAGCGTCGCCGCGGCCTTGAGCAACGTGTCGCCGGATTCGGCCAGCGTGGCGCTGTCGGACTCCATCGCGCCCAGGCGCGTGGCTTCGTCACCCAGCTTCGTGCCTGCGTACAGCGCATCCAGCCGCGTCTTCAGCTGCGCCGGCCTGGTGCCGAACACCGCATCGAACTCGGCCACGCGCTGCGTCACCGGCAGCGCCTGGTACTGCGTGAGCAACTCGGTCAGCAGCGCCTTTTCGATCGCCGGCGCATATCGCCGCTGCACCTGCTTGAGCTGGCCGGTGATCAGCACTTCGTCACGCTGCTGGTAGCCGGTCTCGCGCTGCGCGTCCGGCTTGGGACGCTCGGCGGCCCAGCGCTGCAACGTGATAGCCGCGCGAAGCAACTGCGTCTGCGACTGGATCGCGCCCAGCAGCTGGTCGCGCTCGCGCGTGGCCACGCCCTGGTCGATGACTGCCTGGGCGGCGTCGATGTCGGCGCGCGTGGCGGCGGCATCGGCCTGCTTGTCGAGCCAGGTGTACATGGCCGACTCGTCGTCGCGACGAACCTTGGCCGCATCGCTGCGACGCAGGCCATCGAGTTCGCCCTGCGCGCGCTTGAGGGTGTTCTTCATGCCGCGCACCTGCGAGGCGTAGCTCACGCGTGCGGCTTCATCCTTGCTGCCACCGGCCTCAACCACGTCGATCATGCGCTGGTACAGCGCCACGCGCGACGGCAGCTGCCACTGGATCTGGTTGGCGAACTCCGACGCCATGCGATGACGAAACGTGACGCCCGGGTAGCCGGCGAGCATGGCGAAGTCGCCGTCCTTGACGTTGCGTGTCGACACCTGCAGGTGCGCCGGCGGCACGTACGGAACGTTGTCGGCGGAGTAGTCGGCCGGCTTGCCGTCCTTGCCGACGTAGGCGCGCAGCAGGGTGAAGTCGCCGGCATGGCGCGGCCAGACGAAGTTGTCGACTTCGCCGCCGTAGTTGCCGATGTCGTTCGGCGGCGCATAGACCAGGCGCACGTCGCGCAGCTCGAGCTGGCGCACGAGATAGAAATCGGTGCCGTAGTACATGTTGGCGATGCTGCAGCGGTAACCCGGTTCGCTTTCGCACTTGGCGACCGCGGCCTTGCTGGCACTGTCGACGGCGTCGTAGTACGCACGTCCCTGCTTGCCGCGCGCAGCGGCGAGGATGCTGTCGGTGACGCGATCGAAGCCGGTCGTGACCAGCACGCGGTAATCGGGATTGGCGGGAAGCTCGCCGGCGCGATCGCTGGCGATGTAGCCGTCCTTGATCAGGTCACGGCCCGGCTTGGAGTTGTACTGGACCACGCCGAAGGCAACGTGGTGGTTGGTCAGCACCAGGCCATCCTTCGACACGAACGCGCCGCTGGCGCCGCCGACCTTGACCACCGCGTTCATCGGCGGCCGCGCCAGCTCGGCCAAGTCGCCGGGCTTGCCCTTGAAGCCGGCCGCCTTGAGCTGGCGGGCGATGTCGGGCAGCTGCGACGGCATCCACATGCCCTCGTCGGCGTGGGCCGCGCCCGCTCCCAGAGCCAGCAACAGCGAGACGGACAGGGCGGACAAACGGTGGCGCATGGTCGGCATGGATCGGGGCATGGATCGGATTCAAGGACTCGGGAAGCCGGCGACGATAGGCCAATCCTGCCGCCCCGGGCAAACCCGCCCCCCGGTCGGACCGGGTCGGCGGCGTATAATTGCCGTCTCTTTACCGCCAAACCGCGGACGATCCCAATGACGCAATCGATGAAAGCGCTGGTCAAGCGCGAAGCTGGCAAGGGCATCTGGATGGAAGAGGTGCCGATCCCCGCGCCCGGCCCGAACGAAGTCCTGATCAAGCTCGAGAAGACCGCGATCTGCGGCACCGACCTGCACATCTACCTGTGGGACGAGTGGAGCCAGCGCACGATCAAGCCGGGCCTGGTGATCGGCCACGAGTTCGTCGGCCGCATCGCCGAAGTCGGCCCGGGCGTGACCGGCTACAAGATCGGCCAGCGCGTGTCGGCCGAAGGCCACATCGTCTGCGGCCACTGCCGCAACTGCCGCGCCGGCCGCCAGCACCTGTGCCCGAACACCGTCGGCATCGGCGTCAACCGCAACGGCGCCTTCGCCGAGTACATCGTGATGCCGGCCAGCAACCTGTGGCCGATCCCGGACCAGATCCCGAGCGAACTGGCCGCGTTCTTCGACCCCTACGGCAACGCCGCGCATTGCGCGCTGGAGTTCGACGTGGTCGGCGAGGACGTGCTCATCACCGGCGCCGGCCCGATCGGCATCATTGCCGCGGGCATCTGCAAGCACATCGGCGCGCGCAACGTGGTGGTCACCGACGTCAACGACTACCGCCTCAAGCTGGCCGCCGACATGGGCGCCACGCGCGTGGTCAACGTCGCCAACACCTCGCTCAAGGACGTGATGGCCGACCTGCACATGGAAGGCTTCGACGTCGGCCTGGAGATGAGCGGCAACGCGCGCGCCTTCAACGACATGCTCGACTGCATGTACCACGGCGGCAAGATCGCGATGCTGGGCATCATGCCCAAGGGCGCCGGCGCCGACTGGGACAAGATCATCTTCAAGGGCCTCACCATCCACGGCATGTACGGCCGCAAGATGTACGAGACCTGGTACAAGATGACGCAGCTCGTGCTCGGCGGTTTCCCGCTCGGCAAGGTGCTCACGCACCAGCTGCCGATCGACGATTTCCAGCAGGGCTTCGAACTGATGGAATCGGGCAAGGCCGGCAAGGTCGTGCTTAGCTGGAACTGATCGGCGTGAACTGATCTGACTCGACTGACGGACGCTCAGGCGTCCGTCAGTCCACCAGCGCCACGCGCAGCCCATCGCGCCACCAGCACCACGTCAGCGCCGCGAACATCGCGGTCAGCCACAACCCGACGTGCCACTCGAGCACGTTCTCCCAGCGATCGCCATAGGGCGTTGCAGCCAGCGCATACGCCAGCGCCACCGCGAGCACCCCCAGCGCCAGGAAACCCATCGCGACCGCCAGCAACGGCGCGTACGCGCGCGGACGCGGCAGCTGTCGCGACAAGGCATGCAGCACCAGCATCAACGCGATGTAGCTGCAGCCGAAGTACAGATAGACACCGTAGCGACGCAGCACCTGATAGATCGCGCCATCGCTGCCGAGAAACGTTGCGTACAGGCCGAGAAACACGCCTGCCGCCAGTCCCAGCCACGGCAGCACCCGCACGCGCACCTGCCACTGCCGCCGCAGCCAGACGGTCGCCGCCAGCCAGCACAGCGCCTGGATCGTCGCAGCTGGAAGCATCACCATCCGGAACAGGTGGTTGCCCAACCCATAGCGCGCCGCGCGGCTTATCGAAACGCAGCCATCCCAATAAGGATTGCAGGAGGGAATCAACCCATCGCGCACCGATAGCCACCACGCCACGTGACTCACCGCGAACGGCAGCAGTGCAGCCAGGAATGGCAGTGGCCACAGCGGCAGCGTGATGCGCAGGCTCATGGGGCGGATGGTAACCAGTTGACCAGAGCAACGTCGCTTGGTCCCCGCCTGCGCGGGGATGAGGGGCAAAAGCCGCAGACCGGGCAACGAAGTGCCGAAGCGTCGTTCGACGGGGTGGGGATTGCTCCGCAGCGGGACATGGATGTCCCGCGCCCCGCATCGGACAGGATGTCCGACTAAGGGGCGGAGCAATCCCCAGCCCGGCGGACGGCGCCCTGCCGCAGCCAGCGCCATGCTTCTTCGCACGAAAGCCTGCGAGACCCGAAGCACCGGCTAAAATGCCCGCTTGCCGCAGCGCCCTGCCTCCGACGGAATCCCGCCATGACGAACTCCCCTGCCCTGACCGCCCGCTATGCGGAAGAACTCGACACCATCCGCAGCCAGGGCCTGTTCAAGGCCGAGCGCGTGATCACCTCGCCGCAGTCGGCGCAGATCAGCCTCGAAGACGGCCGCAGCGTGCTCAACTTCTGCGCCAACAACTACCTCGGCCTTGCCGACCACCCGGACGTGATCGCCGCCGCCAAGGCCGCGCTGGACACCCACGGATTCGGCATGGCCTCGGTGCGCTTCATCTGCGGCACCCAGGACCTGCACAAGCAACTGGAACAGACCATCGCCGACTTCTTCGGGACCGAGGACACGATCCTCTATGCCGCCTGCTTCGATGCCAACGGCGGCCTGTTCGAACCGCTGCTCGGCGAAGAAGACGCCATCATCTCCGACGCCCTCAACCACGCCTCGATCATCGACGGCGTGCGCCTGTGCAAGGCCAAGCGCTTCCGCTACGCCAACTGCGACATGGCCGACCTTGAGAAGCAGTTGCAGGCCGCCGATGCCGCCGGCTGCAAGACCAAGATGATCACCACCGACGGCGTGTTCTCGATGGACGGCTTCATCGCCCCGCTCGACGAGATCACCGCACTGGCCAAGAAGTACAACGCACTGGTGCACATCGACGAATGCCACGCCACCGGCTTCCTCGGCGCCAGCGGCCGCGGCTCGGCCGAAGTGAAGGGCGTGATGGACAAGATCGACATCTTCACCGGCACCCTGGGCAAGGCCATGGGCGGCGCGCTGGGCGGCTTCACCACCGCACGCCGCGAAGTGATCGAGATGCTGCGCCAGCGCTCGCGCCCGTACCTGTTCTCCAACTCGCTGCCGCCGCACGTCGTCGCCGCCGGCATCAAGGCATTCGAGATGCTGTCTTCGGCCGGCGAACTGCGCGCGCAGCTGGCCACCAACACCGCCTACTTCCGCGAGCAGATGTCTGCCGCCGGCTTCGACATCAAGCCGGGCGTGCACCCGATCTGCCCGGTGATGCTGTATGACGCACCGCTGGCGCAGAAGTTCGCGTCGCGACTGCTGGAGGAAGGCATCTATGCGATCGGCTTCTTCTTCCCGGTCGTGCCGCAGGGCCAGGCGCGCATCCGCACGCAGATCTCGGCCGCGCACACGCGCGAGCAACTCGACCAGGCGATCGCGGCGTTCGTCAAGATTGGCCGCGAGCTGGGCGTGCTGAAAGCCTGACGTCGACGGGCGAATCGATCCCGGCGTTCGCCGGGATGACGACAGAAAAACAAAAGGCCGGTCATTGACCGGCCTTCTGTTTTTTCATCCCGACGAGGATGTGGAGCGCTTACTTGCCCTTGGCCTCGTTCGCGACCTGGGCACCGCCCTGTGCAGCGGCGGGCTGGGCACCGGCAGCCGGCGCGCCCTTGGCGACGCGGATGCCGCGCGACTTCATCCAGGCATCGAACTCTTCGGCCGTCATCTTCTTGCCGTTCTGGTTCATGTTGAAACGGTACGGCGTGTTATCGAACTGGGTCTTGGGCTTGTACTCGCCCGGCGCCGTGGATTCGGCTGCGACTTCGGCCTTGGCTTCCTCGGCCTTCGGAGCGGCTTCGGCCGCCTTGGTCTTCTTGCCGGCGGCAACCATCACGCCCTGATCCATGCGAACGGCCGAACGAGCGACGTCGGACTGGGCGGCGCTGGCCGGGCCACGATCATTCATACCCGTATGTGCTGCGGCAACACCCGACACCAGCAGCAGCGAAACCACCATCGACATCTTGCGCATCTCACGCTCTCCCCACGACGAAGTTGGCGGAAGTGTAGGCGTCAAAACCGCGCAAAGGAAACGTTAAAAGGGTGATGCCGCCCACAATCCGGCACTGCAGCATTGAAGCCGGCATCTCAGCGATCAGATGAACAGGGAGCGGACGCCAGCGCGGCCACTTCGGCCTCGCCCAGTTCACGCCATTGCCCCTTGCCCAGGTCGCCCAGCGCCAGCGAGCCGATGCCGACCCGGACCAGGCGCAGCACGTCGATCCCGAACGCGGCAAGCAACCGGCGGATCTGCCGGTTGCGACCTTCCTCGAGGACGATCTCCAGCCAGGCATTGCGCTCGCCGCTGCGCAGCAGGCTCACCCGGCTCGCACGCAGCCTCTCCCCTTCCTCGTCCACCCCGGCCACGAGCGCCGCCAGCAGCGCCTCGTCGGGCAGCGTGTCGATCTGCACGTGGTAGGTCTTGTCCGGCCCGGTATCCGGGTCGGTGATGTGGGCCGCCCAGGCGGGGTCGTTGCTGAAGAGCAGCAGGCCCTCGCTGGCCTTGTCGAGCCTGCCCACCGGCGCCAGCCACGGCAGGCCGGCACCGTCGAAGCAGCGGTAGACGGTGTCGCGCCCGCGCTCGTCCTGGGTCGTGGTGACCAGGCCCCGCGGCTTGTTGAGCATCAGGTGGATGCGCCGCGCCTCGCCGAGCTCGCTGCCGTCGACGACGACACGGTGGCGCCCCTGCACGATCGGGAACTCCGGATCACGGATCACGCGACCGTCGACTTCGACGCGACCGGACTGGATCCAGCGCGCGGCTTCGCTGCGCGAACACACACCCTGTTTTGACAGCACGCGCGCAAGGCCGTGGCGAGGCGTGGACGCCATCATCGATCCGCTGGGTTCATGTCGCCCGCTTGCGAGGGCGACGTTGCGCAGGCACCCGCGCAGCGCGCGTGGTGCGATGCAGGCAACGGGGCGCGAATGCGCCCCGCGTTACTCACTTCTTCTCGTCCTTGACCGGAGCAGCCGGCGCTGTGACCGGTGCCGGAGCCGCTACCGCCGGTGCCACGGCACCGCCCTTGCCCTTGGCCACGCGCACGCCCTTGGCCTTCATCCAGGCATCGAACTCTTCGGCCGTCATCTTCTTGCCGTTCTGGTTCATGTCGAACCGCCACGGGGTGTTGTCGAACTGCGTCTTGGGCTTGTAGGCGGCCGCATCATTCGCGCTCGGCATCGCGCTCGCCGGAGCGGCGGTGGGCAGCGCCTTGGCCACCTGGCAACCTTCCAGGCGCAGGCGGAACAGCACCTGGTCCACGGCGAGTGCTTCATCGAACGCCTGCGACAGCACACCGGTCGGCGCACCGAGCTGATGGCTGGGCACGACCAGTTCCGGCGCGATCGGCGCGACCACGGTCGGACGGATCGGCAGCGCAGCCGGTGCCGCCATCGAACCGCATTGCGCGGACTGCGCTTGCGCCACTCCTGCGAGCAACAACAACGACACACCGATCATCGCGCGCATGGCACGGCTCCTTCCATTCGTCCCACGCGACCGGAACGTCGCGGGGTTGCGTCGGCAGTGTAGGCGCCGGGGCAACTGGCGACAACCGCGAAAACTGCCGGAAAAGCAGCATCACGCGCGCATCACGTCGTCGTGGTGTCGCCGATGCGCGATCGCCTCCAAAACGACGAAGCCCGGCACGAGGCCGGGCTTCGAAGATTGCTGTGCGGAAAACCCGTTGCCGAGCCTCCCGCGTCGCGTGCTTAGTTCTGCACGTTCAGCTCGGTACGACGGTTCTTCTCGTTCTTGCAGGCCGGCATGGTCTGCTCGGTCGGCTCCAGCGGACGGCTCTCGCCGTAACCGATCGGGCCCACCAGGCGAGCGGCGTCCACGCCATTGCTGGTCAGGTAGTCGTACACCGTGGTGGCGCGACGCTCCGACAGCTTCTGGTTGTACGCATCCTTGCCGCACAGGTCGGTGTGACCGGCGACTTCGACCTTCAGCTCCGGATAGCGCTTCAGGATCTCGGTGGCCTCGGACAGGATCGAGACCGCATCCGGACGCAGCGTGGCCTTGTCGAAGTCGAAGTTCACGCCCTTCAGGTCGATCGACACCGGCACCGGGCAACCGTCCGGACCGATGGTCTGGCCGGCCTGCGAACCCGGGCACTTGTCGTCGCAGTTGTTGACGCCGTCACCGTCGTCGTCCAGGTCGGCGCAGCTCGGCGCGGCCGGAGCCGGCGCGGCAGCGACCGGCAGGGCGCCCAGCGGGATCACGACGCCGACCGAAGCCAGCATGTCGCCGAACCAGTCTTCGTTCGGAGCAGCAACGCTGCCGTCGTCGAAATCGGCGCGGTAGGCCAGCTCGGTGCGCAGCGACACGCGCTCGCCCAGGGCGGTCTGCAGGCCGACGCCGACCTTGGCGGCGAGGTTGCCCTCGTCACGCTGGCTCGGCGAGTTCGGGTTCGGGAACGAGTCGAACTCTTCTTCCGACTGCTGGTAACCCAGGCCCATCAGCAGGTACGGCGCCCAGTTGCGGCCTTCCGCCAGGAAGTGGCGGCGCAGGTCGAACGAGATGCCGTACTGGCTCCAGTTGAGGTTCTGGTTGGCGTCGTTGTTCGGGTTCTGGTAGTTGAGCTCGCCATCGAGCGACCAGTTCGGGTTCAGGAACTTGCCGACGCCCAGCGCACCGAACGGCGCATTGCGGGTGCCACGGTCGTTGTCCTGGATGTTCATGCCGGCAGTGCCGGTCAGGTACCAGCGGTCATCGAATTCCTGGGCGCTGGCGACCTGGGAAAAAGCCAGGCCGGCCAGCAGGGCGGTGCTCAACAAACGGGTCTTCATGTGTCACTCCTTGATCAGTCAGAAACGGACGGGGAAATACAGGCGTACTGCAGGCATGCGCGTTGCGGTAGCTGAATCGGCCTTGGCGGGGGCCAAGGGGGTCACTGACGGCGGCGATCATACACCGTGATTGTATTTGTTAATACTGGTTAACGTTTTTTTGCGAATTTATCTGATAAGGCAATGTCCCATAACGACGAAGCCCGGCCAGAGGCCGGGCTTCGAAGATTGCTTTGCGGGGGGAAACTCGTTGCCGAGCGTCCCGCGTTGCGAGCTTTAGTTCTGCACGTTCAGCTCGGTACGACGGTTCTTCTCGCTCTTGCAGCCCGGGAAGGCCTGGCCCATGTCCTCGAGCGGACGGCTCTCGCCGTAACCGATCGGGCCCACGAGGCGAGCGGCGTCCACGCCATTGCTGGTCAGGTAGTCGTACACCGTGGTGGCGCGACGCTCCGACAGCTTCTGGTTGTACGCATCCTTGCCGCACTGGTCGGTGTGACCGGCGACTTCGACCTTCAGCTCCGGATAGCGCTTCAGGATCTCGGTGGCCTCGGACAGGATCGAAACCGCATCCGGACGCAGCGTGGCCTTGTCGAAGTCGAAGTTCACGCCCTTCAGGTCGATCGACACCGGCACCGGGCAACCGTCCGGACCGATGGTCTGGCCGGCCTGCGAACCCGGGCACTTGTCGTCGCAGTTGTTGACGCCGTCACCGTCGTCATCCAGGTCGGCGCAGCTCGGCGCGGCCGGAGCCGGCGGAGCGGCAACAACCGGCGGACCCAGCGGGATCACGACGCCGACCGAAGCCAGCAGATCGCCGTACCAGGATTCGTCGTTGAGCGGTGCACTGCTTGCATTGGTGCTGAAGTCGTTGTCGTCGAAGTCGGCACGGTAGGCCAGCTCGGTGCGGATCGCAGCGCGCTTGCCGTACAGGGCACTCTGGACGCCGACACCGACCTTGGCGGCCAGGTTACCTTCGTCACGCTGCACCGGCGAATTCGGATTGGGGAAGTTGTCGTACTCCTGCTCCGACTGCTGGTAGCCCAGGCCCATCAGGATGTAAGGAGCCCAGTTGCGGCCCTCTTCCACGAAGTGGTAACGACCGTCAAACGAAATCCCGTACTGGCTCCAGTTGAGATCCTGGTTGTCGTCCATGTTCGGGTTCTGGTAGTTCAGCTCGCCGTCGATCGACCAGTTCTGATTAAGGAACTTGCCGACGCCGAGCGCACCAAACGGCGCATTGCGCGTACCGCGATCGTTGTCCTGGATGTTCATGCCGGCCGAGCCGGTCAGATACCAGCGATCATCGAATTCCTGCGCATTGGCAGCCTGGGCCAGACTCAGACCACCCAGCAGGGCGGCGCAGAGGAGTTTCTTATTCATATATCCAGCTCCTTGATCAAAAAACGGAAACAGCGTCTGCGAGGTTCCCACTTAGGACGGCCGCCAGACGACGCCATCGGGGCGGAGGTTAAATTTGCCTATGTGAAAGCGGTGTTAACGGTGATCTAACAAACCGGGAAGTTCCCCGGCCAACGTCCGGCAATTGGTCGGGATTCAGCAACGCATGCCGTCCATCAGCCGGGTGACCGGCTGGGCCAGCAATTGCCCGGGGTCGGCTGCCAGCGCGAGCAGCGTGGCCACCTGCCTTTCCGGCAGTTTTGCCGCAACCGCCGCTTCAAACTTGGCCAGCAGCAGCGGAATACCTTCGTCGCGGCGGCGCCGGTGGCCGACCGGATAATCGACAGAAACCTTTTCGCTCTGCGTTCCGTCCTTGAAGAAAACCTGAACGGAGTTTCCGATATACCGCTTGTCGGGATCGAAATAATCACGGGTGAAACGGGGGTCTTCCTCCACCCGCATGCGCGAACGCAGAGCGTCGATGCGCGGATCGGCCGCGACCGTGTCGCCGTAGTCGTCGGCACGCAGGCGCCCGAACAGCAGCGGCACGGCGACCATGTACTGCAGGCAATGATCGCGGTCGGCGTAGTTCGCCAGCGGGCCGGTCTTGTCGATGATGCGCATCGCCGCCTGCTGGGTCTGGATGACGATCGACTCGATCGCCTCCACGCCGTCCAGTTCGATTCGCGGTGCGACCTGCGCATGCAGTTGCATCGCGCACTCCACCGCGGTCTGCGCATGGAACTCGGCCGGGTAGCTGATCTTGAACAGGATGTTCTCCATCACGTAGCTGCCGAACGGCCGCTCGAACTCGAATGGCTGGCCCTCGAAGGCGACGTCCTGGAATCCCCATGTCGTTGCGCTCAGGGCGCTGGGATATCCAACCTCGCCCTTGACCGCGTTGAGTGCATGCGTGACCGCGCGACGGCATGCATCGCCCGCGGCCCAGCTCTTGCGTGGCCCGGTGTTGGGCGCGTGCCGATAGGTGCGCAACACGCCGTTGTCGATCCAGCTGTGCGATATGGCGTTGACGATCTGCTCCTTGCCGCCGCCGAGCATCGCGGTGGCAACGGCCGTCGATGCCAGGCGCACGAGGATAACGTGGTCGAGGCCGACGCGATTGAAGGAGTTCTTCAATGCATAGCAGCCCTGGATCTCGTGCGCCTTGATGGCATGGGTGAGCACGTCGCGCACGGTCATCGCCGCGGCGCCATCCTTTCGTCCCAGGTAGTCGGCCACCGCCAGGATCGTGCCCAGGTTGTCCGACGGATGCCCCCACTCCGCCGCCAGCCAGGTGTCGTTGAAGTCGAGCCAGCGGATCTGCACGCCGATGTTGTAGGCGGCCTGCACCGGGTCGAGTTCGTAGGTGGTGAACGGAACGCGCGCGCCGCCGGGCAGCACCGCACCGGGCACCAGCGGTCCCAGGTGCCTGACGCACTCGGGGTGGTCCATTGCCAGCGCCGCACAGGCCAGCGAGTCGAGCAGCATGTAGCGGGCGGTCTCGTAGGCCTCGCTCGAATCGATCCGGTAGTCGACGACGTAGTCGGCGATGTCCGCCATTGCCGCATCGGGCGGTGGACGGACGGCGGAGCGCAGGTCGGCGTGGCTCATGAGCAATCCCGTGGACGGTGCGCGCGCATTGTCGTCGGGGCGCAGTGGCCTCGATGTGAGCACTGCACAATTGCGACATCGGGCATTGCGGTTGGCTACGGAACGCACCGGCACGCGGATGGCGCTTGGAAAAGCCGCGCCACAGGCCCACCCTTGGTGCATGGACGCCCCTACCCGCCTTCCGACCCTGTTCCTCTCTCATGGCTCGCCGATGCTGGCGGTGGAGGATTCACCTGCCGGCCGCTTCCTTGATGGCCTCGGCCGCCAGCTGCCTTGGCCACGGGCGGTCGTGGTCGTCTCGGCGCATTTCATGACCGACCGGCCGATGGTGGGCGGGCATATCCAGCCGCACACCGTGCATGACTTCGGCGGTTTCCCCGAACCGCTCTACCAGATCCGCTACCCGGCGCCTGGCGCGCCCGACCTGGCCGAACAGATCGCGCAACGCCTTGCCGATGCCGGGCTCAATCCGCGCGTGCGCGAGAACCACGGCCTCGACCATGGCGTCTGGGTGCCGATGCTGCGGATGTATCCCGATGCCGATGTGCCGGTGGTGCCGGTATCCGTGATGCCGCACGGCGACGCTGCGCAGCATTTCGCACTCGGCCAGGCGCTGGCACCGCTGCGCGATGAAGGCGTGCTGGTGATCGGATCGGGCGGCTTCGTCCACAACCTGGGCGACCTCGACTGGAAGCATCCGCAGGCGGCGCTGGCACCGTGGGCGCAGGAATTCGGCGACTGGATGCACACGATGCTTGCCGCGCACGACTGGCCGGCCCTGCTGGACTGGCAACAGCGCGCGCCGCACGCACAGCACGCGCATCCCACGGTCGAACACCTGATGCCGCTGTTCGTCGCACTGGGCGCTGCGGGCGACACGCCCAGCGTCCGCGCGATCCATCGATCGCACCAGCTGGGCTCGCTGGCGCTGGATGCATTCGCATTCGATTGAATGCGATGCATGCGGCCTGGGTTGACCGTCAGACCTGCGGCAACACCTGCGCCAACCGCTCTTCCATGAAGTCGACGAACGCGCGCACGCGCGGCGGCACCAGGCGCCGTTGCGGCATTACCGCGTAGATGCCGGTCTCGGCCAGCGGATAGTCGGCAAGCAACACCTGCAGGCGACCGCTGCGCAGGTCATCCGACGCGTGCCAGGTCGAATGCAGGGCGATGCCGAGTCCGGCGACGGCGGCATCGCGCACGACTTCGCCGTAATTGCTTTCGATGCGGCCATGCACGCGCACCGCGACTTCGCCGCCGGCACCGTCGCTCATCCGCCACACGTCCTGCCGTCCCTGGCTGCCGACCAGCATCACGCAGTCGTGCTCGACCAGGTCCTGCGGCGTGCGCGGCGTGCCGCGCCGGCGCAGGTAGTCGGGCGATGCACACAGCACCCGCCGGTTCGGCGCGAGCCTGCGCGCAACCAGGTTGGAGTCCGCCAGCTCACCGATCCGGATCGCCAGGTCGAACCCGGAGCTGACCAGGTCGACCATCTGGTCGTTCAGGTTCAGGCTCAGCCGCACGCGCGGATGGCGCTCGAGGAACTCCGGCACCAGCGGCGATACATATAAACGTCCGAACGAGGCCGAGGTCGTCACCCGCAGGGTCCCGGCGATCTCGCTGCCGCCCAGGCCCAGGCTGCTGGTCAGCGCCTCAAGGTCCTCCACCAGCGCCCGCCCCTGCTCGGCCAGCGCAGCGCCCTCAGGGGTCGCGTGCAGCCGGCGCGTGGTCCGGTGCAGCAGGCGTACCCCCAGGTCCCGCTCCAGCCGCTTGAGGCGCTGGCTGGCGACGGCGACCGACAGATCGAGGCTGCGGGCGGCGGCGCTGATCGAGCCCAGGTCGAGCACGCGCAGGAACAGGCTGATATCGCCGATGCGATCCACTGATTCTCAACGTTTGGTTGAAACTGCTTAGCCATCTTGGCGGTTTTTGCGGAATATGCAACGGCCTAGCCTGCGCACCTCCCTTCTTCCCGAGTGGACGCCGCAGCATGGCCCTCGCCACCGCCCCATCCCGCTCCAAGCCAGCCCTTTCCAAGCCAGCCCTTCCCGCCCCGGCCTCCGGCCGCATGCCGGTGGCGCTGTACGCCCTGACCGCCGGCTCGTTCGGCATCGGCTGCGCCGAGTTCGTGATCATGGGCCTGCTGCTGCAGGTCGCCGCCGACCTGCAGGTCTCCATCGCCGCCGCCGGCATGCTGGTGTCGGGCTACGCGCTGGGCGTGTTCGTCGGTGCGCCGGTGCTGACCCTGCTGACCCGGCGCATGCCGCGCAAGGCGGTGCTGCTGGCGCTGATGGCGATCTACACGATCGGCAATGCCGCCTGTGCGCTGGCGCCGGACTACACCACGCTGATGGCCGCGCGCGTGCTGACCTCGCTGACCCACGGCACGTTCTTCGGTGTCGGTGCGGTGGTCGCGACCGGCCTGGTGCCGGCCGACCGCAAGGCCTCGGCCATTTCCATCATGTTCTCGGGCCTGACCCTGGCGACGCTGCTGGGCATGCCGGCCGGTGCCTGGCTTGGGTTGCACCTGGGTTGGCGTTCGACCTTCTGGGCCATGAGCCTGGTCGGCGTGGTCTCGCTGCTGGTGATCGCACTGCTGGTGCCGCGCAGCCGCGAGGCGCAGGCGCCGGTCGCGGTGCGTGATGAACTGCGCACGATCGTGCGTCCGCAGGTCCTGCTGGGATTGCTGATGACGATGCTCGGCTTCGCCGGCGTGTTCGTGGTGATCACCTACATCCAGCCGCTGCTGACCAGCCTGGCCGGATTCTCCGAAAGCGCCGTCTCGCCGATCCTGTTGCTGTTCGGTGCCGGCATGGTGGTGGGCAACCTGCTCGGCGGCCATCTCGCCGATCGCAAGCCAACGCCGGCGTTGCTGGGCACACTCGCCGCGCTCGCCATCGTGCTGGGCCTGATGAGCTTCGCCCTGCACAACCAGTTCGCCATCGTCGCTTTCGTCACCGCACTGGGCATCGCTGCGTTCGCCACCGTCTCGCCGCTGCAACTGCGCGTGTTGCGCCATGCCTCCGGTGCCGGCGAGAACCTGGCATCGAGCTTCAACATCGCCGCCTTCAACCTTGGCAATGCCATGGGCGCGTGGCTTGGCGGCGTGGTCATCGAACGCGGCCCCGGCCTGGAGGCAGTGACGTGGGCGGCAGCGGCGGTGACTGTCGCGGGACTGGCCGTCGCACTGTGGAGCGTGCGATTGGAAAGCGCGCGTGATCGCGACGCCGCATTGCCTGCAGATTGCGTGCCCGAACGCTCCTGACTCAACCACTCGCGAAGGAATTGCGTGCCATGAACCACATCGTCTCCCCCCACCCTGCTCGCCGCGCTGCTGCTCGCAGCTACCGCCACACCGTTGCCGGCACGCGCGGGCGAAGAGGCAACGCAGTGGACCACCACCTGGACCGCGAGCCCGCAGCCGTTGTGGGCAGGCGATTTCGTGCTGCCCACCAATGTTCCGTATCACCTGTGGAACCAGACGGTGCGACAGAGCGCACGCGTGAGCATCGGCGGACCGCGCGTGCGCGTGCTGCTTTCGAATGAGTACGGCAGCAAGCCATTGCGGATTGGCGCGGCGCGCATTGCACGCAGCCAGCGCGATGATCGCATCGTCGCGGCGAGCGATCGCGCACTGACGTTCGGTGGCAAGTCGTCGGTGGTCATTCCGCCGGGCGCTCCTATGCTCAGCGACCCGGTCGAACTGGACGTGCCTGCGCTGGCTGACGTCTCGGTGAGCCTGTACCTGCCCGAGCCGACGCCACCGGCGACGTTCCACTGGGATGCGCGCCAGACCACCCACGTCGGCGCAGGCGACCAGACCGGTGCAGCCGCGTTCAAAGCCGAGAGCACGCTGAGCACGCGCGTGTTCCTGTCGGCCGTACAGGTGCAAGCCCCGGCGGCTACACGCAGCGTGGTCGCACTGGGCGATTCGATCACCGACGGCAACATGTCTACCGTGGACCAGAACCGCCGCTGGCCCGACTTCCTCGCCCGTCGCCTGGCCGGCCAGGACGTCGCCGTGCTCAATGCCGGCATCTCCGGTGCGCGCCTGCTGCAGGACAAGATGGGCAGCAACGCGCTGGCCCGTTTCGATCGCGACGTGCTGGCGCAGCCAGGCGTGGCGACAGCCGTGGTCTTCATCGGCATCAACGACATCGCCTGGAACGGCACCGCGTTCGCGCCGACCGATCCGGCCGCACGCGCCGAAGACCTGATCGCCGGCTACCGCCAGCTGATCGCCCGCGCACATACACGCGGCGTGCGCATCGTCGGTGCGACCCTGACGCCGTTTGAAGGTGCCTTGCAGGACACTCCGATGCGCGGCTACTACGGCGCCGACAAGGAACGCGTGCGCCAGGCCGTCAACACCTGGATCCGCGACAGCGGCGAGTTCGACGCGGTGCTGGACTTCGACGCGGTCACCCGCGACCCGTCGCATCCGGCACGTTTCCTGCCCGCCTATGACTCGGGCGACCATCTCCATCCCGGCGATGCCGGATACCAGGTGATGGCCGACTCGATCGACCTGCGTGCCCTGCTCGGCGACGAACCGGCAGTGGCCACTACCGCACCCGCACTTGTTTCCCACGAACACTGACTTCAGGAACCGCAACGATGGACTATCGCTTTCTCGGCAAATCCGGCTTTCGCGTGCCCGCGCTGAGCTTCGGCACCGGCACCTTCGGCGGCAAGGGTGAACTGTTTGGCTCGTGGGGCAACACCGACATCGCCGAGGCCACGCGCCTGGTCGATATCTGCCTCGACGCCGGCCTCAACATGTTCGACAGCGCCGACGTCTACTCCGGCGGCCTGGCCGAAAGCATCCTCGGCGCGGCGATCAAGAACCGCCGCGACAAGGTGCTGATCTCGACCAAGGCCACCTTCCGCTTCGACGACGGCCCCAACAACGTCGGCTCGTCGCGATTCCACCTGATCAACACCGTCGATGCCGCGCTCAAGCGGCTGGGCACCGACTACATCGACCTGTTCCAGTTGCACGGCTTCGACGCACGCACGCCGATCGAGGAAACGCTGTCGACGCTCGACGACATGGTCCGCGCCGGCAAGATCCGTTACCTGGGTGTATCGAACTTCTCCGGCTGGCACCTGATGAAATCGCTGGCGACCGCCGACCGCCATGGCTGGTCGCGCTATGTCGCCAACCAGACGTACTACTCGCTGATCGGTCGCGACTACGAATGGGAACTGATGCCGCTCGGCATCGACCAGGGCGTGGGCGCGGTGGTGTGGAGCCCGCTCGGCTGGGGCCGCCTCACCGGCAAGATCCGCCGCGGCCAGCCGCGACCGGACGTGACCCGCCTGTCGGCCACCGCCGACTACGGCCCGCCGGTCGACGAGGAGCGCCTGTACCGCGTCGTCGATGCACTCGACGCCATTGCCGCCGAGACCGGCAAGACCGTGCCGCAGATCGCGTTGAACTGGTTGCTGCAACGTCCGACGGTATCGACCGTGGTGATCGGCGCACGCACCGAGGAGCAGCTGCGGCAGAACCTCGGCGCGGTCGGCTGGAGCCTGACGCCCGAACAGGTCGCCTCGCTCGACGAAGCGAGCGCTTCGACGGCGGCGTATCCGTACTGGCACCAGGCCGGTTTCGCCGAGCGCAATCCGTCGCCGGTCTGACTCCATGAAAGCCATCGCCCTCACGCATTACCTGCCCATCGACGATCCGCAATCGCTGGTCGATGCCGACCTTCCCGATCCTGCCGCGCCGACCGGCCACGACCTGCTCGTTCGCGTCGAAGCCATCTCGGTCAACCCGGTCGACACGAAGGTGCGCTCGCCCAAGCCGCAAGTGGAAGCACAACCCAAGGTGCTCGGCTACGACGCTGCCGGCGTGGTCGAAGCCATCGGCGAGAACGTCAGCCGCTTCCGTCCCGGCGATCGCGTCTATTACGCCGGCGACATCACGCGCGCCGGCAGCAACGCGCAACTGCAACTGGTGGACGAGCGCGTGGTCGGCCACGCGCCAAAGTCGCTCGATTCCGCGCAGGCAGCGGCACTGCCGCTGACCGCGCTGACTGCATGGGAGTTGTTGTTCCAGCGCATGCCGTTCGACAGCGAAAGCGGCGGCAACCGCAAATCGCTGCTGATCATCGCCGGCGCCGGCGGCGTCGGATCGATCGCCATCCAGCTCGCCCGCCGCGCCGGCTTCACCGTGATCGCCACCGCATCGCGCAGTGAAACCATCGAATGGTGCAAGGCGATGGGCGCCCACCACGTCATCGATCACCGCCAGCCGTTGCCGCCGCAGCTGGCCGCGCTGGGCTTCCCCACGATCGACGCCGCGCTCAACCTCGCCGATACAGCCCGCTACTGGGACGTGCTGGGCGAACTGCTCGCACCTCTCGGACACGTCGGCCTGATCGTCGAGCCGTCCGAGCCGCTTCGCCTCGGCGACCCGTACAAGGCCAAGTGCATCGGCATTCACTGGGAAATGATGTTCGCCCGCACGCGCTTCCGCACCGCCGACATGGACGAACAGGGCCGCATCCTCGACCGTGTCGCGGCGCTGATCGACAGTGGCGAACTGCGCGGCACGCAGCACGACGCGCTCAGCCCGATCAACGCGGCCAATCTGCGCGAGGCGCATCGGCGCCTGGAATCGGGTGCGACGATCGGGAAGCTGGTGCTGTCGGGCTGGTGACAAGCAACGACACTGGGCCCCGCCTGCGCGGGGATGACGGCTAAAGGACGAAGACCGGGCAATGAATTGCCGAAGCGTCGTCCGCCGGGACGGGGATTGCGCAGCAGCGGGACATGGATGTCCCGCGCCCCGCATCAGACAGGATGTCTGACTAAGGGGCGGAGCAATCCCCGGCGCGGCGGACGACGCCGACCCGCAGACGAAAGCGCAAGCCCGGCGCCACCCCGCAGACGGAAGCCCGATGCACCGCTTGCCGCCAGCCCGCTTTCCCGGCATGGTGCCGCTTCCGTACGCCAGCGTATTCGCCATGACGGCCGCCAGCCCCCTGAGCTTCGAAAGCACCGCCACCCCGCACCCGCTCTACCCACGCCTGTTCGAGCCCCTCGACCTGGGCTTCTGCACCCTGCGCAACCGCGTGCTGATGGGCTCGATGCACACCGGGCTGGAGGACAAGGCCGCCGACTTCCCGAAGCTGGCAGCCTACTTTGGCGAACGCGCCGCCGGCGGCGTCGGCCTGATCGTCACCGGCGGCTTCTCGCCCAACCTGGCCGGCTGGCTCAAGCCCTTCGGCGGCACCCTGCGCTGGCCGTGGGAAGTGCGCCGCCACCGCCAGGTCACCAGCGCCGTGCACGGCCACGGCGGTCGCATCTGCCTGCAGATCCTGCACGCCGGCCGCTACGGCTACAGCCCGCTGCAAGTGGCACCGAGCAAACTGAAAGCCCCGATCAATCCGTTCACCCCGCGCGCCCTGTCGGCCGGCGGCGTCGAACGCCAGATCCGCGCCTTCGTCCGCACCGCACAGCTCGCCCGCGAAGGCGGCTACGACGGCGTGGAAGTGATGGGCTCGGAAGGCTACCTGCTCAACCAGTTCACCGCCCCGCGCACCAACAAGCGCAACGACGCCTGGGGCGGCGACGCCAACAAGCGCATGCGCTTCGCCGTCGAGATCGTGCGTCGCATCCGCGAGGCATGCGGTCCGGATTTCATCATCGTCTATCGCCTGTCGATGCTCGACCTCGTCGACGAAGGCCTGGCATGGGATGAAGTCGTGCAGCAGGCGAAGGCGATCGAGGCTGCCGGCGCAACGTTGATCAACACCGGCATCGGCTGGCACGAAGCACGCATTCCCACCATCGCCACGTCGGTGCCGCGCGCCGCGTTTACCGGCATCACCGGCCGACTGAAGCCGCACGTGACGCTGCCGCTGATCACCACCAACCGCATCAACATGCCGCACGTCGCCGAGCGCGTACTGGCCAGCGGCGACGCCGACATGGTGTCGATGGCGCGACCGCTATTGGCAGACCCGCAGTGGGTCAACAAAGCGCGCGAGCAGCGCGCCAACGACATCAACACCTGCATCGCCTGCAACCAGGCGTGCCTGGACCATGTGTTCGAGAACAAGACCGCCAGCTGCCTGGTCAATCCGCGCGCCTGCGCCGAGACCGAACTCAACTACACGCCGACCACGTCGCCGCGTCGCATCGCCGTCGTCGGCGCCGGCCCGGCCGGTCTCGCCTGCGCTACGGTCGCCGCCGAGCGCGGCCATCGCGTCACCCTGTTCGAAGCAGGCAGCGAGATCGGCGGCCAGTTCAACCTGGCCAAGCGCATCCCGGGCAAGGAAGAGTTCCACGAGACCCTGCGCTACTTCGCTCGCCGCATCGAGCAGACCGGCGTCGAGCTGCGTCTGGACACCCGCGCCGATGCGGACGCCCTCGCCGGCTTCGACGACGTCGTGCTGGCCACCGGCATCCGCCCGCGCCAGGTCGACTTTGCCGGCGCCGACCACCCCAAGGTGGTCAGCTACCTGGATGTCATCAGTGGCCGGGTCGTGCCGGGGCGCAAGGTCGCCCTGATCGGCGCCGGCGGCATCGGCTTCGACGTTGCCGAGTTCCTGGTGCACCACCCCGGCCCGGCCGACCCCGATGCCGTCGACGCGGCCCGCTGGCGCTCCGAGTGGGGCGTCAACCTGGGCTACGACGCAGCCGCCCGTGGCGGCCTGGCCCCGGCGCAACCAGAGCCGCCCGCGCGCGAGGTCTGGCTGCTGCAACGCAGCCCCGGCCGCCCGGGCGCCCGCCTAGGCAAGACCACCGGCTGGATCCACCGCGCCACGCTCAAGGCCAGGAAGGTCCGGATGCTGGGCGGGGTGGAGTACCTCGGGGTCGACGACGAGGGCCTGCACATCCGGGTCGACGGCAGCGAGCAGACCCTGCCGGTCGACCACGTGGTGATCTGCGCGGGTCAGGAGCCGTTCAAGCCGCTGGAGGGTCAATTGGGGGGCACCGGCAAGGTGACTCATGTGATCGGAGGGGCCGATGTGGCCGCCGAACTCGACGCAAAACGCGCCATCGCGCAGGCCTCGCGGCTCGCCGCGACGCTGTGACAGGCGTCGCTGCGCAAGCGCTGAGAGCCCCACGGGACGGGGCTTTCAGCCGCCTGTTCAGATAAAAAACCCAAGACAATCCGATGGTTACGAATTAGCCATTCAGCTGGCATTTATACTTCCGCCGCTACCTTGCGCCAACTTTTCAGCCACCCCCTTGGTGGCGACCCACACCGCCCGCGCCTTTGCGCGGTTTAGGTGAAGGGGCAAAAGCGTGCCGCAGAGCCCGCTGCCCTCCCCAGTACGCCATGCCGGTTCGCGCCGCAGTTGCCGTGTTTCCCAACAGGGACGGCGACAGCGCTGCGGAACGGCGCAACGGAGCAAGGAGTCCGATTAGATGAAACTGGCTTGGATCCTGTGGCTGGCCTCTGTGCTTCCGCCACAAACCGCCGATTCGCTGTGCCTGAGCACCACCGTCTACCTGGAAGCCCGCGACCAGTCCGTGCGCGGCCAGAAGGCGGTGGCTGAAGTGGCCCTGCGCCGCCGTGACAGCGGCCTGTGGGGCAACACGGTCTGTGACGTGGTCACGGCCCGCAAGCAGTTCGCGCCGACCCTGGTGGCCCCAGGCACGCGCCTGACCAACACCGAGGCGTGGGGCGAGGCCGTCACCGTGGCTCTCGATGCCGAGCGTAACTGGGCCCTGCCGCCCGGCCAGCGCAAGGAGATCGTGCCCGGCGCCAGCCACTTCGCCGCCCACGCGATCGCCAGCCCGAGCTGGCGCACCGCCTACCAGGTGGCCACGATCGGCGACCACACCTTCTACAAGGTGCAGTCGTTGAAGCCGCGCCGGACCTGAGGCACGGTTGAGGAAGCGGCTTGCGCTGCAAGCCGCTCCACGGAGTGTTGCAGCCGTGGCGTTGAGCACGCGGGACGAGTCGGCGATAGTGGTGGATTCAACAGCCCCCACGCCCCCGCGGAGTTCGCAATGAAGCTCTACACCAAGCCCGGCGCCTGTTCGACCGCCGACCACATCGCCCTGGAGTGGACCGGCCAGCCGTTCGAGTACGAGATCCTGGACAAGGACTCGATGAAGGCGCCCGCCTACCTCGCCATCAATCCCACCGGCGCCGTGCCGGCGGTGGTCGACGGCGACTTCGTGCTGACCCAGAACGCGGCGATCATGGGCTACATCGCCGACACGTATCCCGAGGCCGGTCTCGCCGGTGACGGCAGCGCGCGCCAGCGCGGCGAAGCCGCCCGCTGGCTGGCCTTCGTCAACTCCGACCTGCACCCGGCGTTCAAGCCGCTGTTCGGACCGGCCGCCTTCATCGAAGACGAGGGCCAGTACGACGCCGTCAGGGCCACCGCGCGCAAGCGCGTGCGCAGCCTGTTCGAGTCCGCCGACAAGCAGCTGGCCGGCAAGCAGTGGCTGGCCGGCTTCCGCAGCTTCGCCGACCCCTACCTCTACATCACCCTGCGCTGGGCCGATGGCCTGGGAATCGACCTGGGCGGCTTGGCCAACCTGGCGGCTTTCCGCCAGCGCATGGACGCCGACCCCGGCGTGCAGAAGGCACTGAAGGACGAAGGGCTCGCCTGAGTCCCATGAAGCGGGGACCTGCGCTCAAGGCAGGTCCTTCGCTGCGATCCGCGCGATGCCTCAGGCGGTCGCCAGCGAGCGCAGGCGTCGCTCCATCTCGCCGGCAAAGCCGACGCTGTGGGTCTTGGCCAGGGCCGAGCTCAAGTCCGGCAACAACGCCAGCAACTCATCCACATCGGTGCAGCGCTCGATCTTGAGCTGCAGGAAGTAGCCGCGCAGGCCCAGGTGCTCGCGCACGGTCTCGGACATCTGCGTGTACAGCGGGGCGTAACCGCCGCCGCTGCCGCCGTCGGCCACCGGTCCGGGGCCCATGGCTGTCGTTACCGCGGCAGTGAAGAATTGTCCCGTCACCCGCCCGGGAATCGACGCAGCCGCAACGGCCGCCATCGTCTGCGGCACGTCGACCAGCCCCAGCGCGCGCAGCTGCTCGAGCCCGTCAGGCGGCCCACGCAAACCAGCGATCACCTCGCGCAGTTGCCCGGCGCTGCGCTGGCCATCGACCAGCAGCAGGATCGAACGCAATACGTTGGGCAGTTTGCGCGTGCGCTGCTGGATCTCATCGCGCCCGGCATCGGTCTTGTTCGGCACTTCGTCATCGCGCATGGCTTCCCCTAAAACCATCGGCCACGAAAAGGCGTGGCCGACTATGCCATGGGCGGCGCGCCGGAGGATGGCCTGAAGGGGGGTATCAGACGAAAGGCGGGGGTCCGGGCGGGCAGTTCGCTGCCCTGCCCGTCGCCCTCGCCGCGCTGCGGCCTGTCCCTCCCCCGCTCAGGGGGAGGGTCTTGCGTGTTGCTCAGCGCTTGTCGATCGCCACGTAGGCGCGATCTTCCGGACCGACGTAGTTCGCGCTCGGACGGATGATCTTGCCGTCCTCGCGCTGCTCGATCACGTGCGCGCTCCAGCCGGTGGTGCGCGCGATCACGAACAGCGGCGTGAACATCGGCGTCGGGATTCCCATCATGTGGTAGGCCGATGCGCTGTACCAGTCGAGGTTCGGGAACATCTTCTTGGTGTCCATCATCAGGTTCTCGATGCGCTCGGACACGTCGAACAGCATCTGGTTGCCGCCGTCGGCACACAGCTTGCGCGAGATTTCCTTGATGATCGGATTGCGCGGATCGCCGATGGTGTACACCGGATGGCCGAAGCCGATAACGATCTCCTTGCGCTCCATGCGCGCGCGGATATCGGCCTCGGCCTCGTCGGCGCTGCCGTAGCGGCTGATGATGTCCATCGCCACTTCGTTGGCGCCGCCGTGCTTGGGACCGCGCAACGCACCGATCGCGCCGGTGAGGCACGAATGCAGGTCCGAACCGGTGCCGGCGATCACGCGCGCGGTGAACGTCGATGCGTTGAACTCATGCTCGGCGTAGAGGATCAGCGACTTGTCGAGCGAGTCGGCATGCAGCGCGCTCGGCGGCTCGCCGTGCAGCAGATGCAGGAAGTGCGCGGCGACGCTGTCGTCGTCGGTCTCCACATCGATGCGACGACCGTTGCGGGTGAAGTGCCACCAGTAGATCAGCATCGAACCGAAGCTCGCGATCAGCTTGTCGGCGATGTCGCGCGCCTCTGCGGCCGGATGGCCTTCGCGCTCGGGAAGCACGGTGCCCAGCACCGAGCAGCCGGTGCGCAGCACGTCCATCGGATGCGCGTTGGCCGGCACCAGCTCGAGCGCTTCGGAGACGATCGCCGGCAGGCCGCGCAGGCGCTTGAGCTTGGCCTTGTAGGCCTTGAGCTGCGACACCGTCGGCAATACGCCGTGCACGAGCAGGTGCGCGACTTCCTCGAAGGTCGACTTGGTCGCCAGGTCGTGGATGTCGTAGCCGCGGTAATGCAGGTCGTTGCCGCTGCGGCCGACGGTGCACAGGGCGGTATTGCCCGCGGCGGTGCCGCTCAGGGCGACGGATTTCTTGGCCTTGGGCAGGATCTGTGCCGAGTCACTCATTGCTTGTCTCCTCATTCGGCCACGTTGGCGGTGGATTTTTTGTCCGGTCCCGCCAGGGGCCGTCGTTCTCAGGGATAACGCGGGAAAAGTTGCGGAGCATTGCGAAAAACGCGCTGGCAGCCGCGGATCGTGGCGCTACAGCAGGGGGGTAAAGCCAAGTTGCGACGGGCAGGTCGCACGCGACCGTGGCGGGCCAGTATCGCGCCCGTTACGGTCGCAAGGCGGACGGACGCGCCGGCGGAGATAGGGACAGGGGGACTCAACGTCGAGGCCCTGTACGCTCCGTCGGCCGACCACTTCCATCCTTTGCTTACTTCTCGCGCGCGAACAGCGCGTCGAGCTTGTCTTCGTACGCGTGGTAGCCCAGGTAGTCATAGAGCTCCGCGCGCGTCTGCAACGTCGGCACGAGGCTCTTCTGCGTGCCTTCGCGGCGCACCGTCTCGTAGAAGTTCAACGCCGCCTTGTTCATGGCGCGATAGGCGCCGCAGCAGTACAGGGCGATGTCGACACCGGCCTCGCGCAGCTCGTCGGTGGTGAAGAACGGAGTGGAACCGAACTCGGTCAGGTTGGCCAGGATCGGCACCTTCACCGCGGCCTTGAAGCGGCGGTAATCCTCGAGCGTGTTCATCGCCTCGGGGAAGATCATGTCGGCGCCGGCTTCGACGTAGGCGCAGGCGCGCTCGATCGCCGAATCAATGCCTTCGACCGCGGCCGCATCGGTGCGGGCCATGATCACGAAGCTGCTGTCGGTGCGCGCATCGACGGCCGACTTCACGCGGTCGACCATTTCCGAAGTCGGCACCACTTCCTTGCCCGGGCGATGGCCGCAACGCTTCTGGCCGACCTGGTCTTCCATGTGCACGGCGGCGACGCCGACGTTGATGAAGGACTTGATGGTGCGGCCGATGTTGAACGCGCCGCCCCAGCCGGTGTCGATGTCGACCAGCAACGGCATCTGCGTGGCGTCGACAATGCGGCGCGCGTCGGTGAGCACGTCTTCCATCGTGCTGATGCCCAGGTCCGGCACGCCGAGCGAGTTGGCGGCGACGCCGCCACCGGACAGGTACAGCGCCTTGTAACCCACGCGCTTGGCCATCAGGCCGGCGTAGGCAGTGATGGCACCCATCACCTGCAGCGGGGATTCTTCAGAAACGGCGGCGCGGAAACGAGCACCGGCGGAGGCTTGCGAAGTCATGTCATCTCCTGGTTGAAGGGGCATTTTAGGCCACCTCGGGGGAGAGCGTCGGACACCTTCACCGGCATGTCGCGATTTGATAACTCAGTTGCCCGGATCAGTTGCCCGAGTCCGCCCCCCGCTCCAGCGCCCGCCGCACCTCTTCCAGCGCCCCCGGATCATCCAGGGTCGACAGGTCGCCCGGGTCGCGGTGCTCGGCCAACGCCTGGAGCGAGCGCCGCAGCAACTTGCCCGATCGCGTCTTGGGCAAGGCGTTGACGACATACACCCGCGCCGGCCGGGCCACCCCGCCCAGCTGCTCGACCACCCGCTGCTGCATGCTCGCCGCCGCCTCCGCCGCGGACTCGCCGCCCAGGGCCTGCTTCAACGTGGCGAACACCACCGGCACCTGCCCCTTTAGCTCGTCATGCACGCCGATCACCGCCGCCTCGGCGACGCTGGGATGGGTCGAGCACGACTCCTCGATCTCGCGCGTACCCAGGCGATGACCGGCGACGTTGATGACATCGTCAGTGCGGCCGAGGATGAAGGTGTAGCCGTCCTCGTCGCGGATCGCCCAGTCGAGGGAGCTATATACCAATTGCTTGAAATGACTGAAGTAGCTCGACAGGAACCTGGCATCGTCGTTCCACACCGTGGTCAGGCACCCCGGTGGCAGCGGCGGTTCGATCACCAGGACGCCCTTCTGCCCCGGCGCCACGTCGTCACCGCTGTTGTCGTCGATCACGCGCAGCTTGTAGCCCGGCGTCGGCAGGCCGGGCGAGCCGAACTTCACCGGCTTCAGGTCCAGGCCCGGCATCAGCGACAGCACCGGCCAACCGGTTTCGGTCTGCCAGTAGTTGTCGATGATGGTCTTGCCGATGCCGTCGGTGATCCAGTGCGCGGTCGGCTCGTCGAGCGGCTCACCGGCGAGGAACAACCAGTGCAGTTTCGACAGATCGTGCTTCGTCAGCCACGATGGATCCTGCTTCTTCAGCACGCGGATGCCGGTCGGCGAGGAGAACATCGTGCGCACGCCGTACTGCTCGCAGATGCGCCACCAGATGCCCGGATCCGGGTTGGTCGGAAGGCCTTCGTACAGCACCGATGTCGCGCCGGCGATGAGCGGGCCGTAGACGTTGTACGAATGCCCGACCGCCCAGCCGACATCGGACGTCGAGAACATCACCTGGCCGGCGCGCACGTCGTAGATCGACCACATCGACAGCGCCATCGCCACCGCATAGCCACCGACATCGCGCTGCACGCCCTTGGGCTTGCCGGTGGTGCCTGAGGTGTAGAGCAGGTAACTGGGCTCGTTCGATTCAAGCCACTCGACCTCGACCCGCGCGCCTTCATGCTTCGCGCGCAACACGGCGTAATCGACATCGCGACCTTCCACGATGTTGTATCCCGGATCGAGCCCGCGACTGACGACCAGCACGTGCGGCGGCGGCGATGCCGCCTCCTCGCAGGCGGCATCGACCAGCGGCTTGTAGGCGATGACCTTGCCGCCGCGCATGCCGGCGTCGGCGCATATCAACAGCTTCGGCTTGGCGTCGTCGATGCGCAGCGCCAGGTTGTGCGCGGCGAACCCGCCGAACACGACCGAATGCACCGCACCGATGCGTGCGCAGGCGAGCATCGCGAACACCGCCTCGGCCATGTTCGGCATGTAGATCACGACGCGGTCGCCACGCCCGACACCCAGCGACTTGAGCACGGCGGCGAAGGTGTTCACTTCGGCGTGCAGTTCGCGGTAGCTGATTTCGCGGGTGAGGTTGGTTTCAGACGAGATCGCGACCAGCGCCAGCTGTTCGCCGCGTTCGCCGAGGTGGCGATCGACCGCGTTGTAGCAAAGATTGGTTTCGCCACCGGCGAACCACTTGCGGAACGGCGGGTTGGAGTAGTCGAGCACCTGCTGCGGCGGCTTGTGCCAGTGGATCGCCCTCGCCTGCTCGGCCCAGAACTCCTCGGGCTGTTCGATCGAGCGGCGGTAGAACTCCTCGTAACCCATCGCGGCACCTCCACGGCTATCCCGTCGAGGCTAGTACCAGCGGCGGAAGGAAGCGTTACGACCTTGGTCGATAACCAAAAAAAGGCGGCCCGAAGGCCGCCTTTTCAGCGCAACCGGCACGCAGCCGGCAGCAATCAATCAACCCAGCAGGTGGGCAACGCCGGCGCGCTCTTCTTCCAGCTCGGCCAGCGTCTTGTCCATGGCCGCGCGGCTGAACTCGTCGACTGGCAGGCCTTCGACGCGGGTGTACTCGCCGTTGGCGGTGGTCACCGGCACGCCGTAAAGCACGCCTTCCGGAATGCCGTAGCTGCCGTCCGACGGCACGCCCATCGTCACCCACTTGCCGTTGCTGCCCAGCACCCAGTCACGGATGTGGTCGATGGCGGCGTTGGCAGCCGAAGCGGCCGACGACAGGCCACGCGCCTCGATGATCGCCGCGCCGCGCTTGGCGACCTGCGGGATGAACGTGTTGGCGTTCCAGTCGGCGTCGTTGATCTTGTCCTTCAGCGAGGCACCGTTGACCGTGGCGAAGCGGTAGTCCGGGTACATGGTCGGGCTGTGGTTGCCCCACACGACCAGCTTCTCGATGTCGGCCACGGCCACGCCGGCCTTGGAAGCCAGCTGCGACAGCGCGCGGTTGTGGTCCAGGCGCAGCATCGCGGTGAAGTTCTTCGCCGGCAGGTCCGGCGCCGACTTCATGGCGATGTAGGCATTGGTGTTGGCCGGGTTGCCGACGACCAGCACCTTGACGTTGCGCGAAGCGACCTTGTTCAGCGCGGCGCCCTGGGCGGTGAAGATCTTGGCGTTCTCCAGCAGCAGGTCCTTGCGCTCCATGCCCGGGCCGCGCGGACGCGCGCCGACCAGCAGGGCGATGTCGGCGTCCTTGAACGCGACCTCGGCGTCATCGGTGCCGACCATGCCGGCCAGCAGCGGGAACGCGCAGTCTTCCAGCTCCATCATCACGCCCTTGAGCGCGGCCTGGGCCTTCTCCATCGGCAGCTCGAGCATCTGCAGGATGACGGGCTGGTCCTTGCCGAGCATTTCGCCGGAAGCGATGCGGAACAGCAGCGAGTAGCCGATCTGGCCGGCAGCACCGGTAACGGCAACGCGGACGGGGGTCTTCATGGGTAACTCCTGAAATGAAAAGCGGGGCGACCGGCGCCCCGCAATGGATCACGAAATTTAGGAAAGCTCTGCGAAGAATTCCTGGAAACGCTGCAGGCCCGGAGCGAGCTGCGGCGTCGGACAGGTGTAGCTGATGCGCAGGGCGCGCGGCTCGCCGAACGCCGAACCCGGCACGCAGGCCACGCCCTTGGCTTCCAGCAGCGCATTGCAGAAGTCGACGTCGTTGCCGATCTTCGTACCGGTCGGACCGTGGGTCTTGCCGAAGGCGACGCTGATGTCCGGGAACACGTAGAACGCGCCCTGCGGACGCGGGCAGATCACACCCGGGATCGAATCCATCACCGCCATCACCTGGTCGCGCTTGGCCTCGAACTCGGCGCACTTGGCCGTCGGCACGTCCTGCGGACCCGACAGCGCGGCGACCGCAGCGGCGCTGACGATCTCCGGGATGTTGGTGATGTGGTTGGAGTTCATCGTCACGATCGACTGCGCGACCGCTTCCGGACCGGCCATGAAGCCCACGCGCCAACCCGGCATGCCGTAGGTCTTGGACAGCGAGTCGATGAAGATCACGCGCTCGCGCAGTTCCGGACGGGCGTGCACGAAGTTGTGGTAGCCCAGGCCGTCGAACACCATCCGGTTGTAGATGTCGTCGGTAATGACCCAGGTGTCCGGGTACTTGGCAACGACGTCGGCCAGCGCGTCGATCTCTTCCTTCGAATAGACCATGCCGGTCGGGTTCGAGGGATTGTTGAACAGGAAGACCTTGGGCTTCTTCGCCAGCGCGACGTCGAGCTGCGCCGGGGTGAGCTTGTAGTCCTGCGAGGCCGGGCACGGCAGCAGGTCGATCTTCGCGTTGACGATGTCGGCGATGTCGAGATAGCTCGTCCAGTACGGCGTCGGGAAGACGATCGTGTCGCCTTCGTCGAGCAGCGCTTCGGCGAGGTTGTAGATGACGTGCTTGGCGCCGATGCCGGTGGCGATGTTGACGCGGCCGTAGCCGGTCAGGCCGATCTTCGCCATGTGCTCGATGAAAGCATCGAGCATCGCGTCCGCGCCGCGATTGCTGCCGTACTGGCCGCTGTCCTTGCTCAGCGCATCACGCGCCGCGGCATAGACATGGTCACCGGGGAGGAAGTTGGGAACACCAATCGAGAAACTGATGATGTCGCGGCCTTCGGCTTTGAGCCGCTTGGCCTTCTCGGCAACCTGCATGATCGCGCTGGGCTTGGCGCGACCGATGCGCCGGGCAAGCTGGGGCATCGCGGGAACCTCTGGGAGTCGATGTGGGGTCGCTGTGGGCGGCACGAGAACCAGCCGCCATCGAGCCGCGAAATGTTAGCACGGAGGCGCCCGCCGCCTCGTTGCAGGGATGAGTCAGAACGTCCGCCGGACGGCCCGGGAAGCCCAGACACAGCCCACGAGCGATGGCCCCAAAAGGCAAACGCCCGCCCCGGCAAAGCCGGAGCGGGCGCCTTCACGCAGTCGGCAGACGCCGCCTTACGGGCGGGCGTTCTGGTCCAGCGTCTTGTTCCATTCCGCTACGCGGTCAGCCTTGGCGGCCAGCACGGCAGCGGTATCGCCCTCGATCTTGACCGACTTGATCGTGTCGCCCTGCTTGACGCTGTCGACGATCTGCTGGCCTTCCAGCACCTTGCCGAAGACGGTGTGCTTGCCGTCCAGCCACGGGCACGGGACGTGGGTGATGAAGAACTGGCTGCCATTGGTGCCCGGGCCGGCATTGGCCATCGACAGCACGCCGCGCTCGTGGCTCAGGCCATTGCGGGCCTCGTCCTCGAAGCGGTAGCCGGGGCCGCCGGTGCCGGTGCCCAGCGGGCAGCCGCCCTGGACCATGAAATCGTTGATGACGCGGTGGAAGCTCAGGCCGTCATAGAAGCCGCGCTGGGCCAGGTTGACGAAGTTGGCGACCGTCAGCGGCGCCTTGTCGGCGGCGAGTTCGATGCGGATCGGACCGCGGTCGGTGTCGAAGGTGGCGATCAGGCTCATGAATCCGTCTCCTGGGACGTGGGGCAGTTGGGTGGGGCTAGGCAAAAGCGGGGGGAAAGTCGCAAAAGCGTTCAGACTTGCCGTTCAGATGGCGGCGTCCGGGCCAATAGACAAGGGTACTTGCAGAGCCTCCACCTGAACAGGCAGAGGTAATCATTGACAGGTATAATGCCCGGCTACCTCCTCGCCCGAGTGCCGGTCTGCCGGCCTTTTCGCATGTCCATCGAACGCCTCCGCAATATCGCCATCGTCGCCCACGTCGACCATGGCAAGACCACTCTCGTCGACTGCCTGCTCAAGCAGTCGGGCACCCTGTCCGAACGCACGGTGCTGGCCGAGCGCGCGATGGACAGCAATGACCAGGAAAAGGAACGTGGCATCACGATCCTTGCCAAGAACACCGCCATCACCTGGCAGGGCAACCGCATCAACATCGTCGACACCCCGGGCCACGCCGACTTCGGCGGTGAGGTCGAGCGCGTGCTGTCGATGGTCGACTCGGTGCTGATCCTCGTCGACGCGATGGACGGCCCGATGCCGCAGACCCGCTTCGTCACCCAGAAGGCGTTCGCGATGGGCTTCAAGCCGATCGTGGTCGTCAACAAGATCGACCGTCCGGGCGCCCGTCCTGACTGGGTCATCGACCAGGTGTTCGACCTGTTCGACAAGCTCGGCGCCACCAACGAGCAGCTCGACTTCCCGATCGTCTACGCCTCGGCGCTGCACGGCTACGCCAGCCTCGACGACAGCGCCCGCGATGGCGACATGACCCCGCTTTACGAAGCGATCATGAAGCACGTCGCGCCGCCGCAGGTCGACATGGACGGCCCGTTCCAGATGCGCATCAGCCAGCTGGACTACAGCAACTTCGTCGGCCTGATCGGCATCGGCCGCATCCAGCGCGGCAAGGTCCGTCGCAACATGCCGGTCAGCGTGATCGACCGCGAAGGCAAGAAGCGCCAGGGCAAGGTCCTGCAGGTGCTGGGCTTCATGGGCCTGGAGCGCCTGGAGACCGAGGAAGCCGAGGCCGGTGACATCGTCGCCATCTCCGGCGTCGCCGACCTGTCGATCTCCGACACCGTCTGCGCCCTCGACTTCCCGGAAGCGCTGCCGGCGCTGACCGTCGACGAGCCGACCATCTCGATGACCTTCCAGGTCAACAACTCGCCGTTCGCCGGCAACAAGGAACTCAGCGGTGGCAAGTTCCTGACCAGCCGCCAGCTGCGCGAGCGCCTGGAGCGCGAGACGCTGCACAACGTCGCGCTGAAGGTCGAGGAAGGTTCCGACCCGGACAAGTTCCTGGTCTCCGGCCGTGGCGAGCTGCACCTGTCGGTGCTGATCGAGAACATGCGCCGCGAAGGCTTCGAGCTGGCCGTGTCGCGTCCGGAAGTGATCATCAAGGAAATCGACGGCCAGATGATGGAGCCGGTCGAGCAGCTGGTGGTCGACATCGAAGAGCAGCACCAGGGCGGCGTCATGGAAAAGCTGGGCATCCGCAAGGGCCAGCTGAAGAACATGGAGTCCGACGGCAAGGGTCGCGTGCGCCTTGATTACATGATCCCGGCCCGTGGCCTGATCGGTTTCCAGAACGAGTTCCGCACCCTGACCCAGGGCTCGGGCCTGCTGTTCCACGTGTTCGACCATTACGGTCCGAAGGAAACCGGCGCGATCGCCAAGCGCCAGAACGGCGTGATGATCGCCAATGCCGCCGGCACCACCCCGGCCTACTCGCTCGGACCGCTGGAAGAGCGCGGCCGCCTGTTCGCCGCCGAAGGCGACCAGGTGTACGAGGGCCAGCTGATCGGCATCCACTCCAAGGACAACGACCTTACGGTCAATGCCATCAAGCCCAAGCCGCTGACCAACATGCGCGCCTCGGGCAAGGACGATGCGATCAAGCTGACCCCGGCGATCAAGTACTCGCTGGAGCAGGCCCTGGACTTCATCGAGGACGACGAGCTGGTCGAAGTCACCCCGAAGGAAATCCGCCTGCGCAAGAAGTTCCTGACCGAGTCGGACCGCAAGCGCGCCTCGCGCGCGGCCTGAGTCTCCTGACGGCACGCACCAGGGCGTCGACTCGCCAACATGACCGACGCCCAGCACTACAACCCGGATCCGCACGCGCATCCGGGTCTCCATGTCATCGCGATCTTCGAGGCCGCCAAGGGACTGCTGGCATTGCTGGCAGCCAGCGGCCTCGAACTTCTCGGGCCGGCGCCCCTGCTGCGCTGGCTGCATGAGCTGATCGCCCGATTCCAGCTCGACCCCAACGAAGGCGCCCTCGCCTGGTTGAACAAGGTCATCAACCCCGACGGCGTGCACCTGGCCGCCGCGGTGGTCCTCGCCTACGGCCTGCTGCGCATGCTCGAGGCCTCGGGACTGTGGCGGGCCAAGGCCTGGGCCTCCTGGCTGGGCTGCATCAGCGCCGCGATCTACCTGCCCCTGGACCTCTACGCCGTGTACCACCACCCCGGCTGGACCTCGTGGGCGGTCCTCGCCGTCAACTTGATCGTCGTCGCAGTGCTGGCACGCGACCTGCTCAAGCGTCGCCAATAGGGCCTGACGGCGGTTCAGTTTCGCGTATGCTCGGCGACGGCCATCCGCGACCGGGGAATCGCAATGCGCTCTTTGCCTGTAACCAAGACGTTGTCCGTGGCGATGATGATCGCCTTGCTGCCTGCCTGCCAACGCGCTGACGCGCCTGACGCGGGTGTGGCTGCGTCCAAGCCGGCTGTGGCGGTGGCATCGGCGAATGCCGGTCCCGCGCCTGCCCGCTTCGCGTTCGCCGAGGTCGGCATCGCCGAACTGCAGGCACGCATGGAGCGCGGCGAACTGAGCAGCCATGCGCTGACCCAGGCCTACCTCGACCAGATCGCCGCCATCGACGATGCCGGCCCGCGACTCAATGCGGTGATCGAGACCAATCCCAATGCACTCAAGGAAGCCGACGCGCGCGATGCCGAGCGCAAGGCCGGTCGCGTCCGCGGCCCGCTGCACGGCGTGCCGATCCTGCTCAAGGACAACATCGACGCCACGCCGATGGTGAACTCGGCCGGCTCGCTTGCCCTCGCCTCGCACCACCCGCGCACCGACGCTTTCCTGGTCGCACGCCTGCGCGAAGCCGGCGCGGTGATCCTCGGCAAGACCAACCTCAGCGAATGGGCCAACTTCCGCTCCTCGCGCTCGAGCTCCGGCTGGAGCGCGCGCGGTGGCCAGACCCGCAACCCGTACGCGCTCGACCGCTCGCCGTGCGGCTCCAGTTCCGGCAGCGGCAGCGCCATCGCCGCCAGCCTGGCTGCCGCCGCGATCGGCACCGAGACCGACGGCAGCATCATCTGCCCTTCCTCGGTCGCCGGCCTGGTCGGCATCAAGCCGACCGTCGGCCTGGTCAGCCGCAACGGCATCATCCCGATCTCGCACAGCCAGGACACCGCCGGCCCGATGGCGCGCAGCGTCGCCGATGCGGCGGTGCTGCTGTCGGCGATCGTCGGTCGCGACGACGCCGACCCGGCGACCGCCGAAAGCACCGGCCGGGCGATGTTCGACTACCACGCCCGGCTCAACGCCGACGGCCTGCGCGGCGCCCGGATCGGCGTGCTGCGCAAGTCGATGGGCTTCCACCCCGATGCCGACGCCGCGCTCGAGCGCAGCATCGAGACCATGCGCAAGGCCGGCGCCGAAGTCGTCGACGTCGAGATCGCCGGCGCGGGCAGCTGGAACGAGCCGGAAATGGACGTGCTGCTGTACGAATTCAAGCACGGCGTCGACGGTTACCTGTCGCGCAGCGGCGCGCAGGTGACGTCGCTGGCCGGCCTGATCGACTACAACCGCAAGAATGCCGGCAAGGAAATGCCCTACTTCGGCCAGGAGCTGTTCGAACGCGCGCAGGCCAAGGGCGCGCTCGACGAGATCGGCTACATCGAGGCACGCAGCAAGGCCCGCCGCCTCGCCCGCGCCGAAGGCCTGGAAGCGACGCTGACGGCGAACAACCTCGATGCCGTTATCGCACCTGCCACCGCGCCGGCGTGGCTGATCGACCCGGTCAACGGCGACCACTTCCTCGGCGAAGGCTACGGCGCCGCTGCGGTGGCCGGAACGCCCAGCATCACCGTGCCGATGGGCGACAGCTTCGGCCTGCCGATCGGCATCATCTTCATGGGCCCGGCCTCGAGCGAACCGCGCCTGATCGAACTGGCGTATGCGTTCGAGCAGAAGACCAAGGTGCGCAAGGCGCCGCAGTTCCTGGCGACGGTAGCGCTCGGAAAGACCAAGGGCTGAGGCCCGGCTCGTCGTCCCGGCGAAAGCCGGGACCCACCTTGCGCTTGCGCGTCATCCCTGCGGGAACCCAGGGACGTTGCCTTGACATGGATCCCGGCTTTCGCCGGGATGACGGCGAGAAACCTTACGCCGGCGCCGCGATCTGCGCCTGCTTGCGCACGATCAGCATCGCGATCTCCAGCGCCTGCTCGTAATTCAGGCGCGGATCGACCGTCGACATGTACGCCCGCTCCAGATCGCTCTCGGTCAGTTCGCGCGCGCCACCCAGGCACTCGGTGACATCCTCGCCGGTGAGTTCCAGGTGCACGCCACCCAGGCGCGTACCGGCCGCGGCGTGCAACTCGAACGACTGCTCCAGCTCGCTGCGGATGTTGCGGAAGCGACGCGTCTTGTAGCCGTTGCTGGTGCTCTCGGTGTTGCCGTGCATCGGGTCGCATACCCACAGCACGCGACGCCCGTCGCGGCGCACCGCATCGAGCAGCGGCGGCAGCTTCTCGGCGATGCCGCTCGCACCCATGCGATGGATGAACGTCAGGCGGCCCGGCTCGTCCTCGGGGTTGAGCAGGTCGATCGTGCGCAGCAGCTGGTCCGGCGTCACCGACGGGCCGACCTTCAGCGCGATCGGGTTGCGGATGCCGCGGAAGTACTCGGCATGGGCGCCATCGACCGCAGCGGTACGCATGCCGATCCACGGGTAATGGGTGCTGAGGTTGAACCAGCCCCAGTGACGGGGCACCTGCCGCGTCAGCGACTCTTCGTACGGCAGCAGCAACGCTTCGTGCGAGGTGTAGAAGTCGACGCGATTGAGGTTGTGCACCTCCGCGCCCGACAGCGTCTCCATGAAGCGGACCGCATCGCCGATCGCGGTAACCATGCGCCGGTATTCCTCGGCGAGTTCGGAATGGCCGACCCAGCTGAGGTTCCAGTATTCGGGGTGGTGCAGGTCGGCGAAACCGCCGTCGATCAGCGCGCGGACGAAGTTCATCGTCATCGCCGAACGCGCATGCGCCTTGATCATCCGGCGCGGATCCGGCGCGCGCGCGGCGGCGGTGAACTCCGGCGCGTTGACCATGTCGCCGCGGTAGCTCGGCAACGTCACCTCACCGATCGTCTCGGTGTCGGTCGAACGCGGCTTGGCGTACTGGCCGGCGAAACGGCCCACGCGCACCACCGGCTTGCGCATGCCATGGACGAGCACCAGGCTCATCTGCAGCAGCACCTTGAGGCGGTTGGAAATGACTCCGGAGTTGCAGGCCGAGAAGCTCTCGGCGCAATCGCCACCCTGCAACAGGAAACGCTTGCCCTCCTGTGCCTCGGCCAGCTGCTGCTTGAGCGACAGGATCTCCCACGACGTCACCAGCGGCGGCAGGTCGCGCAGTTCGGCCAGCGCCGACTCGAGTGCGGCCGCATCCGGATACTGCGGCAACTGCATCGCGGTTCGGTTGCGCCACGACTGGGGGGCCCAGTCAGCGGGCAGGTTCACGGCACGGAGATTGCGATCTGGGCTGGGCATGACACGGAATGCTGCAATGCGGCGAACCACTATGGGCGCTCACCCCTCGTGCTGCAACCGTTACAGCGGCAACCGAGGAGTACGCCCCGATGGGCCCGGGATACCTGGGATAACGCCGTCAGCGACGACGAAAGGCCGCGTATCCGGCCCAGATCGCCAACAGCACGAACCACACCAGGCTCCAGGTCGGCATCGACAGGCCGAGGAACGACCAGTCGACATTGGCGCACTCGCCCGAACCGGTCATCACCTTGCGGATCACGCCGGTGATCGGCATCGCTTCGAGCATGTAGTCCAGGCCCGGACCGCACGACGGCACCTGGTCCGGCGGCAGATGCTGCAGGCGGACGTGATTGCCGGCGACCGCGATGCCACCGAGTGCGGCCAGCAGGGCCGCGACACCGTAACCGCGTCGACCACCCGCGCCCTTGGGCGCGTGCAATGCACCGAGCAGGAACACCAGGCCCATCACGAAGAACGCGACGCGCTGGAAGATGCACAGCGGGCACGGTTCGAGACCGTCATGGAGCTGGAGGTAGAACGCGAAGCCCAACAGGCCGGCGCAGGCGAGGAATCCGAGCAGGAACTGGATGCGGAACGAGCCGCGCAGGATGGCATTGGTCATGCCGCCAAGCTTAACGGCGATGTGCATGCGCAGCCAGTCGGTTCGCCGCAGTCGATGCACCGTCGGTCGCAGCGCCAAAAAGCAAAAACCCCGGCACCGGGCCGGGGTTCTGCTCAAAACTTTGCGCGCGGGAATTACTCCGCAGCGGCTTCCGGACGGTCGACCAGCTCGACGTAGGCCATCGGCGCATTGTCGCCAGCGCGGAAACCGCACTTGAGGATGCGCAGGTAGCCGCCCGGACGGGACTGGTAACGCGGGCCCAGGGTGGTGAACAGCGTGCCCACGGCTTCCTTGTCGCGCAGGCGCGAGAAGGCAAGGCGGCGGTTGGCAACGCCATCAACCTTGGCCAGGGTGATGAGCGGCTCGGCAACGCGACGCAGCTCCTTGGCCTTGGGCAGGGTGGTGCGGATGAGGCCGTGCTTGATCAGCGAGGCCGCCATGTTGGTGAACATGGCATCGCGGTGTGCACTGGTGCGGCTGAACTTACGGCCGGCTTTCTGGTGGCGCATGGTCGTGATTCCTGATGAATGTTGAGTCGTTGAACTTCGCTGTCGCCATCCAGGCGCTGACACAGTGGACTGCGGGTGGCCCGAACCGACCCTCCGTGGCCGGCTTGCCGCGAGCCTTCAGGCTCGTCGGTGTCTTACTACTTGCAAGAACACAGGCCGCACCGGGAGGTGCGGCCTGTTCTGGAACCGAGCGTTACGCTCAGCCCATCATGCCGTGCTGGGCGATGCCAGCGGGCGGCCAGTTTTCCAGCTTCATGCCGAGCGAAAGACCGCGCTGGGCGAGGACTTCCTTGATCTCGGTAAGCGACTTCTTGCCGAGGTTCGGCGTCTTGAGCAGCTCCACTTCGGTCTTCTGGATCAGATCGCCGACGTAGTAGATGCTCTCGGCCTTGAGGCAGTTGGCCGAACGCACGGTGAGCTCGAGGTCGTCGATCGGACGCAGCAGGATCGGGTCGATGCCGCTGGTGGCCGGCTTCGCCGCACCGCGATCGCGATGGGTGAAGTCGCCGAACACCGACAGCTGGTCGGTGAGGATGTCGGCCGCAGTGCGGACGGCTTCCTCTGCGTCGATCGTGCCGTTGGTCTCGATGTCGAGAACCAGCTTGTCCAAGTCGGTGCGCTGCTCCACGCGGGCCGCTTCAACGGCATACGCGACGCGGCGGACCGGCGAGAAGCTGGCGTCCAGCATCAGGCGACCAATGGCGCGGGTTTCCTCGTCCGGGCGACGACGAGCGGCGGCCGGCTGGTAGCCGAAACCACGCTCGATCTTCAGACGCATGTTGAGCGCGGTGTCCTTGGTCAGGTGCGCGATCACATGCTCGGTGTTGAGGATCTCGACGTTATGGTCGGTCTTGATGTCACCGGCGGTGACGATGCCGGGGCCCTGCTTGGCGAGCGACAGGGTCGCCGACTCGCCGGTGTGCATGCGGATGGCGACGTCCTTGAGGTTCAGCAGAACCTCGAGGACATCCTCCTGCAGGCCTTCGACCGTGGTGTACTCGTGCAGCACGCCATCGATCTCGACTTCCGTGATTGCGAAGCCCGGGATCGACGACAGCAGCACGCGGCGCAGCGCATTGCCGAGGGTGTGGCCATAGCCACGCTCCAGCGGCTCGATCACGACCTTGGCACGGTTGCCCGTAAGGCGTTCGATCTGGGGGCCGCGCGGGCGCAGCACCTGGTTTGCGGTAACCGTCATGTTGTGGCGTCTCCTGGATTACTTCGAGTACAGCTCGACGATCAGCGCTTCATTGATGTCTTGCGGCAGGTCAGCACGATCCGGAACAGCCTTGAACACACCAGCGAACTTCTTGCTGTCGACTTCAACCCACGACGGCGAGAGGTCCATCTGCTGCGCCACGGTCAGGGATTCCTGCACGCGGAGCTGCTTCTGGGCGCGTTCGGCCAGCGCGATCGCGTCGCCAGCCTTGACCTGGTACGAAGGCAGGTTGACCGACTTGCCGTTGACCGTGACGCCGCGGTGCGAAACCAGCTGGCGGGCGGCCGGACGCGTCACCGCGAAACCCATGCGGTAGACGACGTTGTCAAGGCGGGTCTCGAGGAGCTGCAGCAGGTTTTCACCCGTGTTGCCCTTCTTGGTCGAGGCCTTCTTGTAGTAGTTGCGGAACTGACGCTCCAGCAGACCGTAGATACGCTTGACCTTCTGCTTCTCGCGAAGCTGGGTGGCGTAATCGGACAGCTTGCCCTTGCGGGCGGTCGGGCCATGCTGGCCGGGCTTCTGCTCGAGCTTGCACTTGGAATCAAGTGCGCGAGCGGACGACTTCAAGCCGAGGTCGGCGCCTTCGCGACGAGCGAGCTTACAGGTGGGACCAATATAACGAGCCATTTTTCTTCAGCTCCTCAGACGCGACGCTTCTTCGGCGGACGGCACCCGTTGTGCGGGATAGGCGTCACGTCGATGATGTTCATGATCTTGTAACCGACGTTGTTCAGCGAACGAACGGCGGACTCACGGCCCGGACCCGGACCCTTGATGCGCACTTCCAGCGACTTCACGCCGTAGTCGAGCGCAGCACGGCCTGCCTTTTCGGCAGCCACCTGGGCGGCGAACGGGGTCGACTTGCGGGAACCGCGGAAACCCGCGCCGCCCGAGGTCGCCCACGAGAGCGCGTTGCCCTGGCGGTCGGTGATCGTGATGATGGTGTTGTTGAAAGAAGCGTGGACGTGAGCGATGCCGTCGGTGACGACGCGCTTGATCTTCTTCTTGGTTTTGGCAGCAGCCGGCTTAGCCATGGTCTGTGTCCCTTACTTCCTGATGGCCTTGCGCGGGCCCTTGCGGGTACGTGCATTGGTCCGGGTGCGCTGGCCGCGAAGCGGCAGGCCGCGACGGTGACGCAGGCCGCGGAAGCAGCCCAGGTCCATCAGACGCTTGATGGCGATGCCGATTTCGCGACGCAGGTCGCCCTCGACAACGTACTTGCCGACTTCGGCGCGCAGGCGCTCGACTTCCGGCTCGGAAAGGTCACGGATCTTGGTGGTGGCGGTGACGCCAGCCGAGACACAGACCTTCTTGGAACGGGTACGGCCAATGCCGTAAATGCTCTGGAGCCCAACCCAGACATGCTTCTGGGCAGGCAGATTGACGCCCGCAATACGCGCCATAACGCGATCTCCAACTGATTGGCGGCCAGGACGGATTAATCCCGGCGGAGTGAACTGGAAAGTATACTAAGGTCTCGGGTTAATAGGAAGCCCTACCGCGCCCGAAGGCGCAGCAAAGCCCGGCATGGGGAGTGTGCCCATGCTCCGGCGACGAATCTGGACTGGCTGGGACAAGGCGGTGAACTGCCCTGCCCCGGCCCCGCGCGCTACTCTGGCGCGCGGAACGGTCCGGATTCACCCGCGCGCGAGACCGCCGCGCGAGCCGCCCTTCAAGTTCGCCTTCTTCAGCAGGCTCTCGTACTGATGGGACATCAGATGAGCCTGGATCTGGGCGATGAAATCCATGACAACCACGACCACGATCAGCAGCGAGGTGCCGCCGAAGTAGAACGAGGTGCCCAGTTCGGTACGCATGACCTCCGGGAGGAGGCACACGAGGACCAGGTAGATCGCGCCGGCCGCCGTCAGGCGGGTCAGCACACCATCAATATAGTCGGCGGTCGACTTGCCCGGACGGATGCCCGGGATCAGCGCGCCCGACTTCTTGAGATTATCGGCCGTTTCCTGCGAGTTGAACACCAGTGCGGTGTAGAAGAACGCAAAGCCGACGATCAGACCCGCATACAGGATCATGTGCAGCGGCTCGCCCGGGTTCAGCCACTGGCTGACGCGGTGCAGGGTCGAACCGGAGTTGCCCTGGCTGAACCAGTTCGCCGCCGTCGCCGGGAACATCACGATGCTCGAGGCGAAGATGGCCGGGATCACGCCCGACATGTTCAGCTTCAGGGGCAGGAACGAGGACTGGTTCTGGTAGGCGCTGCGACCGCCGCTACGACGGGCGTAGTTGACCGTGATCCGGCGCTGGCCCCGCTCGACGAACACCACGAAGTAGGTGAAGCCCACCACGATGGCGACGACCGCGATTGCGACCAGGGCGCTCATGTCGCCGTTGCGGATCTGCTCGAACATGCCGATGACGGCGGCGGGCAGGCCCGCGACGATGCCCGAGAAGATGATCAGCGAGACGCCGTTGCCGATACCCCGCTCCGTGACCTGCTCGCCCAGCCACATCAGGAACATGGTGCCCGCGGTCAACGCGATCACCGCGGTCAGGATGAAGCCCGGACCCGGGTTGTAGACCACCGCGATGCCCTGGCTGGCGCCGCCGGCCTGGAGGGCCGTGGCGATGCCCCAGGCCTGGAACACGGCCAGCGGGATCGCACCCATGCGCGACCACTGGTTGATCTTGCGACGGCCCGACTCGCCTTCCTTCTGGATGGCCTTCAGGCTCGGCACGATCTGCACCAGCAGCTGCACGATGATCGATGCCGAGATGTACGGCATGACATTGAGTGCGAACAGGCTGAAGCGATGCAGGGCACCACCGGAGAACATGTTGAACATGTCCACGATCGTGCCCTTCTGGGTCTCCATCAACTGGAGCATCGCCTCCGGATTGACGCCCGGCACCGGGATGTAGCAACCGATGCGGTAGACAATCAGGGCACCGACGACGAACAGCAGGCGCTGACGGAGCTCGGTGAACTTCCCGAGCCCGCCACCGATACCGGCAACTGCATTGCTACCGCTGCGCGCCATCTAGTCCTTACTCCCCGACCTTGCCGCCGGCCGCTTCGATAGCGGCCTTGGCGCCGGCCGTAGCGGCCACGCCCTTGAGTACGAACTTCTTGCTGATCTCGCCCTTCTTGACGATCCGGGCCTGCTTGGCGTTGCTGTGCACCAGCTTGGCGGCCTTGAGCGCAGCGAAGTCGATCTCGCCGGCTTCCAGCTTGTCCAGCTGGTACAGCATCACTTCAGCGGTGTCCTTGAGCAGCTTCGAACGGAAGCCGATCTTGGGCAGGCGACGCTGCATGGGCATCTGGCCGCCTTCGAAGCCAGCCTTGATCTTGCCCTTGCCGGAGCGGGCGAACGAGCCCTTGTGGCCGCGGCCGCAGGTCTTGCCCAGGCCCGAACCGATACCACGGCCGACACGGGTGCGCTCCTGACGGGCGCCTTCAGCGGGTTGCAGAGTGTTGAGACGCATGTCGATTACTCCTCGACTTTGACGAGGTAGTGGAGCTGATTGATCAGGCCGCGAACCTGCGGGCTGTCCTTCAGTACACGCACATCGTTGAGCTTGTTCAGGCCCAGCGCACGCACCGACAGGCGGTGACGCGACTGGGTACCACGCAGACCCTTGACCAGGCGCACCTTGACGGTGCCGCCGGTGGTGGCTTCAGTCTTAGCCATGGTTCAGTTCCTCCACCTTCTTGCCACGCTTGGCGGCAATCTTCGCCGGCGAGTGCATGTCGCCCAGGCCCTTGAGCGTGGCGCGAACGAGGTTGATGGGGTTGCGCGAACCGACGGCCTTGGCCAGCACGTTCTTCACGCCAACCGCTTCCAGGACAGCGCGCATCGCGCCGCCGGCGATCACGCCGGTACCTTCGGAAGCCGGCTGCATGAACACGCGGGCTGCGCCGTGGCCGGCCTTGACCGAGTGCCACAGGGTGCCGTTGTTCAGGTCGACGTTGTTCATGCTCTTGCGGGCATATTCCATCGACTTCTGGATGGCGACCGGCACTTCGCGTGCCTTGCCGTAACCGAAACCGACCTTGCCGTTGCCGTCGCCCACCACCGTCAGTGCGGTGAAGGTGAACTGGCGACCGCCCTTGACGGTCTTGCTGACGCGGTTGACCGCGATCAGCTTCTCGATCATGCCATCGTCGATCTCTTCGCGGTTGCGGTCGCGATCACGACCCCGCGGTGCACGTTGTTCTTCTGCCATTTCGAATACTCGTTAGTTGAAAGGATTTGCGGCGTGGCCGCTTATGGTTGTGATTTACCGCGGGTGTTTCGCCAGCCCGGGAACCCGAAGCCGCGCCCGACACAGACCCGTGTCGGCGGGGAAAGTTCTGGGTGGGGCCGAGGCCCCACCCATTCAAGCTTAGAACTGCAGGCCGCCCTCGCGAGCGGCATCGGCCAGCGCCTTGATGCGACCGTGGTAGCGGTAGCCCGAGCGGTCGAATGCGACCTTCTCGATACCCGCAGCCTTGGCCTTCTCGGCGATCGCGCGACCAACCTTGATGGCAGCGTCGGAGTTCTTGCCGTTCTTCAGGCCTTCCTTGACGTCGGCCTGGACGGTCGAAGCCGAAGCCAGGACCTTGGAACCGTCGGCGGTGAAGACCTGGGCGTACAGGTGCTGACCGGTGCGCAGCACCGTCAGGCGCGGCACGCCGAGTTCGCGGATGTGCGAACGGGTGGACTTGGCGCGGCGCAGGCGAGCAATGTTCTTGTTCATTTCTATGTCTCCGAAAGCTGAAGGACCGATTAGGCCTTCTTGGCTTCCTTGCGGATGATGACTTCGCCGGCGTACTTCACGCCCTTGCCCTTGTACGGCTCCGGCGGACGGAAGCCGCGGATCTTGGCCGCAACTTCACCGACGCGCTGCTTGTCCGCGCCCTGGACCAGGATCTCGGTCTGGGTCGGGGTGGCGATGGTGATGCCTTCCGGGGCCTGGAACAGGACCGGGTGGGAGAAACCGAGCGACAGGCTCAGGTCCTTGCCCTGCATGGCGGCACGGTAACCGACGCCGACCAGCTCGAGCTTGCGCTCGAAGCCTTCCGACACGCCCTTCACCAGGTTGGCGAGGATGGCGCGCAGGGTACCGGTCAGCGGGATCAGCGCGGCGTCTTCGGTCGAGAACACGGCGTGGCCGTCTTCAACCTTGACTGCGATGGCGGCGGGCTTGGCGACCGACAGGGTGCCCTTCGGGCCCTTGGCGCTGATCGACTCAGCCTGGATGTTCAGCTCGACGCCCTTCGGGAGGGCAACCGGCTTCTTGGCAACTCGGGACATGTCTATTCCTCCCTTAAGCCACGAAGCACAGGACTTCACCGCCGACGCCCTGCTGGCGCGCCTGCGCATCGGTCATGATGCCCTTCGAGGTGGAGATGATGGCGATGCCGAGGCCGCCCAGGACCTTGGGCAGCTCGGACTTGCCGCGGTACTGGCGCAGGCCCGAACGGGAGAAGCGCTCAAGGCGCTCGATCACCGGCTTGCCTTCGTAGTACTTCAGCGAGATTTCGAGTTCGGACTTGCCGGCGCTGACCGGGGTCACGCGCGAATCAAGAATGTAGCCTTCGTCCTTGAGGACCTTGGCGATCGCGATCTTGATGTTGGACGACGGCATCTTCACCGTCTGCTTGCGAACAGCGGCCGCATTCTTGATGCGGACCAGCATGTCGGCGATGGGATCAGTCATGCTCATGATTAATTACCTATGAGTAGCACCGATATCCGCGGGATTGCGAATTCAGTTGTATGCCCGTGAGGGCGGCGGAACATTCAGCAAATACGGGCCGAAATGGGGTAAACCCACAAACGACCGGCACCCCGCCCTTCCGGCCGGAGTGCCTTGGAACGAGCGAGCCGGCAAGTCTAGCAGACTTGCCGGCGCGTTTTGTTACCAGCTGGCCTTGCGCAGACCCGGAACGTCGCCGTTCATGGTCGCCTTGCGCAGCATGTTGCGGCCGAGGCCGAACTTGCGGTAGACGCCACGCGGACGGCCCGAGAGCACGCAACGGGTGCGCTGGCGGCTCGGCGAGGAGTCACGCGGCAGCTTCTGCAGCTTGACCACTGCATCCATCTTGTCCTCGTACGAGGCAGTCTGGCTGGAGATGATCTTCTTCAGTGCTTCGCGCTTGCTGCCGTGCTGCTTGGCAAGCTTGGCCCGCTTGATCTCGCGGTTGACCATGGAGGTCTTAGCCATTGTGTCAGTCCTATTGGATCAGTTGCGGAACGGGAAGCGGAACGCTTCCAGCAGTGCCTTGGCTTCGGCGTCGGTCTTCGCGGTCGTGGTGATCGCGATGTCCATGCCGCGCAGGGCGTCGACCTGGTCGAAGTCGATTTCCGGGAAGATGATCTGTTCCTTCACGCCCATGTTGTAGTTGCCACGGCCGTCGAACGAACGACCGGACACGCCGCGGAAGTCACGCACGCGGGGCAGCGAGATGTTGATCAGGCGGTCCAGGAACTCGAACATCTGGGCGCGGCGCAGCGTCACCTTGCAACCGATCGGCCAACCATCGCGGATCTTGAACGAAGCCACCGACACGCGGGACTTGGTCACGATCGGCTTCTGGCCAGCGATCTTGGTCAGGTCGGCAACGGCGTTTTCCAGGATCTTCTTGTTGGTCGCGGCTTCGCCGACGCCCATGTTGATCGTGATCTTGGAAAGGCGCGGCACTTCCATCGGGTTCTTGTAACCGAACTTCTTGGTCAGCGACGGGACGACTTCGTCCTTGTAGAACTTTTCAAGCCGGGTGGTCATATCAGCATTCCTTAGGCGTCAACCGCCTCACCGCTGGAGCGGAACACACGCAGTTTGCGTCCATCCTCCAGCACCTTGAAACCGATGCGCTCGCCCTTGCCAGTGGCAGGGTTGAAAAGCATCACGTTGGAAATGTGGATCGGCGCTTCGCGCTCGACCACGCCGCCAGGCTGTCCAGCCTGCGGGTTCGGCTTGGTGTGGCGCTTGACGATGTTGATGTTCGACACGACGACCTTCTCGCCGAGTACGCGCACAACGTCGCCCTTCTTGCCCTTGTCCTTGCCGGCGGTGACGATCACCTGATCGCCCTTGCGGATACGGTTCATATAAATTCCTCCGCTCAGAGCACTTCAGGAGCGAGCGAGACGATCTTCATGAACTTCTCGGTACGCAGCTCACGGGTCACAGGCCCGAAGATGCGGGTACCGATCGGTTCCTGCTTGTTGTTCAGGAGCACGGCGGCATTGCCGTCGAAGCGGATCAGCGAACCGTCCGGGCGACGAACGCCCTTGCGGGTGCGGACCACGACGGCGTCATAGACGTCGCCCTTCTTGACCTTGCCACGCGGGATCGCGTCCTTCACGGTGACCTTGATGATGTCGCCGATGCCGGCGTAACGGCGCTTGGAGCCGCCGAGCACCTTAATGCACATCACTTCCTTGGCACCGGAATTGTCGGCGACGTCGAGGTAGCTTTGCATCTGGATCATGGTTCAGCCTCCTCTTATTCGGCCGCGCGGCTGACGATTTCAACCACGCTCCAGTTCTTGGTCTTGGACATCGGAGCAATCTCCTTCACTCGCACGATATCGCCTTCCTTGCAGGCGTTATCGGCGTCATGGGCGTGGAGCTTGGTCGAGCGACGGATGTACTTGCCGTACAGCGCGTGCTTGACCTGGCGCTCGACGAGCACGGTGACGGTCTTGTCCATCTTGTTGCTGACGACCCGGCCTTCAACCGTGCGCAGCGCCTTGTCTGTATTGTTGTCGGTCATTGCAGGGTCCTTACTTCTTCTCGCCGAGCAGCATGTTGACGCGAGCGATCTCGCGGCGCACACGGCGTGCATCGTGGGTCTTGGCGAGCTGGCCAGTGGCCTTCTGCATGCGGAGGGCGAAGCCCTCCTTGTGCAGCTCGACCAGGTGGGCCTTCAGTTCGTCGGCCGACTTCTCGCGAAGTTGCTTGAGTTCCATTAGCGCACCGTCCGGGTAACGAAAGTGGTGGTCACCGAGAGCTTGGCGGCGGCCAGACGGAACGCTTCACGCGCCACGTCTTCTGCAACACCTTCGATCTCGTAAATCATGCGACCAGGCTGGATCTGTGCGACCCAGTACTCGACGTTGCCCTTACCGGAGCCCATTCGGACTTCGATCGGCTTCTTGGTGATCGGCTTGTCGGGGAACACGCGGATCCACATCTTGCCGCCACGCTTGACGTAACGGCTGATGGAACGACGTGCTGCCTCGATCTGGCGCGCGGTCAGCTGACCGTGCGCCGTAGCCTTAAGGCCGTATTCGCCGAAGCTGACGGCATTGCCGTTCCAGCTCAGGCCCTCATTGCGGCCCTTGTGTACCTTGCGGTACTTGGTTCGCTTGGGTTGCAACATGGCGGATTACCTCTGTTCGCGGGCCGAACGGCCCGGACGGTCGCTGCGATCACCGCGGTCACCACGGTCACCGCGATCGCTGCGCGGCGAATCGTCCTGCTTTTCCTGGCCGACCTGGGAGAAATCGAAGATCTCGCCCTTGTAGACCCATACCTTGATGCCGATGATGCCGTAGGTCGTCTTGGCTTCAGCGAAGCCATAGTCGATGTCGGCACGCAGCGTGTGAAGCGGAACGCGACCTTCGCGGTACCACTCCGAACGCGCGATCTCGGCGCCATTCAGACGGCCGGCGACGTTGACCTTGATGCCGAGGGCACCCAGGCGCATCGCGTTGCCGACAGCGCGCTTCATCGCGCGGCGGAACATGATGCGGCGCTCCAGCTGCTGGGCGATCGACTCGGCGACCAGCTGCGCGTCGAGTTCCGGCTTGCGGACCTCGGTCACGTTGATGTGCGCCGGAACGCCCATCACCGTGCTCACTTCCTTGCGCAGCTTTTCGATATCCTCACCACGCTTGCCGATCACCACGCCCGGACGGGCGGTGTGGATCGTCACGCGGGCGTTGTTCGCCGGACGCTCGATGAAGATCTTGGAGATGCCGGCCTGAGCCAGCTTCTTGCGCAGCAGGTCGCGGACCTTGAGGTCCGCCGCCAGGAACTCGGCGTACTGCTTCTTGTTGGCAAACCACTTGGAATTCCAATCCTTGGAGATGCCAAGGCGGATGCCAGTCGGATGTACTTTATGACCCATTGTCTGACTCCGCCTTACTTGCCCGCGCCAACAACCACAGTGATGTGGCTGGTGCGCTTGAGGATGCGGGTGCCGCGGCCCTTTGCACGCGCCATGAAGCGCTTCAGTGCGGGACCTTCGTCAACCATGATGGTCTTGACCTTGAGCTCGTCGATGTCGGCGCCCTGGTTGTTCTCGGCATTGGCGATGGCGGACTCGACGACCTTGCGGATCATCTGGGCAGCCTTCTTGTCCGAGAACTTCAGCAGGTTGATGGCGCGTTCGGCCGAGAGACCACGAACCTGGTCAGCGACCAGACGGGCCTTCTGCGGGGAGATGCGCGCGGTGCGCAGGATGGCTTTCGCTTCCATGGTCATCTCCTTACTTGCCCGACTTCTTGTCGCCGCCGTGACCCTTGAAGGTACGGGTCAGGGCGAACTCGCCAAGCTTGTGGCCAACCATGTTCTCGTTGACGAGCACCGGAATATGGTTCTTGCCGTTGTGCACGGCGATGGTGAAACCCACCATCTCCGGCAGGATCATCGAACGACGCGACCAGGTCTTGATCGGCTTCTTGTTGTTACCCGCGGTCTCGACCTTCTTGATCAGATGGTGGTCGACGAACGGGCCTTTCTTCAGTGAACGTGCCATGGCCGATTAGCTCCTGCGATCGCGCACGATGAACTGCTGGGTGCGCTTGTTCTTGCGGGTCTTGTAACCCTTGGTCGGAACACCCCACGGGGTGACCGGGTGCGGGTTGCCCTGACCAGCCTTGGCCTCACCACCGCCGTGCGGATGGTCGACCGGGTTCATGGCCGCACCGCGAACGGTCGGACGGACGCCGCGCCAGCGCTTGGCGCCAGCCTTGCCCAGCTTCTCGAGGTTGTGCTCGTCGTTGCCGACTTCGCCGATGGTGGCGCGGCACTCGGCCGGCACCTTGCGCATTTCGCCGGAGCGAAGACGCAGCGTGGCGTAGCCCTGCTCGCGAGCGATCAGCTGCACGCCAGCGCCTGCGGCGCGGGCCAGCTGGGCGCCCTTGCCCGGCTTCATCTCGATGCAATGCACGGTGGAACCGACCGGGATGTTGGTCAGCGGCAGCGTGTTGCCGACCTTGATCGGGGCGTCACGGCCCGCGATCACCTGGTCACCGTCCTTCAGGCCCTTGGGGGCGATGATGTAACGGCGCTCACCGTCGACGTAGCACAGCAGCGCGATGTGAGCGGTGCGGTTCGGGTCGTATTCGATGCGCTCGACACGCGCCGGAATGCCTTCCTTGTCGCGCTTGAAGTCGATGATGCGGTAATGCTGCTTGTGACCACCGCCGACGTGGCGGGTGGTGATCCGGCCGTGGTGGTTACGACCGCCGGTCTTGCCCTGCTTCTCGACGAGCGCCGCGTGCGGCGCGCCCTTGTGCAGGCCCGGGGTCACCACGCGAACCGCGCTGCGGCGGCCGGGGGAGGTGGGCTTGAAAGTCATCAATGCCATGGGTCTTTCCTCAGGCCTTGGCCATCACGTCGATCGACTGGCCTTCGGCCAGCGTCACGTACGCCTTGCGCCAGTCGCCGCGGCTGCCAGAGCGGAACTTGAAGGACTTGTTCTTGCCCTTCACGTTGACCACGTTGACTGCCTCGACCTTGACTTCGAACAGCTTTTCCACGGCGACCTTGATGTCGGCCTTGGTAGCGTCCGTCGCGACTTCGAAGACGTATTGGTTGGAAACTTCCTGCAGACGTGCGGTCTTTTCGGACACGCGCGGCGCACGGATGATGTTGTAGAGCTTGGCCTCGTTCATGCCAGCCACTCCTCGATCTTCTTGACGGCGTCAGCGGTGACCACGACCGAATCGGCGCCGACGAGGCTGACCGGATCCAGGCCCTGGACGTCACGCACTTCGACGTACGGCAGGTTGCGAGCCGAGAGATACAGGTTCTCGGAAGCGTCCTCGGTGACGATCAGCGGACGACGACCGACTTCCAGGCCCTTGAGCTTGGCGATCAGGCCCTGCGTCTTCGGCGCGTCGAGGTCGAACGACTCGACGACCATGATGCGGCCCTGGCGATTGAGCTCGGACAGGATCGCGGCCATCGCGGCGCGGTACATCTTGCGGTTGACCTTCTGCGCGAAGCTGCGCGGCTTGGCCGCGAAGGTCACGCCGCCGCCGACGAAGATCGGAGCCGTCAGCGCGCCATGACGCGCACCGCCGCCCTTCTGCTTCTTCGACTTCTTGGTGGTGCCGTTGACTTCCGAACGGGTCTTCTGCGCCTTGGTACCGGCACGACCGGCATTGCGGTAGGCAACGACCACCTGGTGGACCAGGTCTTCGCTGAATTCGCGGCCGAAGATCGCGTCGGAGACCGACAGCGTCTTGGTGCTGTTATTGATGGCGAGTTCCATCGTCATCTCTCCTTATGCCTTGCTCGAGGGACGCACGATGACGTCGCCGCCCGGCGCGCCCGGCACCGCACCCTTGATCGCGATCAGGCCACGCTCTGCGTCGACCTTGACCACTTCCAGGCGCTGCGTGCTCTGGGTAACCGCGCCCATGTGGCCGGCCATCTTCTTGCCCGGGAACACACGGCCCGGCGTCTGGCGCTGGCCGATGGAGCCCGGCGAGCGGTGCGACAGCGAGTTACCGTGCGTCGCGTCGCCCATGGTGAAGTTCCAGCGCTTGATCGTGCCCTGGAAGCCCTTGCCCTTGGTGACGCCCTGGACATCGACCAGCTGGCCGGCTTCGAAGATGTCGGCCTTGATCTCGCCGCCGATTTCGAAACCGTTGATCTGGTCGTCTTCAACACGCAGTTCCCACAGGCCACGACCGGCTTCAACCTTCGCCTTGGCGAGGTGACCGGCTTCGGGCTTGTTGATGAGCGCAGCGCGGCGCACACCGACAGTCACCTGCACGGCGCTGTAGCCGTCGGTTTCCTGGGTCTTGATCTGGGTGATCCGGTTCGGGGTGGCCTCGATGAGGGTCACGGGAACCGACTTGCCGTCTTCAGTGAAGAAGCGGCTCATGCCGGCCTTGCGACCGACGATGCCCAACGAATATTTCTTCGCGGTCATGGTGGTGGCCTCAGGTCAGCTTGATCTGCACGTCAACGCCAGCCGCGAGCTCGAGCTTCATCAGCGCGTCCACGGTCTTGTCGTTGGGGTCAACGATGTCCAGCACGCGCTTGTGCGTGCGGGTCTCGTACTGGTCACGCGCATCCTTGTCGGCATGCGGCGAAACGAGGATGGTGTAACGCTCGATCTTGGTCGGCAGCGGGATCGGGCCGCGCACTTGCGCGCCGGTCCGCTTGGCCGTCTCGACGATCTCGCTGGCCGAGCGGTCGATCAGGCGATGATCGTACGCTTTGAGCCGGATTCGGATCTTTTGGTCCGCCATGACGGAATTCCTTACGTTAAAAGAGCGACGGGCCGGCTTCTGGGTGTGCCGAACCCCTGGAATACGCAAACACCCCGGAGCTGCACCCTCGCTCCGGAGCTTCCCTGCCTCAAAAAACAAGGCAGACCGGTTTCCCGATCCGCCCAGACGGTGGAGTAGAACGCACGAAGCGCCCCGTTTAGCGTTCCTTGGAAGCCCGAGGGCCCAGAACGTACGGAGCGTTGCCGTGCGACATGTCCATGTCTGGCGAATACGAGGCGCGTCCTGCACCTCATTTCGCTGGTTGCGGGGCCTTCTTGAAGGAAGGTCCGCAGTGGTCGTGCATTCTAACCGGATATCCACAGGTTGTGCAAGCACGAACCGGGAACCCGGGAGAAGGGGGCATTCAGCCCCCCCTCCCCTGCCGCTATGCCAGCCGGGGTATTACTTGATGATCTTCGCCACGACGCCGGCGCCGACGGTGCGGCCGCCTTCGCGGATTGCGAAGCGCAGGCCTTCGTCCATCGCGACCGGGTTGATCAGTGAGACGACCATCTTGATGTTGTCGCCCGGCATGACCATCTCGACGCCTTCCGGCAGCGTCACTGCGCCGGTGATGTCGGTCGTGCGGAAGTAGAACTGCGGACGGTAGCCCTTGAAGAACGGGGTGTGACGGCCGCCCTCGTCCTTCGACAGCACGTACACCTCGGCTTCGAACTCGGTGTGCGGGGTGATCGAACCCGGCTTGCACAGCACCTGGCCGCGCTCGACGTCGTCACGCTTGGTGCCGCGCAGCAGCAGACCGGCGTTGTCGCCTGCCTGACCCTGGTCGAGCAGCTTGCGGAACATCTCGACGCCGGTGACGGTCGTCTTCTGGGTCGGACGGATACCGACGATTTCGATTTCGTCGCCGACCTTGATGATGCCGCGCTCGATACGGCCGGTCACCACGGTGCCGCGGCCCGAGATCGAGAACACGTCTTCCACCGGCATCAGGAACGCCTTGTCGACGTCACGCTGCGGCTCCGGGATGAAGGTGTCGAGCGCGTCGACCAGCTTCAGGATCGCCGGCACGCCGATTTCCGACTGGTCGCCTTCCAGCGCCAGACGGGCCGAACCGTGGATGATCGGGGTGTCGTCGCCCGGGAAGTCGTACTTCGACAGCAGCTCACGGACTTCCATCTCGACCAGCTCGAGCAGCTCGGCGTCGTCGACCATGTCGGCCTTGTTCAGGAACACGACGATGTACGGCACGCCGACCTGGCGCGACAGCAGGATGTGCTCGCGCGTCTGCGGCATCGGGCCGTCAGCGGCCGAGCACACCAGGATCGCGCCGTCCATCTGCGCCGCACCCGTGATCATGTTCTTCACGTAGTCGGCGTGGCCCGGGCAGTCCACGTGTGCGTAGTGGCGGTTCGGGCTCTCGTACTCGACGTGTGCGGTCGAGATCGTGATGCCGCGAGCCTTCTCTTCCGGCGCCGCGTCGATCGCGTCGTACGCCTTGAACTCGCCACCGAAACGCTCCGCGCCCACCTTCGTCAGTGCCGCCGTCAGCGTCGTCTTGCCGTGGTCGACGTGACCGATCGTGCCCACGTTCACGTGCGGCTTGGTGCGCTCAAACTTACCCTTGGCCATGATTGTCTCTCTTTAAAGTTTATTGCTTGTTCTGTGGTAACGAGGCGCCGGCGAGGGCCGGCGCCACGGGGACTTCAATTAACCGCCCTTCTTCATCACCGCATCGGCGATGTTGTTCGGGGCTTCGGCGTAATGGTCGAACTCCATCGTGAACGTCGCGCGACCCTGGGTCAGCGAACGGATCGTGGTGGCGTAACCGAACATCTCACCCAGCGGCACCATCGCGTTGATGGTCTTGCCCGACGGCGTGTCGTCCTGGCCCTGGAGCAGGCCGCGACGACGGCTCAGGTCGCCCATCACGTCGCCGACGTACTCTTCCGGCGTCACGACTTCGACCTTCATCATCGGCTCGAGCAGGACCGGATCGGCCTTGCGGAAGCCTTCCTTGAACGCCATCGACGAGGCGAGCTTGAACGCCATTTCCGACGAGTCGACGTCGTGGTAGGAACCGAACACGAGCTTGACCTTCACGCCCACGACCGGGAAGCCGGCCAGCGGACCGCTGGTGATCGTCTCGCGCAGGCCCTTCTCGACCGCCGGGATGAACTCCTTCGGAATCACGCCGCCGGTGATGTCGTTGACGAACAGGAAATCGTTCTCGACATCCTCGTTGGCACGATCGGCTTCGTTCATCGGCGACAGCTCGATGACGACGTGGCCGTACTGGCCCTTACCGCCCGACTGCTTGGCGTGCTTGTAGTCCGACTTGACGTCCGACTTGCGGATGGTCTCGCGGTACGCCACCTGCGGCTTGCCGACATTGGCCTCGACATTGAACTCGCGACGCATGCGGTCGACGATGATGTCCAGGTGCAACTCGCCCATGCCGGCGATGATGGTCTGGCCCGACTCTTCGTCCGTGCGAACGCGGAACGAGGGATCTTCCTGCGCCAGACGGCCCAGGGCCATGCCCATCTTTTCCTGGTCGGACTTGGTCTTCGGTTCGACCGCCATCGAGATGACGGGCTCCGGGAAGATCATGCGCTCGAGGGTGATGACGTGATCCTGCGCGCACAGCGTGTCGCCGGTGGTCACGTCCTTCAGGCCCACGGCCGCGGCGATGTCGCCGGCGCGGACTTCCTTGATCTCGTCACGCTGGTTGGCGTGCATCTGCAGGATGCGGCCCACGCGCTCCTTCTTCGACTTGACCGGGTTGTACACCTGGTCGCCGGAGTTGAGCACGCCCGAGTAGACGCGGAAGAAGGTCAGCGAACCGACGAACGGGTCGGTCATGATCTTGAAGGCAAGCGCGGAGAACGGCTCGGTGTCGAGCGCCTTGCGGGTGTCTTCCTTCTCGTCTTCGTCGATGCCCTGGACCGGCGGACGGTCGGCCGGCGACGGCAGCAGGTTGATCACGCCGTCGAGCATGGCCTGCACGCCCTTGTTCTTGAAGGCCGAGCCGCAGAAGACAGGCACGATCTCGACGCGCAGCGTGCGCTCGCGCAGACCAGCAACGATCTCCACTTCGCTCAGCTCGCCTTCGTTGAGGTACTTGTCCATCAGCTCTTCGGACGCTTCGGCGGCGGCTTCGATCATGAAGCTGCGCGCTGCCTCGGCCTTGGCCTGCAGGTCCGCCGGGATCTCGCGGTACTCGAACACGGTGCCCTGCGAGGCGACATCCCAGTGGATGGCCTTCATCTTGAGCAGGTCGACCACGCCTTCGAAGCCGTCTTCGGCGCCGATCGGCACCTGCATCGGCACGGCGTAGGCGCCCAGGCGCGAACGCAGCTGCTCAACGACCTTGTCGAAGTTGGCGCCGGTACGGTCCATCTTGTTGACGAATGCCATGCGCGGCACCGAGTACTTGTTGGCCTGACGCCACACGGTCTCGGACTGCGGCTGCACGCCACCGACGGCGCACAGCACGAACACCGCACCGTCGAGCACGCGCAGCGAACGCTCGACTTCGATGGTGAAGTCGACGTGGCCAGGGGTGTCGATGATGTTGAAGCGGTGCTCAGGCAAGGACTTGTCCATGCCCTTCCAGAACGCGGTCGTAGCGGCCGACGTAATGGTGATGCCGCGCTCCTGCTCCTGTTCCATCCAGTCCATCGTCGCTGCACCTTCGTGCACTTCGCCGATCTTGTGGCTGACACCGGTGTAGAACAGGATGCGTTCGGACGTGGTGGTCTTGCCGGCATCGATGTGGGCCATGATGCCGAAGTTGCGGTAACGCTCGATGGGAGTGGTGCGAGCCACGGGACCCTCTCGTAAGTTTTCGAATTCCAGATGGCCGGACGCCGCCTCAAAGGCGGCCTCCGGTTCGCATGGCGGCTTTCTCGCCGCCGCGGCAGCACATGTCGTGCTGCTGAGTGGGACGACCCCCTATATGGGGGCGCCCGGCTCAGATCACCAGCGGTAGTGGGCGAACGCCTTGTTCGCTTCCGCCATGCGGTGGGTTTCTTCGCGCTTCTTGATGGCGCCGCCGCGGCTTTCCGAGGCGTCGATCAGTTCGGCAGCGAGCTTGCGCGGCATGGTGTTCTCGCCGCGCTTGCGCGCCGACTCGATCAGCCAGCGCATTGCCAGCGCCATGCGACGCGAAGCACGGACTTCGACCGGCACCTGGTAGGTGGCACCGCCGACGCGACGCGACTTCACTTCGACCGCAGGCGAAACGTTGCCCAGTGCCTTCTCGACGAGCTCGAGGGCATTGGGGTTCTTCTCGCTGATGACATCCATCGCGCCGTAGACGATCTTCTCGGCGACCGACTTCTTGCCGCTCTGCATGACCATGTTGATGAAACGGGCGATCGTCTCGCTGCCGTGCTTGGGGTCCGGCAGGACCGAACGCTGAGGGGTGGAACCTTTACGCGACATGGTGCGTACCTATTCTCGTGATTCTTGTACGGAGACCGAAACGGTCGTCCGGCTTAGGACTTCGGACGCTTGGCGCCGTACTTGGAGCGGCTCTGGCGACGCTTGGCGACACCGGCGGCATCGAGCGAGCCACGCACGGTGTGGTAGCGCACGCCCGGCAGGTCCTTGACGCGACCGCCGCGGATCAGCACGACCGAGTGCTCCTGAAGGTTGTGGCCTTCGCCGCCGATGTACGAGATGACCTCGTAACCGTTGGTCAGGCGCACCTTGGCGACCTTACGCAGAGCCGAGTTCGGCTTCTTCGGGGTCGTGGTGTACACGCGGGTGCAAACGCCACGACGCTGCGGGCAGTTCGCGAGCGCCGGCGAGGCACTCTTGTAGGTGGTCGCCTGCCGCGGCTTGCGGACCAGCTGATTGATCGTCGCCATCTGGAACTCTTTGAAGAAGGCCTGGATTGGCCTTTCGTGGAAAAACGAACGGCACGCCGGGGCAACCCGGCATACCGAGACGAAAAAGTATAGCCCGCGTCCGACGTCACCGTCAACGCGAGCTAAACCGTGTGTTCCGCCCGGGCCGCCGAAGGCAGCCTGCGAGGTCGGAACTTCACTGCGATCCCGCCCATCCTGGGCCGAACACGAGGCGCATCCTGCATCCTCATTTCGTGATCTGGACGACCCCACGAGGGGGCTGTCGGTATTTCCGTAATTGTAACCGGATTTGCCGCGCCAATCCAAGCCGGCCAGGCCAATCCGGGGTGGGAACAGGGCGGGAAATTCCCGCCCTGCCCCGTCTGCTGCTTACGAGGCGCTCGAGTCGCCTTCGACCTCGGCCACTTCCGCGGCGACCGGCTCGATCGCCGAAGCGACCGGTGCCGACAGCGCTTCCATTTCCGAGTCGGTCAGGCCCGACGCGTTCTTGCGACGCAGCGTGTGGTACGCCAGACCGGTACCGGCCGGGATCAGGCGACCGACGATCACGTTCTCCTTCAGGCCGCGCAGACCGTCACGGGTGCCGCGGACGGCAGCCTCGGTCAGGACGCGGGTGGTCTCCTGGAAGGAGGCCGCCGAGATGAACGACTCGGTCGCCAGCGAGGCCTTGGTGATGCCCAGCAGGACCGGCTCGTAGCCGGCAAGGATCTCGTTGCGACCGGCCAGGCGGGCGTTCTCTTCGATGAGACGCTGACGCTCGACCTGCTCGCCGTTGAGGAACTTGCTGTCGCCCTGGTCGGTGATCTCGACCTTGCGCAGCATCTGGCGAACGATCACCTCGATGTGCTTGTCGTTGATCTTCACGCCCTGCAGGCGGTAGACGTCCTGGATTTCCTTGGTCAGGTACACGGCCAGCGGCTCGACACCAAGCAGGCGCAGGATGTCCTGCGGGCTCGGCTCGCCGTCCACCACGGTCTCGCCCTTCTCCACGTGCTCGCCTTCGAACACGATGATCTGGCGGTACTTGGGGATCAGCTCTTCGTGCTCGTTGCCGTCGGTGTCCTTGATGATCAGGCGCTGCTTGCCCTTGGTGTCCTTACCGAAGGAGACGATGCCCGAACGCTCGGCCCAGGACCGCCGGGTCCTTGGGCTTGCGCGCTTCGAACAGGTCGGCAACGCGCGGCAGACCACCGGTGATGTCGCGGGTCTTGGACGCTTCCTGCGGGATCTTGGCGACCACGTCGCCCACGCCGACCGGCGCGCCGTCCTGCAGGTTGACGATCGAGCGCGGCGGCAGCAGGTACTGCGCCGGCAGGTCGGTACCCGGAATCGACAGGTCCTTGCCGTTCTTGTCGACGATGCGGACGATCGGACGCAGGTCCTTGCCCTGCGAACCGCGACGCTTCGGATCGGTGATCTCGCGCGAGGCCAGGCCGGTCAGTTCGTCGGTCTTCTCGATCACGGTCACGCCATCGACGAAGTCGATGAAGCGAACGAAACCGGCGACTTCCGAAACGATCGGGTGGTTATGCGGATCCCAGCTGGCCACGGTCTGGCCGGCCTTGATCGAAGCGCCGTCCTTGACGTTGACGGTGGCGCCGTACGGCAGCTTGTAGCGCTCGCGCTCACGGCCATGGCCGTCGAGCACCGACAACTCGCCCGAACGCGACACCGCGACCAGGTGGCCGCCGGCGTGATCGACGTGCTTGAGGTTGTTGAACTTGATGCTACCGGTGGTCTTGACCGTGACGTTGTCGATGGCGGCGGCACGCGATGCGGCACCACCGATGTGGAACGTACGCATGGTCAGCTGCGTACCCGGCTCACCGATCGACTGCGCGGCGACAACGCCGACCGCTTCGCCGTGGTTGACCAGGTGACCGCGACCGAGGTCGCGACCGTAGCAGTGGGCGCAGACACCGAACGAGCTGCGGCAGGTGATCGTCGAACGGACCTTGATCGACTGCACGCTGGCGTCGTCGAGCTTCTGCACCCAACCCTCGTCGAGCAGGGTGTTGCGGGTGACGATCGGCTCTTCGTCGTTGCCCGGCAGGAACACGTCCTCGGCCACGACGCGACCCAGCACGCGGTCGCGCAGCGGCTCGACCACGTCGCCGCCTTCCACGATCGGAGTCATGGTCAGGCCTTCCAGCGTGCCGCAATCGTCCTCGGTGATCACCACGTCCTGCGCCACGTCGACGAGGCGACGGGTCAGGTAACCGGAGTTCGCCGTCTTCAGCGCGGTATCGGCCAGGCCCTTACGGGCACCGTGGGTCGAGATGAAGTACTGGAGAACGTTCAGGCCTTCGCGGAAGTTCGCGGTGATGGGCGTCTCGATGATCGAGCCGTCCGGCTTGGCCATCAGGCCGCGCATACCTGCGAGCTGACGGATCTGGGCCTGCGAACCACGGGCGCCGGAGTCGGCCATGATGTAGATCGAGTTCATCGACTTCTGGTCGATGGTCTCGCCCTTGGCGTTGAGCACCTTCTCGGTGCCGATCGCGTCCATCATCGCCTTGGCCACGCGCTCGTTCGTGCGCGACCAGATGTCGACGACCTTGTTGTAACGCTCGCCGGCGGTGACCAGGCCCGACTGGTACTGCTCCTGGATTTCCAGGACCTCGGCTTCCGCCTCGGCCAGGATGCCCTTCTTCTCGACCGGGATCAGCATGTCGTCGATGCCGATGGAGACGCCGGCGCGGGTCGCGTAGGCGAAGCCGGTGTACATCAGCTTGTCGGCGAACACGACCGTGTCCTTCAGGCCGAGCATGCGGTAGCAGGAGTTGATCAGTCGGCTGATGTTCTTCTTGGTCAGCTCGACGTTGGCCAGCGCGAACGGCAGGCCCTCCGGCAGGATCTCGCGCAGCAGGGCGCGACCCACGGTCGTGTCGACGATCGAGGTCTTCTGCTCACTGGTGCCGTCGTCGTTGTTCACCGTCTCGGTGATGCGGACCTTGCACTTGGCGTGCAGCTGCACGACGCGGTTGTCGTAGGCGCGCTTGACTTCGGCGACGTTGGCGAACGCCATGCCCTCGCCTGCCTTGTTCTCAAGGCCGCGGGTCATGTAGTACAGGCCCAGAACGACGTCCTGCGACGGCACGATGATCGGCTCGCCGTTGGCCGGCGACAGGATGTTGTTGGACGCCATCATCAGCGCACGCGCTTCCAGCTGGGCTTCCAGCGAGAGCGGCACGTGGACGGCCATCTGGTCACCGTCGAAGTCGGCGTTGAACGCGGTGCAGACCAGCGGGTGCAGCTGGATCGCCTTGCCTTCGATCAGCACCGGCTCGAACGCCTGAATGCCCAGGCGGTGCAGCGTCGGTGCGCGGTTCAGCAGGACCGGATGCTCGCGGATCACCTCTTCGAGGATGTCCCACACCTCGGCCTCTTCGCGCTCGACGAGCTTCTTGGCGGCCTTGATGGTGGTGGCCAGGCCACGGCGCTGCAGCTTGGCGAAGATGAAGGGCTTGAACAGCTCGAGCGCCATCTTCTTCGGCAGGCCGCACTCGTGCAGGCGCAGCGTCGGGCCGACCACGATGACCGAACGGCCCGAGTAGTCGACGCGCTTGCCCAGCAGGTTCTGGCGGAAACGACCCTGCTTGCCCTTGATCATGTCGGCGAGCGACTTGAGCGGGCGCTTGTTGGTGCCGGTGATGGCACGGCCGCGACGGCCGTTGTCCATCAGCGCGTCAACCGACTCCTGCAGCATGCGCTTCTCGTTGCGCACGATGATGTCGGGCGCATTGAGTTCGAGCAGGCGACGCAGGCGGTTGTTGCGGTTGATGACGCGGCGGTACAGGTCATTGAGGTCGGAGGTCGCGAAGCGGCCGCCGTCCAGCGGAACCAGCGGACGCAGGTCCGGCGGCAGCACCGGCAGCACGGTCATGACCATCCACTCCGGGCGGTTGCCCGACTCGAGGAAGGCTTCGACCAGCTTGATGCGCTTGGTGAGGCGCTTGAGCTTGGTTTCGCTGTTGGTCGAGGAGATCTCTTCCTTCAGCTGGACCATCTCCGACTGCAGGTCGATCGTGCGCAGCAGCTCGTAAACGGCCTCGGCGCCCATGGCGGCCTCGAAGTCGTCGCCGTGCTCCTGGCGCGCCTGCAGGAACTGCTCTTCGGTCAGCAGGTTGCCGCGCTCGAGCGCGGTCAGGCCCGGCTCGGTGACGACGTACGCTTCGAAGTACAGGATGCGCTCGATGTCACGCAGGGTCATGTCCAGCATCAGGCCGATGCGCGAGGGCAGCGACTTGAGGAACCAGATGTGCGCGACCGGCGAAGCCAGGTCGATGTGGCCCATGCGCTCGCGACGGACCTTGGCCAGGGTGACCTCGGTGCCGCACTTCTCGCAGACGACGCCGCGGTGCTTCATGCGCTTGTACTTGCCGCACAGGCACTCGTAGTCCTTGATCGGACCGAAGATGGCGGCGCAGAACAGGCCGTCACGCTCGGGCTTGAACGTGCGGTAGTTGATCGTTTCCGGCTTCTTCACTTCGCCGAACGACCACGAACGGATCAGGTCGGGCGAAGCCAGCGCGATCTTGATCGCATCGAAGTCGATGGTCTGTCGCTGCTGGTTGAACAGATTCAGAAGGTCTTTCATGGTTTTCTCCGGGAATCGGGAATAGAGATCGGGGAAGCGTCAGATCGGGCTTCTGGGCGGGAGCCGGTCGCTTGCGCGATGGCCGGCTCCCTTCCGGACTGCCCTGAGTTTCCTCAGTTCTCTTCCAGCTCCATGTTGATCGCGAGCGAGCGGATTTCCTTCACAAGCACGTTGAAGGACTCCGGCATGCCGGCGACCATTTCGTACTCGCCGTCGACGATGTTCTTGTACATCTGGTTGCGGCCCTGCACGTCGTCGGACTTCACCGTCAGCATTTCCTGCAGGGTGTAGGCCGCGCCGTAGGCTTCCAGCGCCCAGACTTCCATCTCACCGAAGCGCTGGCCACCGAACTGCGCCTTGCCGCCCAGCGGCTGCTGGGTGACGAGCGAGTACGGACCAGTGGAACGGGCGTGCATCTTGTCGTCGACCAGGTGGTTCAGCTTCAGCATGTGCATGTAGCCGACCGTGACCGGACGCTCGAACGACTCACCGGTGCGACCGTCGAACAGCATGGTCTGGCCGCTGGTGGGCAGGTCGGCGAGCTCGAGCATGCGCTTGATCTCCGACTCGGCGGCACCGTCGAACACCGGGGTTGCCATCGGCACGCCATCGCACAGGTTCTTGGCGAGCGTCAGCAGCTCCTCGTCGCTGAACTGGGTCAGGTCGACGCGGTCACCGGCGATCTTGGTGTCGTGGTTGTAGATGTCGTCGAGGAACTGACGCAGCTCGGAGACCTTCTGCTGTGCTTCCAGCATGCGCTGGATCTTCTGGCCCAGGCCCTTTGCGGCCCAGCCCAGATGCACTTCGAGGATCTGGCCGATGTTCATACGCGACGGCACGCCCAGCGGATTGAGCACGATGTCGACGGTCTGGCCGTCGGCGGCGTACGGCATGTCCTGCACCGGCACGATGGTCGACACGACACCCTTGTTGCCGTGGCGGCCGGCCATCTTGTCGCCCGGCTGGATGCGGCGCTTCACCGCGAGGAACACCTTCACCATCTTCAGCACGCCCGGTGCGAGGTCATCGCCCTGGGTGATCTTGCCGCGCTTGTCGGCGAAGCGCTTCTCGAACTCGGCCTTGTGGACCTCGATCTGCTTCTGCGCGCGCTCGATGGCTTCGACCGCTTCCTCGTCCTTCATGCGCAGGGTGAACCAGTCCTTGCGGGACAGGCCTTCCAGCACGAGCGAGGTGACGGTGTCGCCCTTCTTCAGGCCACCGCCGCCGTTGGCGACGCGACCGATCAGCTGAGTGCGCAGGCGGTCATAGATGGCCGCTTCGAGGATGCGGTACTGGTCGTCGAAGTCCTTCTTGACGCGACGGATCTCGTATTCCTCGATCTGGCGCGCGCGCTTGTCCTTCTCGATGCCGTCGCGGGTGAAGACCTGCACGTCGATGACGGTGCCGTCCATGCCCGGCGGAACGCGCAGCGAGCTGTCCTTAACGTCGGAGGCCTTCTCGCCGAAGATCGCGCGAAGCAGCTTCTCTTCCGGGGTCAGCTGCGACTCGCCCTTCGGCGTGACCTTGCCGACCAGGATGTCGCCGGCACGCACTTCGGCGCCGATGTAGACCACGCCCGACTCGTCGAGGCGGTTGAGGGCCTGCTCGGAGACGTTCGGGATGTCGGCGGAGATTTCCTCCGGTCCCAGCTTGGTGTCGCGGGCGACGCAGGTCAGCTCTTCGATGTGGATCGTGGTGTAACGATCCTGCTCGACCACGCGCTCGGAGAGCAGGATCGAGTCCTCGAAGTTGTAGCCGTTCCACGGCATGAACGCGACCAGCATGTTCTGGCCGAGCGCGAGCTCGCCGATGTCGGTCGACGGACCGTCCGCCAGCACGTCGCCGCGCGCAACCACGTCACCGACGTTCACCAGCGGACGCTGGTTGATGCAGGTGTTCTGGTTGGAGCGGGTGTACTTGATCAGGGTGTAGATGTCGACGCCGGCATCGGTCTCGCCAACGATTTCCTTCTCGTTGACCTTGACCACGATGCGGCCTGCGTCGATCTGCTCGATCACGCCACCACGACGGGCATTGACGGTCACGCCCGAGTCACGCGCCACGGCGCGCTCGATGCCGGTACCGACCAGCGGCTTCTGCGCACGCAGCGTCGGCACGGCCTGGCGCTGCATGTTGGCGCCCATCAGTGCGCGGTTGGCGTCGTCGTGCTCGAGGAACGGCACCAGGGCCGCAGCGACCGACACGGTCTGCATCGGCGAGACGTCCATGAAGTGGATCTCGCTCGGCGGACGCAGCATCGACTCGCCCTCGTAACGGCAGGCGACGAACTGGGCGGTGATGTTGTTGTCGTCGTCGGTCGGTGCATTGGCCTGGGCGATGACGTACTCGTTCTCTTCGATCGCCGACAGGTACTCGACGGCGTCGGTGACGCGGCCGTCGATGACCTTGCGGTACGGCGTCTCGAGGAAGCCGTAGCGGTTGGTGCGGGCGAACACGGCGAGCGAGTTGATCAGGCCGATGTTCGGGCCTTCCGGCGTCTCGATGGTGCAGACGCGGCCGTAGTGGGTCGGGTGGACGTCGCGGACTTCGAAGCCGGCGCGCTCACGGGTCAGGCCGCCAGGGCCTAGGGCCGAGACGCGACGCTTGTGGGTGACTTCCGACAGCGGGTTGTTCTGGTCCATGAACTGCGACAGCTGCGAGGAGCCGAAGAACTCCTTGATCGCGGCGGCCACCGGCTTGGCGTTGATCAGCTCCTGCGGGGTCAGGCCTTCGGACTCGGCCATCGACAGGCGCTCCTTGACCGCGCGCTCGACGCGGACCAGGCCGACGCGGAACACGTTCTCGGCCATTTCGCCGACCGAACGCACGCGACGGTTGCCCAGGTGGTCGATGTCGTCGACGGTGCCGCGACCGTTGCGGATCTCGGTCAGCACACGGATCACGTCGAGGATGTCGGACGTGGCGCCGTTGGCGTTGCGCAGGCGCACCGACTCCTCGTCCTTGCGCTCGGCAAAGTACTTGGCGTCATAGAGCACCGAAGCGCCCTCGGTTTCCTTGCGGCCGAGGCGACGGTTGAACTTCATCCGGCCCACGGCCGACAGGTCGTAGCGCTCGAAGGTGAAGAACAGGTTGTGGAACAGGTTCTGCGCGGCGTCCTTGGTCGGCGGCTCGCCCGGACGCATCATGCGGTAGATCTCGACCAGCGCTTCCAGCTGCGTCTTCGACGGATCGATGCGCAGGGTGTTGGACAGGTAGGCGCCACGATCGAGGTCGTTCACCCACAGGGTGCCGACCGCGTCGATGCCGGCCTTGCGGAACGAGGCCAGCTGGTCTTCGTTGATCTCGTCGTTGGCCGTGGCCAGCAGTTCGCCGGTCTTCGAGTCGACGACGTCGTGCGACAGGATGCGGCCCACCAGGTAGCTGTCCGGCACGGCCAGGGCGGCAATACCCGAGGCCTCCAGTTGCTTGACGTGGCGCGCGGTGATGCGCTTGCCGGCCTCGACGATGATCTTGTCGCCGTCGGCCAGGTCGAAGTCGAGCGTTTCACCGCGCAGGCGCTCGGAGACCAGCTCCCACTGCACGCCCTCGGGCATGATGTGGAAGGTGTTGATCTCGAAGAACTCGCGCAGCATTTCTTCGTTGTTGTAGCCCAGTGCGCGCAGCAGCACGGTCACCGGCAGCTTGCGGCGACGGTCGATACGGGTGAACAGCGCATCCTTCGGGTCGAACTCGAAGTCGAGCCAGGAACCGCGGTAAGGAATGATGCGGGCGCTGTACAGCAGCTTGCCCGAGCTGTGGGTCTTGCCGCGGTCGTGGTCGAAGAACACGCCCGGGCTGCGGTGCAGCTGCGAGACGATGACGCGCTCGGTGCCGTTGACGATGAAGGTGCCGTTGTCGGTCATGAGCGGAATCTCGCCCATGTAGACCTCCTGCTCCTTCACGTACTTGATGGCCTTGGTCGACGACTCACGGTCGTAGATCACCAGGCGCACGGTCACGCGCAGCGGGGCGCCGTAGGAGAGGCCGCGGTTACGGCACTCGCGCTCATCGAACGGCGGATCGCCCAGCTTGTAGCCGACGTATTCCAGCGCGGCATTGCCGCTGTAGCTGGCGATCGGGAACACCGACTTCAGGGCCGCGTGCAGGCCGCGGTCGGCGCGCTTGGCCGGATCGATGTTTTCCTGCAGGAACTCGCGGTACGAGTCGACCTGGATGGCCAGCAGGAAGGGAATTTCGAGGATGGATTTGCGCTTGCCGAAATCCTTGCGAATTCGCTTCTTTTCGGTGAACGAGTAGATGGCCTTGGAGGCCGTCGTCATGGAAGCTGTGGTCATGGTGAGCTACCGCCTCGGAGATTTTCGGTGGTTCGCCTGCGCGGCAAACCGGGGGATCAAAATTGCCAGTGGGAAGTCGCTGGTATTGCCGGCACCAGCACGCCTTCTCCCGCTACTTCCGACTGTCAACTCGTTGGGTAACGCTTGTTTCCGCCGCCCCTTGAAGGCATCCCTTCAAGAACGGCCAAAGGCCGGGGACTTTCGTCCCCAGCCTCAGGTGGTCGCCAGTACTACGCTCTTAACCAAGAGCCGGCGACACAAGTACTGAATTACTTCAGCTCGACCGATGCGCCGGCAGCCTCGAGGTCCTTCTTGAACTTCTCGGCGTCGTCCTTCGAGACGGCTTCCTTGACGGTCTGCGGAGCACCCTCGACGAGGTCCTTCGCTTCCTTCAGGCCCAGGCCGGTGATGGCGCGGACGGCCTTGATGACTTCGACCTTCTTCTCGCCGGCAGCCTTCAGGATGACGTTGAACTCGGTCTGCTCTTCGACGACGGCGGCGGCAACGGCCGGGCCGGCAGCGACGACCGGAGCGGCGGCGGAGACGCCGAACTTCTCTTCGATCGCCTTGACCAGCTCCATCACCTCGAGAAGGGTCTTCTCGGCAATGGCGTCGACGATCTGTTCGTTGGACAGGGACATGTTATTAACCTCTGGAAATTGATCTTACGAATCGATTAGTAAAGCGAGCTTCGAAACGGGTCGGCGGGACGTTAGATAACGTGTTACGCCGGTTCCGCCACTGCTTCGGCTTCGGCGTCGGCAACATCGCCACCGCCCTGCTTGTCGGCCACTGCCTTGACGGCGCGGGCGAACATCGTTGCCGGCTCGTTGAGGACGCGGGCCAGCATGGCCAGAGCCTGTTCGAGGGTCGGCAGCGAAGCGAGGACTTCGACGTGGCTGGCCGGATAAACCTGGCCACCCATCGCGACGACCTTGGCCTGCAGCTTGTCGTTACCCTTGGCGAATTCCTTGATCAGACGACCGGCAGCGCCGGGTTCTTCCATCGAGAATGCGTACAGCAGCGGACCGGTGAGCACGTCTTTCGCGCACTCGTACTCGGTACCGACGACGGCGCGCGAAGCCAGGGTGTTCTTGACAACTTTCAAGAAAACGCCGGTTTCACGAGCCTTCTTGCGCATCGCGGTCATCTGACTGACCGTGGTGCCCGCGTACTCGACAGCAATCAAGGAGTGGGCCTTGGCGGCGACTTCTGCCAGCTCGGCTACTACTTCTTGCTTCTGGGACAGATTGAGAGCCATTGCACTCCTCCAAATGAACTCCGCTTACGGCTCCTGCCGCTTGCGGTCCTGGGCGATACCGTCCCTGGCATCGGGGATGCGCGAACATCCCGGTGGTGGCCACTCCAGAAAGATTTCCAGAAGGCACCATCTACGCAGGCTGACCCGAACGAGTCCGGATTAAGCAGCCCCGCTTCCACCGACGGCGATTCCTTGCCATGTCGAGCATCCATGCCCGTCGCCGGTAGGCGCTGACCGCACCTGCGGTCTTTGACGGCTATCGCTTCGAACCCGAAGGTCTTGGCGATGCCCTCAAAATTTTGTCTCCGGCGTGTTCCCCGGAGACGTGTTTCTTACTGACGCTCGCGCAAGCGCGAGCGCCTTGCATCACTTGAGCGTCAGCGTGCCCTCGTCCACGGCAACGCCGGGGCCCATGGTGGTGCTGATCGAGATCTTCTGCAGGTACTGGCCCTTGGCGGACGACGGCTTGGCCTTGATCAGGTCGAGCAGCAGCGCGGTCAGGTTTTCCTTCAGCGAGGCGTCTTCGAAGGAAGCCTTGCCGATGGTGCAGTGGATGATGCCGGCCTTGTCGGTGCGGTAACGCACCTGGCCGCCCTTGGCGTTCTTGACGGCTTCGGCCGGGTTCGGCGAAACGGTGCCGACCTTCGGGTTCGGCATCAGGCCACGCGGGCCGAGCACCTGGCCCAGCTTACCGACGACGCGCATGGCGTCCGGGGTGGCGATGACGACGTCGTAGTTCAGGTCGCCGGCCATCATCTTCTCGGCCAGGTCGTCCATGCCCACGGCTTCGGCGCCAGCGGCGATGGCTTCGTCAGCCTTCGCACCGGCGGGGGCGAACACCGCCACGCGCACCGACTTGCCGGTACCGGCCGGCAGCACGGTCGAACCGCGAACCTGCTGGTCGGACTTCTTCGCGTCCACGCCCAGGCGCACGGCAACGTCGACGGACTCGACGAACTTGGCCTTGGTGGCGGTCTTCACGATCTTGAGTGCGTCGTCGATGGCGTAGGTCTTGCCCGGGACAACTGCGGCCTTGATGGCCTTTTCGCGCTTGGTCATTGCCATGTCTTAACCCTCCACCACCAGACCCATGCTGCGGGCCGAACCCGCAATCGTCTTGACCGCTGCATCCAGGTCGGCTGCCGTGAGGTCAGCTTCCTTCTGCTTGGCAATCGCTTCGAGCTGGGCGCGGGTGACCTTGCCCACCTTCTCGGTGTTCGGGCGCTTGGAGCCCGAGGCGATGCCGGCGGCCTTCTTCAGCAGCACCGAAGCCGGGGTCGACTTGGTGATGAAGGTGAAGGTACGGTCCGAGTACGCGGTGATGATGACCGGCGTCGGCAGACCCGGCTCGAGCTTGGAGGTCGCGGCGTTGAATGCCTTGCAGAACTCCATGATGTTCAGGCCGCGCTGGCCCAGGGCCGGGCCGACGGGCGGCGACGGGTTGGCCTGGCCGGCCTTGACCTGCAACTTGATGTAACCGACTACTTTCTTAGCCATTTCTCTCTCTCCGGGTGCAAACGCCTGGACTTCAGGCTCCCCATCGCGCCGGGAAAATCACGTGTCCCGACATCACGTTGTTAGTAACTTGTTCTGCAGCACGCCAACGGCCGCCATGCGGCGGCCGGGGCTTCTGGATCGCGCTAAAAGCGGCGAGCCAGCAAGTATATCAGCAATTTAGCGCCGGAAGCCAGGCTCCGGCGCCGAGCCGGGTCAGGCCTTCTCGACCTGCCCGAATTCCAGCTCGACCGGGGTCGAGCGGCCGAAGATGAGCACGGCCACGCGCAGGCGGCTCTTCTCGTAGTTGATCTCTTCGACCACGCCGTTGAAGTCGTTGAACGGGCCGTCGATGACCCGGACCATCTCGCCCGGCTCGAACAGCACCTTGGGCTTGGGCTTCTCGACGCCTTCCTGCACGCGCTGCAGGATCATGTCGGCCTCGTGGTCGGCGATCGGCAGCGGGCGGTCGGCGGTGCCGCCGATGAAGCCCATCACCTTCGGGGTCTCCTTGACCAGGTGCCAGCTCTCGTTGTCCATGCGCGGGATGCCCGCTTCGTCATGGGTCGCGATCTGGACCAGGACATAGCCCGGGAAGAACTTGCGCTCGGAACGACGCTTCTGGCCGGAGCGCATTTCCACGACTTCTTCGGTCGGGACCAGCACTTCGCCGAAACGCTCCTGCATGCCGTCGCGAACGATACGGTCACGCAGCGCCTGTGCCACGGACTTCTCGAAGCCCGAGTAGGCATGTACCACGTACCAACGCTTATGCACTTCGCTCATTTCTTCAGCGCCCCAGCAGGAACTTGACTGCGGCCTGGATCACCACGTCGAAACCGGCCAGGATCAGGCTCAGCACGGCGACGGCAATCATGACCACCCAGGTGGTGCGCATGGCTTCCTGGCGGGTCGGCCAGACAACCTTGCGCAGCTCGAAGCGCGATTCAGACAGGAATTCGCGGGTTTGCAGGCCCTTGGAGCTGGTCAGGAACACACCGGCACCCAGGACCAGGCCGCCAGCGACGGCCAGGGCGCGCAGCGCGCCGGCCCACTGGTCGAAGTAGATGTAGGCGGCCACGCCCGCAGCGACCAGCAGCACGGCAAGTGCGTACTTGACGATGTCGCCGGCGGAGGAGGATCCGTGTTGTTCGACCTTGCTGTTCATCCGATCCATCGCGCAGCGGTGAGGCCACGTCTGTAGGTGGTACGACCCGACCACGGATGACCGGGGCTGTGCGGAAGCGCCCGCATGTAGTGGCACGCCAGGAGGGACTCGAACCCCCAACCTGCGGTTTTGGAGACCGCTGCTCTGCCAATTGAGCTACTGGCGTACATCGATAAAGCTTAACGGATTTGCCTGAAGCGGGGTTGGACCCGGATTCAGCACCGAAGTTCAGACTCCCTTAGACGGCGACGGCGAGCCGCTGCCGACTCGCCGGGAAGTCCACAACATCTACGGCTAAACGAACAAATCCGGGCGCGCTCTCGCGCGCCCGGATCAAATCATTACTTGATGATCTTCGCCACGACGCCGGCGCCGACGGTGCGGCCGCCTTCGCGGATTGCGAAGCGCAGGCCTTCGTCCATCGCGACCGGGTTGATCAGTGAGACGACCATCTTGATGTTGTCGCCCGGCATGACCATCTCGACGCCTTCCGGCAGCGTCACTGCGCCGGTGATGTCGGTCGTGCGGAAGTAGAACTGCGGACGGTAGCCCTTGAAGAACGGGGTGTGACGGCCGCCCTCGTCCTTCGACAGCACGTACACCTCGGCTTCGAACTCGGTGTGCGGGGTGATCGAACCCGGCTTGCACAGCACCTGGCCGCGCTCGACGTCGTCACGCTTGGTGCCGCGCAGCAGCAGACCGGCGTTGTCGCCTGCCTGACCCTGGTCGAGCAGCTTGCGGAACATCTCGACGCCGGTGACGGTCGTCTTCTGGGTCGGACGGATACCGACGATTTCGATTTCGTCGCCGACCTTGATGATGCCGCGCTCGATACGGCCGGTCACCACGGTGCCGCGGCCCGAGATCGAGAACACGTCTTCCACCGGCATCAGGAACGCCTTGTCGACGTCACGCTGCGGCTCCGGGATGAAGGTGTCGAGCGCGTCGACCAGCTTCAGGATCGCCGGCACGCCGATTTCCGACTGGTCGCCTTCCAGCGCCAGACGGGCCGAACCGTGGATGATCGGGGTGTCGTCGCCCGGGAAGTCGTACTTCGACAGCAGCTCACGGACTTCCATCTCGACCAGCTCGAGCAGCTCGGCGTCGTCGACCATGTCGGCCTTGTTCAGGAACACGACGATGTACGGCACGCCGACCTGGCGCGACAGCAGGATGTGCTCGCGCGTCTGCGGCATCGGGCCGTCAGCGGCCGAGCACACCAGGATCGCGCCGTCCATCTGCGCCGCACCCGTGATCATGTTCTTCACGTAGTCGGCGTGGCCCGGGCAGTCCACGTGTGCGTAGTGGCGGTTCGGGCTCTCGTACTCGACGTGTGCGGTCGAGATCGTGATGCCGCGAGCCTTCTCTTCCGGCGCCGCGTCGATCGCGTCGTACGCCTTGAACTCGCCACCGAAACGCTCCGCGCCCACCTTCGTCAGTGCCGCCGTCAGCGTCGTCTTGCCGTGGTCGACGTGACCGATCGTGCCCACGTTCACGTGCGGCTTGGTGCGCTCAAACTTACCCTTGGCCATGACAGTCGACTCTCGCTTGTAGGACGGAATTACGTTGGTGGATCGCTTGTAGTGGTGCTCACGAAAGGAATCGAACCTTCGACCTCCTCCTTACCAAGGAGGTGCTCTACCGACTGAGCTACGTGAGCAGATTGTGCCTAGCAGGTGGGACGTCGCGGCGTTCAATGGAGCGGGAGACGGGAATCGAACCCGCACCATCAGCTTGGAAGGCTGAGGTTCTACCGTTGAACTACTCCCGCGCCGGAACCTACCTGCTTGGGTACTGCGCCGATGGTTGGTAACGCCACCGGTTTGTTGCCTGTTGCTACCGCTTGTTCACTGCCGACCTTGCGACCGGATGAATCTGGTGGAGGGAGGTGGATTCGAACCACCGAAGGCGTAAGCCAGCAGATTTACAGTCTGCCCCCGTTGGCCGCTTGGGTATCCCTCCAAAAGAGCCAGCAATTTTGGGACCGACCGACGAGGTTGTCAACGATGTTTACACATCTATTTTCAACATAGCGGCAAAATCTCATCAAAACGCTGCCCGCAAGCCCGAAGGCGAGCGGACGGACACTCAGACGTTGAAGCGGAAGTGCAGCACGTCGCCTTCCTGGACGCGGTATTCCTTGCCTTCCAGGCGCAGGCGACCGGCGTCGCGGGCACCGGACTCGCCTTTGTACTTGATGTAGTCGTCATACGCGATGGTTTCGGCGCGGATGAAGCCCTTTTCAAAGTCGGTGTGGATCACCGCGGCGGCCTGCGGCGCGGTCGAACCGGACTTCACCGTCCAGGCGCGGACTTCCTTCACGCCGGCGGTGAAGTAGGTCTGCAGGCCCAGCAGCTTGTAGGCGGCGCGGATCACCCGGTTCAGGCCCGGCTCGTCGAGGCCAAGGTCGGTCAGGAAGGCGTCGCGGTCGGCGTCCTCGAGCTGGCTGAGCTCCTCCTCGATCGCCGCGCACACCGGCACCACCTCGGCGCCCTCGCCCACCGCGCGCTCGCGCACGCGTCCAGGTGCGGGTTGTCGTGGAAACCGTCCTCGAGGACGTTGGCGACGTACATGACCGGTTTGAGGGTCAGCAGGAACAGGTCGCGCACCTGCAGGCGGTCGTCTTCCGACAGGCCCAGCGCGCGCGCCGGCTTGCCCGAATCCAGCCCGGCGCGGACACGGCCCAGCACCTCGACGCGGATCTTGGCGTCCTTGTCGCCGGTCTTGGCGGTGCGCTCGGCGCGCTGCAGGGCCTTTTCGACCGATTCCAGGTCGGCCCAGGGCCAGCTCGGTATCGATCGTCTCGATGTCGGCGATCGGGTCGACCTTGTTGTTGACGTGGATGACGTCCGGATTCTCGAAGCAGCGCACCACGTGGGTGATCGCGTCGACCTCGCGGATATGGGCCAGGAACTTGTTACCCAGGCCCTCGCCGCTGGCGGCACCGGCGACCAGGCCGGCGATGTCGACGAACTCGACCGCGGTGGGGATGCACTTCTGCGGCTTGACGATCTCTGACAGCGCGATCAGGCGCGGATCGGGCACCGGCACCACGCCGACGTTGGGTTCGATCGTGCAGAACGGGAAGTTGGCCGCCGCGATGCCGGCCTTGGTCAGGGCGTTGAAGAGGGTCGACTTGCCGACGTTAGGCAGGCCGACGATGCCGCATTTGATGCCCATGACGCTTTCTCGCTCTGTTGCAGTACCGGCAGCGCCGGCACCAGGAATGGGGGTGGAACTCAGGCCCGCGGCGTGTGCAGCCGCTTCATGGCCTCGTTGAAGTCGCCGGTGACCGCCAGGGGCAGTACGTCCTGGGCGTCGTCGATGGCGCGCAGGATCATCGCCTCGTCGGCGCTGCCGGGACGGCCCAGCACCCAGGAGGTGACGCGATCCTTGTGGCCCGGATGGCCAATGCCGATGCGCAGGCGGTGGTACTTGCCGTGGCCGAGCAGCTGGCTGATGTCGCGCAGGCCGTTCTGGCCGCCATGACCACCGTCGAACTTGATGCGGGCGACGCCGGCGTCGAGGTCGAGCTCATCGTGGCAGACCAGCATCTGCTCCGGCTCGATCTTCCAGTAGCGCAGGGCCGCGGTGACGGACTTGCCGGACAGGTTCATGAAAGTGGCCGGCTTGAGCAGCCAGACCGGCTGGCCGGCGATGTCGACCTTGCAGGTCTCGCCGAACAGCTTGGATTCCAGACCAAAGCGGCCGCCCAGGCGTGAAGCCAGGGCGTCCACAAACCAGAACCCGGCGTTGTGCCGGGTCCGGAGGTGTTCGGCTCCGGGATTTCCCAGGCCGACAATGAGGCGCAGACCAGCAGCCATCAGAGAATCTCACGCAGTGGCCTGCCCGCGGTTGCGGGCAGGCGCACGGGACGTGATTACTTCTCGTCCTTCTTGGCGGCCTTGGTCGCCGGCACTTCGGCCGGGGTCTCTTCCGAGGTTTCCTCGGATTCGACGCGACCGTGCTTGGCCATCACGACGGCAACGTCGTGTTCCTTGCCCAGCTTCAGTTCCGGCAGCTCGACGCCCTTGGGCAGCTTGATGTCCGACAGGTGCACCACGTCGCCGACGGCCAGCTTGGCCAGGTCGACTTCGATGAACTCCGGCAGGTCCTTGGGCAGGCAGCTGACGGTGACTTCGTTGAGCTCGTGGGTGATGACCACGTCGGCGGCCTTGCCGGCCGGCGAGCTGTCCTGGTTGAGGAAGTGCAGCGGCACGGCAGCCTTCAGCGCCTGGTTCAGATCAACGCGCTGGAAGTCCAGGTGCATGATGATCTGCTTGAACGGATGGCGCTGCATGTCACGCAGCAGGACCGGCTCGGCCTTGCCGTCGATCTCGAGGGTCAGGATCGAGGAGTAGAACCACTCGTTCTGCTGGGCCAGCCAGGTCTTCTCGTGGTCGAGCTGGATGGGCTGCGGCGCGGACTTGCCGCCGTAGACGATGGCCGGGATGCTGGCGGCATGACGAAGACGGCGGCTCGCACCCTTCCCTTCGACGCTGCGGCCAGTGGCCTTGAGGATGTGTTCAGACATTTGGATTACTCACTTTTACTGCTATGAACCCGTCTCGCGACGGGGATGAACGCTCACCCGCGACCAGGTGAGCGGCGTTTGCGGCAACGACCGGAGCCGTCGCCGCGAATTCTTAGTCCACGTACAACGAGCTGACCGATTCACCGAAGGCAACGCGGCGGATCGTTTCAGCCAACAGCTCGGCAACGCTGAGCTGGCGGATCTTGTTGCAGGCCTTGGCCGCGTCCGACAGGCGGATGGTGTCGGTCACCACCAGCTCGTCGAGCTGCGACTTGGTCACGTTGTCGATCGCCGCGCCCGACAGCACCGGGTGGGTGCAGTAGGCGGCGACCTTGACCGCGCCGCGCTGCTTGAGGGCAGCGGCGGCAGCGCACAACGTGCCGGCGGTGTCGACGATGTCGTCGACCAGGACGCAGGTCTTGCCTTCGACGTCACCGATGATGTTCATCACCGTGGAGACGTTGGCGCGCGGGCGGCGCTTGTCGATGATCGCCAGGTCGGCATCGTCGAGGCGCTTGGCGATCGCGCGGGCGCGGACCACGCCACCCACGTCAGGCGAGACCACCACCATGTTGTCGGTGCCGTGCGCGCGCCAGATGTCGGCGAGCAGCAGCGGCGAGGCATACACGTTGTCGACCGGGATATCGAAGAAACCCTGGATCTGGTCGGCGTGCAGGTCGACCGTCAACACGCGATCGGTACCGACCGCGCTGAACATCTTTGCCGCCACCTTGGCGGTGATCGGCACGCGCGAGGAACGCGGGCGGCGATCCTGGCGGGCGTAACCGAAGTACGGCACCACCGCGGTCACGCTGGCCACCGAGGCGCGCTTGAGCGCATCCACCAGCACCAGCAGTTCCATGAAATTCTCGGCCGTGGGCGCGTTCGTCGGCTGGATCACGAACACTTCCTGGCGGCGCACGTTCTCTTCGATCTCGACCTGCACCTCGCCGTCCGAGAAACGGCTGACGAGAGCCTTGCCCAGGCGGATGCCGAGCTCCTTGCACACCGCGTCGGCCAGCGGGCGGTTGGCATTGCCGCTGAAAATCAGCAGGTTCCGATCGTTTTGCACAGTGCTCTCCGCTTCGCTCTGACCGTGGCGGTTATCCGGGGGCGTCCGCACCGGAAAGGCCGCTGCGGTCCGCAATGAATTGGCAGGGGCGGTAGGATTCGAACCTACGGATGCCAGGATCAAAACCTGGTGCCTTGGGCCTCTTGGCGACGCCCCTGCATGAGGTACATGAGGTCCATTCCGGCGGGGACTGCAGCAGGAATGAGCCGGAGCCTGATTCGGCCGCTACTCGCTCCCCGCTCCTTCCCACCTGCTTCGCGCCTCCAGCAGCGGCGAGCGCGAGGCTCCCGTTGCCAGCCAGGCCCGAAGACCCTGCGGTAGTGCCACCAGTGCCGCCTCGGCGTCCTCGCGTGATGCGAATTCGACGAAACAGCCGCTGCCAGACCCGGTCAGGCGCGGCGAGCCGATCTGCGAAAGTGCTGCAAACACCGCCTCTACGGCGGGTTCGCGCACGCGCAATACCGGCTCGAACGCATTCCCGAGCGGCACACCCGAAACGAAGTCCGCTATTGTCGCGGGCGCGGCATCACGCGTCAATTCAGGGGCACGGAACAACGCTGCGGTCGGCGCGTGCACGCCGGGGTCGGCCAGCACGTACCAGGCCGGCGCCAGATCGATCGGGGTGAGCTTCTCCCCCACCCCTTCGGCCCAGGCATCGCGACCGCGGACGAACACCGGCACGTCGGCACCGAGCTGCAGCCCCAGGGCGGCCAGGCGGTCCTCGCCGAGCGCGGTGCCCCAAAGGGCATCGAGTGCGACCATAACGGTCGCCGCATCGGACGAACCACCGCCGAACCCGCCGCCCGACGGGATGCGCTTTTCGACGACGATGTCGGCACCATACGGGCTGTTAGATTCCAATTGCAGCAACTTGGCGGCGCGGACCGTGAGGTCGTCGGCCTCGGCCACGCCTGGCGCGCTGGCGCCATGGCGGCGGATCTGGCCGTCGTCACGGACCCGCAACCGGATCGAGTCGCCCCAGTCGAGCAAGCGGAACACCGTCTGCAGGAGGTGGTAGCCATCGTCTCGACGCCCGGTGATACGGAGGAACAGGTTCAGCTTGGCGGGGGCCGGCCACAGCGACCACCCAGCCTGGTTCCCAACTTCAGACATCGCCGAACTCATTGCCTCATGACTCACTGGGGCGCGCCGAGCGACCACTGATCGACGATCAGGCGGACCTTGGCCTGGCCGCGCGTGGCCACCAGCCGGGCCGGCATGACCGGGCCAGCCGAGGCCGGCTGCCACTCCTGGTATTCGATCAGCCAGCCGGCCTGTTGCAGGCGCGACGGCAGGTTGCCGGCGCCGTACTCGACCTTCGCCGGGCCGTACTCGGCCGAGGTCGCACCGATGCCACGCACCCAGTCCGAGAGCGCGCGCACGGGGATGTCCCAGCCGGTCGTTGCCTGCAGCATGGATTCGACGTCCGCGCTCTCGCGCGTCCCGCCTTCGACACCCTCCAGGCGCGCACCGGCTGCGTCGCCGCTGAGGCGCCAGCTCTGGCGGGTCACCGGGGCGCTCAGCGAGATCGCATAGCGGCCCTGCGTCTGTTGCCAGTCGATGCGGCCGCTGCCGCCCTGCTTGCCGTTGGAGACGGCAATGCGGCCCGACAGCGACCACTCGCCGACATCACCGCGGCGCTGGTCGTTGGCCTGCGCCTGGACCGGGTCGACCGGCACGGCCGGGGCGCGGGTCGGGCTCGACACGCAGCCGGCCAGCACCGTCATGGACAACGCGGCCACACACAACGAGTAGCGGATCTTCATGCGCCGGTCTTCTCCAGCGCGCGCTTGAGCGAGCGGTTGTCCGGATCGAGCTTGCGCGACTGGTCGAAGTACTTGCGTGCTTCATCCTTGCGACCGGTCACCCACAACACTTCCGCAAGGTGCGCGGCGATCTCGGCGTCCTTCTGCAAGGTCAGGGCGCGGCGCAGTTCGACCAGTGCCTCCTCGTTGCGACCGAGTCGATAGAGCACCCAGCCGTAACTGTCGATGATCGCGGGATTGTCGGGTTCGGCGGTGCGCGCGCGTTCGATCAGCTGCAGGGCTTCCTGGTAGCGCGTGGTGCGGTCTGCCAGGGTGTAGCCCAGCGCGTTGAGCGCGGCGACGTTGTCCGGTTCGGCCACCAGGATCTTGCGCAGGTCGGCTTCGGCACGCGCGACATCGTCATGACGCTCCCAGCCCAGGGCGCGCGCGTAGAGAACTTCCGGATCGTCGGGGAATGCCGCCAGGCCGCGCGCGTAGGCGTCGAGTTCGCCGGGCTGGTCCTTGTCCTTCTCGCGCAGCGCCGCCTCCAGCAGGTAGGCATCGCGACGGGATTCGTCGTCGGCGGCAGCATCGGCCTGCAGTTCGCGCAGCAGCTTGTAGGCCTCGGCGTCGCGGTTGAGCTCGTGCAGCACGTTGGCGCTGCGCAGGCGCGCCGTCCAGCGCTGTTCGCCACCAGGCACACCGCCGTACCAGTCCAGCGCTTCGTCGAAGCGGTCGAGGAACTCGGCCATCTGGCCCAGCAGCAGGCGTCGCTGCGGGTCGGGCTTGGACGCGCTGGTGCGAAGCTCTTCGTACAACCGCGTCAGCGACTGCTTGTCCTCGCTCTGGGCCAGCAATGCCGCGCGCAGTGCATAGGTCTGGTCGTCCTGCGGCCCCTTGGCGAGCACCGCTTCGGCCGCGGGGTAATCGCCCAGGCGGTGGTATTCGTCGGCCAGGGCGCGGCGCAGATCACGGTCGTCACCGGCCTGCTCCGACAGCGATGCCAGCAGCTTGCGGGCCTCGTCGTCCTTGCCTGCCTCGCGCAGCTGGCTGGCGCGCAGCAGACCGACGCGGGCCTCACCCGGGAAGCGTTCGACCACTTCGGCGACGATGCGCTCGACCAGCTCGGGCTGTTCCAGGCCCTGCGCCAGCCCGCCAAAGGCCAGCCAGGCCGGCAGCTTGTTGGGGATGCTGCCGTCCTTGACCAGTCGCTCGAGCAGGCGCGCCGATTGCTTTGGGTCGCGCGCACCACCGCTGAGCACCCCCAGCGCCTGGCGCCAGCCGCTGTCGCCCGGCGCCTGCAGCAACTGCTTGAGGTACTTGCGGGCGGCACGTTCGTCGCCGCGGCGGATCGCCAGGACGGCTTCGGCCGCCGCCAGGTTCAGGCCTTCGCCTCCCTGCTGGCGCCACAGCGCCAGAGCCTCGGCGGCGCGCTTGTCGTCCTTGGCGAGCAGGGCGATGCGGGTCGCGCGTTCGGCCAGGGCGACATCGTCGGCGGCGCGGGCGGCGTCCAGGTAGGACTTGGCGGCCTCGTCCAGCCGCCCCGACTGCAGGGCGAACTCACCGGCCAGCAGCGGCTCGAGCGAGGCCTCGGTGGGGTCGGTGACGGGGCCGGGCTTTGCCACTTTCTCCGCGGCCGCCAGCGGTCCGGCGGCCAGCAGGGCGACAAGAATGAAACAGTACGTGCGCAAGGCAACGGGCATCGATCAAGCCTGCAGGTCAACCTGGAGGGGACGGGGCCGGTAGAATGTCGGCCTCCGCGGTAGCCAGCAGCTTATCGCAAGCACCTGAACGGAAGAGGCCCCAGTCGGCGAAGTCCGGCGCGTTGAAATGAGTTTGTTCGTACTAGGCATCAACCACCAGACCGCGCCGGTCAGCCTGCGCGAGCGTGTCGCGTTCTCGGCCGATACCGTGCCGGCAGCGCTCGATGCGCTGCGCGCATTGCCACAGGTCAGCGAGGTCGCCCTGCTGTCGACCTGCAACCGCACCGAGCTGTATGCCGTGGCCGACGACGACGGCCAGGCACTGGCCGACTGGCTGGCCACGCACCCGGACGAAGTCGGCGACCTGCACGCCTACCTCTATCGCCATCGCGATGCCGATGCGGTTCGCCATCTGTTCCGCGTCGCCACCGGGCTGGATTCACTGGTCCTGGGCGAGCCGCAGATCCTCGGCCAGGTAAAGGACGCCTGGGCCAGTGCGCGCCATGCCGGCAGCCTGGGCAACCAGCTCGACCGCCTGTTCCAGCACGCCTTCACCACCGCCAAGCGCGCGCGTACCGACACCCGCATCGGCGCCAACCCGGTGTCGGTGGCGTCGGCTGCCGTTCGCCTGGCGCAGGAATCCTTCGCCCGCCTCGAGGACTCGACCGTGCTGCTGATCGGCGCCGGCGAAACCATCGAGCTGGCCGCGCGCCACCTCGTGCAGGCGCGGGCAAAACGCCTGCTGGTCGCCAACCGCACGCTGGCCCACGCGCAGGAACTGGCCACCCGCCACGGCGGCGTCGCCCTGCCCCTGAGCGAGCTCGACAAGCACCTGGGCGAGGCCGACGTGGTCATTTCCGCCACGGCCAGCCGCGATCCGATCCTGCGCAAGGCCAATGTCGCCGCCGCGCTGGCGACGCGCCGGCACCGGCCGATGCTGCTGCTCGACCTGGCCGTGCCGCGCGACATCGGCGCCGACGTCGCCGAGCTCAAGGACGTGTTCCTGTACACCGTCGACGACCTGGAACGGGCGATCGAGGACAATCGCCGCAGCCGTCGCGAAGCGGCGACCGAAGCCGAGGCCATCGTCGAGATGCAGGTGGCGCGCTTCACCGAGACCATCGCTGCCAGCACTCGCACCGCGCCGCTCAAGCGCCTGCGCGCGCACGGCGAGTCGGCCAAGGCCGACGTGCTGGCCAGGGCGCAGCAGCAGCTGGCCGCCGGCCAGGACCCGCAGGAAGTGCTGAACTTCCTCGCCCACACGCTCACCAACCGCCTGCTGCATGCGCCGACGGTGGCATTGCGTGAGGCGGCGCTGACCGGAAACATCGAACTGGCACGCGCTGCCGAGAAGCTGTTCCCCGAGAACGACGAACCCGGTGCCGGGAAGAACGAGCAGCGCGAAGGCTAGCGACCTGAAGTCGAACAGGCCGTTCCGGCCGTCGCACCGCCTGCTCACTTCCTCCACACCCGGTTCGCCCATGACTCCCACCCTGCGCCGCAAGCTCGAAGCCCTCGTCGAACGCCGCGAAGAACTCGAGCGGCTGTTGTCCGACCCGGGTGTCATCGGCGATGCCGAGCGCTTCCGCAGGTTCTCGCGCGAATTCTCGCAGCTCGAGCCGGTGGCCCATGCGCTGTCCGCCGAGGCGCAGGCAAAGCGCGACCTGGCCGCGGCCGAGGGCATGCGCGGCGACCCGGAACTGGCCGAGCTGGCGGAAGAGGAAATCGCCGCCGCCCATGCGCGCCTGCAACAGCTCGAGATCGAACTGCTCGCCCACCTCGTGCCGAAGGACCCGCGCGACGACGGCGACATCTACCTGGAAGTGCGCGCCGGCACCGGCGGCGACGAAGCGGCGATCTTCGCCGGCGACCTGTTCCGCATGTACGCGCGTTACGCCGAGCGACAGGGCTGGAAGGTGGAAATCGAATCCAGCAGCCCCGGCGAGCACGGCGGCTTCAAGGAAGTCATCGCGCGCGTGGAGGGACGCGGCGCGTATTCGCGCCTGAAGTTTGAATCGGGCACGCACCGCGTGCAGCGCGTGCCGGCAACGGAATCGCAGGGACGCATCCACACCTCGGCGGCGACGGTGGCGATCATCCCGGTCGAGGCCGAAGGCGAGCCGATCGAGATCAATCCGGCCGACCTGAGGGTCGACACCTTCCGCTCCAGCGGCGCCGGCGGCCAGCACGTCAACAAGACCGAATCGGCGATCCGCATCACCCACGTGCCCAGCGGCGTGGTCGTGGAAAGCCAGACCGAACGCAGCCAGCACGCCAACCGCGACAAGGCGATGAAGCGGCTGGCGGCGATCCTCGCCGAAGCGCAGGCGGCCAAGGCCGCTGCCGCGCAGGCCTCGATCCGCAAGCTGCAGGTCGGCAGCGGCGACCGCAGCCAGCGCATCCGCACCTACAACTTCCCGCAGGGCCGCATCACCGACCACCGCGTCGAAGGGCTCACGCTGTACGACCTGCCCAACGTGATCGAGGGCGACCTGCAGGAACTGGTCGACCGCCTGCAGCACGAACACCAGGCCGACGAACTGGCGCGGCTGACGCACGACGCCTGAGGCCGGCGCCGCGCCCGGGAAGGGTTGTCTACAATCGGCCCACCCCATGAGCACGGAACCGCCATGTCCCTAGAGATCAGGCGCGCCACGCTGAGCGACCTCGACCAGCTTGCACCGCTGTTCGATGCCTACCGCATGTTCTACGAGCAACCGCAGGATGCGGCGCTGGCACGCGCGTTCCTGCACGAGCGCATCGAGCGCGACCAGTCCGTCGTGCTGCTGGCCGTGATCGACGGTGCGGCAGTCGGCTTCACCCAGCTCTACCCGACGTTCTCGTCGGTGCGCGCGGCACGCGTGTGGGTTCTCAACGATCTGTATGTCGATCGGAGCGCGCGCCGGCAGGGTGTGGCGCAGGCATTGCTGACGGCCGCGGCGATGTTCGCGCGCGACGACCGCGCGATCCGCCTCGAACTGGAAACCACGCCGGACAACCGCGACGCCCAGGCGCTGTACGAATCCGGTGGCTGGCAGCTGTACGACGGCACGCTTCGCTATCACCTGTCGCTGGTCTGATCCGTGCACAACGATCCGCGCATCGAACTGCGTCGCGAGCTCGAGCGAAACCCCGGCGATGCCTATGCCTGGATCCTGCTGGCCGAGCATGAGCTCGACCGCGGCGATGCCGCCGCCGGCGCGATGGCCGCGCAACGCGCACTCGCACTGAGGCCCGGACATCCCGAGGCGTTGGCGCGACTGGGTCGCGCGCAGTGGATGCAGGGCCAGCGCGACGATGCCGTCGCCAGCCTGCGCGCGGCCGCTGCGAACGCCCCCGACCATCCCGGCATCGCCGTCTGGCTGGGCCATGCACTGGAAGACACCGGCGAGGCCGAGGCCGCATCGCAGGCCTACGCGCGTGCGCACGCGCTGGCGCCGGCCGAACCGCAACTGGCCGCCTACCTCCTGGCCTGGCGGCGCAAGCTGTGCGACTGGCGCGACTTGGACGCGCTCGCGCGCCAGGTCCGCGATGCGGTCAACAACGCAACCGCATCGGTCGAACCGTTCGCCTTCCTGAGCGAGGACGCCACCGCAGCCGAACAGCTGCGCTGCGCGCGCCTTCGCGCCAGTGTCGTGGCCGCATCCGTGCGCCCGTTGCCGGCGTCGCAGGCCACAGCGACCGGACCGATCCGGGTCGGCTTCCTCTCCAATGGTTTCGGCGCGCATCCAACCGGTCTGCTGACGGCGGCGATGTTCGAACAGCTCAAGGCCGATACCGATATCGAGATCCATCAGTTCGCGCTCAACAGCGACGACGGCAGCCCGATCCGGCAGCGTCTCCACGCCGCCGCGCATACCTTGCACGATGTATCGATGCGCGCGCACGCACAGGTCGCGACGGCCATCCGCGCAGCCCGCATCGACGTCCTGTTCGACCTGCGCGGCTGGGGCGGCGGTGGCACGCCGGAAGTGCTGGCGATGCGACCGGCGCCGGTGCAGGTGAACTGGCTGGCCTACCCGGGCACGTCCGGCGCACCGTGGATCGACCACGTGCTGGCCGATCGCTTCGTGCTTCCGGAATCGATGGCGCAGGACTTCAGCGAGAACGTGGTCTGGCTGCCGCGCTGCTTCCAGCCGTCCGACACGACGCGTTCACTCCCGGCGCCACCGTCGCGCGCGCAATGCGGCCTGCCCGAACGCGGTGACAACGGCGAAGGCGTGGTGTTCTGCTGCTTCAACAACAGCTACAAGCTCAACCCGCGCAGCGTGATGCGCGCGTTGGCAGTGCTGCGCGACGTCCCGGGCAGCGTGCTGTGGCTGCTGTCCGGGCCGGGCCATGCCGATGCACGCCTGGCCGATGTCGCGCGCATGCAGGGAGTCGATCCTGCCCGACTGATATTCATGCCCAAGCAACCGCACGCCGAGTACCTGGCGCGCCTGCAGCACGCCGACCTGTTCCTCGACACCGAGCCGTACAACGCCCACACCACGGCATCGGATGCCCTGTGGGCTGGCTGCCCAGTGCTGACGCGACCTGGGGAAACGTTTGCGGCGCGCGTTGCCGGCAGCCTCAATCACCACCTGGGCATGGCGGAGATGAATGTCGGCGACGATGCGGCGTTTGTTGCGCGTGCGGTTTCGCTGGGGAGGGATCCGGACGCACTGGCTGCGCTTAAGGGGGAGCTGGTTCGTCGGCGCGGCGAGAGCGGGCTGTTCGATATGGGTGGGTTCGCGGGTGATTTTGCTGATGCTGTGCGGTCGATGGCTGGACGCGGGTAGGAAGGTCCGCTTGCCGCAGTGAAGCAACGTCCATGGGTTCCCGCTTTCGCGGGAATGACGAGCCAGAAACGAAGACCAGGCAACGAATTGCCGGAGCGTCGTCCGCCGGGTCGGGGATTGCGCAGCAGTGGGCCATGGATGGCCCACGCCCCGCATCAGACAGGATGTCTGACTAAGGGGCGGAGCAATCCCCGGCCCGGCGGACGACGCCCCTCCGCAGACGGCACGCCAGACCACGCCCACCCGCAAGCGGCAGCGCGTAAGACAACGCTGCACTGCCATCACACAGGCAATCGGTTAGGCTCGCCGCCATGACTGCACAACGCGACCTCATCCCCCTGAATCTTTGCGTGCTGACCGTCTCGGACACGCGCACCCTGGCCGAAGACAGCTCCGGCGACTACCTCGTGCAATCGCTGACCGCCGACGGCCATCGCCTGGCCGACCGCCAGCTGCTGCCCGACGACCGCTACCGCATGCGCGCCGTCGTATCGCAATGGATCGCCGACGAAGGCGTCGACGGCATCCTCGTCACCGGTGGCACCGGCTTCACCGGACGCGACTCCACCCCCGAAGCCCTGCTGCCGCTGCTCGACAAACAGATGCCTGGCTTCGGCGAACTGTTCCGCGCGATCAGCTTCGACGAGATCGGCACATCGACCGTGCAATCGCGCGCCTTCGCCGGCCTGGCCAACGGCACGTTCGTGTTCGCCCTGCCCGGCTCGACCTCGGCCTGCCGCACCGCCTGGGAAAAGATCATCCGCAACCAGCTCGACGCGCGCACCACGCCCTGCAACCTCGCCACGCTGCGACCGCGCCTCAGGGAACGCTGACCACCAGACCCGCAAACCCGCGCAACAGGTTCAACCACCGGAGCCAGAACATGCCGTTGGACACCACCCTGCAACTGCTCGCCAGGGCCCGCGGCCTGAGCGCGGCCGACATCGCCACCGCCATTCCCCGCGCCGGCGTCGCCACCGTCAGCGCCTGGCTGCGTGGCGAGAAGATGCCCGGCAAGCAACAGCTCGACGCACTGGCGCGCGCCTTCGGCGTACCGGCCGGCGCACTGCTCGCCGAACTGGCCAGCACGCTCGACCCGGCACGCACCCAGGGCGAGCACGACCTGCTCGACGCCTATCGTGCCCTCACCACCCGCCAGCAAGGCGCACTGCTCGAAGTCGCGCGCAGCATGGCCGGCACCGAAAGCGCCAAGCGACGCCGCAGGAGCAAGTGATGGCCGACATCAAGCGCAAGGACTACGAAGCCCAGCTGGAACCGCTGCAGGTGGAGCTGGCGAACATGGCGCGCTGGCTCAAGCACAACGGACGGCGCCTGGTGGTGCTGTTTGAAGGCCGCGACACCGCCGGCAAGGGCGGCGCGATCAGCGCGATCGCCGAACACCTCAACCCGCGCCAGTGCCAGATCGTCGCCCTGCCCAAGCCGAACGAACGCGAAAGCGGCCAGTGGTACTTCCAGCGCTACGTGCCCTACCTTCCCGCGGCCGGCGAGATCGCCCTGTTCGACCGCAGCTGGTACAACCGCGCCGGCGTCGAGCAGGTGATGGGATTTGCCAAGGATGCCCAGGTCAAGGCGTTCCTGCGCCAGACCCCGACCTTCGAGAAGCTCCTGGTCGACGACGGCATCCTGCTGTTCAAGTACTGGTTGTGCTGCGACCAGGACGAACAGGAACAACGCTTCCTCGAACGGCTCGACGACCCGCTCAAGCGCTGGAAGCTGTCACCGATCGACTTCGAGGCGCGCAAGCACTACGACGATTACACGCGAGCGCGCGAGGCCATGCTCAAGGCCACCCATAGCAAGCATGCACCGTGGACGCTGGTCGACTTCAACGACCAGAAGCGCGGGCGCCTGACGCTGATCCGCGACCTGCTCGACCGGCTACCGGACACGCATGTCGGCGAGCAGCCGATCGTGTTCGAACCGCTGGCCGGCAAGCCGAAGAAGGAGCGCTACGACGTGGTCAAGCCGATCCGGAACGTGAAGCGCTAGCGCCACGTCGTCAGGTCACGAAGAAACCTTCGCCCGCTTCATCGTCGAGCGCGGCCAGACGCTCGAGGTCGTCGACCCGCGCCATCTCGGGCCCCTGCCGCAACCAGGCGGCCAGCCGATCGAGCGCCACGTCGTCGCCGGCGGCAAGCACTTCGACGCGGCCATCGGGCAGGTTGCGGGCGAAACCGCGCAAGCCCAGCGCCAGCGCCTGGTCGCGGGCGGAGGCGCGGAAGAACACGCCCTGCACGCGACCGCTGACGATGAAGCGCGCGGCGCTCATGACTTCTTCGCGGCGTCCGCGGGCTGCGCCTGCGGACCACCGGCCTTGGCGATGGCCGACTCGATGTCGTGCGCGGTGACCGGGCCGAGGAACTTGTCGGCAACCTTGCCGTCGGGGCCGATCAGGTAGGTCATCGGCAGCCCGCGCGGGGTCTCGAAGGCCGCCGGCGGATCGAAGGTGTCGACGATCGCGATCGGGTACGACACCGGGTGCTTGGTCAGGAAGGCGCGCATGTCGGCCGGCTCGATCTCCTCGTAGGCCAGGCCCAGCACTTCGATGTGCTCACGCATCGCGTCGAGTGCGGACAGCTCCGGCATTTCCTTCAGGCACGGCTTGCACCAGGTCGCCCAGAAGTTGACCACGACCCATTTGCCGCGATGGGCGGACAGGTCGTAGGCCTTGCCGTCGACCGTGGCGATCTTCAGCTCGGGCGTGTCGGAAGGCGCCGCCGGCTTGGCCGGCTCGGCCGGTGCCGCGGGAGCAGCAGGGGCTGCCTCCGGCTTCGCCGGTGCCTGCGCTTCCGGTGCGGGTGCGGGCTTCTGGCAACCGGCCAGGAGCAGCACGACCAGGGCCGTCGCCGCGCATGCCTTTGCACCGACGGAGACAGGATTGGAAAGCAGGCGGCTCGACATCGGACTAGACCTCTTCGGAATGAATGGTGGACGCGCGGCGCTTGAGCAGCTCGCGCAACGGGATGCGCAGCTCGTCGAGCACCGAAATGGCGGAACGACCCAGGGCGTCATCGCGGCAGGGCAGCACCGCCTCGGCGATCGGGATGCGCAGGTTGCAGGCTTCGTAGAGTTCGGCCAGGGTCAGCTCGTCGAGGTCGCGGGTCAGCAGCCATTCGCCGTCTTCGGCGCGGCGCACCACGTTGATCTCGTCGAGCTGGGCGAGCATCTGCTGCACCAGCGCGTCGGTCAGCATCGGCTCGAGCTGCTCGATGTCGACGATGTGCAGGCCGTTGCCCTTCCTGCGCGCCTCGTTGAAGCGCCCGAGCAGGCGCAGCAGACCGTAGATTTCATGCCCCAGCGGCAAGCGCATGCTCGCAGGCTGGTAGCGGAACGCCGACATCGACGAGGCCAGCGACGCGCCAAGCAGGATCGCGACCCAGCTCAGGTAGATCCACAGCAGGAAGATCGGCACGAAGGCGAGCGTGCCGTAGATCTTCGAGTACGAGCCGAAGTTGCCCAGGTACAGGCCGATGCCCCACTTCACGAACTCGAAGCCGAACGTCGCCAGCATCGCGCCGGCAATGGCGTGGCGCCACTGGATCGTGCGGTGCGGCACCACGCGGTAGATCGCGGCGAAGGCCAGCAGCTCGATGGCGATCGGCGTCAGGCGCAGCATCAGCTTCTGCAGGATGTGGCCGGCCTCGGTTTCGAACATCGACATGGCGAAGAATCGCGCCGAGATCGCCAGGCTCGCCGCGGCCATCAGCGCGCCCAACGTCAGCACGGTCCAGTAGACGAGGAAGCGGCCTACCTTTGGCCGCCCGGTCTTCACCCGCCAGATCCGGTTGAACGTCGCTTCTACGCCGTTGAGGGTGATCAGCAGCGACACCACCAGGGCGATCACGCCGGCGGCGGTGAGTTGTCCGGCGTTGGCCGAGAACTGCTTGAGATAGGACTCGACCGAACGTGCCGCGCTGGGCACGAAGTTGGAGAAGATGTAGTCGCTGAGCCGGTCGCTCCATTCGCCGAAGACCGGGAACGCCGACAGCACCCCGAACACCACCATCGACAGCGGCACCAGCGCGAACACGGTCGTGTACGACAGCGCGCCGGCGGCCTGGAACAGGTTGTCGTCGAGGAAGCGTTTGGCGAGGAAGCGGAAGAAGGTGCCCGCACGTGCACGGTCACGCGCGCGCTCGCTCCAGCGGTTCAAGGTGTTCAGTGGCTCCATCGGGCGGAGGGTAACCGATGCGCGGGGAGCGCGGGGTCACGGGCCAGGCCATCTGGCGGGCGCTGCCACCGTAGTGTGCGCACATCCACTATCCTTCCCGCCTTACGGGATGCCCGCCTGACGAAGCAATGCGATGACCGAGATTCTGGTGCTCTATTACAGCCGCGGCGGTTCGGTGGCGCGTCTGGCGCGGCATATCGCGCGCGGCATCGGCGAGGTCGAGGGCGTCGGCGCGCGCATCCGCACCGTGCCGCCGGTGGCGGCGGTGACGCAGACCGCGGCGCCGCCGGTGCCCGAGGACGGCGCGCCGTACGTCGAAGCGCGCGACCTGGTCGAGTGCGCGGGCATCGCGCTAGGCAGCCCCACCCGCTTCGGCAACATGGCCGCTCCCGTCAAGCATTGGTTCGACGGCCTCGGCGCGGAATGGGCCAGCGGAACGCTGGTCGGCAAGCCGGCGGCGGTGTTCACCTCCACCGCCACCATGCACGGCGGCCAGGAATCGACCCTGCTGACGATGATGGTGCCGCTGCTGCACCACGGCTGCATCCTGATGGGCATCCCCTATACCGAGCCGGCACTGACCAGCACGCGCAGCGGCGGCACGCCGTACGGCGCCAGCCACGTCGCCGGCAGCGGCGACGACCCGCAGCCCAGCGACGAGGAAGCGCAGCTCGCGCGTGCCCTCGGCCGGCGCCTGGCGACGCTGGTCGCGAAGGTGGCCGCATGAGCGCGCGGCAGGTGCTGGTCGCCGCGCTGCTGGCGCTGGCGGCGTTGTTCGTGGCCTGGTTTGCGCCACAGCCCTCGGCGCGGGTCGCCGTGGCGGTGTTCGCGCTGCCGCCGGTACTGCTGGCGGCCGTGGCACTGCGGGGTAGCCGAAAGGCCGCATTCTGGGCCGGCGTGTTCGCGCTGGGCTGGTTCAGCCATGGCGTGATGGTGGCCTGGTCGCGTCCGGGCGAACGCGGCTATGCCATCGCCGAGATCGTGCTGGCACTGGTGATCATCCTGGCCGGCAACCTGCCCGGGCTGCGGGCGCGGTTCGCGCGCAAGCGCTGACCGTATAATTGGGCCAACTCTCAAAAGCGCGCGTACCAACGATGGATCAGCTCTGCATCGTCACCACCGGCGGCACGATCGACAAGATCTACTTCGACGACAAGTCGGACTACCAGATCGGCGAGCCGCAGATCGGCGGGATCCTGCGCGAGCTGGGCGTGGCCTTCCAGTTCAACGTGATCCCGATCCTGCGCAAGGATTCGCTGCACATCACCGCCGAGGATCGCCAGCTGATCCGCGCAACCATCGCCGCGCAACCGGCGCGCCACGTGCTGATCACCCACGGCACCGACACCATGGTGGAAACCGCCAAGGTGCTGTCGAGCCTGGGCGACAAGGTGATCGTGCTGACCGGCGCGCTGAGCCCGGCCCGGTTCCGCGGCTCCGACGCGGAGTTCAATGTAGGTTGCGCCGTCGGTGCGGTGCAGTCGCTGCCGCCGGGCGTCTACATCGCCATGAACGGCCGCATCTGGGATCCGACCAAGGTGCGTAAGAACGTCGCAGCCAATCGCTTCGAAGCGGACTGATCGCTGGTCGCAGGCACCGGAACCAAAAAAAGCCCCGGCAATGCCGGGGCTTTGTTTTTTGCTGACGGCGGATCAGATCAGAACGTGACGCTCCAGCTGTTGATGTAGCCGGTGTCGCCGCCGGCGTTGTCGTTGACGCGCAGCTTCCACGTGCCGTTGAGCGGTTCGCTGGAAAGATTCAGCGTGACCGTCTTGTTGACGTTGTCGGCACTGCCGCCGGTGCGGTTGTGGATGTTGTAGAGCGAACCATCCGGCGCAACCAGGTCCACCTTCAGGTCGCCCTGGTAGGTGTGGACGATGGCGACCGTCACCGAAGCATTGCTCGGAGCGTTGCCGGTGCGGCCCGACACCGTGACCGGACTGTCGACGGTGGCGTTGTCGCTGATCGTGAAGTCGGCGGTGTTGCTGTAGGTCTGCGTGCCGCCGCCACCGGTGGTGTAGCTGCCGGTCAGCGACAGGCCCGAGTACGCCGCATAGCCACGCACCAGCACGTAGTACTTGCCGGTCTGGGCGGTGGCGATGTTGCAGGTCTCGGCGTTGCTGCTGCCTTCGGACTTGCAGTCGAACGAGGTCGTGGTCGGCGCGCTGCCGAACTTGACGTACAGGTCGGCATCACCCGTACCACCGGTGGTGACGAACTTCAGGCCGCTGGCGCCGGCCGGCACGTCGAGCGAGTACAGCTTGTCGCTGCCGGCGGCACCGCTGACGCCGGTCACGGCGACGCCGTTGGTCAACGGCGTGGCGGTCGGCGGCGGCGTGGTGCCGTTGGTGGCATCCACCACGGCCTTGGCGTTGAGGATGCCAGGGCCGATCGGCTGCGACGGCGTCGACGGGAACGCGGTGACGTTGCCCTTGATCAGCGTCTCGACCTGCGCCGGCGTCTTCGGCGTGGTCGCCACCGACTGTATCAGCGCCACCACGCCGGCGACGTGCGGGGTCGCCATCGAGGTGCCGTTGTACGACGCGTAGGTTTCGCTGCCCGGCGTGGTCGCACCGGTGTTGAGCGTGGACAGGATGTTCGAACCCGGCGCGGCGATGTCGATCAGCGAACCGTAGTTGGAGAAGCTCGAACGTGCGCCGGTGCTGGTGATCGAAGCCACCGCGATGACGTTGTTGCAGTTCGCCGGCGAAGCATTGGAGACGTTGGTGTTGTCGTTGCCGGCGGCGATGACCAGCGTGGTGCCGCGACCGACCGCGCCATTGATCGCGGTCTGGGTGGTGGTGCCGCAGGCGCCGCTGCCGCCGAGGCTGAGGTTGATCACTTCGGCCGGATTGGCATTGGCCGGAACACCGCTGACGGTGCCGCCGGAAGCCCAGGTGATCGCGTCGGCGATGTCAGAGTCGTAACCGCCGCAGGTGCCGAGCACGCGCACCGGGACGATCTTGGCGCCGTAGGCGACGCCGGCAACGCCCTTGGCGTTGTTGGTCACCGCGGCAATGGTGCCGGCGACGTGCGTACCGTGCCAGCTGGAACCCTGCGCGGCATGGGAGCCACCGCACTGGTTGGCGCTGACCCAGTCGCCCGGATCGCTGGCATCGCTGTCGCGGCCGTTGCCATCGTTCGACACCGCGGTGTCGATGATGAAGTCGTAGCCCGGCAGGATGTTGGCGTTGAGATCGCTGTGGTTGGTGATGCCGGTGTCGAGCACCGCGACCACCGCACCGCTGCCGTTGGTGACGTCCCAGGCCTGGTTGGCCTTGACGCCGTAGGTGCCCGAATAGCCCCACTGCTCGCTGTAGCGCGTGTCATTGGGGGTCAGCAGCGGCTTGTTGAGCTTGTCGACTTCGACGTACTCGACGCTCGGATCGGCGGCGATCTGGCGCATCAGCGTCTCGGCCTCGACACGGTCGAGCTTGCGCGCGGCGCGCACCACGTCGGCACCGGTGGCGATGCGGCGGATGTGGGTCAGGCCCACGGCCTTGCCGGCATTGCCGAGCGCACTGCGCATGGTGGCGGCGTTGGTCTGGGCGGCACTGCCGTCCTTGTACTTGACGATGAAACGGTCGTTGCCGGTGTCGGCCTGCAGGCCGGAAAGGTTGACGCGGGCCTGCTGCGCAAGAGCGGGAGCGGCGAAGCCGGTGGAGATGGCCAGAACGGTAGCCACGGAGAGTGCGTGCATGCGGATGCGACGCGATTGACGATCGGACATCGGATGGAACCCCCAAAGTCATGAACTTCGTAATGGTCGGGTCCGGCCTGCCGATGAGGGTCACGTCGCCGCGAGCAGCAGCTCGCTGAGGATCACCACGCCGGTGCCGGGCACGTTCGGCGGTGCACCACGTCGAGGTGGCGACCGTTTGATGCCTGGAGAGCAGCCCCCTCCGCTCTCAAACCAGCTCAACGCAGCACTACCGCGCTCCCCTACCGCTGATCGAATGAACAGGGTTGGCAAAGTGAGGGAAATGAGCAGCCCGTCGCGTTCAGGTTTGGGAGGGCCCGATTCAGCTGAGAAAGCCCACGTCCATGGATCCCCGCCTTCGCGGGGATGACGGTTTGCGGGGCGGGATGCCTGGGGATTGCGTGGGGTGGCTCGGGCAGTGCCGAAGACCGGGTAATGAAATGCCGGAGCGTCGTCCGACGGGCCGGGGATTGCGCAGCAGTGGGCCATGGATGGCCCACGCCCCGCATCAGACAGGATGTCTGACTAAGGGGCGGAGCAATCCCCGGCACGGCGGGCGGCGCCAATCCGACGCCGACGCCCTGCTAAGGCCGTTACGCCAGAAAAGCGATCAGAACATCCCGGTTTCGAGACGCGCCGCTTCCGACATCATGTTGCGGTTCCACGGCGGATCGAAGACCAGATCGACGTCGGCCTCGGCCACGGTCGGGATCATCTCCAGCTTGTCGCGCACGTCGGCCACCAGGATGTCGCCCATGCCACAGGCCGGCGCGGTGAGGGTCATGCGCACCTCGACACGACGCTTGCCCGGCTGCTCCGGATGCGGCTGGATGCTGGCCTCGTAGACCAGCCCCAGGTCGACCACGTTGATCGGAATCTCCGGGTCGAAGCACGTGCGCAACTGGCGCCAGACCAGTTGCTCGACCGCCTCGTCATCGGCGCCCTCGGGCAACTCCAACGGCTCTGGCGGCTCCTTGCCGATGGCGTCGGCGTCCCGTCCCGCGACGCGGAACAGATTGCCTTCGACGAACACGGTGTAGCTGCCGCCAAGGCCCTGGGTGATATAGCCAATGCTGCCCGCGGGCAACGTCAACTGTTCTCCCTCGGGGACCATGACAACGGCGCAATCGCGCTCGAAACGGACGGGTTCGCTGCTGCGGGAATACATGCCGGAAAGATTGGGGTGCCGTGGCGTGGCACAAGGCCGGCAATTCTACCGGTGTGCGACCCCCAGCATGCGCACCGCCCGTGGCGGCCCGGCTATGCTGTTGCATTGACCGTCCCCCGAGTAGTCGATGACCCCACCCGCCCCGCCTGCCCGCCGCGCCTCGTGGTTTTCGTGGTTGCTACTGCTGCTGGGCGCCTGCGGGTTTGCCGCGGTGTGGGTGCTGCTGAGCCTGTACACCGGCCGCCAGAACGGCTGGATGGCGGTGCTGGGCGCGCTGGATATCGCCCTGATGCTGCGCCTGGGCGGCTGGCGCCCCGGATTTGGACGGCTGCTGGCGGGCGTGCTCGGCACCTCCGCGATAGTGATTGCCGCCAACTGGTTCATCACCGCCACCCAGCTCGGCGCCATGCTCGGCCTGCCGCCGTGGGAATCGGCGGTACGCCTGGGCATCCACCACGCCTGGATCCTGGTGCAACTGGCCAACGGTGTTGCCGACCTGGTCTGGATCACGGTCGGCCTGATCGCCGCGGCCCTGCTCTCGCGCTGAGATTTCCTAGACGGACTCGTCCAGGCAGGTCTCGAACAGCGCCACTGCCTCGTTGATCTCGGCCACCGACAAGGCACCGAAGCCCAGCAACAGACCGGCACGGTCGGGCGGGTCCAAGTAGTAGGGACGGATCGGATACAGCCCCAGCCCGAGGCTGCGGGCGCGCGCGATGAAGGCATCGCCCTGCTCGGCGTTGCGCCCCTTGAGCCACACCACCAGGTGCATGCCGGCGCGCGAGTCGTTGATCTGCAGCCGACCGTTGCTGCAGCGCTTGAGCCCGTTGAGCAGGGCCGCGCGCCGCTCCTTCAGGGTTTTCCAGGTGCGGCGCAGGTGCCGCTCGAAACCGCCATCGCCGATGAAGCGCGCCAGCGCCGCCTGCTCGATGCCGCACGAACCGAAATCGTCCTGCCACTTGGCGTTGACGAAGTCGCCACGCAGGCCCGGCGGCACCACCGCATAGCCCAGGCGCAAGGACGGGAACATCACCTTCGAGAACGTGCCGACGTAGATCACCCGTGCGCTGTCGTCCAGCGAGCGCAGCGCTGCCAACGGCCGCGCGTCGTAGCGGAATTCGCCGTCGTAATCGTCTTCCAGGATCCAGCTGCCGTTGCGCCGCGCGTAGTCGATCAACGCCAGGCGGCGCTGCAGCGACAGCACCGCGCCGCTGGGGAACTGGTGCGACGGCGTCACGCAGACCAGCTTCGGCGCCGGCAGCGGCAGGTCGTCGCAGATCAGTCCCTGCGCGTCGACGCCGACGGTGCGCACGTTGGCGCCGTGGATTTGCAGCGCCTCGCGCATCGCCGAGTAATGCGGCTCTTCGAGCACGACCTCGTCGCCCGGATCGAGCAGGACGCGTGCGGTAAGCGCGACGGCCTGCTGCGTGCCGTGGACGATCACCACGTCCTCGGGCTGGGCCTGCACGCCGCGACGCCGGCCCAGGTAGTCGCAGACCGCTTCGCGCAGCGCCAGCAGCCCCTGCGAGGGCGGATAGGTCGGCGAGGTATAGGCCGCGGCGTGCGCCAGTTCGCGCGACCAGGCGCTGGTCAGCGCCGGATTGGTCAGCGGCACGCCGTACTGGAAGGCATAGCGGATGCCAGGAATGTTGCGGCCCGGGATGCGCAGGTGGTCGTGGATGACGCGCGCACGCCGCGCAAACTGCGACTGCGCCGGCAGTGGCGCGTCGACGCCGTGGATCGGCCTGGCCGACTGCACCGGTGGCGTCACGTAACTGCCCGATCCCACGCGTCCATCGACGAAACCTTCGGCGCGCAACTGGTCATAGGCGGCGAGCACCGTATTGCGCGAGACGCCCAGTTCACGTGCCAGCTGCCGCGTGGCCGGCAGGCGCGCGCCTTGGCTGACGCGCCCGGCGAAGACGGCACTCTTGAGGGCGCGGGTCAGCTGCGCGTGCAGTGGACCGCGTCCGTCGAGTTGCAGGTGCATGGCCGGCCTCCTGGAGGGCGTGGCGGATTGGCCCCATTCAAGCCCGATGAATTGGACCTTGCCAGTGCCACTTTGCCACGGCTCCATAGGGCCAATCCCGTGCGAATGGACACCAGCCATGAAAGCGCCCGCCCGTGACCCCGCCTCCGCCACCTCAGTTGCGTGGGAGCGCCCCGCCGCCTGGGCCTGGATCCTGATCGGCGGGCTGACCGTCGGCGCCTTCGACCTGCTGTTCGCGATGATCTGGTGGGCGCCGCTGGGCGCCTCCCCGATCCGCATTCCGCAATCGGTCGCCGCGTGGATCATCGGCCGCGATGCCGCCTTTGCCGGAGGCGCGGCGACGGCGCTGTTCGGCGCGGCGCTGCACTTCTACCTGATGACCGCGATCGTGGCGATCTACCACGTCGCCAGCCGCGGGCGCCCGTGGCTGCTCGAGCATCCGCTGCGCAACGGCGCGATCTACGGCGCGCTGTGCTACGTGCTGATCCACGTCATCGCCGTGCCGATGTTCTCGGCCGCGCCGCCACGGCGCTTCCTGCTGGACTGGTCGATCGCCTGCCTGCTCGCGCACATGCTGCTGGTCGGCGTTCCCTGCGCGCTGTTCGCGCGCAGGTGGCACACCGCCCAGTAGTCACGCCTCACGGCGGCGACGGTTCGTCCGTTGCCGCGTCACCGTCGAGCGCCGGGCCTGGACGGCTGGCAGTCGGCTTCGCGAGCATCGCGCCGACTTCCGCCGACATGCTGCGCACGTGCACGTCCTGCTGCGGGAATGGCATCTCGATGCCGGCCTCGCGCAGCGCCGCGTGCACGCGCGTCATCAGCTCGCTGCGGATGTTGGTCCAGTTCTCGAAGTCGTAGGTCCAGGCGCGGATCGCGAAGTTGAGCGAGCTGGCGCCCAGGCCGGTAAACAGCACCACAGGCACCGGCGTGCGCGCCACGTGCGGCGTATCGGTGGTCACCTTCGTCAGCAGCGCGATCACCTGCGAAGGCTCGGAGCCGTAGCCCACGCCCAGGTCGATGTCGATGCGCCGGCTCATGTCGAGCAGGGTCCAGTTGGTCAGCTTCTCCGACAGCAGCGTGCCGTTGGGCACCACCACGTCGGCGCCGTCGAAGGTCTTGATGGTGGTGGCGCGCATGCCGATCTCGCGCACGCGGCCTGCGGTACCGGTGATCTCGACCACGTCGCCGGGCTGGATCGGCCGCTCGAACATCAGGATCAGGCCGGAGACGAAGTTGTTGACCACGTTCTGCAGGCCGAAGCCGATGCCGACGCCGAGCGCGCCGAACAGGAACGCCAGCTGCCCGATCTTGAAGCCGGCAGCGGCCAGGGCCACGACCAGGCCGATCAGCAGCAGCGCGTAGTAGCTCAGCGAGGCCACCGAATTGCCGACGCCGCGCGGCAGCGACATCTTCGACAGGACCTGCTCTTCCAGCAGGAAGCGGACGATGCGGGCGGTCCAGAAGGCGATGAACACCGAGACCGCGAACACCAGGATGTGGCCGAGGCTGATGGATATCTCGCCGAACTTGACCGCGTACGTCAGCACCGACTCGACGACTGCATACACCGGCCGGAAGATGCGGAAGCGGCTCATCGCGAAGGCGATCCAACCCAGCACCGCGGCAATCTTCAGCAGCTTGTTGAATCCCTGCAGGATCGGCGCGGCGTGCTCCCTGGCGATACGGAAGCGCGAGGCGCTACGGCGCGCGATGAGCAGTTGCAGCAGCGTGTTGAACACGTTGATGCCGGCATACAGCACCAGGCCCAGGTAGCCGCTGTCCACCACGCCGGCGGTCAGCATTTCCGCCAGCGAGACGTTGCCGACGATGTTCGACACGGCCGACGCCGCCAGCAGCACGGTAGCGCCCCAGGCGATCGCGTGGATGATCCTGCTGATTCGCGCCGCCGGATCATCCACGGCCAGCGGTTTGCGCGAACGCCACAGCAGCCACAGCATCAATGCCATCGCCAGCAGCGTCAGGCCCAGGTAGTACCAGCGGTACATCAGCTCGCTGGCGAGGAAGACGAAGCCCAGGCGCTCGAGCAGGTACAGGCCGGTGGCGACGAACGGCCAGAATCCGAGCAGCCGCTTGCTGGCGGGCGGCAGCAAGCGCAGCACCGGCACCAGTGCCACCAGCATCGCGACCTGGTGCGCCAGCAGCGGCGCATCGGGTTCGAACACCAGTACGCCCATCATCGACAGCAGGATCCATGACGAGATCGGCCGGCGCAGGACCCGATTGGAGGCTTCGCTTTCCAGTCCCGTGGGCGCCTGTTTGCGCGAACGGAAACTCAGCCAGACCAGCAGCGGCAGCAACAGGATCTGCAGCCAGTGCAATGCGCGCTGGTTGCCCAGGTCGGCCGCGCTGTACTGGCTGACGAAACGACTCTCGATCTCCAGGCCGGTGCGAATCGAATCGAGTGCCGACTCGCTCCCTTCCTGGCCTCGTTGCACTGCCCACAGCGGCGGTGCATCCAGGCGGATCAGGCGACTGTCGATGTAATCGATGGCCTGGCTGACGGCCTTCTGCCCGGCCTGGATCCGCGCCTCCACCGAGTTTCCTCGGCGGCCCAGTGCGATCTGTTTTTCCAGCGGCGCCGACAGTGCCTGCTCGGCCTGCTTGAGCTTGGCGACGACCGACTCGATGCGGTTGTCGAGCGCGCTGGCGAGGCTGCCGGCCTGCGCGGCGACCTTGGTCGCGTCCCAGTCGGCGCGGCGGCTCGCGAGCTCGGCGGCGTCGTCGCTGGAGGGCGCGCTGGCCTGGCGCAGGTCGGACTGCCAGCGTGCGTACTGGCGGGCATCGAACTTCCAGTGCCGATCCAGGCTTTCCAGGCGCATCACCGGCAGCGTGCGCATGTCCTTGGAGACGAACAGCTTGGCCTTCTCGTTCACCGAGCGCTCGATCGTCGCCAGGCGCGGAGCCAGATCCCGGGTCAGGTCCGAAGTCGACGCCCTCAGGATCACGTCCTGGGCGAAGCGCTCGTCATCGTCGGCGCGATTGGGGATGTCGGCGACCGGAATGGCCGTGGGTCCCTTGTCCTTGGCCTCGACCAGGGTCGGTGCGGTCTGCGCCGATGCCGCAGGAATGGTGAGCATGCCCGACAGGCACAGGACGAACGCAAGCAGGGCGGAAATACGCGACATCGTGGCTCCAGGCCGTCTGACGAGTCCGCTGCCTTGCACCTTCCAGGGCAGCTGAGACACGAATACTGCGGCAGAGCAAACCCCAGTGGCGCGGGATCGTCAACGCATCGCGGCCTGGTGGGTCACACGTTCACGTTGTCATCACGGCCTTGACGTCTCATCGGTTTGGTATCCGGGAACCTTTTGCCCGCTGCTGCGTCTGCGCAACTGAAAGCGACCCGCGATCCGGAGACAGCAACCACCATGGCCCCCGCCGGCACCCTGAGATCGATCGACTACGCTTCGCTGGCTGACGTCGAGCTTGCGGCGCTGGTGCAGCGCGGCGACCGCGAGGCGTTCCGCCAGATCATGCGGCGCTGCAACCAGCGTGTGTTCCGCATGGCCCGCAGCCTGGTGGGAAACGATGCCGAAGCCGAGGACGTCGTCCAGGAAGCCTACCTGCACGCCTTCGAGCACATCGCGACGTTTCGCGGCGAGTCCTCCCTGACCACGTGGTTGACCCGGATCGTCCTCAACGGCGCCCAGAGCCGGCTTCGGCAACGCCGCAAGACGGTCGAACTCGACCAGATCGATGCCATCCACAACGCCGGAGACCGTGTCGTGCCATTTCCTTCCAGGTCCGGCAACGAGGACCCCGCGGCGGCGGCATCGCGCGAACAGGTGCGTCGCTTGCTCGAGCATGCGGTGGACGGCTTGCCCGAACCCTTCCGCGTCGTCTTCATCCTGCGCGACATCGAAGGCTGTTCGGTCGAGGAGACCGCGAGCAGTCTGGCACTGCGCGCCGAAACCGTGAAGACGCGCCTGCATCGCGCCCGGCGCCTGCTGCGCGCCGCATTGAACGACACCCTTGCGGCCACGCTTTCGGACGCGTTCCCGTTCCTGGGATCGCGCTGCGAACAGATGACCGCAAGGGTGATGGCAAGACTCGAGGGCGCCACCGCGCCCGAACACCCGTCCACCGACTGAAGAGGATCGCGTCATGTTGAAAGCAGCCCTGATCGTGTTTGCAATCGCCGCCATGGGCGGCCTGTTCCTCGCGTCGCATGTACTGCGTGGTCGGCTGGCGCCCTGGGTGGTCTCGGTCATGCACGCGTTGCTCGGTGCCACCGGACTGGTGCTGGTGATCATGGGCGTCGGGCAAGGTGGCGCACCGGCACTGGCGACCGGGGCGTTGGCGATACTTGGCCTGGCCGCGCTGGGTGGTTTCTATCTCGCTTCGATCCACCTGCGCGGCAAAGTCGCGCCCAAGGCGGTCGTGTTCGTCCACGCCGGCGTGGCCGTCACCGGCTTCCTGGTGCTGTTGAGCGCGGTGATTGCGCGGTAAGGCATTCGGCGCCCCCCTCGCCCGTTCACTGTAATTGGCTCCGTTGATCCACGGAGGAGTGGCTCTCCAAACTGCTGTTTCAGACCGATAGCGTGGTGCCATTGGCGCGTGATCGAGCGCGCCGCACCAGCGAGACCGTCATGGCCCTGCGCTATCACGCACTTTCCGCTTCGTCGCCGTTGCCGATCGCGGGCGACGAACAATGGCTCCGGCTGACCGTGGCCAGCGACGAGGGCCTGCGCTTGCCGCGCGACTGGATCTCGCTGCTGCTGCCATTGCGCGGTGATCTGCAACTGCAGGGTAGCGATTGCCAGTGGCTGCTTCGCAACGGCCAGGGGCAGCTGTGGTGCGCAGGGCCAATTTCGGCGCAGGGTGCGCACGGTTCGCTGTGGCTGTGCCTGGCCGGCCATCCCGCCGCCTGGGCGCAGCACTTCGGCAATGCCCGGGCGATGCACGAACAGCTTCCGTGGCAGCACACGACGCCGCGCCTGCTGCGCCGGCAACTGCTGCGCGTTGCTCGCGGGCTTCGTGACGGCCAAGCCCCTGCGGACGAGGTACTGTCCACGCTGCTGGGCGATCAGCAACTGGCCATCGCCGCGCGCCTGCCACGCTGTCGCGGTCGCAACAGGTCGCACCGGCGCCAGACCCTGCTGCGCCTGCTGCACGTGCGCCATCTGGTGCGCTGCCATGTCGATGCCGACGACGAATCGGACGCGGCGATCGACCTCGCCTGGCTGGCCGATCGCGCCCACTACTCGTCGGGCCACCTGATTCGCATCCACCGCGAAGTCTTCGGCGAGACACCATCGGAGTACCTGGCACGACTGCGCAGTGCGCGGGCCTGGCGACTGGTGCGCGAAACGGCGATGCCGGTGGGCGAGATCACGCAGGCACTCGGCTTCGAGAGCCAGAGCGCGTTCTGCCGCGCGTTCAAGCACACCTTCGGCATGACCGCGACGCAGGCGCGCCGCAGCCATGCACCTTCACTGCAGACATCCTCAAATCACGACACTGCCACCGAGGCGACCCCATGCGCGGCCTGAGCCTCTCCATCGAACCATCGACGCGGCGCGCACTGACCTGGATGCTGCTGGGCGGCCTGTGCGCCGGCACGCTCGACATCCTGTTCGCCACCGGCTTCTGGGCGCTGCGTGGCGTTGCTCCTGAGCGGATCCTGCAGAGCGTCGCCGCCGGCGTGCTCGGCAAGGCCAGCTTCAGCGGCGGCAGTGCGAGCGCGATGCTGGGCCTGTGCCTGCATTACCTGATCGCCATCGCCATGGCCGCCGCCTACGCCATGGCCGCGCGCGATGTGACTGCCCTGCTGCAGCGCCCATGGCGTTACGGCGCGGTGTACGGACTGGCACTGTTCGCGCTGATGAGTTTCGTCGTCGTGCCGCTGTCGGCCGCGCCCCGCAGCGGTGCGCCGCAGCCGCTGTGGATCGCATCCAGTGTGGTCGCCCACATCGTCCTGGTCGGCTGGCCGTGCGCCTGGTTCGCTCGGCGCGCCTGGCTGGGCGCATGGGGATCGCCGCCCCTGGCGACGATGCTCGAACGCCCCGGCTGATCCCTCCTCGCTTCACGCCCGGCGCGAACTGATGCTGGCGTCAGCGGAGACCGGGCGCGCCCCGGCCCCGCCCCAAACGCAACGGAGACTGCAATGAACCCCATCGCTCCCGGCCTGCTCGTCCTGCTCACCCTGGCCACCGCACCGGCTTACGCGCACGGCAACAAGTGCAAGAAGATCCACGCCGACCTGGTCGAGGTCTCGTCAACGCAAGGCTGCAATCCCGGCCTGGCCACGTGTTTCCTTGGCGAAGTCGACGGCAATCACGGCCTGCGCGGCGTCACCCACTTCAACGGCGACAGCGGTGCCGCCGGCCCGGCGACGTCGCCCGGTTTCATTTCCTATAGCGGCCCGTTCGAGTACCGCCTCGAGAAGGGCACGCTGACCATGCGCGAAACCGGCGTCACCACCCCGGGTCCGGCCGCGGGCGTGGTCACGGCGTACCAGAAGATCGTCGCCGGCACGGGCGAGTTCGCAGGTGCCACCGGCTACTTCTTTGTCAGTGGCCTGAAGGACGGCCACGGCATGATCGACACCTTCATCAACGGCGAGATCTGTTTCCAGAACTGATCCGCCCAGCAAGGGTCTTCCCTCACCCCAACCCTCTCCCGTGCACGGGAGGGGGTCTTTTTTTTCAGGATTGATCCAGCCCGTGCGAGCCTAGTGCCCGCCGCCGTCCAACGCCTTCAACTCACTCACCAGTGCGCTGGCCATCTCGGCACCATCGCCATAAAGCATGCGCGTGTTGTCCTGGTAGAACAGCGCATTCTCGATGCCGGCGAAACCGGTGCCCTTGCCGCGCTTGATGACGATCGTGTTCTTCGAGTTGGTCACGTCGAGGATCGGCATGCCGTAGATCGGCGACGCCGGATCGGTCTTGGCCACCGGATTGACCACGTCGTTGGCACCAATCACCAGCGACACATCGGTGTTGGCGAACTCCGGATTGATGTCGTCCATGTCGGCGATCAGATCGTATGGCACACCGGCCTCGGCCAGCAGCACGTTCATGTGGCCCGGCATGCGCCCGGCCACCGGATGGATCGCGAACTTCACCTTGACCCCGCGCTCCATCAACTTCTGGCTGAGTTCCCAGATCTTGTGCTGCGCCTGCGCCACCGCCATGCCGTAACCCGGCACGATCACCACGCGCTCGGCGTAGGCCATCATCGCCGCGACATCGCCGGCCTCGATCGGCTTCTGCGTACCGCTGATCTCCTGCGCCTGCCCGCCGCCACCGAAGCTGGAGAACAGCACCCCGTGGATCGGGCGGTTCATCGCCTTGGCCATCAACTGCGTCAGCAACGTACCGGCCGCGCCGACCATGGTGCCGGCGATGATCAGCGCCTCGTTGCCGAGTACATAACCTTCAAACGCCACCGCCAGACCGGTCAGCGCGTTGTACAGCGAGATCACCACCGGCATGTCGGCGCCGCCGATCGGCAGCGTCATCAGCACGCCCAGCGAAAGCGCCAGCATAAAGAAAGCGATGATCGCCGACGTGCTCAAGGTATGGATGGCGATGCCGCCCATCACGATCATCGCCACGAACACGGCCAGGTTGAACAACTGCTGCCCCGGGAACACCACGCGCTTGTCCAGGCGCCCATCGAGCTTGGCCCAGGCAATCACCGAACCCGACAGCGACACCGCGCCGATCGCAGCACCAAGCACGGCCAGCACCAGTGACGTCATCGACGGCGCCTTGCCCTCCCCGGAGAAACGCAGCAACTCGACCGCACCGATCGCCGCCGCAGAACCGCCGCCCATGCCGTTGTAGAGCGCGACCATCTGCGGCATGTCGGTGATGGCGACCTTCTTGCCCGACACCCATGCCAGGCCCGTGCCAATGCCGAGCGCCAGCACGATCAGCGCCAGGTTGTGCAGGCCCGGCAGCAGGAATGTCGCCACCGTGGCGATGACCATGCCCAGTCCGGCCCAGCGGATGCCGCTGCGCGCGGTGACCGGCGAGGCCATGCGCTGCAGGCCCAGCAGGAACAAAGTGGCAGCAACTAGATAACTGGCGGCGGCGATCCAGGCGAAGGTGTTCTGCATCGCGCCGCTCATGCCTTGCCTCCGCTCTTGGCGGAGCCGGGCTTGCGGCTGGCCTTGAACATTTCCAGCATGCGCTCGGTGACGACGTAGCCGCCTGCGGCGTTGCCGGCGCCCAGCAGCACGGCGACAAAGCCAATCGCCTTCTCCAGCGTCGTGTCGGCATGGCCGAGCACGACCATGGCGCCGATCAGGACGATGCCGTGGATGAAGTTGGATCCGGACATCAGCGGCGTGTGCAGGATCACCGGCACCCGCGAGATGATCACGTGGCCGGCGATCGCCGCCAGCATGAAGATGTACAGCGCTACCAAACCGTCGCCCATCATCCGTACCCCATCCCGATGTCTCCCGCATCATAACCGTGGATGAACGCGGCGCCAGCGTCGTTTGCCGACGGCTGTCAACCGGAGCGGCCGCCGGGCGTTGTCTCCCCCGAAGGACGGGCCAAGACGGGTCCGCCAGACCGGGATGGACCGCAATGAGGCATGACGCACTGAAACGCACGGACCCGGACCACCGCGGCTGCCTCGCCGATCGTCGGCATTAAGCCAGGCCCCGTATGCTGCGACGCGTGAGCCGCGAACCCGACGACGACGTGCTGGCCGCCACCCCGGCGCAGGCACATGTGCACGCTGCCTCCAGCGCGGAGGCGGTCGCGCGCGTGCCGGCGTCGCTGGAGGAGTTCCTCGCCGGCGTCGGCACCCGGGCGTTCCGCTTCGCCGAAATGGGGCTGCGCCAGCGCGACGATGCCCTCGATGCCGTGCAGGACGCGATGATGAAGATGCTGTCCTATCGCGAACGCCCCGCCGAGGAATGGACGCCGCTGTTCTGGAGCATCCTGCGCAGCCGGATAGTGGATGTGCAGCGCCGGCGCACGTTCCGTCTGCGCTGGCTGATGCCGACACCGGAGCGGGACGACAGCACGCTGGACTGGGCCGATGACGGCCCCGACCCGTCGCGCACGTTCGACGGCCGCGAGGCCTACTCGAAGCTGTCCGAGGCGATGGCGAAGCTGCCGCGCCGGCAGCGCGAGGCCTTCAGCCTGCGCATCCTGGAAGAACTCGACGTCGCCACGACCGCGCGGGCGATGGGTTGCAGCGAAGGCGCGGTCAAGACACACCTGTCGCGCGCACGCGAAGCGTTGCAGCGACAACTGGAGGACTGGCGATGAGCCACCACGAGCAAGACGATCACTCTTTCGACCAGGCCATGCGCCGGTTGCACGCGCAGGCCGTTGACCAGGTCTCGCCGTCGACGCGCGCGCGCTTGCGTGTCGCCCGCCAGGCAGCGACCACCCCCGCGGCGACGCGCGAGCATCGCCGCGGCCCGGGCTGGGTGCTGGCAACCGGCTTCGCCGCGGTGTCCGCACTGGCAATCGGCCTGATGCTGCGGCCGTCGCCGCAGGCGCCTGCCGCCACCTCGCCTGCGCCCGCGGTGGCCGCGGCGACAACCACCGCCGCCTACGACGCCGACACGGGCCTGGCCACGCTCGACGAAAACCCCGACCTCTACCTCTGGCTGGCCTCGAACGACGATGCCATGCCTGCTTTGGACCCGTGACATGCGGAGTAACGACATGCGTACCGCTTCGCCCGCTTTTAGACTGACGACAAGCGCCCGACTGACGCGCGCGGCCGCTGTAGTGGCGCTGCTGGTCGCTGCCTCGCCGGTGTTCGCAACGGACCCGCCGAAAGAGGTGGCCACCGCGCCGGCCAAGTCGCTTCCGGCATGGGAACAGCTCACCCCGGCCCAGCGCGAACAGCTCATCGCCCCCGTGCGCGAGCGCTGGAACAACCAGCCCGAGGAGCGCCAGCGCATGCTCGACCGCGCCGAGCGCTGGCAGCAGATGACACCCGAGCAGCGCAAGCAGGCCCGCCACGGCATGAAGCGCTGGGAGCACATGAGCCCGGAACAGCGTGAGCAGATGCGGGCCCTGTACGCCAAGATGCGCGGCATGGACGAGACACAGCGCGCCGCGCTCAAGACGCAGTTCCGGGCGATGACGCCCGAGCAGCGTCGCGCCTGGGTGCAGGCCAACCCTGCCCCGCCCGAGAAGGACGGACCGCCGCAGCGCTGAGCCACCGGCCCCGACACGCTTCGTCGGGGCTGATGCCCCCACACAGTCGCCAACGGGCGCGCTCGTGCTCTAGGATGCAGCGATCAGGTTCTGGAGCGGAGCATGGCGGGCATCACCATTGGCGTTGCAAGCGAAACCGCAACCGGCGAACGCCGTGTCGCAGTGACCCCGGAAACCTGCAAGAAACTCGTCGCCCGCGGCGCGCGTGTGCGCGTGCAGCGTGGCGCCGGCCGCGCGGCCAGCTTCGACGACCAGGCTTACGCCGACGCGGGCGCCGAACTCGCCGACGATGCCGCTTCGGCCTGGAACGACGCCGACGTGGTGCTGTGCGTGCAACCGCCGGCTGCGCAATCACTCAACGCATTGCGCCAGGGCACCGTCCTGGTCGGACTGCTCGCACCGCAGGGCGATGCCGCCCGCGGCGAAGCGATCGCCGCGCGCGGACTGCTCGCCTTCCCGCTCGAGCGACTGCCGCGCACCACGCGCGCGCAGGCGATGGACGTGCTCAGTTCACAGGCCGGCATGGCCGGTTACAAGGCGGTGCTGATCTCCGCGCAGCTGGCACCGCGCTTCTTCCCGATGCTGACCACCGCCGCGGGCACGATCCGTCCGTCGAAGGTGCTGATCGTCGGCGCCGGCGTCGCCGGCCTGCAGGCGGTGGCGACGGCCAAGCGCCTGGGCGCGCAGGTCGAAGGCTTCGACGTGCGTCCGGAGACGCGCGAACAGATCGAATCGCTGGGCGGCAAGTTCCTCGACCTGGGCGTCAGCGCCGCCGGCGAAGGCGGTTACGCACGCGCCCTCACCGACGAGGAGCGCGCCGAACAGCAGCGCCGCCTCGGCGAGCACCTCAAGGGCATCGACGTGATCGTCTGCACGGCCGCAGTGCCGGGCCGTCCCGCGCCGAAGATCATCACCGCGGCGATGGTGGCCGGAATGAAGCCCGGCAGCGTGATCGTCGACCTCGCCGCCGAGACCGGCGGCAACTGCGAGCTGACCCGCCCGGGCGAAACGATCGAGAGCAACGGCGTGACCGTCGCCGGCCCGCTCAACCTCGCCAGTAGCGGCGCGGTTCATGCCAGCGAGATGTATGCACGCAACGTGCTCAACTTCGTCAGCCTGTTCGTGACCGAAGAGGCCTCACGCGAAGGCCGCCTTGCGATCGACTGGAACGACGAGTTGCTGGCGCGCACGGTGTGGCCGGAGCGCGCGGCGCCGCAGGCGTAGCGCCACGTCCTCATCCCGGCGAAGGCCGGGATCCATCTTGACGTTGACGTTGGTCGGGGTTCTTGGCTTCGGAGCGGCGTCGTCCGCAGGGGCGGGGAGTGCTCCGTCCCGCAGACGACATCCTGTCTTTATGCGGGACGCGGGACATCCATGTCCCGCTGCTCCGCACTCCCCGCCCCTGCGGCCAACGCTCTGGCGATTGGCTGCACGGTCTTCGTTGAACTGAAGGCGACGAGCAACGACGTCTGGGTTCCCGCCTGCGCGGGAATGACGGGCACACCTCACCGTCATCCCCGCGAAGGCGGGGATCCATGGACGTTGGCTTTGGCTTTGGCTTTGGCTTTGGCTTTGGCTTCGGCTTTGACTCTGCCCTGCGCCCTGGAGGTGAGCATCACAGCCAGCAGCAGTCCCAGACCCGGAGGACGCCGCACAGGACGTGCGGCGTTTTTCTAAGGGACAAGGATGTCCCTTAGAAAAATCCCCTCGACCACTCCGGTCGTAGGACTGGGTTGCCAAGGAGGCAATTTCTTTTTGGTTACTTTTTCTTTGGGCCAGCAAAGAAAAAGTGACCCGCCGCTTCAGTGGCGGAAGCTGTTGATGTTGCTTCGCAACTGAATCCCGGCGTTCGCCGGGACGACGGACTGATCAGCGCGCTACCGGCGCCCGATCCAGGTGACGACGTACCTGCCGCATCGCCTCGTCAAAGGCGGTGCGCTCGGCACCGATCGTCAGGCGCCCGGCACTGGCCAGCGATGCCAGTTCCTCCGGCGAGATCACCAGCATGCGGATGCCGCGGCGGTTGACCAGCAGGAAGCGCGAGGTCAGCGGACTGACCCAGGCGATCTTGGCCGCAACCGACTCACCCTGCACATCGGTCAAGCGCACCCAGTCGCCCACTTCCAGGGTGCGCATGCGCTCGGCCAGGATCTGGTCATGCGTCATCGTATCGGTGCCACCGGCCAGCCACAGCTTGCGCTCGCTCTCGCTGACGTCGTCCTCGGGCATCGTCAGCGGCGGCGACGGACGGCGGCTGCGCGGCGTATCCGGCGTCGCCAGGGCACGTACCAGGCCGGCCATGCCGTGCTGCGCGGCGCTGTCGTCGAGGCCGGAGCTGGCCAGGCATTCGACGATTGCCGGCTGCAGCGCCAACAGCTGGTCGGCCAGTTCGCGGCCGCGGTTCTGCCCGGCCATCCGGTCGGCCATCAACAACGCATCGCCCAGGGCAATCGCCTCGGCGTGACGGCGCGGATCGGCTCCGTCGCGCAACAACGTCTGGACGACGTGGTGGCGCCACGGCATGGCCAGGAAGTCGGCCACGGCCTGGGTCAGTTCGGGTTCTGCCAGGCGCTCGCTGAGCGCCGACTCGGCCTGCTCGCGTGCCGCACCCAGCCGTTCGCGGCCGTAGGTGGCCTTGGCGGCGCGCTGCTCCTGCAGCTCGATGCGGCGGCGCTGCTGCGCCAGCAATGCGTCGAGCTCGGCATGCGCCAGCTCGAACACGGCCAGGTCTTCGTTGTATTCGGCGACGATGCGCTGCGAGATTTCGGTGGCACGGTCGAGCAGTTCGCGATCCTGCGCGGTCTCGGCGTCGTTACCTTCGCAGGCTTCGGTGATCGCATCGAGCAGGCGGCGTGCAGGATGCTCGCGCTTGACGAACACGCCGTTGTCGGTGAGCGCGACCTTGACGTAGGGCAGCACCAGCCGCGCATACAGGCGGCGGGCGCGGTCCTGCAGCGCGTTGTGCTGGAACAGCGAGTCGAACAGCAGTGCGACCAGGTCGATCGCGTCTTCTTCCTCGGAGCTGAAGCAGGCCTGCTCGGGGTTGAGACCGAGGCGGCGGGCGCCGTCCTGGAGGTGGTCGCGGATCGTCTCGCCGAGCCTGCCCGACACCGCCAGCGCGCGTGCAAACGCGTCCGGCGGCTCGGCCTGCAAGAGCGAGGCGACGCTGAGGATTTCGTCCACCCGCATCTCGCGACGCGGACCGGCGTTGCGTGCCGTCGCCGTACCCAGCGCCGGACCGGCTTCGTCCTTGGGCAGGCTTTCGCGCCAGGCGTGGAGCTGGGAGCGCAATTCGGCCAGTTCACCGGCCATCGCCGCGATGTCCTGGTTGGACATCGGGGTCGACAGGGTCCGGCCAAAATTTCCCGCACCGGAAGCATGCGTGAACGGCGCGGCGACACCAAGACCGCCGAAACCGTCGCCGGCCCCGCCAAAGCCCGGCGGCGGCGCATAGCCGTCGCGTCGCGGTGCTTCGGCACGCGGACTGGCCGGTGCCGGTGCCGCACTGCCGTAGCCGGAGGTCGCCAGCAGCGTGTTGACGCGTGCGTAAAGCTCGCCCAGCACGCGCACCAGCTCTGTTTCGTAATGACGGAACAGGCGGGCGCGCAGGGTGTCTGGGACCTGCGCTTCAAGGAAGGTCTGGGCAAAGGCCGTGACCAGGCGGTCCGGGCCGATGGGGTTGACACCCACCGGCACCCGCATCGCCTCGGAGAGGGTCTGCAGGCGGCTTTGCAGGGTGTCCAGCGGACGGGCGAACCGCGCCACCAGGGCCTCGTTCAGGCGGCCGCTGGCCAGCTCGTATTCCAGCTGCTGCTCGTCGACCAGGCGCAGCTGGACCTCGCCACCGCTGCGGATGCGCAGCGCGCGGAAGTCGTCGAAGCCCTGGGCGACCTGCTGCCGGTAGCGCATGACATGCGAGGCCTGCTGCTGGCGCAGCATCCACAGCGCCGCCTGCTCTTCGTAGAAGTTGTTCTTGCCGTCGGTCTTGAGCGAGGCGAGCTTGAGCGCATCCTCGATCGGGACGTAAAGCGTGCCCGGCAGCCCGCCGAGCGCTTCCAGCGCCTGACGCTTGATCTCCTCAAGCATGCGCATCGGATCGGTACGCGTAGCTTGAGCGACGCCGTGCGGATAGCCGGACACTGCTTGTTCCCCTGTTGCGTGGACCGAACCTGCCGTGCGCCGGCAGTTGGTAGGCGCATAGTGGCAAGATACGACCTCGCCTTGCAGGCCCACTTTGAGCAATTGTGACTGATGTCGCGAAACACTTCTGACCCGTCCCAGGGAATTCGACCTGGCCCTGGCCACCCTGGATGCCCGCCGCTCGGTCCCGCCCAAGCAGCTCGGCGAGCCCGGACCCGATCCGGACACGCTCATGCGCCTGTTGCGCTCGGCCGTGCGCGTTCCCGACCACGGCAAGCGCGTGCCGTTCCGCTTCATCAGCTTCAGCGGCGAAGCCCGCCACGCCTTCGGCGAGCGCCTGGCGCAACGCAGTCGCCAGCGCGATCCCGACGCGAGCGACGCGGTCATAGAGAAGGACCGGCTGCGATTCTCACACGCCCCCCTCTGGTGGTGGCGGTAATCGGCCGCCTCGGGCCGGACGAGAAGATTCCCGAGTCCGAACGCTTCTCGAGCGCTTCGTGCGTGTGCTTCGCCCTGCTCCAGGCCGCGCAGGCGCTGGGCTATGGCGCGATCTGGCTGACCGGATGGCTGGCCTATGACGCGCAGGTCGCGCAATGGCTGGGCCTGGCCGAGCATGAGCGCGTGGTCGGATTCGTCCATATCGGCACGCCGAAGCTGGACGCGCCCGAGCGCGAGCGCCCGGATCCGGCCGAACTGCTCAGCGCGTGGTCGCCGACATGAGCGCATCAGCAACGCGCGCTGGAACGCTATATCTGGTCGATGCCAGCATGTACGTGTTCCGCGCCTGGCATTCGATGCCCAACGAGTTCCACGACGCCGACGGCTGGCCGACCAATGCCGTGCACGGCTTCGCCCGCTTCCTCCTCGAGCTGATCGATCGCGAGCGGCCGCAGCACATCGCCATCGCTTTCGATGAAGCGCTGGACTCATGCTTCCGCAACGAGCTGTACCCGGCCTACAAGGCCAACCGCGAGTCGGCGCCGGAAGAACTCAAGCGCCAGTTCGTGCATTGCAAGGCGCTGTGCGTCGCGCTCGGCCTGCCCGTGCTGTCGCACGGCCAGTACGAAGCCGACGACCTGATCGGCAGCGCCGTGCATGCCGCGCGCGGCAACGGCTTCCGTTCGGTGATCGTCTCCGCCGACAAGGACCTGTCGCAGCTGCTGGGCGACCACGACGAACAATGGGATTTCGCCCGCGGCCAGCGCTGGGGCGCGGCCGGCGTGCCCGAACGCCACGGCGTGCAGGCGCGGCAGATCGCCGATTACCTGGCGCTGACCGGCGACGCGGTCGACAACATCCCCGGCGTGCCCGGCATCGGCGCCAAGACCGCGGCGGCGCTGCTGGCCCACTTCGACACGCTCGATGCCCTGCTGGCGCGGGTGGAGGAAGTGCCGTACCTGCGCCTGCGCGGTGCCGCCAGCGCGGCGGCCAAGCTGCGCCAGCACCGCGAGCAGGCGTTGCTGTGTCGGCAACTGACCACGATCGCGCTGGATGCGCCGCTGGGCGACATCAGCCTGCATTTCGCCCGCGGCAACGGCGACGGCGCCGGGCTGGGCGCGCTGTGCGAGGCGGTGCGCTTCGGTCCGATGACACGGCGACGGCTGTACCAGTCGGCCGGCCTGGACTTCGCGGCGTCACAGTCCCCGGCATAGCATTCAGGCAAACACGACAGGTACGTCATGAACGAACAGGCACAAGAACCGCTGGAGACCCTGTACGAAGGTCCGTGGCTGCGCATGCGCAGGCGTGGTCGGTGGGAGTACGTCGAGCGCACGCATGGCGACGGCATGGCGGTGATCGTCATCGCGGTGACGCCGGACGACAAGGTCCTGTTCGTCGAGCAGTACCGGATCCCGCTGGGCGCGCGCACGATCGAGATGCCGGCGGGCCTGGTCGGCGACGACCACGCCACCGACACGCTGGAAGCGGCGGCGCGGCGCGAACTCATCGAGGAGACCGGCTGGTCGGCGCAGCGCGTCGACGTTCTGCTGGTCGGCCCCACCTCGGCCGGCATGAGCAACGAACGCATCGCCTTCGTCCGCGCACGCGAGCTGAGCAAGGTCGGCAGCGGCGGCGGCGTCGACAACGAAGACATCACCGTGCACGAAGTCCCGCGCGCGCAGGCGCCGGCTTGGCTGATGCAGAAGCAGCGCGAGGGCTACGAGCTGGACCTCAAGTTGTGGGCGGGGCTGTGGATGATCGAGCACAACCCGGACGGGTCGGCGGCCGACTGACCGCCGTCCCTCATCCCTCAGTCCCGCATCTCCTCCAGCTCCATCCCCTTGGTCTCGCGCACCGAAGTCAGCACGAACACCAGCGAACCCAGCGCGAACAGCGCATACAGGCCATAGGCGAACGACAGCCCGATCTCGGCCAGCGACGGGAAGCTGCTGGTGATGACGAAGTTGGCGATCCACTGCGCCGAAGCGGCCACCGCCAATGCAATCGCGCGGATGCGGTTGGGGAACATCTCGCCCAGCAGCACCCACACCATCGGACCCCAGCTCATACCGAAGAACACCACGTAGGCATTGGCGGCGACCAGCGCGACCATGCCCCACGGCTCAGGCAGGCTTAGATCGGCACCGCTGCCGGTCGCCTGCGAGAAGCACCACGCCATCAGCGCCAGCGTCACCGCCATGCCGGCAGAGCCAATCGTCAGCAGCGGCTTGCGCCCGATCTTGTCGACCAGGGCGATCGCAACCAGCGTGACCAGCACGTTCACCACCGAGGTGACCACGGTGATCGTGAACGAGTCGGCCTCGCTGAAGCCCACCGAATGCCATAGCGTCGACGAGTAATAGAAGATCACGTTGATGCCGACGAACTGCTGGAACACCGACAGCGCGATGCCTATCCACACCACCGGCAGCAAACCGGCGCGCGGGCCGCGCAGGTCCTTCAGCGTGGGACGGTATTCCGAACGCAGGCTGTGCTGGATGTCGGCGACCTTCTGGTCCAGCGCGGCCTCGCTGTTGAGGCCCAGGACCTGCCGCAACACATCGCGCGCTTCGCGCGGGCGACCGCGTGCGACCAGGTGGCGCGGCGATTCGGGCACGCCCAGCACCAGTGCGCCGTAAACCAGCGCCGGCACCACCGCGACCAGGAACATCCAGCGCCACGCTTCCAGCCCGAACCACAACTTCGCCGCTGCGCCACCGGCGATGCCGGCGAGCCATGCATCGCTGAGCAGCGCCATGAAGATGCCGAGCACGATCGCCAGCTGTTGCAGCGAACCCAGGCGCCCGCGCACCGCCGCCGGCGACACTTCGGCGATGTAGGTCGGTGCGATCACCGAAGCCACGCCGACGCCGATGCCACCGACCACGCGCCAGAACACCAGGTCCCACACGCCGAACACCAGGCCGGAGCCCAGCGCGCTGATCGCCAGCAGGAACGCCGCCACCTGCATCGTCCGCACGCGACCGAAGCGGTCGGCCAACGGGCCTGCGTACCAGGCGCCCAGCGCCGATCCCAATAGCGCGCAGGACACCGCGAAACCGGTCTGTGCCGCACCGAGTCCGAAGCCGCCGCGGATGGCATCGACGGCACCGTTGATGACCGCGGTGTCGAAACCGAACAGGAAGCCACCCAGCGCAGCGGCGGCGGAGATCAATACGACCCGTGCTGTGACGTGTTGTTGCTCGGACTCGGCAATCGCGCTCATTCGTATCCCCCGGGCCGCCTGGTGGCGGCGTCCGGGCGATTCTGCGCGAGGCGGGGGCGGACTGTCCTTGAATACGTATGCAGGGACAACTCCCGCCCCGCTGCTCCGTCAGGCGAAGCGGTCGGTCGCCGTCACCAGCGCATCCACGTTCTCCGCCTCGAACGCCGAATGCCCCGAGGCCGGCGTGATCACCAGCTCGCCCTTCGGCCAGACCTTCTTCAGGTCCCACGCATTGGCGACCGGGCAGACCACGTCGTAGCGACCGTGCACGACCACGCCGGGGATGTCGGCGATGCGGTGCGCGTCGCGCAGCAGCTGGTCGTCGACCTCGAAGAAGCCGCTGTTGACGAAGTAATGGTTCTCGATCCGCGCGAAGGCGAGTGCGAACTGCGGATCCTCGTGGCTGGCGGCGAAATCCGGATCCACGTGCAGGAAACTGGTCGCGCCTTCCCACACGCTCCACGCCTTTGCCGCGGCCAGGCGCGTGGCTTCGTCGGACGAGGTCAGACGGCGGTGGAAGGCGCTGATCAGGTCGTGGCGCTCGACCACGGGGATCGCCGCCAGGTAGTGCTCCCAGGCATCCGGGAACAGGCGCGAGGCGCCTTCCTGGTAGAACCATTCCAGTTCCCAGCGCCGCAGCATGAAGATGCCGCGCAGCACCAGCTCGGTCACGCGCTGCGGATGGGTCTGCGCATAGGCCAGCGCCAGCGTCGAACCCCACGAGCCGCCGAACACCTGCCACTTGTCGATGCCCAGCTTGCCGCGCAGCTTTTCGATGTCGGCGACCAGGTCCCACGTGGTGTTGTCGACCAGGTCGGCGTGCGGCGTCGAGCGGCCGCTGCCGCGCTGGTCGAACAGCACGATGCGGTACTTGGCCGGGTCGTGGAAGCGTCGCATCTTCGGGCTGCAGCCCGCGCCGGGACCGCCGTGCAGCAGCACCACCGGCTTGCCGTCAGGGTTGCCGCACTGCTCGAAGTAGAGCGTATGGCGGCCGTCGACCTGCAGGGTGCCGCTGTCGAAGGGTTCGATCTCGGGATAGAGCGTGCGCATCAGGGGGGCCTCGCGTGAGGGGAGCAATTCCGGGGTGGGCAATTCTAGGCTGTGGGAGCGAGCTTGCTCGCGAAGGCGTTTCGATGGCGGCAGCGTTCGTCGCGAGCAAGCTCGCTCCTAGATGGGCCACTGACCCAGCGTCACCCGATCGCGCTGCTCCCAGTCGGTCGCGGTCTGGACCTGCTCGAACCCCGCCGCGGTCATCAGCCGGCGCACTGCTGCGCCCTGCTCCCAGCCGTGTTCGATCAGCAACCATCCGCCCGGCTGCAGGCAGCTCGGCGAATCGGCAACGATGCGCCGTATCGCATCGAGACCGTCGCGCCCAGACGCCAGCGCCGAGCGCGGCTCGAATCGCAGGTCGCCCTGCTCCAGATGGACATCGTCGTCGGCGATATAGGGCGGATTGCTGGCGATCAGCGCGAAACGCTCGCCCGCCAGCGGCGCCAGCCAGTCGCCATGGCGGAACTCGATGCGCGCCAGGCCGAGCACGCGTGCGTTTTCGCGCGCCACCAGCAGCGCCTGTTCGCTGACATCGACCGCCACCACCTGCGCCTGCGGACGCTCGTGCGCCAGCGCCAGCGCGATCGCGCCGGTGCCCGTGCCCAGGTCGGCGATCCGCAGCGGCTGGCCGGGCGGCAGGCGTTCGAGCGCCAGCTCGACCAGACGCTCGGTTTCCGGGCGAGGAATCAGGGTCGCAGGGCTCACCAGCAGGTCGAAGCGCCAGAAACCGCGCTGGCCCAGCAGGTAGGCGACCGGCTCGCCGGCCTGGCGTCGCGCCAGCAGGCGTTCGAACTCGGCCACGCGATCAGGCGCGGGCGCGTCGTCGCCATGGACGTACAGCCAGGTCTGCGACACCCCCAGGGCATGGGCGAGCAGGCGCTCGGCCTCGGCCCGGGCCTCGTCGCCAGGAAGCCGGCCGGCCGCCTCAAGCAGGAGCCGGGCCACGCTGGTGCGCTCTGCCGGGCCGGCTGAATGGGGTGGTCTGCTCATGCCGGCATTGTCGCGTGCGGCACCCGCCAGCGCGAGCCAGGTCGCCTTGACCCGGGCGGAAACATCCGCACCTCAAGATGGATAAGCGCCGCCTATCCGCTGGAGCACCGATAGGCAACGCCTATTAAATCAATTCCATCAATCAACTTGATGGATTAACGCGCGATCCCTAATCTTTGCCCATCGCTTCCACCCACCCCGCATAAGGAATCCCCTGATGTCGCTGATCAACACCCAAGTTCTTCCGTTCAAGGCCACTGCCTACAAGAACGGCGAGTTCGTCGAAGTGACCGACGCCACCCTGAAGGGCAAGTGGTCCGTGGTGTTCTTCTACCCGGCCGACTTCACCTTCGTCTGCCCGACCGAGCTGGGCGACCTGGCTGACAACTACGCCGAGTTCCAGAAGCTGGGCGTGGAGATCTACGGCGTGTCGACCGACACCCACTTCACCCACAAGGCCTGGCACGACACCTCCGACACGATCAAGAAGATCCAGTACCCGCTGATCGGCGATCCGACCGGCGTCATCACCCGCAACTTCGGCGTGATGATCGAAGAAGCCGGCCTGGCCGACCGCGGCACCTTCGTGATCGATCCGGACGGCAAGATCCAGATCGTCGAGATCAATGCCGGTGGCATCGGCCGTGACGCGTCCGAGCTGCTGCGCAAGGTCAAGGCTGCCCAGTACGTTGCCTCCCATCCGGGCGAGGTCTGCCCGGCCAAGTGGCACGAGGGCGAGAAGACCCTGAAGCCGTCGCTGGACCTGGTCGGCAAGATCTAAAGCCGTTCCGATGCCCCTCTCCCGCGCGGGAGAGGGGTTGGGGTAAGGGCCTGCCCTCCCCTGTCCGCCCCCGCGGACCCGGCCGGCCAGATGCCCGCCAGTTTCCTTTTTGGATGTCGCGACGTTCGGGCAGTTCTCCCTCCCTCCCTGCCCGGGCGCTCGCGGCGTTCATCTGACAATCGATGGAGCCGTCCCCCATGTTGGATGCCGATCTCAAGACCCAGTTGCAGGCGTACCTGGAAAAGGTCACGCAGCCGATCGAGCTGGTCGCTTCGCTCGATGACGGCGAAAAGTCGCGCGAGCTCGAGGCCCTGCTGCAGGACGTCGCCTCGCTGTCCGACAAGATTTCCTATGCGCGCCGCGATGACGATGCGCGCAAGCCCTCGTTCGCGATCAACCGCGTCGGCACCGATGTCGGTGTGCGCTTCGCGGGCATCCCGATGGGCCACGAATTCACTTCGCTGGTGCTGGCCCTGCTGCAGGTCGGCGGCCACCCGTCGAAGGCCGCGCCGGAGCTGCTCGAGCAGGTCCGCGACCTCGAAGGCGAGTACGTGTTCGAGACGTTCATGTCGCTCTCGTGCCAGAGCTGCCCGGATACGGTGCAGGCGCTGAACCTGATGAGCGTGATCAACCCCAATATCCGCCACGTCGCCATCGACGGCGCGCTCTACCAGGACGAAGTCGAGCAGCGCCAGGTGATGTCGGTGCCGACCGTGTTCCTCAATGGCCAGCCGTTCGACCAGGGTCGCATGACCATCGAGCAGGTACTGGCCAAGCTCGACACAGGCGCTTCGCAGCGCGATGCCGAGAAGATCAGCGCCAAGGATGCTTTTGACGTTCTCGTCGTCGGCGGCGGCCCGGCCGGCGCAGCAGCGGCGATCTACGCCGCACGCAAGGGCATCCGCACCGGCATCGCAGGCGAGCGCTTCGGTGGACAGGTGCTCGACACCATGGCGATCGAGAACTTCATCTCGGTGACCTACACCGAGGGCCCGAAGCTGGCCAGCGCGCTGGAGCAGCACGTGCGCGAGTACGACGTCGACATCATGAACCTGCAGCGCGCGAGCAAGCTCATTCCGGCCAGCGAGCCGGGCGGCCTGATCGAAGTGCAGCTCGAGAATGGCGCATCGCTGAAGTCGCGCAGCGTGGTGCTGGCCACCGGCGCACGCTGGCGGCAGATGAACGTGCCCGGCGAAGAGCAGTACCGCAACAAGGGCGTGGCCTATTGCCCGCACTGCGACGGCCCGCTGTTCAAGGGCAAGCGCGTGGCGGTCATCGGCGGCGGCAACTCCGGCGTCGAGGCCGCTATCGACCTGGCCGGCATCGTCAGCCATGTCACCCTGATCGAGTTCGACAACCAGCTGCGCGCCGACGATGTCCTGCAGCGCAAGCTGCGCAGCCTCGCCAATGTCACCGTCGTCACCAGCGGCCAGACCACCGAAGTGCTCGGTGATGGCCAGAAGGTCAATGGCCTGGTCTACAAGGACCGCATCGGCGGCGATTCGCATCGCGTCGAGCTGGAAGGCGTCTTCGTGCAGATCGGCCTGCTGCCCAACAGCGAGTGGCTCAAGGGCACGGTGGCGCTGTCGCCGCGTGGCGAGATCGAAGTCGATGCCTACGGGCGCACCTCGATCCCGGGCGTGTTCGCCGCGGGCGACGTCACGACCGTGCCGTACAAGCAGATCGTGATCGCGATGGGTGAAGGCTCGAAGGCTGCGCTGAGCGCGTTCGACCATCTGATCCGTACCAGTGCACCGGCGGAGACCGCGGCTGCGGTCGCGGCCTGAACCGTCGTTCCCGCGCAAGCGGGAAGCCAAGGACGTTGCTTTCCGCTTGAGCAAAGGCGACGTCCATGGATCCCCGCCTTCGCGGGGATGACGGGACGCGTAGGGTCAAGGATTGAAATAGACGTTGTAGATGGAAGGCAGCACAACAAACCCGATCTGTCCGTCGCTCTGCAAGTTGGAGAACCACTCTTGAACCTGCGCGACCTCAAGTACCTGGTAGCCCTCGCCGACCACAAGCATTTCGGCCGCGCCGCCGCGGCCAGCTTCGTCAGCCAGCCGACGCTGTCGACGCAGATCAAGAAGCTCGAGGACGAACTCGGCGTCGCTCTGGTCGAACGCGCGCCACGAAGGGTGATGCTCACCCCGGTCGGGCGTGAAGTCGCCGAGCGCGCGCGCAAGGTCATCGCCGATGTCGAGCAGATGGCCGAGATTGCGCGGCGCAGCCAGGACCCCGAGGCCGGCACGGTGCGGTTGGGACTGTTCCCGACGCTGGGCCCTTACCTCCTCCCGCACGTGGTGGCGCCGCTGCGCCAGCGTTTCCCGCGCCTGGAACTGCTGCTGGTCGAAGAGAAGACCGACCAGATCCTGGCGCGTCTGCGCGACGGCCGCCTCGATGCCGGCCTGCTCGCACTGCCCATCCACGACGACCAGCTGCACGTGGAAGTGCTGTTCGACGAACCGTTCCTGCTGGCGGTGCCGCAACAGCACCCGATGGCCGACCAGGACTCGCTCGACATCAACGATCTCGACAACCAGCACCTGCTCCTGCTCGAGGAAGGCCACTGCCTGCGCGACCAGGCACTGGACGTGTGCCACATGGCCGGTGCCGGCGAACGCGACGGCTTCCGCGCCACCAGCCTGGAGACGCTGCGGCAGATGGTCGCCGCGGGCGTCGGCATCACCCTGCTGCCGATGCTGGCCGTGCAGCCGCCGGTGCCGGTCTCGTCCGACATCCACCTGTTGAGTTTCCGCGGCGAAGCACCGCACCGGCAGATCGCGATGGTCTGGCGTCGCAGCTCGGCGATGGGCGACTTCCTGATGCAGCTGGCCGGCGAGTTCCGCAAGTTGCCGGCCTCGTTGCTGGTGCCGCCGAAGACGCAGGTCGCGCAGGCGTTGTCGGTGTAGCAGTCACTCCAGCCCGGTCTGGCCCAGGCGATAGCGCGTGAGCACCGTTCCGGTCGCGAGCATGGCCGTGATGAGCAGGGTCGACACCACGTGCACGCGTGGATTGCTCGACAGCGCGCACGCCACCATCAACCCGATCCCCGTCACCTGCACCAGCCGGAACGGGATCAGCAGTGGTCGCAACCCCATCAGCGGTTCAATGACGATCCCCCACACGGCAGCCACGATCAGCATGCCGAAGAACACCTTGCGCGCGTCGTAATAGTGCTTCTTGACGTCGATGGTGCCGTCGATCAGCTCCGGCAGGAACGCGTGGCTGGCAATGCACAGCGTGGCCGGTCCGATCAGGACGAAGGCGAACTCGCCATAGGTCCAGTCGCGCTCCGCACGCATCGCCCAGAACGACCACCACATCTGGATGTGCAGGGCGATAAGCAAACCGATCCAGATGCTGTGCAGCCAATAGGGCGAGACGCGCTTGCGGATCTGGACCATGTTGCCGATGCCGGCGAACAGCTGGGTCATGCCCAGGCCCAGCACCAGGGACACCATCACCGACAGGTAATTGAATGCGTCCATCCGCCCCTACAGGCTGCCGAGCCGCAGTCAGGCTACCGGCCGGGCGCGTGGGCGGCGTGAATGCCGTGCCGTCCTAGTAACGAAGCAGCGCGTGCAGCGGGGTCGCGCCCGGCCAGCGCGAACGCCCCTGCAATGCTTCCAGCTCGATCAGCACGCTTGCGCCGACCAGTTCGGCGCCGAGCTTGAGCACCAGTTCCTGCGCCGCCGCAAGCGTGCCGCCGGTGGCCAGCACGTCGTCGACGATCAGGGTCCGCTCGCCCGGCCGCAGTGCGTCATTGCGTGCCTGCAAGCGGTCGCTGCCGTACTCGAGCTGGTAGGCGACCTCGACCAGCGGCGGCGGCAGCTTGCCCGGCTTGCGCAGGGGCACGAAGCCGGCGTGCAGCTTCTGCGCCAGCGCCGCACCGAAGATGAAGCCACGCGACTCGATCCCGCACACCGCCTGCACCTCGCTGCCCTGCCAGGGTTCGGCCAGTGCATCGATGCAGCGGGCAAAGCCGCCGGCGTCGGCGAGCAGCGGGGTGACATCGCGGAACACCACGCCCGGCTTGGGGAAGTCGGCGACTTCGCGGATCAGGGAGTCGAAGTAGGACATGGCAGGGCCAAAGTGGGGGGCGGGAGACGATACCCCATGCGCCCGGGACGGCAGCTCAGGCCGGCAGCAGGCCCGGCGGGAGGTCGGAGGCTTCCTCGCCGCCGTCCTCCGGCGGCTGGTTCAGCGGCAGCGCAGCGACTATTTCACTGGCTTCGGGCCAGACCACGTCCGGCACGCACACCAGGATCGTGCCGAACAGGGGCAATTCGCCCATTCCGCCCAGCAGCGCCTCGCCCTTGAGGAACACCGGGATCTCCTGGGCTTCCAGGGCATGGCGCACCAGGTGGGCGTCGATCAGGTTGGCGGCTTCGTAGACGACTTTCATGGGGGAATCCACGGTGAGGCTGTGGATCAGAATACGCCCGGCCCGGGACGCCGCGTACATGGGGCCCCGGCGCTCGCCGGGATGACGGGCTAAACTTCCCGGTCTTCCCCGCCCGTGCGATCCCGAATGTCCGCTACGCCCCACGCCAACGCCCCGACCGCCGCCCCGACCGCCGACGACTCCCTGGCAACCACCAAGCAGGACTTCATCCGGCAGATCGTTCGCGAGGACGTGGCCAGCGGCAAGCACCAGGCGATCAAGACCCGCTTCCCGCCCGAGCCCAACGGCTACCTGCACATCGGCCATGCCAAGGCGATCTGCCTGGACTTCGGCATCGCCCGCGAATTCGGCGGCGAGTGCAACCTGCGCCTGGACGACACCAACCCGGTCAAGGAAGACCCGGAATACGTGCGCGCCATCCAGGAGGACGTGCGCTGGCTCGGTTTCGAGTGGCACGACCTGCGCCACGCCTCCGATTATTTCGAAGTGATCTACCGCGCCGCCGAGAAGCTGGTGCGCCAGGGCGACGCCTTCGTCTGCGACCTGTCGGCCGACGAAGTGCGCGCCTACCGCGGCACGCTGACCGAGCCGGGCCGCAACTCGCCCTTCCGCGACCGCAGCGTCGATGAGAACCTCGACCTGCTGCGCCGCATGCGCGCCGGCGAATTCCCCGACGGCGCACGCACGCTGCGCGCGAAGATCGACATGGCCGCCGGCAACATGAACCTGCGCGACCCGGCGCTATACCGCATCAAGCACGTCGAGCACCAGAACACCGGCATGGACTGGCCGATCTACCCGATGTACGACTTCGCCCACTCGCTCAGCGACGCGGTCGAGGGCATCACCCATTCGCTGTGCACGCTGGAGTTCGAGGACCACCGCCCGCTCTACGACTGGTGCGTGGACAAGGTCGACCTGGCCAACTCGAAGGACCTGGTGCAGCCGCTGCTCGACAAGGGCCTGCCGTTCGAGGCCAGCAAGCCGCGCCAGATCGAATTCTCGCGCCTGAACTTCAACTACCTGGTGATGAGCAAGCGCAAGCTGATGGCGCTGGTGCAGGCCGGGCTGGTGGACGGCTGGGACGACCCGCGCATGCCGACGTTGCAGGGCATCCGCCGCCGCGGCTACACGCCGTCGGCGCTGCGCCTGATGGTCGACCGCGTCGGCATCAGCAAGCAGAACTCGCTGCTCGACATCTCCATCCTCGAAGGCGCCCTGCGCGACGACCTCGATGCCAGCGCATCGCGGCGCATGGCCGTGATCGACCCGCTCAAGCTGGTCATCACCAACCTGGATGCCGGTCATGAGGAATCGTTGACGTTCCCGAACCATCCCAAGGACGAGAGCGCCGGCGTGCGCACCATGCCGTTCTCCAACGAGCTGTGGATCGAGCGCGAGGACTTCGAGGAAGTGCCGCCGAAGGGCTTCAAGCGCCTGATCCCGGGCGGTGAAGTGCGCCTGCGCGGTGCCGGCATCTTCCGTTGCGACGAAGTGATCAAGGATGGCGACAAGGTCGTCGAGATCCGCGGCGTGCTCGATCCCGAATCGCGCCCCGGCATGGCCGGCGCCGACCGCAAGATCAAGGGCACGATCCACTGGGTCAGCGCGCGCCATGCCCTCGCCGCCGAGATCCGCCTGTACGACCGTCTCTTCAACGTCGCCGATCCGGACGACGACGAGGGCACCGGCAAGACCTACACCGACCACCTCAACCCGGATTCGCGTCGCACCGTCACCGGCTATGTCGAGCCGGCCGCCGCCGTGGCCAGTCCGGAGCAGTCGTTCCAGTTCGAGCGCATCGGCTACTTCGTCGCCGACCGCCACGACCACCGCAGCGACGCACCCGTGTTCAACCGCAGCGTCACCTTGCGTGACACCTGGACCACGAAATCCTGAGGAGAAAGGCCATGCTTCGCCTGTCGACGATGGTGATCGCCGTGCTGCTGATGCTGTGCGCATGTGCCGCACCGCCCGCTGACCCGGCCCAGGCGGCGACGCCGCAGCCCGCGGCAACGCCGGTGGCGCCAGCCGCGCCGCCAGCGCCCACGCCGGCTGCCGGCCCCGCTCCTGCGCAGTCGGTGGCAGCGCCTGCGGCCATCAAGATCGACCGCAGCTGCCGCAGCGACAACGACTGCGCGATCAAGGACGTCGGCAACTGCTGCGGCGCGATGCCGGCCTGCGTCAACGTCAACAGTCCGACCGATCCGCAGGGCGTCCAGGACGCCTGTGCAAAGAGCGGTCGCATGGGCGTGTGCGGTTTCAGGCAGATCGAGAGCTGCCAGTGCGTGCAGGGGCAATGCAAGGAACAGGCCTCTGCCCTCGAGCAGGGCCCGGAGCAGGTGCGCTGATGTTGTATGCCCAGGTCCACCTGACCCTGCCTGCGTGGGTGCACGAGGCGGTTGACGCCGACCGCGCCTACGTCGGCGACGAGGCCAAGGTCGCGTTGGCCATCGAGCTGTCGCGACTGAACATCGAGGCCGCCACCGGCGGCCCGTTCGGCGCGGCCGTGTTCGGTCCCGACGACCGCATCATCTCCATCGGCGTGAACCGCGTGCTGCCCCACAGCTGTTCGCTGGCGCATGCCGAAACCATGGCCTACATGCTGGCGCAGCAGCGCACGCAGCGTGCACGCCTCAATGAGGACGCCGATGGCCAGCGTGTCGGCCCGATCACGCTCGCCACGTCTTCGCAACCGTGCTGCCAGTGCTATGGCGCCACCGTGTGGGCAGGCGTCGACCGGCTGCTGATCGGCGCGCGCAGCGACGACGTCGAAGAGTTGACCGAGTTCGACGAAGGCCCACTGCCGGCCGACTGGGCCGGCGAACTCGAGCGTCGCGGAATACAGGTCGTGCGAGACATCCACCGCGGCGATGCGCGCGAGGTGCTGCGCACCTACGGCGAACTCGGCGGCGAGCGCTACTGAGTGAGCACCGACTCCCCCATCGCCGACGCCCTGCTCTGCTACTGCCGCCCCGGCTTCGAACCGGAACTGGCCGCCGAGCTGAGCGAGCGCGCCGCGCTGCTCGACCTGCCCGGCTATGCGCGCACGCAGCGCAACCAGGCCTACGTCGAATTCCTCGGCACCGATGCGGTCGCGCTGTCGCGGGCATTGCCGTACGACGATCTGATCTTCGCCCGGCAGAAGCTGTTGCGACTGGCCGATCTGCAGGGACTGGACCCGAGCGATCGCATCACGCCGATCATCAATGCACTGCATGCGGCCTACCCCGATGGCAGGCCGTCGGCCTATGGCGACGTATGGGTCGAGCATCCCGATTCCGACGAAGCCAAGCCGCTGGCCGGACTGGCGCGCAGCTTCGGCAACGCGCTGCGCCCGGCGCTGCGCAAGGCCGGCTGGCTGACCCGCATCGACGACCCGCGACGTCCGCGCCTGCACGTGATCTTCCTCGCAGGTGACCACGCCATGCTCGCGCAGGCGAGTCCGCGCGACGGCTCGCCGTGGCAGCTGGGCATTCCGCGCCTGCGCATGCACGCCGATGCGCCGAGTCGCTCCGCACTGAAGCTCGAGGAAGCACTGCTCACGCTGGTGCACGAGCACGAGCGCGAGAAACTGTTCCGCGACAACATGCGCGCCGCCGATCTCGGCGCGGCACCTGGCGGCTGGACCTGGGTGATGATGCGCCAGGGCCTGCGCGTGATCTCGATCGACAACGGACCGCTGCGTCCGGAACTGCTCGACAGCGGCCGGGTCGAGCACCTTCGCGCGGACGGTTTCCAGTGGCAACCCAAGGGCCCGCTGGACTGGATGGTCTGCGACATGGTCGAACAGCCGCGCCGCGTCGCCGAGCGCATGGCGACGTGGATCCGTGAAGGCTGGTGCAGGCACACCATCTTCAACCTGAAGCTGCCGATGAAGAAGCGCTGGGAAGAAACCCGGCTGTGCCTGGAGCTGTTCGAGCGGCAGGCGGAGAAACCGCTGACCATCCGCGCGCGCCAGCTCTACCACGATCGCGAGGAAATCACCGTCTTCGCGACACCGCAATGACGCCTTCCTCACCTGCGTGAACGTTGCGCATCGCGTGAACATGAAATTTATCGGCGGTTGATGATTGCGGGACTAGCGTCGCCCCTGCCTACAAGCACAGGGAGAGCAGACGATGAATTCCGCGAACGGCGTCACCTCGAACAGCAATACCAGCAAGGTCCTCGCTACGGCGCTGCTGGTCGCGCTCGCATCGACCGGCACGGCGATGGCGCAACGCACGCAGGCCAGCCCCGCCAAGTCGCAGCAGCAGGCCGAAGCCGCCGCGAAGGCGGCCACCGACAAGGCCAACGCCGCGCGCGAGAGTGCCGCCAGCGCCCGCGAAGCGACAGCGACCGCAGCCCCGGGCTACGGTCCCTCCGCGTCGCAGCACGCCAGCGATGCACAGGATGCGGCCAACCGCGCGGTCAATGCCGCCCATGACGCGCATGGTGCCCAGGATGTCGCCACCGTCGGCGCCAATCCGGCATCCGGCGCGGCCGAGGCGCGCGAGGCGGCATCAGTCGCCGGGGCGGCCAGCGCGCAGGCACAGCAGGCTGCCGATGCAGCCGTGCAGGCGGCGACACCACCTGCGCCGGCCGTTCCGGCTACGCCAGCCGTTCCGGCGATGGCCGCCAGCGCGCAGCAGCAGGTCAACGTGACCTCGAGTCCGCCGAATTCGACGCTGGCGGCGAAGGTCGATTTCGATTCGCTTGATGCCGACCGCGACGGCAACCTCAGTCGCACCGAAGTGGCGACCGACACCACGCTGGCGACCGACTTCGCCCGCATCGACGCCGATCACAACGGCCGCATCACCCGCAAGGAACTTGCCGGCGGCAAGTAAGGGCATGCCGCGCATGCGCACGCATTGAAGACGGGGGTATGCAAGCCATCCCTTCCCACGGACCGGGAAGGGATGGCGGAGACTGTCAAAGCCCGGCAGCGTGACGCCAGAAGGCGTGGGTCAGCGGCGGCAGCCGCCCGACCAGGCCCAGCAACGGCCCGCGCACCAGGGTGGGGACCATGGCATCGTTCGAGAACAGGCGGTTGATGCCGTCGAACGCATACGCCGATACAGCATTGGCACTTCGCTGCTGTCGCGCCCAGCGTGCCAGCCGTTGCGGCGAACCTGGATCGATGCCGCGCTGGTGCGCATTCGCCACGACAGCGCGCAGCGTCGTCACATCGCGCAGGCCGAGGTTGACGCCCTGCCCGGCCAGCGGGTGCACGGCGTGCGCGGCGTCGCCAATCACCGCAAGGCGCCCGGCGGCCTGGCTCTGCGCAAGCTGCAGGCGCAGTGGAAACGCCGCCCGCTTCGACACAGCAACCAACGAGCCAAGGCGTCCGGCGAATGCCGCCTCCAGTTCGCCGAGGAACATGCTCGCTTCGACCTGCAGCAGTCGCGCGGCCTTGTCGTCGGGCAAGGTCCAGACGATCGAGCTGGTGTGCGCGTCGCTGGCGAACGGCAGGAATGCCAGCGGGCCGGTCGGCAGGAAACGCTGCCAGCATGTCGCCTGGTGCGGCAGCTCGCTGCGGACGAAGGCGACCAGGCCGCGCTGGCCGTAGTCGTGCCGCGGCGCCTCGATTCCGGCCAAGGCGCGCAGTTTCGACTCGGCACCGTCGGCCGCCACGACCAGACGTGCGCGCAACGACAGTCCGCTCTGCAGTTCCACGCTCCCGCCCTGCTCGTCCTGCGCGAACGCGGTGACCGCGTCGGGGCAGTGCAACTGCACGCCCGCGGCTGGCAGTGCTTTCCACAAGCGATCGACCAGCAAGGCATGTTCGACGATCCAGCCCAGCTCGCGCCGGCCGAACGCGTCGGCATCGAACGCGAGCTCGCCACCGCCCGCCGCATCCCACACGCGCATCGAGCGATACGGCTGCGCGCGCGCATCGCGCACGCCCGACCAGGCTCCCAGGTCGTCGAGCAGCGCAGCATTGTCCGGCGCGAAGGCATAGACGCGCAGATCGATGGCGTCCGATTCGGTCGCTTCCGGCCGCCATGCCGGCGGTTCGCGCGCTTCGACCAGGGCCACGCGCAGGCCGTCGCGGGCAAACGCGAGTGCCGCCGCGGCACCGACGACGCCGGCACCGACCACGATCACATCAAGGCCACCGCGCCGGCTCATCGCGCCATCTCCCGGCACAAGGCGGGAACGTCACCGCGATAACCCATCGCACCGCCCACCAGGAACGACTGCGCCGATGGCAACCGGTCCACTGCGAACAGCCCAAGGCTGCGCAGCGGCCGCAGCAGTCGCGCCTCGTTGGAACTCAGCCGGGCCAGGCCGTCGGAGAAACCGGTGGTGCGCTCGCGATCCTCCCGGCGGCGTTCTACATACGCCGCGAGCAACGCGGGCGCACCACAATCGGCGCCAGGGTCGGCGCGGCGTGCGTGCTCGATCAGCTCGGCCAGGGTCAGCGCGTCGCGCAGCCCGAGGTTGAATCCCTGCGCGCCGATTGGATGGATGGTCTGGGCCGCATTGCCCATCAGCACGGCGCGCGCGGCGACGGTGCGCTGGGCCAGCACCCGGATCGCCGGGTGCGAACTGCGTGGACCACAGCCGAGAAAGCGTCCGGCACGCCAGCCGAATGCGTCCTGAGCGCGCGCCAGAAAACCGGCCTCGTCGAGTGCCGCGACCTGCGCTGCGTGCTCACTGGCAACGGCATGGATCAGGCCGTAATGGCGATCGCCGCGCGGCAACAACGCTGTCGGGCCTTCGTCACCGAGCCGCTCGTAGGCGGTGCCATCCGGCGGTCGTGCCGCGCGCACGCGGGTGACGAACAGGGTCTGGCCATAGTCGTGTTCGTCGATGCCGATGCCGAGCGCGTCGCGCACGCCACTGCGGGTTCCGTCGGCGGCGACCAGCAACTGCGCACGCAGCACCCGCTCGCCGCCATCACTGCCAGCGCCGCCATCGGCGACGCGTACCGCGCAGGCGGCACCGTCCGTCGGCGCCAGGCCGAGGAAGCGGGTCGGCCGATAGCGGCTCAGCCGCGGCAATTCGGCCAGGCGCGCTTCGAGCGCCTCGCCGAAATCACGCGCGACCACGACCCGGCCAAACTCGCTGCGACCGTAACGACGGGCCTCCAGCAGGCTGCGGCCGAAGTCGCCGCGGCGGCTGATGTGGATGCGCTCGATCGCGCCGCTGGGGGCGCGCAATTTCTGCAGCACGCCCAGGGCTGTCAGCGCATTGACCGTAGCCTCGGCAAAGCTGAGGTTGCGCTCGTCGAACACCGCCGGCAGCGCGCCGGCGGGGGCCGCTTCGATCAGGCCCACGTCCAGGCCGATGCGCTCGAGGGCGATGGCCAGGCTGGCGCCGACCAGGCCGCCACCGACGATGAGGACATCGTGAAGACCGGGCCGGGGCTGACCGGACGAACCGGTCGCGGCGGAGGATTCGGGGGCCGGGGAATTGGGGGGCAAAACAGGCATTGCGTTATGCTAGCGGTTCCTGAAGGCCGTTACCTTCCAAAGAATCCACCACGATGAATCGTCCTGCATCCGAGAAACTGTTCGCACCCGGCCCGCTGGTCCTCGCCGGCATGATCGTGGTCGCCGCGCTCACCCGCCTGCTGCCGCACCCGCCGAACTTCTCGCCGGTCGAGGCCATGGCCCTGTTTGGCGGTGCGTATTTCGCTTCCAGGCGCTGGGCGTTCTTCGTGCCGCTGGCCGGCATGTTCATCTCCGACATCGCCCTGGCCGCGATCAATGGTGGCCTGTATTCGACCTGGTTCGGCAGCGCCGGCATCTGGGTGGTCTACCTGTGCGTGGCCCTCACCACGGCGCTGGGCCTGAACCTGCGCGGCCGCGTCAGTGGTTCGCGCGTGCTTGGCTACTCGCTGGTCGGCTCGGTGCTGTTCTTCGTCGTCACCAACTTCGCTTCGTGGGCGTTCCAGGTGACCCCGACCTATCCGATGACCGCTGCCGGCCTGGGCGCCGCCTTCGTCGCCGGCATCCCGTTCTTCCAGTGGACCGTGCTGGGCACGCTGTTCTACGCCGCACTGCTGTTCGGTGGCTTCGCCCTGCTGCGCCAGCGCGTTCCGGCGTTGCGGATGCAGACGGTCTGACCGGCGGCTTTCGGTAACCGTGGGCAACCGCCTCAGCAAGATCTACACCCGCACCGGCGACGACGGCACCACCGGTCTGGGTGACGGCAGCCGCGTCGCCAAGGATTCGGCGCGCGTGGCAGCCTACGGCACGGTCGACGAGGCCAACTCCTGCATCGGCCTGGTGCTGGCGACCGACGTGCCCGAAGACATCCGTTCGCTGCTGACGACCGTGCAGCACCAGATGTTCGATCTCGGCGGCGAGCTGTGCATCCCCGGCCACGCCGCCATCTTCGATGCCGACATCGATCGCCTCGAGCAGCAGCTCGATGCATTCAACGAGCCGCTGCCTCCGCTGAAGGATTTCATCCTCCCCGGCGGTGGCGAAGCCGCGGCACGCTGCCATATCGCACGCACCGTCGTGCGCCGCGCCGAGCGCGAAACCGTCGCGCTGTCGCGGCTGGAGCCGGTTCGGCCCGAAGCGGTGCGCTATCTCAATCGCCTGTCCGATCTGCTGTTCGTGCTCGCGCGCGTGCTGGCGCGCGCCAGTGGCCACGGCGAAGTGCTGTGGAACCACGAGCGCCGCAAGGCCTGAGCGCGCAGAAGTCGGAGCCCGGCTGACATGCGCGTCTACAGCCACACGGCCTGCACCTTCCACGATCCCGGCCCCGGCCACGCCGAGCGCCCGCTGCGGCTGGTCGCCGTGACCGAAGCGCTGCGCGAGAACTTTCCCGGACTCGACTGGCAGGAGGCGCCGCGCGCAAGTCGCGGGCAGCTGCTGCGCGTCCACGACGATGCATTGCTGGCGCTGGTGCTCGACACCGCCGTCGATGGACCGATGGCGCTCGATCCGGACACGGTGCTGGCACCAGGCTCGGCCGAAGCCGCGCTGCGGGCGGCAGGCGCGGGCATCGCCGCGGTCGACGCGGTGATGCACGGCGAAGTACGCCGCGCGTTCTGCGCGGTCCGGCCGCCTCGACACCATGCCACTTCGGTGGTGGCCATGGGCTTCTGTCTGTTCAACAACATCGCCGTTGCCGCCGCCCATGCCTGCGACAAGCACGGGTTGTCGCGCGTGGCCGTTGTCGATTTCGACGTTCACCACGGCAACGGCACGCAGGCGATCTTCGATACCGACCCGCGGGTGATGTACCTGAGCTCGCACCAGATGCCGCTGTATCCGGACACTGGTTACGCCAACGAACGCGGCGTCGGCAACATCGTCAACGCACCGTTGCCACCGGCCTGCGGCAGTGACGGCTTCCGCCGCGCCTGGCGCGAGCAGCTGCTGCCGGCCCTGGATTCGTTCCGGCCGCAGATGCTCTTCATCTCCGCCGGCTTCGACGGACACAAGCGCGACCCGCTCGCCCAGCTGGAGCTGGAAACCGACGACTACGCCTGGATCACCCGCGAACTGGTCGCCGTCGCCAACCGCCATGGCAACGGCAGGGTCGTGTCGATGCTCGAAGGCGGCTATGACCTGTCGGCACTGCGCGAATGCAGCGTCGCGCACGTGGGCGCCCTGTCCGAGGGCCCCACCGCGCCTTGACGCGGAAATGAACAAGGATGGGAGCATGATGGCGCTCGCGTTGCCCGCTTGCAGTGGATACGGCAAGCTAGCGACCCGTTTCCCCACGCCAAGCGACGGTTCCCGAGTGCGCCAATCCCTACGCCTGCTCCCGTTGTCGCTGTGCATCGCGCTGGCCCTGCCCGCGCACGCCGCCGACGGCGACGGAGAGGATTGGGGCCTGTGTCCGATCGTGGACGCGGTGCCGTCCTTCGATGACGCGCCCGCTCCGATGGGCAACATGGCCACGCGTGGCCAGGAACCGACCGATATCGACGGTGGCCAGCTCGAGCGTTCGGCCAACGACCAGGACATCGTCGTCCAGGACAACGTCAAGCTCAATCGCGGCGACCAGTTCCTCGGCACCGACAAGCTCAGCTACAACGAGCAGACCGGCAAGTACAGCGCCATCGGCCACGTCCGCTACCAGGACTCGGGCATGCGCGTCACCGCGGCGCGCGCCGAGGGCGATCAGACGGCCGACCAGCACCGCATCGAGGACGTCCAGTACCAGCTGACCCAGCGCCGTGGCAACGGTGGCGCCGAGCGCATCGACCTCAATGGCCCCAAGGGCAGCCTGGTCGGTTCGACCTATTCCACCTGCGCGCCCGACCAGCGCGCGTGGGAACTTCGCGCGCATCGCATCGACATCGATACCGCCGAAGGCATGGGCGTGGCACGCAACGCCACCATCCGCATCGGCAAGGTGCCGGTGATGTACGTGCCGTGGTTCATGTTCCCGGTCGACGAGCGCCGCCGCACCGGCCTGCTGTATCCGCAGCTTTCGCTGTCGGGACGCAACGGTTTCGACTGGCGGCAGCCGGTCTACCTCAACCTTGCCCCGAACTACGATGCCACGCTCTTTCCGCGCTACATGAGCGACCGCGGCAGCCTGCTGGGCGCCGAGTTCCGCTGGCTTTATCCAAACGGCAGGGGCGAGGTTTATGGCAACTGGATGCCGAAGGACGACCTGCCCGGCAACGAGCCCGAGCGCTACCTCTACGATCTCAACGGCAATCCGATTCCGGGCGCCACGCTGCCCGAGGACAATCGCGGTCAGTTCGCCCTGACCGCCACCCACAACCTCAACAGCACCTGGTACGCCAACACCAACCTGGGCTGGGTCAGCGACACACATTACTTCGAGGATTTCAGCAGCAGCCTGTACGGCATTTCGAACTCCACGATCCGCAGCGATGCGGGCCTGTATGGTCGTGGCCGCTACTGGGAAGCGCAGCTGATGGCCGACCATTACCAGTTGGCCGACTACACCCTGACCGATGCCAGCCTGGCGTTCGATCGCCTGCCGCGTGCCTACGCGCACTGGGCGCAGCCGGTGGTCGGAAACTGGTTGCAGGCAGGTGTCGACACCGAAGCGGTGCGCTTCCAACACACCGAGTTCCTCGGCGGCTCACGCTTTGACCTGAAGCCCTACGTTGTCATGCCGCTCGAAGGCGCCGCCTGGTTCATCCGCCCCAAGCTGGCATGGCGCTACACCGCCTACCAGGCCGACGGCAGCGGTCTGCAGCGGGCCACCGAATTCGTCCGGCGTTATGGCGGCACGGTAACGCCCGAGCTGATCGAACAGTTCAGCGACAGCACCCAGAGCCGCAACATGCCGATCACCTCGGTTGACGCCGGACTCTACTTCGATCGCAACACCACGATCCGCGGCGACGGCTACCTCAATACGCTCGAGCCACGTATCTACTACCTGAACGTCCCCTACCGCGACCAGTCCGGCCTGTCGATCTACGACACCGGCGCGACCACGTTCAGCTGGGGCCAGCTGTTCCGCGACAACCGATATACCGGTGCCGACCGCCAGGCCGATGCCAACCAGCTCACCGCGGCCCTGACCACGCGCCTGATCAGCGAGGAAACCGGCCAGGAACGGCTGGCGGCGAGCCTGGGCCAGATCTTCTACTTCGACGACAGCAGGGTCACCCTGCCCAACGAGGCGCCGATCGAACAGGGCAAGTCGGCCTGGATCGCCGACGCCAGCATCAGCCCGAGCGACCGCTGGACGATCGCGGGCACGTACATGTGGAACCCGAAGTACCGCGCCGAGGACATGACCAGCTTCCGCGCCCGCTACATCTTCGACAACAACGGCGTGGTCAATTTCGGCTACCGCTACCGGCGCAACTCGGGCTTCCGCCCGGGGATCGACCCGCCGGAGAACCAGGACCTGCTCGAACAGGCCGATTTCTCGTTCCTGTACCCGATCAACCGCACCTGGAGCGTGGTCGGCCGCTACTACTACTCGATCCTCGACAAGAAGCAACTTGAGACGATCGCCGGTGTCCAATGGGAGAGCTGCTGCCTTGCCGCCCGACTGGTGGGCCGCCGCTACCTGCGCAATCGTGATGGTGAACTGGATACCCGGATCATGTTCGAGTTTGAACTCAAGGGCCTGGGCTCGGCCGGGCAGAACGTAGAGCGCGCCCTGCGCCGTGGTATCCTCGGTTACAACCGCGATGACCTCTATCTCGTGCCGCCAAGCTCCGCGGAGCGCCTGAACAACGGCGGCGGCCAAGTCGAATCAACTCCCGACCCGACCCTATGAAGAAACTATTCGCGTCCGCCCTTGCCGTCGCGGTGCTCTCCGGCACCCTGCCGCTGGCGACCGCAACGGCCCAGGAGCCCACCGGCTCGGTCCAGCCCATCGACGGCATCGCTGCCGTGGTCGACGAGGACGTGATCCTCAAGACCGAACTCGACCGCGCCGTTGCCAACATCCTCGGTCAGTACGCCGGCCGCGAGGCCCAGCTGCCGCCGCGCGAGGTGCTCGAGCGCCAGGTGCTCGAACGCCTGGTCCTGGTGAAGCTGCAGGTTGCCCGCGCAGCGGGTACCGGCGTGCGGGTCACCGACCAGGAAGTCGACCAGGCCATCGCCGGCATCGCCCAGCAGAACCGGGTCAGCCCCGAACAGCTGCGCCAGCAGCTGGCCCGCGAAGGCACCTCCTACAATGATTTCCGCAGCTCGATCCGCGATGAACTGCTGATCCAGCGCCTGCGCCAGCGCTTCGCGCAGAGCCGGGTCACGGTCAGCGACTCGGAAATCGACGCCGCCATGGCCGCCCAGGCCAACAGCGGCAACCAGTACCACCTGGCCCACATCCTGGTGCAGCTGCCCGAAGGCGCCACCGCCGAGCAGATCGCCGTCGCGCAGAAGAAGATCGAGGGCGTGAAGGCCCTGATCGAGAAGGGCGAGATGGACTTCGCCGCGGCCGCCGTGCGCTACTCCGACAGCCCGAACGCGCTGGAAGGCGGCGATCTGGGCTGGCGCAGCGTCGACGAGATCCCGCAGGCGTTCACCTCGATGATGCGCAGCATGAGCCCGGGCGATGTCACCGCACCGATCCGCGGCCCCAGCGGCTTCCAGCTGGTCAAGCTGGTCGAGACCCGCGACGCCTCGCAGGCGGCACCGGCCATGGTCACCCAGTACCAGGCCCGGCACATCCTGATCCGCGTCGACGACAAGACCGACGATGCCAAGGCCAAGGCCAAGGCCGCGACGCTGCAGGCCCGTCTGGCCGGCGGCGCCGACTTCGCCCTGCTGGCACAGGAAAACTCCGAGGACCCGAGCTCGCGCGGCAAGGGTGGCGAGCTGGGGTGGTTCACGCGCGACGAATTCGGCCCCGACTTCGGCGCGGCCCTGGCCGGGCTGCAGCAGGGCCAGGTGTCCGCTCCGGTGCGCACGCAGGCCGGCTGGCACCTCGTCAAGCTCGAGGGCACGCGCGAAACCAACGTGGGCGACAGCAACCGTCGCGCCCAGATCCAGGAAACCATTGGCCGTCGCAAGCTCGAGGACGAGTGGAACCGCTACCTGCGCGAGATGCGCGGCGAAGCCTTCGTTGACGTCCGCGTCGGCAAGGCCGCCGAGCCCGCCACCCCGGCCGCGGCGCCCGCCAGCGGCAGCTGAGTGATCCCGGGATGACCCCCGGGAACAACCATGCCCGGCTCGCCCTGGTGCCGGGCGAACCGGCAGGGGTCGGCCCCGAGTTGTGCGTGCGGCTGGCACAGCGGCCGCGCGACTATTCCCTGACCGCCTTCGCCGACGCACGCAGCCTGCGGGCTGCCGCCGCCGCGCTGGGCCTGCCACTGCAATTGCTGCCACCCGGGCAGCCGGCCCTCGGGCCCGGCGAACTGGCCCTGGTCGAGGTCACCAACGCCGTTGCCCCCGAGTTCGGCCATCCCGACCCGCGCAATGCGCAGGCGGTGATCGCTGCCCTGCTGCAGGCCGCGCAGGGCTGCCTCGATGGCACGTACGACGGCGTGGTCACCGGCCCCGTGCACAAGGCCGTGATCAACGAAGGCGGCATTGCCTACACGGGCACGACCGAACTGTTGGCGCAACAGGCCGGGAGTGAGGTGGTGATGATGCTGGCCAACGACGTCGTCCGCGTCGCCCTGGTCACCACCCACCTGCCCCTGCGTGCGGTCGCCGATGCCATCAGCGCGCGGGCGTTGACCCACACCCTGCTGACCACCCATGCGGCACTGCGCCACGATTTCGGCATTGCCGAGCCAGTGATCGCGGTGCTGGGCCTGAACCCGCATGCCGGCGAAGCCGGCCACCTCGGCCGCGAAGAGCTGGACATCATCGAACCGGCCATCGCCACGCTGCGCGCCCAGGGCCTGAGGCTGGTGGGTCCGCTGCCCGCCGATACCGCCTTCCTGCCGGCCAAGCTGCGCGGCTTCGACGCGGTGGTGGCGATGTACCACGACCAGGGATTGCCGGTGCTGAAGTACAGCGGCTTCGAACACGCGGTGAACCTCACCCTCGGCCTGCCCTACCCGCGCGTGGCAGTCGACCACGGCACCGCGCTGGAACTGGCGGGCCAGGGCGTGGCCGACGCTTCGAGCCTGATCGCCGCCGCCGATACCTGTGCCCGCATTGCCCGCATCCGGCGCAGCGCTTCGGGCACATCCTCAACGAGCACAATTTCCAAGGGCTCGCCCGCATGAGCACGCGCCACTTCACCGAGCCGGCAAAGAAGCACCTCGGCCAGCACTTCCTGCACGACCGCCGGATCATCGACATGATCGTGCAGGCGGTCGATCCCAAGCCGGGCGATCGCCTGGTCGAAATCGGTCCCGGCCAGGGCGCCATCACGTTTCCGCTGCTCGACCGCCATGGCGAGCTGACGGTGATCGAGTTCGATCGCGACCTGATCTTTCCGCTGACCGATGCCGCGCGCGCGCACGGCACGCTGGAAGTGATCCACCGCGACGTGCTCAGCGTCGACTTCAGCGCGATCGCGCGCAACAGTGGCGCCGGCGACGGAAAGATCCGACTGGTCGGCAACCTGCCCTACAACCTGTCCTCGCCGATCCTGTTCCATGCGCTGGACCATGCCACGGCCATCCACGACATGGTCTTCATGCTGCAGAAGGAAGTGGTCGACCGCATGGCCGCCGGGCCGGGCAGCAAGGTCTACGGACGCCTGGGCGTGATGCTGCAGGCCTACTGCCACGTGACGCCGCTGTTCGACGTACCGCCGGGCGCGTTCAAGCCGCCGCCGAAGGTGGATTCGGCCGTGGTGCGGCTGGTGCCGCGCGCACCGGAGACCATTGGCGTCGCCGATCCGGCCATGTTCACCGCAGTCGTGCGCGATGCGTTCGGGCAGCGTCGCAAGACCCTGCGCAATGCACTGTCGAAACTGTGCGATGCGGCCGCGATCGAGGCTGTCGGCGTACGCCCCGACGCGCGCGCCGAACAGATCGAGGTCGCCGATTTCGTGCGCCTGGCCAACTCGCTGGCAAAGGCGTAGCCGGCGCAATGCAGTGAACGGACCCGCAACGCGCATCGGCTGGACGTCGGCCATGCGCCTCCTGGCGCCCGCCTTCAACGGCTCGTGCACACAACGTTGACCAATTTTCGACGCCTCGCCCTACACTGTCGGCATGGAACGCAGTACCGATTACGCCGTCGACGTCTCCGTCGCCACCCGTTACCTCGATGACCAGTCCGAGCCTGGCCAGGACCGCTATGTCTTCGCCTACACGATCAGCATCCGCAATGCCGGCCGCGTGCCCGCGCGCCTGCTGAGCCGGCGCTGGCTGATCACCGACAGCAACGGCAAGGTCCAGGAGGTCGAGGGTGAGGGCGTGGTGGGCGAGCAGCCGTACCTGCGCCCCGGCGACGACTTCGAATACACCTCCGGTGCCGTGCTGGAAACCAGCCACGGCATGATGGAAGGCAGCTACCACATGCTCGCCGACGATGGCACGCAGTTTGATGCGCCGATTCCGGCCTTCAGCCTGTCCGTGCCGCGAACGTTGCACTGACCGGGCCCATCAGCACATGACCACCTGGGCCATCGGCGATCTGCAAGGCTGCTACGACGCGACGCAGCGTCTGCTGGAGAAGATCGCCTTCGATCCCGCGCGCGACCAGCTCTGGTTCTGCGGCGACCTGGTCAACCGCGGCGGCCAGTCGCTGGAAACCCTGCGGCTGGTGCACTCGCTGCGCGCCAACAGCGTGGTCGTGCTGGGCAACCATGACCTGTCGCTGCTGGCGATCGGCGAACGGCGCGAGGACGAGCAGCGCAAGGTCAACCAGGACCTGCAGCGCATCGTCCTCGCCGAAGACCGTGACGAACTGCTGACCTGGCTGCGCATGCAGAAGCTGGTCCACGCCGACCGCAAGCTGGGCTGGATGATGGTCCACGCCGCACTGGCGCCGCAGTGGTCGACGCAGATGGCCGAGCGCTTCGCCCGCGAGATCGAGGAGCGCCTGCACGGCGACCAGTTCCGCCGGCTGCTCAAGAACATGTACGGCGACAAGCCGGCCTGGCATCCCAAGCTGGCCGGCGTCGAGCGCCATCGCGCGATCATCAACGTGTTCACGCGCCTGCGTTACTGCACGCCGCGCGGCCGCATCTCGTTCGAGGACAAGGGCAGCCCCGGCACCCAGCCGGCCGGCCTGTATCCCTGGTACGAAGTGCCCGGGCGCGTGGAGCGCGACCTCAAGATCGTCTGCGGCCACTGGTCGACGCTGGGACTGTTCATCGGCCACGGCGTCCACGCCATCGACACCGGCGCGGTGTGGGGCGGCAAGCTCACCGCATTGCAGCTCGACACCGATGAGCTGCGCCTGGTCCAGGTAGCAGGGCGCGATGTGCCGGCGACGCCGCCGCGGCCGCGACCGCCGTACCACGCCGACGACCGCAATCGCCAGCGCCAGCAACGCCAGTCGCAGGGCGGCCAGCCGCGCCAGGGGCAACCGCGTGGCCCAGGGCAATGGCGGACAAGGAAGGCCGCGTCAGAACGAAACCGCTGCTCCTGCGCCGCCGGTGGAAACCGACCAGGACTGAGCGAGGGGTAGGCGCGAGCTTGCTCGCCCCTACGCAGTACCTTCAGGCGCGGATGTAGTCGACGAACTCGAACGCGCAGGCGTGTTTTGCATCCGCCTCGTGCCGTTCGCGCGCCACGACGCGCCACTGCCCCTCATCGATCACGGGGAAGAACGCGTCGGCACCCTCGACCACGGTGTCGACCAGGGTCAGGTGCATCTGCGTTGCCTGCTGCAGGCACTGCGCATAGACCTCGCCACCACCGATCACGCAAAGCGCCGGCACACCGGCGGCCTGCGCGATGCGCATGGCCTCGTCCAGCGACGCCACCGCCTGCATGCCCTCGAACGGCACCTGCCCCGAGCGCGTCAGCACCAGGTTGAGCCGCCCGGGCAACGCACGTCCGAGCGACTGCGCGGTCTTGCGTCCCATCAGCACCGGCTTGCCCAGCGTCAGCGCCTTGAAGCGCTTGAGGTCATCGGGCAGGCGCCACGGCAGGTCGTTGTCGCGACCGATGGCGCGATTGCGGTCGTGCGCGGCGATCAGGACAAGTTCCACCGGGACCGGCGACATCAGACCGCGACCGGCGCCTTGATCGCCGGCAGCGGGTCGTAGTGCTCGATCGCGATGTCGTCGTAGTGGAAGCCGAAGATGTCGCGCACGTCCGGGTTGAGCCGCAGCGTCGGCAGCGCGCGCGGCGTGCGCGACAGCTGCTCGCGCGCCTGCTCGAAATGGTTCGAGTACAGGTGCGCGTCGCCCAGCGTGTGGACGAAGTCGCCGACGCCCAGGCCGCACACCTGAGCAACCATGTGCGTCAGCAGCGCATAGCTGGCGATGTTGAACGGCACGCCGAGGAAGATGTCGCCGCTGCGCTGGTACAGCTGGCAGCTGAGCTTGCCGTTGGCGACGTAGAACTGGAACATCGTGTGGCACGGCATCAACGCCATGCGCGGCAGGTCGGCGACATTCCACGCCGAGACGATCAGGCGGCGCGAGTCGGGATTGCGCTTGATCTCCTCGACCACCCAGCGGATCTGGTCGATCTCGATGCCATCGGCACCGGCCCAGCGTCGCCACTGCTTGCCGTACACCGGACCCAACTCGCCGTCGGCGTCGGCCCATTCGTCCCAGATGCTGACCTTGTTGTCCTTCAGGTAGGCGATGTTGGTTTCGCCCTGCAGGAACCACAGCAACTCGTGCACGATCGAGCGCAGGTGCAGCTTCTTGGTGGTGACCAGCGGAAAGCCTTCGGCCAGGTCGAAGCGCATCTGCCAGCCGAACACGCTGCGCGTGCCGGTACCGGTGCGGTCGGCCTTGTCGCTGCCGTGGTCGAGTACATGGCGCAGCAGGTCGAGGTATTGCTTCATCTCATCGGTCCTCTGCTCAGCCCGCGTTCGGCGGCACGGCCAGCGGCTGCAGCGTCGGCTGGCGACGCGACCACCACAGCCAGAACAGGCCCAGCGCGATCAGCGGCAGGCTCAGCACCTGCCCCATCGTCAGCCAGCCGAAAGCGAGGTAGCCGATCTGCGGGTCGGGCACGCGGACGAACTCGATCAGGAAGCGGAAGCAGCCGTACAGCAGCGCGAACAGGCCCGACACCGCATAGCGCGGACGCGGTTTGCTGGAGAACCACCACAGCGCCAGGAACATCACCAGCCCTTCGAGCAGGGCCTGGTACAGCTGCGAGGGATGGCGCGCAAACCGCTCCAGTGCGCCGCTGGCGAACTGGCTGTGGATCTGCTCGCGGGTCCAGTTGCTGAACTCCGGCGCGCGCGGAAATACCACGCCCCAACCGGCATCGGTGTACTTGCCCCACAACTCGCCGCCGATGTAGTTGCCCAGGCGGCCGAAGCCCAGGCCCGGCGGCACCAGCGGCGCGATGAAATCGACGGTGTCGAACAGATGCAGGCGATGCCGGCGCGACCACCACCAGGCCGCGGCGACCACGCCGAGCAGGCCGCCGTGGAAGCTCATGCCACCTTCCCAGATGCGCAGCAGCATCAGCGGATCGCGCAGCAGGTCGTGGAAGGAATAGAAGAAGACGTAGCCCAGGCGCCCGCCCAGTACGACGCCGAGCATCGCGTAGAAGAGCAGGTCGCCGTAGGCCTGTTCGCTGACCCCGGGCAGGCGTCCGGCAGTGACGCGGCGTCGACCCAGCCACCATGCTGTGCCGAAGCCCAGCAGGTACATGATTCCGTACCAGTGCACCTGCAGCGGGCCGAGATGGAAGGCGATCGGATCGATCTGGTGCAGGACGATCATGCGGCGGTACGGCTCCGGGCTTCTGGATGGAGGACGTGAAGCGTGGCGCCTATTGTGCCCTCTCCGCCGCCCTAGAGGATGTACGGCAGGTCCGGCAGTTCGTTGCGGTCGTGCTGCCCTTCACCTCGCGGGAAATGCTCGACCAGCAGCGCCGAAAGCGCATCGATGCCGGCCATGACGCCAGCCTCGGCCTCGCCCGCCCGCAACCGCTCCTCGATCAGCTGGCACACACCGCGCCACTGCTCGGCACTGACGCGACCCTCGAAGCCGCGGTCGGCCACTATCTCGATGCGATGGTCGGCCAGCAGCAGATAGAGCAGGACACCGTTGTTGGCTTCGGTGTCCCACACGCGCAGCCGGGCGAACACTTCGGCCGCCTGCTCACGCGCCTCCACGCCGGACATCACCTGGCGCGGATGCAGGCTCGGGTCGACCGCGAAACAGATCTCGCCGGTATGGGCCAGCTCGCTGTCGGCAATGGCCTTGGCGATGCGCTGCAGGCTCTCGCCCGGGAAAAGGCGCTTGGCAGAGGGCGGGAACAGATGCTTGAACAGCCGCATGTCACCAGCTCCCGGAGGCACCACCGCCTCCGCTCATGCCACCGCCACCACCCCAGCCGCCACCGCCGCCGAAGCCCCCACCGCCACCGCCAAACCCGCCGCCACCGCCCCAGCCACCGAAGCCGCCATAACCGCGGTCACGCGCGTAGCGTCCCGACGGCAGACTGGCCAGCCCCATGAAGAAACCGATCGCCGCACCGATGCCGCCGACCAGGAACATCGACGAGATCAACCAGGCGATGCCGCCGGCGGCACCGGCCCCGATCACGCCGCGCAGCAGCGACGGCGCCCGGCCGAAGATGCCGCGCGCGACCTGGGCGACGATGAAGGCGACGAACAACGCGAACAGCCAGCCGCCGCCACCGTTGCCGCGCCCGGAACGGTGCTCGGCCATCGGCGCGGGCAAGGGCTCGCCGTCGATCAGCTTGACCAGCGCGCCGCTGGCATCGGTGATGCCGCCGGCATAGTCGCCGGCGCGGAATTTCGGCACCAGGTATTCCTGGATCACGCGCGCGGAGGTGGCATCGGGAATCGCGCCTTCCAGGCCGTAACCGACCTCGATGCGCACGCGACGGTCGTCCTTGGCGACCACCAGCAGGACACCGTCGTCGACGCCCTTGCGTCCCACCTTCCACTGATCGAAGGCACGCACCGCGTACTGGGCGATGTCCTCCGGCATCGTGGTCGGCACCACCAGCACCTGCAGCTGGCTGCCTTTACGCTGCTGCAATGCCAGCGCCTGCGCCTCGAGCTTCTGGCGAGTGGCAGCGTCTATCGTGCCGGTGGTGTCGACCACCGGCGAGGTCATCGCCGGGATCGCAGCCAGCTGCTGCGCCTGCACGGAAACGAGCGCGAACAGCAACCAGGTCACGAAGCTCGCGACCGGCACCCGCATGCGCCGCCAGATCACGGCAATGCTCCGCTACGCCTCACGCCGGTCTCAGCCGTTGGCCGGTGCCGGCTGTTGCTGAGGCTGCTGTTGCTGCGGCTGCGCCGGCTGGCCGAACTCGACCTTGGGCGCTTCCTGGATCTGCGCCTCGTTGTCGACCGAGAAGTTGGGCTTGGGCTTGTAGCCGAACATCATCGCGGTGAGGTTGGTCGGGAACTGGCGGATGTAGGTGTTGTAGTCCTGCACCGTGCCGATGTAACGCTGGCGCTCGACGGTGATGCGGTTCTCGGTGCCTTCCAGCTGGGCCTGCAGCTGCAGGAAGTTCTGGTCGGCCTTGAGTTGCGGGTAGTTCTCGCTGACGACCAGCAGGCGACCAATCGCGCTCTGCAGCTCGCCCTGCGCCTGCTGGAACTTCGCCAGCGACGCCGGATCGTCGGCGTTGACGTTGATGCTACCGACCTTCGAACGCGCCTCGGTGACCTGGGTCAGCACCTGCTGCTCGTGGCTGGCATAGCCCTTCACGGTCGCGACGAGGTTGGGCACCAGGTCGGCGCGGCGCTTGTAGACGTTGAGCACCTGCGACCAGGCCGCCTTAACGGCCTCGTCCTTCTGCTGGATGGTGTTGTATCCGCAGCCGCTGAGCGTGGCGGCCATGAGGACCAGGACGAGCGTTTGGATAAACCGGGTCATGACGCGCGACTCCTTCCGTGACGATGGCCGGCATTGCAGCATCTACGGGGGCGGCATGCAAACAGACAATGTCGGAATAACGAACGCGTAACCAAGCGCGGCCACAATCCCCGGCCCGGCGGACGACGCCCCAACGCAACCAGCAGTGCCAGCGGCCGCCAGCCGCCAGCCGGGTTACTCCGGCTGCAGGCGACGCTGCGCGCGTCGCTTCGCCCAGAGGTTCAGGCACTCGACCAGCGCCGAGAAACCCATCGCACCGTAGATGTAACCCTTCGGGATATGCACCTCGAAGCCATCGGCGATCAGGTACACACCGACCAGCACGATGAAGGCCAGCGCCAGCATCTTGATCGTCGGGTTGTGGTCGATGAAGTTGCCCAGCGGCTTGGATGCCAACAGCATCACCGCGACCGCGAGCAGGATCGCCGCGACCATCACCGGCGTGTGGTTGGCCATGCCGACCGCGGCAATGACCGAGTCGAGCGAGAACACGATGTCGATCACGGCGATCTGCGCGATCACGCCCATGAACGACGCGACCGGCTTGGTGTGGATGTCCTCGGCCTCACCCTCGCCGACGACCAGATCCTTGATCTCCATCGAACCCTTCACCAGCAGGAACGCGCCGCCGAGGATCAGCACCAGGTCGCGCACCGAAACGCCCTGGCCGAGGATGGTGAACAGATCGTGGGTGAGGCCGGCCAGCCAGGCCAGCGTCAGCAGCAAGGCAATACGCGTGATGCAGGCCACGGCAATGCCGAACTTGCGTGCCTTCTCGCGCTGCGTGTAGGGCAGCTTGCTGACCGCGATCGAAATGAAGACGAGGTTGTCGATACCGAGCACGATCTCGATGGCGCTCAAGGTAACGAGGGTGATCCATACCTGCGGATCGGTCAGCAGCTCAACAATCACTTGCGGTTTCCTGCACTTTGGCTTTTAAGAATCTGGTCGGGATACCCGTGGCGAACGACATGCCCTGATGGGCGCATTCACCACAGGCGGGGTACGACGATCGCACCCCAGGTCAGCAATACATTCATCATCAACACGAACACCGCGGCCGAGCCCATGTCCTTGGCCCGGCCCGCCAGCTCGTGGAACTCGGGACCGTAGCGCTCGATCACCGCCTCCACCGCCGAATTGAGCAACTCGATGCTCAGCACCAGCAGCATCGAACCGACCAGCAGCACTCGCTCCACCGCGGTCTGCCCCAGCCACCAGCCCAGCGGCGCCAGGACGACGAACAGGTACACCTCGAGCCGGAACGACGACTCGTGCAGCCAGGCCGCGCGCAGCCCCTGCATCGACCACCTGGCAGCCTTCAGGATGCGCGCGGGGCCGCGCGGCATGTGCCCAAACTCATCAGCCATGTCGGTCGCTCAGTCCGCGGAACGGGAAACAGCAGGGTTGGACCGCCTGCGATCGACCGGTTTGCCTGCGCCACCCTGAGGGGACTCCGGCGGCTCGCACAAGTGCTGGGACTGCTCGAAGTTCGACATGGATGGGGTCTGTAAGGGGTTCGAGGCGCGGCCCCGGGGCCGCGGCAGGGGGCCGATTTTGCCACAAGCCCCGTGCCCCTGCCCCGCGGACGCATGAACGGACCCGGCCATGCCCGCCTGACGCGTTTTTCGCGTGCCATTAGCGGTACCCGGCCTAACCTGACGGACCAGCCCGTCACCGCTCGCCCTCACCGGAGAACCGCCATGTCCCGTTGCGCTCTGCTGGCAAGGCTGGAGGCCAAACCGGGCAAGGAAGACCAGCTCGAACAGTTCCTCCGCAGCGCCCTGCCCCTGGCGGAGGCCGAACCGGGGACCCGCACCTGGTTCGCCCTCCGGTTCGGCCCCAGCAGCTTCGGCATCTACGACACGTTCGACACCGAAGCCGGCCGCCAGGCGCACCTGGATGGACCGATCGCGGCGGCGCTGATGGCGCGCGCGGACGAGCTGCTGTCGCAGCCGCCGCAGATCGACCGGGTCGACCTGCTGGCGAGCAAGCTGCCGCACTGACCGCCGCAGGCGGCCAGGGGGAAGGGGTCACTCTTCTTCGTGGATCGCCGTGCCGCGGCTGCCGTCCGTCCTGATCCAGCCGCGGAACATGCTGCCGCTGTTGAACGGCATGGCGATGTTGCCCTGGCGATCCATGGCGATGGCGCCGCCGTCGCCGCCGGCGGCCGGAACGATCCGGTTCACCACTTCTTCCGCGGCCGCCTGCAGTGAATCGCCGCGGTAGGCCACGCGCGCGCAGATGTCGTGCGCGACCGCATTGCGGATGTAGTACTCGCCCCAGCCCGTGCCGGACACACCACAGCCCTCGTCGGCCCAGGTGCCTGCACCAATGATCGGCGCATCGCCGACGCGGCCCCACTTCTTGTTGGTCATGCCGCCAGTGCTGGTGGCAGCGGCGATATGGCCCTGCGCATCGAGCGCGACCGCGCCGACGGTGCCGAAATAGGTCGGCGCATCGTCGAGTGAGCGACTGGCCTCGCGCTTGCCCTTGGCCGCTTCCTCGCGCTGCGCCTTCTCGAGTTGCTGGCGACGCTTGTCGGTGTCGAACCAGTTGTTGGGTACGCGGTCGATTTCCGGACGGGTGTCGGCGAACGCTTCGGCACCGGCGCCGGCGAGCATCACGTGCGGGCTGTGTTCCATGACGGTGCGCGCGAGCTTGATCGGGTTCTTGATCGTGGTGACACCGGCCACCGAGCCGGCGCGACGCGTATGCCCTTCCATGATCGCGGCGTCGAGCTCATGGCCACCCTTGGCGTTGAACACCGCGCCCTTGCCGGCATTGAATTGCGGCGCATCCTCCAGCACGACCACCACCGCGGTGACGGCGTCGAGCGCACTGCCGCCACGCTTGAGCACGGCATTGCCGGCATCGAGCGCGCGATTGAGCGCGGCGTGGTAGGCGCGACGCTCCGCTTCGGTGATCGAATCCTTCGGCACGAAGCCGGCACCGCCATGGATGACCAGTGCGGTCTTCGGCGCGGCGGGCTGGTCGGCGGCGTGGGCGTTGACGGTCATGGCAGACAGTGCGAGCAACGGGAGCGAGATCAGGATCGGCAGGCGCATGGGTCGGAGTCCGGCGAGGAAGCCAGAGCATACCGCCGAACAATCACGTCATCCCGGCGAACGCCGGGATCCATCTTGATCGTCCCAGCAGCAAATGGGTCCCGGCTTTCGCCGGGACGACGATCGGCCTACTGCTGCCGCAATGCCTCGATCGGATCCAGCTGCGAAGCCTTGCGCGCCGGGTAATAGCCGAAGAACAGCCCGGTCATGATCGAGAAGCTCGCCGCCAGCGCGATCACCTGCCCGTTCAAGGCCACCGGCAGCGAACCGAACTTGCCGACCAGCAATGCCCCGACGATGCCGATCGCGATTCCCAGCGCGCCACCGATCAGCGAGATCAGCATCGCCTCGGCCAGGAACTGCCGGCGCACGTCCGACGGGCCGGCACCGACCGCCATGCGCAGGCCGATCTCGCGGATGCGCTCGGTCACCGACACCAGCATGATGTTCATGATGCCGATGCCGCCGACGATCAGCGAGATCGTCGCCACCGCACCCAGCAACAGCGACATCAACCGCGTCGTCGCCGTGCGCGTGGCGACGATCTCTGAGATGTTGCGCACGTTGAAGTCGTCGTCCTCGCCGGGCTTGATGCGGTGGCGCTGGCGCAGCAGTGCCTCCACTTCGCCCTGCGCATAACTGAGGTCCTTGGCATCGGCCACGGTCAGCGCGATCTGCGTCACCGCACCGGCCGGCAGTCCCATCGCGCCCATAAGGCGCCGGCGCGCGGTCTGCAACGGCACCATCACCACGTCGTCCTGGTCCTGGCCGAAGCCGCCCTGGCCCTTGGGCTTGAGCGTGGCGACCACGGTGAACGGCACCCGCCCGAGGCGGATGGTCTGGCCCACGCCCGGTTCGTCGCCGAACAGCGTGCGCCGCACCGTCTCGCCCAGGATCACCACCTTGCCGGCGCTGGTGTAGTCCTGCGCGTCGAACCCGTCGCCGTTGGCGATGGCCCAGCCGTTGATGTCGAAGAAGTCCGGCTGCACGCCCTGCCAGCTGGTCGACGCGTTGTTTTCCGCGTACACGACCTGGGTGTTGCCGCGCAGCGCGCCGGCGACGAACTGCACTTCCGGGATCTCGCTGCGGATCGCCTCGACATCACCTTCGTTGAGGGTAAAGAAACTCGAGGCGCTCATGCGCGCGCCACCGCCGCCGGGGCCGCGACCGGCACCGGAGCTGATGTCCAGGCGCTGCGAGCCCAGGCCCGACACCATCTTGTCGATCTCGGCCTGCGTGCCCTGCCCCACCGACACCATCACGATCACCGCGGCGATGCCGATGATCACGCCCAGCGACGTCAGCGCGCTGCGCATCCAGTTGCCGCGCAGCGCGTAGATGGCAGTGCGCAGGATGTCGGAGAAGTTCATGCCGCGTCCTCCTGCGCATGCAGCTCGCCGTCGCGCATCACGTAGATGCGGTCGGCGTGCGCGGCGACTTCGGCGTCGTGGGTGATCAGCACGACGGTGTGGTTGTCATCGCGCAGGCGCTTGAACAGCGCCAGGATCTCCTCGCCGGTCTTGCTGTCGAGCGCGCCGGTGGGTTCGTCGGCCAGCAGGATCGGCGGCTGGTTGATCAGGGCGCGGGCGATCGCGACGCGTTGCTGCTGGCCACCGGAGAGCTCGCTGGGGCGATGGCCGACGCGCTCGCCCAGGCCGACCGCGACCAGCGCCGCGCGGGCACGCTCGAGGCGCTCATGCGGCGGCACCTGCGCGTACCCCAGCGGCATCGCCACGTTCTCCAGCGCGCTCATCCGCGGCAACAGGTTGAAGCCCTGGAAGACGAAACCGATCTTGTCCCGGCGCAGCACCGCGAGTTCTTCGGCGTCGAGCGTGGAGACGTCGACACCGTCGCATTCGTACGAACCGGCGCTGGGCGTGTCGAGGCAGCCGATCAGGTTCATCAGCGTCGACTTGCCCGAACCCGACGGCCCCATGATCGCCACGAACTCGCCGCGATCGATGCGCATGTCGACATCGCGCAGGGCCTGCACCTCGGCCTCGGTATGCGCCGAGTAGGTCTTGCACAGCCCGCGCGTGAGGATCACCGCCGGCGTTGTCGCAGCGCCGGCGCTCATTGCTGTGCCCGCTCGCCGGTCACCACCAGGTCGCCCTGCTTGAGCCCGCCGCCGGACACTTCGGTGCTGCTGCCATCGCTGGCGCCGATGCGCACCATCAGCATTTCCGGTTTGCCGCCGGCGAGGCGGTACAGAGGGGCGCGCTTGGCGTTGAGCAGGCCCGCCAGGGCGCCATCCCACTTCGCCTTCTGCGCGTCGTCGAGGCTGTTGCGGAACTGGGCGAAATCCTCGCGGAAGCGGTCGGCCATGCGCTGGCGCATCTGCGCCTGCATGTTGCCGCCGCCACTTCCGCCAGCAGTCACGACCATGCCGCCACCGCCGGGGCCACGGCCGCCACCACCGCCGCCGAACAGGCGGTTGCCGCCACCGGACTGTGCCGCCTGTGCCTGCCGTGCGGCCTGGCGCTCGCGCACCGCGGCGACGGCAGCATCGAATGCCGCCTGTTGCGAGGGGTTGAGCTTGAGCGTGGCTGCGGTGCGGGTGAGGTCGTCGATCACGCCGCTGCCGCCCTGGCGATTCGGCTGCGGTGCGGCCGTCGTGGCGCCGGCACCGGCGGCATCGTCGGCCGGCTTGAAGCGCAGCGCGGCGTTGGACACCTTGAGCACGTCGTCGCGGCGGCTGACTTCGATCTCGGCGTTGACGGTGAGACCGGGCAGCAGCGTGCCGTCGCTGTTGTCGACCGTCACCACCACCGGATAGGTCACGACGTTGTTGGTTGTAGTGGCCGACAGGCGCACCTGCTCGACGGTGCCGCGGAACTGGCGATCGGGGAACGCGTCGACGGTGAACGACACACCCTGGCCGGTGCGGACCTGGCCGATGTCGGCCTCGTCCACGGCCAGTTCGATCTTCATCTTCGCCAGGTCCTCGGCGATCTTGAACAGTTCCGGCGCCTGCAGGCTGGCGGCCACGGTCTGGCCCGGCTCGATGCTGCGCGTGAGCACCACGCCGTCGACCGGCGAGCGGATCACGGTGCGGTCGAGGTTGACCTGGGTGGTTTCGGTGGACGCGGTCTGCTGCTGGATCGACGCCTGCGCGGCGTTGACCTGCGCGCGTGCCTGGTCGAGTGCGGCGCGGGCCAAGTCGACGTCGCTGCGCGCAACCAGCTGGCGCGTGCCCAGGTCGGCCTTGCGCCTGTAGTCGAGCTCGGCATTGACCAGCGCCGCCTGCGCCTGCGACAGCGCGGCGCGGGCGTTGGCGATCTGGGCATTGCCCTGGGCGATCTGCGCCTGGTAGGTCTTGGGGTCGATGCGGGCGATGACCTGGCCGCGTTTCACCGGGTCGTTGAAATCGACCAGCACGTCGGTGACCTGGCCGGAAATCTGGCTGCCGACGGTGACGGTCGAGATAGCGCTGAGCGTGCCGGTCGAGGAAATGGCGACGCGGATGTCGCCCCGTTCCACCGGCGCGGTGCGGTAGGCACCGGTGGCGGCTTCGGCGTCGCGCTGGCGGAAGTACCACCAGCCGCCACCGGCCAGCGCGAGCACGACGGCAGCGGCGATGCCGCGACGGATCCATACGTTGGACTTGCGGGAGTGCGGCGACTGGACGGACTTGCGGGCTGCGCTCATTTGGCTCGATTCATGGGTTATGCCGGCACCAACGCCTGAAGTGGCGTTGCGTTGACAGCGCCTGTGCCAATTGGTTCAGCGCATTGTCACCCCTGGCCGGTCGTGCCGTCGCGTTGCCAGACGATTACTGGAACCGGATCACCGCCGTCGTGCCCTGCCCCGGCTCGCTGGCCAGGCTCACCGGCCAGCCGAAGCGTTCGCCCAGCCTGCGCACGATCGACAGGCCCATGCCTTTGCCGTCGCTTTCGGCAAACTCGGCGCGGAAGAACGGATCGAAGGCCTTGGCCAGCACTTCCGGCGACATGCCGATGCCGCTGTCGCGGATCACCACGCGATCGGGCATCACCCGCACTTCGATCTGTCCGCTACCAGTGAAGCGCACCGCGTTGCTCAGCAGGTTGCCGACCATGACCCGCAGCACGTGCGGCGGCGCCACCAGTCGCGGGCCACCCTCGTCATGGAACAGCACTTCCACCGGACGCCCGGCCAGCATCGGCCGGATCCGCTCGACTTCGCTGGCGACGATGTCGCGCACCTCGAACTCCTCGCTCTGCGGCGCCACGTCGGCTTCGCGGGCGAGGATCAGGAAGGCCTCGATCACCGACTCCATGTCGCGCCCGGCCTGCTGCACGCGCGCCAGCGATCGCTGCGCGCGCGGGCTGGTTTCCGGGTCGGCCAGCATCAGGTCGCTGGCCACGCGAATCACGGTGAGGGGCGTGCGCAGTTCGTGGCTGGCATCGCGGGTGAAGTTGCGCTCGCGGCGGACGAAATCGCTGACGCGCTCGGACAGACCGGTCAGCGCCTTCGACAGCTTGCGAACCTCGTCGCTGGCATCGGCCGGCAATCGCGCCGGCGCGATCGCGCTGGCATCAGGGTCGCGTGGATCCCAATGCGCGACCTGGTTGGCCAGCCAGCTCACCGGCGTGACCAGTCGCTTCGAGGTCCGGTAGGTCAACCAGATCAGCACGCCGCTGGTGACCAGCGACAGCAGCAGCGAGACCAGGCCGGTCATCAGCACCGACTGGTCGGCCATCCACGCCGAGAACACCAGGTACAGCGTTCCCTGCGGGCGGCGATCGACGTAGACCAGGCTGCGGCTGTCGGGCAGACGCTGCACGCCCGGACCCAGCCCATTGAGTTCGGCCGGCAGTTTCGGATTGGCCTGGCCCGGGATCACCACATAGCCGGACATCGTCGAACTGCTCGGCAGCCGATGGTTCGGATCGACCGCGTACGCCTTCCAGAAAGCCTGAGCCTCCTGGCGGACGCGCTCCTCGATCACTTCCTGCCGCACGATGACACCGGCGAGCAGGATGCCCACCGTGATCACGATGCTGCCGATCAAGGCCTGCGTCAGGAACGCAAGCTTGATCCTGCGCGGAAGTCCGTGCCGCATGGCGCTGCCGTCTTACTCGGGTGGCTGCGAGATGTCGGCAACGCGGTAGCCGGCACTCTGCACCGTGTGCAGCAGTTGCTTGTCGAACGGCTTGTCGATGGTCTTGCGCAGGTTGTACAGATGGCTGCGCAAGGTGTCCGAATCGGGCAGGCCGTTGCCCCAGATCTCGCGCTCGATTTCCTGGCGACTGACCACCCGCGGCGACTCGCGCATCAGGATCGTCAGCAGGCGCAGGCCAATCGGCGAAAGCTGCAGCTCGCTGCCGCCGCGGGTCACGCGCAGGCTGGCCGGATCGAGCACGAGGTCGGCGACCTTGAGCACCTCACCGCCAACCTGGCGACGCTCGCGCCGGATCAGCGCGCGCAGGCGCGCCTCCAGTTCCTGGATCGCGAACGGCTTGGTCAGGTAATCGTCGGCGCCTGCCCCCAGCCCCGTGAGCTTCTCGTCGAGCGTGTCGCGCGCGGTCAGCATCAGCACCGGCGTCGACTTGCGCGCTTCCTCGCGCAGCTTCTTGCACAACTCCACGCCATCCATGCGTGGCAGCATCAGATCCAGTACGACCACGTCATAATTGTTCTCGGTCGCCAGTCGGTAGCCGTCGAGTCCGTCGCTGGCATAGTCCACCTCGAAGCCACGGCCCTCCAGGTATTCGCCGACCATCTCCGAGATGTTGCGGTTGTCCTCCACGATCAGGACCAGACCGCCGTCCCTTGTGCCGGTACCCTGCATGCAAACCCCTCCAACCCTTCAGCTTTGTGAAGGCTGCCTTTGCGAGTGTGGATGTTTCGTGAAGGTGCTGTGCTTAAGCTGAACGAATTCTTTACGACGAAGATTTCCCATGCCTGCCGAACGCATTTACCCGATCCTGCTGCTGCTGGGATCCAACCTCTTCATGACCTTTGCCTGGTACGGGCACCTGAAGTACAAATCCACCCCCCTGGTCATGGCGATCATGGTCAGCTGGGGCATCGCCTTCTTCGAGTACTGCCTGATGGTGCCCGCCAACCGGCTCGGCAGTGCCGTCTACTCGGCGCCACAGCTCAAAGGCATGCAGGAAGTGATCACCCTGCTGGTCTTCGCCGGCTTCTCCGCCTGGTACCTGGGCGAGCCGCTCAAGTGGAACCACTGGGCCGGCTTTGCCCTGATCGCCGTGGCGGCCTGGCTGATCTTCCTGGATTGATTCCTGGACAGGCCAGTCGGAAAGCGGTGTTTCAGAACGGGATCTTGCCGCTGAGGATGTCCTTGAACATCACCCAGTCGCCAGCGAACGAATAGAACGGGTGGCGGAACGTGGCCGGGCGATTCTTCTCGAAGAAGAAATGCCCGACCCAGGCAAAGCCGTAACCGCACACCAGCGCCGCCAGCAACCACCAGCCATTGCGCTCGACGATGGCAAGCACCAGCAGCGCCAGCACCCCGCAACTGCCGATGAAATGCAGGCGCCGGCTGGTGCGATGACTGTGCTCGCCCAGGTAGTACGGGTAGAACTCGCGGAAGCTGGCAAAACGCGGCACGGTGTTCCTCCCAATGTCCCCATGTGGACCGGTGCGCATTGCGCCGCGGCGACAGCGCCGCCGGTCCGGACGTGATCGTGCACCCGCGCCGACGATGGAGCAAGCCGGTGTGGTTTGAGGGCGAATCGCGCTTTGCGACGAATCCGGCTTTGGGACGAATCCCGCTTTGGGACAGATCTGATGGTCCGTGTGCCGGCCAACCGGACAATGGCCCCCGGACAAGACGTCCCGATACATCGCTCCGGCGCCCTACCCGGCGCCTCCACCCAATACGCCGCCCCTGGCCCTCATCGCCCGGCCAGTGAGGTTGCGTGTGCGCCAGCGGAAGGTGCCAGTCACCGGACCTCCGCCATGTTTCACCGTCACCGCCGCCAGCCCCCTCCCTTCGCCCGTTCCAGCGCGCGCCGACAACGCTCGGCGTGGCGGGCCAGCCTGCATCTGGCAGGTGCGGGGATGGCGATCGTGCTGGCCGCCCAGGACAGCCCTGCCGCCTCGCACGTGCCGGCGGCGTTGCCCGGCGCAGCCACGATGGTCATCGCCTTGCCGCGGCCCGAACCGGTCGCGTTGTCGCACCAGCACACCTTCGAATTCAAATCGGCGAAACCGGGCATCTACCCGATGCGGCTGCCGCTGGACGCCATCCGGGTAACCTCCGGCTTTGGCCGTCGCACCGATCCTTTTCGTCGCCGTGCCGCGTTCCACAACGGCATCGATTTCGCCGCGCCGCCCGGCACCTCGGTGCACGCGACCGCCGACGGCATCGTCGCGCGCGCGACCTACAGCAAGGACTACGGCAACCTCGTCCTGATCGATCATGGCGACGGATGCAGCACGCTCTATGCGCACAACGAACGATTGCTGGTGCGCACGGGCGAGCCGATCCTGGCCGGGCAGCCGATCGCCCTGGTGGGATCGTCGGGGCGTTCGACCGGACCCCACCTGCACTTCGAGGTCCGCCAGGACGGTGTGCGCGTGGACCCGCAGGAGTACGTCGCCGGGTTGTGACCAGCCGGCAGTCGCGATGCCGCTGGCTAGGACTTCTCTGCCGCCTTGGCCCGGTCCCAATAGCGGTCCTGGGCTTCCAGCGACTGCCCGGCCAGCTCGGCGCCATCTGCTTCCGCCAGGGCCTCCATCGCGCGGAAGCGGCGTTCGAACTTCAGGTTGGCCCGGCGCATCGCGGCACCGACGTCGACCTTGGCGTGGCGCGCCAGATTGGCGCAGACGAACAGCACGTCGCCGATCTCGTCCTCGAGCCGGTCGCGCGCGGCGGCATCGTCCGGATCGGCGTCGAGCGCTGCAAACTCGACGCGCACTTCCTCGATCTCTTCGTGCAGTTTGGCGATCACCGGCGTCACGTCGGGCCAGTCGAAACCGACCCGCGCGGCGCGCTTCTGCAATTTCACCGCACGCTGCCACTCGGGCAGGCCACGGGCGATGCCTGCGAGCGCGGAGCGGTCCTGGTGGCCGCTGTCCTCGCGTTCGCGGCGCTTGTGTTCTTCCCAGGCTACCGTCTGCGCTTCGACGCCTTCGACTGCCGCATCGGCGAACACATGCGGATGCCTGCGCACCATCTTGTCGCTGATCGCGGCGACCACATCGGCGAATTCGAACTCGCCCTGCTCCTGCGCCATGCGCGCATGAAACACCACCTGCAGCAGCAGGTCGCCCAGTTCGTCCTTCAGGTCATCCAGGTCGCCGCGGTCGATCGCGTCGGCCACTTCGTAGGCTTCCTCGATCGTGTACGGCGCGATGCTGGCGAAATCCTGCTGCACGTCCCACGGGCAACCGCTTTGCGGGTCGCGCAGGCGCGCCATGATGGTGAGGAGACGGTCGATGTCGGACATGTCGGTCAGTTGCCCAGCCATTGCCGCCACGGCAGCGCGGGATCGCCCAGGGCGATGAAGTCACCGTTGAGGATGCCTTCGCGCTGGTTGTAGCGGAACGGACGTCCCTGCGGATCGAGCACCACGCCGCCGGCGCCTTCAAGCACGCACTGGCCGGCCGCGGTATCCCACTCGCTGGTGGGTCCGAAGCGCGGATAAACATCCAGCCGGCCATCTGCGAGCGTGCAGAACTTCAGCGACGAACCCAGCCCGATCGGCTCGACCTGGCCCATGCGCGCGATGAACGCCTCGGTGCGCGTGTCGCGATGAGAACGGCTGGCCGCCACACGCAATGGCGAGGTGGCCGGCGCGCGCGAACGCACCGCCTCGTCGCGGTTGCCTTCGCGGCGGAAGGCACCGAGCGTGGCGCCGCCGTGCCAGAGCACGCCGGTCACCGGCGCCTGCACCACGCCGAACACGGCAACGCCGTCTTCGATCAGGGCGATGTTGACGGTGAACTCGCCATTGCGCTTGACGAACTCGCGCGTGCCATCGAGCGGGTCGACCATCCACGAGCGCTGCCACTGCCGTCGCTGCGCGGTCGGAACTTCGTGCGCGGATTCCTCCGACAGCACCGGGATGTCAGGCGTCAGCCGCGCCAGGCCGTCGACGATGCAGCGGTGCGCGGCCAGGTCGGCGGCGGTCAACGGCGAATCGTCGTCCTTGTGCTGCACGGCGAAATCGCTGTCGTAGATGCCCAGGATCGCGGCGGCGGCATCGTGCGCCAGCGCGATCACGCCCTCGCGCAACTCGTGGGAAATCATGTCTGGTGCGTCCTCAGCCACTCGCGGGCAATGAAAAGGGCGGCGATGCTGCGGCCTTCGGAGAAGTCCTCGCGCAGGATCAGCTGGTGCAGGTCGTCGAGCTTCCACGGCACCACTTCCAGCTCTTCGGGCTCGTCGCCGGGCAGTCGCTCCGGGTACAGGTCGCGCGCCAGCACCAGGTGCGCCTGGTGGCTCATGTAGGTCGGCGCCAGCGTCAGCGAGCGCAGCACGTTGAGCGAGCGCGCGCCGTAGCCGGCCTCTTCCTTGAGCTCGCGGTCGGCGGCCTGCTCGGGTGTCTCGCCGGCGTCGATCCGGCCCTTGACCAGGCCCAGCTCGTAGCGGTGCATGCCGGCGGCGTATTCGCGCACCAGCAACACGGTGTCGTCATCGAGCAGGGGCACGACAACCACCGCGCCGTGGCCGCGCCCGTGCAGGCGCTCGTAATGGCGACGCTCGCCATTGGCGAACTCGAGATCAAGGCGTTCGAGCCGGTACGGACCGGCGTCATGCTCGGTGATGCTGTGGATGGTGGGTAGCCGGCGGCTCATGGCCAGGTTCCATGGCAGGCCCCGGCCGCTGCGCTGCACCGCGCGCCGCCAGGCAGGATAATGGTGGGATGCAGAAGAACACTCACGATAAGGCGATGCTAGCAGAGGCCGGTGTCCCGGCAGGTGGCGACGGCGATGCCGAGCACTGGCGCGACCGCGACCTGGCGGTGCTGTGGCACCCGTGCACGCAGATGCGCGAGCATCCCGGGACCCTGCCGCTGCTGCCGATCGCGCGTGGCGAAGGCGCCTGGCTGGTGGGTCGCGACGGCCGTCGCTATCTCGACGCGATCAGCAGCTGGTGGACCAACCTGTTCGGCCACGCCGAGCCGCGCATCGCCGCCGCCATCGCCCAGCAGGCGATGACGCTCGAGCACGTGATCCTGGCCGGCTGCTCGCATGCGCCCGCGGTCGAGCTGGCCGAGCGCCTGCTCGCCATCGCGCCGCGCGAAACCGGCCGTGAACCGCTGAGCAAGGTCTTCTACGCCGACAACGGTTCGGCCGGTGTCGAGGTCGCGCTGAAGATGGCCTTCCACTGGTTCCGCAATCGCGGAATCGAGGGCCGGACCAAGTTCATTGCGCTCGACAACGGATACCACGGCGAGACCCTGGGCGCGCTCGCGGTCGGCGACATCCCGCTGTACCGCCGCGTCTATGCGCCATTGCTGGCCGAAGCCCTGTTCGCTCCGTCACCCGATGCCTACCTGTGCGAAGCCGGCGAGACGCCGGAGGAACGCGCGCGTCACGCCGCCGATGGTCTGCGCGAATTGCTTGAACGCCATGGCAACGAAGTCTGCGCACTGATCCTCGAGCCACGCGTGCAGTGCGCCGGTGGCATGCGCATGCATGATCCGGTGTACCTGAAGCTCGCACGCGAGCTGTGCGATGCGCACGGCGTGTTCCTGATCTGCGACGAGATCGCCGTCGGCTTCGGTCGCACCGGCACGCTGTTCGCCAGCGAGCAAAGCGGCGTGCAGCCGGACCTGCTGTGCCTGTCCAAGGGCCTGACCGGCGGCGCGCTGCCGCTGGCGGCGGTGCTGGCGACGCAGACCATCTACGACGGCTTCCTCGACGACTCGCGCGAGAAGGCGTTCCTGCATTCGCACAGCTACACCGGCAACCCGCTCGCGTGCGCGGCGGCACTGGCCAGCCTCGACATCTTCGCCAGCGACGACATCCTCAACCGCAACCGCGCCACCGCCGCGCGCATGGCGACCCTTGCGGCGCCACTGGCCGAGCATCGCCATGTGGCCGATGTGCGCCAGGCCGGCATGATCGTCGCCTTCGAGCTGACCCCGGGCGGCGACCGTCGCGCCAGCTTCGATCCTGCACTGCGCGTGGGCCTGCGTGCCTACCGCGCCGCACTGGAGCGCGGCGTGCTGCTGCGTCCGCTGGGCGACGTGCTGTACTGGATACCGCCCTACTGCGTCGACGAAGCGGCCTTGCAGCTGCTCGCCGACACCACCCGCGCCGCCATCGACGAGGCCACCGCATGCGCCTGACCCGTGTCCACGTCGACCAGCCACTGGCGGCCGGCAGCGAAGTCGTCCTGCCCGAAAGCGCGGCCGCCCACCTGGGGCGCGTGCTGCGCCTGGGCGTCGGCGATGCCTGCGTGCTGTTCAACGGCGATGGCCACGACTACGCGGCGCGGATCGTGGCCCTGGGCAAGCGCGAGCTGCGGGTGGCGGTCGACGCCGCCAAGCCGGTGCTGCGTGAGTCGCCGCTCCAGCTCGTTCTGCTGCAGGGCGTCGCGCGCGGCGAGAAGATGGACCTGATCCTGCAGAAGGCGACCGAACTGGGCGCCGCCGCATTTCATCCGCTGTGGTCGCAGCGCAGCGAAGTGAAGCTGGACGAAGCGCGCGCGGAGAAGCGGCTGGCGCATTGGCGCAGCGTGGTGTCCTCGGCGTGCGAGCAGAGCGGTCGCGCAGTCGTGCCTGCCGTGTCCGCACCGGTGACGCTGCAGGCGACGCTGGCTGCCCTGCCCGCCGGCGGCCTGCGCCTGATCCTCGATCCGGAAGGCGAGCTGGCGTTCTCGAGCCTGTCGCTGGATACCGGTGCGCCGGTGTACCTGGCGATTGGCCCGGAAGGCGGCTGGTCGCCTTTGGATCGCGAGCAATTGCGCGCAGCGGGGTTCCTTGGGTTGCGCCTCGGGCCGCGCATCCTGCGCACCGAAAGCGCCGGGTTGGCGGCGATTGCGGCGCTGCAGGCGCGGTTCGGGGATTTGCAGTAGCGATCAGATCTTGAAGTAGATCCGTCGCGCATCGAGCACGCGCACCACCACCCACCACACCGCAACGAACGCAATCGCGAACGCCAGCGACGGCACGTACGGTCCCCATCGCGGCGTCATCCAGTGGGCGAAACCGACCCGATACAACGGCTCCAGCCAACCGCCCGCGACCAGCGCGTAAAGCATGAACGCCGATCCGGCATAGGCCGCGATCGCGTTGACGCCGAACGCGCGCCCCAGCGCAGGCAGCCCCTTGCGATCGACCAGCCAGTGCACGGCGGCCAGCACCCAGCAGGCGATGCCCCCGGTCCACAGCACGTACGACGGCGTCCACAGGTTCTTGTTGAACGGCTGCCACCACGACCAGGCCAGGCCCAGCGCCATGACGATCGCGCCGGCCAGCCACAGCGCACGCGATTCTCGGCGCCGCAGCCAGTCACCGGCACGCATGCCGAGCACGGTCGTCGCCAGCGCACCCAGCGTGCTGACCACGCCCTCGGGATCGTGGCCGCGGCCGCTGGCCGGATCGAGTTGGTAGACGTGAACGCCGAGCAGCGCATGATCGATGCGGCTGGCGAGATTGACGAAGGGTTCATAGCTGCCGCCGGCGGCGAGCAGTGCGCCATAGCCGATCAGCAACGCGGCGAGCACCAGCCACTGCGTGCGTGGCCGCGCATGCAGCGCCAGCAGGCCCGCGGCGGCGAAGCACAGGCCGATCCGCTGCAGGACTCCCATCACCCGGTAGTGCGCCAGGTCGAACGCCCACAGCGCGCACAGGTGCAGCAGCAGGCCGAGGCCGACGATGCGCGTGGCGCGGACCAGCACCGTGCGCGTCAGCGCGGCCTGAGCATCGCCACGCTCCAGGCGCGGTACCAGCGCCAGCGTGATCGACACGCCGACGATGAACAGGAACATCGGGAAGATCAGGTCGGTCGGCGTACAGCCATGCCAATGCGCGTGCAGCAGCGGCGCGTAGACGTGGCCCCAGTCACCCGGGTTGTTGACCAGCAGCATCGCGGCGACCGTGATGCCGCGAAGTGCATCGACCGACGCGAACCGCGCCGGCGTCGCCGCCGGTGATGCGCTCAAGCCGCCTGCACCAGCACCGCGCTGACCTGCGCCTCGATCGATTCCAGGTCGGGCAGGAACGCCGCGTCTTCGTTGAGCAGCACGCGCGCCTGTACGCCGTTGGGCAGCGACTGGGTGTCGTCGACCACCACCAGGGTGTCACGCGACACGGTCACCAGGCGCGGGAAGCCCTGCGTCAGCATGGCGAAGTACGGCGCGCGCGGATTGCCGCCCAAGGCGCGCAACACCACGACCTTGCTGCCCAGTCCGCCGCGTTCGTCGGCCAGGCCGGCCAGTCGCGCGAACGCCACCAGCGGCAGCTGCCAGCCGCGCCAGCGCATGCGGCCCAGCAGCCAGTCCGGCACGTCGGCCAGCGGCTCGGGTTCCGCGTACGACAGCACTTCGGCGATCGTCGCGTTGGGCAGCAGCAGGCGGCCACCGGCGACCTGGATCAGGACGCCGCGGATGTCGTTTTCGACGGCGGGCCCTCCGAAAGCCGGGCTTCCTGCAACTGGCACCGTCGCCGCATGCTTGCCGGCGGAATGATTGGAGTGGTTTCGATTCGGCATCTGTAGGTTCCTGGTCTGCCCGCTCAACGCCAACGTGCGATCAGACGTTCGGCCAGCTCGACCGGTTGCCCGGCGACGCCGCCGCGTGCGATCAGTGCGGTCGAGGCCGCAGCGTCATAGCAGCCGTCCGGCGCCTGGCCGGCCACCAGCGCGCCGGCCCAGGAGTGATTCATCACGGCATCCACGCGCGCCGGGTCGCTGCCGCTGAGCAGCAGCACCGCCGAATCCGCGGACGGCAACGCGGCGATGACATCGCCCTCGCCTTCGATGAAACGAATGCCGGACTCGTTGACAACAATGCCGATCTCGGCCGGCAGGATGTAGATCGTTCCGGCCATTGCCAGCAGGCCCGGCTCGGCCAGCCTTACCTGCAACGGCGTGGCGCGCTGCATCTGCGCGACCAGCCGGTCATAACGGCCGCCGTCGAGACGCTGCTGCACCATCACCGGGCGCGGGAAGGAATCAGGCAGCGCGCCGAGAAGCTGGCGCACGGCATCGGGTCCGCCGATGCCGGCCAGAACCAGCACTGCGCCGTTGTTGTGCACGGTCGGCCGGTCTTCGACCAGCTCCAGCGCGGAGATGCGTGTTTCCAGATCGCCCAGGTCGCGCTTGAACAGATTGTTCGCCGCAGGTGTGTCGGTGCTGGCGGTGGTGCCGGAAGTCTCGTCGGCAAACGACCAGTCCGGAGCCAGCGGCGCGGTCGCGGCGGAAGCCGGCGCAACCGGAGCGAGGTCGTCACTGGCGATGTCGAGCGAGCGGCTGGCTTCGAACAGCAGGACCGGCTCGGCCGCAACGGCGCGGTCAGTCGACGCCACCGGCATCTCGAACGCACCGTCGTCGAGCAGCTCGACCACGATGGGTTCGGCCGCCGGAGCGATCTCGTAATCAAAACTGGATTCGAACGGCTCGATCACCAGCGCGTCGGCGTCGGTCGAGACCATGCCTCGCTCGTCGAGCAGCGGCATCTCGATGGCATCGAGGGACTCGGCCGCCATCAACGATGGCGTGTTTGCCACGGCAATCGGCGGCGCGTAATCGAGTTCCGCGGCTACCGGGTCGAACGGGCTGAGGGCCATCGTCTCGACCGGGGCCGCAACGGGAGCAGGTGCCGGAATCGGTGCAGCCACCACGACAGGCGAAGCAACGGTTTCGGCCGTCGCGACAGCGACTGGCGCAGCGACACGCGCAGGCTCCGGCGCAACGAAGGCATCGCCGTCGCCCTCGCCTTCCGGCTCGTGGCCGGGCGGGAGCACGTCGCCATGCCCCTGCAGCTTTGCCGACAGGTGCCGGCTCCAGCGCGCCAGGTCCCAGCCCTCGCGTGAGGCGGCCAGTGCCGCCTCTTCGTAAATCACTTCAACCGCGGGATCGGCCAGCACGGGATCGAACCGCTCGATGGCATCCTCGGTGACCGCGTCGAGGGCAACCACGATCACCTGCGGTGCCGCCAGTCCGAGTGCGGACGGATCGAGCGTGGTCGGATCCGCTTCCAGTACCAGCTGCGTGCCGGCATCGGACAGCGCCGAGCGCAGGCGTTCGCATGCCGCGCCCGGTCGCGCCAGCAGTACCGCGCGACGCGAAGACTCACTCATGGCCGCGAGATGCTCCCTGCGCATTGATACCGAGCAGTTCGTAAACGTTGCGGATCAGTTCCGGCTCCTGGTACGGCTTGCCGAGGTAACGCTCGACACCGATCTCGAACGCGCGCTGGCGATGCTTGTCGCCGGTACGCGAGGTGATCATCACGATCGGCACGCCACGCAGGCGCGAATCGCCCTTCATGGCGGTGGCCAGCTCGTAGCCGTCCATGCGCGGCATTTCGATGTCGAGCAGCATCAGGTCCGGCACGCGGTCGGCCATGCGTTCCAGGGCGTCGATGCCGTCCTTCGCGGTCAGGACCTCGAAGTTGTGGCGTTCCAGCACGCGGCCGGTGACCTTGCGCATCGTCACCGAGTCGTCGACCACCATCACCAGCGGCACGCGGCGCTGTTCGACCGGCGCGACAACAACCGGCACGTGATCGCGCGGCAGCAGCATCTGGCGGCGCACCAGCGGAGCGACGTCGAGGATCACGACCACGCGGCCGTCACCCATGATGGTCGCGCCGAAGATGCCCGGCACCGAAGCGACCTGCGGACCGACGGCCTTCACCACGATTTCGCGGTTGCCGACGACCTGGTCGACGCAGACCGCGGCGCGCAGGTCACCGGAGCGGATCAGCAGCAGCGGCATCTGCAGGTGGCCTTCGGCCTTTGCAGTGCCGTGGCCGACCAGCGAGCCGAGGTCGTGGACGGTGTAGTCCTCGCCGCCGTAGCGGTAGGTCGCATCGGCCATGTCGAGGCGGTCGCGGGCGATGCGGCCGACGCCGCGGACCGAGGCGATCGGCACGGCGAAGGTGGTCTCGCCGATGCGGACGAACACGGCCTGGGTGACCGCGAGCGTCTGCGGCAGGCGCAGGGTGAAGTTGACGCCCTTGCCCGGGACCGAATGGATGTCGAGCGTGCCGCCGAGCTGGCGCACTTCGCTGGCGACCACGTCCATGCCCACGCCGCGGCCGGACAGGCGGCTGACGGCATCGGCGGTGGAGAAGCCCGGTTCCAGGATCAGTGCATCGAGGGCGGCATCGGACAGCACCGCGTCGGCGCGGACCAGGCCACGCTCTTCGCCACGGCGTCGGATCGCGGCGCGGTCGAGGCCGGCACCGTCGTCGCCGACTTCCAGCACCACTTCCGAACCTTCGCGGCGGACCGCGATGCGGATCGTGCCCTCTTCCGGCTTGTGGGCCTTGCGGCGCTTGTCCGGCGTTTCCAGGCCGTGCGCGACCGCGTTGCGCAGCAGGTGTTCCAGCGGCGCGGTCATGCGCTCGAGCACGTTGCGGTCGAGTTCGCCCTGGGTACCGTCGAGCTTGAGCTGGACGTTCTTGCCCAGTTCGCCCGAAGCCTGGCGGACCACGCGGCGCAGGCGCGGCAGCAGGCCGTCGAACGGCACCATGCGCGTGCGCATGAGGCCTTCCTGCAGTTCCGAGCTCACGCGCGACTGCTGCAGCAGCAGGGTTTCGTACTGGCGGGTCAGGTCGTCGAGCGTGGTCTGCAGGCTGGTCTGGTCAGCGGCCGATTCGGCCAGTGCACGCGACAGCTGCTGCAGGTTGGAGAAGCGGTCGAGCTCGAGCGGATCGAATGCCTGCTCGGCCAGGTCGCCTTCGCGCTGGTAGCGGGCGACGATCTGCGCTTCGGTTTCGATTTCCAGTCGACGCAGCTGGTCACGCATACGCGTGTTGGTCGCTGCCATTTCCGCGATGGCGCCGCGGAACGCACCGAGCTGCTGCTCGAGTCGGGCGCGGTAGATCGCGACCTCACCGGCGTAGTTGACGAGGCGATCGAGCAGGTCGGCGCGGATGCGCACCTGTTCCTGCGGAGCGCGAACGCCGATGTCGTCGTCGTCGGTGGCCGGAGCATCGCTGATCGGCGCCGACAGCGGCTTGAGTTCGACGTGCTGCGGTGCTTCCACCGCGACAGGGGCCGCCTTGACGACGTCGTCCTGCACCGCCGGCACGTAGGCCTGGCCGCGGGCACGCGCGTCGAATTGCGCGATCAGTTCATCCGGCATGGCAATCGCGCGGCGTTCGCCGACACGGGTGACCATGGCATGGAGGCGATCGAAACCGTGCTCGAGCAGCGGCACGCCATCGCGGCCGAGTTCGCAGCGTTGTTCGGCCACGGCTTCGAGCAGCGATTCCATGGCGTGGCCGAGTTCGCCCACGGCCATGATGCCGGCCATGCGCGCGCCACCCTTGATGGTGTGCAGGTCGCGCTGCAGGCCCACCACTGGCTCGCGGTCACCCGGTGCCTGGCGCAGCTGCGCCAGCAGGCCGTCGGAGTGGTCGAGCAGGTCGCTGGCTTCCTCGACGAAGATGTCGACCAGTTCCGGGTCCAGCCCGCTCAGGTCCAGCGCTTCGTCCGGATCGTCGCTGGCGGCCAGTGCGTGTGCGATCAACGCAGCGACGGCCGGTTCCTGTGCATCGTCGGCGACGGCTTCGTCGGCGGCTGCGGCCTCGGCAGCATCGTTGGAAACTGCTGCGCGCGGCTCGTGCGCGACCGGCGCGTGCTCGGGCAGATCGTTGTCCGATTCGTTTGCGCCCGGGGCGCCGGCATCGGCGAACGCTGCCAGACCGACCGAGGCAGTGGCCTCGATCGCGGCAGCCTGCTGCTCGCGGGCGACACGTTCGGCCTCGGCGTAATCGGCTTCGAGGCGCGCGTACTCGCGCTCTTCTTCGGCAAGACGCTCGGCTTCGAGGCGCTCTGCCTCGAGACGTTCCGCTTCGAGTCGCTCGGCTTCGAGGCGTTCTGCTTCGAGACGCTCTGCTTCGAGGCGCTCCGCTTCGGCACGCTCGGCTTCGGCGCGCTCTGCTGCAATGCGCTCTGCTTCGAGGCGCTCGGTTTCGGCACGCTCTGCTGCAACGCGTTCCGCTTCGATGCGCTCGGCTTCGGCAAGCTCGGCCTCGAGACGTTCTGCCTCGAGACGTTCCGCCTCGAGCCGCTCGTTCTCCAGGCGCGCGCTTTCGAGCAACGCCGATTCCAGACGCTCCGCTTCCAGGCGCGCAATCTCGGCACGCTCGGCTTCCAGGCGCGCGTCCTGCTCGCGCTGGATCAGGGCAAGGCGTTCGGCCTCGGTCTGCTCCAGTGCAAAGCGCTCGGCCTGCACGCTCTCGACTTCGACGCTCTCGGCGTTGGCCTGTTCGATGGCCAGGCGCTCGGCTTCGATGCGGCGCGCTTCGGCCAGTTCGGCCTCCACGCGTTCGGCCTGCGAAGGATCGCCAAGGAAATCCGGACCGGCATCGACGGCCAGATCGGTGAACTCGCTCAGGTCGAACGCCGTCAGCAGGGCCTCGTCGTCGCCGTCCATCGAGATGGCGACATCCATCGGCTCGATGTTGACCGGCATCGACTGGCGCGCATCCGGCAGACCGTCGCGCAGCGCACGCATGCGCGCGGCGAGTCCTTCGAACGCGGGCACGCGCGGATACGGCGTCTTCAGCGTGGCCAGGGTGCGACGGATCGCATTGGCCACGTCGGACATCGCCGCGACGCCCTCGCTGCTGGCCGGTTGGCCGGAAGCGAGCAGGCGCTTGACGTAGATTTCCGTCGGCCCGGTGATCTCGGTGATCACCGGCACTTCGGTCATCGCGAAGGCGCCGTTGAGCGTGTGGAACGAACGCTGCAAGCCGTCGTCGACCAGGCGCGGGCCGTGGTTGGCCGCGGCCAGCCACTGCTCGATCGTGACCAGGTGGCCGCTGACCTCGGCGTCGAGGATCTCCAGCAGCACCGCGTCGACCGAGGCGGGGGTACCCGGCTCGATCTCGACCACGACTGCCGGTTCTTCGATCGTCTCTTCGATGGCGTAGACGGGCTCGGATGCCGCTTCCGCCACCAGCACGTCGAGGTTGACCGCTTCCAGCGGGATCTCTTCGACCACCATCGGTTCGTCGACCGCGACCGCGGCGACCGCCATGGCTGCAGGCGGCGTGTAGTGCCCCTCATTGCCTTCGGCGAGACGGTCGGCGTGCGCTTCCATCCCGGCCAAGTCGGCGGAGATGACACCCTCGTTGCGCAGCGCGGCATGCAGCTGCGGCAGCGCGGTGTAGGCGTGGCCGACCAGTCCCATCACCGCCGGGCTGGCGGGACGGGTGCCGTCGAGCACGCGGTTGAGCAGGTTCTCGATCTTCCAGCTGAACTCGCCCAGGGTCTTGGCGCCGACGAGGCGGCCGCTGCCCTTGAGCGTGTGGAAGACGCGACGGATCGGGCGCAGGCGTTCGCTGTCGTCCGGAGACTCGTGCCAGACCGGCAGCAGGTCGCCGAGGTGACGGATCTCCTCATCGAGTTCCTCGAGGAACACTTCGCGGATCTCGTCGTCGATGTCGTCGCTGTGCTCGAAGCCACCGGCGGCGATGGCCTGCGCCGTCGTTGCAACCGGTGCCGGCGCGGGAGCGGGCGCGGCAACCACCGGCGCGGCAACTTCGATCGCCGTCGGCGCGGGCGCTGCAGGCTCGTCCGCCGACATCGTCACCGTGCCCAGCGTGATCGTGTCGGACAGCTCGAAGTCCGGGACGTTGGCCAGCTCTTCGCGCGTGATCGGCGAGGACGGCGCCATCGTCGCGGCGATGTCGAATTCCGGCAACGGCCAGTAGCGCAGGGATTCCAGGCTCTGGCGGGTGATGTCGAGGATGTTGTTGCGGTTCGGGCGCTGCTCGCGCAGTGCCTCCAGGTAGTACTCCAGACTCGCCAGGGCGTCGGCCAGGGTGTCGAGCTGCTGGCCGTTGGGCACGCGCTTGCGGCCGATCAGCTCGACCTCGGTGTAGCGCTTGACGCCGGTCAGGTAGTCGGCCGGCTGCACCAGTTCGAGCATGCGCAGCGCGCCGCCGACTTCGTCCAGCACGCGCGGGACTTCGGCCAGCTCGGCGTGGTCCCAGTTGGTTTCAACGAAGGCCACGAAGGCCTGGCGGGCATCGCCGAAGTTGGCGATGGCCTCGCGCACGACCACGTCCAGGACCTTGCGCGCCTCACCGGCGAGCAGATCGTCGTCGGCCTGTTCGTCCGGCAGGCCCAGGCGCGAGACCTGGTCGTCGAGCGAGGCATCGACATAAAGCAGTGCGCCGGCGACGTCGAGCAATGCGCCCTCGTCGGCCGGACGGCGTCCGCTGACGATCTCGTGCATCGCATCGCGCTGCTGCAGCACGACGGTGCGGGCAACGCCCAGGCCCATCATGCCGAGCGTGTCGCTGACGCGGGTCAGTGCTTCCACCTGCGGCGTCAGGCCGGCGACATCGGTCTGGCCGGTGCGCAGGTGCAGGTCGAGGGCGTCCTTGACGCGCAGCAGGTCTTCCTTGATCGCCGCGGCCACGGTATCGAGCAGCGCGCGGTTGCGGCCGCTGAGGCTGCCGCGGGCATGTTCGAGTTCGGACTCGCTGGGCAGGTGCGATGCGAGTTCGAAGGTGTGGCGCAGGTCGTCCAGCGCCGGATGGCGGCCGTCGCTGTGGGCGACGTGGTAGAGCAGCTGGCGGGTCGGCTCGGCGGCCGGTTCGGTGCGCGGCGCGGCGAAACCGTCGTCGGCCAGCATCAGGCGCGCTTCGCGCTCGACGCCACCGAAGGCCTGGCGCAGTGCGCGCGTGGCCGGCAGGGCGCCGTCACGCAGCGCGCCGGCGACCGAGGAGGCCACCCACAACATGCGCCGCACCGGTTCCAGCACGACGTCCGCCAACAGCCCGTCGACAGCGCTGGCGAGCTTGTCCGGATGCGCGGGGTTGCCGTCTTCCGGCCAAGTCGCCAGGGCATCGCGCAGTGCGGCCAGGTGACCGGCCGAGCTGTGCGACGGTGCGCTGCGCTGGGTCGGCGCGCCGGCCAGGTTCGCCGGCAACGGACGGTCCAGGTCGGGCGCGAACAGCACGCTCTCGTTGAGGCCGGCTTCGCCGCGCGTGGCGCGCAGTTCGTTGAGCAGCGGCAGCAGCACGATCGGAATATCGCGGTGGCCGCCCTGCAGGCGCTCCAGGTAGTCGGGCAACAGGACCACGCCGCGCATCAGCGCCGCGCAGGCCTCGTCGCGATCAGCGACCTTGCCCTGCTGCAACGCCAGTGCCAGCCGTTCCATTTCCTCGGCGACCATCGCCGGCGCGTACAGCTCGACCATGCGCAGGGTGCCGTGCACCTGGTGCAGCTGGTCGGCGCAATGGCGCATGCGGCTGGTGTCGGCAGGATTCTCGGCATAGGCCTCGATTTCCTGCTGCGCCAGGCGCAGGGTCTCGTCCAGCTCCGGCTTGATCCAGCCCAGCGTGGTCGTATCGATTGCTTCGCGCATCACCGTCATCGTTCACCCCACGCAGCGGTGAACCGGCGCGTTCCGTGGCCCATGCCCTCGTGCATGCTCTTGCCGAGCATGCGCCGGTGGCCACATTTGAACCTGTTCATCGACCTCGTCCTTGTCAGGCCGGCAGCTTGAAGTCGGCAACGGAGCGACGCAGGTCGGCTGCCAGTTGCGCGAGGTTTCCAATCGACGCCGCCGTCTGGTTCGCACCCTGCGAGGTCTGCGCGGTAATCGACTGGATGGTGTTCATCGTCGCGGTGATGTTCGATGCGGCGCTGGACTGCTGCTGCGCGGCGGTCGAGATGCCCTGAATGAGGTTGGACAAGTCGGACGACACCTTTTCGATCTCGCCCAGCGCGGTACCCGCGTCCTCGGCCAGTCGTGCACCGGCGACCACTTCCGAGGTCGTCTGTTCCATCGAGCTGACCGCTTCGTTGGTGTCGGACTGAATCGTCTGCACCAGCGTTTCGATTCGCTTGGTCGCGTTCGATGCGCGTTCTGCCAGTCGCTGCACTTCGTCGGCCACGACCGCGAAGCCGCGGCCCGCTTCACCGGCCGAAGCCGCCTGAATTGCCGCGTTAAGCGCCAGGATGTTGGTCTGCTCGGAGATGTCGTTGATCAGTTCCACGATCGAGCCGATTTCCTGCGAGCTTTCACCCAGTCGCTTGATTCGCTTCGAGGTTTCCTGGATCTGGTCACGGATCGAGTCCATGCCGGCAATCGTCTGGCGCACCACGCCCGCACCCTTGGTCGCGATCTGCACCGAGCGCTGCGCCACGTCCGCCGATTCGGCCGAGTTGCGCGACACCTGGTTGATCGAGGCCGCGATTTCACTGATACGGCTGGAGGCGGAGTTGATTTCCTGCGCCTGGTGTTCTGCTGCCTCGGCCAGGTGCATGGCGGTGGCCTGCGTTTCCTGGGCGCTTGCGGCGACCTGCACCGAGGTGTCGGTAATCGTCTGCACCAGGCTGCGCAGCTGCTCGACAGCGAAGTTGATCGAGTCGGCGATGGCGCCGGTCATGTCCTCGGTGACGGTGGCCTTTACGGTCAGGTCGCCTTCTGCGAGCGAACCCATCTCGTCCAGCAGGCGCATGATCGCCTCCTGGTTACGGTCGTTGAGTTCCTTGGTGGTCAGGTAGCGCTTCTTCTGCTGGCTGTTGAGCGAGAACACCAGGAAGACGATCGCGAGCAGCGCGCCGGCGCCGGACAGGATCGAGATCCACAGGTTGCCGGCGATGCTGGTGTCCTTCAGCGAACCGAAGGCGGTAAAGGCGCGGAACAGGTTCTGGCTGTCGGCCAGCAGCTTGTTGGAGCCGCCGGTGATCGCTTCGGCTGCCGCCTGTGCGCGGAACAGGTTCTGCGAGCTGGACAGGATCGCGTCCAGGTCCTTCTTCATTTCCAGCCACAGCGTCTCGGCCTGGGCCAGTGCGGCCAGGGCGCTGCTGTTGCCCAGCGGGGTCACGCCGAAGGCGGCGTCGCCCTTGCGCAGGCCGGTCAGGACGTTGCCGAACACGGCGGCGTCGCGGCCCAGGGCCTCACCCGCCAGCGCGGCGCCACTGCCACCGGCGCGGATCTGCGTGATGCGTTCGTTCATCTTGCCCGACAGCACCACCTGGCGCAGGGCGATGTAGACCTGCGAGGACGGCGAACCCGATGCCGACATCGCGCGCACCAGTTCGTCCAGGCGCGCCTGCAGCTGCGGCACGCGGCTGGTGAAGCTGTCGGCGTTGCCGGCCAGGGCCAGCACTGCGGTTTCGCTCGAGATCACCTGGTCGGCGCTCTTGCCGAGCGGGCCCCAGGTGTCGGCGACGGTCTTGATCGGACCGGAAACGCCGGCGGTGTCGCCGAAGTTGGTGTTGAGCTGCTCCACGTCCTGGACGATCTGGGCGCGGGTTTCCTTGAACGCGGTGAAGGCCGCGGCGTCACCGCTGACCGCCTCCGAGCCCTGCACGGCCAGCTTCTGCGAATTCACCTGCAGGTCCGAGGCCGAGGAGCTGGCGCCACCGAGTCGGGCCGCCTTCCACGTGGCGTAACCGGTGTTGAGGCCGAAGATGAGCACTGATATGCCCAGCACGACCAGCCAGGTGTTGACGCCAAGGCTACGGCCCTTGCCGGCAGCGCTATCAATCGCAGTGACACTCATGATTCGACCTCGGTATTGTTGCTGCTGGAGCGGTGCTCGGACCGCGACATGTCAGTGCGCGGCATTTCGGAGGCCGCTTGGCGGAACTCGGGCGTGCGGGCCAGCCTGTCCAGGCTGAAGATGCCCCACGTGTGATTGTCGAGGCGGTAGGCGCGCTCGATGAAATGGCTGTAGCGACCGGTCGCGAGTGCGGCATCGGAGCCCTCTTCGGCCTCCGGCTCGACTTCGACCTCGACCAGCTGCTGCTCCAGGAAGCTGCGCTGACCGTAGAGCTCGTCGATCAGCACGGCAACGTCTCCGCCGGGCTGGCGCACAAGCAGGATGCGCTGGCTTTCATGCAGCACCGTGCGCTGGCCTTCCAGGAACTGCTTGAGGTCAACGATCGGCAGCAGGCTGCCGCGGACGTTGGCCAGGCCGAGCAGCCACGGCTGCGCGCCGGGCACCGGGGTGACCTGCGGCAGCGGGAGGATTTCCAGCACTTCGCCGAAGCCGGAGGCCAGGCGACGGTCACCAATGCGGTAACCGACGCCGCGCCACAGGCCCGGTGCGTCGAGCTGCTCGGGCAGACCGACCACGTGCGCCAGGCTTCGGCGCTCGTAATCGACCAGCACATCGAACGGCGAATGCAACATCTAGTCAGGCACCCAGCAAGGCGTTGATACGGGCGATCAGCTCGTCTTCGCGCGGCGGCTTGACGATGTAGTCGCGGGCACCCTGGCGCATGCCCCAGGCCTTGTCGGTGTCCATGCCCTTGGTGCTGACGATGAGCACCGGGATGGTGCTGGTGTCGGCGTCGCGCGACAGCGCGCGGGTGGCCTGAAAGCCGTTCATGCCCGGGAGCACGACGTCCATCATCACCAGGTCGGGCTTCTCGCGCTTGCAGGTTTCAATGCCGTCTTCGGCATTGCCCGAGGCCAGCACCTGGTGGCCATTGCGCTCAAGAAGCTGGGTAAGGACCGCCGTATCGGTCGGCGAGTCCTCGATCAGAAGAATACGTGCCATTTGTTGCCTTACCCCCCGGTCAGGCGTTTACGTGCGTTCGGATCGCGTCGAGCAGTTCTTCGCGGGTGAATGGTTTGGTGAGGTACTGCTCGGAGCCGACGATGCGCCCGCGCGCCTTGTCGAACAGGCCGTCCTTCGATGACAGCATGATGACCGGAGTGCCCTTGAACAGATGATTGTTCTTGATCAGGGCGCAGGTCTGATAGCCGTCCAGCCGCGGCATCATGATGTCCACGAAGATGATTTGTGGCTGCTGGTCGGCGATCTTCGCCAACGCCTCGAAGCCGTCGGTGGCGGTAACCACCTCACAGCCTTCTCGTTTCAGCAGCGTTTCGGCGGTTCGGCGGATGGTCTTGGAATCATCGATCACCATGACCTTCAGACCGCCGAGGCTGCCGTTGCGGACCTCGTCTAGCATTTTCGATTTCCCCCGTGCGAATGCCGCGCGTCTGCGGGCACTTCGCCAGCTGTCTTTATTCCAAGCCGCGCCGAAGCTGTCAAGCAAACTTTTCAGCGGGCATGCTGAACGCGCCACGGGCCCGGTCTAGCCGGGAACCGCTTCCGGATCGAACAGCAGGGGGTCGGGGGACCGGCCGGCGGGGCGACTTTCGGGCACGCCCGATGCGTATACCCCAGTTCCCCGCCGCTGCCGACGACCGGTTTGCCGAGCCGCGACGTACGTACCAGTCCGGATGGGCAGCCGGACACCCGGGCGGCAAAAGACCGGATTGGCGGCCTGGAAAGCTGGCCGGAGTCCGGGACCTGCCTGCTACCATCTGGCGCATTCTTCCTCGCAGTGCCGCCATGCCGCTCGACATCGTCGTCGTGATGGACCCCATCGGGTCGATCAAGATCGCCAAGGACTCGACCTTCGCCATGCTGCTGGAAGCGCAGCGCCGCGGCCATCGCCTGCACTACGTGCAACCCGGCGGGCTGTCCGTGCGCGACGGTACGGCGCTGGCAAAGGTCGCCCCGCTGCGCGTGCGCGACGACAAGGCCGGCTGGTTCGAGCTGGGCGACTGGAGCACCCTCGCCTTCGGCCCGGGCCAAGTCGTGCTGATGCGCAAGGACCCGCCGGTCGACAACGAATACATCCACGACACGCAGGTGCTCGGCCTGGCACAGCAGGCCGGTGCGATGGTGGTCAACGACCCGCAGGGCCTGCGCGACTACAACGAGAAACTGGCCGCGCTGCTGTTCCCGCAGTGCTGTCCGCCGACGCTGGTGAGCCGCGACAACGCCGCGCTCAAGGCCTTCGTCGGCGAGCACGGCGAGGCCGTGCTCAAGCCGCTCGACGGCATGGGCGGGCGCTCGATCTTCCGCGCGCGCGCGGGCGAGGCCAACCTCAACGTGATCCTGGAAACGCTGACCCAGGGCGGCCACAGCCTGGCCATGGCTCAGCGTTACCTGCCGCAGATCAGCGAAGGCGACAAGCGCATCCTGCTGGTCGACGGCGTGCCGGTGGACTACTGCCTGGCGCGCATTCCGCAGGGCGACGAGTTCCGCGGCAACCTCGCCGCCGGCGGCCGCGGCGAAGGCCGCCCGCTGAGCGATCGCGATCGCTGGATCGCGGCCGAAGTCGGCCCGGAGATGAAGCGTCGCGGCATGCTGTTCGTCGGCCTGGACGTGATCGGCGACTACCTCACCGAGGTCAATGTCACCAGCCCGACCTGCATCCGCGAGCTCGATGCGCAGTACGGCCTCAACATCGCCGGACTGATGTTCGACGCGATCGAAGCCCGCCTGGCCGCATGAGCGCAGTAGTCGCTCCACACGGCTATGGCGATGCCGACAACGGGCGGGTCAGCGCCACCTTCGTGCTGTCGCTGCTGGTGCACGGCATCCTCCTGCTCGGCCTGGGATGGACGCTGGAGAACGCCGCGCCGGTGATGCCGACGCTGGACCTGATCCTGACCCAGACCACCTCGGCACTGACCCCGATGCAGGCCGACTTCCTCGCCCAGGCCAACAACCAGGGCGGCGGCGAACACGACAAGAGCACGCGCCCGCGGGAGGCCCAGTCCGGTCCGCTGCCGCAGGCCACCACCGGCCTGGCACCGCGCACGCTGCGCGCGCAGTCGCCGGCACCGCAGCCGGCACCGCAGGCGCGCGTGGTCACCAGCAGCCGTGGCGAAACCACCACGGCCACGGCGCGGACGACACCCGCGCCGAGCGAACGACCCCTGCCGCAGGGCCAGGAAAAGATCGAACACGACATGGAGATGGCGCGACTGGCCGCCGAGATCCATATGCGCTCGGAGCGTTACGCCAAGCGTCCGACCCGCAAGTTCGTCTCGGCCAGCACGCAGGAATACACCTGGGCCGGCTACCTGCGCGAATGGGTCGACCGCGTCGAACGCGTCGGCAACCTCAATTACCCCGACGAAGCCCGTCGCCGCCATCTGGCCGGCCAGGTCGTGATCAGCGTGGCGATCCGGCGCGACGGTTCGGTCGAGCGCGCCGACATCGTCAAATCCAGCGGCGTACCGCTGCTCGATGGTTCGGCACTGCGCATCGCCAGGCTCGCCGAGCCCTACCCGCCGCTGCCCAGGACCGAGGAAAACCCGGACATCCTGCACGTCACGCGCACCTGGAACTTCCTGCCGGGCGGCACGCTGGTCGACGAGTGATGCGCGCCTGAAGCCCGCGCGTCCAGGGGCTCAGCGCGAATCGCGCAACGCCTGCTGCTCGCGGATCGTCAACGCCACGTTGTTGCGCAGGTAGGCCGGCTCGACCCGCTCCGGCGCGACGGCTTCACCGCGCGCGAATGCATGTGCAGCCAGGCGCGCGACATCGGCCGCGTGCGGCAACTGCGTGGCATCGACGGCGACGATTCGATCGCCCAGGTGCTGCACCAGCGCGCCATCGGCTGCGCCGAAACCGGTGCCGACGCCGAGCCAGCCAGCGGGTGCACCGGGCAGCTCGACCAGATCAGGCGCACGCACGGATTCCGCCGACAGCGCATGAGCGTCACCGTCGCGAAGTTCGAACGCGGCCGAATACACCTCGCCCATGCGCGCATCGATCGCTGCAAGCACGTGGCGGCTGGCAGAAGACGGCTGAGCCGGCAGCAGCTCGGCGCGCATCGCCAGCACCGCCAGCGTCGACACCGGCACCACCGGTCGATCGAGCGCCATGGCAATGCCCTGCACCACCGCGATCGCCAGGCGCACGCCGGTGAAGGCGCCGGGACCACGCCCGACGGCGATGGCATCGAGCTGCGAGCGGGCGATGCCCGCCTGCGCCAGCAGTTCGTCGGCCCAGGGCAGGGCCAGCTCGGCATGGCGACGCGGCGCCAGTTCGAAACGTTCGCGCACCTGACCATCGACCAGCAAGGCGACGGAAAGGGCTTCGGTGGCGGTTTCGAAAGCGAGCAGGTTCATTGCGTCGGGAGCCGGAGCATGGATGAGGGACAGCAGGCCAACAGCATAGCGTCCATCGTGTGAGCGGCCGTGCCCTAGCCGTCCTGTCCGTCCAGCCCGGCCTCGACCAGATCGTGCTCGGGCGGGAAGAATGCCTCCACGTCTTCCACGTGCCGCGTCTTCGGCAGCGGCGGCAGCGAGTTGAGGAAGACGCTGCCGTAGGTCTTGGTGGTCAGGCGCGGGTCGCACAGCACCAGCACGCCGCGATCGTGTTCGTTGCGGATCAATCGGCCGGCGCCCTGCTTGAGTGCGATCACCGCCTGCGGCAGCTGCTCGTCGCGGAAGGGATTGCCGCCGTTGCGACGGATCGCGTCCAGGCGCGCCTCGAACACCGGATCGTCGGGCGCGGCGAACGGCAGCTTGTCGATCACCACGACACTGAGCGCATCGCCGGCGACATCGACGCCTTCGCGGAAACTCGCCGCACCGAGCAGGACGCCGTTGCCGGAGGCTCGGAAGCGTTCCAGCAGCACCGGTCGTGGCGCTTCGCCCTGCACGAACAGCGGCCACGGCCCGCCCTTGAGCAGCTCGGCCGCCTCGCGCAGGGCGCGATGCGAAGCGAACAGCACGAACGCGCGCCCACGCGAGGCTTCCAGCACCGGCCGGATCTTCTCGACCATGCTTTCGTTGTAGTTGCGCACGGTCGGATCCGGCAGCCCGCGCGGCAGGTAGCACAGCGCCTGCTTCTCCCAGTCGAACGGACTGGGCACCAGCAGCGTCTGCGGCGGATCGTCGCCCTTGAGGTACAGGCCGAGCTTGATCGCGTAATGCTCGAAGCGGCCACCGACGGCGAGCGTGGCGGAAGTGAACACCCAGGCCGCGTGCGACTGCGCGCGGTGTTGCGCGAGCGGACCGGCGACGTCGAGCGGGGTGCGACTGAGGCGGAATCCGCGCGCCGTCAGCTCGTACCAGAGCACGCTGCCATCGTCGCGCTTCTTCTTCGCGGCCTTGGCTTTCGCGGTCGCGTCGTCGTCCTCGCTATCGGCGGCGGCGTCGACCTGGGCAAAGTCCTCGGCGAACTCGTCGTCTTCCTTTGGCTCCGCATCGCCGGAGTCGTCACGCCAGCGTTGCAGCCGCCCTTCGAACTCGACCGCACGCGCCGCGCAGGCATCAAAGCCCGGCGATGCCGGTGCCAGCGGCTGCAGCACATCGTGCAGTTGCCGCAACGCGTCGGCGAGGGCATCGAAGGCCTCCTCGACCGCCGGCTCCTCGGCAGCGCGCCTGCGCGTACCGCGCACCGGCAGTTCGTCCATCGCCGCGCGCAGCGAGCGCACGCACTGTTCCAGCGCGCGCGCCGGTTCCTGCACCGCGGCCAGCGCCGACGGCACCTGTTTGCATTCGGTCAGCGCATCACGCGCCAGCTCGACCAGCGGCCGCGCGCTCAGCGCTTCGCCGAAGAACTGCGCGGCCAGCTCCGGCAACTGGTGGGCCTCGTCGACCACGAACGTCTGCGCGCCGGGCAGGATCTCGCCGAAGCCTTCCTGCTTGAGCGCCAGGTCGGCCAGCAGCAGGTGGTGGTTGACCACGACCAGGTCGGCCGCCTGTGCGCGCTGGCGCGCCTGCACGACGAAGCAGTCGGCGAAGAACGGGCACTCGCTGCCCAGGCAATTTTCCGCGGTACTGGTGACCATCGGCAGCAGCGGCGAATCTTCCGGCAGCGCGTCGAGTTCGGCCAGGTCGCCCATGCGCGTGCGCCCGGACCAGGCGACGATGCGCTGGAACTGCGCAGCCAGCTCGCGCGTGGCAAAGCGCGGCTCGCCCTGCGCCTGGCGCATCCGGTAGTGGCACAGGTAGTTGGCGCGTCCCTTGAGCAGCGCGGTCTTCAGGCCGATGCCAAGGGCATCGCGCACGCGCGGCAGGTCGCGGTGGTAGAGCTGGTCCTGCAGCGCGCGGGTGCCGGTCGAGACGATGGTCTTCTTGCCCGACAACAGCGCCGGCACCAGATAGGCAAAGGTCTTGCCGGTGCCGGTGCCCGCTTCGGCCAGCAGCGTGCCGCGGCTGTCGACCGCGTCGGCAATCGCCGCCGCCAGGTCCTGCTGGGCGAGTCGCGTGTTGAAGGCCGGGATGTTGCGCGCGAGCTCGCCGCCTTCGGCCAAGGGCCGCACGGCTCGCCTCGCTGAGGCGGTTATTCATCCCGCATTGTCGCTCGTATTTCAGTAGCGCGGCGGTGCCGCGACGGTGCAGGCGTCGCGCTCGCGGCGGGCATCGGCGGCGCTGGGGTTGCCCGGAACGTCCACCGGCAACGCCCGCGCCCTGGCTTCGCGGACCTGCGCGATCGTTTCCCAATGGCGCCGGCACAGCGGCCCGACCTTGGAACCGCCGTCGAGACCCTTGCGGGCAAAGCGCTCCGCGTCATCGAGCTTGTCGTTCAGCAGCGCCGCTTCCGCGCGCTCCTGCAGCAGCGCCGGATCGTCCGGCGTGATCTGCAGCGCCTGGTCCAGCGCCGCGGCGGCCTGCGGATTCTGGCCTGCCCGCTCGAGGCGCTCGGCCTCCTTGCGCATATCCTCGACCTGCGGGTCGCGCAGCGGCTGCACGTCGAGCTCGCTGCTGGCGGCACCGCCGGCGGCGCGAACAGCGCGCACTGCGGCTGGCGCGTCGAACATGGGCTCGGCCAGTGGCGGTGGCGTGGTGCTGCACGCGGCCAACAGCAAACCCGCCAGCGCCAGCGACGCCGGCAACTTCAACATCCTCACGGCAGATTCTCCTGCTGCTGCGGCGGCGGTGCCTCCGCAGCCTGTTCGGCCGGTTTCTCCTCATCCTTGCGGCCGAAACCGAACCAGTCGCGCCAACCACCCTGCCCGTCTTCGGCCACCGGTTCCGGCGCCGGGCACGGCGCATAGGCGGGTGCGAAGCCGGCGACATAGGCCATGCGGCGCGAACCCACGCAATCGGGATCGGTGGTGTTGCTGGCGATCGTCCACTGCCAGTCGATGCCCTTGTCGCCGACCTTCAGCGGTGCGCTGGGCAGGCGCGAGAAGATTGCCGACCACACCCGCATCGCACCGGTGGCGCCGTACAGGCCGGTGGTCTGGTTCTGGTCGTTGCCGACCCAGATCACCGCCAGGTGGTCGCCGGTCCAGCCGGCGAACCAGCTGTCGCGGCCGTCATTGCTGGTGCCGGTCTTGCCCGCGGGCGACAGGCGGCCGAGGCCATCGCGGACCAGCTGCGTGCCGGTGCCGTTCGACACCGCCTGCTGCAAGGCAATCGTGATCAGGCGCGCGGCGATCGCGTCGCCTTCCTGCGCCGGTGCCGGGTCCTTGTCGTAGCGGTTGAGCGCGCGCCCGTTGGCGTCGAGCACGCCGCGCACCGCGTGCAGCGGCTGGATCTCGCCGCCGGACGCGAGGAACTGGTACAGCTGCGCCATCGCGTACGGGCTCTGGTCGACCGCACCGAGGATCAGCGCCGGATTGGGCTCGGTCTCGATGCCGGCCAGGGTCTTGATCAGGCTGGCGATGCGCTCGGGTGCGACCTGCATGCCCACGCGCACCGTGGCCTGGTTGTAGGACATCGCCAGCGCATCGATCAGGCGCACCGTGCCGTGGCTGCGGCCGTCGGAGTTGCCCGGGTTCCAGTTCTTCTTCTTGCCCAGCGCGACGGTGACCGGCGAGTCGTCGACCCAGCTGGCCAGCGAGTACTTGCCCGGCTGTGCCAACGCCAGCAGGTACACGAACGGCTTGAGCAGCGAACCGACCGGGCGCTGCGCTTCGATTGCGCGGTTGAAGCCGTGCTCGGCAACGCTGCGGCTGCCGACGACGGCGACGACTTCGCCGTTGTGGACGTCGGTCACCACCAGGCCGGTCTGCAGCGGCGGCCGGCGCTTGCTGTCCAGGCTCTTGAGGGTGCGGGCGACCGCGCCTTCGGCCATCGCCTGCGCAGACGGCGACATGCCGCTCATCACGCTCAGTCCGGCGCCTGCCAATGCATCGGCCGGATAGTCGCGGGCCAGCTGGCGGCGGACCAGGTCGACATAGGCCGGGAAACGGTTGGCGGCGACGCTGCCCGGGTCCTTGGTCACGCCCAGCGGCGCCTTCAGCGCACGCTGGTATTCGGCGTCATCGATCAGCTGGGTCTCGTGCATTTCGCCGAGGACGAAATTGCGCCGTTCCAGCGCGCGCTCGGGATTGCGTCGCGGGTCGTAGAAGGACGGTCCACGCACGATGCCGATCAGCAGCGCGATCTGCTCGGTGCTCAGGTCGGCCAGGTCGCGGCCGAACCAGAACTCGGCGCCGGCGGCGACGCCGTGGATGGCCTGCGCGCCGCGCTGGCCAAGGTAGACCTGGTTGAAGTACGCCTCCAGGATCGTGCCCTTGTCGTATCGGGCCTCGATCAGCATCGCGTAGAGGATTTCCTTGCCCTTGCGGGTCAGGGTCTGCTCGCGTCCGATGCCGAGCAGGCCGCTGCGGGCGAGCTGCTGGGTCAGCGTGCTGGCGCCTTGTTTTGCGCGGCCGGCGGCGACGTTCTTGAACGCCGCGCGGATCATGCCGGTCACGTCGATGCCGTGGTGGCTGTTGAAGTCGCGGTCCTCGACGGCCTGCAGACCGGTGACGAGCAGCTCGGGCACTTCCTTCAGGCGCACCAGGCGCCGCTCTTCCTGCTTCTGGCCGTACAGCGTGGCGATGCGGGCCGGGTCGAGCCGCACCGTCTTCAGGTCACGCTTCTTCCCGGCATCGCGCACCGACGCCACCCGGCTGCCGGACAGCACGACTTCGATGCGCCGTGCCGGCACCGCGCCGTCGACATCGCTGAAACCGCGGCTGGAGATCAGCCAGCGACCGCCGGTGCGCGAGTAGCTGCCCGGACGCACGCCGTCGCCGGAATGGTAGGCGGCGGCGTCGAGCTCGGTCTTGAGGGTGGTCGCGTCCAGGGTCAGGCCCGGGGCCAGTTCCAGCGGCCGCGCATAGACCCGGGTCGGAATCTGCCAGCGCAACTGGCCGAAGCGTTCGCTGACTTCGTGGTTCAGGTACAGCGTGTAGGGAATCAGGAAGCCAAGCCCCAGGCCCACTGCGGCCAGCAGCCAGGTGACCAGGCGTCGCCGCCACTGCGGGGACTGGCTGTCTTCTGCGGTTTCGTCTTCGTCGTAATCGATTTGGGCCACGGCATGGGACAATGTTGGGGCTGCGCCCTCGTGGCCGCGAGTCTATCGCAGCCGGCCCACCGCCCCGCGCGGACGGGGCCGCGGCAAAGTCTGCGTTAAGGAATCTTCAGAATGACGAGCGATCGATGGGCCTGAGCTGGACCGAGGTACGGTTTCTATACGACCGGGGAACCGGACTGTTCCGGCGGGGTTTGACCAGCCTGCGCACGCGCGGCGTGCGTGCCTCCTGGGAACGGGTCCTGAAGCAGTTCTACCGCGTGCCCGACACCCAGCTGCTGGCCCTGTACCTGCCGCAGCAGGAGCCGTTCGCCCCGTTTTCGGTGCCGTTCTCGTCGATGCCGCGGGCCAGCATCGTCATTCCGGTCTACAACCAGTTCGAGCACACCCTCGCCTGCCTGCGCGCCATTGCGGCCCACCCGCCGCAGGCAAGCATCGAGATCATCGTCGTCGATGACGGCTCCTCCGATGCCACCGAGTCGTCGCTGGTCCAGGTGGAAGGCTTGCGCTATCACCGTCGCCGCCAGAACGGTGGGTTCATCGCCGCGTGCAACGACGGCGCATCGCAGGCCACCGGCGAGTACCTGGTATTCCTGAACAACGACACGATTCCCCAGCCCGGCTGGCTGGACGTGCTGCTGTCGACATTCGACCAGCATCCGGGCACCGGACTGGCCGGCTCGCAGCTGCTCTACCCGGATGGACGCCTGCAGGAAGCCGGCGGCATCGTCCGCAACGACGGACGCGCCGACAACCTCGGCCGCCTGCGCTCGGCTATGGAGCCGGAGTTCAGCTATGTACGGCGGGTCGATTACTGCTCGGGTGCCGCGATCGCGATTCATCGCGACCTGTTCGCGCAGTTTGGCGGTTTCGACACCCACTTCTCCCCCGCCTACTACGAGGACACCGACCTGGGCATGAAGGTGACCGCCGCAGGATTGCGCGCGATCTGCCAGACCGGGTCGAAGGTCGTCCATCTCGAGGGCATCACCTCGGGTACCGATGTCCGCCGCGGCATCAAGCGCCACCAGGTGCGCAACCAGGAACTGTTCCAGCAGCGCTGGGCCTCGCGCCTGCAGTCCCATCCCGACCACGAGCAGGCAAGTGCACGGACCACCGATCGCCACTACACGCGCGTCGTGCTGGTCATCGATGCACTGACCCCGCAACCGGATCGCGATTCGGGCTCCCTGCGACTGTTCAACCTGATGCGATTGCTGAAGGAGGAAGGCGCCCACGTCGTTTTCATCCCCGCCAACCGCGCCCATGACGGTCGTTACACCGAGGCGCTGCAGCAGTTGGGCGTCGAGGTCTGGTATGCCCCGTTTGCCAAGCGGCCACATGCCTGGTTGCGTGATCACGGCGCACGCTTCGATACGGTGGTCGTCTGCCGGCACTATGTACTGCGCGAATGGCTGCCGCTGCTTCGCAAGTTCGCGCCGCAGGCGAAGCTGGTGTTCGACACGGTCGACCTGCATTACCTGCGCGAGCGTCGTGGCGCGGAGCTGGCGGTCGACCAGGCACTCATGCGCGCATCCGAGCGTACCCGCGCCCTCGAACTGGACATGATCGCGCGCAGCGACGCGACACTGGTGGTCAGCGAGGTCGAGCGCAGCCTGCTGGCGCAGGACGCGCCCGCCGCGCAGGTCGATATCCTATCCAACCTGCACCACATCCAGGGCCGTGGCCTGCCGTTCGCACAGCGACATGACCTGGTGTTCGTCGGTGGTTTCCGCCACCCACCGAACGTCGATGCGGTCCGCTGGTTCGTCAACGAAGTGTTTCCGCTGGTGCACGCGCAAGAACCGCGGATCGTCTTCCACTGCATAGGCAGCGACACTCCGGCGGAGATCGAGGAACTGGCGTCGCAACCGGGCGTGCTTGTCCACGGCCACGTGCCGGACCTGTCGCCCTACATGGACGGCGCCCGCATCTGCGTGGCTCCGCTGCGATACGGCGCCGGCGTCAAGGGCAAGGTCAACCTCAGCATGGCCCATGGCCAGCCGGTGGTGGCCACGGCCTGTGCGGTCGAAGGCATGCACCTGCGCAACGGCGAGGACGTGCTGGTGGCCGACGATGCCGCCGGTTTCGCCGAAGCGATCCTGCGGCTGTATCGCGACGAGGCGCTATGGCAGCGCCTGGCCGACAACGGCCTGGCCAACGTCGAGCGGCACTTCTCGCTCGATGCCGGGCGCGACGTGGTGCGGCGCGTGCTGCTCGGCGCCAGGGCCTGAGGCAGCAACCGCAGGAGCGAACCCGCTCCTGCGGATCAGTCAGTTGGCCGCTGAAGCGCGACGCAGGCGGTCAGCGAATTCGCCCAGGCCGCTGGCCTGCGGATCCAGTTCGCGCGCGGCCACCAGTGCCGCCTGCGCGGCGCTCAGTTCGCCCGCGCCAAGGCGTTCGTCGCCGACGGCGATCCAGCGCTGCGCCAGGCGCCGCCGCGCGTCGCGCACCGCCGGGCCATCGCCCTCGAGCACGGCGCGCGCATCCAGGCATTCACGCGCACGGCTGAGACGGTTGCCGCGCAGTTCGGATTCGAAGCAGCGCTGCGCCGCCGGCAACAGGCGCTTCATGGCCGAGCGCACCGCCGGATCCTGCGGCGCCATCGATTGCGCCGCGCGCAATTTGTCGAATGCACTGTCGCCCGGCGGCGTCAGCAGGTCGCCGCGCGATTCGGCCTGGGCGGCATCTGCCAGCAACTGGTCGAGGCGGCGCTGGCGTTCTGCGGTCGGCACCTTCTGGCCGTAGCGCTGCTGCGACTGCCGCGCCTGCACCAGACGCTGTTCGGCAGCCGCGACGCCCGGTGCATTGGCGTCGATGCGGCGCGCCTGCGCCAGTTCCTTCTCGGCATCGCTGAAACGGAAATCGCCGGCATAGCGCTGGCTGCGCCCGGCGTAGGCGTTGGCAACCGCGGCAATGCCGCGCTGTGCCCGCTCATCGTCGGGCATCGTCGCCAGAACCGCACGGTATCCCTCGAGCGCCTCGTCGAGGCGGCCACGGCGGAGTTCGGCATCGGCACGGCTACGGCCCTGCTCGGCGGCGCGGTTGAGTCCGGCCAATGCATCGGGCAGATCGACGTGCCCTGGGTCGGCGGCCTGCACGCGTCGAATCCGCTCCGAGGCTTCGGCCAGTTCGCCGCGCGCCAGTGAGGTCTGCGCCTGTTGCAGCAGGTCGGCGAGGGTGTCTTCGCGGCCTTCCAGGGCCTCGGTCCGTTTCGGCTCCAGTGCCAGCACGCGCTGGTACAGCGGCAGCGCGGCATTGTCGCTGCCATCGAGCAGCCCGGCCTTGCGCGCGGCAGCGGCCTGGGCGAGCAGTTTGTCTACGCCCGAATCGCCGACCTCGCGTTCGCGCACGCGCTGCTCCAGCGCATCGACGCGGGCACGCGGAACCGCCAGCTCGCGCGCGAGCGCGATCGAGCGATGGGCCTGCGCGTAGTCGCGCTTCTCCAGCGCGCGCTCGGCCTGCACCAGCGCCTGCTGGCCAACCTTGGCCATGCCCTGGCGCGCCTCGCTGCGATCCGGATCGAGCGCGAGCGCGGCCGCATACAGCTCGCGCGCACCACGCCCGTCGGCCGAGGTCAGCTGCCCCTGTTGCAGGGCGCTGGCGGCGTCGGCCTGCAATTGTTGTGCGCGCGTATCCGGCCACAGCCAGTTCGACAGCGGTTGCCGCAGCAGCAGCAACAGCAGCGCCACCGAGACCAGGGCCATGACGCCGATGCCCCAGCCGCGCCAACGGATGCGCCTTGCCGTGTCATCGGCCCAGCGACCGCTGCGGTCGTCGTCTTCGCCCCATTGCCAGTCGTTCCAGCGCGGCGATTGCGGCTCTACCCGGTCACGACCCGCAGAGCGGCCGTCACCGCCGTCGACGTCGCCGTCGGCGCCGTTGGCGCTCAATTTCCCCGGTTCATGTGGCGTAGCTGATGTCACCCGCCAAGCATAGCGTCATGTCGGTGAGGGGATGTGGAGGGCGATGCACGGCGTTCAGCGTCGCTGCGCATGCTCCACCCCGGGCAGCGACGCCAGTTTGCCGAGCAGCGTCGACAGCTGGCCGTAATCGCCCACGCGCAGGCGCAGGCGCAGACGCACCCGGGCACCATTGCGCTCGACATCGCTGCTGATGCTCAGCACGTGCGCATTGCCCTGGGCGATCAGGTTGGTCACTTCCTTGAGCAGCCATTTGCGGTCGAGCGCGAGCACTTCGATATCGACCTCGTAACCGCTGCCTGCGCGCCCCCACTCCACCGGCAGCACGCGCTGCGGCTGCGACGCCGCCAGGCGCTGGAAAGCGGTGCAATCGGGGCGGTGGACGGTGACGCCGCGGCCACGGGTGAGGTAGCCGACGATCGGCTCGCCCGGCAGCGGCTGGCAGCAGCGCGCCAGTTGCACCAGCAGATTGCCGACACCCTCGACGGTGAAGTCGGTGGTCCTACGCGGGACGCGTCGCGGCAGTGTCGGCGTAGTGACGGTGCCGGTGGGCGTGGCCGCGGCGGCGGCAGCTGCGGACGCGGCACGTTCGTGCTCGAGCAGCGCGCGGCCGACCTGGTGCGGGCCGATATCGCCCAAGGCCACCTGCACGTAAACCTCGCCGTCGCTGGCAAGGTTGAACTTCTCGCGGGCCGGGGCGAGGTCGGCGCCGAGCAGGCCGAGGCGACGCAGTTCCTTGTCGAGCAGGTCCTTGCCGGCGCTCTCGTTGCGGGCACGATCGAGTTTGTGGAACCAGGCCCGCACCTTGTCGCGAGAGCGGCTGCTGGCGAGGAAGCCGTTGGCCGCGATCAGCCAGTCGCGACGGGGTTCGCCGGTCTTGGCGGTCATGATCTCGACGCGGTCGCCGGTACGCAGCTTGTGGTCGAGCGGGACGATGCGGCCGTCGACCTTGGCGCCGCGGCAGCGGTGGCCGACCTCGGTGTGGACGTGATAGGCGAAATCGAGCGGCGTCGCGCCGGTGGGGAGATCGATCACCTCGCCCTTTGGCGTCAGCACGTAGATGCGGTCCTCGACCAGCTCGGTGTCGAACTCGCCCGACAGCGATCCGTCCTCGCGCCCGCCTTCGCCCGAGGCTTCCAGCAGGCGCCGCATCCAGGCGATCTTGCGGTCGAAGGCGGCGTCGGCGCTGTGGCTGCCGACTTCCTTGTACTTCCAGTGCGCTGCCACGCCGAGTTCGGCCTGGCGGTGCATGTCGTGCGTGCGGATCTGCACCTCCAGGGTCTTGCCTTCCGGCCCGACCACGGCGGTGTGCAGCGAGCGGTAGTCGTTGCGCTTGGGTCGGGCGATGTAGTCGTCGAACTCGCTCGGGATCGGCGCCCAGGTCGCATGGACGACGCCGAGCGCGGCGTAGCAGTCGGCGAGGCTGTCGACCAGCACGCGCACCGCGCGCAGGTCGTAGAGCTCGCCGATCGGCACGTTCTTGCGCTGCATCTTCTTCCAGATGCTGTAGATGTGCTTGGGCCGGCCGGCAATCTCGGCGACGACGCCCTGTGCCGCCATCGCCTCGCGCAGCGTGCCCTTGACCTGTTCGATGTAGCGTTCGCGATCGGTGCGCTTCTCGTCGAGCAGGCGCGCGATCTGCTGGTAGGTCTGCGGTTCCAGGTAGCGGAACGCGAGATCCTCCAGCTCCCACTTCAGCTGCCAGATGCCCAGCCGGTTGGCCAATGGCGCCTGGATGTCGCGGGTGAGCAGCGCGAGCTCGCGACGTTGCTCGTCCGGCAACGGTTCGGCGTGGCGCATGCGCGCCAGCTGGCGCGCCAGCAGGATAGGAACCACGCGCAGGTCGCGGACGATGGCCAGCAGCAGCCGTCGCAGGCCTTCATTGCCGGCCTGGCCATGGCGCTCGGCATGCAGCGCCCAGACCTGCGCGGCGGCGCGCTGGCCTTCGATCAGGGGCGCGACTGCCGGGAAATCGCGCTCGACCGGGCCCAGTGCGGCCCGCCAGCCCGGATACGTGTGCAGGATCGCCGCCGCAGCGGTGTCGCCATCAGCGCCGAGCAGCACCAGCGCCTCGAGCATGCTCGCCACGACCTGGGGCGGATCGTCGGCGTCGTCCAGCGCCGAGGGCGCGGCGGCCGCCTGCTCCATCGCCTTGCGCAGTGGCGCGGCGATGCCGGCGGCAACCGGATGCGCCAGCACGGCGGCAAGCTGTGGAATCTCGGTGACCATGGCGGGGGGCGTGGCGTGGAACGATCGTGGACGACGCGGTCTACACTAGCGGGCAACCGTCTGGAGGAACAGCGCATGCGTTTGACCCGCCCCCGTCCCACGCCCTTCAAAAGCACGCTCCGCAACGCCTCGCTCCGCCTGCTCGCGCTGGCGGCACTGCTGCCCCTGGCCGGAGCGTCGTTCGCCCAGCAGAAGATCGAGCAGCAGATGAGCTACGAGCAGTTCAAGGCCGCCGGCCTGGACCGCCTGAGTCCCGAGCAGCTGGCCAACCTCAACGACTGGCTCGATGGCAAGCTCAAGGTCGAAACCGCCAAGGCTGCCGAAACCGCAAAGCAGTCCGGCGGCGACGAAGACCGCCGCGGCCTGTTCCTGGCCACGTCGCGCGAACCGGTCGACGGCACGATCACCGGCAACTTCACCGGCTTCGGCAAGGGCCGCAGCTTCACGCTCGACAATGGCCAGGTGTGGCAGCAGATCGACGATGTCTCGCTTACCGGCGTCAAGGACGCCAACCCCAAGGTCAAGATCACGCCCAGCGTGATTGGTTCTGCCTGGTATCTGTCGATCGAGGGCTTCAACGCGCGCGCCAAGGTGCAGCGCGTCAAGTAACCGCCACCCAGTAGCCACCACGCAAAGGAATCGTCCATGCGCCTGTTGCTCGCCTGCGTTGCCGTTTTCGTTGCTGCTTCGATGTCGCCCGCATCTGCGCGCGCGGCACAGGATTACGTTGCGCTGGAGCAGCGGCTGAATGCCGAACAGATGCGCGCCACCGGCCTCGACACGCTGTCACCCGAACAACTGGCCCTGCTCAACCGGCTGCTGAGCCAGGAGCAGGGCGCGGCGTTGGAAGCCGCCGTGGCCGAGCGCGCCGCCGATGACGTCGGCCGGCGCGAGAAGCGCACCGCCGCCGGCCCGGTCATGGCGAGCGTGCAGGGCGATGTACGCAGCTGGTCGCGCGGCGATACCGTGCTGCTCGACAACGGCCAGCGCTGGCGCGTTGTCGAGGGCAACCTCTACCTGGGCAAGCCGGTAACCAACCCGAAGGTCACCCTGACGCCGGGCTTCATGGGCGCCTGGTACCTGCAGATGGACGGGCAGACACCGCGCATGAAGGTGCAGCGGGCCGACTAGTCAGCGGCGCAGCTGCGACAGCCGCTGCGCAAGCTTCTTTGGCGACACGCCGCCGCGCGCGCCCAGTTCCTGGGCGAACAGCGACACGCGCAGCTCCTCCAGGTCCCAGCGCAGCGCCTGCCACTCGGGCTGGTCGCCCGCGCCCTCTTCCACGGCCCTGGCCAGCGCGTCGGCAAACGGCTTGATCTCGAGCATCCGCGCCTGGTCGCGGACCGGATCGCGCAACGCGCGTTCACCACGCAGGGCCAACGCCTTCAGGTAGCGCGGATATTCGCGCAATGCCTGCGCTGGAACGTTGCGCAGGAAGCCCGGCGGCGTCAACGACGCCAGGTGCGCGCGCATGTCGTCGAGGTTGCCGCTGGCCCAGCCCATCAGCGGCGACTCCAGCTTGGCGCGTGCTTCGGCGACGGCGCCCAGGATGGTCTCGGCCTGGCGCAGGCGTTCCATCGCGTCGGCGAACAGTTGCTTTGCGATGGCATCGCGGCGCGCGGCGAATGCGCCGGAATCGCGGATGTCGAATAGCCCTGCGCCCGCACCATCGGCGGCCAGCGAGGCAAACGCGCCGTCGACCAGATCCAGGCGCAGACGATCGCCTTCCTTCAGGCCATCGTTACGCGGTGCCGCCGACTCGATGGCGGCGTACAACAATCCGGTTTTCGGCGTGACCGGCAATTGCTTGCGCGCCTGCTTGAGCTTGTCGGCCAGTGCGATCGCCAACAGCCTGCGCACACCACGCGGGTGCTCACGCCTGGCCACTTCGGCTTCGGCATGCACGCGCAGCGACACGCTCTCGCCATCGTCATGCAACGCCGGGTACGCGGGGACACCGCCCGCGCCTGCCACCGAGACCGGGATCGGCGAATCGGGGAACGTCGTCAGGCCCTGCTGCGCCAGGCCGTCGGCGGCGCGGGCCGCGAAGGCCGCGGCCGCGCGTTCGCCGAAACGGCGACGAAGGTCGTCGAGGTCGCGCGATTCGGCCAGGACGTTGCGACTCTCGCCCTTGCCGCCGCCTTCGATCAGCTGCAGGTTCATGCGCAGGTGCGGCTCAAGCGCCGCCTCATCGAAGTCGAGTGCCACAACCGCGACGCCACCGAGCTTCGACAGGAAACGCGACAGCTCACCGGTGATGCTGTCGGCGCTGGCCTGCGGATGCGCCTCGAAAAACGCCCGGGCGAAATCCGGCGCCGGCACGAAGTTGCGGCGCAGGGTCTTGGGCAGTGACTTGATCAGCGCCGCCGCCTTGTCGGCGACGAAGCCCGGCGCCAGCCAGGACAAGCGCACCGGATCGAGCGCGTTGAGCAGGTGCAGCGGCACGGCGAGTGTCATGCCATCGTCGCTGGCACCGGGTTCGAACCGGTACTTCACCGCCAGTCGCGCATTGCCAAGCGCCAGGTACGGCGGGAAGCGCTGCGCGTCGCTTTCGTCGACCACCATCAGGTCGGCCAACGACCATTCCAGCGCGGCCTTCTCCGCTGGCGGCAGCTTGCCGTACCAGGCATCGAGCGCCTGCGCGTTGTGCACGTGCGACGGCAGGCGGTCGAGGTACCACTGCGCCATCCATTCTTCTTCGACGACCAGGCCACTGCGGCGCTGCTTGGCTTCCTCGTCGCGGGCCTTGGCCAGCGTGGCCAGGTTGCGCGCCAGGAACGCACTGCGGGTATTGATCTCGCCGGTGACCAGCGCGTCGCGGGCGAAGATGACGCGGCTCTCTTCCGGGAACAGCGCGCCATAGTGCACCGGCCGCTTGGGCGCCAGCACCAGGCCGAACAGGCTGATCTGCTCGCTGCCGACCACGCGACCCTGCGATCGCGCCCAGCGCGGATCGTGCTGGCGACGCGCCAGCAGATGCGGCAGCTCGGCAATGACCCAATCCGGCTCGATCCCGGCGTTGGTCAGCGACCACACGCGCTCGGTGTCGAGCAGCGTCGCCGACAACACCCACGGCGGCGGCTTCTTCGCCAGCGGCGAACCGGGGAACAACTGGAACTTGCGACCGCGCGGGCCGTCGTACTGGCCACGCTCGCTGCGGAAGCCGATCTGCGTCGGCAGGCCGGCCAACAGCGCACGGTGCAGCGTCGTGTACACCGCCTGGTCGAACTCGCCGGCACGCGGCTCGCTGTTCCAGTCCAGCTCATCGCCCATCAGCCTGAGTTGGCGGTGCAGCTCGCGCCACTCGCGCATGCGCAGGAAGCCGACGAAGTGCTTCTCGCACCAGCCACGCAACTTCGACTGGGTGAGTTCTTCGTGCGCCGACTGGTAGGCCTCCCACAACTTGAGGATGCCGACGAACTCCGACTTGGGATCGGCGAACTGGGCATGGGCATTGTCGGCAGCGGCGCGCTGGTCGGCCGGGCGCTCGCGCGGGTCCTGGATGCCCAGGAACGAGGCGATCACCAGCATCTCGCGCAGCACGCCGTGCTGGTTGGCGGCGACCAGCATGCGCGCCAGCTTCACGTCGACCGGCAGGCGCGACATCAGCTTGCCGGTGGGCGTGAGCTTGCGTGACTCGTCGACCGCGCCCAGCTCGCCCAGTTGCTGCCAGCCGTCGGCGACCGCGCGCGGATCCGGCGGCTCCAGGAACGGGAAATCCTCGATGTTGCCCAGCCCCAGCGACAACATCCGCAGGATCACGCCGGCCAGCGCGGCACGACGGATTTCCGGATCGGTGTAGCGCGCCCGCGACAGGAAGTCGGCTTCGGAGTACAGGCGATAGCAGGTGCCTTCGCTGATGCGTCCGCAGCGGCCCTTGCGCTGGTCGGCACTGGCCTGGCTGATCGGCTCGATGTGCAACCGGTCGAGCTTGCCGCGCGGGCTGTAGCGCTTGACGCGGGCCAGGCCGGGATCGACGACGTAGCGGATGCGCGGCACCGTCAGCGAAGTTTCGGCGACGTTGGTGGCCAGCACGATCCGACGCTTGGGACCGGGATTGAAGACGCGATCCTGGTCGCGCACCGACAACCGCGCATACAGCGGCAGCACTTCGGTTTCGCGGTACTTGCGGCGCTCCAGTGCCTGGTGGGCGTCGCGGATCTCGCGCTCGCCGGACAGGAAGATCAGCACGTCGCCGCGCGGATCCTCGCGGGTGATTTCATCGCAGGCGGCGACGATGCCGTCGTTGACGCTGCGGTCGCGGCTGCCCCCGTCGCGCCCCTGCTCGCCGTCGTCCTCGCCTTCGCCGAGCGGGCGGTAGCGCACCGACACCGGATAGCCGCGGCCTTCGACATTGACCACCGGCGCATCGCCGAAATGCTGGGCGAAGCGCTCGGTGTCGATCGTCGCCGAGGTGACGATGACCTTCAGGTCCGGGCGACGCTGCAGCAGCTGCTTGAGGTAGCCCAGCAGGAAGTCGATGTTGAGGCTGCGCTCGTGCGCCTCGTCGATTAGGATGGTGTCGTAGCGCGACAGCCAGCGATCGGACTGGATCTCGGCCAGCAGGATGCCGTCGGTCATGAACTTGACCGCGGTCTGCTCACCGACATTTTCGGTGAAGCGCACCTGGTAACCGACCGCGCCACCGAGCTGGGTCTGCAGCTCCTCGGCCACGCGCCGCGCCACGGCGCGCGCGGCGATCCGGCGCGGCTGGGTGCAGCCGATCATGCCGGCGGCACCACGCCCGGCCGCCAGGCACAGCTTCGGCAACTGGGTGGTCTTTCCCGAGCCGGTCTCGCCGGCGATGACGATCACCTGGTGTTTGCGGATCAGCTCGACGATGCGTTCGGCTTCGGCCGCGATCGGCAAGGACGGATCGACCGGCGCCTGCGGCAGCGCCGCGGCCCGTGCCTGGCGCTGCGCGACCGATGCGCTCAGCGCCTGGGCAAAGGCCTCGCGTGCGCGTTCGTCCGCCGGCTTCCCGCTCCAGCGCGACCACAACCCTTGCAGTCGCCCACGGTCGCGACTCAGCGCACCATCGATGGCGCGCCGGGCCTGGCGTAACGCGTTACTGACATCGGGCTGTCTAGACTGCGCCGGGTCCATTGATTTCATCGATCAAACTGCAAGCCAAAAACCAACCACATTGCGATCGGCAGCGCTTATTGTCGCCCGCAAACCTCAGCGCAGGGAGAAAAACAGTGGCTAAACAGAAATCCGCCAAGTCCAGGACCCCCTCCAAGGACTCGGCCAAGACCGTGGCAAGCCCCTCGGCCATCGATATCGGGATCAGCGCGGGCGATCGCAAGAAGATTGCCGAGGGCCTGTCGCGCTTCCTCTCCGACAGCTTCACGCTGTACCTGAAGACCCACAATTTCCACTGGAACATCACCGGGCCGATGTTCAACAGCCTGCACCTGATGTTCGAGGGCCAGTACACCGAGCAGTGGAACGCGCTGGACGAGACCGCCGAGCGCATCCGCGCCCTGGGCTTCAACGCCCCCGGTTCGTACGCCGAATTCATCCGCCTGAGCTCGATTCCCGAGGAGCCGGGCCTGACCGAGTCGCTGGACTGGCGCGAGATGGTCCGCCAGCTCACCGTCGGCAATGAAGCCGTGGCCCGCACCGCGCGCAAGGTGCTCAAGCTGGCCGATGACGCCGGCGACGACCCGACGGTCGACCTGATGACCCAGCGCCTGCAGACCCACGAGAAGTACGCCTGGATGCTGCGCTCGCTGCTCGAATGACCCCTCCTGGCCCCTCTTCCGCGTGCGGAAGAGGGGTTCTCCGACTGGCCGCCCTCCCGCGCCCGCTAAACTAGGCGCATGTCCGACTCCGCACTCGATCTGCTCCGCCGAATTTTCGGCCACCCTGCTTTCCGCGGCGAACAGGCGCAGATCGTCGAACACGTCACCAGCGGCGGCGACGCCCTGGTGCTGATGCCCACCGGCGGCGGCAAATCCCTGTGCTACCAGCTCCCGGCGCTGCTGCGCGACGGCTGCGGCCTGGTCGTCTCGCCGCTGATCGCGCTGATGCAGGACCAGGTCGAGGCGCTGCGCCAGCTCGGCGTGCGCGCGGCCTACCTGAACTCCACCCTGGATGCGGCCACCGCCGCCGACGTCGAACGCCAGCTGCTGGCCGGCGAGCTCGACCTGCTCTACGTGGCCCCGGAGCGCCTGCTCACCGGCCGCTTCCTGTCGCTGCTCGAGCGCGCCCGGATCGGCCTGTTCGCCATCGACGAGGCGCACTGCGTATCGCAGTGGGGCCATGACTTCCGCCCGGAATACCGCCAGCTCACCGTCCTGCACGAGCGCTGGCCCGAGATCCCGCGCATTGCCCTGACCGCCACCGCCGACGCGCCGACCCGGCGCGAGATCGCCGAGCGCCTGGCGCTGGAGGACGCACGCCAGTTCGTCAGCTCCTTCGACCGCCCCAATCTTCGCTACCGCGTCGTCCACAAGGACGGCGCCGGCGTGCGCCAGCTGCTGGACTTCCTGTCCGGCCATCGCGGCGAGAGCGGCATCGTCTATGCCTTCTCGCGCAAGCGCGTGGAGAGCGTCGCCGAGCAGCTGCAGGCCGCCGGCATCAAGGCCCTGCCCTACCACGCCGGCATGGACGCGCAGGTGCGCGCGGGCAACCAGCGCCGCTTCCTGCAGGAAGACGGCGTGGTGATGGTGGCGACGATCGCCTTCGGCATGGGCATCGACAAGCCCGACGTGCGCTTCGTCGCCCACGTCGACCTGCCCAAGTCGATCGAGGGCTACTACCAGGAAACCGGCCGCGCCGGCCGCGACGGCGAACCGGCCGAACTGTGGCTGAGCTACGGCCTGGGCGACATGGTCAACCTGCGCACGATGATCCAGCAGGGCGAGGCCGGTGAGGATCGCAAGCGCCTGGAGCTGGGCAAGCTCGACGCCCTGCTTGGCTACTGCGAATCCACCCAGTGCCGTCGCCAGGCACTGCTGGGCTGGTTCGGCGAACCGCATCCGGGCGCCTGCGGCAACTGCGACAACTGCCTGGAACCGCCCAGCAGCTGGGACGGCACGCAGGCCGCGCGCAAGGCACTGTCGTGCGTGTACCGCACCGGCCAGCGTTTCGGCGCCGGCCACGTCATCGACGTGCTGCGCGGCGCCGACACCGAGAAGGTGCGGCAATGGGGCCACGAACGCGTGAGCACCTTCGCGATCGGCAACGACCTCGACGAGCGCCAGTGGCGTGGCGTGTTCCGCCAGCTGGTCGCCAACGGCCTGCTCGAAGCCGACGTCGAGCACCACGGCGCCCTGCGCCTGACCGCGGCCAGCGGCCCGGTGTTGCGCGGCGAACGCGAACTGCGTTTCCGCCACGAGGCGCCCAAGCCGGCACGCGGACGCAAGTCGCGCGGTGGGACCACCGTGCAGATGATCGAACTGGACGTCGATTCGCAGCTGCGCTTCGACGCGCTGCGCCACTGGCGTGCGGCGATGGCACGCGAGCAGAACGTCCCGGCCTACGTGATCTTCCACGACAGCACGTTGCGCGCGATCGCCGAAGCTGCGCCCGACGATCTGGATGAACTCGGCCGCATCCCCGGCATCGGCGCGAGCAAGCTCGACCGTTACGGCGAGGCCGTGCTGCAACACCTGTTCGACAGCGCGCCCTGACGGCAACGCCGGCCCCACGCGCGCCGGCGTATAACCGCTCCACATCCCCATTGCGGAGGAACCATGGACGATTCGATCGTCGGCGGCTGCCTGTGCGGCGCCGTCCGCTACCGCGCCAGCGCCGAGCCGTTGCGTGGCGTGATCTGCCACTGCCAGACGTGCCGGCGCCATTCCGGCGCACCGGCGCTGGCATTCGTCCACTTCCCCGCCGAATCGTTCCAGTGGACCGGCGCGAAGCCGAGCTGGTTTCGTTCATCGCAGTTCGCGCAACGCGCGTTCTGCGCCATCTGCGGAAGCACGCTGGGCATGCGAGAGGACGTCCTGGCAGACCGCGTGCAGGTGTCTATCGGCAGTCTCGATGAGCCCGCGCGCGTGCACATCGACGACCACGTGTGGACGCAGTCGCGCTTGCCCTGGTTCGATACCCGCGACGAATTGCCGCGCTTTGCCACCAGCAGCAACGCCGTGCCGAGCCTGGCCGAGCAGCCGCCGGGCTCGTGAACCGGAAGTCCCCACGCACGACGACGTGCGTGCGTGGGGACCCTGGCTTCAACTCTTGATACCGCGGTGGACGAGGCCGCCCAGCACGCCACCCGCGATCGGAGCCAGCCAGAACAGCCACAGCTGGCTCATCGCGCCGCTGCCGGCAAACAGCGCCATGCCGGTCGAGCGCGCCGGGTTGACCGAGGTATTGGTCACCGGGATGCTGATCAGGTGGATCAGCGTCAGCGCCAGTCCGATCGCGATCGGAGCGAAGCCGGCCGGCGCGCGGCCGTCGGTGGCACCGAGGATCACGATCAGGAACATCGCCGTCAGCACCACTTCGCACAGCATCGCCGACGCCATGTCGAAGCCACCGGGCGAGAGTGCGCCATAACCATTGCTGGCGAATGCACCCGGCGCATTGAGATCGATCACCACTTGCGCGCTTCCAGTTGCGATGCGCTGGATGACCCAGGCGGCGGCAATCGCACCGAGCACCTGCACCACCGCATAGGGCAGCACATCGCGGGCCGGGAACCGTCCGGCCGCGAACAGGCCGACGCTGACCGCCGGGTTGAAGTGACCACCGGAGATGTGGCCCAGCGCATACGCGCCGGTCAATACCGTCAGACCGAACGCCAGCGACACACCGAGCAGTCCGATACCCAGCGGATTGCCGTCGCCGCCGAAATGGGCGGCGAGCACGGCGCTTCCGCAGCCCCCGAGCACCAGCCAGAACGTGCCGATGAACTCGGCGGACAATCGTTTGATCATGCAATCTCTCCCGGCGCTCGCGCCACTGGTGTTGTTGATGTGCACAGGCATGCATGCGCAGGCATGCGCTGCGACCTGCAAGCGCAGGCGCGACAGCGTAGGTGGCGCGCCGGGCCTGTTTCCATCAGGCGATTCTCAAGTGCATGCGCAACGTCAGTCGTCGTTCACCGGATCGGTGTGCCGACACGCGTATCGATTGAGGCAGTTCCTATGTGATCACGCCTGCTCGCTCGCCAGAATTGCGTCCACGCGTCACGCCCGGCGCGAGGGAAGGAACGCATGAGCAACATGACGTACAAGGTGGCGATCGCCATCGTGGCACTGGCCACGGCATCGGCGATGATCTTCGTTTGCAGTTTCGAGAACCGCACTCGCCGCTGCCTTGATGACCCCAGCCCCGGGGACATCTACTTGGCACGCATCAATGCGCTGCACGGGTCCACCGAGGCGCCTGCGTTGTACGGACTGATGCGCGTGGAAGAAGTCTTCCCTGACCGGGTCATGGCGCATCCGGCCATGGACAGCTCTGCCAGCAAGCGCCGCGCCTACCGCGACCTGGAGAGCGCCGTCGCCAACGGGATCCGTTACGACATGAGCAAGGACATCGAGATCGCGCGCGACGACCTGGCCAGCCTGCACGCGCGCGGGATCATCGTGGTGGCGAAGAACCCGGGGACCTGATCGTCCGACCGGGCGCCGCGCACGTCCCTACTGGGCCCGATGTCGATTCACGCTGCCCTGGTTCGTCTCCCTGGTATCTGCCGTGGGAGATTTCCGCATGAAAGGATCCAGCCCCGCCGCTCCTCAGGCCATGGACCGCAACTGGACGCTCGTCGCCGCCGGTGCGCTGCTGGGCTGCGTCGCGATCGGCACGATCTTCTCCCTGGCGGTGCTGCTGGCGCCGATGGGCGCTGCGACCGGCTGGTCGCGCGCCGGTCTGTCCAGCGCCATGACCCTGGCCTTCATCAGTGGCGCCTTCGGCAGCTTTGGCTGGGGCATGCTCAGCGACCGCTTCGGACCGAGGATCGTGGTTCTGGCCGGGTCGCTGTTGCTGGGCCTGTCATGCGTCCTGGCCAGTCTCGCCGGCAGCCTGCTGCAGTTCCAGCTTGCCTACGGCGTGTTGCTGGGCCTGGCGACGTCGAGCTTCTTCGCGCCGGTGATTGCCGCCACCGCGGCGTCCTTCGACCGGCATCGCAACCTCGCCATCTCGCTGGTATCGGCCGGCGTGGGCGTGGCGCCGATGACGATGTCGCCGCTCGTGGCATGGCTGATCAGCCACTACGACTGGCGCGAGACGTTGTTGATCGTCGGCATCGTGGCATGGGCACTGACACTGCCGGCGGTGTGGTTCGTCCGCGCCGCACCCACCATCACGGGCCACGCAGTCGCCGCACCCACGCAGCAGATGACTGCCGCGCAGGCGCTGCGCTCGCGACCGTTCCTCGTGCTGGCACTGGCCTTCTTTGCCTGCTGTGCCGCGCATTCCGGCCCGATCTTCCACACTGTCAGCTATGCGGTCGGATGCGGTCTCAGCGTCACCGCCGCCGTCACCATCTACAGCATGGAAGGTGCGGCCGGCCTCGGCGGTCGCTTGCTGTGCGGCACCCTCGCCGATCGCATCGGCGCCAAGCCGGTGCTGGTGGTCGGGTTGCTGGTCCAGGCTTTCGCCGCGGTGACGTATCTCAAGGTCAGCCAGATCGACGGTTTCTACGCCGTGGCGATCGTCTTTGGCATGGCCTACGGCGGCACGATGCCGCTGTATGCATCGTTGGCGCGCGATGCATTCAGTCCCGCGATCCTCGGCACCGTACTGGGCGCGATGAACATGCTCTCCAGTCTCGGCATGGCGACCGGCCCGCTGATGGGCGGCTGGCTGTTTGATCGCTTCGGCAGCTACACGTGGCTGTACGTCGGGTCGATGGCCGTGGGCCTGGCAGCGGCCGCGATCGCGATGCTGTTTCCGAACGCGCCGGCAGAACGCGACCGGGACGGCCTCAGGCCAGTGCTGCAGCAATGAATGTGAAGAAGAGAGGGGCCGCCACGTTTCACGGCTGAAACGCTGGAGAAAACTGCGGTCGAGCGTGATGTGAATTTCACAGTCACGCCACGCCACCAAGCCGATGCTTCGTCGTTGGGAAAGCGGTTTCGCCCTGCGCGATGTTCCCGACGTTGGCTCCCACTCGACTGGGGAGTGCGCATCGATGCAAATGGAATGCCCTGTCCGTGATGCTCCGAGGGTTCGCCGCGTGACGCATCGAAGCGTCGTGGCGCCGCGCCTGAGCATCCTCGCCCTCGCCTGCGCTGCCGCCCTTGTGTCGGGCACCGCCAACGCTTCATGCGTGAATGTCACGCAGGGCGGTGTCGTGGTCACGTCCAGACCGGCCAACCGACGACAACAGGCGATCGCATCACCTGCACTTCGGCGCCACCTGACCCGTTCACGGTGCCCATCATCGTCGGCTCGAGCAGTGTCGCCGCCACCGGGGTGACGATTGAAATCCAGCCGGGTGCGACCCTGCGGTCGGCGAGCGCCCCCATCACCGTGCTTTCCAACCCCTCCATCAGTCAGGCCGCGATCATCAACAACGGCACGATCGAAGCGACCGGCTCCGGTTACGCAATCAACGCATCGCAAACGGAAAGCTCGCTCATCAATGGAGGCGTGATCCGCGCTGCGGACGGTGTCGCCGTGGGCATTGGCGGCCGTGGCCCTGGCAGCCTCCAGAATCTCGCCTCCGGGGTCATCTCAGGCACGTTCGGCGTGCAGTCCAATTGGGGCACGATCATCAATGAGGGCTTGATCGAGGGCAGATCCAACAGAGCCTTCCAGGCGCCTCTCGGCACCAGCGTCAGCATCGTCAATTCCGGTTTGATGCGCGGATTGGCAGTGTCCGGATCGGTGGTGAGATTCAACAACGGCGTCGACACCTTCACCTCGGCAGGCACTTCCAGCCTGGTCGACACGAGCGGCGCCAGCGGCACGGGAGGTGTCGATGGCGCAACTGGCGTCGACACGTTCATCTTCGATCGCAGCCAGGATTCGACGATCACGCACAAGATCCTCAACTTCGAGAAGTTGATACAGACCGGCCCCAGCCGGGTGCTGCTCGATACCGACGTGATCCTGATCGGCTCCAGCTCGGAAACCACGATCGACGAAGGAACGCTCGCCATTGCCCCAGCACGCACGCTGGCTACCGGCATCGCCAATCTCCTGACAGGCGCCACGCTCGAGATCAACGGTACGTTCCGCGGCATCGGCGCGCCTTCTGCCCTCCTTGGCTCCAGCGGTGCCGAAACCGTCATCGGCAACGGGCTGGTCGACGCTGTGGCGAACCTGCAAGGCGGCGACGATACGTTCGTCGTCATGGACGGGTTGACCGCCTCCGCCGGCACCACCATCAACGGCGGCGCTGGAATCGATACGATCCTGGCTAACATCGCCGGCAACGCCGTCCTGGGCCCGCTGCCTGCCTTCGAGATTCTGATCAAGCAAGGCACGGGCACGCTAACGCTCGCCGATACCCACCCTTTCTCCACGTCCTCGGTCGATGCTGGCCGGCTGCTCGTGAACGGGGCACTCCCGGGTGACGTCTCGGTGGCTGCCGGCGCGACCCTCGGCGGTGTGGGCACGCTCGGCGCCGGCACCGGTGCGGCCCAAACGTCCCTGGCCACCGGTGCACACCTCACCCCAGGCACCAGCCCAGGCACGCTGCGGATGGATTCGCTGCAACTCGATGCCGGCGCGCTGCTGGACTACGAACTGGGTTTGCCCGGAGTCGTCGGCGGCAGCCAGAACGACCTGGTCGAGGTGGTGGGCAATCTCACCCTCGACGGCACGCTCAACCTGTTCAACATGGGCGGCATGTCGCCCGGCGTGTATCGCCTGATCAACTACGGCGGCACGCTCGTCGACAACGGCCTGGATATCGGCACGTCGTTGCCGACGCGGTTCGTGCCCGGTGATTTTGCGGTCGACACCAGCACGGCCGGACAGGTCAACCTGCTGGCGCAGTCCGGTGGCTTCGCGCTGCAATTCTGGGACGGCGCCAACACCGCGCCCAACGGCGCCGTCGATGGCGGCGACGGCACCTGGACCGCCGCACCCACGACATGGACCGGTGTGGATGGCGTGGTCAACGCGCCATGGCAAAGCGGCTTTGCCGTGTTCCAGGGCGCCGCGGGCACCGTCACGATGGGCGAGGACATCGCCCTGCAGGGCATGCAGTTCCGCAGCGGCGGCTACACCATTGAAGGCGCAGGGTTCACCCTGGCCGGCGAACCGGAAACCGTGATCCAGGTCGATACGCTGGTCACGGCTACCGTCGACGCCGCCATCGTCGATGGCTCGGGTGGGCCGGCGCGGCTGGTCAAGAATGGTCCGGGGTTGCTCGTACTGGGTGGTAGCAGCACGTACAGCGGCGGCACGTCGATCAACAGTGGCGCGGTGCAAGTCGCGAGCGATGCCAACCTCGGAGACCCCACCGGCGCGGTGGCGCTCAACTCGGCGATGCTGATCACCACTGGCAGTTTCGGCAGTGCGCGCGCGATCACCATTGGCGCCGACGGCGGCAGCATCGCGACCGAAGGCTCCGCTTCATCGACGTTGTCGGGTGTCATCGATGGCCCCGGCGTGCTCAGCAAGGTCGGCACAGGCACGCTGGTGCTGGCTGGGAGCAACAACTATCAGGGCGGCACGTTCCTCGGAAACGGCGTGCTGCAGGCCGGCAGCGATGGCAACCTGGGCGCACCGGGTGCCGGCGTGGAACTGGGCGGCGGCACGTTCCAGTTCGGCGCGGGCTTCGATCTGGCGCGCACGGTCACCCTCGGCGAACTTGGCGGCACGGTCGACACGCAGGGCTTCACCGCGACCTTCGCCGAGCCGGTGATTGGCCCGGGTTCCTTGACCAAGACGGGCACCGGCACGCTGATTCTCGCGCGCGACAGCAACTATCTGGGCGCAACCACGATTGCCTCGGGAACCTTGCAGATTGGTAACGGCGGTGCCGGCGGCAGCGTCCCGGGCGACGTGACAAACAACGGCGCGGTGGTGGTCAACCGCAGCGACGCCGTCGCGTTCGGCGGCATCGTCAGCGGCAGTGGTTCGTTGACCCAGGCCGGCACCGGCACGTTGATGCTTGGGGGCGACAACACCTACACCGGTGGCACCACGATAGCTACCGGCACGCTGCAACTGGGTACCGGCGGTACGTCCGGCAGCGTGATCGGCGACATCGTCAATCACGGCACGCTGGCCATCGACCGCGATGGAAGCGCGTCCATCGCCAATGCCATCAGCGGCGAGGGCGGCGTGCGCATTCTCGGACCGGGCACGATCACGCTGACCGGCGCCAACAGCTACTCGGGCGGAACCGTGGTCGAGGCCGGCGTGCTGAGCGTCGGCGCCGACCCGCAACTGGGCGATGCCACCGGAGGCGTCACGCTCGATGGCGGGACGCTGCTGCTGTCGGCGGCGTTCGACAGCGCCCGCCCCTTCACCCTCGGCAGCACCGGCGGCACCATCGAAGTGACCAGTCGCAACAAACTCACTGGCACCTTCGCTGGCGGCGGCAACCTCACGAAGACCGGCAACGGAGCATTGATCCTCAATGGCGATACCGCCTACAGCGGCGACACGCTGGTCACCTCGGGCACGCTGGTGGTGGGCGACAGCCAGCACCTGCAAGCGCGCCTGAGCGGTGGCGGCAATGTCGTCGTTGCTGCCGCCGCGTCGTTTGGTGGCTATGGCACCGTGCTGGGCAGCGTCGACAATCGCGGCACGCTCGGTGTCGGCAATGCACTGGCCGCACTGGCGACCCAGCCCGATGCCGAGTTCAACGTGCAAGGGCCGTTGCGCAACAGCGGCACGGTGACGATGGTGAACGGCGTGGCGGTCGACCGCCTCAATGTATCCGGCAGCTACGTCTCCGATGGTGGTCGCCTGGCGTTGGAAGCCGTGCTTGACCAGGGCGGCACGGCGGCGCAGGCCGACCGTCTGGTCGCGGGATCTGTCGAGCTTGCAGGCGGCGCAACCACCATCGCACTGCAACCGGTCGGTGGAGCTGGCGCATTCACCAATGGCGACGGAATCATGCTGGTGCAGGTGGCGGACGCGGCGCGTTCCGCGCCTGGCGCCTTCGTGCTGGAACAGCGCGTGGTGGTCGGCCCGCACGAATACCTGTTGTTCCAGGGCGGAGTGGTCAATCCGGCCGACGGCGACTGGTATCTGCGCAACACCGCACCGGAAGTGCTCGTGCCGATCTTCCGCCCGGAAGTGGGCGCGTACCTCGGCAACCGGCACGCGACGGCAGCTTCGCTGGTGCACACGATGCATGAGCGCCTGGGCGAGGCGCAGTACGCACAGGCAGCCAGCGACAAGGATGGATTGCTCGGCTCGGCATGGGTGCGCGTTCGCGGCGGCAACATCGAGTTCGGCGCAGGCGACGGATCGATCGACCTGGAAGGTGACAGCTCGCTGCTGCAGGCCGGTGCCGAGCTGGCGCAATGGGGCCTGTTGGGCGAGAGCGATCGACTGCATCTGGGCGGCATGCTCGCCCATGCGAGATCGGACACGCGGGCCAGCGCGTCGTTCAACCCGGCGCGCGCGAAGGGCGACACCGAGGGCACGCTGGCCGGCTTCTACGCCACCTGGTTCGCCAACGACGACAATCTGCTTGGCGCTTATCTCGATGCCTGGGCGCAGTACGGCTGGTTCGACAACCGCATCCGCAGCGATGGCTTGCCCGACGTCAACTACGACTCGAGCAGCTGGGCAGTGTCGCTCGAGTACGGCCATGCCCTGGCCGTCGGTTCGCGCCTGGTCATCGAGCCCCAGGTGCAGGTCATCTACAGCGACTACAGCGCCGACCCGGTCATCGAGGACAGCGGCACCGTGGTGCACTCGCTGGACGACAGCCAGACACTGGGCCGGGTCGGACTGCGCGCCTATCAGCCGCGCGAGCTGACCGCGGGCCTGCAACCGTTTGTCGAGATCAACTGGTGGCACGGCGACAGCGGGGCGCTCGCATTCAATGCGGTGTCGGTGGCCTCCGGGGTCCCGGAGGACCGCTACGCGGTCAACGCCGGCCTGCAGGGCATCCTCGGCGACGGCTGGAACCTGTGGATGCAGCTCGGCGGGGAATGGGGCGAAGGCGGCTACGACCAGGTCAATGGCCAGATCGGGGTGAAGTACGGCTGGTGACGCAACGAACTGCTCCGGCGCCCCCTGAACGGGCTGCCGGCGCTGTGGCTGGCTGGGGTTGACAGCCAATACCGATCGGTATATTTTCGCCGCCATGAACAAGGCGCAAAGAACCCGCAACCTGATCGTCGAGAAGACCGCCCCGGTCTTCAACGTGAAGGGTTATGCCGGCACCTCCCTGGCCGACATGGAAGCGGCCACCGGGCTGACCAAGGGCAGCATCTACGGCAACTTCGCCAACAAGGAAGAAGTGGCCCTGGCCGCCTTCGAACACAACTGGGCGCAGGCGCAGGCGGCGGTTCGCGCGCACATGGAAAAGCACGCGTCCAACAAGGACCGGCTGCTGGCCATTGCCGGTGCCTACACCAGGCTGCCCAGCGGCTTTCCCGAGGGCGGCTGCCCCCCTGCTCAATACCGCCATCGAAGCCGACGACACCCACCCTGCCCTCAGGGAGAAAGCCAAGACGGCTTTCCTGGGCTGGAAGAAGCATCTGGTCGCAGTCATCGAGGCAGGCATCGCCGACGGTGAATTCCGCAAGGACATCGATGCGGAGCAGACCGCGGTAACGCTGATCGCCACGATCGAAGGTTCCATCATGCTGTCCCGCCTGACCGGCAACAGCAAGTACAGCAAGCTCGTCATGTCGGCGGTGGAACGCTCGATCGTCGCTCTCACCTGATTTTTTTTGACCACGAATATACCGTTCGGTATCTAAACCCAGGATCACACCATGAACACCCACCTCAAACGCAAGATCGCCTTTGCCCTTTCGATGGGCGTAGTCACCACGGGCATCATTTCCTTCGCCCTTCTCGCTCTCAATCTCGGCTTCACCGAGAACTTCGCCGCGACGTGGCTGCGCTCATGGGGCATTGGCTACCTGATCGTCATTCCGGCGATCCTGCTGGTCGGCCCGCGCCTGCAGGCGCAGGTCGATCGGCTGATCCCCGTAGCCACTACCGAGGCAACAGACGTGTTCAAGCCGTCCTTGAAGAACCTGATCGGGAGCGTTCTCATGACCAGCACCCTGATTGCGTCCGGCTGTGCCCATGACCCCGGCACGCCGGAGCGGAAAGCCGACATCGGAGCCGTCGAGATCGACGGGGGCATGACGTTGCGCAACCTGGTCGTGCACAACGCGGCAGCGAAGGGAACCGTGCTCCTGTTGCACGGCTTCCCGGAGACCGTGTACGCCTGGAAGGAAATCGCCATCGACCTGGGCGACGACTACGAAGTGCATGCCTTCGACTGGCCGGGCTACGGACTTTCCTCCCGTCCGGCGGCCGACAGGTTCTCCTATGCCCCCGCGGACTATGCACAAGTCCTCAAGCAGTACATCGACAAGGCGGGCATCGACCGTTCGAACCTGACGATCTACGCCACCGACATCGGCGCGCTGCCGGCGCTGTTGCTGGCCCTTGAACAGCCTGACATCGCGCGGACGATCATCGTCGGCGACTTCGCGCCGTTCGACAGGCCCCAGTACATGTACGAGAGCCTGCAGAACCTCAAGGGCGGCCCGGCGGCGGAGCCGACCCGGGCGTACATGAACGACCATCGCGACGAAATCCTGGCCAATACCTTCCACCGGGGCCTCCCCGACGACGCGCGGTACGGGATCTCGCCGGAGTTCCGCGACGACATGGCGCGCGGATGGAACCAGGGCGACATGACGTCGGTGGATGCTTTCGCCCACTACTACTCCCACTTCACCCGGGACCAGCACTACTTCGAGTCGAATCTTGCCCGCCTCAGGACGCCGGTGAAGGTGGTCTGGGGCGAGAAGGACCTCTACATCAACCAGGCCATGGCCACGGAGTTCAGCGCGAAGGCCAATGTCGAACTCACCGTGCTGCCCGGCATCGGCCACTACCCGCACCTGCAGGACCGCAAGCGGACCGTCGAGGAGATCCGCGCGTCGTTCCGCTGAGGCTCAGTGCGTTAACCGGCGCCCTCGACGATGCGCACATCGCGCTCCGCGGCGCCAACCAGATGGGTGAGTGAGGCCTGGTAGTCGGCGCTTTCGTAGGCCGATACCGCCAACTGCAGGCTGTCGAACTCGACCAGCACCAGCCGGGACGACAAGCCTTCTTCGTACGCCCTGGCCGGGACGCCTGCCGCCAGGATGCGCCCTCCATGGGCAAGGATCGCGTCGGTGCCGGGTGCGATATAGCGCTCCACCGCGGCGGCATCGGTGATCGATTTCCACGCGATGATCCAGTAACCCTTGTTCATCGAATACCTCCTGGGCGGCCTCGTGGCCGCCACATGCTGTGAACATCCGGCGGCCGATCGCCGGCCGCCAGACGCGAGACTTTGCTTCAGTGACCGGCGCTCTGGCCACCGTCGACGTGCAGGATCTCACCGGTCACGAACGTGGCCGCATCGAGATAGAGCACCGCCTGCACGACATCGCCGATGTCGCCCATGCGACCGACCGGGTGCAGCGCCGACAGCCACTCGTGGGTTTCGGCCGCATGCATCGGGGTCTTGATCACGCCAGGCGAAACCGCGTTGACGCGGACGCCACGCTTGGCGTACTCGATGGCAAGCGACCTGGTGGCCGCGTTGAGGCCGCCCTTGGTCAGCGAGGCGAGCACCGACGGCACGCCGTCGATGGCGTGGTCGACCAGGCTGGTGGTGATGGTGACCACGTGGCCCGAACCCTGCTTCTCCATCTCGGCGACGGCGAGCTGGGTGATGTTGAAGAAGCCGCCGACGTTGACCGCGATGGCGTTGGCGTAGTCGTCCTGCGTGTACTGCGTGAACGGCTTGGCGTTGAAGATGCCGGCGTTGTTGACCAGCGTGTCGATGCGACCGAACTTGGCCAGGCCTTCGCGGACGATCCGCTCGGCGACTTCGCGCTCGGCGATGTCGCCGGCCACCGTCAGGATATCGGGATCGTTCGACGGCTTGATGTTGCGCGAGTTGGCGACGACGCGATAACCGCGGTCGCGGAACGCCTGGACCACACCGGCACCGATGCCTTGCGACGCGCCGGTGACGATAACGACTTTGCTTGAACTGCTCATGGTGTCTGTACTCTTGGATGTGAGGGAGGATCGGAGCCGGAAAGTGCTTGGCCGCCGACGAACCTCAATCTAGGAGCACGGGTGCTGTTTGCGAATCGCCGCCCTCCGGCAGACACTCTTGCACTGCGCGGAAGAATCGCCGCGGCGCTATGCGGTCAGCCGGGCGAAGCTCGCCCGCAGCCGCGGCAGGGCGAAGTCGACGAATGCCCGCACCTTCGGCACGGCCAAACGTCCATAGGGCGAGACCAGGTGGACAGGCAACGGCGCCGGCTCCGAGTCCTCCAGGAGGATCTGCAGGTCGCCCTGCTCGATCTCCGTCGCCACGTGATACGACAGCAAGCGGACGACGCCGTGGCCTTCCACCGCCGATGCGATGGCGGCACGCACGTTGTTGACCACCAGTCGCGGCGTGAATGAAACCGAACGGGCAATCGATGATCCTTCCGGTGGCGGAAAGCTCCAGGCATCCAGCCCCATGTGCGCCATCGCAATGATCGAATGCTTTGCAAGGTCCGCCGGCTCGGCGATGCGCGGATGCGTCGACAGATAACGCGGTGAGGCGACCACGACACGACGCGCCTCGCCGACGCGCTGGGCAACCAGCGTGGAGTCGGCCAGGTGCGAGATGCGCAATGCCAGGTCCATGCCTTCGTCGATCAGATTTACCGGCCGCTCCAGCAGGTGCATCCGAACGCTGACCGTAGGGTACTCGTCGATGAACGCATCGACGATCGGGCGAAGAATTTCCGCGCCGACGAAGACGGTCGAAGTGATCGTCAGCGTCCCTCGCGGAACCGAGCGTTCGCCGGCCGCCTGCCGGTCGGCCTCTTCCAGATCGGCAAGCACCTTGCGGCATGCGGTGGCGTAGCGCTCGCCTGCTTCGCTGAGCTTGATCGACCGCGTCGTCCGGTGCAGCAGCGGCACGCCCACATGCGCCTCCAGCGAGGCGACGGCGCGGCTCACCGCTGCAGGCGAGCGGCCCGTCCTGCGACTGGCACCGGCCAGGCTGCCTTCGTCCAGTGCGGCAATGAAGATCTTCATTGCTTCGATGCGATCCATGTGCGCGAGCGCTCGATGGGAGCCTGTGGCATCGTACCGCGCCGGGCGGTCTGGACGTGCGCTGACGCTGATCGTCGACTGCCTCGTCATGTGCTCGCGGGAAGCGCGTCCTTGCGCTTCACGGGATTTCCAGCGTCAGTAGGTCGCCACTACCGAAACGTTGCCAAAGGCCTTCTCGCCCACGACGCGCAGGTAGTAGGTGCCGGGCAGCGGGCTGGTGAAGGTGATGGTTTCGCTGTTGCCAAGCTTCCTGGACACCTTGTCGTAGAACACGATCGTCGGCTGATCCTGGTAGGCCGCATACAGGGCCACATCGCCGGTGCCGCCATAGGTGCGCAGGCTCAGTGCACTGGTTCCCGCCGGGACGTCGATGGCGTACATCTTTGACCCTCCGGCAGCGCCCGATTGACCCGTGAGGACCTGGCGGTTCACCAGCGCTTGCGAGGGCTCGATGGTGACCGGCACCTTGGACGCGGCCACGGCGGCCGCCGCATCGGCGATGCCGGCGCCGACCGGCGTGGCGCTCGGCGGCACGACTGTGAACGGACGCGCCGTGCGGCGCAGCACCGTGCGCACCTGATCAGGCGTCAGCGGCGAGTTGCCCGCGGCGACGGCCGCCGACTGCATCAGCGCGACGATGCCGGCCACATGCGGGCTGGCCATCGAGGTACCAATCATGCCGACGTAGGCGTCGCCTTCCGGGCTGGGCAGCGGTTCGTGCGTGCCGCGGTTTCCGAGCGACCAGATCCATGCATTGTCCGGCGACGAGACGGACGTGGCATTGCCGCCTGGCGCGCTGATGGCCACGGCGCCGCCATAGTTGGAGAACCAGGCCTTGCCACCGTCGATCCCGCTCGCGCCGACGGTGATCACATGCTTGCAGCTGGCAGGACTGAAGAACGACGCATCGGCGGTGTCATTGCCCGCCGCCACCACCACCGTGACGCCGCGGCTGACGGCGCTGTCGATGGCCGCCTGCGTCATCGGATCCTGGCTGCACAGTCCCTGGCCGCCCAGGCTCATGTTGATCACTTCGGCGGGGGTCGGGTTGTCAGGCACGCCGTCCACATGGCCACCGGACGCCCAGACGATGGCGTCGGCGATGTCCGACGTGTAGCCACCGCCGCGACCGAGCACCCGCACCGGCTGTACCTTGGCGTTGTACGCAACGCCGGCCACGCCAAGGTTGTTGTTGGTCACCGCGGCCACGGTGCCCGCCACGTGGGTGCCGTGGAAGGAGCTTCGGTCTGCATCCGATTGCCAGTCGCCAGCATCATGCGCGTCCGCATCGCGGCCATCACCGTCGTTGGCGACTTCCACGTCGTCGATGAAGTCGTAGCCCGGCACGATGTTGGCGTTGAGGTCGGCGTGGTCGAGGTAGCCGGTATCGAGGACCGCGACGATCACGCCTTCGCCTGCCGTGCTGTCCCACGCTGCCGGCGCGTGAATGCCGGCGGTGGGATGGGTGAAGTCCCACTGCAGGCGGCTGAAGTGCGTATCGTTCGGCACCACGTCGAGTCGCTGCTTGATGTAGTCCGGCTGGACGAACTCGACGTTCGGATCGGCGCGAAGCGCGGCCATGAAGGATTCCGCCTGCGGCCTGTCCAGGGCTCGCGACATGCGGACCAGGCCGGCGCCAATCGCGGTGCGCCTCATGTGCTGCAGCGTCCCGATGCCGCGACTCTGGCCGGGCAGACCGGCGCGAACCGCGGTTGCGTTGAGGCTGCTGATCATCGAGCTGGCATTTCGCGCCTGCGCGCTGCCGTTACGGTACTTGACGATGAACCGATCAAAGGCGGGCTGTGCCGCCGACTTGGCCGGGATCGCGCCGTACTGTCGCGCGGGCGTTCCCGCCGTGACGGACGCGTTCAAGGCCGTGGCGCCGGTGGCCACGACGGCCGGTGCGGCCATGGAGCCGCCTTCGGCTGCGTACGCAGCGACGATACCGGCAATGGCGGCGGCGATGGTGCTGACGCCGAGGCTTCGCTTGAGGGTCTTGTTGTTCATTTCCTGTCCTGCGCAAGATGATTCGATTGCATGGAGGCGATCGAACGAACCGACCTGGCATTGGTGCCAGGCCGGCCGTTCCGCCAGGTCTTAGAGGTCGATACCGAAGCCGACACCGGCCGAGCTGTCGTCGCTGCTGAAGGCGCCGCCGATGCTCATCGAGGCACGCTCACCGATGGCCTTGGAGTAGCCGACCGACAGCGCGCTTTCACCGTTCTGCCAGCCGGCGCCGACCGCGACGCGGCCGCGCGGGCTGCGCGAGTTGGCGGCATTGATCGCCATGTTCATCATCGCGCTGCTCATCGCGCCCTGGCGGTCGATGCGCTCGTCCTGCTTTTTCAGGCGGTAGCCGAGGTCGTTGCGCAGGTCGTCGAAGCTGTCGTTCCACGACTGCAGCTTGCTGTCGGTGTAGGCATTGGCACGGGTCAACGTCTGCGTCGCGGTTGTGTCGGTGTAGGCATTGGCTGAGGCCAGCGTGGCGGCATCCCCGGCCTGCACCTGCTGCACGTTTGCGGCGTCAGTGGCGGCCGTGCCGGCGGCGACATTGGTCACGCGACGCTGCTGCGTGGCATTGCCGACCGACACGGTGTTGGCCTGGTCGGCAACCGAGCCCTCGCCCAACGCGACCGAATCGCTGGCGCTGGCGTGGCTGTCGGCGCCGACAGCAACGGCGTTCTCGGCGCTGGCATCGACGATGGCGTTGTTACCCAGCGCAGTGCCATTGGCGGCACCCACGTTGGCGCCATTGCCGATGGCGGTGTCGTTGGCGTCGGCGGCATTGGAGCCGGTGCCGATGGCCAGGCCGTTGCCAGCCCCGTTCGGCGCGCCGCCGGCGGGCGGTGCCGGGTTCACGACAGCCGATTCCAGCGAGGTCACGCGATTGTTCAGACCGGCGAACGCCGCGTCGATGGCGTTGAAGGTCGCGCCAACGTTGCCGTAGCTGCCGCCCATGAAGGAGAAGCTCGGCGCAGTGATGCCTTGGGTGCTCACGGCCGCGCCGCCACCCAGTGCGGTCGCCACCGTATCCAGCTGCGCACCAACGATGCCGCCGACATTGACGACGATGGCATCCAGCTGGCCCTTGTTGACCGCGTCGGTCGATTCCACGCCGTCGGCGACGTTGATGATCTGGCGTTCGGCGCCCGCGCTGCCGATCGAGACCACGCTCGCACGACCCGCATAGGAGCCATGGCCGATCGCGACGCTGTCGTCAGCGTCCGCGCTGGCATGAGTGCCGAGCGCCGTCGAGTTCAGACCGTTGGCCGTCGCGCCCGCACCGAAGGCACTGCTGTTGTGGCCGATGGCGGACGTGGTGAGGATGTCGCCACTGGTCTCGTCGTACAGCGCACCACCAACCGCGGTGGACGAGTCGCCCTCGGCAAGCGTGCCGTAACCGCTGGCCAGACTGTAGGCGCCTATGGCATTGGCGCCCGCACCGATCGCCGCCGCGCCGTCACCTGCGGCAAAGCTGCCGCTGCCGACCGCCACGCTGTACTGCCCGTCGGCCCAGGTGTTGGCACCCAATGCGCTGCTCTGCGCGCCATGCGCGACAGCGTTGGTGCCCGTAGCGGTGGCCGAATCGCCTTCGGCGAGGCTGCCTGCGCCGACCGCGGTAGCGAATGCCGTCAAGGCACGCGCCTGTCCACCCAACGCGGTGGCACCCTCTCCGTCCGCACCCGACAGGCCACCCAAGGCAACGGCGTTGTTGCCGTTGGCAAAAGTGGCCTCGCCGATCGCAGGCATGCCATCGGCATTCGCGTCGGTCCATTCGGAACCACCGATCGCGATCGCGCCTTCACCCGCGGCCGCAGCGTTGTAGCCACTGGCGACGGCGTAGTTGCCATTGGCCAGCACATTCTTGCCGATACCAATGGTGCCGTTGCCCAGCGCGAGCGACGTCGAGCCGATGACGATCCCGTAATCACCCAGGCCGGCGCCGGAGTTCATGCCGATCGCGACGGTCTCCTGGCCGACCGCCAGGGTCTGGCCGCCAATGGCGATCGCAGCATCGCCGCCGGCGGCTGCCTGGCCACCGATCGCGACCGACATCTGCCCTGCCGCCGTGCTCATCGCGCCGAGCGCGGTGGCACCATCGTTGTTGGCAACAGACGATGCGCCGACTGCGGTGCTGGCGAATCCGCCCGCCTCTGCCGTTTGACCGGCCGCCAGGCTGGCGTGACCTGCCGCCATCGCGCCCTGCCCGAGCGCACTGCTGCCGATGCCCAGCGCAAACGACTCCATGCCCACCGCGGTGGAGGCGTTGGACGACGCAACGCTGAACGCGCCAATCGCCATCGCGGCATTGCCCTCGGCCCAAGACCAGTTGCCGATGGCGATGGCATTGTTGGGCGCGAAGGCCATCTGCATTTCGTCGCTGTACCACGTCGCCGTGGTCGCGTTGGCACCGAGCGCGATCGAGTTGGCACCGGTTGCCATCGAGTTTGTACCCACTGCGATGGCGTTGTCCGGTATCGACACGGTGTCGTAGTCGTAGACAGTGCCCTCGCCATCGTCGTAATGGACGGTGGTCACCGTCGCAATGGTGCTCGCACCTGCGCCGACCGCGATGGCGCCCTTGCCCTGCGTCAAGGCGTCGCTGCCGACCGCGATCGCACGGTCAGGCGTCGCCACGTAAGCGTTGCCGTCTGCGTCTTCGTAGACCCAACCCTCGTTGCGGGCATTGGCACCCAGCGCCATCGAGCCTTCGCCCTGCGTCACCGCGGAGGCGCCCACCGCGACCGCGCCGTCGGAGGTGCTCTGCGTGGTGTTGCCCCAGCTGTCGGTGAATGAGAAGCCCTGGTTGGCGGCACCGGCGCCCACCGCGATGGAGCCCACGCCCACGGCAGCGGCATCGTCGCTGCCATCGGCGTTGCCGTCGGCCTGGAAGTAGCCGCCGCCGGCTACGCTCGACGGGGTTGCCAGGGCCTGGGGCCCGGCGGCGTTGGCCTGCTCGAACAGGGCGCAGTCGACCGCAGCGGACTTGCCGTCCGCCGCACGGACCATGCAGTTGTCCCCGTCACGTTCCAGGGTCAGTTGTAGCGACGGTGATTGCGCCGAAGCCGGCAGTGCGCATCCAAGCGCGACCATGCCGATGCCCGCTGCCTGCAGCAACCGCTGCGCCCCACCCTTCTTCCCCTGCGCTGCCGCCAGTTCCGAGGTGACGACCCATGCCTGCTTTGCATGGTTCCACACCCGGCGATAAATCCTGTTCATCAATTCCGACCCCGTACGTTCTCATGGACAAAGCGATGCCCAGCAGCCGGCGACCGGAAAGGCCGCGCCGCGTCATCGCGCTCGATGTGTTTCCGCGCCACTCCAGGGCGCATCCCCATCACGGAGTGACACATCCGTGACGAAGTCGAACGTACGGACTGGCGCGCCCGGGCGCACCCTCACAAGGCTCATCGAGATCTCACGCAAATCTCATCCCGGCTACGATGTGGCCTCACCGCGCCCCTGGAGTGGCCCGTGTTCACGAGATTCCGCCACTGGCTGACGTCCGCCCCGATCGCCGATGCGGTCGACCGCCGCAACGCGCCGGTCATGCAGTTGCTGCTGTTGGCGTACGCGGTGCTGCAGCCTGCAGCCTGGGTCTGGCAGGTGCTGCAGCAGCCGCAGTACCAGGCCTACATCATGGGATTCGTGGGGCGGCTGGCGGTTGAAACGGCGTTCGCATGGATCAGCATCTGGTTGATCCGGCGCGGTCGTTTCAGGCTGGCCATCGTCCTGTTCCTCGCACCGCAACTGATTCTGCTGGCGACGGACATGGCACGTCTTGGCACGCGCCAGAACGTGTCGCTTTACGACGCAACCGCGACGATGTTGCCGCTCGTGATTGCAGGCCTGGTGCTGGGACGCCGCGCATTGTGGTCGGTGCTTGGCATGCTCGCCGTCGCATTCGCGCTGGGATTCTGGGCCGACCACAAGGCCGGCGTGACCAGTGACCGGTTGAAGGCGGTTATTCCCAGCATTTGCATCAGCTACCTGCTGATCACCGCGATCCTCGATCGCACGATCAATGCCCTGCGCGAAAGCCTGGCGGAGTCCAACGAACGTGGCGAACGCCTGCAGCACGAGATGGCCGAGCGCGAGCGAACGCAATCGCAACTGATCCACGCACAGAAGATGGAAGCAAGCGGACGCCTGGCCAACGGCGTCGCGCACGACTTCAACAATCTTCTGGCGCTGATGCGAGGCTACGCATCGCAACGCCACGAAGCCCTGGAAGATGCCGACACCTCGCGCCGGAGCGCATCGCTCGCATTGGCGCTGGAGCGGGTCGAATCGGTGGCCGATCGCGGCAGTGACCTGGTTCGCAAGTTGCTCAGCTTCAGCCGCAGCGACGTGCTGAACGTTCGCGTCTTCGACGCCGGCGAAGCCTTGAAGGATCTGGATCCACTGCTGCGCCAGCTGTTCCCGGCATCGATCGTGCTGACCACGTCCGTGAGCGAGCCATTGCCGGTGTACCTGGACCGCAGCGAGTTTGATCTGATGATCCTCAACATCGCCGCCAATGCACGCGATGCCATGCCGCAGGGCGGCCGATTCACCGTCGATGCAGCACCGGCCGATGGAATGGTGGAAATCACACTGTCAGATACCGGCCAGGGCATGACCAGCGAGGTGGCGGCGCGGATCTTCGAGCCGTTCTTCACCACGCGACTGGGCGCAGGCGGCACGGGTCTTGGCCTGTCGGTCGTGCATGACCTGGTCAAGGTACTGGGCGGCGAGATCCTGGTGTCCAGCCAGCCTGGGCAGGGGACGTCTTTCTCCATCCGCTTGCCCCACGCCAACGCCGCAACGTCGCCGACGCTTGCGTCTATTCCTTGAACACGTAGCCCTCGCCGTGCACCAGCGACAGCGGCAAGGGTGCTCCGCAATGCTCGGCTTTCCTGCGCACGCGATGGATCAGGGCGTCCAGCCTGTGAGGGTCGAACTCGAACACGTTGGTGGTGAGCGCCTCGATCAGATGTTCGCGGCGCACCAGCCGTCCTGGCGATTCGAGCAGGCGCGCGACGAGGCGGCGCTCGGTCTTGGTGAGCGGGATCGCGGCACCCTTGGGTGAGACCAGGCACCAGCCATCGGAATCCATGTGCCACCGGTCGGCAGGCGGCGGGGTCGCCACGTGGTCCGGAGTCTTCAGGCGCCGCACGAGACTGCGCAGGGTCGCCGCCAGAAGGTCGACCTCGACCGGCTTCGGCAGATAGGCGTCGGCACCCAGCGCCAACCCAAGCACCCGATCGGGCGTTGCTCCGCGCCCCGTCAGCATCACGATCCCGATTTCCGGATGCGACACGCGCACTTCCCGCGCCACCTCGAAACCGTCACCGTCCGGAAGGCCTACATCGAGGATCAGGATGTCCGGGGACTCCTGCCGCAGCGCCTCCTGCAGCCCGGAGATGGATGCGACGCCGCGGGCGTCGAAACCGTAGTTCGCCAGCGCAGGAAGCAGGACGTGCTCGCGCAACGCTTCATCGTCCTCCAGAAGCAGGACTCGCCACGAACGACCGGATCTCGAATCCATCTGGGGCTTGTCTCCGCGGGATCGCGCCAGAACGCATTCTAATCACGCTGCCGGACGAGCGCGGGGTCCGCTGCACTTGACGGGATCATGACGGCAACGCAAGTAGCGTCGACCGGCCGATCCCCGCCCATGGCAAGGCGTTCAGTTTCACCCTGGGGAGCCGAGTGCCCCATGGACACGCAGGGCGACTTGAGAAGCACCCGTCATTACACGGCGCAGTCTGGAGGTGGTCCATGGCGTTGCCTTCCCCATTGATTGGAAAGATCGCGGTGCTTGCCGCCGCAGTCGCAGTTGCAGTTGCAGTGCCGCCCATCGCGCTCGCGCAGGCTCCCGCCAACCAGTTGGCCGACCTGAACTACCAGGACATCGGCTGGAGCCGCAGCGAACTGCTCAAGCGCGGCTACGTGCAACGCTCCCAGGACGGCTCGGGCTACGAGTACTGGTGGAACAACAGCCAGAACCAATGCGTGGTGATCCGTTCGGAAGGCGGCAAGGTGATGTCGGCGACGAATACCGGGCCGATCGACTGTGGTCAGCAGGCTTCCAGCGGCGGCAACAGCAGCAGCAACGCAGCCGCCGCCATTGCCGTTGGCGCGATAGCGATTCTTGGCGTCGCCGCCCTCGAGCACAAATCACACCATCACGATGACGCACAGCACGACAACAGCAGCGGCAGCGAGGCCGATTTCGAGCGTGGTTACCGCGACGGCCTATACAACCAGCCCTACAACGCACAACGCGCATCGACCGATTACGGCAACGGATACTCCTCCGGCCAGAAGGATCGCGTCCAGCGGACCAGCTATCGCGGACAGTCGTCCGGTGGCGCCAGCGAAGTAACCTGCGAGTCCACGCACGGCGGGCGCAACGAGTGCGACATGAACACCGCTGGCTCAGTGCGCGTGGTCCGGCAGCTCAGCAAGGCCGCCTGCACCGAAGGTGTGTCATGGGGCCTGTCCCGCCACAGCGTCTGGGTCGACGGTGGCTGTCGCGCCGTGTTCCGCAAGGACTGACTTTCCACCCACTCTCCCGGAATCCAATATGAAACCGCTCACTGCCACTTCCGCCTTCTTCCTGATCGCATTCGCGACCGCTTCGATCGCGCAGGACAAGGTATCGACGGTCCCGGTTGCATTCGCCAAGGGCAGCAGCAGCGCTTCGCTCAAGGGCAACCTCGGCGGGTACGACAGCGTCAATTACACGCTCGGGGCCAAGGGCGGCCAGACGATGACCGTGAAGATTTCCGGAAGCAGCAATGCCAACTTCAATGTCTTCGCTCCGGGCGATCGTCCCGGATCGTCGACCGCATTGGGGAGCGGCAGCGTGGGTTCCAACTGGAGTGGAAAGCTGCCCACATCCGGCACGTACACGATCCAGGTGTACCAGATGCGCGCATCGGCTCGCCGCGGCGAGCAGGTGCCCTTCAACATCGCCTTCCAGATCCATTGACCGGCTGGGTGCGTGGTTTGATCACCGCTACCAGGCTGCTGTTGTGGTCGGCCGTGTACGCCCTGGCCGTGGTCTGGGGCGGCGAATGGCTGTTTGGCCAACTGGCGTCGCGGCCTTTCACGATGGGGACCGAGGTCGAGCCGCGCTGGGTCCGCACCGCGCTGGCGTTCGCGCCCTTCGCCGCATTCGCAATCTGGGTCGCCGTGCGTGGCGCAACGCAGGTCAACAAGGCCTGGATCTGCGGCCTGCTGGCATCGCTGGCGTTTTGGGCCTGGTACTACGTAGACGGCCTGATGAACACCGGAGGCGGTGCCAACATCGGCCTTGGACTGCTCATGATGGTCTCGCCCTTGCCGGTTTTCCTGGTGCTGTGGTTGGTAGCGCGCAGGGCCTAGACCGTTAGCGTCGACAGACGCCGAGGGCGCTCGCCTTGGTTGAGCAACTGCAATCCACCTTAATGCCGGAATACGTAGAGCACGTCCTCCTTCATGTTGCCCAGGACATCGGCGGTGAGCCCGGATGCGCGAACCACTTCCCTGCCTGCAAGTTCAATGCGGCTTTCGATAGATCCGCTATACATGTGAAGCAAGAGGCCCAGATGCGACGTTCTTCCGGAGCCGAGGACCGCACCGATGAAGTCCAGCCAGGAAGCGACTTCCTTCAGATTGGTCGATGCTGAAGATGCGGCTGCCGTGAGAAAGTCGTCCTGCTTCTGCGCAATGGACCGGGCGACCTTTGCCTTGCTCCAGCCCCTCTTTAGCAGACGCTGCTCCAGCACCAGCCAATCCGGAGCGCCTGTGGAACCTTGGGCAAGTGCGCCCAGCGGAGTCCCGCAGTCGCAGTGTCCGACCGTGGTGATGAAGTACTGCTCATCTGGCTCGATCTGAGCCTCGATGCTCGGATTTGACAGTCGTCGAAACTGCCTCCCATGTTTGCGGGCAATCCCATCAAGGTGGTCGTGATCGGCATGCTTGGGTAGCACTGCGGTTACGTAGTGACACATGGCTTAACCGTCAAATAGTGCGTCGTCGATATCAGTCCCACCAGCATCCTACTGGCTCGACGCCGGCCGGGGCGGCGTACGGCTCATAGGGCTGGTCCAGGAAGCCGCTCCACGTTTCATCTGGCTTGAGATCAGATGGGAACCAGGTTGCCACCTCCTCTGGGGAAGCGGAAGTCATGATGTACACCGTGTCCGAGAACGGCCATTCTGGAACGTCAAACGCCGTAATCTGCACGCGAATATCCTTCACGTCCTGGCGTTGTGCAATGGATCGGAACACGGCGTAGAACTGTTCGGGTGTCGGCGACGAGTGCAGGTTGCAACCGATGCTGCCGACCTCAGAGTTGCCGACAAAGAACTCGTCGATGGTAACGAGCGGCCTGGGTGTCTCCGGATCGTCCGGATGGCCAAGGCGGTTGACTCTTTCAGTGATCCGATCGAGAGGTGTCATGCAAGCTCCAACTCCTGAATCAAGCCAAGAATGAATGGTTGGGGACGTTAGCACCGGTGCGGACGCCTAGGTAGCCCCGATGACCGCTACCGTCCACAACCGGAAATTCGCCAACAGTCTCATTGAGCCGACGGAGAGGCGTCAATCGCATAGACCATCAGGAGTCTGCAGGCGTCCAGCCAGAAACTTCCACAAAGCGCTCGGAGGCCAGCGGCTTTTCAAACGAGCTTCCGACTGGCGCATCCAGGAAAGGGATGATGCTAGGGTCGTAGTTCGCGATCGTATTCACTCTGTAGATGGCGAAGTTGTCGGCATTGCTGGCGTACTCGTCATCCTCGAAGCCCGACATGAAACGCCAACCGCTGTCACACCAGCCGCTGTCGGTATCCTGGTCAGGATGCTCTCGGTACATGAATCTCACGGGATAGCCGTCGACTGTGATCTTGTCCGAGGCGTAGCAGCCGCCGTACCCATCAACCAGGCGCTTGATGTCCCCTGCGGGGAGCTTGAAGGTCTTAGTCATGGAGACCAACTAACCAAAGGATCCGCCGCTGCGCAAGGGGGCCGAATTCCGCTTTAGGCCTAGCATCGGACCTGGCCTCTGCCGTGCCCCAATGGCCGCTACCGGCCAGAAGCGGTGATTGGCCTTGACGCATTTTTCACGCCAGCGGCTTACCGTCGGGGCTCCATCTCTATTGAGCCGGGCGACCAATGAAGACGTCTCTGATTGCGTTGGCGATACTCATGGCGGTCTCAACGGGTGCCTGCAATCGTCAGCCGAGCGACATGGATCGCGCATCCGACAAGGAGGCCGATGCCACGCCGGCGGCACCTGCGACGACCTCCGAGGCTCGTCCCGATTCCACCCCGAAGGCTCCGGCTGATGGAGCGGATGCGCTTCTCACCACGCCGGCGACGCCTGAAGTGGTGGCAAAAGGCATGGAGACCGACGGATAACAGCTTGCCGTGTCGGCCTACATCTGGGGATACCCGCTGGTGCGCATGGAGCGCGTTGCCCGTGACTACACGACGGTCCCGAGTCCGAAGCCGGACACCAGCTATCGGGCGCCACTCAATCAGATCGGTTGGGCCACGTCGCTCGCCACGCCTGATGCGCACGACATGCCGACGTCCAACAACGACACGTTTTACATGAGTGCCGTGGTCAAGCTGGACGAACCCTACATCTTGACGGTCCCCGATACGAACGATCGCTACTACGTGGTGAACGTCTTCGACATGTACCAGGAGCTCGAGCACTACATCGGCCGGCGGACCACCGGCACCCAGGCGGGTCGCTATGCCATCGTTCCGCCCGGTTGGAAGGGGGAGCTTCCGGCCGGCGTGAAACGGCTGGATGTGAGCACCGACAAGATCTGGCTGTGGGGACGCCTGCGCATCGCCCAGGGTGAGGCGGTGGAACCGGTACTGGCGTTGCAGAAGCAGTTCGAGCTGGTTCCACTGTCTGCCTTCGGCAAGAGCGGCGCTGCGATCAAGTCCGCCGCGCCTCTCAAACCACTGCCGTCCGTGCAGGGCGATGAGTTCGGCTTCTTCACGGAACTGGGCGCAGCGGTGCAGGACAACCCGATCCGGGAGACGGACAAGGCATTGTTCGGCCAGTTCGCGCGCATCGGCCTGACGGAAAAGGGCTTCGACCCGTCCAAGTTGAATCCGCAGGTTCGTGCTGGCATGGCGCGCGGTCTTGCCGACGCACCTGCCGTGGCAGTGGCGTCGTTGGCCAGTACGGCTTCCAAACGAAATGGCTGGGACTGGGTGACCGGGCTGGACAGCTTTGGCTACAACTATTCCTTGCGCGCCGTCGTGGCGGGCCCCTACCTGGGTGGCAACGGCGAACACGAGGCGATGTACCCGATTCGCTACACCGACGCGAAGGGTGAAGTACTCAACGGCAAGCATCGTTACTCCATTCACTTCGACTCGGCCCCGCCGGTGGGCGCCTTCTGGTCGGTGACGATGTACAACGCTGGCGACAAGATGCTCGTTGCCAACGAGATCAACCGCTACAAAGTAGGAACCGATACCCAGGGGCTGTACAAGGCAGCCGATGGTTCGTTCACCATTCCGATCCAGCACCAGAAGCCATCCGGAGCCGATGCCGCCAATTGGCTACCGGCGCCCGAGGGTGACTTCTATGTGATCCTGCGCATGTACCAGCCCAGCGACGCGGTGTTGTCGGATCAATGGAAACTTCCGCAGTTGAACCGTGTTGATTGACGGTCGGCGCCGTCAGGCACGGCGCCTGGGTGAAATCGTCTTCGTTGGGCGGACAGACTTCGAGTTGGCATGACTGTCCGCTTTGGGTCGAATGCGGGCGTTAACACCGCCCTCAGCGGTGGATCTAGCTGAGCGTCCGCTTGCGGCCAGAAGCGGACACGCCAAGGAATCACAGGACGAGCAGCAACGTCACGGCGAATCCATCTCCCCGGTTTGGCGGCGTTTCCAACTGCCTTCCTCGCGGGACAGTTCGCGCACTGCATTCCGAATGTCTTGCTCGGTTATGCCTTTGACGCGAATCGAGCAGGACTTAATCCGGTGGTATCCGTCCAAGAAGATCATCCCGCTATCACCCGGAAAGATTCCCGACCCACAGTCCGCCCCGCGCACCTCACCGCCCTTGAAGTCCCCTTTGAAGGCTTCGTTGACGACGAACGTTGGGTGGTCCCGTGTCTCGTTCGAATCTGGCATCGGCGGAGCGACGGAGGTCACGGTGCCATAGAAGACGTACGTAGAACCCTGGTACTTGCCGCGCGTCCATTCCAGTGGTCCCGAGGTAACAGCATTGCATGTGCAGTCCTGGGCAACGGATTGCCATGGGAGCGAAAGCAGTAAGCCCGCGATGAGCAATCTCATGCCACCCGTAACCATTGTTGTTGAACGCATTCCGCTAACGTCCGCTTCGGGTCGGAAGCGGACGTTAACACCGGTCCCGGCACCCGGGTAACCCCGGTGTCCGCTTTCGGCCACAAGCGGACGTTCGCCCGCGCGACGATCATAGATCCAGCAGGAACTGACTAATTTCGCGGCGCAGATCCAGGTCGTCCAGCTCTCGGGCGGCCGCATCCGCACGCCACGCGTATGCGCTCGCTGTGTCGGCCTCCTTGAGTTCGGCATGTCTGCGCGCTAATGCCAAGCAAATCGACGCTTTGTAGTCGGCGGCCGCCAGGTTCTCGGCCAACTCAAGAGCCCGAGCGTAATGAACCAATGCCTTGCGATCATCCGCCGTGAAATCCCCAAGCGTTTCCCAAAGGAATGGATGGTCACGACCCTCTGCGGCTACTGCATCGCTGTAAGTGACCAGGGCGTCGTAGAGCTTCCATACGTCGCGCATGTCGCCGGCCAACTGGGCGTTGACCAGCTCAGTCGTCAGATCGAGTACATGCTCGTGGATATCGGTTGGAATCACTGCCAGACCCGTGGCGGCAAAGCGCGAGTTTAACGTCCGATTTGGGTCGAAAGCGGACGTTAGCACCAGCTCATCAGTACCGCTCGACCCCACGACTGCTATCTGCCGCAGGCGGTCATTGTTCAGACGGATCACACAGCAGCCACTCCTCGCGAAACGCGGAGGCAAGCGCGGCACACAGGAGGTCTAAGGCGTTGATGCGATTGGTGGGCCGTGATGGATTCGAACCATCGACCAGCGGATTAAAAGTCCGATGCTCTACCGACTGAGCTAACGGCCCACTTGGAACTTGCTGCGCTCGCGGTGGTTGCGGGCGGCGCGCCCGGCCTTGCGCCGGGGCGAGCATTCTAGCGCACGGCGCCGCTGCGATGCAGTCCGCGGCGGCGTCCGTCGTTCAGACGTAACGTGTCGGGTCGGCCACGCCGGCCGCGATGAAGCCTTCCGCACGCAGGCGGCACGCGTCGCAATGGCCGCAGGCGCGGCCCTGATCATCGGCCTTGTAGCAGGAGACGGTCTCGGCGAAGTCCACGCCCAGGCGCAGGCCCTCGCGGACGATGTCGGCCTTGCTCATGAACTGCAGCGGCGCGTGAACGCGCAAGCCGGCGCCTTCCACGCCCGCCTTGGTGGCGAGGTTGGCCAGGTTCTGGAATGCGGCGATGAACTCGGGGCGACAGTCCGGGTATCCGGAGTAGTCGACCGCATTGACGCCGCAGAAGATGTCGGCCGCGCCAAGCACTTCGGCCCAGCCCAGCGCGACCGACAGCATGATCGTGTTGCGCGCGGGCACGTAGGTCACCGGGATCGCGTCCTTGGCCGCAGCCTGGCCGATCGCGTGGCCATCGTCGTCGGTCGGCACCGAGATCGTTTCATCGGTGAGCGCCGAGCCGCCGATGCTGCGCAGGTCGACATTGACGGTCTTGTGCGCGACCGCGCCGAGCGACTTCGACACGCAGTCGGCGGCATCGAGTTCGGAGGTGTGGCGCTGGCCGTAGCGCACGCTCAGCGCGTGCACGGCGAAGCCCTGCTCGCGCGCGATCGCGATGACCACGGCGGAGTCCATCCCGCCCGATACCAGGACAACAGCGTTCTTCATCTGATTGGCTTCCACTGGGGAGTCACTGCGCAACGAAACCGGACGGCCGTCAGCGGCCCGGCTCGTCGTTCCACAGGATCTTGTGCAACTGCAGCTGGAACCGCACCGGCAGCTTGTCGGCGACGATCCAGTCGGCCAGGTCGCTGGGCTTGATCTGGGTGAAGCTCGGCGAGAACAGTACGTCGCAGACCGCGGTGAGGCCGTGTTCGGCAACCACGCCCTTGGCCCAGTCGTAGTCCTCGCGCGAACAGATCACGAACTTGACCTGGTCGTGCGGTGTGAGCAGCGGCAGGTTCGACCACAGGTTGCGGTGCACCTCCATCGACCCCGGCGTCTTGATGTCGAGGATGCGCGAGACGCGGGTGTCGACCTGGCTGATGTCGATCGCGCCGGACGTCTCGAGCGACACCTCGTAGCCGGCGTCGCACAGCCGCTGCAGCAGACCGATGCAGCGCTTCTGCGAGAGCGGTTCGCCACCGGTGACGCAGACATGGCGGGCGCCGTGGCCGGCGACTTCCTCGAGGATGTCGTCGATCTGGTGCCACTCGCCGCCATGGAAGGCATACGCGGTGTCGCAGTACTGGCAGCGCAGCGGGCAGCCGGTCAGGCGCACGAAGACGGTCGGCCAGCCGATGCTGCGGGCCTCGCCTTGCAGGGACAGGAAAATCTCGGTGATCCGCAGCCGGTCCGGCGACGCTGCGGCCGCTTCGGCGGGGAGTGCGTTCATTGCTGCGATTTTAAAGGATCTTGCCGGGCAGTACCCGACCTTTCACGCCGTTCAGCGCAGGCGGCCGAGCTGGATCGCGTTGAGGCGGTCGCTGGCGGTGCGGGCGGCGTCGGAGCCGGGGTACTTCGCCGAAACCTCGGCCAGCGTGCGCTCGGCGGCTTCGACCTGCTTGAGCCCGAACTGGGACAGGCCGACCTTGAGCATCGCGCCCGGGGCCTTGTCGTGGGTCGGGAAACGGTCCAGCAGGGACTGGAACTGGATCTGCGCCAGTTCGTAATTCTGGGTGACGTAGTAGCTCTCGCCGAGCCAGTACAGCGCGTTCGGCGCGTAGGCGCCCTGCGGGTAGGTCTCGACGAAGGCCTGGAACAGGCGCGAGGACTCGACGTAGTTGCCGCTCTTGAGCGCGCTGAAGGCGGCATCGTAGGCCGCGCGTTCGTCTGCGCCCTGGGCCAGCGCGCCCTTGTCGCCGTAGACCGCCGGTGGGCGGTCCTTGACCGATGCGGACGGCGCCGCGGGCTTGGTCGACTTGGCCGGCGCTGCCGGTGCCGGGGTTCCGGTGGCCGGAGGAGCAACTGCGCCGCTCTCGATCCGGTTGATGCGGCCGTCGAGGTCGAGGTACTGGGCCTTGCCGCTTTCCAGCAGCTGGTTGTTCTGCTGCTGCAGTTCTTCGATCTGCGAACGCAGGGCCTGCACTTCGTTGCGCAGCTGGCTGACCTGGTTGAGCAGGTCGACATTGCCCTGGTTGTTGGCGGCCTGCTGCTCGAGCACGGCCACGCGGTCAGCCAGGCTGGCCCGCTGCGCGACAGCGGGCGCGGCGACCACGAGGGTCGCCGCGAACGCCATGGCAAGTAACGTCTTGCGCATCATCGCCGGATATTACTTAGCGGTGTACACGATCTCGACGCGACGGTTCTTGGCCCAGCAATCTTCGTTCGAGTCGGTGCAGACCGGACGCTCTTCGCCGTAGCTGGTGACCGTGACCTCTGGCTGCCCGAGCCGCCATTGGCCTGGACGGCCGACGACACGGCATTGCCGCGGCGCTCGCCGAGGCCGAGGTTGTACTCGCGGCTGCCGCGCTCGTCGGCATTGCCTTCGAGGGTCATGCGCGAGGACGGACGGTCACGCAGGTACTTGGCGTGGCAGCCGACGATGGCCTGGAACTCCGGACGCAGGCTGTCCTGGTCGAAGTCGAAGTAAACCACGCGCTGGCGCAGGCAGGCGTCGGTGTCGAGGTCGTTCGGGCCGTACACGCCCGAGGTGACCGGAGCTTCCGGAGCCGGGGTGGTGGTCGGCGTTTCGGCCGGCGGCGGGGTTTCCTTGACCTTCTTGGAGCAGGCCACGGCCGCGGTGCAGAGCACGGCGGTGAGCAGGATGCGAGCGGTGTTGTTCATGGTTTTCCTCGTCATTCGAGCAGGGACAGATACGGGGCAAGCGAAAGTGAAACAAGAAACGTATGCAGCTTCGCCGGTCCTGCGGATCACTCCGTCAGGAGCACTCCAACAGAATCAGCGAGGCAAGCGGAATGGCCCCCAAGCCGGCTCACGCACGTCCCCATCCGCAAGCACCAGGCGCTGGCGCACCCGGGCATCGGACGAAACGGCATAGAGCACGCCCCGGCGGCCCTCGCGCGCAGCATAAAGGATCATCGCGCCATTCGGGGCAAAGCTGGGCGACTCGTCCAGGGATCCGGGCGAAAGTGTGCTCCAGCGCGCAGACCCGAGGGTGCTGTCCATCATGGCGATGCGGTAGACATTGCCGGCGCCCTGGGCGGTGGCGATCTTCTTGCCGTCAGCCGAAATGCTGGCGCTGGCGTTGTAGCTGCCCTGGAAGGTGACGCGGGTGGCACTGCCGCCGCTGGACGGAACCGAGTAGATCTGCGGGCGGCCGCCGCGGTCGGAAGTGAAGTAGATGGTGCCGCCGTCGGCACTCCAGCTCGGCTCGGTGTCGATGCTGAAATGGTTGGTCAGCTGGGTCAGCGCCTTGCTGCCCAGGTCCATCACGTAGATCTCGGGGTTGCCGCTGCGCGACAGGGTCAGGGCCAGGCGACGGCCGTCGGGCGAGAACGACGGGGCGCCGTTGATGCCACGGAACTTGGCGATCAGCTCGCGGCTGCCGGAGGTGATGTTCTGGATGTAGATCGAGGAGTTGCCGCCCTCGAAGCTGACATAGGCCAGGCGGCCACCGTCCGGGCTCCACGACGGCGACAGCAGCGGCTCGGGCGAGCGCACCACGGTCTGCGGGTTGAAGCCGTCGGAGTCGGCGACCATCAGCGCGTACTGGGCGCCCTTGCCGGTGCCGGTCGCGGTGACATAGGCGATGCGGGTGAAGAACGCGCCGCGGATGCCGGTGATCTTTTCGTAGACCGCGTCGGACACCTGGTGGGCGACGTCACGCATCGCGTTGGCGCGGGCAGTCAGGGCGAAGCCGAGCAGGCGCTGCTGCTTGGCCACGTCGAACAGCTCGTACTCGAGGCGATAGCTGCCGGCGCCGGCATCGAGCACGCGGCCGACGACGATGAAGTCCTGGTTCAACGCGCGCCAGGTCGGGTAGTTGATCTCCCCGCCCTTGGTCGGCTTTTCGATGATGTCCTTGTCCGGCAGCGGCCGGAACTGCCCGGAGCGCGCCAGGTCGGCACTGACCACCTGGGCGACGTCGGTTTCCGGCGCTGTGCCACTGCCCTGGTAGGGCATCGGCACCACGGCGATCGGGAGGGCAGCGGCATTGCCGCCGACGATGTCGATCTCGAGCCCCTGCTGGGCGAAAGCGGCGACGGGAAGCAGCAGGGCGAGCAGCGAGGCAAGCCAGGCAACGGGTCGGTTCATCGGTGCTCCAGTAATGCGGTCATTCAGCTTTGCAATTGTTAACAGGCGCGGGGTGAACGTGGGTTCAAGCCAAGGGCGAAAACACCTCATCTTCCGCCCGTTTGAGACACTTTCTCCCCGCCTCAACGATCCTGTGCGGTGAACTTCAGGGTCAGATCGCGGGCGAACACCTTCTCGAACCCGGCATACGGCAGTGGCTGCGCCTTGCGCACGGCCGCTTCGATCGAGCGACGACCCTGCTCATCGTAGGCGCACGGCTCTGACACTTCCGCGCTCATCACCTGCCCACCGGGCAATTGCCGGATCAGCAGCGTGCAGCGCGAACCGACCGGAATCGTCTCCGGGCGGGTCCACTTGCTCAGGATCGCTTCCTGCAATGCGGCGGCATAGCGCGCCTGCAAGCCGGTATCGGCACCGTTGTTGCCCGGCGGCGGGCTGGCATCGCTGCTGCCGGCCGATTCGGCCGGCGAAGGCCGCGAGCGGACGTCGGCGATCTGGCGCAGGCGCTGCTCGGCCAGGTCGGCCTCGCGCGCGGCGGCTTCACGCTTGCGGCGGATCTCGGCCAGCTTCTGCTGGCGCTCCTGGTCCTGCTGCTCGGACAGGCGACGCTGTTTCTCGATCTGCTCCTGGCGCTCCCGCTCGGTCAGGTCGACCTGGTCCTGCTTGCGCTTGGCTTCCTGGACCTTGTCTTCCTCGGCGGCGATCGGCGTGGGCTGGTCGACCACGGCTTCCTGGTTCTCGTTGTCCGGAACCGGAATGAAATCCTGCGGCTGCGGCTGCGGCGTGGCGACCGAATCTTCCGGCCGTGGTTCCGGCAACGGTTGCGGCAGCGGCGCGGCTTCTTCCGGTTCCGGCTTGGGCAGCTCGGCCGGCTTGGGACGCTTGAGCAACGTGCGCTGCATCGCCGGCGACAATGCGTCGGCGTCGATCAGTTCAGCGGTCACGGGCGAGCCTGCCGCCGACACCGGTGCCGCAGCACGGGTCCACAGCAGACCGACGAACATCAGGGCAAACAGCAGGGCGTGCAGCCCTATCGCCTGCCAGATCGCCCGCGCGGTGTCGGCGCGCGATTCCCGCATCAGCGACCCGCCTGGCTCTGGGCCTGATCCGGTTGACTCATCAGACCGACCTTCTTCACGTTCGCGCTCTGCAACAGCACCAGCGCGTCCATCACCCTCTGGTAATTGGCCTTGGCGTCACCGGCGACGAACACGGCGACATCCGGGTTCTGCGCGACGATCGCCGACACCTTGGCCTGCAGCGCTTCGGCGGTGACCGCCTCGTTGCTGCCTGCCTTCAGGGCGAGGAAGTAATGCCCGTCGGGATCGACGCTGACGACGACCGGGTCCTTCTTTTCCTGGATCGACTTGGCATTGGACTGCGGCAGGTCGATGTCGACACCGAGATTCAACAGCGGTGCGGTGACCATGAAGATGATCAGCAGCACCAGCATCACGTCGATATAGGGAACGACGTTGATCTCGGCTTTGAGCTTGCGCTTGCGATGGCGGCGCGCGGTGATACCGGCCATGGCCTTCCTCTCGTAATCAGTGGTTCACGGCCCGAAGCGGGCCGATGAAGGTCCGCACGTGACGTGCGGGACGTTGCGAGGGAATCGCATCAGGTCTCGTCGAGGTTCGCCTGGCGCTGCAGGATCGAGGAGAACTCTTCGGAGAACGCGTCGTAGCGCACCGACATGCGTTCGACCTTGGTCGCGTAGCGGTTGTAGGCCCACACTGCCGGGATCGCGGCGAACAGGCCCATCGCCGTGGCGATCAGCGCCTCGGAGATGCCGGGGGCGACCGTGGCGATGGTCGCTTCCTTCATGTTGGCCAGGCCCTGGAACGAAATCATGATGCCCCACACCGTGCCGAACAGACCGACATACGGGCTGATCGAACCGACGTTGGCGAGGAATTCCAGGTTGTGCTCAAGCCCGTCGATCTCGCGCGAGCCGGTGGCGCGCATGGCGCGCTGGGCACCTTCGAGCTGCATGCGGCTGTCGGCGCCGCGGCGCTGGCGCAGGCGGCCGAACTCGCGGAAGCCGGCTTCGAAGATCGCTTCCAGGCCGCCGATCTCGCGGTTGCGCTCGGTGGTGCCGGCGTAGAGCTTGGACAGCTCGGCGCCGGACCAGAAGCGCTCTTCGAACTGGTCGGCCTCGCGCGCGGCGCGGTCGAGCACGCGCTTCTTGCGGAAGATGATCACCCACGATGCGATCGAACCGAACAGCAGCAACAGCATGACCAGCTGCACCGGGATGCTGGCGTGCAGCACCAGCTGCAGCAGGTTGAGACTGTTGTTGTCGACGGCTCCCGTCGACAGCGCCTGCACCGCTGTGTTGGCGGCATTGGCGGCCTCTTCCGGCAGGGGCTCCACCGCGGTGGCCTGCAGTGCTGTCAACAATGGGGTCATGCTTGGTTCTCCGTGCCCGTCACGCGGGACTGTGTGCAACTGGGGGACTGCGATCGATGAAAACGGGTGAAGCCAGAATCGGGGTTACTGCGGTTGCTCGAGCGCCTTGAGCTGGTCGTACAACGGCGGCGGGATCGGACGCGGGCGGAATCCGTCCGCATCCAGCGCCGCCACCCGCACCTGCGCGGTCAGCAGCAGGTCGCCGCCGCGCGCGATCGACTGGGTGAAAACGGCGCTGGCACGGCGGCATTCCTGCAGCCCCACCGACACCGCCAGCGCATCGTCCAGCCGTGCCGGCTTGAGGAAGTCCAGCTGCATGGCGCGCACGGCGAACACCAGCCCGTACTCGATCCGCAAAAGCTCCTGGCCATACCCCTGCGCACGCATCCACTCGGTCCGCGCGCGTTCGAGGAACGCCAGGTACTGGGCGTGGTAGACCACGCCGCCAGCGTCGGTATCTTCCCAGTAGACCCGTGTCGGCCAACTGAACGCCACATCAACCGTCACTTCCGGCCTCCTCGAAAAGCCCGCCGTTGCTGGCTTTCGGCCTCAGGCCGATGTGACGGTAGGCCTTGGGAGTGGCCATCCGGCCGCGCGCGGTGCGGATGAGGTAGCCCTGCTGGATCAGGTACGGCTCGATCACGTCCTCGAGCGTGCCGCGCTCCTCGCTCAGCGCCGCGGCCAGCGATTCGACGCCGACCGGGCCGCCGTCGAAGGATTCGATGATGATCTTGAGCATGCGCCGGTCGAGCTCGTCGAAACCCTCCGGGTCGACCTTGAGCATGGCCATCGCCGCATCGGCGACGTCGCGGGTGATGTCGCCACCGGCGCGGACCTGGGCGAAGTCGCGCACGCGGCGCAGCAGGCGATTGGCGATGCGCGGGGTGCCGCGCGAGCGGCGGGCGATTTCGGCCGCGCCTTCCGGTTCGCAGGCGATGCCGAGGATCTGCGCCGAGCGGCGCACGATCTTCGTCAGTTCCTCGGCGCTGTAGAACTCCAGGCGCTGGACGATGCCGAAGCGGTCGCGCAAAGGCGCGGTCAGCAGGCCGGCGCGAGTGGTCGCGCCGATCAGGGTGAATGGCGGCAGGTCGAGCTTGATCGAGCGGGCCGCGGGGCCCTCGCCGATCATGATGTCGATCTGGTAGTCCTCCATCGCCGGATAGAGCACTTCCTCGATCGCCGGCGAGAGAGACGATGGATCTCGTCGACGAACAGCACGTCGTGCGGCTGCAGGTTGGTCAGCAGCGCGGCCAAGGTCGCCGGCCTTCTCGATCACCGGGCCGGAGGTCTGGCGCAGGCCGACGCCGAGCTCGTTGGCGATGACGTGGCTGAGGGTGGTCTTGCCGAGGCCGGGCGGGCCGAAGATCAGGACGTGGTCGAGGGCCTCGCCGCGTGCCTTGGCGGCCTCGATGTAGATCTTCATCTGCTCGCGCACCGGCGCCTGGCCGAGGTATTCGTCCAGCCGCTTGGGCCGGATCGACGCCTCGATGGCCTCGTCCTCGCGGGTGGCGCCGGCAGCGATGATGCGGGAGTCATTCATGCCCGTATGTTCGCATGGGCAGGGGTCGCAGGCATGGCGCGCAGGGCGAAAGTCCGATCGTTCTCACATCGCGCGTGGGGCTGGGCAATCCCCGGCCCGGCGCGCGATGCCGTTCCGCAGACCTAGGCGGTCAGATCTCGACCTGCGCCCCCAGCTCCACCAGGCGGTTGCCCGGGATGCGGAAGAATCCCGTGGCCGGCGCGGCGTTGCGGTGCATGAAGGCGAACAGGCGGTCGCGCCAGATCGGCATGCCGCGGTGGCGGCTGGCCACCACGGTCTCGCGGCTGGCGAAGTAGGTGGTGTCCATCGGGTCGAAGTACGTGCCGCCGGCATCGCACGAGCGCATCAGCGCCAGCGGCACGTCGGGCACTTCCATGAAGCCGAAGCGGATCAGCACGCGGTAGAAATCGTCGCCGATGGCCTGGATCTTCAGGCGCTTGTCGCGCGGCGCGTAGGGGACGTTGAGCGTCTCCACCGTCAGGAACACGTTGCGCTCGTGCAGCACCTTGTTGTGCTTGAGGTTGTGCAGCAGCGCATGCGGCACCACGCCCTTGTCGGCGGTCATGAAGATCGCCGTGCCCGGCACGCGCACCGGCGGCGCCAGCATCAGGCCGGGCAGGAAGCTGTCGAGCGAGATGCCTTCCTTGCGCACCTCGTCATGCAGCAGCTCACGGCCGCGGCGCCAGGTGCGCAGCAGGGTGAATACGACCAGGCCCAGCAGGAGCGGGAACCAGGCGCCGTCGAAGAACTTGGCGCCGTTGGCGATGACGAAGCCGACATCGACCACGAAGAACAGCAGGCACAGCGGCAGCACCCAGGTGCGCCAGCGCGGCCACAGCGCGCGCGCGACCAGCGCCAGCAGCAGGGTGTCGATCAGCATCGTCGCCGACACCGAGATGCCGTACGCCGTGGCCAGTGCGGTCGAGCTGCGGAACATCAGCACCACCGCCAGCACCGCGATCATCAGCAGCCAGTTGATGTACGGGACATAGATCTGGCCGATGGTCGACTGCGAGGTGTGCTTGACCTGCATGCGCGGGATGTAGCCCAGCTGCATGGCCTGGCGGGCGACCGAATAGGCACCGGTGATCACGGCCTGCGAGGCGATCACCGCGGCCATCGTCGCCAGCACGATCATCGGGTACAGCGCCCACGTCGGCACGGCCTCGAAGAACGGGTTCTTGACCGCCTCCGGGTGACCGAGCACGAACGCGCCCTGCCCCAGGTAGTTCAGCATCAGGCACGGCAGCACAAGGATGTACCAGGCGTAGCGGATCGGCCGCGGACCGAAGTGGCCCATGTCGGCGTACAGCGCCTCGCCGCCGGTCACGGCCAGCACGACCACGCCCAGGATCAGCACCGAGTGCGAACCGTGCTCGACGAAGAAGCGCGCGCCCCACATCGGGTTCAGCGCCTTGAGCACTTCCGGAGCTTCGATGATGTTGTGGATGCCGATCGCCGCCAGCGCCAGGAACCAGACCGTGGTGATCGGCCCGAAGATCCGGCCGACCTTCTCGGTGCCGAAGCGCTGGGCGAAGAACACCATCACCAGGATCACGACCGCGATCGGCACGATGAACCGGTGCAGGCCGGGTGCGGCGACCTCCAGGCCCTCGACCGCGCCGAGCACGGTGATGGCCGGCGTGATCACGCTGTCGCCGAAGAACAGCGAGGCACCGAAGATTCCGAGGATGCCGATGATGTACGCCGAGCGCGAACCCTTGGCCAGGGTGCGCTGGGCCAGCGTCATCAACGCCATGATGCCGCCCTCGCCCTCGTTGTCGGCGCGCATGATGATGGTCACGTACTTCACCGTCACCACGATCATCAGCGCCCAGAACACCAGCGACAGGATGCCCAGCACCGTGTCGTGGTTGCCGATCAGCCCGAAGTGCGGCGAGAACGCTTCCTTCAGGGTGTACAGCGGGCTGGTACCGATGTCGCCGAAGACGACGCCGATGGCACCGATGACAAGGCCGCCCAGCCCCTGTTTGCCGTGGCCGTGCTGCGCGCCATTGGCGGAGGTCGAGTGGGTAGCGGGAGAGGACATGGAGTGGATTGCTCGGGGCGGCCGGGGCCGCCGTGGCGTCAACGAAGCGCGGACTTTAGCGCTTTGCGGATGATGGCGGCGGCGTCATCGCCGGCCGCGGTCGCTTCGCGCGCCATGCGCACGGCTTCGGCCGGCTTGTAGCCCAGCTGTTGCAGGGCAATGACGGCTTCGCTCTGGGGGTCGGCGGCAGCGCCGCTACCGGTCAGGGTCACGCCGGCGCCGGCCAGGTCGGCCGCGCGGTCGCGCAGCTCCACGACCATGCGCTCGGCGGTCTTCTTGCCGATGCCGGGGATGCGGGTCAGCGCGGTGATGTCGCCGGACTGGACCAGGCGCGCGAACTCGTCCACCGAAGTGCCCGAGAGCACCGCCAGGGCGATCTTGGCGCCGATGCCGGACACCCGCTGCACGTCGCGGAACAGGCGGCGCTCGCCCTCGCGCAGGAAGCCGTACAGCGAGACGCTGTCTTCCTTCTGCGCGTAATGGGTGAACAGCGCGACTTCACGGCCGAGGTCAGGCAGGTCGTAGAAGGTGCTCATCGGCGCCTCGAGCTCGTAGCCGACGCCGTTCACGTCCACCACCAGCCACGGCGGCTGCTTGTGGACGAGGATGCCTTTCAGACGACCGATCATGCGCCGCGTCTCCGCAACAGGTGGGTGGCCACGCCGGTGCGCGCGGCCGTCGCGCTCATGTGCGCGTGGGTCAATGCGACCGCCAGTGCATCGGCGGCGTCGGCCTGCAATTTGGTGTCCGGCAGGTTCAGCAACAACCGCACCATGTGCTGGACCTGGTCCTTCTCGGCCGCACCGCGACCGACCAGCGACTGCTTGATCACGCGCGGTGCGTACTCGCTGATCGGAATGCGCCTGCGCACCACCGTGGCCAATGCCGCGCCGCGGGCGTGGCCGAGCTTGAGCGCCGAGGTCGCCGACTTGGCCATGAACACGGTCTCGATCGCGACCTGCTGCGGCTGCCACTCGTCCAGCAGCGCCTCCAGCCCCTCGCACAGCAGCCCGAGCCGCGACGGGAAGTCCTCGGCATCGAGCAGGACCAGCGCGCGCGCATGGACGAAGGTGCAGCGGCCGTCGGCGGCGACGTCAATGACGCCGACACCGGTGCGCTGGGAACCGGGGTCTATCCCGAGGATTCTGATCACGTGGTCAGCTTACGCCGTCAGGCGTAGGCATCCTCGCCGAGGTCGGCATTGGAGTAGACGCTCTGGACATCGTCCATGTCCTCCAGCCAGCGCAGCAGCTTGACCACCTGCTGCGCGGTCTCGCCGCTGACGGCGATGTCGTTGTCGGCGCGCATCGTCACTTCGGCGATGTCGGCCTTGAGGCCGCCGGCTTCCATCGCCGCCTTGACGGTGGCGAAGGCGTCGGGGCTGGTGACCACGTCGATCGCGCCATCGTCGTAGACGACCACGTCGTCGGCGCCGGCATCGATCGCCAGTTCGGTGACCTGGTCTTCGCTGGCACCGGCGGCGAAGGACAGCACGCCGACCTTCCTGAACATGAAGGACACCGAGCCGTCGGTGCCGAGGTTGCCGCCGAACTTGCCGAAGGCATGGCGCACGTCGGCGACGGTGCGGACCTTGTTGTCGGTCAGGCAGTCGACGATGACGGCGACACCGCCGGGGGCATAGCCCTCGTAGCGGATCTCCTCGTAGACGACGCCTTCGAGTTCGCCGGTGGCCTTCTTGATGGCGCGTTCGATCACGTCCTTGGACATGTTCACCGACAGGCCCTTGTCGACCGCCGCACGCAGGCGCGGGTTGCCCGACGGGTCACCGCCACCGGCGCGTGCAGCGACGCCGATTTCACGAATGATCTTGGTGAAGATCTTGCCGCGCTGCGCGTCTACCGCGTTCTTGCGGGCCTCGATCGAGGGACCTCTACCCATGAACTCTTCCAGGCTGTTGCTTTGGCGAAGCGGCGATTTTACTCGATTGGGCAGGACGTGCCGCCGGTCACGATTGCCCGGCTTGGGACTCGAAGCGGCCGTTGCGCAGGAAGCCGGCGACCAGGCCGGCGACCCGGCGGGAATAGACCAGGCCGGTGTGGCTGGTATCGACCACGACGTGGTCCGCAAGGCCCGCAAGCCGGGTTTCGGCCACGGACACCGTGCCGTCGTTCTCTTCCTGGAAGCGGCCGAAGTACTTGCCCAGCCCCAGCGACGTACGGCCGGCGACCATCCCCACTTCGGCCTTGCCCGACCAGGGCGCGCAGCCCTTGCGCAGCAGGGAGGCGCTCCGGCCCAGCGTCGGCGCGGTCCAGGCGTAGCCCGCGATACCGCTGGCGGCGGCACTACCGCACAGCGGCGAGCCCAGGCAGACCACGCGCTCGACCGGGACCGCAGGGTGGCGCTCCAGTGTGGTCAGCGCGACCAGGCCACCGAGGCTGTGGGCCACCACGTGCGCGGGCGCCCGCTGCAGGTGGTCTGCCAGGCGCGGGATCGCCGCATCCGGGCCGCCGGCGACGGTGGCATAACCGAAGAACTCGGGGGCAAAGCCGGCCTCGCGCAGGCGCTGGGCCAGCCAGTGCATCGACAGGCGGGGCATCCAGAGGCCGTGGAGCAGGACGACGCGGGTGGTGGGCATGGGAGACGCTACGCCGACCGGCGCAGGATGTACTCGTGATCGCGGGTACCGCCGACGATGAAGTCGTAGTCCCCTACCCGCTCGAACCCGTAGCGCGCATAGAACCGCTGCGCGCCGAGATTCTCGCTCCAGACGCCAATCCACAACGTCCGTGGACCGTCGCGCAGCAGCCATTCCTGCGCGGTCTCGAACAAGCGCGCACCCCAGCCGCCGTTCTGGTGTTCGCGCAACACGTACAGGCGCTTGAACTCGCCATCGCCAGCGGCGACGTCGGCGTGCGGCAAGCCACAGGGGCCTGCCGCAGCATGGCCGACGGCCTTGCCATCCACTTCCAGCAGCCACACCGCATAGTCCGGGTGGCCGAGGATCACCTTCTGCTTGTCGACGGCATAGCTATCGTGCAGGAAGAACTGCAGGTCTGCCTCCGGGTACTGGTGCCCGAAGGTTTCGGTGAAGGTCTGCGCGGCCAGGGCCGACACGGTTTCCGCGTCGGCCACGGTGGCACGTCTGATGGTGACAGCCGCCACGATCAGGCTTCCTCTTCGTCCTCTTCTTCTTCGTCAGACTCTTCGTCTTCCTCGCCTTCCTCGGCGTCCTCGTCCTCTTCTTCCTCGTAGTCCTCGTCGCCGAAATCCTCACCGTCCCAGCGGAACTGGCCGTCGGCGACGAACGTCATCGACAGCTGTCCTGCGGCGGTACGCGTGCGCACCAGCCAACCGCCGAACACCTGCGCGCGCTCGGTCACCAGGCCGGCACCGGCGGCCGTACCGGCCTCGACCAGCGCTTCCCACTCGAGCTCTACAGCAACCTGATCCACATCAACTTCGGTCATTGCGATTACTTCCCTTCTTTCTTCGGACGAACTTGAATGTGCACTTCCGCCAGCTGCGCGTCCGGCACCGGCGACGGTGCGCCGGTCATCAGGCACTGCGCGGTCGTGGTCTTGGGGAAGGCGATGACGTCACGGATCGACTCGGTGCCGGCCATCAGCGCGGCGATGCGGTCGATGCCGAAGGCGATGCCGCCGTGCGGCGGCGCGCCGTACTTGAGCGCGTCGAGCAGGAAGCCGAACTTGCCTTCGGCTTCTTCCGCACCGATGCCGAGCAGCTCGAACACCGCCGACTGCATCGCCGAGTTGTGGATGCGGATCGAACCACCGCCGATCTCGTTGCCGTTGAGCACCATGTCGTAGCCACGGCTCACCGCGGTCTTGGCATTGGCGCGCAGCTCGGAGATCGAGTCGACCGCCGGCGCGGTGAACGGGTGATGCAGGGCGACGTAGCGGTTCTCCTCGTCGTCCCACTCGAACATCGGGAAGTCGGTCACCCACAGCGGTGCCCAGGTGTCGGCGACCATGCCCAGGTCCTTGCCCAGTTTCAGGCGCAGCGCGCCCATGAAATCGCTGGCCGACTTGTAGGTGGCGGCGCCGAAGAAGATCGCATCGCCGGTCTGCGCGCCGGTGGCGGACAGGATCGCCGCCAGCGTGACATCGTCGAGGAACTTGGCGATCGGCGAGTTGACGCCTTCGCGGCCCTTGCCAGCGTCCTCGACCTTCATCCACGCCAGACCCTTGGCGCCGTGCTTGGCGGCGTGCGCGCCGTAGTCGTCGATCTGCTTGCGGCTGAGCGTCGCCGCGCCCGGAACGCGCAACGCGACCACGCGGCCGTCTTCATGGTTTGCCCAGTCGGTGAAGACCTTGAACTCGCAGTTCTTCACCAGCTCGGCGATGTCGGTGAACTCCATAGCGATGCGCAGGTCCGGCTTGTCCGAACCGTAGCGACGCATCGCCTCGGCGTAGGTCATGCGCGGGAACTGCGCGGCCAGCTCGACGCCCATCACTTCGCGGAACACCGAGCGGATCATTTCCTCGGTCAGGTCCTGCACGTCGCGCTCGGACACCCACGCGAACTCCATGTCGAGCTGGGTGAACTCGAGCTGGCGATCGGCGCGCAGCGCCTCGTCGCGGAAGCAGCGCGCGATCTGGTAGTACCGGTCGAAGCCGGCCATCATCAGGATCTGCTTGAACAGCTGCGGCGACTGCGGCAATGCGTAGAACTCGCCGTGGTGCATGCGTGCCGGCACCAGGAAGTCGCGCGCGCCTTCCGGCGTGGCCTTGGTCAGGATCGGGGTTTCGATGTCCTGGAAGCCGCGCTCGTCGAGGTAACGACGCAGTGCCTGCACCAGCTTGATGCGGGTGCGCATCTTGCGCTGCATTTCCGGGGTGCGCAGGTCGAGGTAGCGGTACTGCAGGCGGATGTCCTCGCCCGGGTTCTCGTGGGCGTGGAACGGCAGCGGCTCGGCCTTGTTGAGCAGCTCGATCTTCGTTGCCACCACTTCGACCTGGCCGGTGCGGATCTTGGCGTTGACCGCTTCGCGCTTGCGCACCACGCCGGTGATGCGCAGGCAGTCTTCGTAGCCCACCTGCGCCGCCGCCGCGATCACCGCGGCATTGACCTCGCCCGCACCCAGCGCCGGATCCTGCGTCGGCTCGGCCACGATCTGGACGATGCCTTCGTGATCGCGCAGGTCGATGAAGCACAGGCCGCCGAGGTTACGGGCAACGTCGGCCCAGCCGCACAAAGTGACGGTCTGTCCGATCAGGGCCTCATCGATGAGGCCGCAAAAATGGGTACGCATGGGGGCTCCGGGGTTACACATCCGGCCAGGGCCGGAAAATTGGTATTCCGGCCAAGGCCGGAAAACTGGACTCTCCGGCCAGGGCCGGACAATTCGACACTCCGGCCTGGGCCGGAGAACACGTCATTTTAACGGCACCGGCGGGTTACTTGCCCGCGGATCGCAGCGGACGTGGCCGTTGCCGCCATTTCGACCTGATTTCCACCAAGGTGGGTCGCATGAATCGCTCGATCAAGCCGTGGTTGCTGGCGCTGTGCCTGGCGGTGCTGGCCTTCCCGGCCGCCGCCCAGCAGCGCGCCTACGCACCGGAAGACCTGCGCAGCCTGTCCTACCAGGACCAGATCCGGGTCATCAGCATGGAGTACGAGGAGCAGTCCCGTGGACGCCGGATCCCGGACGACCAGCTGCAGTTCTACCTCGACCAGGTCAACCGCTCGAACTGGCGCTTCAGCCAGATCAAGGCCGACATCGCCGAGTCGCTGGGCGGTGCGCCGCCGGCCTCCTCGGACACGGTCGTGTGCGAGAGCCACAATGGCCGCGCGCAAATCTGCCGGGTGCCGTGGAGCGGTGACTCGACGCTCGTCCGGCAGCTCTCCAGTGCGCCCTGCGTCGAAGGCCGCAGCTGGCAATCGCAGCGGGGCCAGGTCTATGTCGGCAACAACTGTTGGGGCGAATTCGCCGCGGCCGGGCCGGTGCCGCTACCGGGACCGGTGGGCCAGAGCGTGACCTGCGAAAGCTTCAACAACCAGGCAAGCATCTGCCGCGTGCCTTGGTCGGGGCCGTCGCGCCTGTTGCGGCAGTCGTCGGGCAGCCAACCCTGCATCGAAGGCCAGACCTGGCAGTCGCAGGATGGCCAGGTCTATGTCGGCCGCGGATGCCGGGCGGTGTTTGTCGCCCTCGGTGCCACGCAACCGGTCGCCCCGCTGCCAGGCACGCCGTCAGTGGTGTGCAGCAGCGTCGACGCCCGCCCCAAGGCATGCCAGTGGCCGGCCGGAACCGGCACCCCGCGATTGCAGCAGCAGCTGTCCAGCCAACCCTGCGTACAAGGCCGGACCTGGGGCTTCACCGGCAGCGCGATCTGGGTGAGCCAGGGCTGCAGCGGGCGCTTTGGCTACTGAGCCAGGCCTCAGGTCTTGCTGGGAGGGGCCGGTTCGGCCTTCTTCTCGGCAGGCTTGCTGTCGGCCGGCTTGCTTTCGGACGCTTTGCTGTCGCCGCCGCCCGAGGATGAGGATCCCTCGCCGGCCAGGTTGCGCTTCTTGTCGCCGTCCTTCTTGAAGTCGGTCTCGTACCAGCCGCCGCCGGCCAGGCGGAACTGCGGCGCGGTCAGCTGACGGCGTACGTGCGGCTCGCCGCAGACCGGGCACTGCGTGGGATCGGCCTCGGACAACTTTTGCAGGCGGTCAAAGGCGTGGCCGCAGGCGGCGCACTCGAAGGCATAGATCGGCATGGCACGACGCATTGCGGAGACAGGCCGGCATTCTGGAGGCAACTGCCCGCTTTTCAAGCACCCGATGACCGCGAGGCGACCTGGAGGGCCTCGCGGGCTGGTCAGGCGCCCTCGTACAACCCCAGCAGCGCTTCTTCCGCCTTCGCCAGCTCCGCCGCCACCTGCTCGCGACGCTTGGCCAGTTCGGCCGCATCGGTGCCGCCGCCGGCGTACTGGTCCGGATCGGCCAGATCCATGTCGAGGGTGTGCAGCTTCGATTCCAGTTCGGCCACGCGCGCTTCGGCCTGCGCCAGCTTGTGGGCGTTGGCCTTGGTTGCCTTGGCGACCGGCTTGGCCGCCACAACTGGCGCCGGCGCTGCCGCGGCCACCTTGGCCGGCACTTTGCCGTCGTTGCTGCTGTCGCGGGTGCGCAGCCACACCGCGTAGGCATCGAGATCGCCGTCGAACGGTTGCGCGACGCCGTCAGCGACGCGCCAGAACGTATCGCAGACCAGGCCGATGAGATGGCGGTCGTGGCTGACCATCACGATCGCGCCTTCGAAGATGCTCAGCGCCTCGGCCAGGGCCTCACGCATGTCGAGGTCGAGGTGGTTGGTCGGTTCGTCGAGCAGCAGCACGTTCGGCTTGCGCCAGGCGATCAGCGCCAGCGCCAGGCGCGCACGCTCGCCGCCGGAGAACACGTCGACCTTCTCGAACGCGCGGTCGCCGGGGAAGTTCCACTTGCCGAGGAAGTCACGCAACTGCTGCGTGGCCACGCCCGGCGCGATGTCGGCCAGATGGTCGATCGCGGTCGTGCCTTCACGCAGCGACTCGACCGTGTGCTGGGCGAAGTAGCCGATGCGCAGGTCGGGATGGCCGCCGCGCTCGCCGCTGAGCAGCGGCAGTTCGCCGACCAGGGTCTTCACCAGGGTCGACTTGCCGGCGCCGTTGGGACCCAGCAGTGCTACGCGGTCGCCGGCTTCGAGGATGAAGCCGATCTGGTGCAGCACGGTGTGGTCGCCGTAACCGCAATCGGCGTGGGTCACGCGCAGCAGCGCGTGCGGCAGCTTCGCCGGCGCCGGGAACTCGATCCGCAGCGCGCGCTCCACGCGCACCGCCTCGGTGTCGGCCATCTTGGCCAGGCGCTTGACCCGCGACTGCGCCTGCTTGGCCTTGGCCGCGCTGGCGCTGAAGCGGTCGATGAAGCTCTGCAGGTGGGCGCGTTCGGCCTGCACCTTCTCGTGGGTGATCTGCTGCAGGCGCAGGTGTTCGGCGCGCTGGCGCTCGAAGGCAGTGTAGTCGCCGGTGTAGAGCTTGCCCTTGCCGTCGTGCAGATGCAGCGTGTGGGTGGTGATCTCGTCGAGGAACTCGCGATCGTGAGAGATCAGCAGCAGCGTGCCCGGGTACTTGAGCAGCCACTGTTCCAGCCATAGCACCGCGTCGAGGTCGAGGTGATTGGTCGGTTCGTCGAGCAGCAGCAGGTCCGACGGCGTCATCAGCGCGCGCGCCAGGTTCAGGCGCACGCGCCAGCCGCCGGAGAATTCCTTGACGGCGCGTTCGTGCGTGTCGGGCGAGAAGCCCAGGCCGTGCAGCAGCTTGCCGGCACGCGCGGTGGCGTCGTAGCCGTTGAGTTCTTCCAGGCGGTGGTGCGCTTCGGCGACGGCCTCCCAGTCCTCGCGCTCGACCGCTTCGCGCTCGGCGACGATCGCCGCATGCACCAGCGCATCGCCGGACAACACGAAATCGAGCGCCGGTTCGTCGAGCGCCGGGGTCTCCTGGGCAACGCTGGCGATGCGCACGCGGGTCGGTACATCTATGTCGCCCTTGTCGGCTTCGACATGGCCCTGGATCGCGGCAAACAACGACGACTTGCCGGTGCCGTTGCGGCCGATCACGCCCACGCGCCAGCCGGCATGCAGGGCCAAGTCGACGTTGGACAACAGCAGGCGCTCGCCCCGGCGGAGGGCGAAATTACGGAAGGAAATCACGGGGGGACCAGAAGGAGGCTCGAAACCCCACTAGTCTAGCGGTTTGCAGGCCCTGACCCGCGATTGACACGCCTTGGCGCAATCTGGCGACCGGGCGGACCCGCTCGGGACCCGGGTTGCATCACCCGCCTCCGGCCCACATCCTGAACGGCAGACCGCAAACGGATACTCGATGCATCACACGTCCCTGATCGCAATCCTCGTGGCCGGCTTCGTGCTGGCGTTCATCTTTGGCTCGCTGGCGCAACGCCTGCGGCTGTCGCCTTTGGTGGGCTATTTGCTGGCCGGCGTGATCGCCGGACCGTTCACACCCGGATTCGTCGGCGACCAGACGCTGGCACCGCAGTTGGCAGAGATCGGCGTGATCCTGCTGATGTTCGGTGTCGGCCTGCACTTCTCGATGCGCGACCTGATGGCGGTCAAGGCGATCGCCCTGCCCGGCGCGGTCGCGCAGATCGCCCTGGCGACAGTGCTTGGCTGGGGCCTGGCAAGGTTCCTGGGCTGGTCGCACGGCGCCGGCATCGTCTTCGGCCTGTCGCTGTCGGTCGCCAGTACCGTGGTGTTGCTGCGCGCACTGGAAGAACGCCGCCTGGTGGAAACCGGACGCGGTCGCATCGCGGTGGGCTGGTTGATCGTCGAGGACCTGGCGATGGTGCTCGCGCTGGTGCTGCTGCCGGCGCTGGCGGGCGTTCTCAAGGGCGAAGCCGGCGACGCGGTGGAGGTGTGGACGGCGCTGTTCAAGACCTTCGCCAAGGTCGGCGCGTTCGTCGCGGTGATGCTGATCGTCGGTCGCCGCGTGATCCCGTGGATCCTCGAGCGCGTTGCCGGCACCGGCTCGCGCGAGTTGTTCACGCTGTGCGTGCTGGCGATCGCGCTGGGCGTGGCGTTCGGTTCGGCGGCGTTGTTCGGCGTGTCGTTCGCACTGGGTGCGTTCTTCGCCGGCATGCTGCTCAACGAATCGGAATTCAGCCACCAGGCCGCGGCCGAGACCCTGCCGCTGCGCGATGCATTCGCGGTGCTGTTCTTCGTCTCGGTCGGCATGCTGTTCGATCCGATGATCCTGCTGCAGCGTCCGGTCGAGGTGATCGCGACCTTCCTGATCATCGTCATCGGCAAGTCGTTGGCGGCCTACGCCATCGTCCGTGCCTTCGGCAAACCCAATTCGACCGCGTTGCTTATCTCGGCCAGCCTGGCGCAGATCGGCGAGTTCTCCTTCATCCTCGCCGGCCTGGGCCTGCAGCTGGATGTCCTGCCCAGCGAAGGCCAGGACCTGGTGCTGGCGGGCGCGCTGCTGTCGATCATCGTCAATCCGCTGCTGTTCGCCTGGCTGGACCGGCGCGAAGCGCGCGAGGCCGCCAACCGTGCGCCGGAGCCGGAAGAGCACATCTCGCCGCCGATCCGGCCGGGCCTGAGCAACCACGTGATCGAGATCGGCTACGGCCGCGTCGGCAGCGAACTGACCCGCCTGCTGACCGAGCGTGGCGTCGAGATCGTCGTCATCGACGACGAGGAAGACCTGGTCAACAAGGCGCGTGCGGCCGGCCTGCCGGCGATCCGCGGCAATGCCGCCAACGAGCGAGTGCTGCGCGAAGCCGCACCGGAGCGCGCGACCATGGTGATGGTGGCGATCCCGAACGCGCTGGAGGCCGGCGAGATCATCGCCAAGCTGCGCGAGATCAATCCGGCGCTGACGATCGTCGCGCGCGCGCACAGCGACATCGAGGTCAAGCACCTGCTCGAGCACGGCGCCGATGCCGCGGTACTGGCCGAGCGTGAGCTGGCCCACAGCCTGGCCGAGATGGTGATGGCGACGCCGCAATACCGTGGCGAGCGCCACCTGCCTCCGGTCGCGCCGGCCTGAAGCCCCGCAACAGCGGTCGCGTGGCCGACGCGTCCGCTGTATTGCGTAGCCCAATACAACGGATGCCGTGGCATTTGCGGTTGATGGGCTAAATCGGCATGAACAGGCTTTGCACGGGAATCTGCGCGCCGTTGCTGGTTCTCGTGCTCGCTTGCCTGCCATCGCTGGCCCGGGCGCAATGCGGTCTGGTGGCGCATACGGTCGTCGAGACCACCGTTCACAGCGGCGTACCCACGCTGTCGACTCGCGCCGGATGGCGCCTGGGCGATGTCATCGCCTCTCTGCCTGCCGGATCCGAGATCCACGTCTGCCAGACCCGCAAGGTCGGTCAGTTCGGCATCGGCACGCGCACGTGGCTGCGGGTGCAGTTCGATGGCGGCATCAGCGGCTGGGCGTATCTCGGAGCCACCGACATGTCGGCGCCGCGCACTGCCTTCGGCGGTTTCGCGCTCATCCCGCAAGCGATGGCGGGCGGCAAGTCAGCGGAGTCGAACAGCGCCGACGGCCTGCCCTGGCACGGCGGTGGCTGGATCCTGATGCTGTCGGCAGCGTTCGTCGTGCTCGGCATCGCCACGCGCCAGGTCTTCGACCGCAACACCGGGTTGCCGCCGCGCCAGCGCCTGCGCATCGAGGCATGCAAGCGGGCGTTGACAGTCGGCCCGCTGGCGATGGTGGTCGTGCTGCTGATCGGCGACTTCACCCTCAACGGCGAAACCGCGACGCTGGTGTGCCTGCTGATCGCCTTCCAGAGCGGGTTCTTCTGGCAGGTCCTGCTCGGGCGCCGACCCTCACCCCTGCCCCTCTCCCGCATGCGGGAGAGGGGTTCGACGATCTTCAGGCCTTCGAAAAGGTCAGCTGTCCACCCGCGGCATCCACCTTCACGGTATCGCCACTGACGAACTCGCCGGCGAGGATCTTCTGCGCCAGCGGATTCTCCAGCTGCTGCTGGATCGCCCGCTTCAAGGGCCTTGCGCCATAGACCGGGTCGAAGCCGACATTGCCCAGCAGGTTCAGCGCGTTGTCGGTCAGCTCCAACCCCAGCCCACGCTCGCCCATGCGCTTCTCCAGACCACCGATCTGGAAGCGCGCGATCTGGCGGATCTGCGCCTTGTCGAGCGGATGGAACACGACGATGTCGTCGAGCCGGTTGATGAACTCCGGGCGGAAGTGCGCCTGTACCACGCCCATGACCGCCGCCTTCATCTGCGTGTAGGCCTCGGCTGAGCCGTCGCCGGCCAGCTCCTGGATCTGGTGCGAGCCCAGGTTGCTGGTCATCACGATCACGGTGTTGCGGAAATCGACCGTGCGGCCCTGACCGTCGGTGAGACGGCCGTCGTCGAGCACCTGCAGCAGGATGTTGAACACATCCGGATGCGCCTTCTCGACCTCGTCGAGCAGGATCACGCTGTAGGGACGGCGACGCACGGCTTCGGTCAGGTAACCGCCTTCTTCATAGCCGACATAGCCAGGGGGCGCGCCGACCAGGCGGCTGACGGAGTGCTTCTCCATGAACTCGCTCATGTCGATGCGCACCATCGCGTCGGTCGAGTCGAACAGGAATTCGGCCAGCGCCTTGCACAGCTCGGTCTTGCCGACACCGGTTGGGCCCAGGAACAGGAACGAGCCGCTGGGACGGTTCGGATCCGACAAGCCCGCGCGCGAGCGCCGCACCGCATCGGACACGACCTTGATCGCCTCGTCCTGGCCGACCACGCGCGTGTGCAGATGCTCTTCCATGCGCAGCAGCTTCTCGCGCTCGCCTTCGAGCATCTTCGCCACCGGGATGCCGGTCCAGCGCGAGACCACCTGCGCGATCTCCTCGGCGGTGACCTTGTCCTGCAGCAGGGTGAAGCCCTTGGTCTCGGCTTCCTGCGCGGCCTTGAGCTGCTTCTCCAGCTCCGGCAGGCGGCCGTACTGGATCTCGCTCATCGCGGTGAAATCCTGGCGGCGCTGCGCAGCCTCGAGATCGAGCTTGGCCTGCTCGATTTGCTCCTTGATGCGGGTGGCACCCTGCAGCATGGCCTTCTCGGCCTTCCACACTTCCTCCAAGGTCGTTGAACTCGCGCTCGAGCTTGCCGATCTCGTCCTCGAGGTCGGACAGGCGCTTCTTCGACTCGGCGTCCTTCTCCTTCTTCAGCGCTTCGCGCTGGATCTTGAGCTGGATCAGCCGGCGTTCCTTGCGGTCGAGTTCCTCGGGCTTGGAGTCGATCTCCATGCGGATGCGCGAAGCCGCCTCGTCCATCAGGTCGATGGCCTTGTCCGGCAGCTGGCGGTCGCTGATGTAGCGGTGCGACAACGTCGCCGCGGCGACGATCGCCGGGTCGGTGATCTCCACGCCGTGATGCACCGCGTAGCGCTCCTTGAGGCCACGCAGGATGGCGATGGTGTCCTCGACCGTGGGTTCGCCTACGAACACCTTCTGGAAGCGGCGTTCGAGCGCGGCGTCCTTCTCGATGAACTGGCGGTACTCGTTGAGCGTGGTCGCGCCGATGCAGTGCAGCTCGCCGCGCGCGAGCGCCGGCTTGAGCATGTTGCCCGCGTCCATCGCGCCTTCGGCCTTGCCGGCGCCGACCATGGTGTGCAGTTCGTCGATGAAAAGGATGATCTGGCCTTCGTTCTTCGACAGGTCGTTGAGCACGGCCTTGAGCCGCTCCTCGAACTCGCCGCGGAACTTGGCGCCGGCGATCAGCGCGCCCATGTCCAGGCTCAGCACGCGCTTGCCGCGCAGGCCTTCGGGCACTTCGCCGTTGATGATGCGCTGGGCAAGGCCTTCGACGATCGCGGTCTTGCCCACGCCGGGTTCACCGATCAGCACCGGGTTGTTCTTGGTCCGGCGCTGCAGCACCTGGATGGTGCGGCGAATTTCTTCATCGCGGCCGATCACCGGGTCGAGTTTGCCGCTCTCGGCGCGAGCGGTGAGATCGATCGTGTACTTCTCCAACGCCTGGCGCTGGTCCTCGGCATTTTCCGATTGCACGGTCTCGCCTCCACGCAGTTTTTCGATGGCCGCTTCCAGCTTCTGTTTGTTTGCGCCGGCCGCCTTGAGCGCACGCCCGGTTTCGCCGCCATCGTCGAGCGCGGCGAGCAGCAACAACTCGCTGGCGATGAAGGCATCGCCGCGCTGCTGGGCCAGCTTGTCGGTGACGTTGAGCAGGCGCGCCAGGTCGTTGCCGACGCTGATGTTGCCGGCCTGGCCGCTGACCTTGGGCAGCTTCTCCAGCGCCTCGCCGAGGCGCTCGCGCAGCAGCGGCACGTTGACGCCGGCCTGTGCCAGCAACGGTCGCGTGCTGCCGCCGCTCTGGTCGAGCAATGCGGTCAGCAGATGCACCGGTTCGATCACGCTGTGGTCGCGACCGACCGCCAGCGACTGCGCGTCGGCCAGCGCCTGCTGGAAACGCGATGTCAGTTTGTCCATTCGCATGGATGGGTTTCCCTCTCGATTCTGGGGCAGCCGCATCGATCTGCGCGGCCGCAATGGCCATCAGATGCGGGCCGTCCGGTGCCGATTCAAGCCGGCCGCGATTCAAGCGCATTGGGGGCGCGTCCACCTGATGCTTACATGCACTTGTTCACAATGGTGTGTATGAGCTCACGGCATCCCCACCTGCCGCTGCCGCCGGCGGTCGCGCCCGACTGGGCCCTGTTCCTCGATGTCGACGGGACCCTGCTGGATTTCGCCGACGCCCCCGGTGACGTCGCGGTGGAACCGGGCCTGATCGATACCCTGGCGATCCTGCACGGCCGCCTCGATGGTGCGCTGGCGCTGGTCAGCGGTCGCAACCTCGCCCAGCTCGATGCGCTGTTCGCGCCCCTGCACCTGCCTGCAGTCGGCCTGCATGGGCTGGAGCGGCGCGACGACGGCCACGTCGAGCAGCATGCGCGCGCGCCGGCACTCGATGGCGTGCTTGCCTCGGCGCGGGCGCTGGCCGCCAAGTACCCCGGCGCGCGCATCGAGGACAAGGGCATTGGCCTGGCACTGCACTGGCGTGGCGCACCGGCCGCGGAGGAACCACTGCACGAGTTCGCGACCTCCGCGCTGATCGACCTCCCCGGCTATCACCTGCAACCGGGCAATCGCGTGATCGAATTGCGCCCCGATGGCGCCAACAAGGGCGCCGCGGTGCTCGACCTGCTGGCGTTGCCACCATTCCACGGGCGCCGCCCGGTCTTCGTCGGCGACGACCTCACCGATGAGCACGGGTTTGCCGCGGTCGGCAGTCACGGCGGATTCGGCATCCTGGTCGGTTCGCGCCAACCCAGTGTCGCGCGCTACGGACTGCACGACCCGGCCGCGGTGCGCGCCTGGCTGGACGACTCCATTGCATAGGCGCGCCGCGCCTGTCGCCCCCATTCCCACCCCGGAGCACGAATGACTTCAGTCGCAGACCTCCAGACCAGCCTCGACCTGGGCATCATCGGCAACGGCAGCATCGCTGCCCTCATCGACGCCCGCGCCCGCATCGTCTGGGGCTGCGTTCCCGCATTCGACGGCGACCCCACTTTCTGCGCGCTGCTGTCGCCGCGGCAGCACGAAGGCGGCGACTACGCCATCGAACTGGAGGACTTCGCTTCTTCCGAGCAGGAGTACCTGATCAATACCGCCGTGATCCGCACCGTCCTGCGTGACACGAAGGGCGGCGCCATCGAGATCATCGACTTCGCCCCGCGCTGGCACCAGAACGAGCGCTTCTACCGGCCGGTGATGCTGCTGCGGCACGTGCGCCCGTTGTCGGGCCTGCCGCGCATCCGCATCCGCCTGCGTCCGCTCGCCGACTACGGCGCCAGCAAGCCCGAGACGACCTGGGGCAGCAACCATATCCGCTACCTGATCCCCGACTTCACGCTGCGGTTGACCAGCGACGTGCCGGTGCGCCTGATCCGCGACAGCCTGCCGTTCGTGCTCGACCGCGACCTGCACCTGGTGCTGGGCCCGGACGAAACGCTGACGCAGCCGGTGGCCACCTTCGTTCGCCAGTCGGAGGAAAAGACCATCGCCTACTGGCGCGACTGGGTGCGCTACCTGTCGATACCGCTGGAATGGCAGGACCCGGTGATCCGCAGCGCGATCACGCTGAAGCTGTGCCAGTACGAGGAAACCGGGGCGATTGTGGCGGCGATGACCACCTCCATTCCCGAGGCGGCCAACACCGTGCGCAACTGGGACTACCGCTACTGCTGGCTGCGCGACTCGGCTTTCGTGGTCCGCGCGCTCAACCGCCTCGGCGCCACCCGCAGCATGGAGGACTACCTGCGCTACGTCGCCAACGTCGCCGCCAACGACGGCGCGCTGCAACCGTTGTATGGCATCGGCTTCGAACGCGAACTGGCCGAATCGGAAGTGACGTCACTGGCCGGTTATCGCGGCATGGGCCCGGTGCGTCGCGGCAACCTGGCCTGGCTGCAGGCACAGCACGACGTGTACGGCAGCGTGGTGCTGGCGGCGACGCAGCTGTTCTTCGACCAGCGCCTGACGCGCGTCGGCGACGCGGCCATCTTCGCCCGCGTCGAACCGCTGGGCGAACTGGCCTACAAGCTCTACGACCAGCCTGATGCGGGGCTTTGGGAGTTCCGCGGTCGCGCCGAAGTGCATACCTACTCCAGCGTGATGTGCTGGGCCGCCTGCGATCGCCTGGCCAAGATTGCGGTGCACCTGAACCTGGCGCCGCAGTGCAAGTACTGGCGCGAGCGCGCCGACGAAATGCATGCGCGTATCACCGAGCATGCCTACAACACCGAACTGGGCCATTTTGTCGAAGCCCTCGACGGCAACCGCCTGGATGCGTCGCTCCTGCTGCTGGCCGACCTGGGCTTCATCAAGGCCGACGACCCGCGCTTCGTTCGCACGGTGGAGGCGATCGGCAAGGGCCTGCGCCGAGGCGATGCATTGTTCCGCTACGTCGCGCCGGATGACTTCGGTTCGCCCGAGACCAGCTTCACGATCTGCACCTTCTGGTACATCGACGCGCTGGCATCGATTGGTCGCCACGAGGAAGCACGGTCGCTGTTCGAACGGATCCTGGCGCGACGCAATCCGCTCGGCCTGCTCTCGGAGGACCTGGAGTTCGGTGGCGGCGAGGCCTGGGGCAACTTCCCGCAGACCTACTCGCATGTCGGCCTCATCAATGCGGCGATGCGATTGTCCAGACCCTGGCAAGACGCGGCATGACGATGCCCGGGAGCAAGTGGATGCAGCGAAAGGACACGCCAGCAAGGAAACGGGATCGCACTGCCCAGCCGGAGGCCATTCGATGAGCCGGCTGGTGGTCGTCTCCAACCGAGTCGCCCTGCCCGGCGTGGACAGCGCCGGCGGTCTCGCCGTGGCTCTGCAGGCAGCGCTGGAAGAGACCGGCGGCGTCTGGTTCGGCTGGAGCGGCAAGATCGACGCCGAGCAGTCCGGCAAGACCCACGAAGTCGAGCAAGGCAACATCCGCTACGTCACCGTCGACCTGTCCAAGCGCGATCACGACGACTACTACAACGGTTTCGCCAACCGCACGCTGTGGCCGCTGCTGCATTTCCGCGTCGACCTGGTCGACTACAGCCGCGTCACCTACGCCGCCTACCGCCGGGTCAATGCACTTTTCGCCGAGAAGCTGGCGCCGCTGCTGCGCGACGACGACCCTGGTGTGGGTGCACGACTACCACCTGATCCCGATGGCGAAGCTGCTGCGGGAGCTCGGCGTTCGCTGCAAGCTCGGCTTCTTCCTGCACGTGCCGATGCCGTCATCGGACCTGCTGGCGGCCCTGCCGCAGCACCAGCGCCTGTTCGAGGGACTGTCGTCGTACGACTTGATCGGCTTCCAGACCGGACGCGATCTGGAGCGTTTCCAGGATTACGTGCGCCTGTTCGGCCGCGGCCGCGTGATCGAGAACGGCATCCTCGAGACCGAACGTGGACGCCGCCTGCGCGCCGGCGCGTTCCCGATCAGCATCGACACCGGGCACATCGCCAGCCAGGCCGCGGTCGCCGTGAACAAGCCGGCGGTTCGACGCCTGGCGGCGAGCCTGTCCGGGCGGGCGCTGGCGATAGGAGTGGACCGCCTCGATTACTCCAAGGGACTGCCGGAACGCTTCCGCGCCTTCGGTTGCTTCCTCAAGCGACACCCCGAGCACCGCGGCAGGCTGACCTACCTGCAGATCGCGCCGGTCTCGCGCGGCGAAGTGGTCGAGTACCAGCAGCTGCGCAGCGAGCTGGAGCAACTGGCCGGGCACATCAACGGCGCCCATGCCGAGCCTGACTGGACACCGGTGCGCTACGTCAACCGCAACTACCCGCACCCGTCGTTGACCGGCTTCTACCGAATCGCCCGAGTCGGCCTGGTCACACCGCTGCGCGACGGCATGAACCTCGTCGCCAAGGAATTCGTCGCCGCGCAGAACGCCGAAGACCCCGGCGTGCTGGTGCTGTCGACCTTCGCGGGCGCCGCGCGCGAACTCGACACGGCGCTACTGGTGAACCCGTACGACCTCGACGGCGTCGCCGACGCCATCGCCACCGCGGTGACGATGCCGCTGGAAGAGCGGCGCGAACGCTGGCAGGCGATGATTGCCCTGCTGCGGGCGCATGACGTCACCGCGTGGCGACGCAGCTACCTCCAGGCATTGCGCGAGGGTTGAGCGCGCTCGACTGAAGCGCGCTCGCCGTCAGACCCGCGCGGTCGGCTGCAGGATCTCGACCCAGTAGCCGTCCGGGTCCTTGATGAAGGCGATGTCCTTCATGCGGCCGTCGGTCAGGCGTTTCTGGAAGGCAACGCCCAGTTGCTCGAAGCGCGCACATGCCGCTTCGACATCCGGCACCGACACGCAGATGTGGCCAAATCCGCGCGGCTCGCTGTTGCCGTCGTGGTAGGCGAAGCCGGCGTCGTCTTCGCTGCCGTGGTTGTGGGTGAGCTCGAGCACGCCACGCTGGCCCAGCAGCCATTGGCCACGGGCCGGCTCCTCGGCCGGGATCTGCGCCGGATCGTCGACCAGCACCAGGAAGTAAAGGCTGAACTTCGCGTCGGCGAAATCGCGCCTGCGCACCAGCGTGAAGCCGAGCACGCGCGTGTAGAAATCCAGCGACCGGGCGATGTCCTTGACCCGCAGCATCGTGTGGTTGAACACGAATTGCCGCGTGGCGGCGTCGCGCTCGGCGCTGACGCCGGGGATGGCATTGAGCTCGTCTTGCAGGGACATCGTCGTCGTACTCGTACACGGGGGAAGCATGATTCTAATCGCGGCGCGCCGGGCAAATGCTCAGTGCGCGGCATCCTGGTCGCTCGCCACGGGCACGGCATCGCGCTGCAACGACAGCAGCGCCAGCAGCGTCGCAAGCGCCACGTAGGCACCCGCGAACTGCCACGACAGCACGCGCGGCAGGCCTTCCAGCGTCCATGGCCAATAGATGCCGCCCTGCGGATGCACGGAGTGGATCAGGCCGAACAGGGTCAGCGCCGCGCCCGCCAGCAGGAATGCACTGGCGCGGAGCAGGCGCCCGTCGACCATCGCCGCCACCGCCGAGGTCCAGATCATCGCGGTGATGATGAAGCCGTTGCCGAGGGTGATGATCACCGCCATCTCCGGCAGTCCGTGGCCGTCGCTGGTCGTCATCAGGCGGGCGAAATTCTCCGGCGCGATCCAGCCCGGGTTGCCGACCTTGATCGCCAGCATGTACGCCACCGACGGCAGGAAGCCCAGCACCATCGCCGTGGCATGCCGCCTTGGCGTGGCCTGGAACGCCTGCGTGGTGATGTCGAGTGCGACGTAGACGATGATCGGCGCCAGCACCGCCAGCGGCAGCCACTGCACCAGGCCGGAGACCAGGCCGAGCATGCCGCCCAGGCCGATGAACAAGCCGGTCAGCAGCGTGTAGCCGGTGCGCGCGCCCATGTGCTTGTACGCGGGCTGGCCGATGTAGGGCGTGGTCTGCGCGACGCCACCGCAGAAGCCGGCGACCAGCGTCGAGAAGGCTTCTGCAAGGAGGATGTCGCGGGTGCGGTAATCGTCGCCGGCAGCGCGCGCGCTTTCGCTGACGTTGATGCCGCCGACCACCATCAGCAGGCCGAACGGCAACAGCAGCGGCAGGTAAGGCACCGTCGACGGCAGACCTTCGATGAAGCCCAGCGTCGGCCACGGCAGCACCAGCCGCAACGGCGCCAGCTCAGGCCAGTGGAAGCCCGGCGCAAGACCGGCCGCACCGAGCGAGTAATAGAGGACCGTGCCGAACACGAACGCGACGAACACGCCCGGCAAACGCACCGGCAAGCGGCCCTTGGCGATCAACACGTACAGCAACAGGCCGAGCGTGACGAAGCCGACGACCGGCGAGCGCAGCGCCTCCACCAGCGGCAGGAAGCCCATCAGCACCAGCGCGATGCCGGCGATCGAACCGAGCAGGCCCGCGCGCGGAATCAGGCGCGTGACCGCATCGCCGGCGAACGACAGGATGAACTTGAGCACGCCCATCACCACCAGTGAGGCCATGCCCAGCTGCCAGGTGGCGATCGCCGCGGCCTGCTCGTCCATGCCCTGCTGCTTGAAGGCGACGAACGCCGGGCCCAGGACCAGCAGCGCCATGCCGATGCTGGTCGGTGCATCCAGGCCGAGTGGCATCGAGGTGACATCGTCGCGGCCGGTCCGCGCCGCCAGCCTGCGGCCCATCACGGTGTAGATGAGGTTGCCCACCAGCACGCCGAACGCCGTGCCCGGGAACATCCGCGCGAACACGACTTCAGCGGGGAAGCCGAAGATGCCGATCAGCGCGGCGGCGATGAATCCCAGGATCGAGAGGTTGTCGACGACCAGGCCAAAGAAGCCATTGAGGTCGCCTGCGACGAACCAGCGGCGGGGAGTTGCTTGCGGGGTGGCCAAGGCATTGGCTCCAAGGGTGATCGGGGCATCGTAGCCGAGCGACCGGCCGGGCTGGCATGAGCTTTCGTTCTTACGCACCAACTCATCGCGTCGCCCGACGGTGTTGGGCCGCCCTCAGAACGAAACCTCCACCGCCTGCCGCGCCCACAGCACCGACTCGTGCCCGCTCGCGCGTTTCCACGCCAGCCGGATCGCCTCGATGTCGTTGCGCTGCCCGGCGCTGTCTTCGTGCAGCACCACCAGCACCTTGCAGCGCTGGCGCACCAGTCGCCCCTGGTCCTTGAAGCGCCACTGCCCGTAACCATCGAGCACGGTCAGTCCATCGGGAAAGCGCGGCGTGACCTCGCGATCGAGAAAGTCGCGCCACTTGCCTTCATCGACGGTGTCGCTGCCATCCTCGTTGCCCACGGCGAAGTACAGCTCGCTGCGAATCCAGCCGGCGGCCTGCGCGGGACGCGCCGCATCGCCCTGCATCGCCGAGGTGGTGCCGCCCTTGCTGTCCAGGGCCCGCGCAGCCTGACAGGCACAGCGCCGCAACGACCATCGCCGCGTGCATGCCACCGCGAGCGGGCCGCATCGTCATGGCAGGAACCGGGACGCCTGTTGCGGCGTCGGCACCAGGCATTGCTCGTGGCGACCAAACCAGCGATAGCGATTGCGGGCGGCATGGCGGTAGAGCGGATCACGGACGAACCTTGGCACCAGGCGCATCGCGCCGGCCAGTCGCCAGGCGCCGCCCAGGCCCTGGAGCACGCGCGCGATCGCATCGGTATCGGTCCCAGGCACGGTCGCCGTCGACCAGCAGGAACGACACCGGATCGTCGGGATCCAGACCGTGCGTCGCCAGCAGCTCGCGACCGCTCACCGTCTGCATCGCGGCGAAGCGATAGCGTCCCTCACGATCGTGCCGCAACAGGAAATCCACCCAGCCGTTGCAGAGCACGCACACGCCATCGAAGACGACTACCGCGCCGCTGTCGGGACCTGATTCAATCGACATCCAGCCATCCCCGGTAGTGCACCACCAGGCCCACCCACGGCAGCCTGGCGGCAACATCGAAACGATAGCGGTGGTCGCGCTCGTACTCGCGCGCCGTCACGCCCGCAAACCAGCGCAGCGGTAGCGGCAGGCCAAGCGCGCTGACCCTGGCGACATGCCAGACCACGGCCGCGCCTGCGCCGGGCAACTGCTCGACATCGAGACGAAAGGCAAAGCGCAGCAGGCCCAGGCGTTCGCGCAGCAGGGAATCGTGTGCCCACAGGCGCGAACGCATCGCCTTGCCGGCGAAGACGCGCGCCCAGCGCTCGCCCTTCGCGTCGGCGTCAATCTCGACCTTGATCGTGCCGCGCCCGGGCGCCGGCAATCGCGCCGCCCAGGCGCACAGGCGCGACAGCATCCCGCCCCCGCGGTCGACTTCGACCTTGCCGTGGTAGCGCCTGCAGCCGCTGCGATCATGCAGCGCGCGCAGCGTCGGCGGCAGCTGGTCGAACCGCGCCGCGAGAAGTTGTCGGTACAACGACGGCGACGCGACTGTATTCATCGTCCTGGCTCTATCCAGATCAGGGAGGCCATGCGCCCACCGCGCTGGTCGCGACGATGGGAGAAGAAGCGGTCCGGTTCGGCGATCGTACACAGGCCGCCGCCGTGGATCCGGCTGCCATCGATGCCGACGGCCCCGAGCCGGCGCCGCGCCAGGGCGTACAGGTCCACGCGCCAGTGGTGCGGGCGGGTGCTGACGAAGGCGCTGCCGGCACTCCAGTCGCGCGAAACGAAGGCATCAAAGACCTCTTCGCCGATCTCGTAGTGCTGCGGACCGGCCGCGGGGCCAAGCCAGGCATGCAGCCGTTGCGGCGCGGAATGCATGGCCGCCACGGTGTTCTCGAGGACACCGCCGACCAGGCCGCGCCATCCCGCATGCGCCGCGCCGATTTCGCTGCCGTCGTCCGTGCAGAACAACACGGGCATGCAGTCGGCGGTGAGGATGGACAGGACGGTGCCGGGCGTCGAGCTGACCGAAGCATCCGCTTCGGGTTCGTCGTCCTCAAGCCGATCCCCGTCGAATCGGACGACGTCGACGCCATGCACCTGTCGCACCCAGCGAGGCGGCGACGGCAACTTCGCCGCTTCGTGCAGCAGCGCGCGATTGCGAAGCACCGCTTCGGCCTCGTCGCCTGCGCGCAAGCCCAGGTTCAAATGATCGAACGGCGCCTTCGACACCCCAAGTCCGTGCCGAAGCGTGGTGAAGGCCCGTACCGATGCCGGCAGCGGCCATTGCGCTTCCAGCCAGGGGGCCGCCACGCTCAGCGCTCCCGCTCGGCCGCCGCGACGGTGTCGTCGTGCAGTGCGCGAACCAGATCGCGCAGGTCCTGCGGCACCGGCGCGGTGCAGCGCACCGGCTCGCCGGTGACCGGGTGCGAGAACTCCAGCGTCTCGGCATGCAGGGCCTGGCGCTTGAAACCGCGCAGCGTCGCGATCAGTTCCTCGGTCGCGCCCTTGGGCAGCTTCAACGGGCCGCCGTACAGCGGGTCGCCGACGATGGGGTGCTTGAGGTGGGCCATGTGCACGCGGATCTGATGGGTGCGGCCGGTTTCCAGGCGGCACTCCAGCAGCGTGTGCGCGCGGAACCGCTCGCGCAGGCGGAAGTGCGTGACCGCATCGCGGCCGTCCTCGCGCACGGCCATGCGGATGCGGTCGCGCGGGTGGCGGTCGATCGGCGCATCGGCCGTCCCGCCCGACACCAGCGACCCGAGCACCACGGCCACGTATTGGCGATGGACCTCGCGCGAGGACAGCTGCTCGATCAGCGCGGTATGCGCCGGCAGGGTCCGCGCGACCACCATGACGCCGGAGGTGTCCTTGTCGAGGCGATGGACGATGCCGGCCCGGGGCAAGGTATTGAGTGAGGCGTCCCGGTGCAGCAGGGCATTGACCAGGGTGCCGGCCGGATTGCCCGCGCCGGGGTGGACCACCAGCCCGGCCGGCTTGTTGATGACGATGACGTGCTCGTCCTCATAAAGGACGTCCAGGGCGATGTCCTCGGGCTCGGAATGGGTCTGGACCTCGAGGGCGGCATTGAGGGTGACCGCCTCGCCGCCACGGACCGGATCGCGCGGGCGGACTTCGCGGCCGTCCAGGAGGGCGTCGCCGGACTTGATCCACGCCGCCAGGCGGGAACGGGAGAAATCGGGGAAAAGCTCGGCCAGGACCGCGTCGAAGCGGCGCCCGGCGGCGCTGTCCGGGACGGTGGCATGCAGGGGCGTGGCGGGGATGGTCATCGGAGGGGAAGGATTCAGGGCTGCCGCGCAGGGGCTGCTATTATCCGACCTTCGTACCTTCGGCGCCCGTGTATCTGCCATGACCCTACGCTCTGCCCCTTCGCGCCTGCTGGCGCTGCTGCTGATCGTCGCTTTTGCTGGAGTGGGCTGTAGCAAGTTCAAAGACAAGGACGCCGATGAGGGCGTGCCGGTCGAGCAGCTCTACGAGAAAGCCCACAAGTCGATGACCAACGGCAACTGGGCCGCGGCCGAGACCACGTTCAAGCGCCTGGTCGCCCAGTACCCGTACGGCCCCTACACCGAGCAGGCGCTGGTGGAGACTGCCTACGCCCAGTACAAGTCGGGCAAGCACGATGACGCGATCAGCAGCATCGACCGCTTCATCCGCACCTACCCGACGCACAAGAACATCGCGTACATGTACTACCTGCGCGGTCTGTCGAACTCCAGCCGCGACACGGTGTTCCTGCAGCAGGTCTGGACGCTCGACGCCAGCCGCCGCGACCTGGCCACCCCGCTGCAGGCGTTCAACGACTTCTCGATCGTCGCCGACCGCTACCCGAACAGCCGCTACGCCGAGGATGCGCGCAGCCGCATGCGCGGCCTGCGCGACATGTTCGCCCGCCACGAGCTCGACACCGCCCTGTACTACCTGCGTCGCACCGCCTATGTCGGTGCGATCGAGCGCGCCAAGTACCTGCTCGAGACCTACCCGCAGAGCCAGTACCAGAACGATGCCGTCGCCACCCTGGCCGCGGCCTACGAGGGCCTGGGCAACCAGACGCTGGCCGCCGACGCCAAGCGCGTGCTGCAGCAGAACGAGCCGAACCACCCGTACCTGACCGGCAAGTGGCCGGACTACCCGAGCAATTTCCGCAAGCTCAACCCGTTCGCGGGCGAGAAGTCGGCGCTGGACAACGACTGATCGGGTCGACGGTACCGCAACAAGAAAACGCCGCCTCCGGGCGGCGTTTTTGTTTGAGGCCTATCCCCGATACCCGTTGCTGATCGGATAGCGCCGCTCGCGTCCAAACGCACGCCGCGACACCTTCGGTCCCGGCGCCGACTGGTGCCGCTTCCACTCGCTGATTCGCACGAGGCGCAATACGCGTTCTACCGTGGCCGCATCGAACCCGGCCGCGACGATCTCGTCATACGACTGTTCCTGGTCGACGTAGCGCAGCAGGATGGCGTCGAGCACGTCGTACGGCGGCAGCGAGTCCTGGTCCTTCTGGTTCTCGCGCAGCTCCGCCGACGGCGGACGATCGATCACCGCCTGCGGGATGACCTCGTCACCGACCGTATTGCGCCAGCGCGCCAGCGCGAACACTTCCGACTTGTACAGGTCCTTCAGCGGCGCATAACCGCCGCACATGTCGCCGTAGATGGTGGCGTAACCGACCGCGTACTCGCTCTTGTTGCCGGTGGTCAGCAGCAGGCCGCCGAACTTGTTGCTCATCGCCATCAGCAGCGCGCCGCGCGTGCGCGACTGCAGGTTCTCTTCGGTGGTGTCGACCGGGCGATCGCCGAAATGCTCGGCCAGCGCATCGAGGTACCCCTCGAACGGCTTCTCGATCGGCAGCGTCAGCAGGCGCACGCCCTGCGTCCTGCACTGCTCTTCGGCCAGGTCGTTGGACAGGTCGGCGGTGTAGCGCGACGGCATGCGCACCGCGGTGACGTTCTCGGCACCGATCGCATCGACGGCAATGGCCAGCACCAGCGACGAATCGATGCCACCGGACAGCCCCAGCCAGACCTTCTCGAAGCCGTTCTTGCGGCAATAGTCGCGCGTGCCGCGCACCACGGCGCGCCAGGCCAGCGCGTCGCGGCTCTCGTCACCATCCTCCATCCACTCCACCGCATTGAAGCGGCGCGAATCCGGGTCGAAATCCACCACCAGCCACTGGTCGGTGAAGGCCGCGGCCGCCGGGTGCACGGTGCCGTCGCCATCGGCGACGACCGAACCACCGTCGAACACCAGCGCATCCTCGCCGCCGACGACGTTGAGGTAGACCAGGCCAACGCCGGTTTCCTGCACGCGCTGCGCCAGCAGGTGGTCGCGCTCGGCGTGCTTGTCGCGCTCGAACGGCGAGGCATTGGGCACCAGCACCAGTTCCGCGCCACCGGCGACGGTGCTGGCCAGTGGCTCGGGGAACCACAGGTCCTCGCAGATGATCAGACCCACCTGGACGCCGTCGACATCGAACACGCAGTCCTCGCGGTCGGGATCGACATCGAAGTAACGCCGCTCGTCGAAAACCGCGTAATTGGGCAGCTCACGCTTGCGATAAGTGTGCGAAACATGGCCGTCGCGCAGCACGCTGGCGGCGTTGTAGACCACGCTTCCGGCCGCCTGCGGCCAGCCGACGACGGCAACGATGCCCTGGGTGGATGCGGCGATGCGATGGATCGCGGCTTCGCAGTCGGCGAGGAAACCCGGTCGCAGCAGCAGGTCTTCCGGTGGATAGCCGCTGAGCGCCAGCTCGGGGAACAGCACGACGTCGGCACCGTACTCGTCGCGCGCCTGCGCGATCATCTGCGCAATGCGTTCGGCGTTCTGATGAACCGCACCGACCGGAAAATCGAACTGGGCCAGTGCGAGGCGAAGAGGATTGGACATCTCGATGCCACCTGCTCTTGTAGCCCTCCCCTACTGCGGAGAGGGCTGGGGATAGAGCTTCATTCTCCCAGAAAAAGAAAAAGGCCACCCGAAGGTGGCCTTTCTCACAACGCTTGCAACGAGCGAATTACTTCGCCAGGCGCTTGGCAATCGCCGCGCCCAGGTCGCCCGGCGACTTCACCGTGGTGACGCCGGCCTTTTCCATTGCCGCGAACTTGCCTTCGGCCGTGCCCTGGCCGCCGGATGCGATCGCACCGGCGTGGCCCATGCGCTTGCCCTTCGGAGCCGAGGCGCCGGCGATGAAGCCGACCACCGGCTTGGTGACGTACTTGCTGATGAACTCGGCCGCTTCTTCCTCGGCCGAACCGCCGATCTCGCCGACCATGATGATGCCTTCGGTCTGCGGGTCTTCCTCGAACAGCTTCAGCGCGTCGATGAAGTTGGTGCCGTTGATCGGGTCGCCGCCGATGCCGATGCAGGTCGACTGCCCCAGGCCCACGTCGGTGGTCTGCTTGACCGCTTCATAGGTCAGCGTGCCCGAACGCGAGACGATGCCGATCTTGCCCGGCATGTGGATGTGGCCCGGCATGATGCCGATCTTGCACTCGCCCGGGGTGATGACGCCCGGGCAGTTCGGGCCGACCAGCACGACGTCGTCGAAACCCTTGAGGGTGTTCTTGACGCGCAGCATGTCGAGCACCGGGATGCCTTCGGTGATGCAGACGATGACCTTGATGCCGGCATCGGCCGCTTCCAGGATCGCGTCGGCCGCGAACGGCGGCGGCACGTAGATGACCGAAGCGTCGGCGCCGGTCGCGTTGACCGCGTCGCGCACGGTGTTGAAGACCGGCAGGCCCAGGTGCTGCGTGCCACCCTTGCCCGGGGTCACGCCACCGACGACCTTGGTGCCGTAATCGAGCATCTGCTCGGCGTGGAAGGTGCCCTGCGAGCCGGTGAAGCCCTGGACGATCACCTTGGTGTTTTTGTTGATCAAAACGGACATGTCTGTGGCCCCTTACTTGCCAGCGACGGCGGCAACCGCCTTCTTCGCGCCATCGTTGATGTCGTCGGCCGGGGTAATGGCCAGACCCGAGTTCTTCAGTATTTCCTTGCCGGCTTCGACGTTGGTGCCCTCGAGGCGCACGATCACCGGAACCTTGACGTCGACTTCCTTGACCGCGGCGATGATGCCCTCGGCAATCATGTCGCAGCGGACGATGCCGCCGAAGATGTTGACGAAGATCGCCTTGACCTTGTCGGACGACAGGATCAGCTTGAATGCTTCGGTCACGCGCTCCTTGGTTGCGCCGCCGCCGACGTCGAGGAAGTTGGCCGGCGAGCCGCCGTTGAGCGAGATCACGTCCATGGTCGCCATCGCCAGGCCGGCGCCGTTGACCATGCAGCCGATGTTGCCGTCCATGGTGACGTAGTTGAGGTCATGCTGGCTGGCCAGCACCTCGGTCTCGTCTTCCTGGCGGATGTCGCGCATCGCGGCCAGGTCCTTGTGGCGGAACGTGGCGTTGTCGTCGCTGTTGATCTTGCCGTCGAGCACGGCGAGGTCGCCGTTGGTGAGGATCGCCAGCGGGTTGAGCTCGACCAGCGCCAGGTCCTTCTCGTTGAACAGCTTGAACAGGCCCAGCATGATCTTGGTCAGCTGGCCGACCTGCTTGGCGTTCAGGCCCAGCGCGAAGCCGAGTTCACGGCACTCGTAGGGCTGCAGGCCCTGCACGTAGTTCACGTGCAGCGTCTTGATCGCGTCCGGGTTCTCCTCGGCGACCTTCTCGATCTCGACGCCACCCTCGGCGGAGGCGATGAAGGTGATGGTCTGGGTCGAACGGTCGACCAGCACCGACAGGTACAGCTCGTTGGCGATGTCGGTGCCCTCGGAGATCAGCACCGAGTCGATCGGCAGGGCGACGCCAGCGGACTGGTAGGTCTCCATCTTGGTGCCGAGCATGGCCTGGGCGTACTGCTTGACCTCGTCATAGGACTTGGCGAGCTTGACGCCGCCGGCCTTGCCGCGGCCACCGGCGTGGATCTGCGCCTTGACCACCCACAGGTCGCCAGGGATGGCCTTGGCCGCCGCGACGGCCTCGTCAGGGGTGCGCGCAACGCGCCCGGCCGGAACAGCGATGCCGTAGTCGGCAAACAGCTGCTTTGCCTGATATTCGTGAAAATTCATGCGTCACCGAGGGGAATGAAAAGAATCCCCGCGGACCAGCAAGGCCGAACGCGAGGGGGCCGTATTGTCGCCGATCGGCGCGGTTCGGGCAAAACCTGCCTCTCCCCCTGGCCGCGGGCAGCCCGGGAGGGGGCCGCATCCGCCACATCTGGCAACAAAGTCCCGCCGCCCCCCATACTCGCGACCACCACCCGCCCCATCCGGACACCCGCTTGCCGCTCGCCCTCGCCCCGATCGATGCCGCCGATGCCGATCGCGCCCTGCGCCGCGAGCTTTACTTCTTCACCCTCTACCGCCTGCTCGAAGCCGCCCTGCTGGTGTTCTTCCTGTTCGGGCCGGCGACCGAGCTGGTTGAACCGCTGCGCCACAATCTGGGGGCGCGCTCGGTGGCGTTGGCCTATCTGTTCATCGCCGCGCTGCTTTTCGCCTTCGGCAAGCGCGGCGAGCTGCGCAGCCAGACCTTGACCGGCATCGGTGCGGACCTGTTCTTCGGCCTGCTGGCCATCCATACCATGCCGATGGCGGGCACCGGCATTGCATTGATGATGTTGTTCAACGTCGGCGCCGCCGCTCTGCTGCTGCCGCCGCGCTATGGCCTGGGCGCCGCCGTGGCGGCGGTGCTGGGGCTGTTCGGCGAGTACGCCTGGAGCACGCTGGACCCGATGTTCGGGCGCCGCACGCTGGCCGAGCCGATGATGTTCGGCATCGGCTATATGGCCATCGCCACCCTGACCAGCATCCTCGGCCGGCAGATGCGCGACAGCTACGACCTGGCCGAGCGCCGCGGCGCCGAGGCCGCGCACCTGGGCGAGATCAACGAGCTGATCATCCGCCGCCTGCGCACCGGCGTACTGCTGGTGGACCGGAGCGACTGCATCCGCCTGGCCAACGAGGCGGCGATGCTGCTCCTGGGCGATGCCGGCGAGAGCACCGACCTGCACGGACAACGCAGCCTGGCCGTGGCGGCGCCGGAACTGGCGCGGCGCCTGCAACGCTGGCGCAACGACGGCAGCAACGTCGACAGCCCCGTGCAGCTGGCGCCGGACCTGCCCGAAGTGGTGCCGCGCTTCACCCGCCTGCTGGCCGGCAGCGACCAGGTGCTGATCTTCCTCGACGACACCTCGCTGCTCTCGCGCCACGCCGAATCGATGACGCTGGCCACGCTCGGCCGCTTCTCGGCAAGCCTGGCCCACGAGATCCGCAATCCGCTGGCAGCGATCAACTACGCCGTGCAGTTGCTGGAGGAGTCCGACGACATCCCGACCGCCGAGCGCCGGCTGCTGGAGATCATCCGCCAGCAGGGCATGCGCATGAACGGCATCGTCGAGAACGTGCTCGGCATGGCCCGGCGCGAGCCGGCCAAGCCCGAGCACGTCGAGCTGGTCGGCTTCGCCCGCATGTTTGTCGAGGAGTACCTGGAGAGCCACCCGCTCGACCACGACACCCTGCGCACAGGCGGCAAGGTCGCGCGCCTGCCGGTGATGATCGACCCGCGCCAGCTGCATCAGGTGCTGACTGTGCTGGTGCACAACGCCCTGACCTACGGGCGGATGCCGGGCGAGCCGGCCCGCGTTTCGGTCCATGTCTATGCGGATGAGGCTGGAACGCCGTCCATCGATGTGCTCGATCGCGGCCCGGGTATTCCGGAGTCGGTGGCATCGCGCCTGTTCCGCCCGTTTTTCACCACCTCCAGCCACGGCACGGGCCTTGGCCTGTATATCGCGCGCGAGCTGTGCCGCGCCAACCAGGCAACGCTGGATTACGTGGCGATGCCCGGCGGTGGCGGTTGCTTCCGGATCCGGCTTGTCGGCAGCCACACCTTGTTGTCTGCCTGACCCGGCGCACTCCGGGCCCCTGCCGACGCGTCTTCCTGAACGCGTGACGTGCATCGTTTCCGCTTGGCTCTTCACACAGCCTTAAGTTATCGTGGCGCACGGAGGGGACGATGGCCGAAACACGTAGTGCACTGGTGGTCGACGACGAACGCGACATTCGCGAGTTGCTCGTCATGACATTGGGGAGGATGGGATTGCGTTGCGACACCGCCTCCACCATCGGGGAGGCACGCAGCCAGCTGTCCCGGAATCGCTACGACCTGTGCCTGACCGACATGCGCCTGCCTGACGGCTCGGGCATGGACCTGGTCGCCGAGATCAGCCAGAAGCACCCCGAGACCCCGGTCGCCATGATCACCGCCTTCGGCAATGTCGAAGCCGCGGTCGAGGCATTGAAGGCCGGTGCGTTCGACTTCGTCGCCAAACCCGTCGACCTGGCCGTGTTGCGCGACCTGGTCCGCCACGCCCTGGACCTCAACGAAAGCCGCCGCAGCGCGCCGCCGGCCGACGCCGTCGCCGCCCGCCTGTACGGCCAGTCGCCAGCCATGACCACGCTGCGCCAGACGATTGCCAAGGTCGCGCGCAGCCAGGCGCCGGTCTACATCGTCGGCGAGTCGGGCGTGGGCAAGGAGCTGGTCGCCCGCACCATTCACGCCGAAGGCGGCCGCGCCAGCGGACCGTTCGTCCCGGTCAACTGCGGCGCGATCCCGGCCGAGCTGATGGAGAGCGAGTTCTTCGGCCACAAGAAGGGCAGCTTCACCGGCGCCCATGCCGACAAGCCCGGCCTGTTCCAGAGCGCCGATGGCGGCACCCTGTTCCTCGACGAAATCGCCGAGCTGCCGCTGGCGATGCAGGTCAAGCTGCTGCGTGCCATCCAGGAAAAGTCGATCCGCCCGGTCGGTGCCAACAGCGAAGTGCCGGTGGATGTACGCATCCTCTCGGCCACGCACAAGGACCTGGCCTCGCTGGTCGCCGATGGTCGCTTCCGCCAGGATCTTTACTACCGCATCAATGTGATCGAGCTGCGCGTGCCGCCGCTTCGTGAGCGCCAGGATGACCTGCCCGGCCTGGTGCTGATGGTGCTCAAGCGCCTCGCCACGGCGCAGTCGCGCCCGGTGCCCGCGCTGAGCGACGACGCCCTCGGGGTCCTGCGCAGTTATGCGTTCCCGGGCAACGTGCGCGAACTGGAGAACATCCTCGAGCGTGCGCTTGCGCTTGCCGAAGACGAGATCCTGACGGCCGAAGACCTGCGCCTGCCACAGGTCGCCCAAGCCCAGAGCGCGGTGTTCCCGAACACGGGCAACGCCACGACCGCCGCATCGCCAGCGCCCGCCCCGATCGCGGTGGCCGGCCAGCCGATGATGGCGATCGACCCGCGCACGCTCAATCCGCGCGATACCGCCAGCAGCCCGCTCCCCTCTTATATAGAGGAGATCGAGCGCGCGGCGATCCAGCAGGCGCTGCAGGAAAACCGCTACAACAAGACCCGTACTGCGGCCGCGCTCGGCATTACCTTCCGCGCGCTGCGGTACAAGCTGAAGAAACTCGGGATCGATTGATCCAACTGCACTGACGCGGATTCCGCAATTGCGCCGTGCGTCGCCTCGCGGCGCACCGTCGAATACTGCCTGCAAACGGCTCACTGACTGCGCGATCGCCCTTGGTGTAACGGCGGCAGGCGCCACTGGGATGCCGGGGCCCGAGGGCACCCTGCCCACTCCATTCCGGCCCGATGTGACGCAAAAGGTCACGTTTATGTGACGCGTCGCGTCACCTCGCCCGGGCCAGAACTGACATTTACCGTGATCCCACGAGCAGATCAGATTACTCAGTGCTGAATGGCTACCTTGGCACGGCTTATGCGTGTACTTTTCCAGCACGTGCGGTGAGCACGGCTGCCCGAGGACCGGAAAGCCGGCCACAGGCACGTGATGTTCAAACACTCCTAGGGGAAACACATGAAGAACAATCAGCAAGGCTTCACCCTGATCGAACTGATGATCGTCGTGGCGATCATCGCCATCCTCGCCGCTATCGCCATCCCGGCTTACCAGGACTACGTCGCCAAGTCGCAGGCGACCGCCGGCCTGGCCGAAGTGGCCCCGGGCAAGACCCAGTATGAGCTGATGGTCCAGGAAGGCACGGCGATCGCCAACGCCGCCAGCGTCGGCCTGCAGGCCACCACCGGCCGCTGCGATATCGTCGTTGCCGCCGTCGCTGCTGGCTCGGCTCCGGCCACCACCGACAACATCGTCTGCACCCTGAAGGGCGCGGCCGGCAAGGTTGCGGGCAAGAAGCTCAACCTCAACCGCGCTGCCAGCGGTGCCTGGACCTGCACCACCGACCTGAACACCAAGTACAAGCCGGGCGGCTGCGCTTAATCAGCAACCCTGTTGTAAGGCAACACAAAAAGGGGGCGGCAGTAGCCGCCCCTTTTTTTAGACCTGACTGACTCCCCCGACAGTTCAGTGGCTGCCAATCGGCGCAATGCAATGCGATGCCATGCGGCAACAACCACGCGACGAGGAAGGAACTAGTCATGAAGAGGACCCGCGGCTTCACGCTCATCGAATTGATGATTGTGGTGGCGATCATTGCAATCCTGGCTGCCATCGCCATGCCCGCGTACAAGGGATTCGTCATCCGCACGCAGGTTACCGCTGGCCTGGCGGACATCGCCCTGGGCCGGACCATGTTCGACACGCTGCTGTTGACGAATAACGGGGCGGCCTTTACGCGCTCCGACATCGGCCTGAGCGCTTCAACGGCGATGTGCTCCTCGATCAACGTGGATCCCAGCATCGACGGCCACATCAGCTGCACACTCAATGGCAGCCCCGTGATTGCCTCGCGGCAGATCACCCTCGATCGCGCCAGCAGTGGCGGTTGGACCTGCACTACCACCGTCAGTACGCTTTATCGCCCCACCCACTGCAGCTGACCGGCGTCGGCTCGGCAAGGGGCCGGCTCGGCGAACGATGCTGCGGTGGACGCACTACGGACCACCCGACAAACCATGATGAAGAAGTTCCGCTTCCCCCTGAGTCAAAGCGCTTGCCTCATGCTGGCCTTGTTCAGCCTGGTGGCAATGATCTATGCACCGGGTCTGAGCGGTGACTTTCTCTTCGACGATTTCCACAACATCGTCCACAACAAAAGCGTTCACGCCACATCGCTGGACTGGGCCACGTTGGTAAGGGCCGCGACCGCCTACGAACCCGGAGCCATCGCCCGGCCATTGGCGACCGTCACGTTCGCCATTGATTACTACATCGGCGGAGCGGATCCCTGGGGCTACAAGCTGGTCAATGTACTGATCCATGCCCTCAACTCCCTGCTCATCCTGGCCCTTGTCCAACGCCTGGCAGGACTCGGGCAGACGCGGTACCGATGGACCGCAGCGACCTGTTTCGTCATTGCAGCCGTCTGGGCGCTGCATCCACTGCAGGTGTCCGCGGTCTTGTATGTCGTGCAGCGGATGGAAATCCTCTCGCTCACGTTTGTCCTGGTCGGTTTGCTGGCCTATATCAAGGGTCGCCGGGCGCAAGTCGCCGGGGCCGCGGGCTGGGGTTGGCTCCTGTTCTCCTTCGCGCTCGCAGGCATCGGCCTGCTGAGCAAGGAAACCGCGGTCCTGTTTCCGCTCTACTGCCTCGCATTGGAGCTCACGCTGCTGGATTTTTCGGCACAGCAGCGCAGGACCCGGCAGGTGCTGGTGGCCTTCTACGCCATCGCGTCGGTGCTGGCGGTCATCGCGTTTGTATTCGTCATCCTGCCGCACTACTGGGCGCCCGAGAGTTTCGAGGGCCGCAACTACACGATGGTCGAGCGCCTGCTGACCCAGCTGCGCGTCCTTTCGATGTATCTGGGGTGGATGATCGTTCCCGCCACGGGGACGATGACCTTCTACTACGACAACTTCGTCCCTTCGCACGGACTGCTCGACCCGGTCAGCACGCTTTGGGGCGGCCTGCTTCTGCTTGGCCTGCTCGCCGCCGCCATTGCCTCGCGCAAGCGCAATCGTCTCTTCGCACTCGGCATGCTGTGGTTCTTCTGCGCCCATGTCCTGACCAGCAACGTGATTCCCCTCGAACTGGTCTTCGAACACAGGAACTACTTCGCCCTGCTCGGCGTAGTGCTGGCGGTGGCATCCCTGATCGACCGGATTCCCACGCCGACAACGACGGCCATCTCTCGCACTCTGGCTGCGGCACTGATCGCCTCGCTGGGTTTCCTGACGGTCCTGCAGACTGCGACGTGGGGCAACACGTTGCAGCTGAGCATCGACCTGGCTTCGAGGAATCCGCAGTCGAGCCGCGCCGCCGCAGACCTCGCAACTGTCTACGTGCTGCTGTCGGACGACAGCGCCCAATCGCCCTTCTACTGGCTGGCCACATCCGAACTGGAGCGCGCTTCGAAGCTCCCGTACGCCTCCCCGATGCCCGAGCAGGGCCTGATCCTGCTGGCGGCCGCCACCGGACAGCCGGTCAAGGACGAACTGTGGACGCGCCTCATCGGCAAACTGCGAACACTGCCCATCGGTCCTCAGGAGATGCAGTCCGTGAGCGGACTGCTGGACCGCCGGGAGAACGGCATCGAGCTCGATGACCGGCGCCTGGGTGAAGCCTGCTCCGCCCTGATCTCCAGGCGCGCGCTGCATCCTTACATCTACGCGACGTGCGCCAACCATGCGCTGACCTATCTTCACGATCGCGATGGCGCACTGGCGATGTTCAAGCTGGCTGTCGAGCACAGCGCCGCCGACCCCGCCTATGCCACCCAGATCATCGACACCCTTCGCGATGACGGGCACCCTGAAATGGCTGCCGTGCTGGAACAAGGCAGGCAAGCGCGACCATCGGCGGCACCAACCGTCCCTGCCTCGCGATCGGACGCGGTCGGCACTTCGCCGACATCAGGCTAAGATTCAAGAAACACTGCGCCCGCCCGATGCGTTCCGACGTCCACAAGCCATCCTGGATCACCCGCTTTCGAAGGGCCATCCACCAGATAACCCGCCATACCGCAGCGGCGGGGTTGCTGCGCGAGTCGGTGCTGCTGCAGTTGCAGGCGCTTCCGCGATATTCCGATCCTCGGCGGCTGATCGCGCACGAACACAAGGCGTTCTCGCAGAACGGTGAAGACGGAGCAATTGCGGAGATTTTTCGCAGGATCGGCGCGCAATCGCGCACGTTCGTCGAGATCGGCGTCGGTGACGGGCTGGAGAACAACACTACGTTCCTGCTCCAGCAGGGCTGGTCGGGAATCTGGGTGGAAGGCGGCAGGGACAACTGTCGCAACATTCGCCGCCGCTTCGAGAAGTACCTCACGACCGGACAACTTGTCCTGGTGGAAGCGATGGTCACTCGCGAGAATGTCGCCCGCCTGCTCGAACCACTGCTTGCGACGAGGCCCTTGGACCTGTTGTCGATCGACGTCGACCGCAACACCTACCACGTGTGGCAAGCGTTATCGGGGATCGAGCCGCGCGTGGCAGTGATCGAGTACAACGCTACGTTCCCGCATCACGTCCACTGGATCGTGGACTACGATCCGGACAAATGGTGGCGCGGCAGCAGCCACTTCGGCGCCAGCCTGGCCTCCTTGGCCGAACTGGCCCAATCGCGGCAGATGAGCCTGGTTGGCTGCGACCTGACGGGAACAAACGCGTTTTTCGTGAGCACCACGCTTTGTGGCGATCGGTTCCTGGCACCGTTCACCGCAGAGAATCACTACGAACCTTGCCGGATGCATCTCCATCGCACCGTGCACGGCCACGTCCCGGCGATCGGCGACTGAAGTGAACGACAAGGGCGGAGCTGCAGGCAATCGGGTGTCCTCCAGGCTTCGATACTGGAGGCTCGTGTCCGGCTATCGCCCCGGCGCCCTGGCCTTCAGCACCCTGCTCGGCACCTTCTGGCAGATCGTCCGGCTGGCTAGCCAGATGCTGGTGATCGTGGTCATTGCCAGATCGCTGGGAGCACAAGGTTACGGCACGCTCGCCGGCTTCGGCGGCCTTGCCGTGATCCTCGGCGGCCTTACGGGACTCGGTAGCGGCTACCTGCTCCTGCAGGAGGTCTCACGGCAGCGCAGTTCGTTCGGCTTGTTATGGAGAACGTGCCTGGTCGCCATATTCGCCAGCGGGTTCGTACTCTCCGCCCTGTACGTCTCGATCGCACAAGCCGTTGTCCGGGCCGATCTGGGAATGACCACGCTGGTTGCAATCGCGATCTCGGAGCTGTTCTGCTATCCGATCGTCTATGCCAGCGCTTTCGCTTTCCAGGCCCACGAACGCCTGGGCTGGGCGACTGGCCTGCCATCGCTCATGGCGCTTGCGCGACTGGCCGGAGCGGCGGCATTCCTGCTGTACTCGCCTGACCCTGACTTCGACCGTTACATGTTGTTCCACCTGTCAGCCTCGATGGCCTCGGCAGTGATCGCCATCGTGGCAGTCCAACGCCTGCTGCGTCCGGCCGCCGCTGGCCGCATTTCCTGGCGATCGCTATTCGGCGGTATGCATTTCTCGGTCTCATGGCTCACCAGCAATGCGTACGGTGAAACCGACAAGGTGCTAACCGCCAGGTACCTCGGACTCGACCTGGCGGGCGCTTACGCGATGGCGTATCGGGTGATCTCGGCGCTGTCGGCGCCAGTCGCCGCTCTCGCCCTGGCGATCCAGCCCCGACTGTTCCGGTCTGTCGATGCATCCAACACCACGGAGCGCCGAAGGCTGTTGCGCTGGAGTCTGGCGCTTGCCGCCGTGTATTCGGTTGCAGCTGGGGGACTGGTCGTGGCAGCTGCGCCGTTACTGGTCTGGCTGGTCGGAGAAGAGTTCGCGGATTCCGTCAAGGCGGTCCGATGGCTGGCGCCCCTGCTGCTCGTGATGAGTCTGCGCACGCTTGCCGCGACGCTGTTGAGCAGTACCGGGCGAGTCCTCGCTCGAGCAAGGATCGAACTGATATCGGCCGCCACGATGCTGGCCAGTGGCCTGTTGCTCATCCCGAGCCACGGGTTCCAGGGAGCCATACTTAGCCTGTACCTGACCGAATTGATCCAGCTGGGCATGTTGGGCGCGATTGCCCGCCACGACCTGAGCTGACGATGGTGGAAGGCTCCCGGTAGCCGGTTCTCACGGTCACTGTTTGGCCTTCGGGTTCAACAGCGAATCGTAGAGATCGACATATGCCGCGATTGCATTCTCCTGGGAATAACAACCGACCGCTCTTCGCCGCCCTTCGGCACCAGCATGCTCGACCAGCGCGCGGTCCTTCGCCAGCAATCGACAACAGGCCTCGAGCCTGTCGATGTCGTCGATCTCAACCAACAGTTCGGATCCCGCGTCATCGAGCACTTCGGCAATTGCACCGCTACGAAAACCCACGACCGGCTTGGAACAGGCCATGGCTTCCAACGCCGCATAGCCAAAGCCTTCATAACGCGATGGCACAAGGACCGCGTCGCACGACCGATAGGCCTCGACCAGTTCAAGACGACTGAGTTGGCCCAGCACGCGTATCCCGGTCGGCGCCTGTGAACGCCCCCCTCTCAGGCCTGCCGTGCATGCGATCTCGAAATCATCCCCTAGGCGCCTTGCCAGTTCTTCCACGACGTCGCCCCCTTTCCTCCTCGAGAAGTTGCCCACGAACAGGAGCCGGAAGGGACCCGCCTGCCTGACCGTGGCGTCCATGGGCGAGAACAACTGGTAGTCGAGCCAATGCGGAATGACTGCAGGAGCAGCGCTTGGATGGGACCGCGTCACGGCGTTCGCCGTGAACTGGCTCACAGCGGTCAACGCGGTCGAGGTGCGATAGGACCGGTGCGTCCACGGACCGATCCACAGTCGGTGGTACGCGCGCTGCAGCACGGTCTTGTAGGGATCGAAATCCGGATCCAGCACGTAGTGATGCTCGGTGGCGACCACCGGCAGTCCCCAGCCGGTGAACGCAAACGCGCAGGCAGCATTGGAGTGGATGATGTTGGCGCCTGCCGGCGGCCGGTGCAGCTTGAGGAGAAAAGGCGCCAGTTCGTAGCTGTGCGCGAACCAGGTGATCTCCGCCTCGACTCCCGCCGCATGCAGACCAGCCACCAGCCGCTCGACGAAAACGTCAGCGCCACTGCCGGCCTTTACGGCGGGAAACCAGATGTAAGGGGCCTTCCGCGCAGCGAGGTCCCGGCTTTGGCCGTGCGCGAGGTTGGCCATGCTTCAACCTTCCTGGTTGGCAGGCAGCCCAACCAGGGCATCCACGATCCGCCTCGACGGCGAAACCGAGGGAATCGGACGTCGCACCCAGCGCTTGGCGGCGTGGCGCGCGATGAACCGCTGGATGACATCGGGATCCAGGCCGGAAAGCTCGACCATGTCGCCGATCCCATCTGGACGTTCAGTGTGGCGACGCAGCAACAGGCACGGGATGCCCAGCACGGCCGCCTCTTCCTGGTTGCTGCCGCCATCGGTGAGCAGGAAGTTCGATCCGACCAGCAGGTCCAGGAACTCGCTGTGCCCCATGCGCGCCAGGAGCGTGATGCCTGGGCATGCGTTCAGGCGCTCGCCCCAACCAGTCGACGCGAGTTTCGCGCGGGTGGCCGGATGAAGCACGAAACGGATCGGTACCGTCCGGGCGGCCTCGAGGATCTGCGACATCAACATGTCGAAATCGCGCCGGTTGCTGAGGTTCTCGTTGCGATGCATCGACACGACCGCGTAGTCGGGCGTTCGCGGGGATTCGTCGACGCGCTGCAGCGAAACGCCCAGCGCATCGATCAAAGTGTTTCCGTGCGAATCGACGACCCGGCCCCGAACGCCCGCGAGGTTGCCGACGGCGTCGGCACTGGGCGCGCAATGCAGCGACGTCAGGCGCGAGACTATCCTGCGGATGATTTCCTCCGGGAAGGGGTCGGTCAGGCTTTGCGACCTCAAGCCCGCTTCCACGTGGCAGACAGGCAGGCCACAAATTCGCGCCAGCGCGGCGCAGTAAAGCGTCGACGCCGTGTCGCCGTGAACCAGCACCATGCTCGCCGACCGATGCCCACCCTGCATGCGCCATCGCCACGCACGGAGCCAGAACCGCAGGCTCCACTGGAAGAACGTCGTGTGTGTATCCGCCTCGTGGTTCGGCACCCAGCACTCGTCGGCCGGCCGCGTTCCGAACCCTGCCTCCAGATCCGAGAACGTCTCCGAGTGCTGACCTGTGTAGATCAGCCTGTACTCGACGCGACGCCTGTCCAGTTCCAGCAGGATCGGGGCTGTCTTGATGTACTGGGCCTTGGTTCCGACAAAAACCAGCAACGTCATTGGCGCTCGCCATCCGATGGCAGGCGCTGGTAGGTCAGGCCGGTGATCTGCTCTGAAACCAGACCGATGAGGAAGACGATGACGGCCGCACTGAACAGCAACACGCTCATGTTGGTGAAGCGTCCGCTGGAAAGGTAGGTGTAGAGGTAGTAACCCAGCCCGGTCAGGAAGAACGCAGCTCCGACGGGCGCGAACAGCTTCAGCGGCGAGTACAGCGTCGCGATCTTGAAGATGATCAACAGGAATCGGATGCCGTCTTTCAGCGGCCGTATGTGGCTGCCGTTGCCGATTCGCTTGGCCACGGGGATCGGTACGTAGGCGACCGGATAGGCGCTGCGAAAGAACGCCATGGTGCTGGTGGTGGGATAACTGAATCCGTTGGGGAGCAGGTGCAGGAACTCGCGGAACCTGTCGGCGCGGACGGCGCGGAAGCCGGATGTCAGGTCGAGGATTTCGTGCCCGGTCATCCAGCTGGACAGGCGGTTGTACAACCCGTTGGCCAGCCCGCGGTGGAAGTTGGCCTGTCCGGAACCGTCGCGGGCGCCCACGACCATGTCGTAGCCCTCCTCCAGCTTCGCCAGGAGCAGGCCGACATGGGCCGCACTGTGCTGGCCGTCTGCGTCCATGAACACGATCACTTCGCCGGTGGCCGCCCGGGCACCGCGCTTGATCGCGGCGCCATTGCCCATCGAATATGGCGAGGACAGAACGCGAGCCCCATGGCCGGCCGCCACCAGGGCGGTGCTGTCGCTGGAACCGTCGTCGACCACGATGAGCTCAACGTCGGGCCATTGCTCGCGCAACGCCGGCAGTGTCCGGGCCAGGCCTTCGGCCTCGTTCTTTGCTGGTAGTACTACGGAAACGCGCATCCCCTCCCCCTTTCGCCACAGAGTAGGCGATCGGGCCTCCCCCAGGAAGGTGCAGGCGTCCCCGTTTTCTAAATGGGGCTGCGGCCGCGGGACTGCACAAACGTGCGCACCGTCCGCTCCCCAGGCAACAGGATTGCGGTACAGTCCGATCGGGGAATCACAGGGGGGCTCCATGAGCACCGTTGCCACTGCCAATCTGGTGGGGATCACCGGCATTGCCCGGCGCCTTGTGCTGGACGGCGTGCTGGACGATTCGGCCGCCCGCCAGGCCTTGGCTTCCGCCACCGGTCTGAAGCAGCCTATTGCCGCCTATCTGGCGGAGAAGCGCCTGGTGACGCCGGCGCAGTTGGCCGCCGCCAACTCGATCGAGTTCGGCGTGCCGCTTCTGGATGCGTCTGCCTTCGACCCCAGGCAAACCGCGATCAAGATCGTCAACGAAGCCCTGGTCCGCAAGCATTCGGTGCTGCCGCTATTCAAACGCGGCAATCGCCTTTTCATTGGCATCGCCGATCCGACCAACAACCAGGCCCTGGAAGAGATCAAGTTCCAGACCAACCTGGCGATCGAGCCGATCCTGGTCGACGAAGAGCGGATCAAGCGCTGCATCGAAACCTGGCTGGAGGCCAGTGATGCACTTGGCGATGCGGTCGGCGATTCGGAGGGCCTGGAGTCCCTCGACGTCTCTGGCGGCGAAGCCGACCTGGCCAACGAAAGCGGCGTGGACGTCAAGACCGACGACACGCCCGTGGTCAAGTTCGTCAACAAGGTGCTGGTGGATGCGATCCGCAAGGGCGCGTCCGACATCCACTTCGAGCCCTACGAAACGGAATACCGCGTGCGCCTGCGCATCGACGGCCTGCTCAAGCAGGTGGCCAAGGTGCCGCCGAGCCTGCAGGCCCGTATCGCCGCGCGCGTGAAGGTGATGGCGCAGCTCGACATCGCCGAGAAGCGCGTGCCGCAGGACGGCCGCATCAAGCTCAACATCTCCAAGACCAAGCAGGTCGACTTCCGCGTCAGCACCCTGCCGACCCTGTTCGGCGAGAAGGTGGTGATGCGTATCCTCGACGGCAGCGCGGCCAAGCTGGGCATCGACAAGCTCGGCTATGAAGACGCACAGCGCGCGCTCTACGAGCAGGCGCTGGCCAAGCCCTACGGCATGGTGCTGGTGACCGGCCCGACCGGCTCGGGCAAGACGGTTTCGCTCTACACCGGCCTGAACATCCTCAACGACGAACAGCGCAACATCTCCACCGTCGAGGACCCGGTCGAAATCCGCGTACCGGGCATCAACCAGGTGCAGATGAACGTCAAGCGCGGCATGACCTTCGCCGCTGCGCTGCGAAGCTTCCTGCGCCAGGACCCGGACGTGATCATGGTCGGCGAAATCCGCGACCTCGAAACGGCCGAGATCGCCATCAAGGCCGCGCAGACCGGCCACATGGTGCTGTCCACCCTGCACACCAACGACGCCCCGCAGACCATCGCACGCTTGATGAACATGGGCGTGGCGCCGTTCAACATCACTTCGTCAGTGACCCTGGTCATTGCCCAGCGACTCGCGCGCCGTCTGCATGACTGCAAACGGGAAGTGACTCTGCCCGAGCACGCGCTCCTCGCAGAAGGGTTCAAGGCCGAGGAAATCGCCGATGGCATGAAGATATTCGAAGCCGTCGGCTGCTCCGACTGCACCGAGGGCTACAAGGGCCGAACCGGTATCTATCAGGTCATGCCCATGACCGACGAGATCCAGGCGATCGTGCTGGCAGGCGGCAACGCGATGCAGATCGCGGAGGCGGCCCGCCGCTCAGGCGTCAATGACCTGCGTCAGTCGGCGCTGCTGAAAGTCAGGAATGGCGTCACCAGTCTGGCGGAGATCAACCGCGTGACGAAGGACTGACCATGTCGACCTTGAACGCCAATCCAGGAACGGCCGTCCCAGGCGAAAGCAAGGGAGTGGCTGTGGCTTCCCCCACTCGGTACGTAGCGAACGGCAAGATCTTCGCTGCGCTCGGAATGACAACGACAAAGGACTAGACCCATGTCCGCGACCCGCACCGCCACCAAGCCCGCCACCGTGCGCCGCACCGATGCCATGCCCTTGTTCGTCTGGCAGGGCGCGGACAAGCGCGGCAAGATCATGAAGGGCGAAACACCGGCCAAGAATGCCAACTCGCTGCGCGCCGAACTGCGCAAGCAAGGCATCACCCCGAAGGTGGTCAAGCCCAAGGGCAAGCCGCTGTTCGGCGCCGCCGGCAAGCGCATCACCCCGCTCGACATCGCGATCTTCAGTCGTCAGATCGCCACGATGATGAAGTCCGGCGTGCCCATCGTCGGCGCCATGGAAATCATCGCCAACGGCAACAAGAATCCCCGCATGGTGACGCTGGTCAATGCGGTGCGCGCCGATGTCGAAAGCGGCTCCTCGCTGTATGAAGCCCTGTGCAAGCATCCGGTCCAGTTCGACGAGCTGTACCGCAACCTGGTCAGGGCCGGCGAAGCAGCCGGTGTGCTCGAGACGGTTCTCGATACGGTCGCGACCTACAAGGAAAACATCGAAGCCCTGAAGGGCAAGATCAAGAAGGCGATGTTCTATCCGGCAATGGTCATGGCCGTTGCGATGATCGTCAGTTCGATCCTCCTTGTCTTCGTGGTGCCGCAATTCGAGGAAGTCTTCAAGGGTTTCGGCGCGGACCTGCCGGCCTTCACCAAGATGATCGTGGCGCTCAGCCGCTTCATGGTTGCCTGGTGGTTCGTGGTACTGCTGATCGTCGTGGGAACGATCGTCGCGTTCATCATGGCCAAGAACCGCTCGGTGGCCTTTGCGCGGCTGCTCGACCGCCTGATCCTGAAGTTGCCGGTCATCGGCCAGATCATGCATAACTCGGCGATCGCGCGTTTCTCGCGCACGCTGGCCGTCACCTTCAAGGCCGGCGTGCCGCTGGTCGAGGCGCTGGACACTGTCGCAGGCGCCACCGGCAACGTCCTGTACGAGGACGCCGTGCGCAATATTCGCGATGACGTCGCGGTCGGCTACCCGGTCAACGTGGCGATGAAGCAGGTCAACCTGTTCCCGCACATGGTCACCCAGATGACCGCGATCGGCGAAGAGGCCGGCGCGCTCGATGCCATGTTGTTCAAGGTCGCCGAGTTCTACGAGCAGGAGGTCAACAACGCGGTCGACGCACTGGCGAGCCTGCTGGAACCGCTGATCATGGTGTTCCTGGGCGTGATCGTCGGCGGCATGGTCATCGCGATGTACCTTCCGATCTTCAAACTGGCGGCGGCGGTCGGCTGATCGCCAGCCGAGCACTACTTAGGCCACAATCCGACGCATGGCATTCCTAGATCAGAACCCCGCCATCGGTTTTCCGCTGGCGGCCGGGCTCGGCCTGTTGGTCGGCAGCTTCCTCAACGTGGTGATCCTGCGGCTGCCCAAGCGGCTGGAGTGGCAGTGGCGGCGTGACAGCCGCGAGGTCCTCGGCGAGCCGGAGACCTACGATCCGCCACCGCCAGGCATCGTGATCGAGAGATCGCACTGCCCGCATTGCAAGCACCAGCTGTCCTGGTACGAGAACATTCCGGTGTTCAGCTACCTGGCGCTGCGCGGCCGTTGCCGCAGCTGCAAGACGCCGATCTCGCCGCAGTACCCGCTGGTCGAGTTGCTGACCATGCTGCTGGTGGTCGCCTGCGTCTGGCGTTTCGGCTTCGGCTGGCAGGGCTTCGGTGCAATCGTCTTCACCTGCTTCCTGATCGTGCTGTCGGGCATCGACCTGCGCACGCAGCTATTGCCCGACCAGCTGACATTGCCGTTGATGTGGCTGGGGTTGATAGCCGCTTCGGACAATCTCTATTTCCCCGCCAAGCCGGCCCTGCTCGGCGCGGTTGCGGGCTACCTGAGCCTTTGGACCGTCTGGTGGCTGTTCAAGCAGCTCACCGGCAAGGAAGGCATGGGCCACGGCGACTTCAAGCTGCTGGCCGCCATTGGTGCCTGGACCGGCCTCAAGGGCATCCTGCCGACCATCCTGCTCTCATCGCTGGTTGGCGCGATCATCGGCTCGATCTGGCTGGCGATGAAGGGGCGCGATCGCGCCACGCCGATTCCGTTCGGCCCCTACCTGGCCATTGCCGGCTGGATCGCCTTCTTCTGGGGCGAGCAGATCGTCGGGACCTACATGCGGGTTTCAGGCCTCCGCTAGGGCCGGGCGAAGTTCGAGCGCGTCTGCGCTAGGCAGTTTCGCGATGGGCGTACAGGAATGTGTTCCGGAACTCCGCCCACGGTTCGTCGTGGTGGCGACAACTGAACCCACGTGCCTCAAGATCGCGGAGCACGACGTCGAGGTGGTAGACGTGCAGTTGCATGGCCGGTTCGAAGACCGGTCGCCCGCGAAGGATGTTGCGCAACCAGTTCGCCGGCGGAAACGCATAGCGAAGCCGTACGAGACCGCGGACGATCGGCGAATCGTTATGACCAGTCAGTATCTGCACCGCCAGGCAGCCTCCAGGACTGACCCGATCTGCAAGGGACTGCAGGATCACACGACCGCGGCGCCAGGGAATGTGCTGCAGAACGATATGCGAATGCACCAGGTCGAATTCGCCCGAGGCGCGGGACAAGCCGTCGTCGGATTCAATGAAGGTGACATTCGACACCCCGGCTGCGTCGCAGTTGCGCCGTGCTTCGGCAATCATGGACGGCGAGATGTCGACAGCGGTGACGCGATCAGCACGCCGGGCCAACGGGATGACCAGACGACCGACGCCGCACCCGAAATCCAGGGCCGATCCTGGCTCGAATCCGGAGCCGAATGCATCTTTGAGGTTCCGCACGGTCCTGGCGATGTGCTCCTCGCCGGACGCGAAAAACTCACTCTTGGCCTCGCCGGTCATCGAATCCGTACGAAAGCGTTCGCTGCTGCACACTCCGAAATACGGGTCGGCTGCGCCCCATTGCTCCCAGTCTCGATCCGTACCCATGTGGTGACTCCCCTTCAGCAAGGCTCCATCTTACCCGGACGCCGCCGCCCGCCGAACCGCATCCGGGCATCGCTGGACCGTGTCATAGGCGGACTCTGACCGCCTTCACTGTTCGCATGTAGCGTCAGCGGAGCTTGCCTATATGATCCGCGCATGAGCGATTTCATCATTGGCGTCACCGGCGGCGTCGCCTCAGGCAAGAGCGTCGTCACGCGCCGGTTCGAGGAACTTGGGGTGGTCGTGGCCGATGCCGATGTCGCCGCCCGCGCCGCGGTGGCGCCCGGGTCGGCCGGGCTGGCCGAAGTCGTTGCCGCGTTCGGGGTCGAGGTCCTGGCTGCCGACGGGGGCCTTGATCGCGCGGCCATGCGCAAGCGGGCCTTTGGCGACGAGGCCGCGCGGCGACGACTGGAAGCGATCATCCACCCGCGCGTGCGGATCGCACTGCATGAAGCCTGCCTCGCGGCCCCTGGACCTTATGCAATCGCCGCCATCCCGCTGCTGACCGAGGGCGGTGGCCGCGAAGCTTATCCCTGGCTGGCGCGGATCCTGGTGGTCGACGTGCCGGTCGCCGTGCAGCGTGCGCGGTTGATGGCGCGCGACGGTGTCGATGCCGGGCTGGCTGAGCGGATGATCGCGGCGCAGGCGACGCGTTCGCAGCGCCTGGCTGTTGCCGATGATGTACTGGTCAATGACGGCGCGCTGGACGCGCTCGACGGGCCCATCGCGGCCCTTGATCGCTGCTATCGCGCCCTGGCCGCGGTCGTCGACCGCAGCTGATCACGCCGGCCAGAGGCTGCGAATCGCGGCCACGCCCTGTGCGCCGTGCGCACGGGCTTCATCGAGGTCTTCAGGGGTCAGCCCGCCGATCGCATAGATCGGCAGCGACACATGCTCGCGCAAGGCGGCGAACGCGTCCCAGCCGATGCCGGCAATTCCCGGATGGCTGGGCGTCGCCCTGACACTGCCCAGCACCGCGAAGTCGCAGGCCAATGCCTCTGCCGCTATCAGGTCCTCGAGGACATGGCAGGACGCCGCGAGCGGCAGCCCGGGCGGTAGCGGCCGCTCACGCTGTGCGTGCAGAAGCGTGGACGGGAGGTGCAGGCCGGTACCCAGTTCCCGGGCGAGATCGGCATCGGCATTGATCAGTACTTCGGCACCGGCGTGCCGGCACCGCTGCACTGCCTGGGTCGCGAGCGATCGCCAGCGTGCCGGATCCAGCCCGGGCGCACGCAGCTGGACGCGGCGAACACCGGCCGCCAGCGCGGCTTCCAGCTGCAGCAACCAGAGTGCATCGTCGTCTTCGGGTGTCGGAGTGACCAGGTAGTGTGATGGCTGCAACAGCGCGGCCACCACCGGCCGATCCGCCGGCGGCATCGCATAACTGGCGAGCTTGTGCGGCGGCACCCACACCAGCGCCTGCCCCTCGCGTCCACGCGCGTTGCCGCGCCATTGGGCGACGATGCGCACGTCCAGGCGAAGGCGCTTGTCCGGATAGAGCTGCGGCACCGTGATCAGGGGCGCGCCCAGTTCGACGTCGATGCCGAGTTCTTCGTGGAGTTCGCGCACCAGCGCGTCCTCGGCCGACTCGCCGGGTTCGTGTTTGCCGCCGGGGAATTCCCACAGACCTGCCAGGTCGCGGCCTTCGGTGCGTCGCGCCAGCAGGATGCGGCCGCGGGCGTCGCGGATGACGCCGGCCATGACTTCGACGATACGGGTCGGCGCCGACCGCTCAGGGCCAGGCGGATGGGTAGAAACGGCTGGAGGGGGGTGGCCGGTCATGGTGTGCGCGCTTTTGGCGCCCTGCCCTCACCCCAACCCGCACTCCGGCCCGAGCGCATAGCGCTCGGGCGTTCGAGGACACGCGAGCCAATGGCTCGCAAGCTGTGTCCTCTCACCCCGCATTCGGGAGAGGGACTTTTTGAGCAATGCAACCGAAGGTCAGGCGATCTGCCCATGGCAGTGCTTGTACTTCTTGCCGCTGCCGCACGGGCACGGATCGTTGCGACCGACATTGGCGAAGGCATCGTTGCCACCGGTCAGCGCGCGCGCCTGCGCGGCTTCCTCGTCGGCACCGTAGCCGCCGACATCGGCGTGCTGGAACTGCATCTGCCGGGCCTGGGCCTCGGCGGCGGCGCGTTCCTGCGCTTCCAGCGCGGCGACTTCGTCCTCGCTGCGGATGCGCACGCGCGCCAGCAGGGTCACCACTTCGCGCTTGACCTTCTCCAGCATCTCGCTGAACAGCTCGAACGCTTCCTTCTTGTACTCCTGCTTGGGCTGCTTCTGCGCGTAACCGCGCAGGTGGATGCCCTGGCGCAGGTAGTCCATGCGCGCCAGATGCTCCTTCCAGTTCTGGTCGAGCACGTTGAGCATGATGTGCTTTTCCAGCATGCGCATGGTCTCGGCGCCGAGCTGGGTCTCGCGCTCGGAGAAGTGGCCCAGCACGGCCTGCTGCACGCGCTCCTCGATGGTCTCGGCGTCGAGCTCGTCGCTCTCCTTCGCCATCGCCACCAGCGGCACGGCCACGCCGAAGTCCTGCTCCAGCGTCGCTTCCAGGCCCGGCAGGTCCCACTGTTCGTCGATCGAGTTGAGCGGGACGAAGCGTGCGACGGTGTCGGCGACGACGTCGCTGCGCAGGCCTTCGATGTTCTCTTCGACGTTCTCGGCTTCGAGCAGTTCGTCGCGCTGGGCGTAGATCACCTTGCGCTGATCGTTGTTGACGTCATCGAAGTCGAGCAGGTTCTTGCGGATGTCGAAGTTGTGGGCCTCGACCTTGCGCTGCGCGTTGGCGATCTGCTTGGACACCAGCGGGCTTTCGATGATGTCGTCTTCCTTCAGGCCCATGCGCGCCATCACGCGCTGCACCCAGTCGGCAGCGAAGATGCGCATCAGGTTGTCTTCGAGCGACAGGTAGAAGCGGCTCGAACCCGGGTCGCCCTGGCGACCGGCGCGACCGCGCAGCTGGTTGTCGATGCGGCGGCTCTCGTGACGCTCGGTGCCGACGATGTGCAGGCCACCGGCGGCCTTCACGGCCTCGTGGCGTGCCTGCCATTCCGACTTCAGGCGTGCCTTGGTGACTTCGTCCAGCTCGCCGCCGTTGCTGGCTTCGAGCAGGGCCACTTCGTTCTCGAGCGAACCGCCGAGCACGATGTCGGTACCGCGGCCGGCCATGTTGGTGGCGATGGTGATCGCACCCGGGCGTCCGGCCTGCGCCACGATCTGGGCTTCGCGCTCGTGCTGCTTGGCGTTGAGCACTTCGTGGTGGATGCCGGCGTCGCGCAGCTGCTGGCTGAGCATTTCCGACACTTCGATCGAGGTGGTACCCACCAGCACCGGCTGCTTGCGCTCGTTGGCGTCCTTGATCTCGGCCAGCACCGCGCGGTACTTGCCGGCGCGGTTGAGGAACACCGCGTCGGCGTGGTCTTTGCGCTGCACCGGCTTGTGGGTCGGGATCACGATGACTTCCAGGCCGTAGATGCTCTGGAACTCGTACGCCTCGGTGTCGGCCGTACCGGTCATGCCCGACAGCTTGTTGTACATGCGGAACAGGTTCTGGAAGGTGATGCTCGCCAGCGTCTGGTTCTCGCGCTGGACCGGCACGCCTTCCTTCGCCTCGACCGCCTGGTGCAGGCCGTCGGACCAGCGACGACCGGCCAGGGTACGGCCGGTGAATTCATCGACGATCACCACTTCACCGTCGCGGACGATGTAATCGACGTCGCGCTGGTAGATGGCGTGCGCGCGCATGGCGGCGTTGAGGTGGTGGACGACGCCCAGGTTCTGCGCGCCGTACAGCGAATCGTCTTCGCCCTGCAGGATGCCGGCCTGGCGCAGCAGTGCCTCGGCGTGCTCCTGGCCGGATTCCGACAGGTGCACCTGCTTGCTCTTCTCGTCGACCCAGTAGTCGCCCTCGCCTTCTTCCGTGGTCTGGCGGACCAGGTTCGGGACGAGGCGGTTGACCTTGATGTACAGCTCCGGCGATTCGTCGGCCGGGCCGGAGATGATCAGCGGCGTGCGTGCCTCGTCGATCAGGATCGAGTCGACCTCGTCGACGATCGCGTAGTTGAGGCCGCGCTGGAAACGGTCTTCCTTCGACAGCGCCATGTTGTCGCGCAGGTAGTCGAAGCCGAACTCGTTGTTGGTGCCGTAGGTGATGTCGCAGCCATAGGCCGCGTGCTTGTCGCCGTGCGGCATGCCCGGGTAGACCACGCCGACCGACAGGCCCAGCCAGTTGTACACGCGCCCCATCCACGCCGAGTCGCGGCGGGCGAGGTAGTCGTTGACGGTGACGACGTGGACGCCCTTGCCTTCCAGGGCGTTGAGGTAGACCGGCAGCGTTGCCACCAGGGTCTTGCCTTCACCGGTGCGCATCTCGGCGATCTTGCCCAGGTGCAGGACCATGCCGCCGATCAGCTGGACGTCGTAATGGCGCATGCCCAGCACGCGGCGCGAGGCCTCGCGGCAGACGGCGAACGCCTCCGGCAGCAGCTTGTCGAGCGACTCGCCGTCGGCGATGCGCTTCTGGAACTCGGCAGTCTTGGCCTGCAGCTCAGCATCGCTGAGCTTCTCCATCTGCGGCTCGAGGGCGTTGATCTTGAGGACGGAGCGTTGCAGTTGACGCAGCAGGCGATCGTTGCGACTACCGAAAACGCGGGTAAGCAGGCTGTTGAGCATGTACGGGTCCGGAAAGCGGAACAGGGGAACCAGCAGGCAGGACGCACTCAGAGTGCGCGTCCGCCAGCAAGTTCCCCGGAAGGAGGTCGGCTTGAAATGGAATCGGGGCGCCGAGCGCCCCGATCGCATCGAGCCTGAACTGTGGCCAGTCCGATTGTACCGTGGGGGCGCCTTGGCGTGCTTGCAAGGCAAACCTGCGTCAGGCGCTTCAGCCCGGCAGGCTCACATCGGGGCCGGAGCCCCTCCCACGATCGCCGGAATCAACCCTTGATCTGGACCTTCAGCGGCGACTGCTGGCTGAGGAAATTGCGCGGATTGACCACGCGACCGTTCTCCCACACCTCGAAGTGCACGTGGGCACCGGTGGAGCGGCCCGTCGAACCGGCCTTGGCGATTTCCTGGCCGGCACGCACCAGCTCGCCGACCTTGTGGGTCAGGCGCGAGTTGTGGGCGTAACGGGTGACGTAGCCATTGCCATGATCGACCTCGATCACGTTGCCGTAGCCCGAGCGCACGCCCGAGTAGCTGACCACGCCATCGGCCACGGCCAGGACCGGGTCACCGACGTTGGCCTTGAAGTCCAGGCCCTTGTGGTTGGCGTGACCGCCGCTGAACGGATCGGCGCGACCGCCGAAGCCGGAGGTGATGTAGCTGCCGGCGATCGGCTCGCGGCCCGGGACCGCGTTCATGTCGAGCTGGCGGTTGAACAGCAGCGACTCGAGCACCGAGAGCTGCTCGCCCGAGGCCTGGAACTGCTGGCCCAGGGTGGCCATGCCTTCGTCGAGCTCGGACTTGGTCATGTCGCGGACCGGGCCGACACCACCGACGCCGACCGGCTTGTCGAAATCGAACTCGCCGTCCTGGAGCTGGCCGATGCGGGTCAGGCGCTCACCGAGGGCGTTGAGGCGGTTGGCCTCGGCCTGCAGCTCGCCCATGCGGGCGGCCAGGGCATTGATCTCGCGCTGGGCGTCACGGCGGGTGGCCGCGATCAGCGCTTCCTGGTTGTCGGCCTTGCTGCGCAGCAGGGCGTTGTCGGCAATGCCGGCGCCAGCACCGATCGCCGCGCCGCCGCCGAGTAGAAGGGCGATGGCCAGGGCGGGACGCTGCGCTCCCCAGTAACCGGCCTGCTGCAACCAATGCGACAGCTGGGCGCGGGTTTTGTTTACGATGGATGGATAGGTCATGTCTTATGTCTGATTCCAAGCCCAGGAACCCCAAGAGAGGTCCATCGACTCCGCAAGCCGCGCTTGATGCGCTGCTGGCCGAGCCCGCTGGTGGCCCAATTCGTCGAGCCTTGTGGCTCGAACAACTGGACCTACGGTTACGCCCACACCTGCCCCCGTCTCTGGCCGCGCACGCGCGGCTGGCCAATTACGAACGAGGCAGGCTCGTGTTTGTCGTCGATGCCCCGGTATGGCGTGCCAAGTTGCGGCTCGCTGCCCCGGAACTGCTCGACGCGGCCCGTTCCGTCGGGCTGGATGCGGCTGAACTGATCGTCAAAACGACAACTCCGACGACTGCCTCCCCACAATCGGATCGGAAAGCCAAACCCATCTCAGCGACTGCACTGCTAGCACTGCAGGCCGCTCTGGCCCTCCTGAAAGACCCGGACTCTGCCGGTTCTTAAGGGGGGCCGCCGAACCCGATGGACTTCGTGGAGACCTTGGCAAACTTGTTGCCGGGGTCCATCGATTGGCTGCGGTCGGGGCATGCTAAAGGCCCAACCCTTTGAATTTGTTAAAGGGTTAGAAACAATTTGCTAGGTTTCCGTTAAATAATTGTTAAAGCGTCACGTGATGTTCACGTCTGTGACGCCCTTCCAATTCATGTAACCGTTTGCCGCATCGGGCGGCAGACCAGGCCTCAGGCGGTGGCGGGCACGCCGTAGGCGACCGGTGCCGGCGTGGCATCGGTTTCACTGAACGTAACTTCGTCCCAGGCTGAACGCTCGGCGAGCAGCGCGCGGACCAGCTTGTTGTTGAGCGCGTGGCCCGACTTGAAGCCGACATAGGTGCCGATGACCGGGTGACCGGCCAGGTAAAGGTCGCCTACGGCGTCGAGGATCTTGTGGCGGACGAACTCGTCGGCGTAGCGCAGGCCGTCGTCGTTGAGGACGCGGAATTCGTCGAGGACGATCGCGTTGTCCATCGAGCCGCCCAGGCCGAGGTTGCGCTCGCGCATGTATTCCAAGTCGCGCATGAAGCCGAACGTGCGGGCGCGGCTGACTTCCTGGATGTAGTTGGCGGTGGAGAACTCCACGACCGCGCGCGACTGCGAGGCCGGGATGGCCGGGTGGTCGAACTGCACGGTGAAGTCCAGGCGGAAGCCGTCGTAGGGCTCGAAACGCGCGACCTTGTCACCGTCGCGCACTTCCACCGCACGCTTGATGCGGATGAAACGCTTGGGTGCTTCCTGCTCGGCGATTCCCGCCGACTGCAGCAGGAACACGAACGGACCGGAGGAGCCGTCCATGATCGGCACTTCGGCCGCGGACAGCTCCACATAGATATTGTCGATGCCCAGCCCGGCCAGGGCCGACAGCAGGTGCTCGACGGTCTGGATCTTGGCGGGTCCGCAGCTCAGGCCGGTGCACAGCGTGGTCTCGGTGACCAGTTCGGCGCTGGCAGGCACTTCCACCACCGGGTCGAGATCGACGCGGCGGAACACGATGCCGGTATCGACCGGGGCCGGACGCAGGGTAAGGAAGACCTTCTCACCGCTGTGCAGGCCCACGCCGGTGGCGCGGATCACGTTCTTGAGGGTGCGCTGGCGCAGCATCTGGGCAAACCTGTCGGGGGCAGACCTGTTACGTGGACTGGAGCGCATCCATACGCGTCCGGGATATGTAGGGCCGCGAGCAGGCAGATGCAAATCGTTCTCGCCTGAACGGCGCGAAAGAATACCACCGGGCAGCCTGAACCTTAACGGAAATCGGTCACTGTCCGGCCTTATGGGCCGGGCAAGATGGCCGGTCGGCCCGCTTCTGCGGGACCGACCGGCCTAAAGCCCCGGGACGAAGGCCCAGGGACTACCAGGGGACGACGACGGTGATGCCCTCTCCCTGTCGCCAGGGCGAGGTCCTGCCTTTCCCCTCCCCTTCGCTGAGCGAAAGGGAGGGAGCTAAACCATCAGTCTGCCTGGCGGCGCAGGAACGCCGGGATGTCCACAGGTAGCTGCTGTCGCTGCCGAAGTCGGCCACGGCCGGCGACGACGACGGTTCGACCGAGCGGCCGCTGGTGTTGCCGCGCAGGCTGTTGCCGAAGCTCGGGCGCACCGGGGCGGCCATGTCTTCCATCGCTCCGAACTCCGGCTGGCCGGTGGTGGCATTGCGCACCAGGGTGATCGGGGCGCGCAGTGCTTCCTTCTCGCTGCCGCGAACGGACTGGCGGGAGACGGCACGGTTGAGGCCGGTGGCGACCACGGTGACCTTGACCTCGTCCTGCATGTCCGGGTCGAGCACGGTGCCGATGACGACGGTGGCGTCTTCGGAAGCGAAGTTCTCGATGGTGCGACCGACCTCGTCGAACTCGGCCATCGTGAAATCCGGACCGGCGGTGATGTTGACCAGGATGCCGTTGGCGCCGGACAGGTTGACGTCGTCGAGCAGCGGGTTCTGGATCGCCGACTCGGCGGCGGCCTGCGCGCGGTCGTCGCCGCGTGCCGAGCCGGTGCCCATCATCGCCAGGCCCATCTCGCTCATCACGGTGCGCACGTCGGCGAAGTCGACGTTGATCAGGCCCGGGCGGACGATCAGGTCGGCGATGCCCTGCACGGCGCCGAGCAGCACGTCATTGGCGGCGCGGAAGGCCTGGATCATCGTGGCGTTGCGGCCGAGGACGGTGATCAGCTTTTCGTTCGGGATGGTGATCAGCGAGTCGCAGTGGTGGCTCAGTTCCTCGATGCCCTTGAGCGCGACCTGCATGCGGCGGCGACCCTCGAACGGGAACGGCTTGGTGACCACTGCGACGGTCAGGATGCCCATCTCCTTGGCCAGCTGTGCCACCACCGGCGCGGCGCCGGTACCGGTGCCACCGCCCATTCCGGCGGTGATGAACACCATGTCGGCACCGGTCAGTGCATCCATGATGCGCTCGCGGTCTTCCAGGGCAGCCTGGCGACCGACTTCGGGATTGGCGCCGGCACCGAGACCCTTGGTCACGTTGCTGCCGAGCTGCAGCTGCAGCTTGGCGCCACAGTTCTTGATCGCCTGCGCGTCGGTGTTGGCGGTGATGAACTCCACGCCATCGACATTGCCGCTGACCATGTGCGCAACAGCGTTGCCGCCGCCGCCGCCCACGCCAACAACCTTGATCACCGCGTTCGGGGCCATTTTTTCAACCAGTTCGAAATGTGCCATGTCGTCGTCCTCGTTATGTGTTGCTAGTTATGTGTCGTGTTGCTTTCGAATTACTGGTGCTGCCTGCCGCTCTTCGCCGTCGCCTCGCCTGCCCTCTTGGCCCGGGCTCCCTGCCCGGACCAGGAACCGGCGCCGGCATCCGCCGCGTCGATTCCGTATGTGCAGCGTTTCTGACCATCGTCAGAACTCGCCGCGATACCAGTTCTTGAGCTTGCTGAAGAAGCTGCCGGCGCGACCGGTGGAGATCACCGGACGACGCGGGTGCTCGATCTGGCTGCCCATCAACAGAAGACCCACGCCGGTGGCATGCACCGGGTTGCCGACCACTTCGCCAAGACCGGTGACGTGCTGCGGGATGCCCACGCGCACCGGCATCTGCAGCATTTCCTCGGCCAGCTCGACCACGCCTTCCATCTTTGCCGCGCCGCCGGTGAGGACCATGCCGGCGCGGACGTGGTGCTCGAAGCCGCTGCGGCGCAGTTCGGCCCTGGATCATTTCGAAGATTTCCTCGTAGCGTGCCTGCACTGCCTGCGCCAGCGAGGCGCGCGGCATGCGCCGCGGCGGACGGTCGCCGACGCTGGGCACCTGGATCGATTCCTCGGCGGTCGCCATCTGCGCCAGCGCGCAGGCGTAGCGGACCTTGATCTGCTCGGCCTCCGGCGTCGGCGTGCGCAGCATGTGGGCGATGTCCTCGGTGACCTTGTCGCCGGCGATCGGCAGGCTCGCGCTGTGCGCGATCGCGCCGCCGACGAACACGGCGATGTCGGTGGTGCCCGCGCCGATGTCGACCAGGATCACGCCAAGCTCGCGCTCGTCGGAGGTCAGCACGGCCTGGCTGGAGGCCAGCACGCTCAGGACCAGGTCGTCGATCTGCAAACCGCAGCGCTGCACGCACTTGCTGATGTTGGCCGCGGCCGACTGCGCGCACACCACCAAGGTGCGCATGCACCTCCAGGCGCACGCCGGTCATGCCGACGGGATTGCGGATGCCGTCCTGCGAATCGTCGAGCACGTAGTCGCGCGGGATCGCGTGCAGGATCTTCTGGTCGGCGGGGATGGCCACGGCCTTGGCCGCTTCGAGCACGCGGTCGAGGTCGCCGTAGGTCACTTCGCCGTCGCGGATCGGGGCGATGCCCTGCGAGTTGCGGCACTGCACGTGGTTGCCGGAGATCGAGGCGTAGACCGAGCGGATCTCGCAGCCGGCCATCAGCTCGGCTTCCTCGATCGCGCGCTGGATCGACTGCACCGTCGACTCGATGTCCACCACCACGCCGCGCTTGAGTCCGCGCGATTCGTGCGAGCCGATGCCGATCACCTCGATCGGGTTGCCCGGCGAATACTCGCCGACCAGCGCCACCACCTTCGAGGTGCCGATGTCGAGACCAACGATCAGCGACTTGTCGCCCTTACGATTCATGACTGTCCTTGCGGTTGTTGCGGCACGGCCGCCGGCGCCGGGACCGGCGCCCACGTCAGTGCAAAACCATTGGTGTAGCGAAGGTCGGCGCGCTTGAGCACCTGCGCCTGCTGCGCCAGCAGCTGCGGCATCAGGCGCACGAAGCGGCCGATGCGTGCGCGTGCCTCGCTGCGGCCGACCACGATCTGCGCGCCGTTGTCGAGCCCGAGCGTCCAGCTGCCGCGCGGATCCAGCGACACTTCCTTGACGTCCAGTCCGATCGGCGCGAACTGCGCGCGCGATTCGTTGTAGAGCGTCACCACGTCGGCCACGCGTGCTTGCGGACCGCCCAGCTGCGGCAGACCCGGCGGAACTTCCACGCCCTTGGCCGGGAACAGCTTGCCCTGCTGCGACAGCAGCAGGTCCTTGTCCCAGCGCGCGAACGGGCGGTGTTCGACCACGATCACTTCCAGCACGTCCGGCCAGCGCTTGCGCACTTGCGCATGCTCGACCCACGGCAGCTTCGACACCGCGGCCTGCGCCGCGGCAAGATCGACGGCAAAGAATCCACGCTGCGCATACGGCATCACCGTGCGACGCAGCAACGCCTCGTCGACGCGCTCGAACTGGCCGGTCGCGCGCAGCTTCTGCAGCGGCCACTGGCTCGCGCCGATCCAGCCGTTGAGCACGGCCACGATCGGCAGCGCCACCAGCGCCAGCGCGAGGATCCAGCCGACGATGCGAAGCATGGCGTTCACGCCGGCGCACCTCCAGTGGTTTGAGCGGCCGGGGCGAGGCTCGACTCGAGCACGCGCCAGCACAGTTCATCGAATTCGATACCGACCTGGCGCGCGGCCTTGGGCACCAGCGAGTGGCTGGTCATGCCCGGGGCGGTGTTCACTTCGAGCAGGTAGAGCGCGCCGGTGCTGCGGTCGCGCATGAAGTCGACGCGGCCCCAGCCGTGGCAACCAGCGGACACGAACGCTTCCCGCGCCAGGTGGCGGATGGTGTCTTCCTCTGCGCCTTCCAGGCCCGGGCACAGGTACTGCGTGTCGTCGGAGATGTACTTGGCGTGGTAGTCGTACCACTCGCCCTTGGGCACGATGCGGATCGACGGCAGCGCAACGTGCTTGCCGCCGATGAGCAGCATCGGCACGGTCAGTTCCTCGCCATCGATCAGCTGCTCCATCAGCAGCTCGCCCGGGTAGTGGGCGGCATGCTCGACGGCCGCATCGAGGTCGGACTCGGCGAGCACGCGCGACACGCCGACGCTGGAGCCTTCGCTCGACGGCTTGATGAAGACCGGCAGGCCCAGTTCTCGCGCGGCGGCATGCACGTCGGCGCCCGGCGCCAGGCGCACGTAGCGCGGCGTCGGCAGGCCTTCGCTCAGCCACACCTGCTTGGTGCGGATCTTGTCCATGGTCAGCGCCGAGCCGAGCACGTTGGAGCCGGTGTACGGCACGCCCAGCGCTTCGCACAGGCCCTGCAGGACGCCGTCTTCGCCGCCGCCCTTGTTGCCGTGCAGGATGTTGAACACGCGGTCGACACTGCCGGCGCGGATCGCGTCGACCAGTGCCGGCACGCCATCGACGGCGAACGCGTCGATGCCGCGAGAGCGCAGTGCTTCGAGAACGTTTCGACCGGAGTCGAGCGAGACCTCACGTTCGGCGCTGGTGCCGCCCATCAGCACGGCGACGCGGCCGAACACGGCGGGATCACTGACCTGGGCCGGGCCGATCGGGAACTGCGCGCTCACTTCCTGTCTCCGTTGGTGGATCCATTGGTGGATCCATTGGTGGAACCGTTCGAGGTTCCGTTGAATCCGTTGGCTGCGATCTGCTGCGCGGCGTAGCCGATGTCGCCGGCGCCCATCATCAGCAGCAGGTCACCGTCATTGAGCACGTCCGGCAGCAGCCGGGCGAGATCGCCGGCGCCGTTGACGACGATGGGATCGATGCGGCCACGCGCACGGATCGCGCGCGCCAGCGACTTGGCATCGGCGCCCGCAATCGGCGCTTCGCCGGCGGGATAGACCTCGGTCAGCACCAGCACGTCGACGCTGGACAGCACCGCGGCGAACTCGTCGAACAGGTCGCGGGTGCGGCTGTAGCGGTGCGGCTGAAACGCCACGACCAGGCGCTTGTCGGCCCAGCCGCCACGCGCGGCGGCGAACACCGCCTCGAGCTCCTTCGGGTGGTGGCCATAGTCGTCCACCAGTTGCACCTTCGCGCCCTTGGCGGTGGTCGGGCTGCCCAGCAGGTTGAAGCGGCGGCCGACGCCGGCGAATCCAGCCAGTGCCCGCGCGATCGCTTCCGCGCTGACGCCCAGCTGCCACGCCACCGATGCGGCGGCCAGCGCGTTCTGCACGTTGTGCCGGCCCGGCAGCGCCAGCGTCACCGGCGTGCGCGTCGCATCGGGCAGGCACAGGGTGAAGCGCATGTTCGGGCCGTCCTGCTCGACGTCCTCGGCGCGCACGTCGGCCACTTCGCTGAAGCCGTAGGTCATGACGTGGCGCGGCGTCTTCGCCGCCAGCGCCGCCACTTCCGGGTCGTCGATGCACAGCACGGCCAGGCCGTAGAACGGCAGGCGGTGCATGAATTCCTCGAATGCCGACTGGACGTTGGCGAAGTCGCCGCCGTAGTTCTCCAGATGATCGGCGTCGATATTGGTGACGATGGCGATCTGCGGATTCAGGCGCAGGAAGCTGCCATCGCTTTCGTCGGCCTCGGCGACCAGCCAGTCGCCGGTGCCCAGGCGTGCGTTGGCACCGGCGGCAAGCAGCTGGCCACCGATCACGAACGTCGGATCGATGCCGCCTTCGGCGAGCACGCTGGCCGCCAGCGAGGTGGTGGTGGTCTTGCCGTGCGTGCCGGCCACCGCGATGCCGCGCTTGAAGCGCATCAGCTCGGCCAGCATCTCGGCGCGCGGCACCACCGGGATGCGCTGCGCGCGCGCTTCCATCAATTCCGGGTTGTCGGCGCGGATCGCGCTGGACACCACGACACAGTCGGCGCCGAGCACGTTCGCCGCGGCATGGCCGCGCTGGACGGTGATGCCTAGCCCCGCAAGGCGGCGAGTCACGGCATTGTCGGCGTTGTCCGAACCGGAGACCTGGTAGCCCAGCGTGCCCATCACCTCGGCAATGCCGCTCATGCCGACGCCGCCGATGCCGACGAAGTGCACGCGCGGGAAGGCTTTGGCGAGGTCGCCGGTGTGCTGCAGGCGGCGGCGCAGGGCGGTACTCATGGCGTGTTTCCGGAGAACTTGATGGGTGTGAACTGGACGGGGGTGGAGGAACTGGCGCAGGTCACAGCGATCACGGCACGACCTCCATGACGGCATCGGCGACGCGCTTGGCGGCGTCTGGCCTGGCGATCGCGTGCGCGCTTTGCGCCAGCTGCAGCAATGCGCCGCGCTCACCGAGGATTTCGATCGTGGCCGAGATGCGGTCGCCCAGGTCGTTGCCGATGCCCTGCGGCACCAGGAATGCGGCGCCGCGATCGACCAGGTACTGCGCGTTCTTGGTCTGGTGGTCGTCGACCGCCTGCGGGAACGGCACCAGCACGCTGCCGACACCGACCGCGCACAGCTCGGCCAGCGTCAGTGCACCAGCGCGGCAGATCACCAGGTCGGCCCAGGCATAGGCCTCAGCCATGTCGGCGATGAACGGTTCCACCGAGGCGTGGACGCCGGCCTTGGCGTACGCCTGCTCGGCTTCCTCGCGCATCTTCTCGCCGCTCTGATGGCGCACTTCGCAGGCCAGGCGACCGCGCAGGCCGGCGACGGCCTTGGGCATCGCCGTGTTCAATGCGCGGGCGCCCTGGCTGCCGCCGAGCACGAGCAGGCGGATCGGACCGGTGCGCGCAGCGAAGCGACCGCTCGGCGGCATCACCGCGGCGATCTCGTTGCGAACCGGATTGCCGACCACTTCTTCGTTGAGGTTCGGGAACGTACCCGGGAATCCCGTCAGCACGTGGCGCGCGAAACGCGCCAGCACGCGGTTGGTCAGGCCGGGGGCACGGTTCTGTTCGTGCACGAGCAGCGGAATGCCGGCGATGCGTGCTGCTATGCCACCGGGACCTGCGGCATAGCCACCAAAACTGACGACGGCGCGCGGCTGGCGCTCGCGCAATGTCTGCAGCGCGGCGCGCACGGCGCCGATCAGGCGGAAAGGCGTCGCCAGCAACGTGCCGATGCCCTTGCCACGCATGCCGCTGACCGCGATCGTGTCGATGGCGATGTCGTGCTGCGGCACCAGGCGCGTTTCCATGCCGCCTTCGGCACCGAGCCACAGCACCGGAACGCCGCGCTCCTTGAGTTCGCGCGCGACCGCCAGCCCCGGGAAGATGTGCCCACCGGTGCCACCGGCGAGGATCATCACCGGGTGCAGGTCGGAGTCGGTCGCGGCAACCTTCATGCGATCCTCCCGAGGGTGGGTTCGACGCGCTGGCGCAGGCGGCTGGTGCCGCGCACGGCGTCCGCCGGACGCTTGGACTGCGGCGTCGCGATCGGTGCCGAAGTGGCCAGCGGCGCCGAAGCAGCCGGCGGCGGCGTGGTTTCGTTGCGCACGCGGGCGACCTGGCGCTGGGCGCGATCGAGTTCGTAGGACACGCGCAGCAGCAGGCCCAGCGCGGCGCAGGTCATGATCACGCTCGAGCCGCCGTAGGAGATCATCGGCAACGTCAGGCCCTTGGTCGGCAGCAGGCCGAGGTTGACGCCGATCGAGACGAAGCTCTGCAGGCTCATCCACAACGCGATGCCGAAGGCGCAGTAGCCGGCGAAGTGGCGGCGCATCTCGACGCACTTCAGGCCCAGCCAGAAGGCGCGACCGGCCAGGCCGGCGTACAGCGCGACCACGGTGCACACGCCGAGGAAACCGAACTCTTCGGCAATCACCGCCATGATGAAGTCGGTGTGCGCCTCGGGCAGGTACGACAGCTTCTGCACCGATGCGCCGAGGCCGACGCCCAGCCACTCGCCGCGACCGACCGCCATCAGTGCGTTGGTCAGCTGGTAGCCGGTCTTGAACGGGTCCTGCCAGGGATCGAGGAACGAGGTCAGTCGCGTGACGCGGTAGGGCTCGGCGATGGCCACGATCGCCAGCAGCGGCAAGCCGACCAGCACAGGGCCGAACATGCGCGGCATGTTGACGCCACCCAGCACCAGCATGCCGGCGGTGATGGCCAGGATCAGCGACGACGAACCGAAGTCCGGCTGCAGCAGCAACAGCACCACCAGGCCGACGGCGACGCCGATCGGCTTGAGCATCGCGCCCCAGGTCGCGGTCACTTCCTCGCTGTAACGCTTGAGGTAGCTTGCCAGCCAGACGATGTAGAGCAGCTTGACCGCTTCCACCGCCTGGAAGTTGGACACACCCAAGTTGAGCCAGCGCCGCGCGCCGTTGACGCTCTTGCCGATGCCGGGCACGAACACGGCGATCAGCAGCAGGAAGCAGACCAGCAGCAGCCACTGGTTGTGCTGCTCGATGGTCTTGAGCTCGGTACGCATCACCCACAGCGCCATGACCAGGCCGATGGCGAGGAACACGACATGGCGGCCGAGGAAGTAGAACGCTCCGACGTCGTGGCCGTCGGCGACGCCGATCGAAGCCGAACCGACCATGACCACACCCAGGCAGGCGAGCGCGCACGAAATTCCCAGCAGCCACGGATCAAAGTGGCCGCCGATGGCATCGAGGCGGGTTGCCTGGCGAGTGGTCGAAAGGTCGGTCATCAGCGCACCTTCAACGTCGCCAGGCCGACCAGGACCAGGATCACCGAGATGATCCAGAAGCGCACGATCACGCGCGGCTCCGGCCAGCCCTTCAGTTCGAAGTGGTGGTGGATCGGCGCCATCCGGAACACGCGCTTGCCGGTGAGCTTGAACGAGCCCACCTGGATCATCACCGACAGCGTCTCGATCACGAAGATGCCGCCCATGATCACCAGCACCAGTTCCTGGCGGACGATGACGGCGATCGTGCCGAGTACGGCGCCCAGCGCGAGCGCGCCGATGTCGCCCATGAACACCATCGCCGGGTAGGTGTTGAACCACAGGAAGCCCAGGCCGGCACCGGCAATGGCCGCGCAGATGATCACCAGTTCACCGGCGCCCGGCACGGCCGGAATCTGCAGGTACTTGGAGAACTCGGCGTGGCCGGAGGCATAGGCGAAGATGCCCAGTGCGCAGGCGACCAGCACGGTCGGCATGATCGCCAGGCCATCGAGGCCGTCGGTCAGGTTGACCGCGTTGGAGAAGCCGACGATCCAGAAGTAGGCGATGGCGACGAAGCCAATCCCGGCCAGCGGCAACGCGATCGACTTGAAGAACGGCACGTAGAAGGTCGTCGCCGCCGGCACGTCGGCGTACAGATAGAGGTACAGGCCGGCAGCGAGGCCGAACACCGACTGGGCCAGGTACTTCCAGCGGGACTTCAGTCCGTTCGGATCGCGGCGGACGATCTTGATCCAGTCGTCGTACCAGCCGATCGCGCCGAAGGCGAGCATGACCAGCAGCACCGTCCACACATACTTGTTGCGCAGGTCGCCCCACAGCAGCACTGAGGCCATCACGGTGATCAGGATCAGCGCGCCACCCATGGTCGGCGTGCCGGCCTTGGAGAAGTGCGACTGTGGGCCGTCCTTGCGGATCGGCTGGCCGCCCTTGAGCTGGCCCAGGCGACGGATCACCGCCGGCCCCCACCACAGCGACAGCGCCAATGCGGTCAGCGCGCTGAGGATGCCGCGGAAGGTCAGGTAACTGAAAAGACCGAACAGGCTCTGCAGTTGTTCCAGCCAGCGAGTGAGTTCAAGCAGCATCGGGATTCCCCTTCTTATCCGAGCGCGTCGCCAGCGCGGTGACGATCCGGTCCATCGCGCTGCCGCGCGAGCCCTTCACCAGCACGCGGACGCCTTCGTGCAGTTGCGCGCGCAGTGCGTCGGCCAGTGCGTCATGAGTTTCAAAATGCGTGGCGCCTTCGCCGAAGGTCGCGGCCGCTGCGGCGCTGAACTGGCCCAGCGTGAACAGCCGGGCGATGCGCGCACTGCGGGCACGGCGTCCGGCCTCGGCGTGCATCGCTTCGGCATCGGCACCCAGTTCGCGCATGTCGCCCAGCACCAGCCAGGCTTCGCCGCCGCCTTCAGACAAGGTGTCGATGGCGGCCGCAAGCGAGCCGGGATTGGCGTTGTAGCTGTCGTCGATCAGCACCGCGCCGTTTTCCAGGCGGTAGGAGATCAGGCGACCGGGCACCGAGCGGGCGGCATTGAGGCCTTCGGCCACTTTCTCCAGCGGCGCCCCAACGCCAAGCGCGAGCGCAGCGGCGGCCAGTGCGTTGCGAACGTTGTGGCGGCCGGGCAACGCGAGCGTGACCGCGGCTTCGCCCTGCGGCGTGACCAGCATGAAGCTCGAGCTGTCCGCCGCAGGCTTGATGTCGCGCGCGGTGATGTCGGCGCTGGCATCCAGACCGAAGCGGACCAGACGGCGACCGTGGGCGCGCTCAGCGAAATACGGTGCGAAGGCATCGTCGGCGTTGATCACCGCCACGCCCTCTGCCGGCAGCGAGTCGTAGATCGCTGCCTTGGTGTCGGCCACGCCCAGCAGGCTGCCCATGCGCTCCAGGTGACCGGGCGCGATGTTGTTGACCACGGAGACGTCGGGACGCACGACCGCGGTCAGATAAGCGATGTCGCCCGGCTGGCCCGCGCCCATCTCGTAGATCGAGAACTGCACGCCTTCGGGCGCATCGAGCACGGCCAGCGGCAGGCCGATCTCGTTGTTGCGGTTGCCCGGCGTAGCGTAGGTCGGGCCGACCCGCTCGAGGATCGCCAGGGTCAGTGCCTTGACGCTGGTCTTGCCGTTGCTGCCGGTGATGGCGACGATCTTCTCGCCCTTGCCGCTGTCGATGCGGGCGCGCTGCACGGCGGCGGCGAGGTCGGCCAGCGCACGCTGGGTATCGGCGACGATCACCTGCGCAATCGCGGTATCGAGCTGGCGCGACACCAGCACTGCGGCGACCTTGTCTGCCGGCAATGCGGCGACGTGGTCGTGGGCGTCGAAGCGCTCGCCCTTGAGTGCGATGAACAGCACCGCCCCGCCCTGCGGCAGCGCGCGGGTGTCGGTGGCGACGGTTGCCACGACGGCGTCGGCGCCGTGCAGGCGGCCGCCGGTCATGCGTGCGATCTGCGACAGATGCAACGGCGTCATGACCGCGCCTCCAGCGCCGCACGGGCGACCTGGGTATCGTCGAACGGGTATTGCACGCCCTGGATGTCCTGGTAAGGCTCGTGGCCCTTGCCGGCCACCAGCACGATGTCGTCCGCTCCGGCCATGCCGACCGCACGCGCGATCGCGGCGGCGCGGTCGCGCTGCACGCTGACCTGCGCCGGATTGGCGAAGCCGGTCATGATGTCGTCGACAATAACGTCGCCATTCTCGAAACGCGGGTTGTCGTCGGTGACGATCACCACGTCGGCATGGCGCTCGGCGATCTGCGCCATCTGCGGGCGCTTGCCACGATCACGATCGCCGCCGCAGCCGAACACGCACAGCAGGCGCGCCTGCACATGCGCTCGCAGCGACGTCAGCGCCTGTTCGAGGGCATCGGGCGTGTGGGCGTAGTCGATGACCACCAGCGGCAATTCGCCATCACCGCCGAGGCGGTTCATGCGGCCGTGGATCGGCTGCAGTTGCGACAGCAGTTGCGCGATCCGCGCCGGCTGCTCGCCCAGCGCCAGCAGCGTGCCGGCCACGGCCAGCAGGTTGTCGACGTTGAAGCGGCCCAGCAGCGGCGAACTGACCGGGTGCGCTTCACCTTCGTGCACCAGGTCGAAGCCGATCCCGGCATTGTCGAAGCGCAGCGACTGCGCCTGCAGCGTCGCGTCCTGCGCGCCGCGCGAGCTCAGGCCGATGGCACGAACGCCTTGCGGCAGAGTTGCGATCAGCTCGCGGCCGAACTCGTCGTCGAGATTGATGACCGCCGCCGACAGGCCCGGCCAGGCGAACAGCCGCGCCTTGGCTGCGCCGTAAGTGGCCATGTCGCCGTGGTAGTCGAGGTGGTCACGCGTCAGGTTGGTGAACACCGCGACATCGAAATGCACGCCATCGACGCGGCCCTGGTCGAGCGCGTGCGAGCTGGCTTCCATGGCGATGGCGTGCGCACCCTGGTCGCGCATCTGCGCGAGCAGTTCATGCGTCTGCAGCACCAGCGGCGTGGTGAAACCGGTCGGGACGACTTCGCCGTAGAGACCGGCGCCGAGCGTACCGACGCTGCCGCTGCTGATGCCGGAAAGGTGCCAGGCCTGCGTCAGCAGTTGCACCGTCGACGTCTTGCCGTTGGTGCCGGTGACACCGACCACATCCATGGCCGCGGTGGCGCGACCGTGGAAGGCATCACCCATCTCGCCCAGGCGCGAACGCAGGCCCGGCACGGCGATGGCATCGGCGGGCGCCGGCAGGTCTTCCGGTGCCGGCGGCTCGAACAGGATGGCGCTCGCACCGGCGGCGCGCGCCTGCTCGACGAAGCGCAGGCCGTGCGCGCCGAAGCCGGCGATGGCGACGAAGGCGTAGCCTGGCCTGACCGCGCGCGAGTCGAGCACCAGCCCGCTGATCTGCAACTGCGGCGGGATGCCCACAACGTCGGGCAGCAGTTCGGCAAGCGCCATGAGGCGGCTCATCGGCCACCTCCGGGCGTGGTTACCACTCCGGTCGACACCGGCATCGCTGCCACGTGCACCGGTGCCGGCAGCACCGCGCCGGAAGGCTTGCCACCGTTGGACTTGGCACGCTTGGCCTCGGCCTCGGCTTGCGCGGCCATCCAGGTGTCGATGTCGTCGGGCGCGACGTCCATCAGGCGCAGGGCGCCTTCCATGACGCTCTTGAACACCGGACCAGACACGAAGCCGCCGTAATAGCCCTTCGCCGGATCGGGATCGTTGACGACCACCACCATCGAGAAGCGCGGATTGTTGACCGGGACGACGCCGGCGAAGAACGACACATAGCGGCGCGAGTAGCCGCCGGTGTCGTTGAACTTGCGCGCGGTGCCGGTCTTGCCTGCGACGTGGTAGCCGAGGATCGCCGCCTGCGTGGCGGTGCCACCGGGCTCGGTCACGGTCTGCATCATGCGCATGATCTGGCCGGAGATCGCCGGATCGAGCACCTGCACCGGCTCGTGCTGCTGCCCGCCCTTGACGTACGTCGGCGTGATCAGGCGGCCGCCGTTGCCGAGCGCGGCATAGGCCTGCGCGATCTGCAGCGGCGTCGCCGACAGGCCGTAACCGTAGGACATGGTTTGCTTGGTCGTGCCGCTCCAGCGCGACGGCGGCGCCAGCACGCCCGAGGACTCGCCCGGGAAGCCGCTGTTGGTCTTGCGGCCGTATCCGAAGCGATGCAGGAACTCGTAGTACTGCTGGCTCGGGATCCGCGCCACGATCTTGGCCGCGCCGATGTTCGAGCTCTTGGTGATCACGCCGGTCGTGTCGAGCACACCGTAGTTGCGGTGGTCGGTGGTGCGATAACGGCCGTTCGGCATCCAGCCCGGGTTGGTGTCGAAGGTCGAATGCGCGGTGATCACGCCGGCCTCGAGCGCGGCGGCGACGGTCAGCGGCTTCATCGTCGAGCCGGGCTCGATCACGTCCGTGACGGCGCGGTTGCGGTGCGTGTCGGGGTTGCCGACGCTGAGCGCATTGGGGTTGTAGGTCGGCAGGTTGGCCATCGCCAGCACTTCGCCGGTGGCAATGTCGAGCACCACCACCGAACCGCTGCTCGCGCCGGTGCGCTGCAGCGTGGCGCGCAGTTCGCGGAACGCCAGGTACTGGACCCGGCGATCGATGGTCAGGGTCAGGTCGTGGCCCGGCTCGGCCGGCTTGACCAGGTCGACGCTCTCGACGATGCGACCGGCACCGTCGCGGATCACGCGCTTGGCGCCGGGCTTGCCGCGCAGCCAGTCGTCGAACGCCAGCTCCAGGCCTTCCTGGCCGAGGTCGTCGATGTTGGTGAAGCCCAGGATGTGCGACATCGCCTCCCCTTGCGGGTAGAAGCGACGGAACTCGCGCTGCGAGAACACGCCCGGGGTCTTGTAGGCCAGGATCCGGCGCGCCTCGTCCGGATTGATCCGGCGCTTGAGGTAGACGAATTCCTTGTCGGCGCGCTGGCTGAGCTTGCGCGTCAGCGCTTCGCGCGACACGCCCAGCGCCTTGGCCAGCTGCGGGATGCGGGTCGGGTTGGCCAGCAGTTCCTGCGGGTTGGCCCAGATCGACTCGACCGGCGTCGACACCGCCAGCGGCTCGCCGTTGCGGTCGGTGATCATGCCGCGCGAGGTCGGGATCGGGATCTCGCGCAGCGAACGGGCATCGCCCTGCTGGCGGTAGAAGTCGTTGCTGATGACCTGCAGGTCGAGCGCACGCGCGACCAGCGCGATCGAGCACACGCCCAGCGCGCTGCCGACGATCAGCAGGCGGTTGCGCAGGTTGAACGAGGCGCGGCCGCGGCCCTTGCCGGCGACGCGGTCACGCTCGCGCTCGCCGCCGCCGAACTTCTCGCGCAGTGCGAGCAGCCGTTCGAGCGGGCTGGTGCGGCCGGAGGGCTTGGCGTTGCGACCGGTCATGGACGGATCACCACGGTTTCGACGCCTTCCGGAAACTTCATGCCCAAACGATCACGCGCGACCTGGTCGATGCGGTTGCTTTCGGCCCAGGTCGCCTGCTCGAGTTGCAGCCGGCCGAACTCGATGTTGAGTTCGTCGCGGGCACGTTCCAGGCGGCTGAGCTGGACGAACAGCTGGCGGTGCTGGTGACGCGCCTCCACCACTGCCAGCGCCGAGACGACGTTGGCCACCACCAGCACGCTCAGCAGCAGGCGGGCGATGCTCATGCCGCCTCCTGGTCGAGCTTCTCGGCCACGCGCAGCACCGCACTGCGGGCGCGCGGGTTGACCGAGGTCTCTTCGTCGAAGGCCTTCTGCGCACCACCGATCGCCATCAGTAGCGGCGTGAACGCCACCTCGATCGGCATGCGTCGATTCGCCGGAGGCGCCTTGCTGTGGCGAAGGATGAACTGCTTGACGATGCGGTCTTCCAGCGAGTGGAAGCTGATCACCGCCAGGCGGCCGCCGGGCTTGAGGCGCGCCAGCGCCGCGTCGAGGCCGATCTCCAGATCGGCCAGCTCGCGGTTGATGAAGATGCGGATCGCCTGGAAGCTGCGCGTGGCCGGATGGATCTTGCTGTCGCCGCGCGGCATCACCGAGGCGATCAGGTCGGCCAGCTGCGCGGTGCGCAGCAGCGGCTGCTCGGCACGGCGGGCGACAATCGTGCGGGCGATCTTGCGGCTCATGCGCTCTTCGCCGTAGGTCCACAACACGTCGGCGATATCGCGCTCGTCGGCCTGGGCCAGCCACTGCGCCGCGCTCAATCCGCTGTCGGGATCCATGCGCATGTCGAGCGGGCCGTCCTTGCCGAAGCTGAAGCCGCGCTCGGCAACATCGAGCTGCGGCGACGACACGCCCAGGTCGAACAGGATGCCGTCCAGGCCCGCAGCGGTTTCATTCCACTGCGCCAGCTCGGCGAAGCTGCCACGGTAGATCGCCACGCGCGGGTCCGCGGCGAACTCGCGTTCGGCAACGGCAATCGCTTCGGGATCCTTGTCCATGACCAGCAGCCGGCCTCCGGGGCCGAGTTGTTCCAGCACGCCACGCGCATGGCCGCCGCGCCCGAACGTGCCATCCAGGTACGTTCCGTTCCCGCGCACGTTCAGGCCGTCGAGCACCTGCGCGTACATCACGGGAAGGTGGCCGGAAAGCGCGCCGCGCCCCATGCCACCCACCGTCACAGCTGCAGATCGAGAAGCTCCTCGCTCAGATCGTCGTCAGAAATCGTCTGACGGATCTGTGCGTGGTGCGCTTGCTCGCTCCACAGTTCGAACTTGTCGCCCATGCCCAGCAACACGGCCTTCTTCTCGATGCCGACGGCGGCGCGGTGGCTGGCGGGGATGCTGATGCGGCCGTTGCCGTCGAGCTCGACGAACGTCGCCGCGCCGACCAGCTTCAGCTGCATGCTGCGATTGACCTTCTTGGCCTTGGGCAGGGCGTTGACCTGGTCGCGGACGCGTTCCCAGATGGCCTGCGGGTAGAGGTACAGCGAACCCGACTCGAACGGGTTGTAGGTGATGACCATACGGTTGCCGCATTCACGCGCGACAGCGTCACGGTAGACGGTGGGCACCGCCAGCCGGCCCTTGTCGTCAATCGTGATGGCGGTCTCACCCTGGAACATTCAGCACCTGGTTGGGGCCACCTCTAAGCGGGCGGCTTGGTCACTGAAAAACCACAAAAAACCCGGTTTTCCCTCAGATGCCCACCTTAGGCACGCCCCACAGGGTTGTCAACAAGTTTGGCGACGCAATTTCACCTGTCGCATCAAGGGCTTGCAGCGAACTTCACAGTCTTATTCAAGACTTATCCACTAGCCCTTGTTTAGTCTCATTTTTTGAGACTGGAAGGGCCCGAGGCGCCACCCCGCGCAAAGTCGACCCCAGGCACTTTGCCCATGCTGCTCCGCAGCACCGACCGCCTCATTTGCGACACCGATCACATTCCGAGAATGAATATGCGATGTCTATGGGAATCTCAGGCCCCCACTTCGCCAGCCAAACCAAAGCCACAGCCCCCCCCTTTAGTAAAGGGGGCGCCGCGGCAGCGGCGGGGAATTGGAAGCTAAAAGCCTGGGACCCGAGTTGCGCAGCAACTTGGGGCTCTTCTGAGCGCGAAGCGCCAGAAGAGCAGGTGGCGGAGCCGGCCGATAAGCCGGGTTCTGTCTAGGACAGTCATTCCTCTAGGCGCAGCGTCGCCGCTACGCTCAAGCAACCTACCCGGAGACACCGCGGGCCGCGGCATTGCCTCCCTATTTGGTCTTGCTCCCGGTGGGGTTTGCCGTGCCGGTCTGTTGCCAGACTCGCGGTGCGCTCTTACCGCACCGTTTCACCCTTACCACGCACGTCTTGCGACGCCGTTCGGCGGTCTACTCTCTGTTGCACTTTCCGTCGGCTTGCGCCGCCCAGGCGTTACCTGGCACCGTGCCCTGTGGAGCCCGGACTTTCCTCGGCATCCCCGAAGGGATGACGCGACTGCCTGGCCGACTCCGCCGGTGGTAATTCTACTGCCTTCGCAGTGAATACCCCCAAAGTTTGCTGTGCAAACTTCGGGCCCCAGCGAATGGCCTCCAACTCCCTGCCGCTGCCGCGGCGCCCCCTTTACTAAAGGGGGCTGTGGCTTCGACCTGCGCCGCGACCGCTGCATCACTCTCTCACCGTCATTCCCGCAAAGGCGGGAACCCAGTGGCGTTGGCCTTCAACCTTCGTCGGAGTTGTACAGGGCCTTGCGCGGGGCGCCGCTCAGTTCGGCGGCCAGCTTGGCGGCCTGCGAGGGCTTGAGGTGTTCGCTAAGCTTGGCGTACAGGCGCCTGCCCTCGGCGATGCTGGCATCGGCGTCGTCGCCAGCGCCCTCCACTATCACGACGAACTCGCCCTTGCGCTGGTTGGGGTCGGCTGCCACGCGCGCCTTCAACTCGCCCAGGCTGCCGTCGAGGACGGTTTCGAACAACTTGGTCAGTTCACGCCCCACCACCGCCACGCGCTCATTGCCGAACGCCGTCGCCAGGTCCTCGAGCGATTCCTCGATGCGGTGCGCCGACTCATAGAAGATGAGTGTGCGCGGTTCTCCAACCAGGCGCGACAGCCGCTCGCGCCGTGCCGATGCCTTCGCCGGCAGGAATCCTTCGAACACGAAACGATCGCTGGGCACGCCGGCGACGCTGAGCGCGGCGATCGCAGCACAGGCACCGGGCACCGGCGAGACTCGGATTCCGGCCGCGCGCGCGGCACGGACCAGGCGGAATCCCGGATCGCTCACCAGAGGCGTGCCCGCATCCGACACCAGCGCCAGCGACTCACCGGCACGCAGCCGCGCCACCAGTTGCGCCGCCTGCGCGTCCTCGTTGTGCTGGTGCAAGGCCAGCAACGGCCGGTCCAGGCCGAAATGCGACAGCAACTGGCGGGTGTGACGGGTGTCCTCCGCGCAGATCGCGCTCACCGTCTTCAGGGTCTCCAGCGCGCGCGCCGACAGATCGCCAAGGTTGCCGATCGGCGTAGCCACGACATGGAGGATTCCCGGAGGTGGGAGATTTGCTGCTTGGGACGTAGGCATCGTGCGTCTGCGGTGGGGCCGGGTAGAATCCTAACCGGTCCCTCAGGAACGCCGCGTCGCGGCGAATGCATGCCGATGAGCCTAGCTTCGAATCGATGGGCGATGAAATGGATCTTCGCCGCGGCAATGAGCACCGCCCTGCTCGGCGGTTGCGCCACGGTGAGCCATACCGGCACGACCTCGCAGGCCAGCCGCAACGCCACGATCATGGAGGCTGGCGAACTGGCCCGCAGCGGCGCCGCCCTGGTCGGACCGGCCCGCAGCGCCAATGATCGCCAGATCGAGCGCCTGCTCGCACAGCTCGACAACCCCACCCTCACCCGTGAAGCCGCCGCCCTTGCTGCCGGCGACCCGCTCTACAACTACGTCGGGCAGGCGCTGCTGCGCCGCGGCCTGCCGCTGCCGCGCCCGTTCGATCGCAGTGCATGGCACTTCGATGCCGCCAACCGCCCGCCGGCCGACAGCGACGGCTACCGCCCGCCGGTGAAGCTGGCGGTGCTGCTGCCGATGTCGGGCACCCTCGCCGTCCCGGCCACGCCGGTGCGCGACGGGCTCCTCGCCGGCTACTACGGCGAAACCCGCCGCCGCCCCGACATCAGCTTCTACGACACCGCTGGCACCACCGGCGGCGCACTGGCCGCCTACGACCAGGCCGCCGCCGAAGGCAACGACTTCGTGGTCGGCCCGCTCGGCCGCGACGAAGTCAACGCGCTGTTCGGCAAGGCCTCGCTGCCGGTCCCGGTGCTCGCGCTCAATCGCGGTGATGCCTCCCCGCCCGGCGGCAATGCCAGCTTCTCGCTGTCGCCGGAAGACGAAGGGATCGCCGCCGCCGAATACCTGCTCGGCCGCGGCGCACACCGCGTGCTGGTGATCGCCAGCAGCGACGACACGCAGCAGCGCGCCGTCACCAGCCTGCGCGATCGCCTCGCCGAACGCGGCGGCGAAGTCACCGACGTGGTCAGCGAAGGCATCGCCGACCTTGGCCCGTATGCGCAGAAGGCTGGCGGCGTCGACGCCGTATTCCTGGCAATCAAGGGCAGCAATGCGCGCACGCTGATGCCGAAGCTCGCCCTGGCAGGTCTCGCCGGCAAGCCGCGCGTTGCCACCTCGCAGGTGTTGTCGGGTACCGGCAAGCCGGAAGAGGATCGCATCCTCGACGGCATCGCCTTCCCGAGCGACGTGTGGTCCATGCGCGGTGTCGCGGGCCTGCCGCCTGCCAGCAACGTCGGCGCGCAACTGAACAGCGCCAAGGGTCCTGCGGCGCGACTGTTCGCCTTCGGCTTCGACGCATGGCAGATCACCGCCTACTTGCAGCGCCTTGCGACCAGTGCCGACGGCAAGATCGATGGCGCGACCGGCACGCTGCGCCTGGACGGCTTCGGCAACGTGCTGCGCACGCCGGCGTGGTCGACATTCAGCGCCGGCGTCGCCGTGCCGCTGCTTAATGCCGCCCAGCGTTGACCAGCGCAGCCGTGGCGCGGCGGTGGAAGCCGCCGCGCGCCAGTACCTGATCGATGCCGGGCTGCGCGACGTAGCCGCGAACGCCAACTACCGAGTTGGCGAACTCGACCTGGTGATGCTCGATGGCAGCACGCTGGTGTTCGTCGAAGTCCGGTTCCGGCGCAACTCCCGCTTCGGCGGCGGCGCCGACTCGGTCGACGTGCACAAGCGCCGCAAGCTCGTTCGCGCGGCGATGGCCTTCCTTGTCCGCAACCGGCGCTTTGCCGATGGCGCCTGTCGCTTCGATGTGATCGAAGCCGAGGGCGATCCACACGCACCGACGTTCAACTGGTTGCGCGACGCATTTCGCGCCGACGATTGCTGAGCGACTGCTAGTTTTCCAAGGCCGGACGCTCGCACGCGGCGGCGGCGACTTCACGGTGCGATGGCGATGGCGATCGCGCCTGCCGGACTGCATGCAGCAGGCCAGGCACATCCTCTTTCAGCAGATAGGCGTGCACGCCCGACGCGGCTGCACGCGCTGCCACTTCTTCTTCATGCGTACCCGACACCAGAACGAACGGGATCGTCGCGTCGAACTCGTGGACGATGGCCAGGGCATCGAATCCGTTGAATGCCGGCATCGACATGTCGGACACGACCAGGTCCGTGCCAGCCTCCATCGCCGTGCGCAGTTCCGACGCCGACTGCACGAGCAGGAACCGTGCGCGGATGCCCGCGTCGGTCAGCTGCAGCGACAACAGTTCGGCGTCGTCGGCATCGTCCTCCACCAGGACGATGCGCAATGCGTCGGCCTGTGGATTGGCGTGGGGATCGGCGGCCGATCCCACGTCAGTCCATCGCCGGCGGTTCGTTGATCACCGCCCAGAACTTGCCCAGCACCTTCACTGCCTGGAAGAACTGGTCACCGTCGACCGGCTTGACCACGTAGGCGTTGACGCCCAGGTTCCAGCCGGCGGCCAGGTCGCTTTCCTCGCGCGAGGACGACAGGATCACCACCGGCAGGTTCCTGAGCTTGTCGTCGCCGCGGATCTGCTGCAGCACTTCCAGTCCATCCATGCGCGGCATCTTGATGTCCAGCAGTAGCACCGCCGGATGGCCTTCGGCCCGGTCGGCGAATCGGCCGCGCCGTTGCAGGTAGTCCATCGCCTCGACGCCATCCTCGACATGGACGATGGGGTTGACGAGCTTGGCGTCGCGCAGCGCGTCGATGGCCATTTCGGCATCGGCGTGGCTGTCTTCTGCAAGCAGGATGGTTCGGAACTCGGTCATTGCATCGGTCCGGTGGTGGACGGCAACGCATCGAGCGAGGCCGGCAGGGTGAATCGGAAGATCGCGCCCTGGTCGGGCTCGGATTCGGCGCTGATGCTGCCGCCGTGCCGTGCCAGTACGCGCTTGACGCTGGCCAGGCCGATGCCCGTGCCGGGAAAGTCGCTGGACTTGTGCAGCCGCTGAAACACACCGAACAGCTTGCCGGCGTATGCCATGTCGAAGCCGGCGCCGTTGTCGCGCACGCAGAACTCGTGGCCGCCATCGTCCAGGCGCCGGTGCGATACCTCGACCTGGCTGCGCTCGCGGTTGCTGCTGTACTTGACTGCATTGCCAAGCAGGTTGAGCCAGACCTGGCGCATCATGTTCTCGTCGGCGACCACGATCGGCAGCGGCTCGATCTTCCAGGCGACCTGCTGCGGACTGCCGTCCGCGGCCAGGTTCGCATCGAGCATCGCCCGCGTCTCGGCGACCGTCGACTGCATGTCGACCGGTTGCAGGCGCAGTGCGCTGCGGCCCAGGCGCGAATACACGAGCAGGTCGTCGATCAGCTGCGACATGCGCTTGGCCGAATTGCCGATGATGCCCAGGTAATGCAGGCTCTTTTCGTCGGCGTCCTCGCCGAGATGGCGGGCCAGCTTGTCGGAGAAGCCGGACACGTGGCGCAGCGGCGCGCGCAGGTCGTGCGAAACCGAGTAGCTGAAGGCCTCAAGTTCGCGGTTGACTTCCGAAACCTGGTCGACCTTGCCTTCGAGCTGGCGGTTGAGCTCGTTGATCCTGCGCTGCGTCGCCTTCTGCGCCGATACGTCGCTGACGGTCAACAGTGCGACTTCATCGTCGCGGTCCGGCAGGGACATCCGGCTGGCATTGATCAGCACGGTGCGCTCGATGCCATCGGCGGTGGTCTGCGCCTGCTCGAAATCCCACAGCTCGCGCCCGCGCGAAAGCACGTCGCCCAGGCGCTGCTGCAGGATGACATCGGTCCATGCGGCATTGGTTGTCAGCTTCTGGCCGTCGCCTGTCTTGCCGTAGAGCTGCTCGAATGCGGTGTTGTGCATGACCACGCGCTGGTCTGCGTCGATCAATGCGATGGGTTCGCGAACCGTCTGCAACACCGCCAGGGCGCGTGCACTGGCCTGGCGCGACTGCCGCTCGGCGGTTATCCGCTTGGCAACCTGTCGCCCGAGCAACCAGGTCACCAGGACGAGCAGCAGCAGTTGCACCAGCATCGAGCCCCAGCCCAGCCAGCGCGCCCAGGCACGCTGGCGCTCGGCGTCCCTGATGCGCTTGTCGAGCAGCACCTGCTCGTTGGCGAGCAACTCGCGAATGACGTTGCGGATGGGAAAGCGCGTGACCAGCGGCGTGATGACCGGGCCGGCATCGGCGGCGCCGGTCTTGAGCAACTGGTCGACCACTTCCAGGCGACGTTCGATCAACTCGCCCAGGCGGCCGATAAGCAATTGCTGACGGGGATTGTCGGCGGTCAGTGCAGTCAGTGTCCGCAACTGTTCGGGAATCCGCGCGCGCCCCTGGACAATGCGTTGCCGGGTCAGTGGCAAGTCGGCACCAAGCACCACCACCATCGACGCCGATTCCACCTCGCGCACATTCAGCGCCAGGCCGGTGACGGCCGACTCCACTTCATGCGTGTGCGCCACGGCATCGGCTGCCTCGAGGTTATCCCGCGACAGGTTCTGCAGGAACAGGAACGGGACGACCACGATCACAAGAATGCCCGCGGCGATGGCGGGCACCCGCCAACGTCCCAAGCTTTCCCGGGTATCGGAAACGTCCATTTACCCCCTGACCAGTAGCGCGATGGCTGGCGCTTCCACCATGTGGCGGCAGCCGCCCCCGACTCAGCGGCCGATCCTATCCGATTTGCCGCGGAGGCAGCGAGCGCTAACATCAACATGAACGGTTCAGCAGGACGGGCAGGCAGGGCCTGGGGCGTAGGCTCCACACTAAAAGGCCGCCGGTCCTCCCCTACCCACTCGCAGGCATCCGCATGATCCGAATCCAGCTTGCCAGCCTCACCGCCGCACTCACTTCTGTCTTGCTGCTCGCCGGATGCTCCAGGCCGCAGCCGGCCACGACCGACACCGCTGCAGCTGCCGCAGCTGCCGCGCCCGATGCCGCCGCCGCAGCAGCTGCCCAGCCCGAGGCAAGCCCGGATGTCTTCCGCTTCAAGATCGGCGCGCTCGATGCGGTCGCACTGAAGGACGGCGACATCGACGTTGCCAACGACGGCAAGACGTTCGCTGTTGGCCAGGCGAGTGCCGAGGTCGCCGCGCTGCTGACCGCGGCGGGCGTGCCGGCCGACACGCTGCACCTGAGCATCCAACCGCTGCTGGTTCGCAGCGATGCACGTGTCCTGCTGTTCGACACTGGCGCCGGTGACGTGTCCTGGGCGCGGGCGGGACGTCTGCCGGCTTCGCTGCGCGCAGCGGGCGTCGAGCCTTCGCAGGTCACCGACATTTTTCTTTCGCACCAGCACCAGGACCATAGCGGTGGCCTGCTGGCGCGTGATGGCAAGCTGGCCTTCCCCAACGCTGCCATTCACCTCTCGGCTGCCGAGTGGGAATCGCTGAAAAAGGACAAGGATGCGGCCGCGCTGGTGGCGGCGATGACGCCGAAGGTCACTACCTTCGTGCCAGGTGCCGCAGTCGTGCCGGGCGTGGTCACCGCCGTGGAGGTCGCCGGCCACACGCCGGGGCATAGCGCCTACGAGATCCAGTCAGGCAACGAGCGGCTGCTCTATATAGGCGATGCCGCGCATCACTACGTGATCTCGGTACAGCGACCGGAATGGACGGTGCAGTACGACCAGGACGCGCCAGCGGCGCAGGCCAGCCGGCGTGCACTGCTTCAGCGCGCCGCCGCCGGCAACCTGCGGATCTATTCGGTGCATTTCCCCTTCCCGGGGCTGGGCCACTTCAAGGCCCAGGGCGACAGCTTCGTCTGGGTGCCCGAAGGCTGAGCCTGTTACGACCAGTCATCAAAGCTGGCACGACGACCCGTCGTAATCGGCAAGTCGCGCGCCGTCCACTTCGACCAGCCGATCCAGGCGCAGCAGCTCACCGCTGCTGATCGACAGGAATTCCTCGCCGTTGCGCGCGAACACATCGGTGATGACGTCATCGCGCTGCTGATCGGCGCCGCCCTCGTCGCGAAAGCGGATGTGCACGTTCCTGCGCAGGGTCGCGAGGTCCTCGAGCCGGTCGTGGAACTCGCAGCTGATGGGGTGATAGCGGGTGTGGTCGTTGCTCATGGCGGTTGCCTCGAACGAATGGGGATGCCGGGCACGGCCGACCCGATGCAGGGTCGGCCGGCCGGGCGGTGGGTCACGAAGTGATGACGTTCACGACGACTTCGATGTTGCCGTGCGTTGCCTTCGAATACGGGCAGATCTCATGGGCGGTGTGCGCAAGCTTCTCGGCAACATCCTGCGCCAGGCCCGGGATGCGGACATCGAAGCGGGCACCGAGCAGCCAGGCAGCGCCGGTCTGTCCGAGGATGATCTCGATGTCGACCGACAAGTCCTCCGGCAGCTTGACGCGCTTCTGCGCGGCCACCAGGCCAATGGCGGTGATGTAGCAGGACGACCACGCACCGGCGAACAGCTGCTCGGCGGTCGGGTGCGGAGCGACGTCGGGAAACTCGAAGCCGGGGTGGCCCGGAGACGTCAGCGCCAGGTTGACGCTGCCGTGGTCGGCACCGGCGGTCGGCGGGTTGACGGTGGTGTGGGTCTTGCCGGTGAAGAGGACCTTGTCGATCTTGCTCATGGTGATTGCTCTCGTTCTGGATGAGGGAGGGGTATCAACTGCATGCGTCCAGAGCGCATGCGCCGTATAAAGAAGGAATCTCGTCGAGCTGGTGAACTGCCGCGGGGAAGTTCGCCTCGCATTCGATTACATCGCATGCGATGGAGCGCACTCTAGGGAGGCGGGTCGGGGGAGTCAATCGACCAGGGAGGCGCGGTTCAGCCCTCATTTATCGTATGCGCTTTGATCGCATCCGCTGCCATCCAGCCACCTCCCCTCGACTTGCGTTCCGGATACCGGGCCAATACCGTCGGCAAAGCCTCCGGGCGCCGCTCCAACCTATTTCCGACAATCCGCTGGCGAACATTCCGCCGATTACGAACCGACTCGACAGTGCCCTCGCGGCCGAATGAAGCTCCGCTCCCCCCTATTCAGCCGCACTCGCGGCACCGCCAGCCCGGCCACATCCCGACCGCGTCGCCGGCACAAGGGGCGCGTGGGCGAGCGCGAACCTGGTTTGCCCCGCGACAGGCACTTCTTCCTGACCCATGCCTGGCTCCCCCTCCTGACATTTGCCGTGCTGGTACCCGTGCTGATGGGCTGCGGCGGAGACCAGTGGATCGCCGACCATGTGTATGCCTGGCAGGGCCACACATGGGCGCTGCGCCGGGGATTCGTCACTGATCGCCTGATCCACCAGGTCGGACGCAACCTGAGCCTCGTGGCGTGGCTGGGCGTGGCGGTTGCCTGGCTGGTGGCCCGCAAGCGAGCGCAATGGTCAGCACTGCGGCGGCCGCTGGCGTACTTGCTGCTCTGCGTCGCGGTCACGGCAGTCGTCGTCGCCTGGGTGAAGTCCTGGTCCAACATGGATTGCCCGTGGGACCTGATCCGTTACGGCGGCACGCGCGAGTATGTCCGGCTCCTGGAGTTGCGGCCGATCGGCCTGTCGCGCGGCGTCTGCTTCCCCGCCGGAGGGGCCAGCGGCGGCTACGCCTGGGTGGCGCTGTACTTCTTCTTCGCCGCGATCCGCCCGGGTTGGCGATGGGCGGGGCTGGCCGTCGGCCTGGGCGCCGGATTGGTCTTCGGCATCGCCCAGCAACTGCGCGGCGCGCACTTCCTGTCGCACGACGTGTGGACGCTTGCCATCAGCTGGGCGGTGGCACTGGGCCTCTACCTCGCCTTCTGGGAAGCCGACGACGCGGCCGCGGGCAGCTGACACTCACTCGCAATCCGGTCGCGGCTAGCGTCGGAATACCAGAAGCACCAATCCCGCAGTAACCAGGCTGATGCCCGCCCATTCGCGTGCCGCCGGGCGCTCGCCGAGGAAGGTGAATGCGAAGAGCGCCACGAGCACCACGCTGAACTTGTCCACCGGCGCCACCATCGAGACAGGTCCGGCCTGAAGCGCGCGGAAATAGCAGAACCACGATGCTCCCGTCGCCAACGCCGACGCAGTGAGCAACGCCAAGGTGCTTGCCTGCAATGAAAGCGGGTTGGACCACTTGCCCGCCATCATCACGAACGGAACGATGACCGCCGCCACGATCACCGTGCGGACCGCCATCGCAAAGTCCGAGTCGACGTTCTCGACGCCTGCCTTGGCGAGGATCGCCGTCATCGCGGCGAATACGGCCGACATGAGGGCCCAGAAGACCCAGCTGTTCGGGATCACCATGGCAACGGCTCCTTTGAGGCGCGGGCGGTGCGGGTTTGACGATCGCTCAACCATCAACGACCCGGCAAGGGTGCATGCAATGACGATCCCGATGCCACTTCGTCACGCGGCAGTACCTCGAAGATGACCCGCCCGTGGTACGGCGCCCCGAGGGCACGCGTGCGGTAGCCATACTGGGCAATCTGCCGTTCGAGCGTTGGCCACAGGCCTGTTTTCGTCACGAACACCAGGCCGTGCTCATGGCCGACTTCCTCCACCTCGCGCAGCAGCGGTTCGTCGTATTCCGGATTGAAACGCGGCTGGGGGACAGGCGCCATCGAAAGCTTCTCTTCATGAATGCCAGCGACGGGTCCTTTCGCGCCCCGGCCTCCGTTCCGACTAGTCTCTGACATCGCCGACCGCAGACTTCGTGGTTTGGAATAGCGTCTGTAGGCGATTGCAGCAGTGGTTTCCTGGACTTCGTTCGATCTGGCGCGGTACATCGCGACTACCGTGTTCCTTGCCTGGATCGCGTTTGCCATCGTGCGATCGCAAAAGAGCCTGCTGGTCTCCGGCCATGGTTGGCTGTGGGTGACGCTTACGGCCGCGGCGGGGCTGTGCCACTGGCCGATCAACTTCTGGCTGAGCAATCCGCTGATCTGTCCGATCGTCGTGTCACTGCTTTACCTGGTGTCGCTCGTCGGCCTGGCGCCCGACGACACGGTGATGACCACAGGCGCGACGCCTGTTTCGCGGTGGTTCCAGCGCGGCCTGGTAGCCGCCATGGTCGGGACGGTCAGCGGCGTAATGATCTGGACGCTGCTGCTCTAGGCCCGCTGCCACCGTGTTGGCGGTGTGAACGTCGCCGCCTGGACGAAGCCTATGATGGCGGCCAGCTACCCGCACCGGCCGCCATGGCCGGCGCGAACCCGGACGTCTTGCGATTGGAGTACCCCAATGCGCATTTCCGCACGTCACCTTCCTGTCGCCTTGCTGCTGTTCGTGGCCGCCGCCGGGGCCACGCCGCAAGCCGCTGCGCCAGGTGCGGAGTCGGCAGCCTCCACGCCTTCCTCCGATGCGTTCAGCCCCGAAGAACTCGACCAGATGATGGCGCCGATGGCGCTGTATCCGGATTCGCTGCTCGCGCAGGTGCTGATGGCGTCCACCTATCCCGGCGACGTCGCCGATGCGGTCAAGTGGGCCAAGGCGCATCCCGACGCCAAGGGCGATGAGGCAGTGCGCCAGGTCGCCAGCCAGTCCTGGGACCCGAGCGTGCAGTCGCTGGTGGCGTTCCCGCAGGTGCTGGACCTGCTGGGCAAGGATCCGGCCTGGGTGCAGCGGATGGGCGATGCCTTCCTGGCCCAGCCCGACGCGGTGATGGACTCGGTACAGCGCCTGCGGCGACAAGCGCAGTCCGCCGGCAACCTGACGTCGAACGAACAACTCAAGGTCAGTACCGAGCCGGCCGCAGGCGCGACCACGACGGTGGCTCCGGCCGAATCGACGATCATCATCGAATCGGCCGACCCGCAGGTCGTGTACGTGCCTGCGTACAACCCGACCACGGTGTACGGCCCCTGGCCCTACCCTGCCTACCCGCCGTACTACTACCCGCCTTCGCCGTACTACTACCCGGGCGGCGCCCTGTGGGCAGGCCTCGCCTTCGGCACCGGCGTGGCCATCACTGCCTCGCTCTGGGGTGACATCAACTGGGGCCATGGCGACATCGACATCAATGTCGACCGCTACAACAACATCAATTCCAACCGCCAGATCAATCGCGGCGACAACACCTGGCGCCACAACGCCGCCAACCGCGACGGCGTGCCTTACCGCGACCGCGCCAGCCGCGAGCAGTTCGGCCGGCAGAAGGATGGCGCCGGGCAGCGCGACAACTTCCGCGGCCACGATCCGGCACGCTCCGCCGACCGCGAACGTGCGCGCCAGTCGATGTCGCAGCGCGGCTTCGACACGCCGGCGGCGAGCAACCGCGAGGCACGCGATCGCGCGGGACAGGCCTCGCGACAGATGGACCGGCAGCAGGCAGGCGGGCGTGACGTTGCATCGGCACGCCAGGGCGCGCAGGGCAATTCGCAGCGTAATGCGCAGGCACGCGATGGCACGCGCCAGCAATACCAGGGCAACCGCGGTGGGCAGAACAACGCATTCGCGGGCGCCGGCAATCCCGGCCAGGCACGCGCGTCGTCCAATCGTGGCCACGGCAGTTATTCCGCATCGCAACGACCGGCCAGTGCACGTGGCGGTGGCCGGCAGATGCAGCGTCCGTCGCGCCCGCCGCGCTCGGGCGGCGGCGCCCGGCGTCGTTGAGAGGAGACGAAGATGATCACCGCCGTCCGCATGTTCGCGATGACCTGCCTCGCCCTGATCGCTCCGCTGGCCGCTGCGCAGGAGGCGTTCCCGACACAGGAGGCCGCCGCGGAGGCGCTGGTCGCCGCACTGGGCACCACCCAGGCCGACGACGCCCGCCTTGGCGAAATCCTCGGCCCCGACTGGAAGACCTTCGTCCCCACCGGCAGCGTCGATCGCAGCGACGTCGATGCCTTCCTCGCCCGCTATGGCGAGAAGCATTCATTCCAGAGGTCATCTGCCGGCGGCGCCGTCCTTGCCGTCGGCAAGGACACCTGGACGCTGCCGGTGCCGCTGGAGAAGACACCGACGGGCTGGGCGTTCAACGTCAAGGCCGGCGAGCCGGAGATCCGCGCGCGCAGGATCGGTCGCAACGAACTCGACGCGGTCCAGGCGGTGCTCGCCTATCACGACGCGCAGATGGACTATGCCTCGGTCGACCGCGATGGCGACGGCGCGCTCGCCTACGCACAGAAGTTCCTCAGCAGCGACGGCCTGCACGACGGCCTGTACTGGCCGGAAGAGGACGGCGTCGACGACAGTCCGCTCGGGCCGCTGTTCGGCGACGACACGCCCGACGGCGAATGGCACGGCTACAAGTACCGGATCCTGACCGCGCAGGGCCCTTCCGCGCCTGGTGGCGAATACGACTATCTGCTGGGCAAGGCAATGAGCCGCGGTTTCGCCCTGATCGCATGGCCGGCGAAGTACGCCGACACCGGCGTGATGAGCTTCATGATCAGCCACGAGGGCGAAGTGTTCGAGAAGGACATGGGTCCCGAGAGCGAGCAGCTGGCCGAGGCGATGACACGCTTCGATCCCGACAGCAGCTGGAAGGAAGTGCCGACCGATGAACCGTCGGGTGCGCCGCGGTCGAAAAACCGGTGAAATGACGGGCACGTAGCCCGCGACCAGGAGGGTCGCGATGAGGATAGGGATGAGGACCGCGTTCGCCGCCGCGGTGCTGCTCATCGCAGCGTGCAGCTCCACGCCGTCCAGAGTGGAGCCGCCGGCGGCGCCCACGCCATCGGAAGCGGACAAGGCCGTGGATGCCGGCCGCGGCGAGTTCACCGTCGCCGCCGGAATGAACGACACATGGAATGCGGTCGGACAGATCCTGATCCGCCTCGAGGGTGTCAGCTACGAGATGCGTGCGCAGATGCTGGGCATCTACACCGTGCGCTACCGCGGCGAGCGTTTCATCATCCTCACCCGGGCACTGCTGGCGAACAACGAGCGCAAGGGTCTCGCGACCGAGGTCGGCGCGCTCTGGCTGGACGGCAAACCCAACAACAGCGCCGCAGCGCTCGACCTGCTCAGGCAGCTTGAGAAGCGACTGCCGGACGAACTGGCGCTGATCGCAGCCGGTGGCCGTGGCAAGCCGAAGCACTGATGGTGCCCGTTCCGGCTCGGCGGCCGCGCTATCCTTCGCAGCGATGAGCACCCTTCCAACGAGCGTTGTCGGCCTCGATGCCGAAATGTCTGCGCTGCTCGGCGACGGCTGGCGCACCGATGCCAGCGAACGCCTTGCCTACGCCTACGACAATTCGCGGCGGCAATCCTTGCCGGATGCGGTCGCGCTACCGACGACGCGCGAGCAGGTCGTTGCGCTGGTACGCGCCTGCCGTGCCCACGGCGTGCCGGTGGTCGCGCGCGGACGCGGCACCAACACCACCGGCGCTGCAGTGCCGGTCGCAGCGGGCGTCGTGGTTTCGTTCGAGCGCATGAACCGCATTGTCGACATCCGTCCCGGCGATCGTTGCGCGGTGGTGGAACCCGGCGTGCTCAACGGCGATCTGCAGGCGGCGTTGAAGGCACATGGCCTGTTCTGGCCACCCGATCCCACCAGTGCCGGCTACAGCACCGTCGGCGGCAACCTCGCCTGCAATGCCGGCGGTCCGCGCGCGGTGAAGTACGGGGCCAGCCGCGACAACGTGCTGGCACTCACCGCGGTGACGGGTACGGGCGAGCTGATCCACTGCGGCACGGCCACCACCAAGGGCGCGACCGGATACGACCTGCAACGCCTGCTGGTCGGCAGTGAAGGAACACTGGCGCTGATCGTCGAGGCCAGCCTGCGCCTGACGCCGGCACCGAAGGCGCGACGGGCATTGCGTGCGATCTACCGCGACGTATCGAGCGCGGCGCAGGCTGTTGCGCGACTGATGGCGCAACCGGTGACGCCTTCGATGCTCGAGTTCATGGATGCCGATGCGGTGCGGCTGGCGCGCGATGTCGGTGGCGCCGACCTGCCGCACGAGGCCGGCGCGCTGTTGATGGTCGAGGCCGATGGCGATGCGCAGACATTGCCGCACGACATCGAAGCCCTGATGCGCGCCGCCGAAGGCGACGGGCTGATCGCGATCGACGATGCCGCCGACGAGGCTGCGCGCGAGAAGCTGTGGGCCGCGCGCAAGGCGCTATCGCCGTCGCTGCGCACGCTGGCGCCGGGCAAGATCAATGAGGACGTCGTCGTGCCGGTGTCACGCATCCCGCAACTGGTCGATGGCGTGCAGGCGCTGTCGCGCGAGTTTGCATTGCCGATCGTCTGCTTCGGCCATGCCGGCAACGGCAACCTGCACGTCAACCTGCTCTACGATCCCGCCGACGCGTCGCAGAACGAACGCGCGCACGCGGCGATGGGTCGCGTGTTCGCGCTCACGCTTTCGCTGGGCGGCACCTTGTCGGGTGAGCACGGCATCGGCCTGGCCAAGCGCGAGTTCATGCCGCAGGCGATCGATGCGCCGACGCTGACGATGATGCGGGCGGTGAAGGCGGCGTTCGATCCGGACGGGATACTGAATCCGGGGAAGTTGTTGCCGGACGAGTGACAAGCGTCAGCCGAAGTGCTCGTAGCCCTTACGCGGCGGCTGCCATTCCAGTGCGTCCGCGTCGAAGGCGCGCACGCCTTGCTTGGCGGTGATGCGGCCGACCCAGCTGAGCTGCACGCCGACGCTGTCGGCCAGGCGCTGGACGTCTTCGAGGCGGTTGGACGGCGCGGTGAAGCACAGCTCGTAGTCGTCGCCACCGGCCACCTGCAGCGACCTGCGTGCGTCACCGTTGGCGAATGCCATCAGTGCGTCGGAGGCGGGCAGCGAATCCAGGTCGAGGTCGGAACCGGTGCCACTGCCGCGGCAGACATGGCCCAGATCGGCAAGCAGTCCGTCGGACAGATCGATGCAGGCATGCGCCATGCCGACCAGTGCCCGGCCCAGCGCGACGCGCGGTACCGGGCGGTCGAGCCGCGTGCGCAGTCGTGCATCGCCAGTTTCGCCTGCGCGCCATTGCTCCAGTGCCGCGGCGGCATCGCCGAGCGTGCCGCTGACCCAGACGTCGTCGCCGACGCGCGCGGCGTCACGGCGCAGTGCGCTTCCCGGCGCGACAAAGCCGTGCACGGTCACGCTGATCGAGAGCGGGCCGCGCGTGGTATCGCCTCCGACGAGTGCGATGCGGTGCTGCGAGGCCAGGCCGAGGAAACCGTCGAGGAAAGCGTCGAGCCAGGCTTCATCGTTGTCCGGCAGCGACAGCGACAGCGTGCACCAGGCCGGCTCGGCGCCCATTGCCGCCAGATCGGAGAGATTGACAGCGAGCGCCTTCCAGCCGATGTCGGCCGGCGCGGATTCAGGCGGGAAGTGCACGCCAGCGTTGAGCGTGTCGGTGGCAACGACCAGCTGCATGCCGGCCGGCACCTGCAGCACGGCGGCATCGTCGCCAATGCCGACGATCACGTCGTCGCGGCGCGTGACACGATCCGCGACGCGCGACTGGATGCGGGCAATCAGGTCGAACTCGGCCATGGTGTTGTCCCTGCCCTCACCCAAGCCCTCTCCCGCATGCGGGAGAGGGAGCAAAACTCACTTGCCGCGCGGCGCCTGCACTTCGGTCGCGCGCCATGCCGCGGCGGCATGGTCGAGCACGCCGTTGACGTAGGTATGGCCGTGTTCGGCGCCGAAGCGCTTGACCGACTCGATGGCCTCGTTGATGACCACGCGGTACGGCACGTCCGGACGCAGGCGCAGCTCGTAGGCGGCGATGCGCAGGGCGGCGCGCTCGATCGCGTCGACCTGGTCGATCTCGCGGTCGAGGAACGGCTGCAGCGCTTCGTCGAGGTCGTTGCAGTGCTGGTCGACGCCGCGCACCAGGTCCTCGAAGTACTCCAGGTCGGCGACTTCGTGCGCCTGCTCGTGGGCGAACTGCGAGATCACGTCCGGCGCGGTGGCGCCCGACATCTGCCAGGCATACACGGCCTGCAGCGCGCGGCGACGCGCACGCGAGCGGGCTACGGGGTCGATTCCATCGTTGCGACGGCGGTTCATGGCAGTTGTCCCAGCAGGTGACTCATTTCCAACGCGGCCAGTGCCGCCTCTTCGCCCTTGTTGCCGTGGCTGCCGCCTGCGCGGGCCTCGGCATCTTCGTGGCGCTCGACCGCGAGCACGCCGTTGGCCACGGGCAGGCCGTAGTCCAGCGATACACGCATCAGGCCATCGGAGCATCCGTCGGCGACCTGTTCGTAATGACGGGTGTCGCCGCGCACGACGCAACCCAGCGCGACCACGGCGGCATGCTGGCCGGCGGCGCCAAGGCGCGCGGCGACGAGCGGGATCTCCCATGCGCCGGGGACGCGGATCACGTCGACCGCCGTTTCGGCCACGCCGTTGTCGGTGAACGTCTTGCGCGCGCCGGCCACCAGCGTATCGGTGATGCGCGGGTTCCAGCGACTGGCGATGATCGCGAAGCGCGCGCCCTCGGGGCTGCGCAGGTCGCCTTCGTAATGGGGCATGGGGGATTGTCCGGAGTGGGCGGGCATTTTAGCGCGTTAAGGGGAGATCCCCCTGCGAGCAGGGGGAGGAGCCGGTGTGTCAGTGCGGCAGCTCGACGTACTCGACCACTTCCAGGCCGAAGCCGGCCAAGCCGACCTGCCGGCGCGGGGTGCCGAGCACGCGCAGCTTGCCCAGGCCCAGATCGGCCAGGATCTGGCCGCCGGCGCCATTGCGACGCCATTCGGCGAGGGCGTGGCCCGGGGTCGCCGCGACCGGCGTGGCGTCAGCGTCGGCATGCAAGGGCGCGCGCACGCGCGCCAGCATCGCCTCGGCGTCGGCACCGTCTGCCAGCAGCACCAGCGCGCCGCTGCCCTGGTTGGCGATCGCCTTGAGCACGTCGCCGACCGCCGGGCCGAAATCCGGGCGACGCCAGTGCAAAGCATCTGCCAGCGGGCTGAGCATGTGCACGCGCACCAGCGTCGGCTCTGCCGGATCGGGTTCGCCGCGGCGCATCGCGAAATGCAGGCCGTGGCTGAGGCGGTCGCGGTAGGTGAACAACTGGAACGGGCCGTGCTCGGTCTCGATCTCGCGCTCGTCGATGCGCTCGACCGTGTGCTCGGTCTCGAGACGGTAGCGGATCAGTTCCTCGATCGAGCCGATCTTCAGGCCGTGCTCGGCGGCGAATTCTTCCAGCTGCGGGCGACGGGCCATGCCGCCGTCGGGGTTGAGGATTTCGACGAGCACGCCAGCCGGCTCCATGCCGGCCAGCAGCGCCAGGTCGGCAGCCGCCTCGGTGTGGCCGGCGCGGTTGAGCACGCCGCCGGGCTGGGCCTGCAGCGGGAAGATGTGGCCGGGCTGCGAAAGATCGCTCGGCGCCGCGTCCGGCCGAACCGCGGTGCGGATGGTATGGGCGCGGTCGTAGGCGGAGATGCCGGTGGTGACGCCTTCGGCCGCCTCGATGCTGACGGTGAAGTTGGTGTGGTGGGGCGAGGTGTTGTCGCGGACCATCGGCGGCAGGCCGAGCTGGCGGCAGCGTTCGCGCGTGAGCGACAGGCAGACCAGGCCGCGTGCGTGCGTGACCATGAAGTTGATGTCCTGCGGGCGCACCAGTTCGGCGGCCATGATCAGGTCGCCTTCGTTCTCGCGGTCTTCGTCATCGACGATGACGACCATGCGGCCGTTGCGGATCTCTTCGAGCAGTTCGGGGATGGGGCTGAAAGGCATGGGTGTTCCTTATTTCGCCAGCAGGCGCTCGACGTAGCGCGCGACCAAGTCGATCTCGAGATTGACGGCATCACCGACGCCGGTTTGTGCGAACGCGGTGTTGGCGACGGTGTGCGGGATAAGGGCGACTTCGAAGCCTTCGGCATCGACTTCGTTGACGGTCAGGCTGACGCCGTCGACGCAGATCGATCCCTTCTTGGCGATGTAGCGCAGCAGCGGCGCCGGTGCGTTGAAGCGCCAGCGCTGCGCACGCGCATCCTCGGTGACGGAGGCGACGCTGCCCAGCCCGTCGACGTGGCCACTGACCAGGTGACCGCCGAGGCGATCGGTCGGGCGCATCGCCCGCTCCAGGTTCAGCACCGCGCCCGTCTCGAGCGCGCCGAGCGTGGTCAGCGACAGGGTTTCGTTGGAGGCGTCGGCGGCGAACGAGCTCGCGTCGAACTCGACCACGGTCAGGCACACGCCGTTGACGGCGATGCTTTCACCGAGCTTGACCGAATCGAACGCCAGCGTGCCGACGTCGACGGTGAGGCGAACGTCGCCGCCGCGGCTCTCGGTATGTGCGAGGCGGCCGACGCCTTCGATGATGCCGGTGAACATCAGCGCACCTCCGGCAGGGAGGCGACGCAGGCAGAAATGACGATGGACATGAAACGTTTCCCGCAAAGGTGAGCGAAAAACGCCTCAAGGCATGAGGCAGGCACACGGCCGCGAGGCCGTGCGCAGCTGTCTTCTTTCATCCGGACTGTGAGCGGCGCCATTGCTGGCTCCGCTGGACCGTCGGCTCCGGCATCTGACCGGATCTGCTGACCCTCCGGCGTGGCCGGAGGCGCTCGCGGGCTCGTGCAGACTGGCCTGGGCTGGCCTGCACCTACCGCCGGTGGGGAATTTCGCCCCGCCCTGAAGACGTCGTGTTGTGGTTGCCGGTGGATTGGCGCGGCGATTCTAGCATCCGGGTCCGGGACGGCCTCCGGGCCGGGCGGCGGACGCAGTGTTCCACCGGTCCGGCTTGGGGCGCCCGGTCAGGGCTTGCGGCGCAGGTGCAGGAACAGCGGCCACTGGATCAGGCGGGTGTCGCCCTCAGCGCCCCAGGCCGCGGCCAGCGCCGGGCCGTGGCTGGCGACCGGATCCTCGCCGGTGTCGGCGGCGCAGCGGGCCACCGCCGACATGCTCGACAGGTAGCGCAGGAACTGGCCCAGGCCCCATTCGGCCTCGAGCCACAGGTCCGCCGCCGGCAGCGCCGGGAACGGCCAGTCGTAACCGGCGTAACGGGCATCGATCTGCGCGCGTTCCGGCGGCCAGTAGGGTTCGATGCGGGCGCGGAAGGCTTCCACGGCCTCGATCATCCCTTCCGGCGCGATGAAGTCGCCGTAGCCCCAGGCCGCGAGCACGCCACCAGACGTGAGCACGCGTTCGCATTCGCGGAAAAAGGACTCGCGATCGAACCAGTGCAGCGCCTGCGCGACCGCGACCAGCTGCACTCTGCCGTCGTCGAGCGTGGTGCGTTCGCCGGGCTCGACCGCGAGGCTGACATTGCCATGCCCGCCCTGCGCCCAGTGCTGGGCCAGCTGCCTGGCGCTGGGTTCGGTGGCATGCACGTGGGCGAAGCGGGCCGCCAGACCGCGCGTGGCCTGGCCGCTGCCGCAGCCCGGCTCCCAGACGTTGGCGCTGGCGGGAACCACCGCGGCGATCGCGTCGAACAACGCATCGGGGTATTCCGGGCGCGCTTGCGCATAGGCGTCGGCGACGCCGGAGAAGTGGTCCTTGAAGGTGGATTGCGTCGATGCCGGGTCCGTGGTCATGACTGCCTCCTTCGCGTGGATTGCCTGGCTAGCCGCCTGCTGCGGCCGCCGTCTTTGCGGGCACATCTTGCGGCCGCATCAGCAACCGCACGTCCTGGCCAATGTATCGCGACTCGACAATGGCCATGTTGAGCTTCTGTGACATCGTGTCGATCGCGAGGCCGTCGAACATCGGTCGCGCGCGCTCGCCCAGCAACACCGGCGCAACGTACAGCAGCACTTCGTCGACCAGTCCCGCAGCGAGGAAGGCGCCTGCGAGCGTGGCACCGGCTTCGAGCTGGATCTCGTTGACGCCGCGCTCTGCAAGCAGGCGCAGCACTGCTTCGAGGTCGAAGCGGCCTTCGCGCACGGTCACGGCCGCCAACTGGGCCTGGATGCCGCGCGGCGGTTTGGCATCGGGCGCGTGGATGTAGAGCGTCGGCGCATCGCCTTCGCGGACGCGACCGCGTGCGACCGTGGCCAGGCCCGGGTCGAGCACCACGCGCAGCGGTGCCACGAACGGCGTGTCGTCTTCCAGCCGCACGGTCAGCGACGGGTCGTCGGCGAGCACGGTGCCGGCGCCGGTCACGATCGCGCCGGCGCGGGCGCGCCAGTGCTGCACGTCCAGGCGCGAGGCGTCGCCGCTGATCCACTTCGACTCGCCACTGGCCAGCGCACTGCGCCCGTCGAGGCTGGTCGCCAGCTTCACCCGCAGCCAGGGACGCCCGCGTTCCACCCGCGACAGGAAGCCGCGGTTGCGCGCGCGCGCCTGGGTTTCCATCAAGCCCGATTCAACCGCTATCCCGGCGGCCTTCAGTCGCTCGAAACCGGCACCGTCAACCTGCGGGAACGGATCGCGCATCGCCGCCACGACGCGCGCGACGCCTGCGGCAATCAACGCATCGGCACACGGACCGGTGCGGCCGGTGTGCGCGCACGGTTCCAGCGTTACATAGGCGGTCGCACCACGGGCGCGATCGCCGGCCGCACGCAAGGCGAATACTTCGGCGTGCGGCTCGCCGGCGCGCTGGTGCCAGCCTTCGCCGACAATTTCGTCGCCATGCGCGATCACGCAACCCACCATCGGGTTGGGCCGGGTGGTGTAGGCGCCGCGTTCGGCCAGGCGCAGGGCCTGGGCCATCATCGCGTGGTCGGTCGCGGTGAATGCCATCAGCGTTTCCTGCCGCGTGGCGCGGGCTCGGGTTCGCCTTCCAGCAATGGCAACTGGCCTTCGGCGGAGCTGTCGCTTTCTAGACGGTCGAGTTCCTCGCGGAAATCGGCCACGTCCTCGAATGCACGGTAGACCGAGGCGAATCGCACGTAGGCGACGTGGTCGAGCTTGCGCATCTCGGCCATGACGAACTCGCCGACCCGGCGCGACTGCAACTCGCGCTCGGCGGTCATGCGCAGCTGGTGCACCACCGCGCGCACCGCCGCTTCGATCTGCTCTTCCGCCACCGGGCGCTTCTGCAGCGCGCGGTCGAAACTGGCGCGCAGCTTGCGTGCGTCGAACGCCTCGCGGCGGCCGTCGCTCTTGATCACCAGCGGCAGCTTCAGCTCGATGGTTTCCAGCGTGGAAAAGCGCTCGCCGCAGGCTTCGCAGACCCGGCGGCGACGAATCGTGGCGCCATCGTCGGACACGCGCGAGTCGATCACGCGGGTGTCGTTGTGTTGGCAGAAGGGGCAATGCATCGTGCTATTGCCCCTGCTCGCAGCGCAGGATCACGCGCCGCAAAACCACGAGCGCCGCCGGCGTGGCCATCCTCAGCCGTAGACCGGGAACTTGCGGCACTGCTGGGTGACCTTCTCGCGCACTTCGGCGATGACCTTGTCGTCGCCGGTTGCATCGAGCACGTCGCAGATCCAGTTGGCCAGTTCGACGCAGTCGGCTTCCTGGTAGCCGCGGGTGGTGACGGCCGGGGTGCCGATGCGCAGGCCCGAGGTCACGAACGGCTTTTGCGGGTCGTTCGGCACGGCGTTCTTGTTGACCGTGATGTGGGCCTTGCCGAGCGCGGCCTCCGCGTCCTTGCCGGTGACGCCCTTGCCGATCATGTCGATCAGCATCAGGTGGTTCTGGGTGCCGCCGGAAACGATCTTGTAGCCGCGCTTGATGATGGTCTGCGCCATCGCCTGGGCGTTCTTCACGACCTGCTGCTGGTAGGTGGTGAACTCCGGTTCCAGCGCTTCCTTGAAGGCGACCGCCTTGGCCGCGATCACGTGCATCAGCGGACCGCCCTCGATGCCCGGGAAGACGATGCTCTGCAGCTTCTTGACCAGGTCCTCGGACGGGTCCTTGGCAACGATGATGCCGCCGCGCGGACCGCGCAGCGTCTTGTGCGTGGTCGAGGTGACCACGTGCGCGTGCGGCAGCGGGTTCGGGTAGACGCCGGCGGCGACCAGGCCGGCGACGTGGGCCATGTCGACGAACAGGAACGCACCGACCTTGTCGGCGATGGCGCGGAAGCGCGCCCAGTCGATGTGCTGCGAGTAGGCCGAGAAGCCGGCGACGACCATCTTCGGCTTGTGCTCGACGGCGAGCTTCTCGACTTCATCGTAGTCGATCATGCCCTGGTCGTTGACGCCGTACTGGACGGCGTTGAAGAGCTTGCCGCTGGCATTGACCTTGGCGCCGTGGGTGAGGTGGCCGCCGTGGGCCAGCGACATGCCCAGGATCGTGTCGCCCGGGTTGAGCAGGGCGAAATACACGGCCTGGTTGGCCTGCGAGCCCGAATGCGGCTGGACGTTGGCATAGTCGGCGCCAAACAGCTGCTTGAGGCGGTCGATGGCGAGCTGCTCGGCCACGTCGACGTATTCGCAGCCGCCGTAGTAGCGCTTGCCCGGGTAGCCTTCGGCGTACTTGTTGGTCAGGACGCTGCCCTGGGCCTCCATCACGCGCGGGCTGGCGTAGTTCTCCGAGGCGATCAGTTCGACGTGATCCTCCTGGCGGCGGGCCTCATTGGCGATGGCCTGGGCCAGTTCATCGTCGTAACCGGCGATACGGGCAGAGCTGGGGAACATTCGCGAAAACCTCGAACGGTGGGGTCAGGGACCAGGGAGGGGTGGCGCAATCAGACCCCGGATGGTAGCCCAGGGCTTAAAATGCGGCCAGCAATGTGCCCCCCTGGACCCCAGGCGGCCCATTTCCCACCCCACAGGGAACCCGATCGTGAAATGGCTTTTTGTCTTCCTTTTCCTCGCCAGCGCGGTCTACGTGCACTTCCGCGGCAAGGTACGGCACCGTCTGGGCCGGCAGCTGCTGGACCATTCCACGTTCATGGCGCCGGTCAACGTGCTCATGTACGCGTTCTCGCGCGTGCCGACCACGGCCTTCATCCCTGAACCGGGCGACCACTTCCCCGAGCTGGAGCCGCTGCGCGCCAACTGGCAAGTGATCCGCGAAGAAGCCCGCCGCCTGCGCGAGCTGCAGCACATCAAGGCCGCCGAGGGCTACAACGACGTCGGCTTCAACTCGTTCTTCCGCCGTGGCTGGAAGCGCTTCTACCTGAAGTGGTACGACGACGCCCACCCGTCCGCCGCCGAGCTGTGCCCGCAGACCACGGCCCTGCTGCGGCAGATCCCCAGCGTCAAGGCGGCGATGTTCACCGAACTGCCGCCGGGCGGCGAGCTGCGCCCGCACCGCGACCCCTTCGCCGGCTCGCTGCGCCTGCACCTGGGGCTGGAGACGCCCAACGACGACGCCTGCTTCATCGAGGTCGACGGCAACCGCTACAGCTGGCGCGACGGCCAGTGGACGATGTTCGACGAAACCTTCATCCACAGTGCCCGCAACGATACCCAGAGCAACCGGATCATCCTGTTCTGCGACGTCGAGCGGCCGATGAAGTACCGCTGGGCGCAGGCGCTGAACCGCTTCATCGCGCGCAACCTGATCGCCGCCGGCGCCTCGCCGAACATGGAAGGCGACAAGACCGGCGGCATCAACCGGCTGTTCAAGTACTTCTACGTGCTGCGCCTGAAGGCCAAGGGGCTGCGGGAGCGCAACAAGAACCTCTATTACGGCCTGAAGTACCTGGCGGTGGTGCTGGTGGTGGCGTTCATCGTCTGGATCTGAGCCGCTGGTTCTGAACCCGGCGCCCCCTGAACCGCCCCGCCCCAAACCCGTATAATCGCCGCTTCCCCGCCCTGCCCCAGGCCTCCCGGCCCGGCTCGGCGCGTCCTGCGTTCCGGAGTGCCCATGTCGCAATACATCTACACCATGAACGGTGTCAGCAAGACCGTTCCGCCGAAGCGCCAGATCATCAAGGACATCTCGCTGTCCTTCTTCCCTGGCGCGAAGATCGGCCTGCTCGGCCTCAACGGCGCGGGCAAGTCGACGGTGCTCAAGATCATGGCCGGCGTCGACACCGATTTCGTCGGCGAAGCGCGTCCGCAGCCGGGCATCAAGGTCGGTTACCTCGCCCAGGAGCCGCAGCTCGATCCGACGCACACCGTGCGCCAGGCCGTCGAAGTCGGCGTCGGTGACGTGCTCAGCGCGCAGGCCGCGCTCGATGCCGTCTACGCCGCCTACGCCGAGGAAGGTGCCGATTTCGACAAGCTCGCCGCCGAGCAGCAGCGCCTGGAGGCGATCCTCGCCACCGGCGACGCGCACATGCTCGAGCAGCAGCTGGAAGTGGCCGCCGACGCGCTGCGCCTGCCGCCGTGGGACGCGGTGGTCGGCAAGCTGTCGGGCGGTGAGAAGCGCCGCGTCGCACTGTGCCAGCTGCTGCTGCAGAAGCCGGACATGCTGCTGCTCGACGAACCGACCAACCACCTCGACGCCGAGTCGGTGGAATGGCTGGAGCAGTTCCTCGCGCGCTACACCGGCACCGTGGTGGCCGTCACCCACGATCGCTACTTCCTCGACAACGCCGCCGAGTGGATCCTCGAGCTCGACCGCGGCCGCGGCATTCCGTGGAAGGGCAACTACACCGACTGGCTGACCCAGAAGGAAGAGCGCCTCAAGCAGGAAGAAGGCCAGGAGAAGGCGCGCCAGAAGGCGATCCACAAGGAACTCGAGTGGGCCCGCCAGAACGCCAAGGGCGGCCGCTCCAAGGGCAAGGCGCGCCTTGCCCGCCTCGACGAGCTGCAGTCGGTCGACTACCAGCGCCGCAACGAGACCAACGAAATCTTCATCCCGCCGGGCGAGCGCCTGGGCAACTCGGTGGTCGAGTTCAAGAACGTCAGCAAGAAGTTCGGCGATCGCCTGCTGATCGACAACCTCAGCTTCCTCGTGCCGGCTGGCGCGATCGTCGGCATCATCGGCCCGAACGGCGCCGGCAAGTCGACGCTGTTCAAGATGATCACCGGCCAGGAAAAGCCGGACTCCGGCGAGATCACGATGGGCTCGACGGTCAAGCTGGCCTATGTCGACCAGAGCCGCGACAAGCTCGAAGGCAACCACAACGTCTTCCAGGAAGTCTCCGGCGGCCTGGACATCCTCAACATCAACGGCGTCGAGATCCAGTCGCGCGCCTACATCGGCCGCTTCAACTTCAAGGGCCAGGACCAGCAGAAGCTGGTCGGCACGCTGTCGGGTGGTGAGCGCGGTCGCCTGCACATGGCCAAGACCCTGCTGCAGGGCGGCAACGTGCTGCTGCTCGACGAACCGTCCAACGACCTCGACATCGAGACCCTGCGTGCGCTGGAAGACGCGCTGCTGGAGTTCCCGGGCAACACCTTCGTCATTTCGCATGACCGCTGGTTCCTGGACCGCATCGCCACGCACATCCTCGCCTTCGAAGGCGACTCGCACGTGGAGTTCTTCCAGGGCAACTATCGCGAGTACGAGGAAGACAAGAAGCGTCGCCTCGGTGCCGAGGGTGCGCAGCCGCATCGCCTGAGGTTCAAGGCGCTGAAGTGACGCACGGCCCGGCCGCGCCTTGCGCGGCCGGCTTTGCCGGTGCGTCATCCCGGCGAAAGCCGGGATCCAGTTTGATCCTGATGTTGTCGATGCTGCCGCAGCAGCACGTCCATGGATTCCCGCCTTCGCGGGAATGACGGCTTGAAGACGGAGAACCGCGTGACCTTCATTACGTCCCTGAAGCAACGCTGGACCCAGGCCGACTCCCTCGTCTGCGTCGGCCTCGATCCGGAACCGGCAAAGTTCCCGGCGCGCTTCAAGGGCGACCCGGATTCGGTGTTCAACTTCTGCCGCGCGATAGTCGATGCGACCGCGCAGTACGCCTGCGCGTTCAAACCGCAGATCGCCCACTTCGCCGCACTGGGTGCCGAAGACGCCTTGCAGCGACTGGTTGCGCACATCCATGTCGCGCACCCCGGTATCCCGGTGATCCTCGACAGCAAGCGCGGCGACATCGGCAGCACGGCGCAGCACTACGCCAGCGAAGCCTTCGACCGCTACGCCGCCGACGCCGTTACCGCCAATCCGTACCTCGGCCGCGATTCGCTGCAGCCGTTCCTCGACCGTGCCGACCGCGGCGTGGTGATCCTGTGCCGCACCTCCAACCCGGGCGCCGCAGACCTGCAGGACCTTGTGGTCGCCGACGGCCGTCCGCTCTACCAGCACGTCGCCGAGAAAGTTGCGCGCGAGTGGGACAGCCATGGCAACTGCGCGCTCGTCGTCGGCGCGACCTGGCCGCAGCAGCTGCGCGAAGTGCGCGCGATCGTCGGTGACATGCCGTTCCTGGTGCCCGGTGTCGGTGCCCAGGGCGGCGATGTCGAGGCGGTGGTGAGCAATGCCAGGACCGCCGACGGCACCGGCCTGATGGTCAGCAGTTCGCGCGCGATCCTGTACGCCTCGTCCGGCGATGACTTTGCCGATGCGTCGGCGCACGCGGCGCGCGAACTGCGCGATGAGATCAATCGCCACCGCTGATCGTCATCGGTGATCTCCACCATGTGGCCTTCACGATGTGATCTCCACAATGTGACCCCGTCATGCCCACTCGCGCCCTCGAATCCCTGTTCAAGCTGCGCGAGCACGGCAGCGATGTCCGCACCGAGCTCGTCGCGGGCCTGACCACGTTCCTGACGATGTCCTACATCGTCTTCGTCAATCCCAGCATCCTCGGCGACACCGGCATGGACGTCGGCGCGGTGTTCGTAGCGACCTGCCTGGCTGCGGCGATCGGCTCGCTGGTCATGGCCTTCGCCGCCAACTACCCGGTCGGCATGGCGCCGGGCATGGGTCTCAACGCGTTCTTCGCCTTCACCGTCGTCGGCGCGATGGGCTACAGCTGGCAACAGGCGCTCGGCGCGGTGTTCATCTCCGGCATCGTGTTCCTGTTGCTCACCATCACCGGTGCGCGCGCGTGGCTGATCGCCGGCATACCGCATTCGCTGCGCAGTGCGATCACCGCCGGCATCGGCCTGTTCCTGGCGATCATCGCGCTGCAGAAGTCCGGCGTGATCGTCGGCAACCCGGACACGCTGGTGTCGCTGGGCGACCTGCGCGAACCCGAGCCGCTGCTGGCCGTCGCCGGCTTCCTGCTGATCGCGGTGCTGGAAGCCTGGCGCGTGCGCGGCGCCATTCTGATCGGCGTGCTCGTGGTCACGGCCGCGGCGCTGCTGCTCGGCCTGGTCCAGTACAACGGCCTGATCGACCTGCCGCCGAGCCTGGCGCCGACCTTCATGCAGCTCGACATCCGCGGCGCCCTCGGCGGCGGCGCCGGATTGTCGCTGTCGGCGATGCTGCACGTGGTGATCGTGTTCGTGCTGGTCGAGGTGTTCGACGCCACCGGCACGCTGATGGGCGTCGCCCGCCGTGCCGGCCTGCTGCCGACCGACGATGCCACGCCGGCACAGCAGAAGCGCTTTGGTCGCGCCCTGTTCGCCGACAGCAGTGCGATCCTGGCCGGGTCCCTGCTTGGCACCAGCAGCACCACGGCCTACATCGAAAGCGCATCGGGCGTGCAGGCCGGCGGTCGCACCGGGCTGACCGCGCTGGTGATCGCGGCGCTGTTCCTGCTGGCGCTGCTGTTCTCGCCGCTGGCGTCGATCGTGCCGCCGTACGCGACCGCGCCGGCGCTGCTGTTCGTGGCCGGCCTGATGCTGCGCGAACTGGGCGACGTGCATTGGGATGACCTCAGCGAGTCGGTCCCGGCAGCGCTGTGCACGCTGGCGATGCCGTTCACCTACTCCATCGCCAACGGCCTGGCGTTCGGCTTCATCGCCTATGCGGTGCTGAAGCTGTTCACCGGGCGCGCACGCGAGGTGCACTCGGCGGTGTGGGTGGTGGCGGTGTTGTTCGTGCTGCGCTTCGCGCTGGCCTGAGCGCTACCAGGTGCGCAGGCGCGCACGCACATAGGCAACCGGGAAGCGCAGCCAGATCGCCGTGAACACGCCGATGCCGACCCACAGGCTGCGCCGGGGCGCCTCGAACTTGCGGAAGTAACGCCACAGGCCGCGGTGCTTGTGCCACTCCACGAAAAACGGACGCGAGCGGCTCGATACGCCGCGCACGTGCAGCACGCGGATGTGGTTGGCGACCGCGATCATCGCCCCACCCTCGCGCGCGCGGCGGCACAGGTCCAGGTCCTCGGCGTGCAGCCGATAACCCTCGTCGAAGCCACCGATGCGCATGAACAACGTACGCGGCATGAGCATCAATGCGCCGGAAATCGCCTCGACCGGCTGCAGCGCCTGCGTGTCGTCGATCGGCAGTTCGAGTTTCGCCGCCGGCGTGCCGCCGAGCGCACCGGCAAGCATCGCCGAGAAATCCGGATCGCGACGTCGCGCGGCGCCGTCGCGATGACCCTGCTCGTCGATCAGGTCGGTGCCGAGCAGGATGTCGCCACGCCCCTGCGCCAGCGCGCGCAGCCGCGACAGCGTGTCGCGTTCGACCAGGCAATCGGGATTGACGAAGGCCAGCCACGCCGCATCGCCGTTGGCATCGCGTGCACCCTGGTTGCAGGCGACGGCGAAGCCGGGATTGTCCGGGTTGGCGATGAAGCGAACGCGCGCATCGGCCATGGCATGGCGCTGGACGATCTCCAGGGTGTCGTCGTCGGACTGGTTGTCGACCACGCGGATCGCCGCCACGTCGTCGGCGCCGCGCAGGCGCTGCAGGCAGTCGTCGATGGTCTCCGCGCTGCGGTAGGTCACCACCACGACGGCGATACCGTCCTGGCTGGTTGCGGCGACGGAGGAGTCAGGCGAAGAGATCACGTTGCGGTTCCGGAGGGCCGATGCTGTCGAGCAGTACTGCCAGTTGCGTGCGCGACGCCCGTAGCGGGTCCTGCATGAGGAAGTTTGCCAGCCGCGGGTGCCAATCGGGCCAGCGCGCCGCCAATGCGTCCATGTCGCCATCGAACGGCACGCCTTCGCCGCGGCGGCCGACGAAGGCGGTATCACACAGCACGTTGCGCCAGCCCAGCCCGGCCAGGCGCAACGACAGGTCGATCAGCGCCGCGTACCACGATCCATAACTGCTCGCGTCCAGGCCACCGACGCGGCGGCGGGCGCTGCCGCGGATCAGCACCGCATGGGTCACCGCCGCCGGCAGTTCCGGATGCAGCGCCGGCATGCCGGCCGCCGCGCGCGCGAGCCGCTCGAGGTCATTGGGGATCGCGTCGATCTCGCCGATGCGTGGCCAGGCAGCCGCCTCGCCGGCGTTGCTCCAGGGCGTCGCCGTGGCGATGGCACCGTCGCTGGCGAGACCGGCGGACAGGCGCGCCAGCCAGCCCGGCGATGGCGCCGCGTCGGGCGCGAGCACGGCGACATCGGCATCGCCGCACGCCACCAGCACTTCATCCAGGTGCGCCACTTCGCCGACGCTGCGCTGGCGGCGCGTGTAGTCGGCCTTCAGCGCGGTGCGCGCGACCCAGCGTTCGATGATGGCGTAGGCACGGGGACCGGCCTGGGCATCGTCGGCCAGCCATACCTGCGTACCAGGTGCGGTGGCGGCATCGAGCGCGGCCAGACAGCCATCGAGCGCTTCGTCGTCGCTGCCAACCGGCACCACGACGATTGGCGACGCACCCTGCACTGACGTCACTGCTGTCCGGGCCTGCGCGGTTTGCTCTGCAGCGGCTCCATGCCACGGAACCGGCGGCCGTACTCGTCGGTGAGGTCGCGGGCTTCCTGTGGGTTCTGCACGATGGTCGGCGTCAGCAGGATGATGACTTCGTTGCGGGTCGTGCGTGAGCTCTGCGTGCCAAACAGCGCACCGATCACCGGAATCCGGCTCAGGCCCGGCAGGCCCGAGGCTCCGCGCGTGACGCCATCACTGATCAGACCGGCAAGCATCACCGTGTCGCCGCTCTGCACCGCAGCCTCGGTCTTGAGCCTGCGCGTGTCGATGCGCACGTTGCCGTTGCGATCTTCCTCGGTGCCGGGCGTGCTGACTTCCTGGACGATGTCCAGGAACACCACGCCGTCCTTGGCCACGCGCGGGCGAACCTTGAGGATGGTGCCGGTGTCGAGATACTGGACCTGGCTGTAGGTGTTGCTGGTATCGACGCCCGGGTTGACCGTCACCGACGAGATCGGAATGCGGCTGCCGACATTGAGCGTGGCCTCGGCGTTGTTTCGCACCATCACCGACGGCGTCTGCAACAGTTGCAGGTCGGTGATGCTGTCGAGCGCGCTGATCACGGCGGCCGCATCGTTCTTGAAGAGCGACCAGACCAGGCCGCTGCCGCTGACGCCGCCGATGCTTGCGCCCAGCGTGCTCCATTTCGGCGGGATACCGGTACCGGGCGTGGTTACGTCGGGAAAACCATTCTCGACTGCGGCATTCTCAAGGAACCAGCTCACGCCGTAGCGCAGCTCGCCTTGTAACTGCACTTCCACCACCTGCGCCTCGATGTGCACCTGCATCGGCATCACGTCGAGCCGCTCGATCACGTCGCGGATCGACTTCCACGCCGACGGGCTGCTGCGCACGATCAGCGAGTTGGTTTCCTCCACCGCCGACACGCCGACACGGTCGCCATCGACCTCGAGGGTCAGCGCGGCATTGCCAGCCTGCCTGGCGTTGAGCGAGAGCGAACCCTCACCGAGACCGCCGCTACCTCCATTGCTGCCAGAGTCGCCAGTGTCGCCGCCACCGAGGGTCGCGGTGCTGCCGTAACCGCTGTCCTGGAGCTCCACCGACTCCAGCCCAGGCATCAGCGATGGCGCACCGTTGCCACCGCCGCCACTGCTGCCGCGACCGCTGCCGAAGACATCGCCGAGGCGATCGGCTAGGTCCTTGGCCTTGATGTACTTCAGTTCGTACGAATACAGCTGCACGCTGCCGCCGGCGTTGTCGATCCGGTCGAGCCACTGCTGGATGTCGTCGAGGTAATTGGCCTGCGAGGTGATCACCAGGACGGCATTGGCGCCTTCCAGCGGCATGAAGCGGAACATGCCCGCCACCGGCGACTTGCTCTGCTCGCCGAACACCTTCTCCAGGTCGGCCACGACCTTGGTCGCCTTGCCCGACTGCAACGGGAACACGCCCACCGACATGCCGGCCAGCCAGTCGACGTCGAACACCTGGATGGTGCGCAGGTAGTTCTCGAGCTCGGCGCGGCTGCCGCCGACGGTGATGACGTTGCGGGAGTTGTCGACGTTCACTATCGCGTTGGGCCGCGCATACGGCTTGAGGATCTTTTCCATCTCGGTGGCCGAGACGTACTTCAACGGCACCGTGCGCACTTCGAAGCCGCGCGCGTTGGCGGCGCCGCCGGTGCGGGCAGCCACGTTGCCGGCCAGGGCCTGGTCGGCCGCCACCACGTTGTAGCGTCCGCCGCTGTAGACCAGGCGCGCGTTGTTCCAGCCCAGCACCATCTCCAGCAGGTTCAGCGCCTCGGCCGGACTGACCGGCTTGGGCGTGGCGAGGGTGACGGTGCCCTGCACGCCCGGGGCGATGACGTAGTTCTGGCCGAGCATGTCACCGAGGATGGCCTTGACCACCGCGTGCAGCGATTCGCCTTCGAAGTTGAAGGTCGCCGAGCCGCTGGTCGCGCCCAGGTTCGGCGGCGGCGCCGAGCCGGCGCTCTGGTTGATGACCTGGCCGGTACCGCGGCGGATCTGCGGACGGGCATCGCCACCGGTGGTCGATTCGGGCAGCGGCTGCGCGGTGGTGCCGGCTGCGCCGGCGCCGGCGGTTTGCTGCGCGGGAGAGGGTTGGCCGTCGCGCCTGACCTTTGGCACCGGCGCGCTCGCGCAGGCGGCCAGCAGGCTGGCAATGGTGGTGGTGACGATCGCCTGGGTGGCGAATCGGCGAGCGGCGAGCTTCCGGGCGCTGGGCTTCATGCGTTCACTCTAAGGCGTCTTGGCCGGGGGTTGCGCGGCCTGCTGCTGCCGCATCTGCGCACGTCGCGCTTCGATCCGCTTGCGGATCGCTTCCATCTGCGCGTCGGGTGTCATCGGCGCATCGTCATTGTCCGGTTCCGACGGTCGCGTCGTCGCCTGACCGGGGGCAGTGGCACCGGATGTGGCGCGGGCCGGGTTGGCGGGCGGTCGCGCAGCCGGTGGGATCTTCGCTTGCGGCGCTGCCTGCAGCGACGTGCCGACCGGTTGCTGCAGGCCCGCCGGCAACGGTTGCGGCGGCAACGCATTGAGCGCGGTCGGCGGTTGCCCGCCTTGTCCGTCGAACACGCGCAAGGTCATTTCGCGCCGCCCTTCCGGACCTTCGAAAACGGCGCTGCGCGCATCGAGCGCGGTCAGTCGCCACGCCGGATGCGAATCGGGCACCTCGCCCAGCTTCACCCGCACCGACTCGCTGCCGTCTGCCGGCTGCAGTATCGCCATGTGCAGGTTGGGCGTGATGAGCACGCTGGTCAGCAGGTAGTCGAATGCGTTGTTCTTGCTCTCGCCCTCGCCCTGCCCCTGCAGGAAAAATGGTTTGGGCTGGCGATCGGTCGAGAACAACGGGCGCGCGCCGATCTGCGTGTATTGCGCAAGCGGGCCCAGTCGCTCGGCCGCTTGCGCGCGCGTGGTCGGCAGCGGCCGCAGCAGGCTCGGGTCGGCGTCGAGTTCCGGCGCATGCCGGCCCATGCCGGCCAGCGCCAGCAGCCAGGTCAGCACGGCCCAACCGGCGACGGTGGCGAGCAGCCAGGTGCGCGGGCCGGCGTCGTCAAGGCGCACGCGTCACCTCCGTGGCTGCGGCACCCGGTCGCAGGTACCCGGACAGGTCGAAGCTGACATCGAGACCACCGTCGCCGCCGGGCTGCGCGTTGCCGGGCAGGAAGTAGCCGCGCGACGACAGAATGTTGAGATTGTTGACGAACAGTCGCGGCGCGCCGCTTTCCAGCGCATGCAGCACCGCGGCCAGTTCAGGACTGCCGCAGCGCATGCGCACCTGCACCACCACCCGCGCGTAGCGATCACGCCTGGGCTCGCTCAGCGGCGAGCGGTTGCTGATCGCGCAACTGCGATTGCCCGGGCTGGCCTGGGCGACGACGGCCTCCAGTCGCTGCACCAGTCCGGCGGTGGCCAGTTCGGCGCTGCTCTCGGGCAGGAAGCCCGGCTGGCCCGCTTGCCGTGTGCGCAACTGCTGCAGTCGCTGCGCCACCAGCGGCGCCTGCTGCAACTGCATGCGCTGGCGCAGCTCGCGTTCCTGCAGTGTCTGCAGGCGCTCACCGGCTTCGATCATTGGCACCGTCCACCACGGATGCACCAGCACCAGGTAGGCCAGCGCGAGCGCCGCCAGGAACAGCCCCAGCGCCAGCCAGCGATCGCGGTCGATGCGGGCCGCGCCGGTGCGCGGGATTGCCTTCGCGTCATTGGCCATCATCGGCCTCCGCTCGCGGCGCAGCCGCAGGACGTGGCGCCGCCGCCGGCCCCAGCTCGGCCGTCAGCGTGAAACGGTCGCGGCCGCTGGCCGGGTCCGGCATCAGCGCGCCGGTCAGTGCCGGCGCGCGCCACAGCGGCGAGCCCTGCAGGCGCTGGATCAGCGATGGCGCCTCGCGGCTGAGGCCGATCATGGTGAGGCTGGTGTCCTCGATGGCGAGCTTTTCCAGGTACGTGTTGTCAGGCAGTCGACGGGTCAGTTCGTCGATGACTTCCAGCGAGGTCGGGCGCTGCGCGCGCGCACGGTCGATGAAGGCCTGGCCTTCGGTGAGTTCGATGAGCGCCTGCCGCTGCGTCGCCGCGGCACGCGCGGCGGCGGCATGGCGGGCGATGGTCTGTTCGAGGTCGTCGGCGGCGGCGCGACGGTTGCCCAGCAGTTGCCACATCGTCGCGGCCACGGCCAGCAGGGCGATGGCGATCAATGCCAGGTTCCAGTAGCGGAACGGGTCGCCGTGGTGCCGGCGCTGCTGCGCTGACAGCAGGTTGACGCCGAGCGGGACGCCGCCGCTGCCGGCGACATCGATGCCGGCCAGCGTCCGCGCCAGCGGGCCGAGTGCGGCCAGTTGCGGATCCAGCCCCTGACGCGGCACCACCACCAACTCGGTATCGAGCATGCCGTCGCTTTCGCGCCGGCCGAGCACGCGCGCGTCGAAGGCGACGGTGTCGGCGGTGAATGGGGTCTGGCGGTCGATCTCGAAGCCGACCACATCGCGCAGGCGATCGGCGGCCGCGGCGGGAAGCGCCAGGCGGCGGCGCAGTCCGGCCGTCGCCGGCAGCAGCAGCCAGCGCGGCAGGTCGGCCAATCGCGGCGGCAACAGAGGCGCCAGCGGATCGGTCCCCGATTCGGGGGCGGACGCCAGGGCCAGCGCCGGAACCGAACCCAGGTCACGCAGTTGACCGCCCTGTTGCAGGCGCAGCTGCAAGGTCTGGTCGTGCAGTTGCAGGAGCAGGCGACCGCGGTCGAAACCGAGCACGCGACGCACGCGCATCGGCAACCAGGCGGCGAGGTTTTGCCCCCACCAGCCCAGAAAGCCGCCCGCACCCGGGGCCAGCCGCGCGCCTATGCGCCGCAACCGGTCCTGCGCCCAGTCGGCTCCCTGCCGTGTCTGGCTGCCTGCATTCATCGTGGTGAAGCTCCCTCCTCCCAGCGCAGCGGAGTGTAGGCCATGCCGGGCAAAGCCCCACCCCCGGCGCGGACAACGACCCGCAACAACGACTCGCGACCATCGGCGAGTCGAGCACGGCTGTCGATACTATAGGTGCCACTGCCGCCCCCGGCCACGCCGACGATGTCGCCCGGCACGCCCTGCGCCAGGCCGCTGGCATCGCCGCCCCGTCGCTGTGCGAGCAGATCGTTGCCATTGAGCCCCATCGCATCGAGCACCGGCCCGGCGGCGTAGGCCGCGTCCGGGCGTGCGCGACCGCTGTAGACGGTCAGGTAGGGTTCCAGCCGCGCGTACAGCGGCGGGGTGAATCCGATCACCTGTTCGAGTTCGGCGACGCTTTCGAACTCGGCATCCTTGGCGCCGTAGGGAAGCCCGGCCGAGGCGTAGTCGGCGTCTTCGCCGCCGCCGGCGGGTTGCGTCAACGGGTCGGGGTCGCGCCAGTCGAGGATCGCCGCCGCCAGCCGCGCCGCCTGCGAGGGGTCCATGCGTGCGCCGCCGGGCATTGAACCAGGTTCGGCCGAGGCCACGCGCTGGATCAGCGCGGCCAGCATCTGCGCATCAGCCTGGTTGAGGTCGACCTTGCCGCTCTCGTCGGTCATGTGGACCTCGACATCGGCATCGCCGTAGCGCCAGCGATAGGCGCGTCCGTCCGGCCGCCATTTCAGTCGCGGGTCGCTGAGGGCGACGCGGGTCAGTGCGTATTCCACGCCGGCACGCGCTGCGCCTGAGGCGACCAGGCCGCGCACGAGCACGCGCCCCTGCATGCTTTCGATGCGCGCCAGCAGGGCGAACGCGCCGATCACCGAGGTCAGCAGCACGATCAGCCACAGCACCAGGATCAACGCTGTCCCGCGCATGCCCGGACGAAGCACCGTCATAGCTGCTGCACCGTCAAGCCGGCGCCGTCGACCTGCGCGGCCAAGGGCAACGACACCACCAGCGGCGGCCAGGCGCGTCCGTCGCGATCGACCAGCGTCACCTCCACCAGCAGCGGGAGTCGCTCGCTGACTTCCCACTTGTCCTGCCAGTCGCCCAGGCGACCTTCCTCGTTCAACGCCCGATAGCGGAATCGCGCTTCGCGCAGGCCCTCCACCAGCAGCTCCGGCGGGCGCGGCTGCGGCTCCTCGATGGTCTGGCCGGCGAGCACCATGCTCAGCGCGAGCGAGATGCGCGCGTCGTCGCCGGCGCCCTCGATCGTCAGGTCATGCAGGTACGGGCCGCCACGACCGAGGTAGTCCGGCAGGTCGGCGACGAAGCGCAGGCGGTCGGGCTCGCCGACGAAACGGATCGGCGTGCCCTTGCTTTCATCGAAGGCGAACGCGACCGGACGCGTCGCCGTCAGGCGACTGCGCAGGAAGCCGGCGACGGCGCGCATGTGCTCGCTGCTATCGGCCATCGCTTCGCCGCGGATCGCCGTGCGGTTGGCGGCGCCGAGCGTGGTGAACGCCAGCGCCAGGCCGGCCACCAGCAGCACCGTCGCCAGCAGCACTTCGATCAGGGTGAAACCGCGCGCGCGCCTCATGGCAATGGCGCCTCGCCGCCTGCAGCGACCGTGCGCAGGGAACGCAGTTGCAGGCGCTGGCCAGGCCCGGCGTCGCCCCACTGCACCGCCAGCGTGACCTCGAACAGGCCCGCGGCATTGGGGTCGACCTGCTGCCTGGCCGCCGCGATGCTGGCGTCGCGCCATGGCGCGATGCGCAGTTGCCAGCGGTAACGGCCGTCCTCGAACTCGCCGTCGCGCTGGCCGGGCGCGATCACCTCGCCCGCGCCGACTTGGGCCAGCAACGACTGCGCGTACAACGCCGCGCGCGCGGCATCGCTGGAGCCGCGCACCTGTCGCGCGGCGCCGGAAAGAATGCCGAGCAGCAAAGTCAGCGCCAGCGCCAGCAAGGCGAAGGCGACGATGACCTCGAGCAGGGTGTAGCCGCGCTGGCGCTTCATGGCGGCGGCGCTCCCGCGGCACGGCGCAACCGCACTTCGCCGGTGAGCCAGGCCACGTCGATGTTCCATGCCGCGCTGCGGGCACTGAGCTGGACGCGGCCGCCGGTGCTGGCGCCGTCGGCGAAGAACACGATCGCACCCTCGCCGCGTCGCGGCTGCACCTCGCGCGCACCGGTGAAGGTCACGCGCAGGGCCGGAGAGATCTCGCCCTTGCGTCCGTTGGGAGCGGTCCAGGCGTGCGCGGCCGGATCGAGGGTGAAGCGTTGCGGCTTGCCGGTGGCGATGGCGTGCGTGCGCGTGTAGCGCAGTTGCGCCGCCACCGACTTGGCGGCCGAGCGCAACTGCATGCCCTGGATGCCGCCGCCCAGCGCCGCCGCGGCAAGCACGCTGATCGCAGCGATCAGCGCGATCACCAGCAGCATCTCCAGCAAGGATGCGCCGCGGGCAGGATGCTGCATTGGGCCAGGTCCCCGATGGCTGCCTTGTGCGCTTACCCGGCCGTCACTCGTACTTGATGTCGGCGTCGACGCTGGTGCCGCCGACCTTGCCGTCCTTGCCCAGCACGACCAGGTCGAACGGGCCGCCCTCGCCCGGCGCGCGGTACTCGATCGGGTGACCCCACGGATCCTTCAGCTCGGCCGGCTTCGCGTACGGGCCGAGCCAGCCGTTGACGTCGGTGGGCTGGGTGACCAGTTCCTCCAGCGAGGTCGGCAGGCGGCCGGTGTCCATCTGGAACGCCTCGACCTTGCCCGCCATCGTCTGCACCTGCGCCTTCGCGATGTTGTAGTCGCCGCGGTCCTTGCCACCGAGCACGCGGCTGCCGACGAAGGCCAGCACCGCACCGATGAGCACGATCACGATGATGATCTCGATCAGGCTCATGCCGCGCTGGCGGGCAGCGGAAGGAGACCTGTTCAACGAACGACGGTTACGCATGTGGGGGATCCTTGTCGAGTGCGGTGACGATGACGGGATGTTTACCCGAAATTGGCGGCAAAAGGGCTGACTGCGCGAGGCTGCATTCAGTTCCCTGCCGTCAGCCGATCGCGTTGGTCAGGTCATACAGCGGTGTCAGCACCGCCAGCACGACCATGCCCACGACCGTGGCCAGCACCACCGTCACCAGCGGCACCATCGCCGCCAGCATCCGGTCCAGCGCCAGCGCTGTTTCCTGTTCGAACGTTTCGGCGGTCTTGACCAGCATCGTATCGAGCGTCCCCGACTCCTCGCCGACCTGGATCATCTGCAACGCCAGCCGCGGGAAGCGCTTGCCGCGCCCCAGCGCGGTCGACAACGCGACGCCGTTCTTGACCTCTTCGGCGGCAGCGGCGACATCGGCGGCGAGCACGCGGTTGCCGAGCACGTTGCGGCCGATGCCGAGCGCGGCCATCAGCGGCACGCCGTTGCGCACCAGCGTGCCGAGGGTGCGTGCAAGGCGCGCGGTCTCGACCTTGGCCACCAGCGCGCCGGCGAAGCGGCGCTGCAGCAGCCAGGCATCGAAAGCCTCGCGGAACACCGGATCGCGGCGCTTGCGATCGAACCACCACAGCGCCAGCGCCGGTACCACCAGCAGCACGATCCACCAGTCGCGCACGAACAGGCCCACGCCGAGCACGATCTGGGTGAACAGCGGCAGCTGCGCATCGAGGCTCTCGTACATCGCCGCGAACTGCGGAACCACGTAGCCGAGCAGGAACAGCAGGCTCAGGCCGACCATCACCAGCAGGATCGCCGGGTAGATCAGCGCGTTGATGACGCGGCCCTGCAGCGCGCGCGTGCGTTCCATGTAGTCGGCCAGCCGCGCCAGCGTCTCGTGCAGGCTGCCGCCGGCCTCACCGGCGCGGACCATGTTGACGTACAGGCGCGAGAACGTGCCGTGCTGGCGCTCCAGCGCCGACGACAGCGAACTGCCGCCGCGCACGGCATCGCGCACGTCGCCGATCGTGCGGCGCGCCAGTTCGTCTTCGGGCAGTTCCAGCAGGATGGTCAGGGCGCGATCGAGCGGCTGCCCGGCGCCGAGCAGCGTCGCCAGCTGCTGGGTGAACTGCACCAGGCGCGCGCCGGCAAACGGCCGGGTCTTGAACAGCCCCTTCCACACCGACGCCCCGGACGCCTCGCTGGCCAGCTTGGCCTCGACCGGCAGATGCCCCTGTTCCTGCAGGCGCGCGACCACCTCGGCGTTGCTGGCGGCTTCCATCTGGCCGTCGAGCAGCTCACCGCGGGGGTTGAGGGCTTTGTAGTGGTAGAGAGGCATCGTTACTCGTCATTCCCGCGAAGGCGGGAATCCATGGACGTCGTTTGAATCGAACGGCGGTGAATCATGAAGTAACCCGACATTCCCGAGCGCCGGGAATGGTCACGCATCCTCCGTCACCCGCAGCACTTCCTCGATCGTCGTCTCCCCCGCCAGCGCCTTGATGATGCCGTCCTCGTACATCGTGCGCATGCCCGACTGGCGCGCGATCTGTTCGATCTCGCCCATGCCGGCGTGGCGCATCACCGCGCGGCGCAACTCGTCGTTCATCACCAGGAACTCCATGATCGTGGTGCGGCCGAGGTAGCCGTTCGGCGCGATCGCCGACGGGCGCGGATGGTAGAGATAGATGTCGCCGGTTGGCTGGTAACGGCGCAGGTTGAACTTCTCGATCTCCTCCGGCGACGCCAGGTACTTCTCGGCATGGGTCAGCTCCAGCTTGCGCACCAGGCGCTGGCCGAGGATGCCGTTGATGGTGGACGTCAGCAGGTAGTCCTCCACGCCCATGTCGAGCAGGCGGGTGATGCCGCCGGCGGCGTTGTTGGTGTGCAGCGTCGACAGCACCAGGTGACCGGTGAGCGCCGACTGGATCGCGATGCGGCAGGTCTCCAGGTCGCGCATTTCGCCGATCATGATGATGTCGGGGTCCTGGCGGACGATGCTGCGCAGCGCATGGGCGAAATCCAGGCCGATCTGCGGCTTGGCCTGGATCTGGTTGATGCCCTCGATCTGGTACTCGACCGGGTCCTCGACCGTGATGATCTTGACGTCGGTGGTGTTGAGCTTGCTCAGCGCGGTGTACAGCGTGGTGGTCTTGCCCGAGCCGGTCGGGCCGGTCACCAGCAGGATGCCGTGCGGCTGGTCGAGCACCTTCTGGAACTGCGGCAGGAAGGCGTCGGTGAAACCCAGGCGCTTGAAGTCGAACACCACCGTCTCGCGGTCGAGCAGACGCATCACCACGCTCTCGCCGTGCGCGGTTGGCACCGTGCTCACGCGCAGGTCGAGTTCCTTGCCCTGCACGCGCAGCATGATGCGGCCGTCCTGCGGCAGGCGGCGCTCGGCGATGTTGAGCTTGGCCATGATCTTGACGCGGCTGATCACCGCCGCGGTGAGATTGGCCGGCGGGCTTTCGCCTTCGGTCAGCACGCCGTCGACGCGGTAGCGCACCTTCAGGCGGCTCTCGAACGGTTCGATGTGGATGTCGGACGCGCGCAATTCGACGGCGCGCTGGATGATCAGGTTGACCAGTCGTATGACCGGCGCTTCCGAGGCCAGGTCGCGCAGGTGCTCGACGTCGTCCAGGTCGCCACCGCCCTCGCCTTCGGCAGTCTCCACGATCGCGCCCATCGCGCTGCGGCCCTGGCCGTACCAGCGTTCGACCAGGTCGCCGATCTCCGAGCGCAGCGCCACCGCCGGGCGGATGTCGCGGCCGGTCGCCAGGCGCAGGGCGTCGATGGTGTACAGGTCCTGCGGGTCGGCCATCAGCACGTCGACCGCGGTCTCGCTTTCGCCGACCGGGCAGACCGCGAACTGCTTCATGAAGCGCGCCGACATCGCCACGCCCTCGGGCGGCAGCTCGGGCGCATCCTTGACGTTGACCAGCGGCAGGCCGAGCACTTCGGCGCAGGTTTCGGCGTGGTCGCGCTCGGACACCAGGCCCAGGCGCGCCAGCAGGGCCAGCAGGCCGCCGCCGGTTTCCTCCTGCAGGCGGCGGGCGCGCGCCAGGTCGGCATCCTTCAGCCGGCCCTTGGCCAGCAGGGCCGCGACGATGCGGTCATCGAGACTGGCTTGGCCGGTGTCGTTGGCGACTGCGTTCACGCCGTCCTCCGTGGCTGTCAGGCCATGGACTTTAGCAGCTTGCCCGCGGCGTTTCGGCAACCGCCAGGCCTTCCCCTCTCCATGTGGGGAGGGGGGAGGAGGTGCGGCGTCAGCCCACCCAGATCCGCGCGTTGCGGAACATCCGCAGCCACGGCGAATCCTCGCCCCACTCGGCCGGTGCCCAGCTCAGGTTGGCGCTGCGCAGGGTGCGCTCGGGGTGCGGCATCAGGATCGTGGCGCGACCGTCGTCGCTGGTCAGGCCGGTGATGCCGTCGGGCGAGCCGTTCGGGTTCAGCGGATAGCGCGTGGCGACGGCACCGTTGCCGTCGACATAACGCAGCGAGACATGCGCCGCGTTCTGGTCCAGAGCGCTGTCGAACTCGGCGCGGCCTTCGCCGTGCGCAACCGCGACCGGGATGCGCGAGCCGGCCATGCCGCGGAAGAACAGCGACGGCGACTCGACCACTTCCAGCAGGCCCAGGCGCGCTTCGAACTGCTCGCTGGCGTTGCGCAGGAACTTCGGCCAATGGGTCGCGCCGGGGATGATCGGCTTGAGCTGCGACAGCATCTGGCAACCGTTGCACACGCCCAGCGAGAAGCTGTCCTCGCGGGCGAAGAACTGTGCAAACGCATCACGCAGCGCGCTGCGCTCCAGCACCGAAGTCGCCCAGCCGCGGCCGGCACCGAGCACGTCGCCGTAGCTGAAGCCACCGCAGGCGGCGATGCCCTTGAAGTCGGCCAGCGAGACATTGCCGGCGATGAGGTCGCTCATGTGCACGTCGAAGGCTTCGAAACCGGCGCGGTCGAACGCCGCCGCCATCTCGATCTGGCCGTTGACACCCTGCTCGCGCAGGATCGCCACCTTCGGCCGGGCGCCAGTGTTGATGAACGGCGCGGCGACATCCTCGGACGGATCGAACGACAGGCGCGGCTTCAGGCCCGGCGCGTTGAAGTCGCGTGCCAGCGCGCGTTCCTGGTCGGCACATTCGGGGTTGTCGCGCAGCTTCTGCAGGGCATGGCTGGTCGACCACCAGGCGTCGAAGAGTTCGTCCCAGCGCCATTCGGCCAGGGTCTGCCCTTCGTCGCGGACACGGATCGCCGGTGCCGTGGTCGGACGCGCGATGCGTTGCGCGCAGTCGATCAGGCCGTGGCGGGAAACCATGTCGGCGAAGATGGCGCGGTCCTCGTCGGCAACCTGCACGATCGCGCCGAGTTCCTCGTTGAACAGCGTGCGGAACGGGTCGTGGCCCCAGCCGTCGAGGGTGATGTCCAGGCCCAGTCGCGAGCAGAACGCCATCTCGCACAGCGCAGCCCATGCACCGCCGTCGGAACGGTCGTGGTATGCGCGCAGCAGGCCGGCTTCACGCGCATCACGGATGAGCTCGAAGAAATCACGCAGGCGCTGCGGGTTGTCGAGGTCGGGCACGCCGAGCGAACCGGCGAATGCCGGCAGCGGCGAGTCATTGCTCTTCGATACGGCGTCCGGATGGCACTGCGCCAGCACCGAACCGCCCAGGCGCTGCTTGCCGGCACCCAGGCCGATCAGCCACAGCTCCGACTCCTCGTTGCGATCGAGCAGCGGGGTCAGCTGCTGGCGCACATCGACCACCGGCGCGAACGCGGTGACGATCAGCGACACCGGCGACACCGACTTCGACGCGACGCCGTCGCTGTGCCACTGCGCCTGCATCGACAGCGAATCCTTGCCGACCGGGATGCTCAGCTCCAGCTCCGGACACAGCTCCATGCCGACGGCCTTGACCGCGTCGAACAGTCGCGCGTCCTCGCCCGGATGGCCGGCGGCGGCCATCCAGTTGGCCGACAGCTTGATGCGGTTGAGCGATTCGACCGGTGCGGCGCACAGGTTGGTGATGGCTTCACCCACCGCCATGCGCGCGGCGGCGGCGGCGTCGATCAGCGCCAGCGGCGTGCGCTCGCCGAGCGACATCGCCTCGCCGACGAAACCGTCGAAGCCCGACAGCGTGATCGCGCAATCGGACATCGGCAGCTGCCACGGACCGATCATCTGGTCGCGCGCGGTCAGGCCACCGACGGTGCGGTCACCAATGGTGACCAGGAAATTCTTCGAAGCGACCGACGGATGGGCCAGCACGCGCAGTGCGGCGTCGCGCAGGTCCAGGCCGTTCCATTCCAGCGACGGCCACGGCGCCGGCGGCGGACGACGCGCGTCGCGGTGCATCTTCGGCGGCTTGCCGAACAGCACGTCCATCGGCAGGTCGATCGGCCAGTCGTGGCCGGGCTGGCGCGCGTTGTCGACGGTGGCGCCGTAGCCGACCACCAGGTGTTCCTCGGCGGTGGCATAGCCGACCACCGCGAACGGGCAACGCTCGCGCGCGCAGATCTGCGCGAATTCGTCGACGCGGTCGGCCGGCAGGCCGAGCACGTAGCGCTCCTGCGATTCGTTGCACCACAGCTGCATCGGCGACAGCGACGGGTCGTCGCTGGGCACCTTGGCCAAGTCAATCACGCCGCCCAGGCCGGAGTCGTGCAGCAACTCGGGGATGGCGTTGGACAGGCCGCCTGCGCCGACGTCGTGCGCGGTCGCGATCGGGTTGTCGAGGCCGCGGGCGATGCAGCGGTCGATCACTTCCTGGCAGCGACGCTCCATTTCCGGGTTGTCGCGCTGGACGCTGGCGAAATCGAGTTCTTCGTGGCTGTCGCCGGACGCGACCGAGCTGGCGGCACCGCCACCCAGGCCGATCAGCATCGCCGGACCGCCGAGCACGATCACCGCATCGCCGGGCTTCATGCCCAGCTTGGTGACCTGCACGCGATCGATCGCACCCAGGCCGCCGGCGAGCATGATCGGCTTGTCGTAGGCGCGCGCAAGCGTGCTGTTCGAGTTCTTGCCTTCGTCGAGCTCGAAGCTGCGGAAGTAGCCGGTCAGGTTGGGGCGACCGAATTCGTTGTTGAAAGCGGCCGCGCCGATCGGGCCTTCGAGCATGATTTCCAGGGCCGAGGCCATGCGCGGGTTGAGCGAGCGCTCGCGCTCCCACGGCTGCGGCAAGGTCGGGATGCGCAGGTGCGAGACGCTGAAACCGCACAGGCCGGCCTTGGGACGGCCACCGCGGCCGGTCGCGCCTTCGTCGCGGATCTCGCCGCCGTTGCCGGTCGATGCGCCCGGGAACGGCGCGATCGCGGTCGGATGGTTGTGCGTCTCGACCTTGATCGCGAACGCCGAGTCGACCTGCGTCTCGGCGCGATAGCCGCGGGTGATCGGGTCGGGGCGGAAGCGTCGGCTGGCATAGCCTTCGACCACCGCCGCGTTGTCGCTGTACGCCGAGAGCGTGTGCTCGGGCGTGGTCGCGTGGGTGTGCTTGATCATCTTGAACAGCGATTGCTGCTGCTCGGCGCCATCGAGCGTCCACGAGGCGTTGAAGATCTTGTGCCGGCAGTGCTCGGAGTTGGCCTGGGCGAACATCATCAGTTCGACGTCGGCCGGCTCGCGGCCGAGCACGCTGAAGCGTTCGCGCAGGTAGGCGATCTCGTCCTCGGCCAGGGCCAGGCCGAGGCGGACGTTGGCGTTCTCGAGGTCGGCCAGCGCAATGCGTTCGAGCTGGCCGCGCGCGGGCGTGGCGAACAACGCCGCGGCGTCGTCGCGCGTTTCCAGCAGCGACTGCGTCATCGGATCGTGCAGGACCTTGGCCAGCGCGCCCTGGGTCGGGGCATCGGCCGGCCATCCGGTCAGGTCGTAGCGGGTTCCGCGCTCGACGCGCTTGATCGGCAGGCCGGCGCCGCGAAGCAGCTCTGTCGCCTTGCTCGCCCACGGCGACAGGGTGCCCAGTCGCGGCGTGACAAAACGGGAGACGGCGCCATCCGCGCGCGCAGCCTCACCCGGCTCGGCCTGGAGGATGCGGCGCAGTGCGTCGGGGTCCGGCGTCGCACCAGTCTCGGGCTCGACCCAGTAAACGGGCCAAGCGCCAAGGACGCGGACGGACGGATGGAGGGCTTGCAGGCGGGCTTGGAGCCGCTCGCGGCGGAACGGCGACAGGGCGGATGCGCCCTCGAGGACGATCATGTCCGGGGAACCGTGCAACGTCGGGCCGGACATTGTAGCCGAGCCGCGCAACCCATGCCCGTACCCCTACTGTCCCGGAAGCAGCGAGGGCGCCATCAGGCGCCCGGCTTCACCGCGGCAGTCTGCGCATTCTCGGCCGCCAGCTTGTCCAGCGCGTCGCGCAGGGCTGCCGGCGGGACATAGCCACCGAGCTGGATGCCTTCGGCACTGAGGATCATCGGCGTACCGGTGAGGCCGACCCGCTGGCCGACGTCGTACTGCTGGTTCACCGAGGTCTTGCAGTTGGTGTACTTGGGCGTGCGGTCGTTCTTGGCGTCGGTCAGCGCCTTGCGGCGGTCCGGCGAGCACCACACCGCCACCATCTTCTTGTAGTCGTCGCTGCCCAGGCCCATGCGCGGGAAGGCCAGGTACTCGATCGCGATGCCCTGGCGGTTGTACTCGGCGATCTCGCTGTGCAGCTTGCGGCAGTAGCCACACTCCACGTCGGTAAAGACCGTGACCGTGTACTTGGGCTTGGCCGGGGCGAAGACGATGCGTTCGCTGACCGGGATGGTGTCGATCAGCTGCTTGCGCACCGCCGCCATCGCATCTTCGCTGAGGTTCTTCCTGGCGTTGACGTCGAACAGGGCGCCGCCGGAACCGGGCAGGAACAGGTATTTGCCGTCATCGCTGACATAGACCACCTGCCCGGCCACGATCGCCTCGCGGAAGCCCGGAAGCGGCGCCGCGCCGACCCGATCCACCTGGACCTGCGGATTGAGCAGGCGCACCGCCTCGATCGCGCGCGCATCGGCGGTGCCGGCCTTGGGCTTGGCGGCAGCCAGGGCGGCTACGGCCGGCTTGGCGCTGCCTTGCGCCTGCGCGGCGCCGTCGGGCGCTTGCGCACAGGCGGAAAGGCTGATGGCGCCGAGCGCGGCGAGGAGAATTCGCTTCATCTGTGATTCCTGACAGGGGCCACCGAGCGGCGGCCCATATTGGGGGGATGCCCGGATTGTGGCACGAGACCCGGTCGCGGCCAGTGCCCTTGGTCCCGAAAGGATTCACCTTGCGTTGCCTGCTGTTCCCGCCCCTGGCGGGTTTGCCCTACCCGCGCGGGTGGTGCCTTGAGTGGAGCTGCTTGAGCTGCTCGCGTGCCACCAGGGTGTAGATCTGCGTGGTCGAAAGTGAACTGTGGCCCAGCAGCATCTGCAGCGCGCGCAGGTCAGCACCGTGATTGAGCAGGTGGGTGGCGAAGCTGTGGCGCAGGCCATGCGGGCTGATCCGGGCCGGATCGATGCCTGCGAACCCCGCATAGCGCTTCACCAGCACCCAGAATTGCTGGCGCGTCGGCGCTTCGCCGGCAGAGGTGAGGAACAACGGCGCCAGCGCGCGCTTTCCCGCCAGCTGCGGGCGCGCCGTGGCGAGGTACCGCTCCAGCCAGTGCTGCGCTTCCTCGCCCAGCGGCACCAGCCGCTCCTTGCTGCCCTTGCCCATCACCCGCAGCACGCCCTGGCGGAGGTTGACCGCCGTCGCCGGCAGATTGACCAGTTCGCTCACGCGCAAGCCGGCCGCATACATCAGCTCGAGCATGGCGCGATCGCGCAGGCCGTTGGCATCGTCGATGTCCGGGGCCTTGAGCAGGGCTTCGATCTGGCTCTCGGCCAGCGCCTTGGGCAGGGAGCGTGGCAGCTTGGGCGGTTCCAGCAGCGCAGTCGGATCGTCACTGCGCTCGCCGCGGCGCACCTGCCAGGCATAGAACGCGCGCAACGCCGACAGTAACCGCGCATTGCTGCGCGGCGAGTAGCCGTGCTGCGAGCGCCAGGCCAGGTAGTCGAAAAGGACGGCGCGATCGGCGCCGGCCAGGCCGCCGCCACGGCCGTCGCGCCAGCGCGCGAGCAGTTCCAGGTCGCGGCGGTAGCTGTCGAGCGTCGGCTGGGCCAGGCCATTCTCGGCCCAGATCGCATCCAGGAAAGCGGCAATCGCGCCGCCATCGGCGTCGCGCAATTGCGGCAGGGCCATCGCCACGCCACGGCGATCAGCAGGCGTTCGAACACTCATGCACGCAGCTTAGCGGCCGTGCAGCGCAGCGGCTATCCTGATGCGATGGCATCGACCTCGCCCACACCCCGCCCCACCGCACTGATCGGCTGGCGCCTGCTCGCACTGCTCTACGACCTGTGGCCTGTGGTTGCACTGTGGATGCTGGCCTCGGCGGTCTTCACCTTCGCCTATACGTTCAGCGGCCATGACAGCCACGAGAACATCCCGCCTTTCAGCCTGCTGCAGTGGTTGCTGTGGCTGGTGTGCTGGCTGATCGGCGCCGTCTACGCGGTGCTGAGCTGGCGGCGCGGCGGACAGACGCTGGGCATGCGGCCGTGGCGACTGCAGGTGACCGGCGCCGATGGCAGTGCACCGTCATGGCGCGCATTGCTGATGCGTTACTCGGTAGGCACGCTGTCGCTGCTGCTGGCAGGCCTGGGGTTCTGGTGGGCCTGGTTCGACCGCGACCGGCTGACGTGGCACGACCGCGCCAGCGGGACGCGCATGGTGCGGCTGCCGAAGCGGCCGAAGTAAACGGCGAACGCAAAGTCGCCAAGGTCAGGCTGGATCCCGGCGTTCGCCGGGATGCCGGGGCCGCGCTAGCCGCTGCGCTTCTTGAACAGGAATGCCGACACGGCAAGCATGATCAACGTCGGCAGCAGGTAAGCGATGCGGTAGTCGAACTTGTACACCGTCGCCAGCTTCACGAACTGCGTCTGCAACAACCAGAAGCCCAGCGCGAACACGATGCCGATGAACAGACGCTTGCCCATGCCGCCACTGCGCAGCGTGCCGAAAGCGAATGGCACCGCCGCCAGGCACAACGCCAGCACGTTGATCGAATAGAACCACCGCCCCCAGTAGTGCTCCTCGAACTCCGAAGCATCCAGGCCATTGCGCTCGCGGTACTGGATCGCGGTGCGCAGGTCCATGGCCGACAGGTAGCGCGGCCGCTCGGTGCCTGCCGACAACGCCGCCGAATCAAGCTGCGAATTCCAGCGCTCCATCGGCACCTGCTCGCGACGCACCGAACGGTCATTGAAATACGTTCGCGTCACATCGCGCAGCAACCAGCCACCGGGGCGGTGCTCGGCCTTCTTGACGAAGGCGAGCGACTTCAAGCGGCCATCGTCGGCGAACTGGTACAGCGTGACGTCGCGCAGTTCGAGCCAGCGGTCGCCGTTGAGCTCGCGCTCCTGCCCGCCCTGGGCATTGAGGATGGTCTCGCCTTCGCGCGCCCATAGACCGCTGTACTGCGCGACCACCGCATTGCCGGACTTCGCCGAGGACTTGAGGGCATCGGCGCGCTGCTGTGTCCACGGCGACAGGCTCTCGCCGCTCAGCACCATCAGCGCGGTGAGGATCGCCAGCGCACCGGCGACGGCCAGGCCGAGACGGCGGCGCGACAGGCCCACGGCACGCAGCGCGGTCAGCTCGGAGGTCGCCGCCAGTTGCCCCAGCGCCATCAGCGAGCCGATCACGGCCGCGTACGGGAACAGGTAGTACATGCGCCGCGGCACACTCAGGCCGATGTACGCGAAGGCCTCGACCAGGCCGTACTTGCCCTTGCCGATGTCGCCGAACTCGCTCACCAGGGCCAGCATGACGTCCAGACCGCCCAGCACCGCCCAAGTCAGCAGCACCGTGGCGAGCACGGTCTTGCCTACATATATGTCGTGGATCTTGGGGATCAGTCTCATGACCTAAGCCTCGCCGTCGCGAACGCCTGCCGTGGTCGTCCCAGGCGGCCGTCGCTGAAGTACATCCAGCAGGCCACGGCCATCACCGGCAGCACCAGCCACCACAGGCCCAGCCATATGGCGATCTTGCCGCTCTCCAGCCAGCCCAGGCCGGCGGTCATCAGGTTCTGGCCAATCAGATAGGCCAGGAAGCCGACCAGGATCGGGCCATAGCGCGCCTGCCGCGGCATGCTGCGCGCGAGCGGCACCGCCATCAGGGCGAACGCCAGCGCCAGCAGCGGCGGCGCCAGGCGGTAGTGCAACTGGGCCCGGGCCTCGCGCCGGTCGTCGCCGAGCAGGGCCAGCGTGGTCTGCATTTCAGGCGCATCAGGGTCGAACTTGAGGTCATTGGCGGGCAGCAGGATCTCGTTGCGGGCATAGCGCAGCAGGCGGAAATCCTTGGCACCTGCGCGTTCGCCTTCGATCTGGAAGCCATCGGACAGGGTCAGGTAGCGGTCGCCACCCGGATCGACCATCAGTTCGCCACGACTGGACGTGGTGACGTCCATCCGCCCCTCGCCGGCGTCGCGGTAGACGAACACGCGCTGCAGCTGGCTGCCGTCCTTGGACATGTTGGCCACGTAGATCACGCCGCCGCCGTTGGGGATGCCGACGAAGGCACCCGGCTCCAGCCCGGCCATCAGCAGGTTGCGGTTGGCGTCGTTGATCATCTGCTTGGACAGGCGGTCCGCCCAGGGCCCCAGCCACAGCGAGCAGGCCGCCACGACCAGCACCAGCGGCCCGACCACCAGCATCAGCGGCTTGAGCATGCGCCTGGGTCCGACCCCGATGGAGGAGATGACGGGCATTTCCGAGTCCCGGTACAGGCGCCCGACGCCCATCATCAGGCCGAGCATCAGCGCCAGGGGCAGGATCAGCGGCAGCCACTTGATCAGCACCAGGCCCAGCTGGGCCAGCATCAGGCCGGCCGGAACCCGGCCCCGGGCGATGTCCTGGAGCACGTCGGTGAAGGCGCCACCGACCATGACGATCAGCAATACCACCAGGGTGGCGAAGATCGCCTGGGCGAATTCGCTCAGCAGGTAACGGTCAAGCTTGGGCATCGATTTAGGCTTCGGGGCGGCTTGATCTGGGAAGTTGATCTAAAATCGGGAAATTCGTCCGAGGGCGTGAGGTGGCTGCGCGATGCGCGGCCGGGGACATTGCATCCCCCCTCACAGCCTCTCGATTGTACGGAGTTTGGTTGGTCGTCTGCCCACTGTTTCCGGCAGACGCTCCTGACCGGCTCCTTTTTTGGACTGCTCTGGGAATCTGTTGGATGGCCCTCGAATTCGACCTGAACCGCGACGCGCCTGCCGCCGCCCTCACTGATTGCATTGTTGTCGGCGCCTTTGCCGACAACACTCTCACGCCCGCCGGCAAGGCCCTGGACGAAGCCAGCGGCGGTCGCCTGGCGGCGCTGCTCGAGCGCGGCGACGCCAGCGGCAAGACCGGCAAGACCGCCATCCTGCACGACGTTCCGGGCGTCACCGCACCGCGCGTGCTGATCATCGGCCTGGGCGATGCCGGCAAGTTCGGCGTGCCGCAGTACCTCAAGGCGGTCGGCGATGCCGCCCGCGCGCTGCGCAACGGCCCGGTTACCAACGCCTTGTTCACCCTGTCGGAAGTGCCGGTCGCCGGCCGCGACACCGCCTGGGCGATCCGCCAGGCCGCCATCGCCGCCGACCACGCCTGCTACCGCTACACCGCCACGCTCGGCACCAGCAAGAAGAAGGAAGAGCCGGGCCTGCGCAAGCTGGGCATCCACGGTGACGACACCGTCGCTTTGGCCCATGGCCAGCAGGCAATCGCCGCCGGCGTGCAGTTCTCGCGCGAGCTGGGCAACCTGCCGCCGAACGTCTGCAACCCGGCTTACCTCGCCCAACAGGCGCAGGAATTCGCCGGCCGCTTCGACACCACCTCGTGCGAAGTGCTCGACGTAGCGCAGATGACCGAACTGGGCATGGGCTCGCTGCTCGCGGTCGGCCGCGGCTCGGCCAATCCGCCCAAGCTCATCGTCCTGAAGTACAGCAACGGCGGCGACGCCAAGCCTTACGTGCTGGTCGGCAAGGGCATCACCTTCGACACCGGCGGCATCAACCTCAAGACCCAGGGCGGCATCGAGGAGATGAAGTACGACATGTGCGGTGGCGCCACCGTCATGGGTACGTTCGTCGCCGCCGTCGGCATGCAGTTGCCGATCAACCTCGTCGTGGTGGTGCCGGCCGTGGAGAACATGCCCGACGCTGACGCCTACCGCCCGTCCGACGTGCTGACCAGCATGTCCGGCAAGACCATCGAAGTAGGCAACACCGACGCCGAAGGCCGCCTGATCCTGTGCGACGCGCTGACCTACGCGCAGCGTTTCGAGCCGCAGGCACTGGTCGACGTCGCCACGCTTACCGGCGCCTGCATGGTCGCCCTGGGCAAGTTCGCCTCGGGCCTGATGAGCAAGCACGACGACCTCGCCGCCGAACTGATCGATGCCGGCGAGAACGTGTTCGACCGCGCCTGGCGCCTGCCGCTGTGGGACGAGTACCAGACCCTGCTGGAGTCGAGCTTCGCCGACGTCTACAACATCGGCGGCCGCTGGGCCGGCGCGATCACCGCTGGCTGCTTCCTCGGCCGCTTCGCCGAAGGCCAGCGCTGGGCGCACCTGGACATCGCCGGCAGCGCGTCGGACGAAGGTAAGCGCGGCATGGCCACCGGTCGCCCGGTCGGCCTGCTGAGCCAGTGGTTGCTGGACCGCGCGGCCTGATCGCGTGGCGCGCGCCGATTTCTACCTGATCCAGAAGGAGCGGTTCCGCGAGGAACCGCTGCTGCTGGTATGCGAGCTCGCGCGCAAGGCGCACGACGCCAACCTGTGGACGCTGGTGCTGGTGCGCGACGAGGAACAGGCGCAACGCCTGGACGAGTTGCTGTGGGAGTTCGACGAGAACGCCTACATCCCGCACCAGATCGCCGGCGACGACGAGGACGAACTGGCGCCGGTGCTGATCGCCACGCCCGATTCGGACACGCCCTTGCGTCCGGTGGTGATCAACCTGCGCGACGCGCCGGTGGCGGGCAGCTTCGAGCGCGTGCTCGAAGTGGTGCCGGCCGACGACTCGGCGCGCGGCCCGCTGCGCGAGCGCTGGAAGCAGTACCAGGCGCGCGGACTGGATCTGAAGAAGCACGATATGTAACTGCGCCCACCAGTGCGCGCCGTCATCCCGGCGAAAGCCGGGACCCATTTTGACGTTGACGTCCGCGTCGGCGTCACCGGCAACATCAAGGTGGATCCCGGCTTTCGCCGGGACGACGCCAAGACGCCAAATCGAAGACACGACCCATGACCGACACCCTCGCTTCCAGCTACGACCCCAAGCAGTTCGAAACCCGCCTGTACGAAGAGTGGGAGCGCAGCGGTGTATTCAAGCCCAGCGGCAAGGGCGAGCCCTATACCATCCTGCTGCCGCCGCCGAACGTCACCGGCACGCTGCACATGGGCCACGCGTTCCAGCACACGCTGCAGGACGCGCTGATCCGCTACCACCGCATGCGTGGCTACGACACGCTGTGGCAGATGGGCACCGACCACGCCGGCATCGCCACCGAGATGGTGGTTGCGCGCAACCTCGGTCGCGATGGCCTCACCCGCGACGATCTCGGTCGCGACGGCTTCATCGAGAAGGTGTGGGAGTGGAAGCAGCACTCCGGCGACACAATCGAGCGGCAGATGCGCCGCCTGGGCACGTCCGGCGACTGGTCGCGCAGCGTCTTCACGATGGACCCGATGGCCGCGCAGGCGGTGATCGAGGCGTTCGTGCGCCTGCACGAGGAAGGCCTGATCTACCGCGGCCAGCGCCTGGTCAACTGGGACCCGGTGCTGAAGACGGCGATCTCCGACCTGGAAGTGGTCAACGAAGAAGAAGACGGCTTCCTGTGGTCGATCAGCTACCCGCTGAGCGACGGTAGCGGTGAACTGACCGTGGCTACCACGCGTCCGGAAACCATGCTCGGCGACGTCGCGGTGATGGTGCATCCGCTCGACGAGCGCTACACCCACCTGATCGGCAAGACCGTCACGCTGCCGCTGAGCGAGCGCGAGATTCCGATCATCGCCGACGACTACGTCGACCGCGAGTTCGGCACCGGCGTGGTCAAGGTCACGCCCGCGCACGACTTCAACGACTACGCCGTCGGCCAGCGCCACGGCCTGCCGCTGATCAACATCTTCACCCACGTCGCGGCGGTCAACGGCAATGCGCCGGAGAAGTACCGCGGCCTGGACCGTTACGAGGCGCGCAAGGTCGTGCTCGCCGACCTGGAAGCCGCCGGCCGCCTGGTCGAGACCAAGCCGCACAAGCTGCAGGTGCCGCGCGGCGATCGCACCGGCCAGGTGATCGAGCCGTACCTGACCGACCAGTGGTTCGTGAAGATGGACACGCTGGCCGCGCGCGGCCTGGAGCTGGTCGAGCAAGGCGACGTCAAGCTCGTCCCCTCCAACTGGATCAGCACCTACCGCCACTGGATGGAGAACATCCAGGACTGGTGCATCAGCCGCCAGCTGTGGTGGGGCCATCGCATCCCGGCGTGGTACGACGACGACGGCAACATCTTCGTCGGCCGCAACGAGGACGAAGTGCGCGCGCGCCATTCGCTCGACCACACCGTCAAGCTGTCGCAGGACAGCGACGTCCTCGAGACCTGGTTCTCCTCGCAGCTTTGGCCGTTCAGCACCATGGGCTGGCCGAACGAGGAGGCCATGGCCGAGCGCGGGTTCGACCGCTACGTGCCGTCGAGCGTGCTGGTCACCGGCTTCGACATCATCTTCTTCTGGGTGGCGCGCATGATCATGGCGACCGACCACTTCACCGGTCGCGTCCCGTTCAAGGACGTCTACATCACCGGCCTGGTCCGCGACAAGGACGGCCAGAAGATGTCGAAGTCGAAGGGCAACATCCTCGATCCGCTCGACCTGATCGACGGCATCTCGCTCGACGACCTGCTGGCAAAGCGCACCGCCGGCCTGATGCAGCCGAAGATGGCCGAGAAGATCGGGAAGGCCACGCGCAAGGAATTCCCCGACGGCATCCCGGCGTTCGGCGCCGACGCGCTGCGTTTCACCATCGCCGCACTCGCCACCCACGGCCGCGACATCCGCTTCGACCTCGGCCGCGCCGAGGGCTACAAGAACTTCTGCAACAAGCTGTGGAACGCCACGCGCTTCGTGCTGATGAACACCGAGGGCGCCAGCTTCAGCGGCGCGCCGCAGCCGAAGACGGACCCCGAGCGCTGGATCCTCTCGCGCCTGGCCAAGGTCGCCGCCGAGGCCGAGACGCACTTCGCCAGCTACCGCTTCGACCTGCTCGCGCAGGCGCTGTACGAGTTCGCCTGGAACGAGTTCTGCGACTGGTTCGTCGAGCTGGCCAAGCCGGCGCTGCAGGGTGACGACGCGGCCGCGGCGGAAAGCACGCGCCACACCCTGCTGTTCGTGCTCGAACGGCTGCTGTCGCTGCTGCACCCGCTGGTGCCGTTCGTCAGCGAGGAGCTGTGGCAGCAGGTCGCTCCGAAGCTCGGTCTCGCCGACACCACCATCATGCTGCGCCCGTACCCGCAGGCATCGGACTTCGCCGCGCAGGATTACACCGCCGCCGAGGCCGACGTCGAATGGCTCAAGTCGATGGTCAGCGCGCTGCGCAGGATCCGCAGCGAACTCAACGTCGCGCCGTCGAAGACTATCCCGTTGCTGCTGGCCGGCTGCACCGCGGCCGATCGCGACCGTGCCACCCGCTTCGACTCGCAGCTGCGCTTCCTGACCCGCCTGGAATCCATCGCCATCCTCGACGACGCTGCCGCCGCGCCCGCCGCGGCGACCGCGCTGGTCGGCGAACTCAAGCTGCTGGTGCCGCTGGAAGGCCTGGTCGACCTGGGTGCCGAGCGCACGCGCCTGGACAAGGAGATCAAGCGCGTCGAAGGCGAGATCGGCAAGTGCCACAACAAGCTGGCCAGCGAGACCTTCGTCGCCAATGCACCGCCGGCCGTGGTCGAGCAGGAGCGCAAGCGCCTGGCCGACTGGAACCTGCAGCGCGAGGCACTGGCTTCGCAGCGGGCCAAGCTGGGCTGATCGGCCGGCAGACAGCGTTCAATCCCGGCGGCGCACGCCGCCGGGACGACTTTCAATCCTTGGCGAACACGTCGCGCGCATAAGCGTTGACCGGCTTTCCGTTGCGCGAGCGGTCTTCCAGATCGGCCACCGAGACCGGTTCGAGCGGGCACTGCGCCAGCGCCTCCGGCGACAAATGGATCGCGGCACCGCGCAACTTCACGAACACCGGCTTGCGGCTCTTCCTGCCGTTGTGGGTGAAGTACACGCCCTGGTGCCAGCGCAACACGACCGCATTGGCGCCCTTCTCGCGGGCGGCCTTGGCGAGCCTGGCCATGGCGAGGCCGTATTCGACGGTGGGCACGTTCGGATCCTGGGTGATCTCGCTGACACGCTCGCCAGCGGTGACCTCCACCGAGCCGAGCTTGTCGTGCTCGCATCCCGGCGATTCCAGGACCACCGGCACGTACCGCTCAGCCGGATCGGTAGTGACGGGCACGCCGTCCAGCGTGGTTATCTCGCCGGCCTGCAGCTCACCGGAATGAAGTGGCGCGACCAGCGCCAGAGCAAACAACAACGACCCGTACGACAGCACGCGCATGACCCGCTCCTTGTGGTGTGTTGCCGTGTCCCCGGGCGACCCCCAAACTCTGCGACCGCCCCCCCTGTCGCGAGCATGCCAGTCCTCGCCATGCGCGCATAGCCAAGGTCACTGCTCCGGCGGGAGAAGCTCGATCGCCATCACCAGCGCATCCTCGCGGCCATCGCGCGCCGGGTAGTAGCGCGGGCGGCGACCGATCTCGTTGAAGCCTTCGGAATGGTAGAGCGCGATCGCCCCGGCATTGGAGGGCCGTACTTCCAGGAACACGCGCTCGGCGCCGCGACCGCGTGCGACATGCATCATCGCCCGCAGCAGGTGGCGGCCGTGACCTCGCCCCTGGCGCGCCGGGTCGATGCAGATATTGAGCACGTGCGCCTCGCCGGCGGCGATGCTCATCAGGAAGTAGCCGACGATCTCGCCGCCCTGCTGCAGCAGCCAGGCCGGGTAGTCGGCGCGCAGGCAGTCGCGGAAGATGCCGACTGTCCATGGAAATTCGTAGGCGCGGATCTCGACCGCGTGCACCGCGTCGAGGTCGTCCTCGCGCATGGGCCGCAGCGTGCCGGCGGGCGACGCCTGGCCGGTATCGACGGCCAGCGCGCTCACGCCGAGCCACTCCGTCGGCGCAACGCCCGCAGGTGGGGCCACAGCGCGCGCTTGGCCGCGGCATTGCCGCGCAGCGAAGCGAGGTCGGTAACCAGTACAGCCACATCGGCATCGCCACTGTCGCGTCCGGCCGCACGCAGCACCGCCAGCATCAGGCGATCAGCCCGGGCCGGTTCGCGCGGCGCCGGGGCCGGTGCCGCCGGTCGCGCCCGCACAGCACCCTCGCCCTTCAACAGTGCTGCGGCTTCACGGCGGGCATCGGCCGGAGCGTCCTGCGCGTTGGAAACGGCCTGCGAACCGGACTCGACCGACTGCGCGCCGCCCAGGGCCCACACCTGGTGGCCCATGGCCTGCAGCCATTCGTGCTGCTGCGGGCTCCACAGCGCGCTCATGTGCCCGCCTCGGCCGCTGCCGGCCGCCGCAGCTTGCGCCAGGCCGCATAGCCCGGGCCCGACAGTGCGTACAGGCCACCGATCACCAGCAACACCCGCGGCGGATCGATGGCAATGGCCACCAGCACCGCCAGCACCACCACGATCGCCAGGAACGGCACACGGTCGTGGCGCGGACCGCCGCCCTTGAAGCTGAAATAGCGTAGGCGGCTGACCATGAGGAGGCCGGCGACCACGGTCACCGCCAGCGCGGCGTACCTCAATTGCTCGCCGCTGTAGCCCATGTCGTCACAGGTCCAGACGAAGCTGGCAACCAGCCCGGCCGCCGCCGGACTGGCCAGGCCGATGAACCAGCGCTTGTCGACCTCGCCCACCTGGGAATTGAAGCGCGCCAGCCGCAGTGCCGCGCAGGCGGCATAGAGGAAGGCCGCGACCCAGCCGATCTTGCCGGGAATCGGCCCGTCGAGCCGGGTCGCCGAGAGCGCCCAGTGGTACATCACCAGCGCCGGAGCCAGGCCGAAGCTGACCAGATCGGCCAGCGAGTCGTACTGCACCCCGAACTCGCTCTGGGTGTTGGTCAGGCGCGCCACCCGGCCGTCCAGGCCGTCGAGGATGCCGGCCACGAATACGGCGATGCAGGCGTCGTCGAACCGGCCCTCGGTGGCGGCGATGATCGCGTAGAAGCCGGCAAACAGGCCGCCGGTGGTGAAAAGGTTCGGCAGCAGGTAGATGCCGCGACCGCGCGGCCGCGGGGTTTGTTGCAATTCGTCCATGTTTGGAAGTGTAGCGCTTGCCTGCGCCCCGGCGCGGTGATGCAATCGGACCTTCTTCCGCTCCCAACCGCCTGGAGCCACCATGCCCCGCCAGTCCGTCCGTCTGCTGCCCGGCCTCGTCGCCGGCCTGTGCCTGGTCGTCGCACTGCCCGTCAGTGCGGCCAAGGTCTACCAGTGGAAAGACGCCCAGGGCGTCACCCACTACTCCGATGCGCCTCCGGCGGGCCAGGAGTACAAGAACCGCGGCCAACACGAGGACACCGGCAAGCCGGCACCCACTGCCGCCGCCAAACCGGTGGTCAATTCCAACTGCAGCAACGCGCGCAGCAACCTGACCATTCTCCAGGGCAACCAGCCGGTCGCCGTCGACGAGGACAAGGACGGCAAGCCCGACCGCAGCCTCAACGACAGCGAGCGCGCAAACCGCACCCAGCTGGCCGAAGCGCAGATCAAGACCTATTGCGAGGGCGGTGCCGTCACCAGCGGCGGCTGACCGGGCCCCTCTGTGCTGCCATGCCCGGCACTGGTCCGGCGCATGGCAAAATGGCCGCTTCCCTACGTCCGAAGCCGAGCCGATGCGCCTGTCGCAGTTCCACCTCCACACCAGCAAGGAAACGCCCGCCGAGGCCGAGATCGTCAGTCACAAGCTGATGCTCAAGGCCGGCATGATCCGCAAGCTTGCCGCTGGCCTGTACACGTGGTCGCCGCTGGGCCTGCGCGTGCTGCGCAAGGTGGAGCGCGCCGTGCGCGAGGAAATGAACGCAAGCGGTGCGATCGAAGTGCTGATGCCTTCGGTGCAGCCCAGGGAGCTGTGGGAGGAAACCGGGCGCTGGGAGAAGTTCGGCGGCCAGCTGCTGAAGATCCAGGACCGCAAGGAAGCCTGGTACTGCTACGGCCCCACGCACGAGGAGGTCATCACCGACTTCGCGCGCCAGGAGCTGTCGAGCTACAAGCAGCTGCCGGTCAACTTCTACCAGATCCAGACCAAGTTCCGCGACGAGATCCGCCCGCGCTTCGGCGTGATGCGCGCGCGCGAGTTCCTGATGAAGGACGCCTACTCCTTCCACCTCAGCGACGAGGACCTGGGCGTCGAGTACAAGAACATGTACGACACCTACGGCCGCATCTTCACGCGCCTGGGCCTTAAGTTCCGCGCCGTCTCGGCCGACTCCGGCGCCATCGGCGGCGCGGTGTCGCACGAGTTCCACGTGCTGGCCGAGTCGGGCGAGGATGCGCTCGCGTTCCACAGCGGCTCGGACTATGCCGCCAACGTCGAACTCGCGCAGGCCGCCGAACCCGCTCCGCGCGCGGCCGCAAGCGAAGCGATGCGCAAGGTCGACACGCCGACGCAGAAGACCTGCGAGGACGTCGCCGCGCTGATGGGCATCGCGCTGCAGCGCACGGTGAAGTCGGTGGCGATCATCGGCGCCGACGCCGACGGCAACGCCCAGTTCGTGCTCGCGCTGGTGCGCGGCGACCACGTGGTCAACGAAATCAAGCTGTCGAAGCTGGCCGGCCTGGGCGAGTACCGCCTGGCCACGGAGGCCGAGATCGTGGCCCACCTGGGCAGCGAACCCGGTTTCCTCGGCCCGGTTGCGCCGCGCAAGGCCATCCGCGTGATCGCCGATCGCAGCGTCGCCGCCATGGCTGACTTCGTCGTCGGCGCCAACGAGGCTGGCTATCACCTGGCCGGCATCAACTGGGGCCGCGACCTTGCCGAGCCGGACGTCGTCGCCGACATCCGTAACGTGGTCGAGGGTGACATCGCGCCGGATGGCGAGGGCACGATCGGCCTGGCCCGCGGCATCGAGGTCGGCCATGTATTCCAGCTCGGCCGCAAGTACGCCGAAGCAATGAAGCTGACCGTGCTCGACGCCAACGGCAAGGCGGCAACGCCGGCGATGGGCTGCTACGGCATCGGCGTGTCGCGGATCGTGGCGGCCGCCATCGAGCAGAACAACGACGACAACGGCATCATCTGGCCCGAGGCGATGGCGCCGTGGCAGGCAGTGGTGTGCGTGATCAACCCCAAGGGCGACGCAACCGTCGCGCAGGCCGCCCAGGACCTCTACGCCGAGCTCAACGCCGCCGGCATCGAGACCGCGCTCGACGACCGTGGCCTGCGCCCGGGCGCGATGTTCGCCGACATGGAACTGATCGGCATCCCGCACCGGATCGTCGTGTCCGAACGCGGCCTTGCCTCGGGCACGTTCGAGTACCGCCACCGTCGCGCCAGCGAGGCGGAGAATCTCGACCGCGCCGCACTCCTGGCCAGACTCGGCAAGTAAATCGCCATATCCGGCGCGGTCGCGATGACCGCGCCGGATAATCGGTGATATTCACCTGATTTACTTGGCGGGCGCCGCGGGATTATCATCCTGCGCTGCCTGAACGGTTTCGGCTGCCTCGTTTTTACCGGCGCCGCGCCGTTTCCACCGCTACATCCCCCGCGGCCCCTGCCGCTGCCGGCCCCTGCTCCCGGTCACTGCTCCCGGTATCGGCCCGGCATACCAACGGATCCATCCAAGCCTGACATTCCGCCCGTAATTCCACCCTTACCGGAGGTTTCATGTCGATCGATATCACCTCGCTGTCGGCGAAAGAGCTCGACGCGCTGATCAACCAGGCCAGAAAGCGCAAGACCACGCTGAACAAGCGCAAGCCGATTGCCACGGTCCGCAACAAACTCACCCAGCTGGCGAAGGCCGAGGGTTACAGCATCGCCGAGCTGTTCGGCGGCGGCGCCCCGGCCCGCACCGCCAAACCGGCAAGCAAGGCCGCCCCGAAGAAGGCGCGCAAGGCGATGGGGAAGGTCGCGCCCAAATACCGCAACCCGGCCGACCCCGGTGAAACCTGGACCGGCCGTGGCAAGCAGCCGCGCTGGCTGGCCGCGCATACCGCGGCCGGGCGCAGGCTCGAAGAGTTTCTGATCAAGTAAACCGCCGGATTACCCGGGCACGATTACCCGGGCACGCATCCGGCAGTTTTCAATCCCGATGGCGGGAGCGGGTCCGCTCGCCCTGCCCTTACAGATTGCGTCGCGCCGGCAGCAGCAGGTTGCCGAACAGCAGGCCGGCGACCAGGGCCAGCAGGATATTCAGCACGGCCAGCAGCGCGGCCTGGCCGGCATCGACGTCCTGCTGCTGGATCAGCGTGAGGAAGCCGCGCAGGCTGGCGCTGCCCGGAACCAGCATGATGATGCCGGGCACGCGCAGGATGGCGCCGGGCCGGTTCCACCAGCGCGCATAGGCATTGCCGGCGGCGGTCAGCACGAGCGCGGCCAGGAAGATGCCGGCCGGGCTGCCGAAGGCCTGTCCGCCGAATCTGGAAATCAGGTAGCCGCTGGCCGCTGCCGCCATCACCTTCGGGTAATCGCGACGGTTGGCCCGGAACAGCACCGCGAAGGCGAAGGACGCCAGCGCCAGCGCCGCCCACTCCACCCATTCCGGCTGCGGCCGCGACGCCCGTACCTGCGCATCGAGTCCGATCATCTCGGCCAGGTACAGCGCGATCACGGTGCCGATGGCGAGCTTGAGCACCGTCGTCAACGCACCGGCGAAGCGGGCCGTGCCCGACACCAGGTGCTGGCTGGTGAGCTCGTTGACGGCGTTGGTCAGCGCCATGCCGGGCAGCAGCACGATCAGCGACGCGATGATGACCGTGTTCTGGTTCAACGGCGCCACGTACGCGGCGACCAGCAGGGTCACGCTCGCGGCGAACATCGCGGCGACCGCTTCGAGCGGTTCCTTGAAACGCGGTTGCGCTTCCGACACCTGCACGAACAGACCAATCAGCAGGCCGTTGGCACCCGCTACGCAGATGTCCAGCCACGGCAGGCGCAGCACGCCGGCGATCGCCGTCGCCGCCAGGCAGTAGCCAAGCACCTGCATCGCGCGCGAGCGCCACGTCGGCGGGCGGTCGAGCGCGCTCATCTGCGCGTGCGCCTCGGCCAGGCCGAGGCGACCGGCGACGACGTCTTCGGCGATGCGGTCGGTTTCGGCCAGGCGGTACAGATCGTTCTCACCCGGCGGCAGGCGGATCACGCGCGTGGTGTCGCTGTCGCCCGGCGGACGCTGCGGGTCGCTGAAGGTCAGGATCATGCCGGTCGGATTCGACCAGGGTTCGCACTCCAGCCGAAGCTGCTGCGCGACCGCGCTGATCGCCCCCTCGAGCCTTTGCGCGGTGGTGCCGTAGGCATGCAGTCGCTCGGCCAGCTCGATCACGAAATTGATGCGGGCGGCGTAGCTGGCGGCGCTCAGGGGAGACGGATTCGACATGGCGCGAAGGATGGCATGCGAGGGCCGGATGCGGGAGCACCCACGTGCGGGCATGACGGCCCGGCCGCGCCTTCGCCAACCGCCGGCTCCGACTCAGGTATCCTCGCGCCGAGGCTCCATGACCGATACGTCCGCGCACCCGCCGCTGATCGCCGCCGATGGCCACACGCCGTCGCGTCTTCGCCTGAGCGGCAGCTGGACCCTCGACTACGCGACCCAGATCGGCGAGGCACTGTTGGATGCGCCCGACGCCATCGACGCCGTCGATGCCACCGGCGTCGACCGCATGGACTCGGTGGGCGTGCTGCAGCTGCTGCGCTTCGCCCGCCGCCACGGCATCGAGTTCGATGCCTTCACTTTCCACGACGACCATCGCGCGCTGGTAACGGCGATCGAGGACGTCGCCGACGATCGCCCGCGCCGCAAGCGCGAGTACGGTGTCAGCGCGGCACTGGCGCGCCTTGGCTTCGCGGTGAGCGACAACTACCGCGAGGCGCGCGCGCTGATCGGCTTCTTTGGCGAGACCCAGCTGAAGCTGCTGCGCATGTTCAAGGAGCCTTCGCGCTTCCGCCCCACCGCGACCGTGCACCACATGGAGCAGGTCGGCCTCGACGCGGTGCCGCTGATCGCCCTGCTGTGCTTCCTGGTCGGCGCGGTGGTCGCCTTCCTCGGCGCCAACATCCTCGCCGACTTCGGTGCGCAGATCTATGTGGTCGAACTGGTCAGCATTGCGTTCCTGCGCGAGTTCGGCGTTTTGCTGACCGCGATCGTGCTGGCCGGCCGCACCGCCAGCGCCTTCACCGCGCAGATCGGCGCGATGGTCAGTCGCGAGGAGGTCGATGCGATCCGCACGCTCGGCATGGACCCGGTCGACCTGCTGGTGATCCCGCGCATGCTGGCGCTGCTGGTGATGCTGCCGCTGCTGACCTTCATCGCGATGGTCTTCGGCCTCATCGGCGGCCTGACCGTCGGCGCCTACAACCTCGACATCCCGCCGCAGCAATACCTGGCCCGCATGCACGAGACGATGGAGCTGCGGCATTTCCTGGTCGGCCTGTCGAAGGCGCCGGTGTTCGCGCTGCTGATCAGCCTGATCGGTTGCCTGGAAGGGCTGCAGGTCGAAGGCACGGCGCAGTCGGTCGGTGAACGCACCACCTCCAGCGTCGTTCAGTCGATCTCGATGGTGATCGTGCTCGATGCGTTCTTCGCCATCTGGTTCATGGAAATGGGCATCTGACCATGGCGCAGACCATCCACTGCCTGCCTGACCACGAAGAGCCGATCGTGCGCGTGCGCGGCCTGACCAACCGCTTCGGCGAGCAGGTCGTGCACGAGGGCCTGGACCTGGACGTGCTCCCCGGCGAGATCCTCGGCGTGGTCGGCGGCTCCGGCGCCGGCAAGTCGGTACTGATGCGATCGATCCTTGGCCTGCGCCGGCCCGATGCCGGCGAGATCGAAGTGCTCGGCCTCGACGCGCGCAGCGAAGACCCGGACCTGCGCCGCGCGATCGAGCGCAACACCGGCGTGCTGTTCCAGGACGGTGCGCTGTTCTCGTCGCTGACCGTGGGCGAGAACGTGCAGGTGCCGCTGAAGGAGTACCACAGCGACCTGCCCGACTCGCTGCGCTACGAACTGGCGCTGCTCAAGGTCAAGCTCGCCGGCCTGCCTGCCGATGCGCTCAACAAGCTGCCGTCGCAGCTGTCAGGCGGCATGCGCAAGCGCGCCGGCCTGGCGCGTGCACTGGCGCTGGATCCGCCGCTGCTGTTCCTCGACGAACCCACTGCCGGCCTCGACCCGATCGGCGCGGCCGCGTTCGACCGCCTGATCCGCACGCTGCAGCAGGCACTGGGCCTGACCGTATTCCTGATCACACACGACCTCGACACCCTTTACGCTATCTGTGACCGCATCGCGGTGATCGCTGATCGCAAGGTGATCGCCTGCGCGCCGCTGGCCGAGGTCGAACAGTTGGATCATCCGTGGGTGAGGGAGTACTTCCATGGTCCGCGCGCGCGTGCCGCGCAGCAGACCCGGCAACGCGACCTGGAGGTCGGCGCAAGATGACGCACCTGAAGCACTCCATCACGAATACAGCCCTGCGGTCCTGACATGGAAACCAAGGCCAATTACGTCCTCATCGGCGCGTTCACCATCGTGGTGACGTTGCTGTTGCTGCTGTTCGCCTTGTGGGCGGCCAAGTACACCTCGGAGAAGGACTGGCGCAACTACGCCGTGCTCTTTACCGAACCGGTAACCGGCCTGACCGAAGGCAGTTCGGTGCAGTACAACGGCATTTCGGTCGGCACCGTCGAGACACTCCGGCTTGCACCCGACGACCCGCGCCGCGTGATCGCGCTGCTGCGCCTGCAGGCCAGTGCGCCGATCAAGACCGACACGCGCGCCAAGCTGTCTATCCAGGGCATCACCGGCAGTCCCTTCATCCAGCTCACCGGCGGCAACCCGGGCAGCCCGGCGCTGGCCGACGTCGACCGGCGCGAAACGCCGGTGATCCAGACCGAGGCATCGGCGCTGCAGAACATCGCCGACACCGCCAACCGCCTGGTCGCGCGCATGGACCAGGTGCTCAGCGACGAGAACGTCAAGCGCGTCTCCAACACGCTGGCCAACATCGAGTCGGCGACCAGTGCCATCGCCGACCAGCGCGAGGACCTGCGCACGCTGATCACCAGCGCGCGCAAGTCCAGCGAACAGTTGTCGGTGACCCTGACGACCACCAACCGCGCCGTCGAGAGCGTCGACCGCGAACTCGTTGCCAAGCTGCCCGGCCTGATCGCCAAGCTCGACAGCACGCTCACGCGCCTGGATTCGGCCGCCAACAACGCCAACGGCGTGCTCGCCGACAACCGCACCGCGATCAACAGCTTTGCCAACGACGGCCTGGCCCAGCTCGGTCCGACGCTGGGCGAGCTGCGGCTGCTGGTGCGCGACCTGCGCCGCATCTCCGACCGTCTCGACAGCAACCCGACCCGCTACCTGCTTGGCCGCGACGCGCCCAAGGAGTTCGAACCCAAATGACGACGCGAGCGAACCTGGCGCCTGCCCTGGTGCGAACCCTTTCACTGGGCCTTGTCCTCGCCCTGCTTTCCGGCTGCTCGATCCTGAGCGAAAAGCCAAAGGGCTCCTCGACCATCTACGCTCCCGAGCCGCATGTGCAGCCCGACCCGAGCTGGCCAACGGTGACCTGGCAGCTGGCGCTGTCGCCACCGGTGGGCGCGCGCGTGATCGAAAGCCTGCGTATCGCGGTGCGGCCGACACCCGGCGAGATCCAGATCTACAGCGGCGCGCAATGGGCACGACCCCCCTCGGAGATGCTGTCTGACACCCTGCTGCGGACCTTCGAGGACTCCGGGCGCATCGCCGCGGTCGCGCGCCAGGGCAGCGGCATAGCGGCGGACTTCAGGCTGATACTGGAGATTCGACGCTTCGAATCGGACTACGCCGGGCAGGCCGTGCCGTCTGCAACCATCGAGGTTGCCGCCAAGCTGCTGCACACGCATGACCAGAAGATCGTCGCCGCGCGCACCTTCCTGCAGGCGCAACCGGCGACGAGCACCGCCGTCGCCGACGTCGCCCGCGCGTTCGAGCAGTCGCTGGTCGTCGTCGGCCACGACATCGCCGGCTGGACGCTGGTCAGCGGCCAGAACTACAAGCCGGCGAATCGCTCCTGAGGTTGCGGGAGGGGTTCAGGCTCCGAGGATCTGGCGGAACGTCAGGTTGATGCGAGCGCCGATTGGCCGCGCCGTGCGCGGCAGCGCGTGCCGGTAGTTGCGCTGGGTCGGGCCGGACATCACCAGCAGGCTGCCGTGGGGCAGTTCCAGCGTCAGCCGCTGCTGCGGCTGCGCGCGTGACTTGAGGGCAAAACGCCGCGCCGCCCCCAGGCTGACCGAGGCGATGACCGGGGCGGCCCCCAGTTCGGGTTCGGCATCGCTGTGCCAGCCCATGGCGTCGTGGCCATCGCGGTAGAGATTGGCCAGCACGCTGTTGAAGTCCAGGCCCAGCTCCTTGCACAGCCGCTCGCGCACCGGCAACAGCGCCGCAGGCCATGGCCGGGGTTCGAAACGGACGCCGGAGTAGCGGTAGCCGGTGCCGGCATCGCCGATCCAGCAGCTCAGCCGCGGCGAATCGACCTCGCGGCCGAACAGCCGGATCCGGTGCACTTCCCAGGCCACGTGCTCGCGCAGTGCCGCGAACAGCGCATCGGCCTGGCCGGGGTCCAGCCAGTGCCGGTCCAGGCGAACTTCGGCATCGGCCAGGGGTAAAGGGGACAGGGGCATGCGCCAACGCTATCACCCCCACCTTGGCCTCCCCTTCGGCGTCGATTTGCCCGCCCCTGCGCAAAACCGCGACAATCCACGGTTGTAAAGCCAGCCGCACGCGGAGCCGCCAGCATGAGCCAACACGACACCACAGCCGACACGGTCGAGCGCGACGTCATGGAGTACGACGTCGTCACCGTCGGCGCCGGTCCGTCCGGCCTGGCGTTCGCGATCCGCCTGAAGCAGCTCAATCCCGAGATCTCGGTGTGCGTGATCGAGAAGGCTTCGACGATTGGCGCCCAGATCATCTCCGGCGCGGTGATCGAGCCCGGTCCGCTCGACGCGTTGCTGCCGGGCTGGCGCGACAACCCGCCGCCGATCTGCGTGCCGGCGGTCAAGGACGAGTTCTGGCTGCTCAGCAAGACCGGCCACACCCCGCTGCCGATCCCGCCGGGCATGCACAACCGCGGCAATTTCATCGTCAGCCTCGGCGCGATGTGCGCCTGGCTGGCGCCGCAGGCAGAAGCCCTGGGCGTCGAGATCTACCCCGGCTTCGCCGCCTCCGAGACCCTGCATGACGCCGACGGCACCGTCGTCGGCGTGCGCATCGGCGACATGGGCGTGGCCAAGGACGGTTCGCACAAGCCCGGCTACACCGCCGGCATCGACATCCGCGCCAAGGTCACGGTGCTCGCCGAGGGCGCGCGCGGGCATCTCACCAAGCGTCTGGTCAAGCAGTTCAAGCTCGACGCCGACAGCGACCCGCAGTGTTATTCGATTGGCCTGAAGGAGCTGTGGCAGGTACCGGAAGACCGCGTCGAGCCGGGCAAGATCGTGCACAGCTTCGGCTGGCCGGCCGACAACCAGACCTACGGTGGCAGCTTCCTCTACCACCTGGACAAGGGCCGCATCGCCCTGGGCTACGTCAGCGGCCTCGACTACCCGGATCCGGAGTACAAGCCGTGGGAAGCCTTCCAGCAATGGAAGAACCACCCCTCGGTCAAGCCGCTGCTGGAAGGCGGCAGCATCCTCTCGGCCGGCGCGCGCGCGATCGCCTGCGGTGGCTGGCAGTCGCTGCCGAAGGTCGAGATGCCGGGCGCGCTGCTGATCGGCGACACCGCCGGCCTGCTCAACGTTCCCAAGATCAAGGGCACGCACCAGGCAATCCGCTCGGGCATGCTCGCCGCCGAGCACCTGGCCGCCTCGCAGCTGGCGCCGCAGGGCTTCGACGCGAAGCTTCGCGCTTCCGAAGCGATGGCCGAGCTGAAGAAGGTCCGCAACATCAAGCCCGGCTTCAAGCGCGGCCTGTGGTTCGGCATCCTCAACTCCGCGTGGGAGACGATCACGGCCGGCCTGTCGCCGTGGACCTTGAAGGTCAAGCCCGACTGGTCGTCGCTGGACAAGGTCGGCGAACACGAATCGCCCAGGCGTGATTACGTCAACCGCGACCTCGCCCCGCGTGACCGCCTGCAGTCGGTGTATTACGCCGCGACCGAACACGACGAAGACCAGCCGGTGCACCTGAAGGTGCGCGACACCTCGATCTGCGTCACCCGCTGCGTCGAGGAGTACGACAACCCTTGCACGCGATTCTGCCCGGCCAATGTCTACGAGATCGTCAGCGACGAGGCTGGAAAGCGACTGCAGATCAACGCCGCCAACTGCGTGCACTGCAAGACCTGCGACATCAAGGACCCGTACGAGATCATCGACTGGGTAACGCCGGAAGGCGGCTCGGGTCCGAACTACCAGAATCTGTAAGGGTCTGTAACCGGGACAAAAAAAGGCCGCCTCGAGGGCGGCCTTTCTCATTGCTGATGGTCAGGACAACGCTACGCCGGTCTTCTCACGCAGCTCGGCCTCGCTGACACCCGGCGCCAGCTCCACCAGCTTCAATCCCTGCGGCGTCACGTCCATCACGGCCAGCTCGGTGATGATTCGATTGACCACGCCCACGCCGGTCAGCGGCAGCGTGCACTGCGGGAGGATCTTGTGCTCGCCACTCTTGGCGGTGTGCTCCATCAGCACGACCACGCGCTTGACGCCGGCGACCAGGTCCATCGCGCCGCCCATGCCCTTGACCATCTTGCCCGGCACCATCCAGTTGGCCAGGTCGCCCTGGTCGGTGACCTGCATCGCGCCGAGGATCGCCAGGTCGATGTGTCCACCGCGGATCATCGCGAACGAGTCGTGGCTGCCGAAGTAGCTCGCGCCCGGGCGTGCGGTCACGGTCTGCTTGCCGGCGTTGATCAGGTCGGCGTCGACTTCGGCCTCGGTCGGGAACGGGCCGATGCCGAGCAGGCCGTTCTCGCTCTGCAACCACACGTCCATCCCGTCGGGAATGAAGTTGGCCACCAGCGTCGGCAAGCCGATGCCGAGGTTGACGTATGCACCGTCGGTGAGTTCCTGCGCGGCGCGCTGCGCCATCTGGTCGCGGGTCCAGGCCATGGGTTTGTATCCTCTGATTTCGTGGTGTCAGCCGGCGCGCACGGTGCGCTGCTCGATCCGCTTTTCGGGGCTCGGGTTGTGGACGATGCGGTCCACGTAGATGCCCGGCAGGTGGACCTGGTCGGGGTCGATCTCACCGACCTCGACTAGCTGCTCCACTTCGACGATGCAGACCTTGCCGGCCATTGCGCAGGCCGGATTGAAGTTGCGCGCGGTCTTGCGGAACACCAGGTTGCCGGACTTGTCGGCCTTCCAGGCCTTCACCAGCGACACGTCCGCCTTGAGCGCGGTTTCCATCACGTAGTGCTGGCCGTCGAACTCGCGCGTTTCCTTGCCGTCGGCGACGATCGTGCCGTAGCCGGTGCGGGTGAAGAAGGCCGGAATGCCGGCGCCGCCCGCACGCAGCCGTTCTGCCAGCGTGCCCTGCGGGTTGAACTCGAGCTCGAGTTCGCCCGAAAGGAACTGGCGCTCGAACTCCTTGTTCTCGCCAACGTACGACGAGATCATCTTCTTGATCTGCCGAGTCGTCAGCAGCAGGCCGAGGCCGAAGCCGTCAACGCCGGCGTTGTTCGAAATCGCCGTCAGGCCCTTGACCCCACTGTCGCGCAGGGCCTCGATCAATGCCTCGGGAATGCCGCACAGGCCAAAACCGCCGACCGCGAGGGTCTGGTCATCGGCGACCACGCCGGCGAGGGCGCTGCGGGCATCGGGAAATACCTTGGACTTGCTGCTGGCGCCGGCTTGCGTCGCGGCCATGGGGTGACTCCGGTTCGGGTCTGCGAATCCCGGCAGTTTACCCCGCCGCCCCGCTGCGACCACCGTACCTTCGGGCATGGCACAGGGCCGACTTCCACCGCCCCCCGCTCCTGCCATTAGACTTCAGCCCATGCCCCGCCTCGCCCTGGTCACCGCGATAGCCGCCGCCGCCCTCGACGACGACCTCGTGCCGCTGCTCGACGCGTGCGCACGCGCCGGCATCGCCACGCACGTCCGCGCCTGGGACGACCCTACCGTCACCTGGTCGCGATTCGACGCAGTCCTGCTGCGCTCGCCCTGGGACTACACCGAACGGCTGAGCGAGTTCCTGGGCTGGTGCCGGCACGTGTCGACGCGCAGCAACCTGCTCAATCCGTTGCCGGTTGTCGTGTGGAACACCGACAAACACTACCTCGCCACGCTGGCGGACCTCGGCGTGCCGGTGGTTGCCACGCGTTTCGTCGAGCCGGAGATGGAGCCGCTGCCGACCCTGCAGGCCTTCCTGGCCGAACATCCCGATGCCGCGGAGTTCGTGGTCAAACCCGCGGTCGGCGCCGGCTCGCGCGACGCGCAGCGCTATTCGCGCGACCAGGAATTCGCCGCGGCCAACCACATCGCGCGCCTGCTCGAGGCCGATCGCAGCGCGATGCTGCAGCCGTACCTGGCATCGGTCGACCGCGACGGCGAAACCGCGCTGATGTTTTTCGAAGGCCGCTTCAGCCACGCCATCCGCAAGGGGCCGCTGCTGCAGCGCGACGAAGGGCCGACCGAACATCTGTTCGCGGCCGAGGAGATCACCGCTCGCATCCCGGGCAAGGATGAGCTCGCGCTGGCGGACAAGGTCCTCGCCGCGGCAACCGAATGTGTGCACCTGCAATCGCCGTTGACGTACGCGCGCGTCGACCTGATCCGCGACGACGACGGCCATGCGCGCCTGCTCGAACTGGAGTTGTGCGAGCCGTCGTTGTTCTTCCTGCACGCGGCCGGCAGCGCCGACCGCTTCGCAACGTTGATGGCGGACACGCTGCGCCGCAGCGCGTCCGCCTCCTGAGGGCTCAGGACGCCAGGTTCACGAGCGCCCGTACACGTCCTCGAGACGGACGATGTCGTCCTCGCCGAGGTAGCTGCCGGACTGCACTTCGATCAGCTCTACCGGCTCGGTGCCGCGATTGCGCAGGCGGTGGACACTACCGAGCGGGATGTAGGTGCTCTCGTTCTCGTGCAGGTCGAACACCTTGTCGTCGCAGGTGACTTCGGCGACGCCGGAAACGACGATCCAGTGCTCGGCGCGCTTGTGGTGCTTCTGCAGGCTCAGTGCCGCGCCGGGCTTGACCACGATGCGCTTGACCTGGAAACGCTCGCCCATGTCGATCGAGTCGTAGCTGCCCCACGGACGGTAGACCTTGCGGTGGAACAGGTGCTCCTGGCGACCGGCCGCCTTGAGGCGGTCGACAATCGCCTTGACGTCCTGGACGCGGTCCTTGCGTGCCACCAGCGTGGCGTCGGGCGTGTCGATGATGACCAGGTCCTCGACGCCGATGGTCGCGATCATCCGACGGTCGGAGGCGCGCACGAGGCTGCCCTTGGTGTCGATGGAGATGACGTCGCCGTCGTGGCGGTTGTCGTCTTCGTCGCGCTGGGCGACCGACCACAACGACGACCAGGAGCCGATATCGCTCCAGCCACAGCTCACCGGCACGACTGCAGCGCGGTCGGTGCGCTCCATCACGGCATAGTCGATCGAATCGTTGGGGCTGGCCGCGAACTCGTCCTTGCCGACGCGGATGAAATCCAGGTCGGACTCCGATGCTTCGTAGGAGGCCTTGGCGGCGGCGAAGATCGCCGGCGCGTGCTTTGCGAGCTCGTCGAGGTAGCTGCGTGCCTTGAACAGGAACATGCCCGAGTTCCAGGCATAGTTGCCCTGCGCGACGTAACCTTCCGCAGTGGCCAGGTCCGGCTTCTCGACGAAGCGCTCGACCTTGAAGCCGTCGTCGCTGAGTGCTTCGCCGCGCAGGATGTAACCGTAGCCAGTTTCGGCATAGTCCGGCGTGATGCCGAACGTGACCAGCCAGCCAGCGTCGGCCAGGCCGGTGGCCGCAGCCACGGCATTGCGGAATGCCGTTTCGTCCTCGATCAGGTGGTCGGCCGGCATCACCAGCAGCGAAGCGTCCGCGTCGTCGGCGATGACGTGCAGGGCCGCCAGGGCGATGGCCGGCGCGGTGTTGCGCGCCATCGGCTCGAGCAGGATGCCGCCGTTGGCAACACCGACTTCCTGGAGCTGCTCGCCGACCATGAAGCGGTGATCGCCGCTGCACACGGTTACCGGGGCCTGGGCTCCGGGCAACTTCGAGGCACGTATGACGGTCTCCTGATATAGGGAGCGGTCGCCGATCAGGGCCAGGAACTGTTTGGGCTGGTTCTGGCGGGACAGCGGCCACAGGCGCGAACCGCTACCGCCGCTTAGGACAACTGGATGAAGCATCCTGGCTCCGAACTACTTGAAATACGGCCCCCAAGAATAACGGACAGCCCACCCGGCGCGCCAAACACCCAATCGCGACTTTTTCCCAGAATGGACCACCCGTTCATGTGGTATCGGCGCCGGAAGGCCCCGTGCGCCTGCGTGTGGACCGGCAGTCCGTTAGAATTGGGGGTTCTCGGCCCTCATTGGCCGCGCAACCCCACAGGAACCCCCGAACGATGAAGATTCTCGTCGGCTACAAGCGCGTGGTGGACTTCAATGTCCGCATCCAAGTCAAGCCGGACGGCTCCGGCGTGGTCACCGACGGCGTCAAGCTGTCGCCCAACCCGTTTGATGAGATCGCCCTGGAAGAGGCCCTGCGCCTGCGCGACAAGGGCATCGCCACCGAGGTCGTGGTCGCCACGATCGCCCCGGCCGACGCCCAGGCGCACCTGCGCAATGGCCTGGCCATGGGCGCCAACCGCGCCATCCACGTGGTCAGCGATGCCCCGATCCAGCCACTGACCGCCGCCCGCGCCCTGCTCAAGCTGATCGAGAAGGAGCAGCCGGACCTGGTGATCCTGGGCAAGCAGGCCATCGACGACGACGCCAACCAGACCGGACAGATGCTGGCCACGCTGTGGGGCCGCCCGCAGGCCACGTTCGCCTCGAAGCTCGAGGTCGCTGACGGCAAGGCCACGGTCACCCGCGAGGTCGATGCCGGCCTGGAAACGCTGGAAGTCGACCTCCCGGCCGTGGTCACCACCGACCTGCGCCTCAACGAGCCGCGCTTCATCAAGCTGCCCGACATCATGAAGGCCAAGAGCAAGCCGATGGAGTCCATCGCGTTTGCCGACCTCGGCGTCGACACCGGCGACACCCTCAAGACCACCCACTTCGCCGCGCCGGCCAAGCGCAGCAAGGGCGTGATGGTGAAGGACGCGGCCGAACTGGTCGCCGCACTCAAGCAAAAGGGGCTGCTGTAATGAGCAAGGTACTCATCGTCGCCGAACACCTGGACGGAAAGCTCAACGCATCGACCGCCAAGTGCGTGTCCGCCGCGCAGGCGCTCAAGCCCGAGACCATCGACATCCTGGTGCTGGCCGCCGATCCGGCCGCCGTCGCTGCGCAGGCCGCGCAGATCGCCGGCGTCGGCAAGGTCCTGACCGTCGCCAACGCCGCCAACGCCAATGCCATCGCCCAGGTGCTGGCACCGCAGGTGGCCAAGGCCGCCGCAGGCTACAGCCATGTGTTCGGCCCGAGCACGACCTTCGGCAAGGACCTGATGCCTTGTGTCGCCGCGCTGCTCGGCGTGGCCCAGGTGTCGGACGTGATGGCGGTGGAAAGCAGCCATACCTTCAAGCGCCCGATTTACGCCGGCAACGCGATCATCACCGTCGAGGCGCCCAGCGACCACGCCGTGGTCGCGACCGTGCGCACGGCCTCGTGGCCGGAAGCCAGCAAGGGCGGCAGCGCAACGGTCGAGGCGCTCGCTGTCGAGGCCACACTGCCGAGCCACACCCGCTACGTCGGCCTGGCTGCCGGCAAGTCCGACCGCCCTGACCTGCAGAGCGCCAAGCGCGTGGTCTCCGGTGGCCGCGGCGTCGGCTCGGCCGAGAACTTCAAGATCGTCTACGACCTGGCTGACAAGCTCGGTGCCGCGGTCGGCGCCTCGCGCGCGGCGGTCGATGCCGGCTACGTGCCCAACGAGCTCCAGGTTGGCCAGACCGGCAAGATCATCGCGCCGGAGCTGTACATCGCCGTCGGCATCTCGGGCGCCATCCAGCACCTGACAGGCATCAAGGACGCTGGCACGATCGTCGCGATCAACAAGGATGGCGATGCGCCGATCTTCGAGATTGCCGACATCGGGCTGGTCGGGGACCTGTTCGCCCTGCTGCCCGAACTCGAGCGCGCACTGGCCTGACGGGGACATACACACAGATGGAATTGCGCTGCTTCAAGGCATATGACGTACGTGGTCGGGTTCCCGATGAGCTCAACGAGGACCTGGCCCGACGGATTGGCCATGCCACTGCCGACGTGCTCGGGCCCGGACCGGTTGTGCTGGGAAGGGACGTGCGCCTGAGCAGCCCGGGGTTGCAGGCCGCGCTCGCAGAAGGGCTGATGGCGGCTGGCCGGGACGTCATCGACATCGGCCTGGGCGGCACCGAGGAGGTCTACTTCCAGACGTTCCACCTCGGCGCCGCCGGTGGAATCATGGTGACCGCCAGCCACAACCCGATGGATTACAACGGACTGAAACTCGTACGCGAAGGCTCCCGTCCGATCAGTGGCGATTCGGGCTTGTTCGCCATTCGCGACGCCGCCGCGCGGGGCGAGTTCATCGATGCCCCCGTGCGCGGGACCCTGCGCACGAGCGAAGACAAGTCGGCCTACATCGAGCACCTGCTGGGTTATGTCGACCGCTCGAAGTTGAAGCCGTTGAAGATCGTGGTCAACTCCGGCAATGGCGGTGCTGGCCTGGTCATCGACCAGCTTGCCCCGCACCTGCCGTTCGAGTTCATCCGCATCCAGCACGAGCCCGACGGCAGCTTCCCCAACGGCATCCCGAATCCGCTGCTGCCGGAGAACCGCGATGCGACCGCTGTTGCGGTCCGTGAGCACGGCGCCGACTTCGGCATTGCCTGGGACGGCGATTTCGACCGCTGTTTCTTTTTCGATGCGGATGGTCGCTTCATCGAGGGCTACTACCTCGTCGGCCTGCTGGCGACGGCGTTGCTGGCGCGCAATCCGGGCGAAAAGATCATCCACGACCCGCGCCTGACCTGGAACACCATCGAGATGGTGCGCAAGGCCGGTGGCGTCCCGGTGCAGAGCAAGACCGGCCATGCCTTCATCAAGGAACGCATGCGCGCCGAGAACGCCATCTATGGCGGCGAGATGAGCGCGCATCACTACTTCCGCGACTTCGCCTACTGTGATTCGGGGATGATTCCCTGGCTGTTGCTCGCCGACCTGATCTCGCAAACCGGGCAGTCGCTCGCGGACATGGTGGAGGATCGGATGGCAGCCTACCCATGCAGTGGTGAGATCAACTTCAGGGTGGACGATGCGAAGGCCTCGATCGATCGCGTGATGGCACACTTCGCGCCGCTTGCACCCGCTGTCGACCACACCGACGGCACCAGCGCCGATTTCGGTGACTGGCGGTTCAATCTTCGCAGCTCCAACACAGAACCGCTGCTGAGGCTGAACGTCGAAACCAGGCACGCCCCCGAACTGCTGCAGGTGCATACCAATGAGCTGTCCGACTTGATTCGCCGCTGACAGACCAACCAGCAGGTGCAGGACGATCACGGACGGCGCATCAGGAGGGATATGAACAAGATCGCGATCTTCGGTGCAGGGGGCTTCGCACGCGAGGTTCTGGTACTGCTGGAGGACATGGGGTTGGCAGACCGGGTTTCCGCTCTGTTCGAGAGCGACGGCATATGGAAGCCCCGTGATATCTGGGGAATTCCGACGCTTCCAATCAGCAGGTTCGAGCCCACCAGCACCGACCTCGTGCTGGGCGTGGGTGATCCCAACGCGCGAATGGCCATGCGATCCTCGTTGCCGAAGGAGACGCGCTTCCCGACCCTCGTCCATCCTGGCGCGCGGATCCACCGCACCACCTTGGTGGGTAACGGAGTCATCGTCTGCGAGGGATGCATCGTCACCTGCGATATCGAGCTTGGCGATCACGTCAACCTGGATCGCTTGACGACGATTGGTCATGACAGCCGCATCGGCGATTTCGTGACCGCTGCGCCGGCGACCGTGGTCAGCGGAAACTGTCAGATCGGATCACTCACCTACCTTGGAACCAACTCCTGCGTCCGCGAGAAGGTGACGATCGCACCAGGCACGACAGTGGGAATGGGAGCCACCGTGGTATCGAACATCGAGACTCCCGGCATCTATGTCGGAACTCCGGCCAAGCGGCGCCCCGACTGATGCTGCTACTGTCCGGAAATGGATTGATTGCCCGGGGCTGGCAGTTCGCCTCCAGCGAAAAGGGTCGATTCCTCATCGTCGGCGGATGGAACACGTTCGCCGGCTACCTGATTTTCGCCGCGGTGCATCTTCTCGTCGGCGCATCCTTGGGTCCGACCGGGACGCTGGTGCTTGCATATTGCATTGCGCTTCCGCAGTCCTTTATCACGCAACGACTGTTCGTCTTCCGCAAGCGCGGCCAATGGCGCGACCAGTTCGGTCGCTTCGCGCTCAGCAACAGCATCATCTTCGCTTCGAACCTGGCCTTCCTCCCCCCTGCAGTCCGGATGACCGGAACCGACCCATTGGCCGTGCAAGCGGTTTTTGTAGTGGTATCCACGGTCGCAAGCTATTTCATTCACAAACACTATTCTTTCCGCAGGTAACCCATGACTACGATCCCTCTCCTCGTGCCGAGGATGCCGGACACCGATCGCCTGATTCCGTATCTCAGGCAGATTGACCAGAATCGGCTCTATACGAACTTTGGCCCGCTGAGCAGGGAGCTGGAACGTCGATTGGTGGACGACCTCGACGGCGACAGTTCGACCCATGTCACGACCGTATCCAACTGCACGGTCGGCCTTGAACTTGCGCTTCAGGCCTGTGGCCTTGAACAGGGCGCGCGTGTCCTCATCCCCGCCATTACGTTCGTTGCCACTGCAACGGCAGTCATCAGGGTGGGCATGGTCCCGGTCCTGTCCGACGTTGCCACCGACAGCTGGCTGCTCTCTCCGGAACTCGCGCGTCACGCACTCAAGCAGGGCCGCATCGATGCCGTGATGCCTGTAGCCACTTTCGGCTGCCCGCATGACATGGAGCAATGGGATGCCTTCATCCAGGAAACGGGAATCCCGGTGATCATCGATGCTGCGGGCGCATACGGTAACCAGAAGGTCGGCGGCCGAGCGGACGTCGTCTTCAGCTTCCATGCCACCAAGTCGTTCGGGGCTGCAGAAGGCGGCGCAGTATTTTCCAGCGACCCCAAACGCATCCTTGCGATCCGTCAACTCGCCAATTTCGGTATCGACACGTCGATCGCACAGCTCGTGGGCTTCGGTACGAACGGCAAGATGAGCGAGTACCACTGCGCCATCGGCCTGGCTTCTTTTGACGAATGGGAAGAAACCAAGCGCGAGCGCAGGTCACTCCATCGACGCTACTCCGATGCCCTCCATCGGGCCTGCCCGACCGTGCGCTTCCAGAGCAAGCCGTCGGATGGCATCTACCCGCTGTTGCCGGTACTGCTTCCTGAAGGAGTGAGCGCCGCCGACGTTTCGCAGGCACTGTCACGCGCCAAGATCGAAACCCGGCGCTGGTACTCCCCTGGTTTGCATACCCACCCGGCGTTGCGCGACGCGCCCCGTTCGGGCTCGCTGACCGTGGCTGATGATATCGGCACTCGAATCCTGGGCCTCCCTTTCTTCATCAACATCAGTGACGAACAGATCAACCGCGTCTGCAGCGAACTCTCGCAAGCGCTCGCGACGACGACGGAAACCATGCGATGAGCAAGATCTCCTACGTCCTTCCCGTCTACCACAACCAGGGCTCCATCAAGCTCACCTGGCAGGAGATCTCCGCGTTGTTCGCGGGCCCTCTCAGTGCGCATGAGTATGAGGTGATCTTCGTTGACGACGGATCCAAGGATGCGTCCTATGCCGAGATGCTGGAGGTGGCCGCGCTCGACAGCAACGTCCGGACGATCACCTTCAGTCGGAATTTCGGCCAGATCGCCGCAATCGTCGCCGGCTACCGGCATGCCACGGGCGATGCGATCATCAACATGTCGGCCGACCTCCAGGATCCGGTCGAACTGACAGTCGAGATGGTGCGTAAGTGGGAAGCAGGCTCGGACGTCGTGGTAGCCCACCGCGAAGACCGCGAGGACTCAGTCGGTGCTTCGTTGTTCTCCAGGCTCGCGTACGGGGCCCTGCGTGCGTCAAATCCCGCGATTCCTGCTGGCGGCTTCGATTTTGTCCTGATGAGCCGCCGGGCCCTGGACCAGTTCCTCCAGTACAAGGGTCGGAACCGCTTCTTCCAGGGCGACGTGATCTGGGCCGGCTTCGCCACGACCTATCTCCCCTACGTGCGCCGCAAACGGACGATCGGAAAGTCGCAATACAATTTCAGCAAGAAGCTCAAGCTGTTCTTTGACTTCCTGCTGGATGGCTCGTACTTGCCAATCCGCCTGATGTCGCTTTGCGGCGTCATCGTCGCCCTGCTGGGCGCGCTGTATGCGGCAGTGATCGTGGTCGCGTGGGCTCTGGGCAAGACGCCGTTCTCAGGCTGGGCCCCGCTGATGGTCGCCATCCTGCTGGTCGGCGGCATCATCATGCTGATGCTTGGAATCATCGGTGAGTACCTTTGGCGAATCCTCGACGAGATCAAGGAGAAACCGCTCTATGTAATCAAGGAAGAGCAGTGAGGTCTGGCCTTCTGCCGCGGCAACCCGAGGTCGGCGGGTGGTTGCTTGCGTTCGCCGCATGCGCCTACTGCCTTCTGGTGTTCTGGCAGGCCACCGCAATGGGGCAGGTCCCCATTTCTGTACCGCTCACCTATGAAGGCGATGGCCTGCAGTACTCGTTCATCATCGAGGCGTTCTCGTCCCACGACGGTGTTGGCAGGATCATCAACGCAGGCGCACCGTTCGGCACCCAGAACCTGGATTTTCCGAATGCCGACTTCAGCAACCTCCTGCTGGCGTCCCTGGTCGCAGGTGATGGCCATTTCGGCGAGAGGCTCAACCTTTACCTGCTGCTGAGCGTGGCTTTGACTTCGTTCGCCAGCTTCTTCACCGCGCGGCGGTTCGGACTGAGGCCGCTGTGGGCGGCGATCGTTGCAGTCGCTTTCACCTTGCTGCCGTTCCATTTCCTGCGCATTCCGCACTTGTTCTATACGAACTACTCCGCGGCGGCGGTCGCGGTATGGATTGCATTGCAGGTTGCCGCTCCGTCGAATGATGACGACGAAGCGCCGCTCTGGAAGCGACGGCTGCGGCTGGCCGGCTTTGCCTTGGGCTGTGCGTGGTGTGCCAGTACCGGCGTCTACTATGCGTTCTTTTCCTGCATCGTCATCGCCAGCGCAGGCCTGCTGGCCGCCGTACGCGACTCGGCCCTGGCCCCCGTCCGGCGCGCAGCGCTGCCCCTGCTGATCATCGTAGGTACCGTCGGATTGCAGTTGCTTCCGACCCTTGTGTTCGTTCAAGAGCAAGGCATTAACGAGCGCGTTGCCAAACGTTCGTTCCAGGAGTCGGAGGTGTATGGCCTGCGCGTGACTCAGTTGGTTTTGCCAAGCGCCAATCACCGGCTCGGGAGATTGGCCAATATTCGCAATCGCTACGATCAGCAGGCCCCCAACGTCAACGAGAACAGCACCGCGACGCTTGGTGTGTTCGGCGCCTTCGGTTTCGCCGCCGCCATCCTTCTCGTTCTCGCACCTCGCCTGCGCGATCGCCTCCGCTGGCCATACGAACTGAGCGCGGCGTTGCTGTTGATCCTGTTGCTGTTCGCCACGATCGGCGGTTTTGGCACCCTTTTCGCCTTGCTGGTGACGCCGCAGATGCGTGCGTTGAACCGCATATCTCCATTCATAGCGCTACTGGCCGCGCTGATCGCGGCAGGGGTTTTGCAGACGATCATCGATCGTTTCCGCTTCGCCATGGCGCATTCGATCGTTGCGGTGATCGCGCTGATCGGCATTGTCTATGACCAGGTTCCGGTGGGCATGGGCGAACCCAATCCGCGGCGCCAGGCGGATAAGGTGCGCTTCGACGATGACCGCGCATTTGCCCGGATTGTCACTGCCAACCTGGCTGACGGCGCGGCGGTGATGCAGCTGCCATACATCGATTATCCGGAAGCGGGCTCTTCGATTGGCGATTACACCCAGTTCCGCAATCACCTGCATGCTCCGAGCATCCGCTGGACACACGGCGCCATGAAGGGACGACCTGAGGGCAACTGGCTCGCCATGGTCTCTGCGCTGCCCCCTCAACTGTTCGCGCAAACGCTCCGCGCGGCGGGATTTTCAGGCGTGGTCGTTGACGAACGCGGCGGCAATGAGTTCATCAGTAGCCAAGCACAGGCGTTTGCCGCGACGGGCCCTTCAAGGAAGTTCACGTCAAAGGACAAATCGCAAACCGGATACCTGGTCAGTGGCGTTCCAAGCCCCATCGGCGTGGCGATTTCGCCTGCACGGGGTTGGTACGCTCCGGAGCGTTCCGCAGATGCTGTGTGGATCTGGTCGTCGGGTGACGCTTCGTTGCAACTCTCCGAGGCCACGCGCGCACCGTGCACGGCGCGTATCACGCTGACGAGCCTTCGACCGCAACGGGTCTCGGCCAAGGTAGACGGCAGGCTCGTCGGGTTTGTGGAAGTGACCAGCAATACAAACGCTGTCCTTACGATGCCCATTCCCGTCGGCACGCGCACCGTCTTGCTGGGCAGCGACACGCCTGCCGCAAGCGCGGGCACTGACGACCCCCGAGTGTTCGGGTTCCAATGGAAGGTGGTCGACGCTCCGGTCTGCGTACCTGGCGCCGGGTGAGTCGTGGCAGGCCGTTGTGACAAGGGGCTGCAAGCAGCCCCTTGTGGATCAAGGTCCCCGCTTCGCCTTGGCACGAAACTCTTCGCTGTCCATCATGGAGCGAAGCAGTTGTGGGCGGGTTAGCGTGCCCGAGACCAAGAGCTGACAGCCACCCTCAAAACCGGATGGGTCGGGGTTTCTCCCCAACACAGTCTGATAGGCAGAGCGCAAGAAATCCGAATCGAGGGCAGGCTGGGCATCTGACCGGGGAGCCTCGCCGGGGCAGCGTTCGACCGTGGCCTGTTGCTCGCGCAGCGACTGCACCCGCGCAACCGTGTCGCCGTCTTCGGGCCGACGGTGCGGCAGCATCAGCGTCGGCCGCGGCACCAAAGCGACCGCAGTGGCCCCCGTCGCGTCGGCACCCGGTTCTATCGGCAGATCGAATCTCGTCAAGCGCTGCGGGCGATTGAACAGCACGAATGTCGACCCGTCCACCTCGGACACACGGTAGTCGCTTACGGAAGACCAGGTCACGCCGTCGGCGAGCGCCTTGCCATACAACAGAGGCGTAGCGCGACCATTCTCCTTGCGGACGCCGTCAATACGGTAGGCGAGCAGTGACGTTGGCTCGGCGAACTGCAATGAAAGCCTGTCACCGCGCACGGTCACCTGGACCGGAGGCACCTCTCCACGCGCTCGCAGCGAGACAGTCCCAAGCAGAGCGGTTACGACCAGCGCGACCACCGCTGCAGTCCAACGCCGACGCGCAACTGCGTCAGACACAGCGAAAAACGCCAGCAGCAACGCCACCGGAAAAGTCCAGGCGATGTAGTGGATCAGTTTGTATCGCCACATGTTGCCCGGATGGAAATCGGTGAAGGCGAGGTACAGACCGACGCTGGCGATGACGACAATCGAGAGCATCCGGGCTTGGCGACCGAACAGCAGCACATACACCACACCGAACAAGCCTAGGATGGCAAACGGATAGCGCGCGAATATGCCCAGGCCGCTGCCATAGAACTCACGCGGGTCGCCGAAGATCAAGGCGTACTTATAGGGAATCGAGCGGAAATCGAAACCAAGCGCCGAAGCCATTTCCATGTAGGTCGACGGCGACCAGCCATAGATCGCCACGTGCAACGCAGCATACGCGGCAAGACCACCCAGCGCCGTCAACCCACCCCAGGCCGCCACCGACAAGACGGCGCGCTTATCGCCCGTTTGCCATGCGCGTACAAGACCTACTGCGAGGTGAGCCGCCAACGGCACCAGCGGGAAGACGTCCGTCGGGCGCACTGCAATGACCGCCACGAACAGCAGCGCCAGCCCCACCATGCGCCCCCGGGTGAAGCCGTCGCGCATGCAGAGCAGGTACAACAACATGATCCAGCCGTATGCCGCGGCGAGGGGAATCGTGCTCCACGGGATTACATACTGCTCCAGCATCAGCGACGGAAGCACGGCACCGGCAAAGAGTGCAACCACGCCCCAGGCGCGCGCAAGGCCGAGCGCCTTTGCCATATGCACGAGGGATAGGCCGAAGGCCAAGAAACAAAGCAGGTTCGGCACGAAGAAGGCGTGCAAGGGCACCCAGCGAAAGAAAATCGCGCCCAGCAGCGAATAGCCGAGAGGATACCAATGCTCGGATGGATCCAGATTGCCATGCGCCAGGGCATCAGCCGAGCGCAAATACTGTGACTGGTCCCACCATCCCCACCAGCCCAATGGATTGGAAAGCCCCGGCGCAAAGACACTCGAGAAGTACGCAAGCACGTACATCAGCACGGCCAGGCAGAAGAACAGCGACATCGCCGACGTATTCGCGAAATATTTCTGTGTCCGATCCAACAGCAGCCTCATGACCTGTCCTCGTCCCCGCAGGCTTGGGACGTCAAAAATGTTATGCGCCAGAAATCCAGCAACCCCTGGGCCGCCCGCATCAACCCCAGCGGGCAAGCGGGAACGGATGCGGCCACTCACCGTCGGCGGGGCACCAGGCCCGACATGACCATCGGAATAGCCAACGCGAGTATACGATCCCCCGGAGCAGGCCTGGGAGCCGATCGCCAGCGGCCCATCGTCGCGAGGGCGGCGGCATGCCTGACGCCCTGCCCTTGGGCGCTCACCACGGCAGAACTTCGTAGCCTCGGCCCTCGCACATCAAGAGGGCGCACGGCATGCATGGGCTTCCAGAAGATGCGGTGGCCTGGGCTTATCGGATCCTGCTCGACTGCGATATCCAGGGCGGCGAAGCCGACCTGGTGGAGCAGAACATTTCATTGCTCGACCAGAAAGTGGCCCATCTTCTGATCGGCACGCATTCCAAGCAGATCGAGGGCCGGCTCCATCACCGCATTGCTGCCGTCCTGATCGAGGACTCAGCTGTCCCCGAAGAGGTCGCGCGTGTAGACCTTGTCGACCACGTCTTCGAGCGCGGCCGACATCCTGTTGGTGATGATGACATCCGATTCGCGCTTGAACGCGTCGATGTCGTTCACTACGCGAGAGCGGAAAAATTCCGGCTCCGTCAGACACGGCTCATGCACGATCACCTCCACGCCCTTGGCCTTGATCCGCTTCATGACGCCCTGCACGCTCGAGGAGCGGAAATTGTCCGATCCGGCCTTCATGATCAGGCGATGCACGCCGACCACGCGCGGTTTGCGCCTGAGGATGTCGTCGGCAATGAAGTCCTTGCGCGTCGTATTGGAATCGACGATCGCGCGGATCAGGTTCTGCGGAACGCTCTGGTAGTTGGCCAGCAGCTGCTTGGTGTCCTTGGGCAGGCAATAGCCGCCATAACCGAAAGACGGGTTGTTGTACTGCGGCCCGATCCGCGGATCCATGCAGATGCCATTGATGATCTGGCGGCTATCCAGGCCGTGGATCAACGCGTAGGTATCCAGTTCGTTGAAGTAGGAAACGCGCATGGCCAGATAGGTATTGGCAAACAGCTTGATCGCCTCCGCCTCTGTCGGCTCGGTGAACAGCACCGGCACGTCCTCCACAAGCGCGGCCTCCTGGAGAAGTCTGGCGAAGCGCTCGGCGCGCTCGGAACGTTCGCCGACGATGATCCTCGACGGATAGAGGTTGTCGTGCAGGGCGCGTCCTTCGCGCAGGAACTCGGGCGAGAACAGGATACTGTCGACGCCGAAGCGCTCCCGCACACCCATGACGTAACCGACCGGGATCGTGGACTTGATCACCATCGTCGCCTGCGGATTGATGTCCAATACCTGCTGGATCACCGCCTCGATCGACGCGGTATTGAAGTAGTTCGTCTGCGGATCGTAATCCGTCGGCGTGCAGATGATGACGAAATCCGCACCTTCGAATGCTTCTCTCGGCTCCATCGTCGCGCGGAAGTTCAACACCCCGCTCGAGAGGTGCTCCTGCAGCTCGACGTCGACGATCGGCGAGATGCCGCGACGGAGCATGTCGACCTTCCCCGCCACGATATCCAACGCCACCACTTCGTGCTTTCTCGACAACAGCACCCCATTGGAGAGGCCAACATATCCTGTGCCAACGACCGCGATCTTCATTCTTTCACCATTGCTTGTTGGTTCGGTGACGCAGCGACCCGATGCGAGACAGGAAACCAAGGCGGGTCACCGCTGCCAGGGCCAGCGCGTATGGCCCGGCACGCTGGCTCGCCAGGCGTCAGGGCGACCACGCAGCCATTGGGCCAAATCTCCGGATACGCGTACAGCCCAGGCCGCGGGAGAACGTAGCCACCAGGATCGGACAACCATCCCCGGTGATGCGGTCAGTGCGCAACTGGGGCAACGTCAGTTGCTTATCGGCATTGATAATCGACATTTGCGACGCTGTCGCGGAACGGATCGGTAAGGTCATCCGTGTATTCGCCCATGATCAGCCGCTTCTTCGGCAGGAGATGCGTGCGATAGAAGCGCCCGAAGGATGCCATGCGCTCACCCTTCCCGGTCAGGTGGACGCAACCGTTGCTGATCTCGATGGTGCCTGACTGCAGCTGTTCGGTGAGCCGGATGTCGACCAGGCGATGCTCAACCACATACTCGTTGACGAAGACATCCTTCATCCGGTCTTCCCGGATGCCGCCGCCACGCTGCTGCAGCTTTTCCAGGATATAGAACGACAGCGATCGATCGATGACCGTGGGAATGCTGATGGCGAACGCGTAGCCCGCCAGCAGCCATACCGAGGCAAGCAGGACACGTTCGAGAGAACTGAAGTTCTTCAGGAACCCCACCAGCCATAGAAGTGCGAAGGTGGCGCCCGCGGCCAGCACGGCATCGAGCACTGCGGCATACAGCACCACATCCACGCTGAAATACCGCACGTGCACGTAGTGCAGGAGCAGCAGGACGAGCGAGAACACGATGCAGGACAGGATCGCGCGGAGATAGCGATTCATCTGAAGACCAGGAATTTGTTGACCACGAAACTGCAAGCGACCTGCATCCCCGTGGCGACCAGGAAACCCAACGTGTAGTTCAACCCGGCCCGATCCGTCCAGAGGTACAGGATCAGACCATGCAACAGGGCAATCAGCCCGTAGGACAGCAAGAACATCACCCCTTGGCGCGCAATGCCGCCGGAAGAGGCCCGGAAGACGAAATATCGGCTCCCCAGGAACGATACCGCGATGCCGAACATGGCGGCAATCGCGTTTGCCAATCCCGCCGAAGGCACCCCGAGCACTTCGATGTTATAGCGCAGTATCGAATAGTGCACCGCCGTCGCCACGAGGCCGTTGACGATGTAGCGCAGGACTTGTCCGCCGATCAAGGAGCTATTCTCGTTTTGCACTCAGGATGTCCGCGACGAATTCCTTGTAGCTGCCTACGGAAACGATGCCGCCGCTGCGAACCGAACCGGAGAGCATCAGAGTGATCAAGGTGAGCGCCCCCGTCTGCAGGAACACCAGCAACAGGATGCCGGTGACGAGCGAGAACCAGCCTGGCGTAGCGAATCCCAGAGCCTTCAGGACCAGGGCCAGGACACCGCCGAGCACCGAGAGCAGTGCGACCAGCGTGCAGACGATGCCTACGCGAACCAGCACGTCTTCGGCGAAGACCATGAGCGCGCGGAAACCATGCAGGGCCAGGCCTACGAAGTTCATCTTGCTGCGACCCGCGTAACGGGGGCCGCGATCCAGGGCACAGGTGGCCACCCGGAGCTTCGAGTTCAAGACGCAAGCAGCCACATGGGTCCACAACTCCTGCATAGCCGCCAAACGGCGCACAGCCGGCATCTTCAGGGCCATGAAGTTGCCGAAACTGATGCGCCTGCCGCTGAGGAATGAAAAGAGCCATTTGTAGACGACATAGAAGGCGCGAAACCGAAGCGTTTCCACGCGACTCTTCCGCGTAGCCACCACCACGTCCGTACCCTCCTGTTGGAGCCCGCCCAGCAACTCGCCGATCGACTCCGGAGTGTCCTCGCCATCAGAGTCCATGACGACAACTTGCTGCTGCCCATCGAATTTCTCGGCAACGTAACTCAGGCCGATTGCGATGGCCCGCTGGTGCCCGACGTTGCGACGCAGACGAATAACGACACCTTCCAGGCCTGCTTTCGAGATGGCAGCCGGGTCGACTGGCTGCTTGACCGAACCGTCGTCCACGGCCACGACGAACGTGTCCAGCCCGCGCCTCGATGCGAGCTCATGGAACAGTCGACTCGACGCCTCCACGTCCTCGAACACTGGCATTACGACTACCAGGGTGGCACTGGAATGACTCATTGCGCGAGCCGCCAGCGGAAGTAGTTGATGGTCTCCTTGAGTCCATCCTCAAGCGCGACCTTGGGCTGCCAATCCAGCTCCTTGCTGGCCAGCGAGATATCCGGCTGCCGCTGCTTCGGGTCATCCGACGGCAGCGGCTGGAACACCAGCTTGGAGCTCCCGCCCACCAGCCTGAGCACGGTCTCAGCCAACTGGAGCATGGTGAACTCCCCCGGATTACCGATATTGACGGGACCGGTCAGATCTTCGCGGCTCTCCATCAAGCGGATCATCCCTTCGATCAGATCATCGACATAACAGAAGCTCCGCGTCTGGCTGCCATCGCCATAGATCGTGATGGGTTCCCCACGCAACGCCTGCACGATGAAATTGCTGACCACGCGACCATCGTTGGGATGCATGCGCGGGCCGTACGTGTTGAAAATGCGCATCACCTTGATCTGGAGCTTGTGCTGGCGCCAGTAATCGAAGAACAGCGTTTCCGCGCAGCGCTTCCCTTCGTCGTAGCAGCTGCGGATTCCGATCGGATTGACGCGACCCCAGTAGCCTTCCACCTGCGGGTGAATCTCCGGGTCGCCGTAGACCTCGCTCGTGCTGGCCTGCAGGATGCGCGCGCGCACGCGCTTGGCCAGACCGAGCATGTTGATGGCGCCGTGGACGCTGGTCTTCGTGGTCTGCACCGGATCGAACTGGTAGTGCACGGGGGACGCCGGGCAGGCCAGGTTGTAGATCTTGTCGACTTCCACGTAGAGCGGGAACGTCACGTCGTGACGCATCAACTCGAAGCGCGGGTGGCCCAGCAGGCCCTGTACGTTCGCCCGGGTTCCGGTGAAAAAATTGTCGACGCACAGAACATCGTGCCCCGCGCCGACCAAACGGTCGCACAGATGGGACCCCAAGAAGCCCGCGCCTCCCGTTACCAGCACCCTACTGTCGATCACGGACATAACTTTCCCCAAAATTGATTTCCACGCCTCATGCGGCGGGATAGAAAATGCTTCGCAACCCTTTGCGCACTACTGCCGGAACACGGCGACCGCGAGGCCTCAGTTGGCCGAAAGCATCCACTCCAGCGTCTCGCGCAGGGGCGGACAGCTCCAATCGCCAACCAGGCGACGCAGAATGTCGTTCTCGCCACGCAGCATCCTGACTTCGCTCGCCCTTACGAACGCGGGGTTCACATCGACGCGGATCGAATGGCCGGTCAGCGTTTCGCACAGTGAGATCACTTCGCGCAGGGAGTGGGCCGTTCCGGAGCAGACGTTCACCACCTGCCCGATGGCGTCCGGCGCCTGGATGAGCCTGGCGTAAGCTCCTGCCACTGCCCTGACGTCGCTGAAGTCCCGCCATACGTCCAAGTTGCCCAACTCGACGCTCGGCGCGCGGCGACGGAAATGCGCCACGATCTTGGGGATCACGAACTGCTCTGACTGACCCACGCCGGTGTAGTTGAACGGGCGGGCCAGTACGATCGGCAGGCGGTCGCTCCACAGGCGCGCCGCGTACTCCATCGCCAGCTTGCTGACGGCGTAGTCGTTGGCAGGCGCAGCGGGCGTGGTCTCGGCGAGGGCGCCTTCCGACGCGTTGCCGTAGACGTTCGCGCTGCTGGCCAGCAGGACGCACTCGGGCACCTGGCCGGCCGAGGAAATCGCCTCGAGCAGGTTGCGCGTGCCGATCAGATTGACGTTGTAGAAGTCGTTGGCGCTGCCGTGGCCGACGAAGGCCACTGCCGCCAGGTGGATCACGACCTGAGGCCGGACCTCGGCGAGCACGCGCTTCAAGTCGTCGGCATCCAGGAGGTCCACATGCAGCATGTCGGACAGCGGCGCGTTCGCCGCATCCTGATGCTCCAGGCCCTCGGGCGCACGCCCTCCGAGTCCGACGACCTGATAGCCGCGGCTTGCGAGTTCGACTGCCATGTAGCGTCCGGTGAAGCCGCTGGCCCCCGTTAGCAGCACGCGCTTGCCGACACTGCTCATTAGAACGAGAAGCCCTGTTCGTTACGGCGCAGATCCGCTTCGACCATCATGCGGCTCAGTTCCTCGAGCGTGGTCTTGGGCTTCCACCCAAGCTTCTCGGTGGCCTTGGCCGGATTGCCGATGAGCAGCTCCACTTCGGCCGGGCGATAGAACTTCGGGTTCACCGCCACGATGACCTTGCCGGTCTTTGCATCGAGGCCGCGCTCGTGCTCCGCCTCGCCCTGCCAGGCCATTTCGATGCCTGCGGCCTTGGCGGCCAGGTTGACGAAGTCGCGAACAGTCTCGGTGCGGTTGGTGGCGAGCACGAACGTATCCGGCGTGTCGACCTGCAGCATGCGCCACATGCCTTCGACGTACTCCTTGGCAAAGCCCCAGTCGCGCTTTGCGTCCATGTTGCCCAGCTCGAGCACATCCAGCTTGCCAAGCTTGATCTTGGCGATCGAGTCAGTGATCTTCCGGGTCACGAACTCGCGCGCGCGCAGCGGGGACTCGTGATTGAAGAGGATGCCGCTGGCGGCAAAGATGTCGTAGGACTCGCGGTAGTTCACCGTCATCCAGTGCGCGTAGAGCTTCGCCACGCCATAGGGACTGCGCGGATAGAACGGCGTCTCCTCGACCTGGGGAATCGCCTGCACCTTGCCGAACATCTCCGAAGTAGATGCCTGGTAGAAGCGCGCCTTGGGGTTGACGATGCGAATTGCTTCCAGCAGGTTGACCGCACCGATGCCGGTGATGTCCGCAGTGGTCAACGGCTGATCAAAGGAAACGCCAACGAAGCTTTGCGCTGCGAGGTTGTACACCTCGTCCGCCTGCGTGCTCTGCAGCAGTCGAATGCTCGAGGAAAGATCAGTCAGATCGTATTCCACCAGGTGCAGGTTGGGGTGCTGCTCGATCCCCAGCTCGCTGATCCGCCAGAAGTTCACCGAACTGGAGCGACGATAGGTTCCGTAAACCACGTAACCCTTCTCAAGGAGCAATTGCGCAAGGTACGCGCCGTCCTGACCCGTGATTCCAGTAATGATTGCGCTCTTGTTGCTCATTGTTCTCTCTTCGAGCCGATACATAAAATGACTACCGAACCGGACTGGCCGGTCGGCGTCCGGCGCAGGCGCCAGTGCCGCGAACGGCTGCTTGGTATGCAAAAAACGGGATTATATTGCATCCGGCGCGCCGGTATGCCCCCCGTCCGCCGCCCCGCCGCGTGCCGGCACGCCTCCCAACAGGGCCTGCGCCAGCATACCCGCGCTCTGCTGCCAGGTCAGCCAATGCAACCCGTCGGTACTGGGGTGCGCCCCTTGCCGATACAGCTCCACCCAGGACCTGACCGCCTGCTTGACGTCCTCGGGCTCCGTCCCGCTGAAATAGTAGGCATGGTCACCGGCGACCTCCTTGAAGACGGGGAGGTCCCGCGCCAGGACCGGCATGTGCCGGTGCGCAGCCTCGATCAGGGGGAGACCGAACCCCTCTCCCTCGGAGGCCGCCAGCAGGCAACTGCAGGCGGCGTAGATCTCATCCAGATAGTCGTCGCTGATGCCGGAGAGCCAGAACAGGCGGGAGTCGAGTTCTGGATGCTCACGAAGAGCGTCGCAGAGCTCATCGACCAGCCAACCCTGCTTGCCGACGATGACCAGAATCTGGTCGCCACCCTCCGCCCAAAGCTGCTCGAACGCCGCGAGCACCTGAGCGTGCCCCTTGCGTGGCTCCAACGTGCCCACCATCAGGAAACTCTCGGCCGTGCGCAGACGCTCGAGCAACTGGGGTCCGTGGTCCGGAACGCCCTTGGTCGGCGCACTCTGGTGAATATCCGCCCCCAGATGGAACCAGGAGATCTCCGGGCGGCGCTCAACTCCCTGCTCGTCGAGCCACTGCACCACGTCGTCGGCAACCGCCTTGGAGATGCAAAGCAGCTTGTCCGAAGCGCCTGCCACCGTACGCAACCATCGCTCATGGTGCCGCCCACCTTGTCCCGGCCACCACTCGGGGTGGCGAACCGGCAGGATGTCGTAGACGACGAATGCCACGGTGACGCCTGCGTTGTGGAAGTACTGGAACCACTCCGGTGCGAACGGAACACAATCACCCACCAGATCCAGGCCCAGGAAAACGTCTCCTGCGTGGCATACGAGGGGCGTGTCGGTCAGCTCTCCAGCGGCACCATGGGCGGAAGCATACTCATTGGCGCAGACGTACCTGCGCGATGCGCGGTCGATCCGGACGAGCTGGACCTGATAATCGCCGGGGGGGTTCACCATCCACTCCGAGACGATCGCCCGGGTGACGCGCTGGATCCCCGTCTTGTAGTCATGGGCTGCCAGCTCAGTCACATCGACCATGATCTTGCGCTTGGCCGGCGCAACCGACCTGTCGATTGAATCGGCCAACGCGGCCACTTCTGCGACGTCTTCAAATTCGCTATGCGCCAGAGCGCACACCAGCGCATCCACTGCATCGGGGCGATCGGCCGGGCGCTCAGCCGCAGCGTGCGTACGCTCGCACGCATCCAGGAAGCGATCGGCGACTGAGTCCCATGAGTAGTCCCTGGCGCGATCGATCGAATACCTCCGAAGCTTGTCGAGGTCGTCGTCACTATCGAGGAAATGCGCCATCCGCTCCCGAATCGAAGCGACGTCGAAGGGGTCGAACAGCGCAGCCCGCTCGTGCACGATCTCCTTGACGCTTGAGGCGTCGGCCGCCAGCACGGCGGCACCGCAGGACATGGCCTCAAGGACCGGCAGGCCGAACCCTTCATGCCATGACGGGAAAATGAAGAAACGGCAGAGGTTGTAGAGCGCAACCAGATGATGGTCTGACACGTAACCAGTGAAAATAAGCTCTTCCGGCGCGAGGCCTGCCGCCGCCGCGCGCGACTGGAGTTCCAGGATGTGCGGGTGATGCATCCGGCCTGCCAGTACGAGCTGACACTTTCCGCGCTGCCGAGGCTCCAGCTGGCCGTACGCGTCGACAAGGCGCTGCAGGTTCTTGCGCTCATCGGAACCACCGGTGTAGAGGATGAAATCGGTCCCCAGACCGTACTTCTCCTTCACCAGGCGCAGGGACGGCGCATTCTTCGGTAACTGGACGAAGTTCGAATCGCACGCGGCCGAGATGTTGAACACGCGAGCAGGATCGAAACCCAGCGCATTGGTCGCCTCGCCGGCCGAACTATCGGAGATCGCCAGCAACGCGTCCGCTCGCTTGAGGTGCTCGAGCTTTCCTTCGTAGTACGCCTTGTACTGAGGATCCGGGTTGAGGTACACCTCTGGATTCAGCAACGGAATCATGTCGTACAGAGTGACAATCGTCGGCACGTGGACCAATCGATTGACGCTTGTCACCGAGCTGTCCACATACCCTTCGAACAGACTGGAGACATGGATCAGATCAGGAGCCAAGGCAAGCATGCCGGCTTCCTTGATCAGTTCGGCATGGTTGATCCTGCGTGCATTCTCGCGATCCATCCCACGCACCGGCAACGGCACCTGCCAGACATGGATGTTCCCGGAAGGAACAAGTCCGCCAAGGGCCTGACGGACCGAAGCCAGCGTATCCTCGAATGCGCCATTGAGAGAAACGTGAATGTCGTGACCTCGATTTCGCCGGGCCACCGCTTGCGCCAACGAAAGCGTATAGCGTCCGATTCCGCGATAACGGCTCTCAGACTGCGCCCCCTGCAGGTCCATGACGATACGCATTACTGTCCCCTAGATTCCTGTTCCGCGACCAGGCGCGCAAACAACAAACGCGCTCTCGTCGACAAGTGCTTTGATGCGTCGGCTTCATTCATCCCGCCGAAATGCCCCACCTGGCTCGATGACCGTGGAGCTTCGACAACTGCCAGCTCTTTGAGATTCACCATGCCCCGGTACTGCGCCATGCGCCTGAGGCGCGCGTGCAGTGGTGGCACTCGCTTGACGGCCGCATTGACGAGCGGCCCAAGGCGGGGGTGACGCAAGACCGGTCGCATACTCGCCGCGACTGAATCGCTCAGCAGCTGCCTTGGAGAATGCCGCAGGCGCCTGAGCAGCCCGGTCCCTTTCCGTAACGGCGCCGTGATTCGCCACGAACGACTGTTCTCCATGGCAAGAACGGTTGTGCGATGCACATGAGCCTCATGCCGGAAATGATTCAACTCGGCGCGGCAAGCCTCCGTGACGGACTGTGCCTGGGCGTACTCGACCTTCAGCAGCTCCACCATCTGGTGTTCGGCCTGCAGTACCGCAATGCGCTCCTCGAGCTCAGCCCTGAGTGCCGAGACCATCGCCTGTTGGGCGCTCAGCTCGCCGACCCGCTCGTTCAGCTCACGATTCAGCGCTTCCACATTGACCTTTTGGGTCTTCAGGTCCGCGAGCCGTTCATCCGATTCAAGCTGGAGCGCGTGGACTACCTGCTGATGTTCGCTCTGGAGGTTGTTGATCTGCGCCGTCGACTGAACCCGGGCTGCAAGACAGAACGACGACTCCGGGCCGAACACGAACCCATCAAAGACGTTGGGAGCACACTCGAAGGAGGACAGGAGTTCAGGGTGGGCGTCACTGACGTAGAAGCGGTTCAAACCATCGAAGTAGGCGAACGTATACCCCTTCGCAAGCACGTCGGCGTCCCATTGATCGTGGGTTGGCTCCGTGCTCAGGGGACGCGTGCTTTCAATCACCACCACCCACGGCCGAACCTGGCTGGTCCAGCTATGGATCACCTTCGCCTCGGCACCCTCGACGTCGATCTTCAACCAATGCACTTCGCGACCAGCGACGCGGTCGAATACTTCGTCCAGCGTGATCGACGACACCTGGACTTCATTCACCGAAAAACCGGCGGTCCGATGCTCCTCGGCGATGGCCGCATCCGTCGTGCTCAAGCCAGTCTCGGTAATGTCGAAGAACTGGAGGATTCCGGGGTTATCGCTGACCGCCACCTGGATAACGAGCTCGTCGGGTCGGCGAGCGCGCAGCTTGGCTGCGTAAGCATCGACCGGCTCGACGTTGACGCCACGCCACCCATGCTCATAAAACATCCGACTCACCGAATCGAAATCGGGGTCCTGTGCTCCCACGTCGATATAGCAGCCCTGGTCGACATGCCGCAAAGCACGCCAGAGCATGACATCCTCGAAATTCTGTGCGTAAGAGATCAACATCTGTGACTCATTCCGTCGGCTTTTCGCCGGATGTGGAAGTGAAGGGCGGAGCCTCGTCACGCACTACGGCGAACGACGCATCCAACCAGTTGGAGCCGATGAATACAGGCTGCCCGGCATTCATGACCTCGAATACGATCAGGTTGTCGACCCACTCGAAGTTGTCGTTCAGATGGGTATCGCTGCTCACCAGTGCGGGCGAAACCGAGTAGGAACCCGGCCCCAGACGGCAGGTGAAGTCCAGCGTGTAGGTGACAACCTCTCCGGCCCGTACATCCTCCTGGATCTGGTCCGTGTGCCAGGTGTTGCTGCCCCAGATGACGTGACCTTGTTTGTCACGAAGCATGAACCCGAGCACGAGTTGCGGCAGATCGACGCAGACTTCGGCTTCGAGCACGAGGCGGAGTTTCTGCCCGACCATGGCGAGGGAAACGTTCTGGCCACTCGCGGCATCGACGAGCTTGATGCTGCGCACCCTGGCCTTGCCATTGCCGCTGCGGGTCATGACCCAGCCATCCTTGTCACGCCGCTGCTCGACCGATAGTTTCTCGTTCTCTTTTCGCGCGATGAGCGCGTTGTAGTAGTCGATGACTTCGTCAGGAGTGCCGTCCTTGAGGACTTCACCCTTGTCCAGCAGGATCACCCGATCACACAGGGTTTTCACGTCACCCAGGCTGTGCGAAACGAGCATGATCGACACGCCCTGGTCGCGGAACTTCCGCATCCGGTCGAAGCTCTTGTGCTGGAAGTAGCTGTCGCCGACGGACAGCGCCTCGTCAACGATCAACAGATCCGGCGTGAAGGCGGTTGCCACGGCGAACGCGACGCGGACTTGCATGCCGCTCGAATAGGTTCTGACCGGCTCATCAAAGTACTCGCCCACCTCGGCGAAGTCCTCGATGGACTGCATTGCCGCCTCGATCTGACTCTGGGTGTAGCCCATGAGCCCGGCGGAATGGAATGCGTTCTGGCGACCAGTCAGTTCCGGATTGAAGCCCATTCCCAGCTCCAGGATCGCGGCCACGCGGCCTGTCCTGGTCACTCGCCCCTCCGTAGGCTGCGCTGTGCCTGTGATCAGCTTCAGCAACGTGCTCTTTCCGGCGCCATTCTGCCCGATGACGCCAATGGCTTCGCCCGGCGCAATCGAAAAGGAAACGTCGCGCAGCACCCAGTGCTCCTCGCGCGGTTGCGCCGGCAATCCAAACCAGTTGGCTGCCCGCAACCACTCGCTGCTCCAGACGCGATAGGCCTTGCCAACACCTTCGACTCTCAGCTCACCACTCACAGGGCATCCACCATTTCAGGGCTGGCGCGACGAAACACCACCAGCGAAGCCACAACCAGGACGCCCGTACCCAGGGCAAGCCAAAGCAACTCACCCCATACCGGCGGCTTGTTGTAAAGCAGCACGTTCTGGTAGCTGGTAATCAACGGATAGAGCGGGTTGTACTTGAACCACTGGGTTGCCCGCTCCGGAAGAATATTGATGTTGTAGACGATGGGAGTCAGCCAGAACCAAGCCTGCATGATCACGGGGACAACCTGGCCGATATCGCGCATGAACACATTGAAGACGCCAAGCAACATGCCGATCGACATTGCCAGGCCCAGGGTCAACAGCATCAGGGCCGGCAACCAGATTACCTGGCCCTCCGGAAAGTGACCCATCGCGGCGAACACGATGAATATGGCCAGGAGCAGCAGGACACTGTTGACGAGCACGACGCCGCCAGCAATCAGCGGAAGGCAGATGCGCGGAAAGGCCATCTTCTTCATGAGGCCGCCGTTGTCGATGAACAGCGTCAGCGATCGGGTGATGGCATCGGAGAACAATGCCCAACCCAGGGTTCCTGACATCAGATACAAAGCGTAGGCGTACTTGTTGTCGATACCAGGCAGCTTCGCGGACAGAACTTCCGAGAGGATGGTGGCGAAGATCAGAACCTGCGCAAGCGGATGAATGATCATCCACAGGCCACCCAGCTTGCTCCGGATGAATCGGAGCCGCAGTTCATTCTTGATCGAGGAAATGACGAAATAGCGATATCGCCAAACAGCCAACAATAGATCTTTCATTGATATGTCCTTGGCGCAACCAACGAATGCACCGGTGCGCGTCCATGATACGAAGCAGGCTGCAGCGGCCACGCGGATTGAGTACGCATCATCCGGCGTCCAGGTTGGATCCGACCGCGACCAACAACTGATCGGCACTCTGCTCCCAGGTGATTGCGATATCGTCGCGCGGCATGGGCGCCTGGCCGGCGCGCATCAGCTCACGCCAGTGGCCGATGGCGGCCTGGATACCCTCTTCTGCCTGGCTGCGGAAGAAGTAGGCGCCGTCCCCCGCGACTTCGCGGAACTCAGGGAGATCACGCAGGATCAACGGCAGGCCGTGTTGCGCCGCTTCGACAATGGGCAGGCCGAATCCTTCGCCGTAGGAACAGAACAACAGCGCATCAGCTGTGTCGTAGCAAGCCTGGACGTCTTCATCGGTTGCACGCCTCAGCCAGAACAGCCTGCGCCCCATCTGCGGGTGCGACTCCAGTCTGGCGAGGAATTCCGGCAACCCCCAACCGTAGCGACCGACGATGGTCAGCGTGACGTCGGCACCTTCGGCCGTACTCCATATCCGTTCGAACGCGTTGAGGGCATCTACATAGCCCTTGCGTGGCTCAACCGTTCCGACCATCAGAAACGACGCGCCATCGAGCCTGCGCGCCCGCCTGCCCGCATTGACTGATGCAGGAGCCGGAGCCCCGAGCCGGAAACTCGAGATCGAGATGCCGGCCTTTCTGCCGTCGCGGGCAGATAGCCATGCAGCGAAACGCTGTGCCACGGCTTGCGAGATGCATGCCACGCCGTCAGCCAGGTCACCCACCGCCGCCAACCACTCCAGAAACGATTCGCTGATGTACCCGGGGACGCAATGCGGCAGGTCCACCGGTAGCAGGTCGTACACGACGATCTCCACATGGACCTGTTTCGACCGGAGCTTCTCCAGCGCGACACGAAAAGTGCCGGCATGATCTCGCAGCAGATCCAGGCCGAGGAATACATCGCCGCGCCCGACATCGATTTGCCGACCCGCATGCGGGTCGGCGAATGATCCGAACAGGTGCCGCAGATCGCCGGACGCCGAAACGTACGTGCCTTCGCGCGTCAACTGGACCGGCACGACTTGCCAGCCTGCAGGTGGCGACAGCAGCCATTCGGAGAGGATGCCCTTTACCGTGTGCTGTATTCCGCCCTGAAGATTCTCGATTGCAAGCTCAGTTACATCCACCAGCAGCAACCGATGTTGCTCAGGCCTCGGGCGAGCTTCGGCGAACTCGGTCACCGAGCGCAGGCGCGGCGGTCCCGCCTGCTGCACCGTGACGCCGGAGCGCAACCTCCGCAAACCGTCCAGACCATTCCGAAGAAACCGGGTCAAGCGCCAGGATCGGCTTTCTATCGTCCGATCGAGCTCTGCGCGAACCTGATGCAGCGTGTGCTGGGTTTCCGCCAGCTGGCACTGCAACGTCCAGTTTGCCCGTCGCCAATCCTGGTTGGGAGGCGAGTAGCGCGCATCTTCGGAGTCAACGACGTCGACGATGCCTGGAAGCCCATTGCTCCCCTTCGACGAGATCATTTCGAGTTTCCACTGAACTGGCTGGTCACTTCGCGTCTAGCGCCCGCTCAAGCTCGATCCGCAGATCGTCCAGATCTTCAACGCCGACGCTCAGGCGCACCAGATTGTCGGTAATCCCCAGTGCAGCCCGCCGCTCCGCCGGCACCGACGCATGCGTCATGATCGCCGGATGGTTGATCAGGCTTTCCACGCCGCCCAGTGACTCGGCGATGGCGAACAGCTCGCAGCGCTCCATCATGCGCCGCGCGGCCGCTTCGCCGCCCTTGACGTAGATGCTCACCATCCCGCCAAACCCATCCATCTGCCGCTTCGCCAGCTCGTGCTGCGGATGCGACTTCAGGCCCGGGTAAAGCACCTTCTCGATCGCCGGGTGACCCTCGAGCCACTCCGCCAGCGCCTGCGCATTCTCGCAATGCGCCTTCATGCGCAGGTGCAGCGTCTTCAAGCCACGCAACGCCAGGAAGCTGTCGAACGGACCCTGCACGCCGCCGATGGCATTCTGCAGGAAACCCATCTGCTCGGCGATTTCAGCATCGTCGCCGACCACGGCCATGCCGCCGACGATGTCGGAGTGACCATTGAGGTACTTGGTCGCCGAATGCATGACGATGTGCGCGCCCAGCTCGAGCGGGCGCTGCAGGATCGGCGAACTGAAAGTGTTGTCGACCACGACGATCAAACCGCGCTTGCGCGCGATCGCCGCGATCTGGGCGATGTCGACCAGCTTCAGCAGCGGGTTGGTCGGCGTCTCGATCCAGACCATCTTGGTTTCGGGGCGGATCGCCGCCTCGAAGGCTGCCGTGTCGCTCAGGTCGACCCAGCTGAAATCCAGTCCTGCCGAGCGGCGACGGACGCGCTCGAACAGGCGATAGGTGCCGCCATAGACGTCGTCCATGGCGATGACATGGCTGCCCGTGTCGAGCAGCTCCAGGATGGTCGAGGTCGCCGCCAGGCCCGAAGCGAACGCGAAGCCGCGGCTGCCGCCTTCCAGACCGGCCACGCAACGCTCGTAGGCGAAGCGGGTCGGGTTGTGGCTGCGCGAGTACTCAAAGCCCTGGTGCACGCCCGGGCTGGCCTGCGCATAGGTCGAGGTGGCATAGATCGGCGTCATCACCGCACCCGTGGTCGGGTCCGGCGATTGTCCGGCGTGGATCGCAAGCGTCCCCAAGCCGGGCTTGTGGGCCCCGCCTCCGGCGTGTCTATCGGTCATCAAGTCCTTCCAGTTCCGCTAGCATGGGCGGCCGCCGATTCTAACATCGCCCATGACTGCTCCCAGCCGTCTGCCAGGCGACTTCAGTCGCAATGCAGCCTATCCGCTGTTCGCCTTCGATCCGGTTCAGGCTCAGGCCTGGGTGCTGCACTTCGAGCCCGGGGACTACCAGCGGGCCAGCTTCCTCGACCGCCGGGCGATGCAGCACCGCGAGGTCTCCGGGTGGGTGCTGTCGCGGGCCGAGGTGGACGCTGCCGTGGCCGACAGGCCGGACGGGCTGCCGCTGCACTGGCTGTTCCACATCGGCCATTGCGGCTCCTCGCTGGTAAGCCGGCTGCTGGACCTGATCCCCGGCGTCCTCGGCCTGCGCGAGCCCCTGCCCTTGCTGACCCTGGCCCATGGCCGGGGAGACCCGGCTACCGACTCGTGGCGGGTCCCGGTGGTTTCCCTGCTGGCCCGCGGCTTTGCCGACACCGCCGCGATCGTGGTCAAGCCGACCAGCGTGGTCACGACCCTCGCGCCGACGCTGCTGGCCGAGGGCGGCCGGGCCTGCCTGCTGTGGGTGGATCTGCAGACCTGGCTGGCGACCATGCTCCGCGACGAGCAGCTCAAGGCCGGGGTGTTCGACACCGAGCCGCTGCGGCTGCAGTCACTCGATCTCGCCAGCGCAACCACCGATGGCGAGCGCCTGGCCCGGGCCTGGCTGGCCGAGCAACTGCGCTGGCAGCGCCTGGCCGGCGACCCGGCCATCGCTCCACGGCTGCTGGACCTCGACTTCGCCAGGGTCATCGCCGATCCGGCCGGCGCGACCGCACGGTTGGCTGCGCACTATGGCCTGGCGGTGCCCGCGGACTGGGTCCAGCGGATCGCCGGGTCCAGGCTGCTCAGTCGCTACGCCAAGGACGATGCGGTGCATTTCGATGCCGACGCTCGCCGCCGTGAGCTGGCCGCGGCGGCGACCCGGCACGCCGACGCCATCGCCGAAGGCCTGCAATGGGCTGAGCGTGCGATCGCGCAGACGGGCACGGCGGATCTGCTGGAGCGGCTGCGACCGCGAGGTTGAGCGTTCGCCCCGCATGGGGCGCGACATCACGCCAGGAACGTCGTCATCGCATAACGCGTGCCGCGCTCGACCGGCAGCACCTCGTGCAGCATCGAGCACGAAAACACCAGCGCGGCGCCGGTGACCGGCGAGAACCGGCTCAGGCCGAACTCCGGATAGCGGAATTCGCCGCCCTCGTAGTCGCCCTGGTTGAGGTTTACCGACAGCGCGAAGCGGCGATGCGCGACGTCGGGGGTCTCGTTGTCGCGGTGGGCGCGGAAGTAACCCGCGCCTTGCGGATAGGCCAGCAGCTTGAACGGGTCACGCCGGCGCACTTCGAAATTGAATACCCGCGCGATCTCCGGCAGCGCGCGTCGCATCAGCCGCTCGTGCATGCGCGCTTCGAGCGCCGGATCGCGCGGGATGACCTCGCGGCGCTGCTTGATCGACGGATCGACCTGCAGGCGTTGCTGGCCGTCCTCCAGCACCAGGACGGCCGAGACATCGCCACCGCCGCAATCGATCTCGAGGTGGCGGATCAGCGCCGCACACAGCTCCGGCTCGAACACATCGGGCACCTGCAGGATCGGCGCGATCAGGCCCGTCTGCGTCGGCGACAGCGCAGGTGCTGCCGCCGGCGGCATCGGCGCCACGGTCAACGGCAACGCGTGGCAAGCCTGCAAGCGCAGGTTTGCATCGGCTTGCCACAACAGTCCGCAGCCCAGTGCCGCGCACCAGCGCGTGTCGGCGGTAAAGGCCTGCCACGGCGCCGGTGGCGGGAGTGCAGCATCGGCACCGACGCAGAGCGCGACCACGCCGGCAGGCGGCGTCGGCAGCGCGCGGGCGGCCGCTTCATCGACCGGCGTCGCCAGCCACAGGGGCGCGCCGGCGAATTCGGCGTGCAGTGTCTGGCTGCTGCCGTCGTGCGCGCGCAGGCGCACGTCGGGCAGGCGGTCGCCCGGCAGCCAGCGCTCGCTCGCCGCCGCGGCGTTCATCACTGCACGCGCCGGCGCAGGAAGTTGAGCAGGTCGATGCGCGTGATCAGGCCGAGGAACTTGTCGTTGTCGACGACGATCGCGACATGGCCGCGATCGAACACCGGCAGCAGCGTCTCGATCGGCGAGCCGACGTCGATCTTGTCGAGCTTGCTGACCATCGCGGTGGACACCGGGTCGCGGAAGCGCGACTCGTCGCCGTACACGTGCAGCAGCACGTCGCTTTCATCGACGATGCCGACGATGTTGTCGCCATCCATCACCGGCAGCTGCGAGACGTCGTAGAGCTTCATGCGCTGGTAGGCCGTGACCAGCAGGTCGTTGGGTCCGACCACGACGGTGTCGCGCTGCGAATACGGGCGCAGGATGAGGTCGCGCAGGTCGCCGCTGGATTTGCGCTCCAGGAAGCCGTTGTCGAGCATCCAGTAGTCGTTGTACATCTTCGACAGGTACTTGTTGCCGGTGTCGCAGACGAACACCAGCACCTTCTTCGGCGTGGTCTGCTCGCGGCAGTACTTCAGCGCCGCGGCCAGCAGCGTGCCGGTCGATGAACCGCCGAGGATGCCTTCCTTTTCCAGCAGCTCGCGCGCGGTCAGGAAGCTTTCCTTGTCGGTGATCGCGTACGCCTTCTTCACACGGGTGAAGTCGGAGATCGGCGGCAGGAAATCCTCGCCGATGCCCTCGACCATCCAGCTGGCCGACTTCTCCGAGATCGTGCCGCGATTGATGTATTCCTCGAGGATCGAGCCGACCGGGTCGGCCAGCACCAGCTCGGTACCGGGCGACTTCTCGGCGAAGCACCGCGACAGGCCGGTCATCGTCCCCGAGCTGCCGCAGCCGAACACGACCGCGTCGACGCCGCCGACATCGGCCATCTGCCCGAGGATCTCCGGGCCGGTGCCGAACTCGTGCGCGGCCGGGTTGTCCGGGTTGCCGAACTGGTTGATGAAGTAGGCGCCCGGGGTTTCGCGGGCCAGGCGCTCGGCCAGGTTCTGGTAGTAGTCGGGATGGCCCTTGGCAACGTCCGAGCGGGTCAGCACGACCTGCGCGCCCATCGCCTTGAGGTTGAAGATCTTCTCCCGGCTCATCTTGTCCGGGACGACCAGGATCAGCTTGTAGCCCTTCTGCTGCGCCACCAGCGCCAGGCCGATGCCGGTATTGCCGGCGGTGCCTTCAACCAGGGTGTCGCCGGGCTTGATGCGGCCGGCCTTCTCCGCCGCCTCGATCATCGACAGGCCGATGCGGTCCTTGATCGAGCCGCCGGGGTTCTGTGACTCAAGCTTGAGGAAGAGCTCGCAGACGCCGGTGTCCAGGCGCTGAGCCTTGATGATCGGCGTGGCGCCGACCAGTTCGAGTACGGATTGATGGATTGTCATGCGGGGAGTTTAAGACTCCCCGCTTTCCTTCGCACCGGGGCGGCTGCCGTTGCCAGCAGCCGCCCCGGTTCCGGGAGACGCGGATGGAGAGACCGACGAGGAAGTCGCCATCCGCGGCGAGGAAGTGGGTGGGCTGAGGAAGCTCAGTGATGTTGAGTGTCGTACAGGCGGACCAGGCGGTCCTTCGCAGCCAGCTTTTCGCGCTTCATCTGCGCAAGTGTCATGTCATCGATAGGCAGTACGCCGAGTTCGGCGTCCATCACCTTCTTGTCGAGATCCTTGTGGCGCTGATAGAGCTGCTTGAATTCCGGGTTGCTCTTCATCAGCGCGTCGATCTCTGGCTGCGGTCGTTCTTCGAACATGTAAAGCCTCCTTCAGCGGTTTCGTGATCCCGCGGCCGGACGGCCGCGGACCATGCGGAAGGCCCCGCAAACGAAAACGCCCCGGTCGTGAGACCAGGGCGTAGCGGGGTCGTGGGGTACAACGAAATCGGTCGGGACCAGATCGCTCGGGAAAGGGCCGGCTTCGCACAGGCCGACCACCATGGAGCGTGGGGCCGCTGGATCCTGCGCAAGGGCTGTTGGCGTCATCGACCTGGCTCATCGCCAAGCGGAAAACAGGCCGCTTGGATAACCGACCCTACTCCTCCCATTTGCGGTCGGCAAGGCCTCCACGTGCCTGAATCTGGCGACTTCGCGCACCCTGTCGCAGTCAGCTTGGCGAGGGTCGCCGGGCGCCTGTGAATGGGCGCCCGGTAGTTGAATTTCCGTTAGTCCGCGCGCCCGTTTGCGGGGTTACTTCGACTGAACCACCACGTCGACACGATCACCCTTGCCGCTGCGACCGGAGGCTTGGACCTTGCCTGCCGGGACGCCGCCAGCGACCAGTGCATCGCGCACCGCTTCTGCCCGGCGCTGGGCCAGCTTGGCGTCACTGCCGGTGGCCTCGACCTTCACCGCCGGCGACGAGGACGCCTGTGCGTAGGCGGCCACGGTCTTGACCGTGGTGTCGCCGCCGCCGCTCAGAGCCGCCTTGCCCGAGCCAAAGCTGTCCTTCGGCAAGGCGAACACTTCCCCGCGGCTGTCGCGCTTGGCACTGGGCAGCTTGCCGCCGGTGGTGAGCTCGGCCTCTTCGCGAGCCAGCTTGGCCTGACGATCGCGGGCGGCATTGAGGCGCGCGGTCTGGGCACCGGCCACGCCCTTCAGCGCGGTCTCGACGTCCTGCAGCGACGCCGCATCGGCTTCGCTTTGCACGCGCAGGCGTTCGGCTTCCTCGGCCTGCATCTGCGCCTGGAGGCGCAGGCGCTCGGTCTCGGCACGGGCGCGGGCGGCGTCCTGGCGGCTGGCTTCAACCAGCAGTTCGCTGCGCTCGCGGTCGAGACGGTCGATCTCGCGCTGCATCGCATCGCTGCGGGCAATGGCTTCGGCCACCTGGACCCGGCGTTCAGCCACGTACAGGGCGGCCGCGCGATCGCGCTTGGCGGCCTGGTTCAAGGTGTCGACCGCCTGCCGCGCCGCCAGCCGCTCGTAGGCGGCGAACGGGTTGAGCTGGGGGTCGGCATCGAGCGCGGTCAGGCGCTGCGACAAACGGGCGGCATCGGGATTGTCGGCGGCGGCGGCCGGCGCCGTGGCGAGGGCGACCAGCAGGGCCAGGCCCAGTACGGACAGACGGTTCAAGGCTGCTCTCCCTGCAGGCGCTGGCGCAATTGGCTCACTTCTCCGCGGCGCTGGTTGACCTCGGCGGTGGCCAGGGCTTCCCGGCTCTTGGCCCAGGCCAAGTCGGCATCGGCGGCCGCGGCCAGGGCGAACCTGCGCGCCGCGTCCTCGTCGCCGGAGCTCATCGCCGCCTGGGCCTGGCTCAGGCCATTGCGGGCGACCCCCAGGTCCTGCGGCGCGTACTGGTCGGCGTCGGCGCCCTCGGCCCGGGTCACCGCCTGGCGGGCGGCAGCCAGCTCGCTGGTCGGTGGCGGCAGCGAAGCGCAGGCTGAGAGTGCGGAAGCGAGAACTGCTGCCAGCAGATGGAAACGGATTTGTGCGAAGCTTGGGCGCATTGGGGAGGCCGTGCCTTGTGGTTTGATGCCCGGCCATTGTCGGAAGCCGCTGGCGAGGTTGCAACGGTACACGTCGTTGCGGTCTGGCTGTAGGTCACAAAAGGGGTTGCAGTATGGACATCGGCTATTTCCTGAAGCTGATGACGGAAAAGAATGCGTCGGACATGTTCCTGACGACTGGCGCGCCGGTGTACATCAAGGTCGAAGGCCGGCTGTACCCCTTGGGCAATACGGGCCTGCCTCCGGGCATGGTCAAGAAGATCGCCTACTCGCTGATGGACGAAGGGCAGGTGCCGCTGTTCGAGCGCGATCTCGAACTGAACATGGCCCTGGCCCTGCCCGAAGCCGGCCGTTTCCGCATCAACGTGTTCAAGCAGCGCGGCGAAGTCGGCATGGTGATCCGTGCCATCCGCAGCGTGATTCCGTCGATCGAGGAACTGCAGCTGCCGCAGGTGCTCAAGGACATCATCATGGCCCCGCGTGGCCTGGTGCTGATCGTCGGCTCCACCGGCTCGGGCAAGTCGACCACGCTGGCGTCGATGATCGACTACCGCAACAGCAATATCTCGGGACACATCCTCACCATCGAGGATCCGATCGAGTACCTGCACAAGCACAAGAAGTCGATCGTCAATCAGCGCGAAGTCGGCCTCGACACGCACGCCTTCCACAACGCGCTGAAGAACGCGATGCGTGAAGCGCCGGACGTGATCCTGATCGGCGAAATCCTCGACGCGACCACGATGGAAGCGGCGATCGCCTTCGCCGAAACCGGTCACCTGTGCCTGGCGACGCTGCACTCCAACAACGCCGACCAGACGCTCGAGCGCATCCTCAACTTCTTCCCCGAGGCCGCGCACAAGAACGTGCTGATGAACCTGGCGCTGAACCTGCGCGCGGTGGTCAGCCAGCGACTGGTCGTCGGCAGCGACGGCCGCCGCCTGCCGGCGGCGGAAGTGCTGATCAACACCCCGCACGTGCGCGACCTGATGCGCCGTGGCCAGGTTCACGAGATCAAGCCGGCGATGGAAGCCTCGCTGGAAGAAGGCATGGAATCGTTCGACCAGTGCCTGTTCCGCCTGCACAAGGAAGGCCGGATCGACATGGAAGAAGCGCTCAAGGCCGCCGACTCGCGCGAAGGCCTGTCGCTGAAGTTCCGTCTCTCGGAAGGCTCCACCGGCGAGCACGATCCCTACGCCGAGGTCTACGACGCGGTTACGCAGTAACCGCTTCGTCTGCAGGAGCGGGCTTGCTCGCTCCTGCGTCATGGCAGGCCGTCAGGCCGCCACTTCCTCCGGCGCATCGGGCTGCCGCTCCGGACGTGCCGCATCAAATGCCGGCAGCGCCAGGCAGGCCTGCTCGATCCGCACGATCGTCGGATACTTCGCCAGGTCCACGCCGAAACGGCGCGCGTTGTACACCTGCGGCACCAGGCAGCAGTCGGCCAGGGTCGGCAGGTCGCCTTCGCAGAAGCGCCCGGTCGAAGGATGGTCGGCCAGCATCGCCTCCAGGGCGGTGAAGCCCTCTTCGATCCAGTGCAGCACCCAGTTGTCGCGCTCGGGTTGCGGCACGTGCCAGCTGCGGTCGAAGAAGCGCAGGACACGCAGGTTGTTGAGCGGATGGATGTCGCATGCAACCAGCTGCGACAGCGCGCGCACGCGCTGGCGATCGCGCGCCGAGGACGGCAGCAGCGGCGGCTGCGGCCAGGTCTCGTCGAGGTATTCCAGGATCGCCACCGATTGCCGCATCAGGCGATCGCCGTGCTGCAGCACCGGCACCAGTCCCTGCGGATTGGCCTCGCGGAACGCCGGCGTGTGCTGCTCGCCGCCCTCGCGCAACAGGTGCACGGGCACGGTGTCGTAGGCAAGGCCCTTGAGGTTCAGGCCAATGCGGACGCGATAGGCCGCGCTGGAGCGCCAGTACGAATACAGCCGCAGTTGCTCTGCCACGTCCCCTCTCCTCGCCGCATGCGGCGCTGGTCGACTTCGACGCAGCGGGATCGCCCGCTGCGCTTGCTGCAATTAATCAGCCGGCGCGTTCGATGCGCTGCTCGATTGCGCCGAACACGCTTTCGCCATCGCGCGACAGCATCTCGATGCGGACCACGTCGCCGAAGCTCATGAACGGCGTCAGCGGCTTGCCGTGCTCGAGCGTCTCGACAGTGCGCTTCTCGGCGAAGCACGAGGCACCCAGCGAGGTGTCCTCGTTGGCGACCGTGCCGGAGCCGACGATGGTGCCGGCCGAGAGCGGACGGGTCTTGGCCGCATGCGCCACCAGCTGGGCAAAACTGAACTGCATGTCCACGCCCGCTTCCGGCGCGCCGAACCATTCGCCATTGATGTGCGTGGTCAATGCCAGGTGCACCTTGCTGTCCTGCCAGGCATCGCCGAGCTCGTCAGGGGTGACGAACACCGGGCTCAGCGCCGAGCGCGGCTTGGACTGCAGGAAGCCGAAGCCCTTGGCCAGCTCGTTCGGGATCAGGTTGCGCAACGACACGTCGTTGACCAGGCCGACCAGCTGGATGTGCGCGGCCGCCTGCGCCGGCGTCGCCGCCATCGGCACGTCGTCGGTGACGATCACCACTTCGGCTTCCAGGTCGATGCCATAGTCCTCGCTCGGCACGCGCACCGGATCGCGCGGGCCATAGAAGCCGGCGCTGACCGCCTGGTACATCAGCGGGTCGCTGTAGAAACTCTCCGGCACTTCGGCGCCACGGGCGCGGCGGACGCGCTCGACGTGCGGCAGGTAGGCCGAGCCATCGACGAATTCGTAGGCGCGCGGCAACGGTGCAGCCATGGCGGCCAGGTCCACGTCGAAGGCACCGTCTGCGCTGCCCGCATTGAGCGCGTCGTACAGGGCGTTCAGGCGCGGAGCGGTGTTGGACCAGTCCTCGAGTGCACGCTGCATCGTTTCAGCGATGCCGGTGGCGCGCACGGCGCGCGACAGATCACGCGAAACCACGACCAGCGTGCCGTCACGACCACCTTCCTTCAGGGAACCAAGCTTCATCGAAACTCCAGATTCGAGCGCGAGGGCGCATTAGTTTCAATTGTAACCGCCTCGCGGCACACGAGGCGATGGGCTTTGCATTGTAGGAGCGGGCGTGCTCGCGATAGCGGTCGCGCGCAGGTCGCACCGGTCGCGAGCAAGCTCGCTCCTACCCACATTCAAGGCGTCCCCATTACCAGCCACAGTACGTAGCGCGGCCACCAGACCAGACACGCAGACAACAAAAAACCCGCCTTGCGGCGGGCTTCTTGTTTGATATGGCAGCCCCGGATGGATTCGAACCACCGAATGCCTGAGTCAGAGTCAGGTGCCTTACCGCTTGGCGACGGGGCTATGCAATCAATTTTAGCGCAGAAATTAGCGCTTGGAGAACTGGGTAGCGCGACGTGCCTTGTGCAGGCCGACCTTCTTACGCTCGACTTCACGGGCGTCGCGGGTCATGAAGCCAGCCTTGCGCAGCTCGGACTTCAGGGTTTCGTCGTACTCGACCAGCGCGCGGGCGATGCCCAGGCGGATCGCACCGGCCTGGCCGGTGATGCCGCCGCCGGCGACAGTGACCACGACGTCGAACTTGTCGGTCGACTGGGTCAGCTCGAGCGGCTGGCGCACGATCATGCGCGCGGTCTCGCGACCGAAGAACTCATCCAGCGGACGCTGGTTGACGACGATGTTGCCAGCGCCCTTGCGCAGGAACACGCGGGCGGTGGAGGACTTGCGGCGGCCGGTGCCGTAGTTCTGCTGGATTGCCATGTGATGTCTCTTAGATATCCAGCTGCTGCGGCTGCTGGGCGGCGTGCGGATGCTCGGAGCCCTTGTAGACCTTGAGCTTGCGGTACATGGCACGGCCGAGCGGATTCTTCGGCAGCATGCCCTTGACGGCGGTCTCGATGACGCGCTCGGGATGGCGCTCAAGCGCCTGGGCGAGGGTCTCGGTCTTCAGGTTGCCGATGTAGCCGGTGAAGCGGTGGTACTGCTTGTCGGCGAGCTTGTTGCCGGTGACGGCAATCTTTTCGGCGTTGATCACAATGAGGTAGTCACCCGTATCGACGTGCGGGGTGAAAACCGGCTTGTGCTTGCCGCGCAGGCGGCGGGCGAGTTCGGAGGCCAGGCGACCCAGGGTCTTGCCCTCGGCGTTGACCACGTACCAGTCACGCTGGACGGTCTCGTTTTTGGCGGTAAAAGTCTTCATGACGTGTCTGGTAGGTGCGTTGTCGGGCTGATTCCGCAGGCAATCCGGCTGGGCCGAACCGCAGAATTTCGCCACGCGCTGTGAAAGAAGCGGAATCATAGCGGGCCAGGCGGGGCCGCGCAACCCATTGGACTGAACACAAATAGCCGGGTGCTAGCATTTCTGCGATGCCAACCCCCGCCCCAGCCCCTGCCCCGCGCCAGCCCGACCCCCTGGTGGCATTGGCTGACCGCTGCGTGCAATGCGGCCTGTGCCTGCCGGCCTGTCCTACTTACGGGGCGGCCCGCGTCGAGAGCGAATCCCCGCGTGGCCGCATCGCCCTCGCCAAGGCCTGGGCCGTGGGGACCATCGAGCCGACCGCGGCCGGCGAGGCCCACCTGGACCACTGCCTTGGCTGCCGCAGCTGCGAATCGGTATGTCCGGCGGGCGTGCAGTATGGCGAATTGCTCACGACCGCGCGCGCAAGGCAACGGCAGCGACGCCTGCCTGGCTGGCAACAGCGCGGCATCGAGCGCCTGGTCCGGCGGCCCCGGCTGCTGGCTGGCCTGCTGGGGCTGTACCGCCTGCTCCGTCCCTGGCTGCCGGCTCGCTGGCGGCGCTTGCCTGCCCCGCCAGCCCCGGTCGCTGGCGCAACCGGATCGCGGACGGATTCCCGCATCGCGCTGTTTACCGGTTGCGTGGCCCGACCCTATGAGGCCGGACTGCGCAGAGGCCTGATCGACTGTTTGGCCGCCATGGGGATCGCCATCGCCGAACCGGCCGCGCAGAACTGCTGCGGCAGCGTGCATGCGCATGCCGGCAACGAGGACGCCGCCTCGGCATTGGCGCGGCAGAATCGCGACGCCTTCGCCGGCGCGCAGACGGTGCTGACGCTCGCCAGCGGTTGCCACGAATCGGTGGCCCGATCGCTGGATGGCGCGGCGCGCGTGACCGATGCGATCGAATTCCTCGAGGAACAGATGCTCGCCCGCGGCACCGCGCTGCGTTGGCGCCGCTGCGACGAACGCATTGCACTGCACCTGCCCTGCACGCAGCGCAATGTTGTGCGCTCGGTCGCTTCGCTGCGGCGGCTGCTATCCGCCGTTCCGGGCCTGCAGGTGATCGAGCTCGACCGGGGCCTGGGCTGCTGCGGCGCCGCCGGCGTGCAGATGCTGGCCGAACCGCAGCGCGCCGACGAGTTCCGCGCGCCGCTGCTGGAGCAGCTGCACGAATCCGGCGCCACGCGCCTGCTCAGCGCCAACATCGGTTGCCGCCTGCATCTGGCGGCGGGTACCGGGGTACTGGTGCAGCATCCGCTCGAGTTCCTTGCAGGGCTGGTCGAGGCGACCCCTTCATCGGCCCCTTCGGCCGTGTCCGGGTAAACTTCCGCCATGGACACGACACGCGAACTCACGCAACTCGACCGCTTCCTCACCGACACGCAACGTGCGCTGGACACCGTGTTCGGCGCCCCTGCCGCGATGCGCGCCAACCCTTCGTCCGATGTCGCGCAGATCGAACTCGACGACGACGAGCGCCAGCACTCGGCGGGCCTGATGCGCATCAACCATGTCGGCGAGGTCTGCGCGCAGGCGCTGTACTGCGGCCAGGCCGCGGTCGCGCGCGATCCGGCGACGCGCGAACACCTGCTCGAGGCGGCGCAGGAGGAAACCGACCACCTGGCCTGGTGCGCCGACCGCCTGCGCGAACTCGACAGCCGCCCGAGCCTGCTCAATCCGATCTGGTATGCCGGCAGTTTCGCCATCGGCGCACTCGCCGGCCTGCGCGGGGACGGCTGGAACCTGGGCTTCGTGGTCGAGACCGAACGCCAGGTCGAGGCGCATATCGACGAACACCTCGACTCCCTGCCCGCCGCCGACGCGCGCAGCCGCGCGATCCTGGAAGTGATGAAGGCCGACGAGGCGCGCCATGCCGACAACGCAGAAGCCGCCGGCGCGCGCATCCTGCCGATGCCGGTGCCGACGCTGATGGCGGCGGCGTCGAAGCTGATGAAGGCCGTGGCATACAGGCTGTGACCTGAGAACAACGTCCATGGGTTCCCGCCTTCGCGGGAGTGACGGGTAATGGCCGAAGTCCATGCAATCAATTGCCGAAGCGTCGTCCGCCGGGTCGGGGATTGCGCAGCAGTGGGCCATGGATGGCCCACGCCCCGCATCAGACAGGATGTCTGACTAAGGGGCGGAGCAATCCCCGGCCCGGCGGACGACGCCGCTCCGACGCCCTGGCCTTTCGCCTGCAGAAAAGAAAAAGGCCGGCATTGCCGGCCTTTTTCATTGCGCAACCGCTGACCTCAGTCGGCCAGGTTGCGGCCGTGGTAGAGCTCTTCGATCTCGCGCTTGAGGCGCGCCTCGATCTTCATGCGCTCCTTGAACGACAGGTTCTTGGCCTTCTCCTCGAACAGATAGTTGTCGAGGTCGAATTCCTTCAGGTGCATCTTCGTGTGGAAGATGTTTTCCTGGTAGACATTCACGTCGAGCATCTCGTAGCGCGACTTGATGTTCTTGGCCAGGTAGTCCTGGATCGAATTGATCTTGTGGTCGATGTAGTGCTTGCGGCCCTTGATGTCGCGCGTGAAGCCGCGCACCCGGTAGTCCATGATGACGATGTCGGACTCGAGGCTCTCGATCAGGTAGTTCAAGGCCTTCAGCGGCGAAATCACGCCGCAGGTCGCCACGTCGATGTCGGCGCGGAAGGTCGCGATGCCGTTGTCCGGATGCGTCTCCGGATAGGTGTGCACCGTGATGTGCGACTTGTCCATGTGCGCGACGACGGCGTCGGAAATGATTTCCTTGCCCGCGTCCTTCTTGTCGATCACCGGCTCCTCGGAAATGAGGATGGTCACCGACGCGCCCTGCGGATCGTAATCCTGGCGGGCGATGTTGAGGATGTTGGCGCCGATGATCTCCGCCACATCCGTCAGGATCTGCGTCAACCGGTCGGCGTTGTAGGCCTCGTCGATATACTCGATGTAACGACGGCGCTCGTCCTCGGATGCCGCGAAGCAGACATCGTAGATATTGAACGAGAGAGCCTTGGTGAGGTTGTTGAAACCCTGCAACCTCAGGCGAGGCAACGGCTTGACCACGGTGGGGGGTCCCGGTACGGCGGTGAGGGGCGAGATTATGAGGCAATTGTCGTTACGGGGGAACGCGCGCGTAGCGACGGGTCCACTGGGCCCGCCGAACCTGAACCGGCACTGCCGTCACAGGTTCAGCTTCCGCCGGGGTGACGCTCTGCGGCGGATATTTGCCCAAAGCGTTAGTTCGGCCTAAGCTCGACGCATCACAAAACCTTCACGCCCATGTCCGCCAATCCGGTTGTTACCTCGCCTGCCCTGCGCCGAACCAACAGCCCACTGCTGCCGGACGGCGCGACCATTGAGCGATTCCTTGCTCATTGCCACCGTCGTCGCTACCCGTCGCGCACCGACGTGTTCCGGCCCGGTGACCCGGCCAGCACGCTCTATTACATCGTCTCCGGCTCGGTCAGCATCATCACCGAGGAAGAGGACGGTCGCGAACTGGTGCTGGGCTACTTCGGCCCCGGCGAGTTCGTCGGCGAGCTGGGCTTGTTCATCGCCAGCGACCAGCGCGAGGTGATTCTGCGCACGCGCAGCACCTGCGAGCTGGCCGAGATCGGCCACGAGCGCCTCTACGACCTGTTCCTGACGCGCCTGTCGCTGGACGCCCCGAAGCTGCTCTACGCCATCGGCGCGCAGATCTCGCGGCGCCTGCTCGACACCAGCCGCAAGGCCGGCCGCCTGGCCTTCCTCGACGTCACCGACCGCATCGTCCGTGCCCTGCACGACCTGGCCAAGGAACCCGAGGCGATGAGCCACCCGCAGGGCACCCAGATCCGCGTCTCGCGCCAGGAGCTGTCGCGCCTGGTGGGTTGCTCGCGCGAAATGGCTGGTCGCGTGCTCAAGAAGCTGCAGGCTGACGAGAAGCTCCACGCCCGCGGCAAGACCGTCGTCCTCTTCGGCACCCGCTAGTGGGACGCGTCGCCGGTTCCGCCGACACCTCGATCCGGGTGCGGGCCGCGGAACTCGGCGACGCCAGCGACGTCGCGCGGCTGCTGGGCGAACTGGGCTACCCGTGCAAGCGCGACGAGGCCGCCGAACGCATTGCGGTGGTCCGCCACGACCCGCGCCAGCACCTGCTGCTGGCCGAGATCGACGGCGATACCTGCGGCCTGGTGTCGCTGTACACCCTCTACTCGGTGGTCCACGGCGACGAACTGGCGCGCATCACCGGACTGGTGGTGCAGGCCGGCTGCCAGGGCCGGGGCATCGGCCGGCGCCTGCTGCGCGAAGTCGAACTGATCTCCCGCCGCCTCGGCGTGCGTCGCATCGAAGTCACCAGCAACGCCCGCCGCGCCGAAGCCCATGCCTTCTATCGCCATTGCGGCTACGCTGACGGCTCGCTGCGCTTCATCAAGGCGCTCGGCGACTAGGCAGCCGCCAATACGCCAATAAACTTTCACCAACCCCAGCAAGGACCGCCGATGCAGTGCCCGAAGTGCAGTTCGCCGATGGAAACCATCGACCTTCTTTCTTCGCGCTCGCAGCGCTGCACGAATTGCAGCGGGCTGTGGTTCCTCATGGGCGAGGAGCGCCTCCTCAAGGCCCAGGCCGAGGTCGTGGACACCGGCGATGCCGCGGTCGGCGCGCAATACAACCACGTCGACCGGATCAAGTGCCCGAGCTGCGTCGACAGCCAGCTGGTGCGCATGGTCGACCCGCAGCAGCCGCACATCTGGTTCGAAAGCTGCAGCTTCTGCTTCGGACGCTTCTACGACGCCGGCGAGTTCCGCGACTTCGCCGAGCGCACGCTGCTGGAGTTCTTCCAGGACATGGACGCGCCCGAGCGCGTCTAGTCCTGGTCGCGACCGGGCGCGTCCAGCCCGCGACCGGGCGCGATCGGGCGATCACGAAACCCGGTCGCCGCCGCGCTGCTTGCAGCCCCAGTTGAGGATCGGCGTTCCCGGCGGCAGCACGCGGCGGAACATAGCCACCCGGCTGTGCTTGGGATTGACCACCACCGGCTTGCGCGCCGCCTGCAGCAACGGCAGGTCGGCGCTGCTGTCGGAATAGGCCACCGCGATCTGGTCGTAACCGGCGTCCCAGATCATCCGCATCTTGTTGCGGTGGTGGCAGTGCTCGACCGTGATCATGCCGCCCAGGAACGGCCCGCTGATGCTGCCGATCACCGGCAGGTCCTCGTGGGCGACGAAGTCGAGGATCGCGCGCGCCAGTTCCGGCGAGGCGCCGGTGGCGATGATCACGCGGTCACCCGCGTCGCGGTGGCGCTGCAGCACCTTGAGCGCCACCGGCAGCAGCCGCCCGCGGATCTGCCGCATGTGCGTGCGCACGTACTCGTCGATCAGATGGTCCATGTCGCCACGGCGGTGCGTGCCGACGGTGCCGATCCACAGGTACGCCGAGATCGCCCGTCGCCGCGTCGGCAGCCACGCGATCATCGGCAGCAGCAACGGCGAGAGCAGTACCGCAGCGGTGATCCGCGCCCAATGGCGCTGGATCAGCCACAGCACCAGGTGGCTGCCGGAATCGCCGTTGTACAACGTGTGGTCGAAGTCGAACACGACCAGCGGCGAGTACGGACGCCCGGGATCCATCTCCGTGCTCATGCCGCGAACAGCCTTTGCAGCGCGGCGCCGGGGTCGGTTTCGCGCATGAACGACTCGCCGATCAGGAACGTCTGCACGCCTGCCTCGCGCAACATCGCCACGTCGGCGCGGGTCGCGATGCCGCTTTCGGTCACCAGCGTACGGTCAAGCGGGACGGCGGTGCGCAGCGCCAGCGTGGTGTCGAGCGAGACCTCGAACGTGCGCAGGTTGCGGTTGTTGACGCCGATCAGCTCGCAATCGGTCTGCAGCGCGCGCTCGAGTTCGTCGATGTCGTGCACTTCGACCAGCACGTCCATGCCCAGCTCCATCGCCAGGTTGGCCATCTCCACCAGCGGACCGTCCTCGAGGGCGGCGACGATCAGCAGGATGCAATCGGCACCGATCGCGCGCGCTTCGTAGACCTGGTATGGGTCGATCGTGAAGTCCTTGCGCAGCACCGGCAGCGAACAGGCGCCGCGTGCCTCGCCCAGGAACAGGTTGCTGCCCTGGAAGAAATCGACGTCGGTCAGCACCGACAGGCATGCGGCACCGCCCGCTTCGTAGCTGCGGGCGATGTCGGCCGGATGGAAGTCCTTGCGGATCAGCCCCTTCGACGGGCTGGCCTTCTTCACCTCGGCGATCACCGCCGCCTCGCCGGCGGCGTGGCGCTTGCGGATGGCTTCGACGAAACCGCGCGTAGGCGGCTGCTGCAGGGCGCGGTCGCGCATCTCCGCGAGCGTTCGCACCCGGCTGCGTTGCTGGATCTCCTCCGCCTTGCGGGCGAGGATGGTGTTGAGGATGTCGCTCATGGGCTGTGGACCAGTGAAGAATGCGGAAGGGGAAATCGGGATTGACGCGACCTGGACTGGTTACTCGCTGCTGTCCACTCGGCCGTCCACCCGTTTTTCTGCCGCCTTGCCGTAGGCGCGCTCGACTTTCGCCACGCGCAGTTCGTAATGCTCGTACCAGTGCTGGCGCCCATAGGCGCGGGTCGCCGCATGTTCGGCGTGCTGGCGCCAGGCCGCGATGGCGGCCTCGCTTTCCCAGTACGACACGGTGATGCCGAAGCCATCGCCACCACGAGTGGATTCCACACCGAGGTAACCCGGCTGCTGCGCGGCCAGCTCGACCATGCGCTGCGCCGCTTCGGCATAGCCGGCATCGTCGTCGCCATTGCGCCGGGACGAGAAGATCACGGCGTAGTACGGCGGTTGCGGCAGGCGGGCGAAAGCGTCGTCCATCTCACGCCCCCACTGCGGGCTGGGACTGTTCGGCCAGCTCGCGCGTGGCGGCGACGAATTCCTCCAGCTTGGCGTGCGCCGCACCGGAGGCCAGCGCAGCGCGTGCGCGATCGATGCCCTCGGCGATGCTGTCGGCGACGCCGGCGACATAGATTGCCGCGCCGGCGTTGAGCGCGACGATCTCGCGCGGCAGGCCGCTTTCGTTGCGCAGCGCCTGCAACAGCAGCGCGCGCGACTCGTTGGCGTCGTTCACGCGCAGGTTGCGGCTGGCGGCCATGGCAATGCCGAAGTCCTCCGGATGCACCTCGTATTCGCGCACCACGCCGTCGCGCAGCTCGCCGACCAGGCTGCCGGCGCCGAGCGAGAGCTCGTCCATGCCGTCGCGGCCCCAGACCACCAGGGCGCGGCGGGCACCCATCTCCTGCAGCACGCGCACCTGGATACCGACCAGGTCGGGATGGAACACGCCCATCAGGATGCTCGGCGCGCCGGCCGGATTGGTCAGCGGGCCGAGGATGTTGAAGATCGTGCGCACCGCCATTTCACGGCGCACCGGCGCCACCACTTTCATCGCCGGGTGGTGGACCGGGGCGAACATGAAGCCGATGCCGCAGCGGTCGATGCAGCGGGCGACCTGGTCAGGCTGCAGCTCGATCGCCGCGCCCAGCGCCTCGAGCACGTCGGCGCTGCCGGACTTGGACGAGACGCTGCGGTTGCCGTGCTTGGCCACCTTGGCCCCGGCCGCGGCGACGACGAACATGCTGGCGGTGGAGATGTTGAAGGTGTGCGCACCATCGCCGCCGGTGCCGACGATGTCGACCAGCCCGGTGCGGTCAGCGACCTCGACCGGCCGCGCGAACTCGCGCAGCACGGTGGCGGCACCGGCGATCTCGCCGACCGTTTCCTTCTTCACCCGCAGGCCGGTGAGGATCGCCGCGGTCATGGTCGGCGAAACTTCGCCGCGCATGATCATGCGCATCAGCTCGACCATCTCGTCGTGGAAGATCTCGCGATGCTCGATCGTGCGCTGCAGGGCTTCTTGCGGGGTGATGGGCATGGGGGGCTGCCAGGTGCTCGGATTCGAAGGGCAATGGGAACGAAAGGGACCGGTTTCCCGGCGGTCAGCGCTCCAGGAAATTCTTGAGCAGCGCGTGGCCGTGCTCGGTCAGGATCGACTCGGGGTGGAACTGCACGCCTTCGACCGGGAATTGGCGATGGCGCAGGCCCATGATCTCGTCGAACTCGACGGCGCCGGTCGCGTCATCGGCGGTCTCGCTCCAGGCGGTGATTTCCAGGCACTCGGGCAGCGTCTCGCGCGAGACCACCAGCGAGTGGTAGCGGGTGGCCTCGTAACCGTCGGGCAAACCGGCGAACACGCCCTTGCCCTCGTGGCGGATGCGCGAGGTCTTGCCGTGCATGATGCGCTTGGCGCGGATGACGTCGCCGCCGTAGGCCTGGCCGAGGCTCTGGTGGCCCAGGCAGACGCCGAAGACCGGGATGCGCTGGCCGAGCTGGCGAATCACCTCCACCGATACGCCGGCCTCGTTGGGCGTGCACGGCCCCGGCGAGACGACGATCCGCTCCGGCTGCAGCGCCTCGATCTGGGCGACGCTGAGCTCGTCGTTGCGGACGACCTTCACTTCAGCCCCGAGCGTCTGCAGGTACTGCACGAGGTTGTAGGTGAAGCTGTCGTAGTTGTCGATCATTAGCAGCATGACGCGCTTTCCGCCTTGGTTCCGAGCACCCAGCCCTGAATGATAGCGGCAGCGACGCCGCGAGGCTGGCGCCGGGCAGGATCCGGCGCGCGCAGGGATTCCGGCCCGGGCTGCTGGCCGGGCCACGGACGTCCTGTTTGCCCTACTGGGCGGCCGCCCAGACCAGGTGAGCGACTTCGGGCCGGGCGATGTCGCTGTGCGCGCCCGAGGGCGGACTGCCTTCGCGGATCACCGTGCTGCACTCGACGTTGTAGATGCGCCGGGGCTGGAAACCATAGGCAGCGTCCTTGCCCTCGACGGTGAGGTCGGCGATATCGAGGCCACCGCCGCGCAGGCCGAACGTGCCGACGCCGCCGTACTTGGGCAGTTCACCGGGCGCGAACGCGACCTGTCGGGCGACGCCGGCCGCGGCCGGGTACAGGCTGCCCACGGCCATGTCGCGACTGGACTGGGTGGTGACGATCGGTCCTGCCACTGCCTGCCCGGAGACCAGTTTGCGGAAATAACCCGGCTTTCCGGGTGCCGAGGGGATGGCATCGCAGTACGACCACAGCGACAGCGCCCCCTGCACCAGCACCAGCGAATGCACCGGCCGCGGCAAGCGGCTGCCGGCCGGGCCGGCGACGCTGGCCGAGGCGGCGATGCAGCCAAAGCTGTGCCCCATCAGGTGGACGCGAACGTCGCGCCCTTCGCTGGCACGCATCAGCGCGGTGAGGAAGGCGAAGCCTCCGCGCTCGCCGAACTCGCGGGCGCGGTCTTTCATCTTCCAGAACGACAGTTGCACCAGCGGCGAGAGCAAGGCGTTGCGCACGCCACCGCCGCCGAAGCTGGCGGCTTCGTCGAGGGCGTCGGCGTAAGCGGCTTCGGCGTCGAACCGTTCGCGGTCGCCGCCGGGATCGCCGGCAACACCTTCGGCGCCCATGCCCGACTCGCGGTCGAGCGCGGCGTAGGCCTCGCGCACGTCGTCGGGCAGCGTCGCCGGTGCGAACTGCATCTGCGCGGCTTCGAAGATCGTGCGCAGTGCCGCGCGCGCGGCCGCAGTGTCGGCAATCTGCTCGGCGCAGCGCTCGATCTCCGCTTCCAGTGCGTCGGCCGCCCCGGGTGCAAACGAGGTTCCCGGCTCGAACGACTCCTCGCCGAACGGCAGGCTCGGCCAGTGCAGCCCGACCAGCAGCGGCTTGAATCCCGGCCGCTGTTGCCTGGCGCGTTGCAGGTCGGCATCGAGCGCCATCATCGCGCCCATCCACGCGCCGTACTGCTTGCGCGCGGCCGGGATGTCGCCCTTCCAGCCGTGGATGAAGACGAAGACATCGCTGGGCTGTTCGTCACGCAGCGCCTGCAGCACGCGCTCGCTCATGCGTCCGTCGGAGTCGTCGTCACGCTCGCGACCCTTGGCGTCGAAGGTGACCAGGTAATAGGGAATGGTGGTCCCGGGGACGGTTTCGATGGTCATGGCGGCAACTCCGTGCAGTGCATCAGGTGGCATCAGGGAATCTGGACGGCCGGGTCGCCGATGACGACATAGCTGCGCGCGTCGTTGTTGGCGGTCCACAGCCCGGCCAGGCTGCGATCGTCGGGGCGGGCGCCGAACTTGAGGTCTTCCAGCTCGCCATTGAGGCTGACGGCCAGATCGGCATGCTTCATCGAGAACGCGTCCATCGCTGCGCCGACGCGCGCGCCTTTCATCAGCTCGCCCAGGCAGCTCTCGAAGGTGTGCGTCTGCGCGCCGAGACCGGGCCAGGTGAACGAGTAGGTCCAGGCGCGCTCGACATGGCCGACCACGGCCAGCGTGCCGCCCTGCGCGCGTCCGAGCAGGCGACGCGGCAGGCTGGCCAGGAACGGCGCGGAGGCAATCTCGGCGCGCACGCCATCGGCATGGGCGTAGTCGTCCAGCTGTGGCGTACCGGCGCCGTAGCAGGCGAAATGGAACGCGATCGCCGGCGACGTCGAAGCACCGTCGGCGACATCGTCCGCCGAGAAATAGTGCTCGCCCGGAATCGCGCCGCGGTGCGCGCGCGGCCCCGGCCAGTCCTGGCACAGCAGCGCGCCCTGGTGCCGCAACTGCAGCGGATCGTCCTTGGGGAATCCCATGCCATGGCTGGCGGTGACCAGCAGTGCCGGCGCATCGTCGCCGTTGAGCTGGCCGGCAAGCGCGGCCTTGGTCGCCTCGGCTGCCATCAGCGTCTGCACCTGCCACGAGCGCGTTGTCGCCGGACCGGCCTGCAGCGCTGCCGCCAGTGGCGCCATCAGCAGGTCGCAGCTCATCTGCGTGGCGCGGTCGTCGTCGTTGCGCACGGCGAAGAAGCAGGCGCGGCGCGTGCTCGGCCGGCGTTGCTCGGCCGCCATCACGCTTTGCGCGTAGTGCCCGTACTCCTGCGCGCTGTCGAATGCGATGCGACCCACCGCGTAGTTCACGCCAAGCTCGTACTGGAAGCGGAACGGAATCGATTCGGGTCCGCCGACGATCAACAGGTAGTACGGCACGCGCTTGACCTGCGCCTCGCCGAGTTCGGCACCATTGCGTCCGAGCCAGGCGCGGGCCTTCTCACCGGGGCGGTAGGCGTTGGCATCGGCGAACGTCTTGAACAGGTCGCCGCTTTGCGCGCGGCGCAGGTCCAGCAGCGGCTTGAGCGCCTGCACCACCTCCGCGGCGACATCGTGGGCGAACACCACGCCCCATCCAACCTGCGCCAGATCCTGCGGATCGATGCCGAGCGGCGCGCCGAAGGTGAGATCGGTCGCCTCGTGGCGGACGCGCAGTTCGCTGCTGACGATCGCCTCGACCGGCTCGCCCCTGGCGATCCGCGCGATCTGGTCCAGGCTCAACGCCGACAGGTAGGAACCGGTGGCGCCATTGATGCCGTTGAGTACGGGTACGTCGTCGCGGTCGATCACGGCGTTCATGCAGGTCCTCGCAGGCTCACTTGCCGCGCGCCGCAGCGGTGGCCACGGCCCTGGCCGGGCGGCCGGTCAACGCACGCGCGGTGGCTTCGACGTTCGCCGGCGAGTAGTCCCATGCGAGCAGTTCCTCGCCGGCCGTCACCAGGAACGTTCCGTCCGCGCCCAGGGCGATCGCATTGACCGGCTTGCCCGAGCGCGGCGCGATATCGATCGTGGAGCCGGTGATCGATCCTTTCGACCATTCCACGACGTTGCCGTCGCGGTCGGCCGATACCAGCACCGCATCGGCACCGCGCGCCGGTGCGGAGTACGCCAGCGCGGTGACGGCGCGCTCGTGGTGCGGCACGGGATTCTTGATGCGGGTCAGCCCCGGCACGTTCCATTGCGCCAGCCAGCCGTCTTCGCCGCCGGAGACCACGACCTTGCCATCGGGTCGGAACGCCAGCGCCAGCACGTTCTTGCCGGCGTCGACCCAGCGCCGGTCGGTGCCGAAGGTGGGGTTGTCGCGCGCCTTCAGCCACAGCCGGATCAGTCCGGCTTCCGAACCGACCGCGAGGCGGTCGGAGCCGGGCCCGAACGCGAGGCTGGCGATGGGGTCCTCGTTCTTTCCCAGCGACGGATCCACCACCGGGCGCGTGAGCAGCTGCGTGGATTGCATCCGCCAGCTGTCGTCGCTGCCACGACGCCACAGGCTCAGGCTGGCACCGACGCTGGTCGCCAGGAACTGGCCGTCGTTGCTGACGGCCGGTGTCGCCGGCACGCACTTGGCATCGCCATGTCCCTCACCATCGCCGCCGGACAGCACCGCGCGTTGCGCCGCCGCGCCTTCGCGCAATGTCCAGCGCAGCACCTTGCCGTCGCAGTCGGTGCTGATCAGGTGCGTGCCACCGGGTTCGAGCACGAAAGCCGCGCGGCGGCCGGTGGACAGACTCCACTGCGGTTGCTGCTGCAAGCCGTTGCCGATCTTCTTCCAGAAATGGATGCGATCGTCCGGACCGGCTGCGGCGATCACGGATGAGGTGCGATCGAGCGACAGCGCACGCCACGCCACAGGCTCAATGCCGGCGAACGGCAACGGCTTTGCCAGAACCGAACCGTTGCCGCGCTTGAGGTCGACCAGCCAGATCGAACGCGTGCCACCGACGGCGATCACGTCGTCGCTGCCGGGTTGGTAGGTGGTGCTGTACAGACGCTCGCCGATTTCGCCGTAGCGCTTGGCCACGGTGCGCCTGTCGATGTCGCCTGGCCCGGTGGCATCGGCTGGCAGGCGCCAGCGGATCACGTAGCCATCGAGGCCAACGCTGACGAACTCGAGCGAGTTCGGCGCGAACGCAATGCCACGAACCTGGGCGTCGAGCTGGCCGCGGCCGTGGAAGGCGACCGTCAGGCGCGTGCCGCTGGTCGCAGCGTTTGCCGCGGCAAGGTCCCAGACGTGCAGGAAACCTTCCGAGTCGCCAGCGACGAAGTAGCGCCCCGACGGATCGGCAGCGGCGCTGAAGATGCCGACTTCGCGGGCGAGGTGGTCGCGGATGCTGAACTTGCGCCACAGCGCCGGCCGCCCACTCTGCCCCGGCGCGATGGTCCAGATGCGCACGTTGCCTTCCAAGTCGGTCGACGCCAGGCGCTCGTCGCCGCCACCGGCCGGTGGTGGCAGGAACAGGATCTTCTGGATCGGCGCGGCCGATTCGCCGAAGGCCGTCAATGCGCGCGGCGCGGCGGGGTCGGAGACATCCCACAACTCCACCATCTTGTCCCAGCCCGCCACCGCCAGCATGCGTCCATCGGCGCTGAAGGCCGCCGTGGTCATCTGCCTTCGCTGGCGCCCGGGCGTCGGATCGAGCAGGCCGATACGTTGCAGCCCGCCACCCTGCAGGCGCCAGAGCACGACGCGACCGTCGATGTAGGTGGAGGCCACGAGTTTCGTTGGTTCGTACATGACGACCTGGTACGTCTCGGCGCCCTGGTCGGGCGTCATGTAGGCCGGGCCCGTCGTCTGCGGTTCCTGCACCGAAATGCGACCGTCCCAGGACCCCGCCAGCAGTTGCCGGCCGTCACCGGTGAACACCAGCGACCACACCACGTGTCCGTGCGGATTGAGCCCGCGCACCACCGCCGCCGGCATGCCGCCGAGGCGTTCGCGCATCGCGCGGCCGATCCGCTGCGACAACGACTGGCCCTCCGGCAAGGCGTCGGCGCGCTCGCGCAGGCCTACCAGCATGTCCAGCGCCTGCACCGGCGGGTAGTCACCGGTGCTGCGGACCTCGCGCGAGATCTCCGATCGCTTCTCGCTGATCGCAAGTTCCTGCTGTTCCTTCCTCAGGTTGAAGAACCAGTAGCCAAGCAGGGCCACCACCGCCAGCACCGCGGTGCCGCCGAGGGCGAGGTAGCGGCGCCGCTCGCGAGTGGCACGTTTGTGCTCCTGCTCCGAGGCCTGCAGGAACTGCTCTTCGTTGCTGTTGAGGTAATCCGGATGCTGGCGGGCGAACTCGCGCGCTTCCTCCAGCTCGCTTCCGGTGATCAACCAGTTGCGGTCGTTGTGCGCGTCGGCCATCTGCCAGCGCTTGGCGCGCATCTGGAACGGCGTGAGGTGCGCGCTCTCCCACGCTTCGTTCGCGGCGTGGATCGGCGCCAGCAGGCGATCGTGCGACAGCTCCACCCATTCGCGGTCGTTGCGCACGTCCGAGCGCAGCAGGTGGGCGTCGATCAGGTGACCGACGGCCGCATCGATATCGCCCAGCGCCGTCGCGTCGCGCAACGCCTGGGTGCGCACGCCGCCTGCGGTGACCAGCTGCGAGCTGATCCATTCGCGCAACCTGCGTTCGGAAACGCCGGCGCTGGCGGCCGCAGCGTCCACTTCGCGGTCGAAGTAGGAGCGCAATGCCAGATCGACCTCGCTGGCCTCGCAGGTGGCGACGTCGCCGGCCTGGATGCTGCGCTTCTCGCCGACCACGATGCGTTCCCACAGATCGCGGCACACGACCTGCAGCTGTACCGGTTCGACGAAACGGCCCTGGCGCGGCGTCTCGACGCCGTCGGCATCGCGAACCACCACCGTGCACAGGTCCCGCACCAGCTGCTGGGCGGCATCGGCCGACATGCGGTCACCGGCAGGTTCGGCGATCGCCTCGCGCGCTGCATCCAGAGCCAGCGCGTCCATGCGATAGCGGTACGCCAACGCGGTCGGAATGAGGTCCACAGGTAGGGCTCGAGCTCGGCCACGCGGTCCTCGCGCATCGCGAACAGCGCCCAGATCGGCACCTGCGTGCCATCGTCGGCATCCAGCCCGGCCAGCAGCGCGCCGAGTTCGTCGAGGAAGGCGCGCTTGTCCTCCTCGTCGAGCGGATTGACCGTGAGCAGTTCCTCGAACTGGTCGATGATCAGCAGCCAGTAGCGAGACACCTCGCCCGGCGGCGTCGGCCCGAGACGCTGCTGGAAATAGCGCGCCAGCGAATACTCGGCCAGGGCCTGATCGGTGAGCTGCTCGGCCGCGGGCAGGCGCCGTTCCAGCGCGCGCAGCATCGCCAGCCGGTAGCGGTTGGTGATGGCCGCGGTGCCCCAGTCGGGGCAGAAGTAGCCCAGGCGGATGATCGGCAGCGGTTGCAGTTCGTAGAGCTCGCGCAGCGCCGGCGCCAGCGCGGCCTGGATCAGCGAGGTCTTGCCCGCGCCCGACGGCGACAGCAGCAGGACTACGCGCTTGCTGACGATCAGGTCGACCAGTTCGTCGGTCTCGCGCTCGCGTCCGTACAGCTTCTGCCCGTCCGACAGCGGCACCGGTCCCACGTACGGGTTCTCGCCGCGCACGTTGGCGTCCGGTCCTGGAGGCAGGGGCGCATCGATGGTCATGGCCTAGTCGGTCTCGTCCTCGAAGCGTTCGATCAGCTTGACCATGAACTCCTCCGGCGAGCCCCAGAACAGGTTGATGCGCGCGTTCTCGCGGAAGTAGTTGCGCAGGTACTGGTAGGTCTTGGACGGATCGGCCGACTGCGCCTCATCCGGACTCATCTGAATTGCAACGCGCGTGCGCATGCGCGACAGGTCGATGCCGGGCTGGCGCACGATGCTGCTGAACAGCACGCGGAAGTCCCAGGCATCCATCTGGAAGCCGAGCAGCATCAGGCCGGAACTGGCCAAGGCGCGGCTCACTTCCAGCGGAATGCTGAGGTTGCGCGCTTCGTTGCGCGTAACCGCGGTGAGGAAGTCGAAGTAGTCGTCTTCGGTCATCACCAGGCTTTCGGGGTACTGGAAGTTGCCGAAGACGTGGAAGATCAGCGGTTCCGCGGCGCTGGGCTTGTACTTCGGCTCCGGCACCGGTCCCTGCGGCAGCGAGCGGTCGCCGAGGCTGCGCCAGGTGCACAGCTGCACGTGCGGCTTGCGTCCGGCCTCGACCAGCGCGTCGTGCAGCATGTTGTCGCGGTTGGCATTGACGTAAATGGCAACGGGCAGCTTCGCCAGCAGCTTGTGGACTTCGCTCGGATTGCCGACGCGCTCGGCGGCACCGATGTGCGAGATCAGTTCGTCGACCAGGCCCTCGCGCACAGGTCCCTGCTTGAGGTCCGGCGGAAGGCGGTCGGGGAACTCGCGACGCAGGTAGCGCGTGAGGTAGCCGCGCAACTGCCGCAGCACGTAGGCGCGGCTCTGCTGGTATGCCAGGTATTGCGCCACCTGCGCCAGGTCGTCGCGATTGCGCGGCGCCAGCGGGAACTCGTAGCGCTCGGCCCACTCGCGCGCCATCGCGCGCGTCGAACCGAACACGCTCTCGACCAGGCCGGGGCCAAGCACCGGCACGCAGCGACCGTCCTCGAGATCGCCGACCACCGCGTCCCAACGGTCGAAGGATTCGGCATCGACGTTGCGCGCCGGCCACAGCGCGCCGCTGCGCGAATGCGTGTAGAGCGCCGGCATCCACCAGTCGCGCTGGTCGCCGATGTCGGCGCGGGCGGCGGCGACGGCGCGGTCGATCTGGCCGTCATCGACCAGTTCGCGGAACAGTCGCGGCATGAAGCGGGCGACCGAGGCCAGGGTGACATCGCCGCGCATCGCCAGCACGTTCGGCACACCAGCCTGTGCCAGCCGCGGCGCCAACGCGCCCAGCCCCTCGCCGTTCTTGCTGCCCGCGCTCTGGCACGAGGCCAGGATCACCAGCCGCGGCCGCTCATTCGCGGCGGCAATGCGCTCGACCAGTTGCTCGCCCTTGACCATCTCGCCCAGGCCGTCCTCGTCTTCGAGCAGCAGGCGCGGCTCGCCGTCGGCCGTCAACGTGCCGTGGCAGGCCAGGTAGACGACATCGGAATAGCTCTCGCGCATATCGCTGATGAGGTTGTAGACGGTGGCGTGCTTCTCCAGCCGGCGGATGGCGATGCGACGGACACCGGGCACCAGCTGCGAACGGATGGCCTGCGAGGCCGCCTCGAATTCGTGGTCGGCGTCGAGCGCGGGCTGGTTCCACTTCGTCGACAGGTCGCTCGGGTTGGCGACCACCACCAGCACCTGCACGCTGTCGGGATCCTGCAACGGATGCAGGCGCAGGTCGCCGGTGCTGAGGAAGCGCGAGAACCAGATCGTCGGGCTCGCCAGCAGCGACTTGCCGGTGCCGGGCTCGTGGATCAGTTCCCAGTGCAGCGCATGCAGTTCCGGCGCGCTGGCCTGCACATGCAGGCGGATGCGCAGGCCGTCGCGCGCGGCCGAAGCCACGCGCGCACGCAGGAACGCCTCGTGGATGGGGTCGCCGGGGTTGCCGAACAGCATCTGCGACAGCGCTGCACCGTAGGCATCGGGATCGAGCGCGAGATCGCGCAGCCTGGGCAGGTCGATGGCCACGCGCACCGGCTCGAGGATGTCGTTCTCGCGGTCCTGTTCGGTGTCGATGTACTTGCCGCCGACGAAGTAGACACCCCGATCCAGCCACTGGATGCGCAGTTCGAGTTCGCTGTACTGGGCGGCCATGGCGTCTGATCGTCCGCGCTCAGGGGTGGATCCAGAACGCGTTCTCGGCGAACGTTTCGCGGTTCCACCATCCCGGTTGCGCGGTGCCGTAGCGGAAATTGACCACGCCGGCCTGGCTCTGCAGCGGCGAGGTCACCTCGCCGGCGGCGTCGCGCTTTGCAACGTGGTCGTCGCGTTCGGGCACGACCATGACGATGTGGCCGGAGCGGCCGTCGTCGCGGCGCCGGGCGACGATCAGCGCCACCGCGCCCTGGTTGGCGGCAAGCTGCAACTTGGTGAGCGTGCCGGTGCGACGCCAGCCGAACATCGGCCCGAAGTCGCGCAGCCAGCGGAACAGGTCGTTGGCGCGCATCTCGCGCAGGGTGTCGCCGATCAACGAAGCCACGTCCTCGCCGCGCTGCAGCGCAAGCAAGGCCGGCGTCGACCACCACACGCGCGGCAGGTAGACGCCGGCCAGGTGGCAGTAGTCGTGGCAATAGATATTGCAGAAGGTCAGGCCGTCGCGCGGCCGGTAGCGCCGGTGCGTGTCCTTGTCGACGCCGAGCCAGTCGATGATGGCCGCCAGTTCCAGCCGCAGCGTATCGACGTCGGTGCCATGTCGCCCGGGTTGACCGTCTTCGTTGAGCGAATGCGCGCCGGCGGGATCGGCACGTCGCGTGACCAGGCCACGACGGCGTGGCATGACCGCTTTTGGCAGCGCCGGAACCGCCTCGGCGGTGGCGACCGGCGCCTCGTCGATGCTGCCGTCGGGGCGCAGGAACTGTGTCGATGCGAACCCGCGCAGCAGCGCGCCCGACAGGCTGATCTCCACCGCCATGAAACCGTTGATCGGCCGGCCGGTGATGGCGCGCACGCGCTGGCCATCGGGCAGCTCGCCGATCACGTTGGCGCGCAACGGCCTGGACTTGCGCGGCTGGCTGCGCAGGAACAGCGTCGACACCCGCGTGTCGACGCGCATCGCCGGCCCCGTGGCCTCGACCGGGCTGGGCGGCGGCACGATCGCCTCGCCGCGTCGCGGCGGTTCGATCAATGGCTCCTCGCCGGCGACAGCTACCGTCTCGGACAGGCGCAGGAAGTCGAGCACCGCTTCGCCATAGAACTTTCCACCTTCGGGGCGAAATCCCTGGCGCAGACCGCGCCGCGGATCGAAGTTGCCGGTGTTGTAGGCGATCGCCACGGCGACCTGCTCGAGGATGCTCAGCGTGTCACGACCGCCGAAGCCGATCCTTTGTTGCTTCGAATGCAGCTCGCGCAATGCATGTGCAAGGGTCTGGTCGAACCTGGCGTAGCGCTGCTCGAGGAAGTACGGCGCATCGACGCGGAAGAACTGCAGGTCGCGCTGGAACAGGCCGAAGCCGCGGCAGAACTTTTGCGGTTGCCGTGCCGCGCCGCGATAGCCGGGAATATGCACGGCCATCTCGACCAGCGCCTGTCGGGCAATGGCGAACATCGCCGCGCCGCCTTCGACCGACAGCAGCTGCGCCTTGTCGCGCGGAAAGGCCCGGCGGCCGCGACCATCGGGACGCGCGTCGATGGTGTCGCCGACACACAGCCGCAGCACTTCGGCTTCGCCCAGGCCCTGGCGGCGCAGCAACGGCCAGATCTCGCCGGTCTCCTGGCAGGCCAGCGCCACCATGAAATCGAGGCTGAAAGGCGTGCCCGCGATCGCGCGCCCGATGCGCGTGGCGAAACGCGTCTTGAACCATCGAATGTCTGCACGATCGGGCACGACGGCAGTCCTTTGCTGGGGGATCGCAAAGCGGGCACGCGTCTTCGCCCACGCCGCAGGCGTGTTGGCGAAATTCCAGGCAGTTCAATGAATTCAACGCAGCCACTCTAGCGTGGCGGCCAGAGCGGTCTCGCGCGAAAGCCGACGTTACCAGGCCGAATCAGTGTGAATGGGCGGCAGCAGCACCTGCACGCGCAGTCCGGGTGCCTGATCGAGCAGTACGATCCGACCGCCGTGCCGATGCACGATCGCCCGCACGAGGCTCAGGCCCAGGCCGCTGCCTGGAGAACCGCGGTGGCTCTCCAGGCGCTGGAAGCGATCGAACACGCGTTCGCGTTCGGCCGCGGGAATGCCGGGACCCTGGTCGTCGATCTGCAGCAGCGCGCCCTGCGGCGTCGCCTGCAGGCGGACGTCGACCGCGCTGTCCCCGGGTGCGTACTTGAGCGCGTTGTCGAGCAGGTTGACCAGCAGCTGGAACAACTGGTCGCGATCGCCGCGCACCTGCGTGGGCTGCAGGTCCGCATGCAGGCGGATGCCGCGTTCGCCGGCGCTGGGCGTATACAGCTCGACCGCGTCGGCCACCAGCGCCGCCAGTTCCAGCTGCGGTTCATCCTGCGCCGGTGCCTGTGCTTCGATGCGGGCCAGCCACAGCAACGAGGCGAAGGTGCGCAGCAGCTGGTCGGTTTCGGCCACCGCCGCGTCCAGCGCCGCATCGCGCCCGGGGTCGCCCGGCTGCCGGCGCAACTCTTCCAGGCCGTTGCGCAACCGGGTCAGCGGCGTGCGCAGGTCGTGGGCGATGTGGTCGGTGGCATGGCGCACGCCGCCGAGCAGGTCCTCGATGCGGTCGAGCATGCCGTTGAAGCGTCGCGCCAGTCGATCGAACGCGTCGTCGCTGCCGTCGAGGGGGACGCGCAGCGCAAGTTCGCCGCCACCGACCCGCTCGGCGGTCGCATCGAGGCTGCGCAGGCGCCCGGACACCCAGCGCGAGGTCAGCCAGCCGACCAGCGCGCCCAGGGTTGCGGCGACCAGTAATGCCGCCAGCGCGGTGCGCAGCATCAGGGCGAGGAAGCGGTCCTGCGAATGCAGCCGCAGGCCGACCAGCAGCGTGCTGCCGTCGGCCAGCGGTTGCAGGTGGGCGATGACGCGGCGGTGGCCGTCGGAGTCGCCGGCATCGGCGGCGTCGAAGGTGATCCAGCGCGCGGCGGTCGTCGCATGCGCCTGCATGCCGGTAGTCGCCACTACCGCGCGTCCGTCGCGATTGAACAGCGCGTAGACCGCATCGGGATCCTCAGGGGCGGCGATGCGGCCCTGCAATTCCTCGACGAGGGCAGCGCTACCGCTGTCGCGTTGAACCTCGGCAAGACCGGATGCATCGGTGCGCACCAGTTCGCGCGCATCCTGCAGCAGCAAGGTCGACACGGCCAGGTACACACCCGCGCCGAGCAGCACGAAGGCGATCAGGAACGAGGCCATCACCGCCAGCGCCAACCGCGCGCTGGTGGATCGCAGCCACGGCATCGCCATCGGCGTCACTCGCCCAGCCGGTAGCCGGCGCCACGCACGGTATGCAGCAGCGGCGAGTCGAAGCCGTGGTCGATCTTCTGCCGCAGCCGGCTGATGTGCACGTCGATGACGTTGGTCTGCGGGTCGAAGTGGTAGTCCCATACCGCTTCGAGCAGCATGGTGCGGGTGACGACGCGCCCGGCCTGGCGCATCAGGTATTCGAGCAGGCGGAACTCGCGCGGCTGCAGTTCGATGTGCTTGTCGCCGCGCTGCGCGCCGCGTCCGAGCAGGTCCAGTTCCAGGTCGGCCACGCGCAGGCGGGTGGGTTCGCGCTCCTGTCCGTCGCGGCCACGACGGACGATGCTGTCCAGGCGCGCGCTCAGTTCGGAATAGGCGAACGGTTTGACCAGGTAGTCGTCGGCGCCGGCGCGCAGGCCTTCGACGCGATGCTCGACTTCACCCAGTGCGGTGAGCAGGAGCAGTGGGGTCGGATTGCCGGCACCGCGCAGTGTCTGCAGCAGCACCAGGCCGTCGACCAGCGGCAGCATGCGGTCGAGCACGATCGCGTCGTATTTTTCGGTGGTGGCCAGGAACAGTCCCTGGCGTCCGTCGTTGGCGTGGTCGATGGCGTGTCCGTCCTCGCGCAGCCCCTTGGCGATGAAGGCGGCGGTGTGGGGATCGTCTTCGACCAGCAGGACTCGCATTCGGCTCGGCTCCGGCAACGCGAAAAAGGATACCCCGCCGAAGCACCTCGACGGGGTATCCGCCCGCTTGCACACGGGCTCCGGGGGGATCGTTGTTCGGTGGAAGGGGACGTCGCTGCCGGTCAGCTCTTCTTGCCGTCGCTGGCCTTCTGGGCGTTCTTGTCGATCTTGCTGTCGGCCTTGGCGTGCTTGTGCTTGCTGACGCTGGTCTTGGCCGGAGCCGCCGGGGTGGTGGCCGGGGTGGCGGCGAGCGCGGAACCTGCGAGTGCGGTCAGGGCGAGGGCGATCAGGGGCTTGCGGATGTTCATGGTGTCGTGACTCCTGGACTGGGTACGTTGACGAGGTACGTGGTGGGAATCTCTCTTGTCGGTGGGGTCACTCCCCATCGCAGGTACAGATTGCGCGCGCCCGCTTCTCCACGATCTTTCCGGAGCATGAACAATTGGTAATGTTTGGCCCGCCGCCCCATCGCCGGCGAACGCCGGGATTCATTTTGACGTTGACGTTGGCCGGGGGCTTCTGACTTCGGAGCGGCGTCGTCCGCAGGGGCGGGGAGTGCTCCGTCCCTTAGTCAGACATCCTGTCTGATGCGGGACGCGGGACATCCATGTCCCGCTGCTCCGCACTCCCCGCCCCTGCGGACAACGCTCTGGCGAGTGGCTGCACGGTCTTCGGGAGGAAACAAGCAACGACGCTGGGTTCCCGCCTGCGCGGGAATGACGGGCAGCTCAAAACTCGCCGTCATCCCCGCGCAGGCGGGGATCCAAGGACGTTGCTTTGGTAGACCGAGGCAGAGTCAAACTGGATCCCGGCGTTCGCCGGGACGACGGCGCGTGCGAATCAACCCACCCCACTGCCCCTGCGAATCGGAACCGGCGCCGTCGCAATGCGTCCCTTCAGATCCGTCATCGTCCCCGGCAACACCACCAGGTACGAGATCAATTGCTCCGCCAACTCCAGCAGCAGATCCGCACTGACCTTGTCGATCGTCGCCTCATCCTCGAACTGACGACCAAAGGTTCCGCTGGGCGCCAGCAACTGCGCGATGTCCTGCAACGGCCGCGACAGATCCATCTCCTTCGGCAGCGCCTCAAGGTTCTGGGTCAAGGACTGATCGCGCTTGTCCTCGCTGACCAGGCGCGCCGCCAGCCCGCCCAGCAGATGCCGCACTGTCAGCGCGGTCGCACCCCACTCGGCGCGGTTGTAGAGCTTCAACGCGGATTCGTAACTGCGTGCCAACGGCGCCGACAGGTTCTGCAGATGCTCCACGCCCGACATCGGCTCGCGGCCGGCCGGCCCCGGATAGCAGAACAATCCGCCTTCCTTGCGTGTGCTGTCAGCCTCCAGCAACTGCACGAACAGCACTTCTTCCTCGCAGCGCGCACAGGTCAGTTCGCTGGCGGCCAGTTGCCGCCCGTGCTCCTGCCATGTCTTGGCCTCGAAAACCGCCTCTTTCAGGCAGTTCGGGCAGATCATTTCCACCGTACGCGGGAACGTATTCGAAAACCGGGATTGAACGAGGTTGTCCTGGACGAGTTGCATCGCCGCCTCCTGCCCGTTGGCCTGCTCCCGTTGATGTGAGTCCCCGGGGACGCATCCCCAAGGCCTTGAACCCCACCGCTCATCACACGACCACTGAATACCGGTTCGTTTGTGAATAAAACGTTGTGATCGCGCCATCGAGGACAGCGCGAAGCGGGATTTTTCGAAGATGAATCGACTCAGGCCGAGCAGGCAGCGACGCGCGTCACAATCCCTTGGCCGCTTCCGCCACGGCGCGGAACAACGCGCGCCCCTTGTTCATCGTCTCCTCCCACTCCTTGGCGGGGTCGGAGTCGTAGACGATGCCGGCACCGGCCTGCACGTGCAGGCGTCCGTCCTGGATGACGGCGGTGCGGATGGCGATCGCGGTGTCGGCGTCGCCATTCCAGCCCAGGTAGCCGATCGAACCGGCGTAGACGTTGCGCTTGATCGGTTCGAGCTCGCGGATCACTTCCAGCGCGCGGATCTTGGGCGCGCCGCTGACCGTGCCGGCCGGGAAGGTCGCGCGCAGCACGTCGGCATAACTCAGGCCAGGTTTCAGCGTGCCGGTGACTTCGCTGACGATGTGCATGACGTGGCTGTAGCGCTCGATCACGAACTGCTCGCCGACCTGCACCGTACCCGGCTCCGACACCCGTCCGGCGTCGTTGCGGCCGAGGTCGATCAGCATCAGGTGCTCGGCGCGCTCCTTCGGGTCTGCCAACAGCTCGGCCTCGAGCGCGGCATCCTCTTCCGGCGTGGCGCCGCGCGGGCGCGTGCCGGCAATCGGACGCACGGTGATCTGGCCGTCCTGCAGGCGCACCAGGATCTCCGGCGAACTGCCGACCACCTGGGTGCCGCCGACATCGAGGAAGTACATGTACGGCGAGGGATTGAGCGCGCGCAGCGCGCGGTACACGTCCACCGGTCGCGCCAGGAACGGCACCGACAGGCGCTGGCTCAGCACCACCTGGAAGATGTCGCCGGCGCGGATGTATTCCTTCGATTTCTCGACCGCGGCGATGAAGCCCTCGCGGGTGAAGCCGGAAACGAAATCGGCCTCGTCCAGCGCGCGCCCTTCCAGCGTCTCCGGGTAGCCCGGGCCGCCCTGGCGCAAACGATGCACCAGTTCGTCGAGGCGACGGTTGGCGCGGGCCAGGGCGCGCGGCTCCTGCGGGTCGGCGTGGACGATCAGGTACAACCGCCCCTTGAGGTTGTCGAACACCGCCAGCTCGTCGCTCTGCATCAGCAGGATGTCGGGTGTGCCCAGTTCGTCGGGCTTGTGCGCGCCGTCTTTTTCCGGACCGGCCAGGCGCGGCTCGATGTACTGGATGCACTCGAAACCGAACCAGCCGACCAGGCCACCGGTGAAGCCGGGCAATCCCGGAATCTTCGGCACGCTGTGCTCCGCGCGCAGCCGTTCGACTTCGGCGAAGGGGTCGTCGACGACGCGGCTTTCGACCAGCTCGCCGTCTTCGGTCACGAACAGCGTGTGCCCGGCGAAGGCGTACACGCGCTGCGCCGGCAGGCCGATGATCGAATAACGGCCGAAGCGTTCGCCACCCTCGACCGATTCGAACAGGTAGGTGTGCGGGCCGTCGGCAAGCTTGAGGTAGACCGACAGCGGCGTATCGAGATCGCTCAGGACCTCGCGTACGACCGGAATGCGGGTGTGGCCGTCAGCGGCCTGCTGCTGGAACTGTTCGGGAGAGGTCACGCAGAGATTCCTTGGAACCGGTCATCCGGATGTCATCGTTGGTCCGGAACATGGGAGGCCATATCAGGGACGACGGGCGGAGGCGGGATTGCCTCCAATCTTCCGCGGCAAGCCAGCAATGGCTTGCCGCTTTTCATTTGCGCGCTCAGCGCAGGTCGGTATCGGCCACGACCACGCCATCCTCGTCCGCGCACAGCCAGTCGCCCGGACGGATCCGGATGCCGCCGAATTCCACGTCGACATCGCGCTCGCCCTCGCCCAGCTTGTCGGTCTTGCGCGGGCACACGCCCAGCGCCTTGACGCCCAGGTTGAGCCCGCCGATCGCGCCGCTGTCGCGGATCACGCCGAACACCACCACGCCGGCCCAGCCGTTCTCGGCGGCCTTGGCGGCGAGCAGGTCGCCGAGCATCGCGCGCCGGGTCGACCCGCCGGCGTCGACCACCAGCACCCTGCCCTGCCCCGGCTCGGCCACCGCTTCGCGCACGCGCGAGTTGTCCTCGTCGGCCCGGATCGTGCTGACCAGGCCGTTGAAAGCCAGGCGCCCGCCGAAGTCGCGCAGCGGCAGGTCGAGCACGCGCACCTGCGCGTCATGGAGATCGCACAGGTCGCAGGTGTTCATCCGGTCCTCACTCCTTTGACGGCCGCTTTCATCTTGCCGATCACGTCGGCGTAGTCGGGTGCATTGAAGATCGCCGAACCGGCGACGAAGGTATCGGCGCCCGCGGCGGCGATCTCGGCGATGTTGTCCGCCTTGACGCCGCCGTCGATTTCCAGCCGGATCGGCTTGCCGGTGCGGTCGATCATCTGGCGCACGCGGCGCAGCTTTTCCAGCGCCGACGGAATGAAGCTCTGCCCGCCGAAGCCCGGATTGACCGACATCAGCAGCACCATGTCGAGGTCCTCAAGCACCCAGTCCAGCACGTCGATGGGCGTGGCCGGGTTGAGCACCAGGCCAGCCTGGCAGCCATGCGACTTGATCAGCTGCACGGTGCGGTGCACGTGCGCGCTGGCTTCGGGGTGGAAGCTGATCATGCTGGCGCCGGCCTTGGCGAAATCCGGAACGATGCGATCGACCGGCTCGACCATCAGGTGCACGTCGATGGGAGCCGTCACGCCATGCTTGCGCAGCGCCTCGCAGACCAGCGGGCCGATGGTGAGGTTGGGCACGTAATGGTTGTCCATCACGTCGAAGTGGACCCAGTCGGCGCCGGCGGCGAGCACGTTGTCGACCTCCTCGCCGAGTCGGGCGAAGTTGGCCGAAAGGATGGACGGGGCGATGACGGTCGATTGCATGGGAGGTCCTGTTGCCTTGAGTCTGCCTGCTCCCCGGCGGTCGGGGGAAGGCTTGGGGACAGCTCGGGAAGGGCCAGTCGTTCTGCCCGCTCCCGCGAGCGGGAGGCTTACCTGCGCTGGCGCAGGGTCTTGATGCGGTCGTAGGCCTGGTTGATCTCGCGGGCCCGGGCCTCGGCCTGCTGGCGCAGCTCGGCGGCGGCGCCGGCCATCCGGTCGGGGTGGTATTGGGAGATCAGCCGCCGGTAGGCCTGGTCGACCTCGGCGTCGGAGGCGTCGGAGGTCAGGCCCAGGGCGGCATACGGGTTGTCCCGGCGCAGCCTGAACCAGTCGATGTCAAAGGCATGCCCGATCAGCAGCCCCACCAGGGCGCCGAACAGCGGGTTGGTGCGGAACAGGGCGGCTCCGGCGAAGAAGCCCAACAACTTGCCGTACCAGCGTTTCATCGTCCTCCCCGCGACCCCGCAGGCCGCCTTCCCGGACACCCGTCCAGACCGGGCGCCAGTGTACCTGCACGTCGTGCCAAGCCGGCGTACACTGGCCGGCCCTGTCGCGCGCATGCGCGGGCTCCTGGCAGAGTTCCAGGCTGAGGTGTGCGGCGGGGCCTGCGTGCGTATCCAGAGGGTTTTGCGTTGTCCACGACACTGCTGCAATCCGACCTGCCGGGCCTGAGCCTGCGCCACCGCGGCAAGGTCCGCGACGTGTTCGACCTGCCTGCCGAGCGGCTTCCCGCCGGTGCCGGCGAATGCCTGCTGATGGTCGCCACCGATCGCCTGTCCGCCTTCGACGTGGTCCTGCCCGACCCGATCCCGGGCAAGGGCGAGATGCTCTGCCAGATCAGCAACTTCTGGTTCGGCAAGACCGAACACATCATCCGCAACCACCTCACCGGCATTGATGTCGCGTCGGTGCTGCCGGCCGGTGTCGACACCGCGCTGTACGCCAGGCGCGCAGTGGTGACCCGTCGCCTGAAACCGGTGCCGATCGAGTGCATCGCGCGCGGTTACCTCATCGGCAGCGGCTGGAAGGACTACCAGCGCACCGGTCGCGTCAGCGGCATCGCCCTGCCCGACGGCCTGCGCCAGGCGGAGATGCTGCCCGAGCCGATCTTCACTCCGTCGACCAAGGCCGCCGTCGGCGACCACGACGAGAACATCGATTTCGACACGGCCGTGCGCACCGTCGGTGCCGACCTGGCCGAACAGGTGCGCGACGCGACGCTGCGCCTGTACAAGTACGCCCGCGACCACGCCGCGCAGCGCGGCATCATCCTCGCCGACACCAAGTTCGAGTTCGGCCTCGACGCGGACGGTCGCCTGTACGTGATGGACGAGATGCTCACGCCGGACTCGTCGCGCTACTGGCCGGCCGACCAGTACGAAGTCGGCACCAGCCCGCCGAGCTACGACAAGCAGTTCGTGCGCGACTATCTGGAAACGCTCGGCTGGGACAAGACCCCGCCCGGCCCGGCGCTGCCGGCGTCGGTAATCGAGCGCACCCGCGCCAAGTACGCCGAGGCGCTGCAGAAGCTGGCCGGCATCAGCATCGACGCTGCCGAACCAGCCAGCACGGTCGGCTGAGCCATGGCCTCCAAGGGCCTGCTCTACCTCGCCGGCGCGATTGCTGCCGAAGTGGTCGCGACCAGCGCGTTGAAGGCCTCGGAGGGGTTCACCCGAACGGGGCCGTCGATCGTGGTGGCCGTCGGCTACGGCATCGCCTTCTACCTGCTGTCGCTGACGCTGAAGACCATCCCGGTCGGGCTGGCCTATGCGATCTGGTCCGGGGTCGGGGTGGTGCTGATCGCCCTGATCGGCTGGCTGGTGCTGAAACAGCCGCTGGATGCCGCCGGCATGGTCGGCATCGGCCTGATCGTGGCCGGCGTGCTCGTGATCCAGCTATTCTCCCATTCGGCCCCGCATTGAGCGCCGGCCGAGCGCGCCTGGGAGGGACGCCATGAACACCGCAGCCGACTCGACGACCGGGTCATCGCAACGACAGATTGATCAATGGTTCGCCAACTACTCCGGCGACCATCGCAATGCCACCAACCAGCTCATCCACGTGATCTGCGTACCGGCGATCCTGTGGAGCGTGATCGCGCTGCTGTGGTGCATCCCCGCGCCGGGCACGCTGTTCCGCGCCGGCTTCTGGGCCGGGCTGGCGATGCTGGCCAGCGTGCTCTTCTACTACAAGGCTTCGCGTGCCCTCGGCCTGGGCATGGCCGCGGTCTACGTGGTGATGGGCCTGGCGACGCGCTGGATCCACGACAGCTATGGCACCACCACGCTGCTGTGGCTGGGCGTGGGCGTGTTCGTGGTCGCCTGGGTCGGCCAGTTCATCGGCCACAGCAAGCTGTTCGAGGGCAAGCGCCCGAGCTTCTTCACCGACCTGCGCTATCTGCTGATCGGTCCGGCCTGGGTGCTGGCGAAGCTGTACCGGAAGCTGGGCTGGTCGTACTAGCCCACCCCTTCAACGTCATCCCCGCGAAAGCGGGGATCCATGGAAAGACCGACGTCACGCGCGCGGCAATGATGGAACACGCATGACCCCGCGCGATCTCGTCCTCGTCCTGATCGTCGTCGTCGCCTGGGCGGTCAACTTCCTGACCTCCGCGCTGGCGATGCGCGAGATCCCGCCGTTCCTGTTCACGGCACTGCGCTTCGCCCTGCTGGCGCTGCCGCTGGTGTGGCTGCTCAAGCGGCCGGCGCCGGGCCAGTGGCCGCGCCTGGTCGCGGTATGCCTGTGCATCGGCGTGCTGCACTTCGGCCTGAGCTTCACCGCGCTGAAGCTCGCTGGCGACCTGTCGTCACCGGCGATCGTGATGCAGAGCTACGTGCCGATGACGACGCTGCTGGCGTGGTGGTGGCTGGGCGAACGCTTCGCCTGGCGCACCGGCCTGGCCATCGCTGTCAGCTTTGCCGGCGTGCTGGTGCTGGGCTTCGACCCGATCGTGCTCGACCGGCCAATGGCATTGGTGCTGATGTTGATCTCGGCCGCCTTCCTGGCCGTGGGCACGGTGCTGATGAAGGGGCTGCGCGGACTCGACGTGGTCAGCCAGCAGGGTTGGACAGCGGTGTTCAGCGTGGTGCCGCTGGTGGCGATCAGCGCCTGGCTGGAGCCGGGTTCCATTGCGCAGTTGCCCAATGTCAGCTGGGTCGGCTGGGCTGGCGCGGTCTACGCCGCCTTCGTGTCATCGCTGCTCGGCCACGGCCTGTACTACGTGCTCGTGCAGCGCTACCCGGTCGCGCAGGTGACGCCATGGCTGCTGCTGGTGCCGGTGCTCGCGATCGGCCTGGGCGTCGCCTACTGGGGCGATCGTCCGGGGCCGCGCCTGCTGTTCGGCGGCGCGATGGTGCTGGGCGGCGTGTTGCTGATCGCGCTGCGTGCGCTTCGAAAGGCGCGACCGGTCGCGAGGGCCGAGGAACTGTAGCCGCGAGCTTCGCGGGTTCAAGCCTCGTCGTCGCGCGGCTCGAACATGTCGGCTCGCGGATGGAACAGCCGCGGCGAATAACCGAAGTCGCGCTGTGCCGGCGCCATGTCGAACACCAGGTCGCTGCGCATGCGGCGCACCGCCGCCTCGCCCAGTCCGGTCGCGCGACCGGTCATCTCCGCCAGCAGCAGCGCCAGGCTGAACATCGGCGATGGCAGTTCGACCAGCGTCGGCGGCGGCTGCAGGCAAGCCAGCACGCGCGCGACCATGTCGCGGTAGCTCAGCGTTTCGCCGCCCGGCAATGCATAGGCGCGACCATGTGCAGCCGCCACGCCGTGGCATGCGAACGCGGCCGCGGCCAGGTCATCGACATGCACCGGCTGGCGCAGGCCGGTGGCACCACGTGGCAGTGGAAACCGACCCCAGCGCCGCGCGAGATGGGCGATGCGCGTCAACGTGGCATCGCGACCGACGCCGTACACCAGCGTCGGCCGCAACACGGTCGCGGCCGCGTCTCGCGAACCGGCCGTCGCGAACACGCGATCCTCGCCCTCGCGCAGACGCTGGGCGACATCGCGTTCGGCGGCGTCGGCCGAACCGCGCTTGACCTCGACGCTGGTCGACCCAAAGGCTACAACCCGTGCAGCCTCGATCGACGATGCGCCGTACCACTGCGCGAAGGAATCAAGCGGACCGCAGCTGAAAATGGCGTCGACACGGCCGGGCAGGCCATCGACATGGCCAAGGTCTCCGCGCAGCCAGTGCAGGCCGGGCTGGTCCGACTGCGGCGTGCGAGAGACCGCGATCACGCGCCAGCCATCGCCGTGCAGCCGTCCAAGCAATGGAAAGCCGATCTGCCCGCTCGCGCCGAATACCAGTGCCTGGCGCATCGCTCAACCGCCCGCCTGCGTGCGCACCGGCAGCGTGAAGCGCAGCCAGAAGTATCCGAGCAGCGCCGACACCAGCGAGGCGAGCAGCACGCCCAGCACCGCCTCTTCGTAGAGCACCGGATCGCGATAGGCCAGCGAGCCGATGAAAAGGCTCATGGTGAAGCCGATGCCGCACATCACGCCCAGGCCGAGCATCGCGCGCAGATCCATGCCATCCGGGAAGCGAGCCCAACCCAGCGCGCGCATCAGCAACGCGGCAGCCACGATGCCTACCGGCTTGCCGACGAACAGGCCGATCACCACGCCCATCGGCAACGGCGAGAGCATGTCGTCCATGCTCAGTCCACTCAGGACCAGGCCGGCGTTGACGAAGGCGAACAGCGGCAGGATCGCGTAGGCCACCCACGGATGCAGCGCATGTTCGAGCGACTCGAGCGGCGAATGCTCGACCTCGTCGTCGATGCCGTTGTCGCGGCCGACGTGCGGGATCATCAGGCCGGTGACGACGCCGGCAAGCGTGGCATGCACGCCGGACTTGAGCACGCACACCCACAGCACCACGCCCAGCAGCAGGTACGGGGCCAGGCGGCGCACGCCGCGGCGATTGAGCAGGAACATGCCGGCGATGGCCGCACCGGCCCAGGCCAGCGCCACCATCGACAGGCCGTGCGAATAGAACAGCGCGATGATGATGATCGCGATCAGGTCGTCGACCACCGCGATGGTGGACAGCAGCAGCTTCATGCCGCTGGGTACGCGCGAACCGAGCAGGGCCAGCACACCGAGGGCGAAGGCGATGTCGGTTGCCGTCGGCACGGCCCAGCCGCGCATGGCTTGCGCGTTGTCGTGGTTGAAGGCGGTGAACAGCAGCGCCGGCACGGCCACGCCGGCGAAGGCGCAGACCATCGGCAGGATCAGCTGGTCGCGGCTGGCAAGCTGGCCGCTCAGCGACTCGCGCTTGATTTCCAGCGCGACCAGCAGGAAGAAGATCGCCATCAACCCGTCGTTGATCCAAAGCAGCAACGGCTTGGCGATGTCGAGCTCGCCCACGCGCACCTGCACCGGCATGTCGCGGAATGCGTCGTAGGCCGCGGACAGCGGCGAATTGGCCGCGATCATCGCCAGCACCGCGGCACCGATCAGCATGATGCCGCCGGCCGCTTCGAGACGGAAGAATTCGCTCAGGGCGCGCAGTCCGCGCGGCGAGCTCGCGGGCCTGGCGTGGGTGTGGGCGTTTTCGTTCATCGCGGCAGTATAGCGACCGCGCGTGCGTGGCCCGTCAGGGCTGTTCCCTCGGGATCAGCCGCGCAAGACCAGCATCTCGAAGGCCACCCAGGCCAGGAAGGCGATCATCAGCGCCGCGCCTTCGTTCTTGCTCACGCGCAGGTCGCCACGCAGCATCGGATAGAGCATCAGCGCGAACACGCCGGAGGCCGGCAGTTCGAAGCGAACGAACGACTCCGGCAATGCCAGTGAACCGTCGATGACAGCCATGCCGCCAATCACGACAAGCAGGTTGAAAAGGCTGGCGCCGATCACGTGGCCGGCAACGATGTCGCCCTGGCCGCGTCGTGCCGCCGCGATCGCCGCGGCGACTTCAGGCAGTGCCGTGCCGATGGCCACCGGCAACAGGCCGGTCAGCAGCGCTGCCATGCCCAGGCCTTCGCCGATCGTCGGCGCACTGCCCACCACCAGCTTGGAACCGAAATACAGCAGCACTGCCGCGATCGCGAAGCGCAGCAGGTTCAGCCAAAGGTCGCTGCTGGTGCGCGCGAATGCGGCGATGGCATCCTGCAGCTCGGGCGCTTCGCGGCGCGTGCGCGCTGCGGCGAACGCCATCACCGCGACGAAGGCAAGGATCAGGATCAGGCCATCGGTACGCGACAGCACGCCGTCCAGGCCCATCAGCACGACGGCCAGCGTACCGGCGAGCAACATCAACAGCAGCGGCGCCAGCGCGCGCCAGCGCAGCACCACCGGTGCGATCAGCGCAGCGGCGCCGAGGGTGAGACCGAAGTTGGCGACGTTGCTGCCGACGGCATTGCCAAGCGCCAGCGCCGGTTGCCCGCGCAGGATCGCCTGCAGGTTCACCGCCAGCTCCGGCAACGAGGTGCCGAATGCGACCAGGACCAGGCCGGCGACGAATGGCGATGCGCCAATGCGCTGCGCCAGGCCGGAAGCGCCCTTGACGATCGAGTCGCCTCCCAGCGCCAGCAGCACCAGACCCAGTACGAACCAGCCCATGGCTTCAAACATCGCGTCCATCCCCCCGGTGTCAACACGACTCGACCGGCGATTCTATGCCTATACGGCCTGCTCGCGTCCAGCAACGCGTCTCAGGAACAGCCTTCCACGTAATCCACCTGCGGCGGGACACCGATACGCCACGAGCTGACCACACCCTTTGCATCGGTCTCGAAGAGCAGTACGCCCGGCCCACCGCCAGCATCGGCAATGCGCAGGTACTGGCCGCCGTCGACGTACTTGTGCGGTTGTTTGTTGATGCGACCGGCGTAGAGGCGGTCGATGTCCTGGGCGCTCATGCCGACCTTGCCACCGCCCGGCGCCTCGATGTCGACAGCATCGACATCCATGCGCGCGAACTTGTCCTGCTCGATCATGAAGCCCAACCGGTAACCGTTTGCACTGCGTGCTTGCGGCAACAGGTAATAACAGCCGCCCGGTTGCTCGGGCCTGGCGTCGCCCAAGTCGGAGCCCCATGCCATTCGCACCTGCTCGTCAGTGGCGCCGAACGGTGCCGGGCCAAATCCGGCAAAGCCAATCGTGCCTGGCGCCGGCATCGCCGCCCTGACGGGCGAGATGACTTCAGGCGTTGCCGCTGCCGTTGCCGTGGGCGCGACCGTTGCCGTTGGTGCTGCTGTTGCTGACGATGCAGGAGCATCGACCGCGCGTTCGCCGCATGCCGACAGGCCGAACACCAGCAGGGACAACAGCCATTTCACCAGCACTACTCCACAAGCTCACGAGGCAAGTGGGGCAGACTACGCCGCGGCCGTGAACGCAGCGCATAGATGCGCCGCGCCGGCGGGCGCGATCAGTCCGCGCTGAAGTGCTTCTTCAGGCCTGCCCAGCAGGCCTGGTAATCGCGCTGGCGGTGCGTGGCCTGCAATGCCTGCTGCGTCGGCCGGATCACCGCGCGGGTCTCGAACATGAACGCCATGGTGTCGGCGATCACATCCGGCTTGGCCAGGTCGGCGGCGCTGGCCTTCTCGAACGTCGCCGCGTCCGGTCCGTGCCCGCTCATCGAGTTGTGCAGCGAGGCACCACCCGGCGAGAAGCCTTCGGCCTTGGCGTCATAGGCGCCGTGCACCAGGCCCATGAACTCGCTGGCGATGTTGCGGTGGAACCACGGCGGACGGAACGTGTCCTGCGCCACCAGCCAGCGCGGCGGGAAGATCACGAAGTCCAGGTTGCTCGTCCCCGGCGTGTCGCTGGGCGAATGCAGCACCAGGAAGATGCTCGGATCGGGGTGGTCGTAACTGATCGAACCGATGGCGTTGAAGCGGCGCAGGTCGTACTGGCACGGTGCGTAGTTGCCGTGCCATGCCACCACGTCCAGCGGCGAATGGCCGACGTCGGCGCGCCACAGGTGCCCCTGGAACTTGGCGATCAGCTCGAACTCGCCGTCGACGTCCTCGTAGGCGGCGTTGGGCGTGAGGAAGTCGCGCGAGTTGGCCAGTCCGTTGCTGCCGATCGGACCCAGGTCCGGCAACTGCAGCATCGCGCCGAAGTTCTCGCAGACGTAGCCGCGCGCTTCTCCGTCGGGCAGCGACACGGTGAAGCGCACGCCGCGCGGGATCACCGCGATCTGCTGCGGCTCGATCTCGAGCACGCCCATCTCGGTGGCGATCTGCAGGCGTCCCTGCTGCGGCACGATCAGCAGCTCGCCGTCGGCGTCGTAGAAGTAGCGTCCCTGCATGTCGCGGTTGGCGGCGTACAGGTGGATGCCGACGCCATGCTGCCCGGCCGGCGAGCCGTTGCCGGCCATGGTGAACAGACCGTCGACGAAATCGACCGGCTGCTGCGGCATCGGCAGCGGACTCCAGCGCAACTGGTCCGGCGGCACCGGGCCATCGCCGAAGTCGTTGTGGAAGCGTGGCTGCTCGTATGCCGCGAACGTGCCGTGCATGGCCGCCGGGCGGATCCGGTACAGCCAGCTGCGGCGGTTGGCATGGCGCGGCGCGGTGAACGCCGTGCCCGACAGCTGCTCGGCATAGAGACCGTGCGCAACGCGCTGCGGCGAATTGCGCCCCTGCGGCAGCGCGCCGTCGACGGCCTCGCTGGCGAACTCGTTGCCGAAACCGGATTGGTAGCCGTTGCTGCGGATGGTCATGCAGGCGTCGCTTGGTTGAAGCCCCTCTCCCGCCGGAGGGAGAAGGGTTGGGTTGAGGGCGTGAAAAACCGAACCTTACAGCACGCCGCGACGCATCTGGTCGCGTTCGATGCTCTCGAACAGCGCCTGGAAGTTGCCTTCGCCGAAGCCTTCGTTGCCCTTGCGCTGGATGATCTCGAAGAAGATCGGACCGATCGCGTTCTGGGTGAAGATCTGCAGCAGCTTGCGCTGGTGGGTTTCCGGGTCGGCGTCGATCAGGATCTTGTTGCGCGCCAGGCGCGGCACGTCCTCACCGTGGTTGGGCACGCGCTGGTCGATCACGTCGAAGTAGGTCTCGGGCGTGTCGAGGAACTCGACGCCCTGCGCGCGCATCGCCTCGACCGTGTCGTAGATGTTGTCGGTGAAGCAGGCGATGTGCTGGATGCCCTCGCCCTTGTAGGCGTCGAGGTATTCGTTGATCTGCGACTTCGGATCCGACGACTCGTTGAGCGGGATTCGGACGATGCCGTCCGGCGCGGTCATCGCCTTCGACACCAGGCCGGTCTTGGCGCCCTTGATGTCGAAGTAGCGGATCTCGCGGAAGTTGAACAAGCGCTCGTAGTAATCCGACCACTGCTGCATGTTGCCGAAGTACAGGTTGTGGGTCAGGTGGTCGATGAAGGTCAGGCCGAAGCCCTTCGGGTCCTGGTCGGCACCCTGCACCGGCAGGTAGTCGTCTTCGTACATCGAACCGTTGCTGCCGTAGCGGTCGACCAGGTACAGCATGCAGTCGCCGATGCCCTTGACCACCGGCGCATCGACGGCGCGGCTGTCGGCCTTGTCGGTGATCGCTTCGCCGCCGTTGCCGACGACCGCGTTGAACACCTCGGCGCTCGGCTTCTTGAAGCGGATCGCGAAACCGCAGGCGCTGGGACCGTGCTTGGCGGCGAAGTCGGCCGCGAAGCTGTCCGGGTCCTCGTTGACCAGGAAGTTCACCCCGCCCTGGCGGTAGACGGTGATCGGACGGGTCTTGTGGTGCAGCACGGCGGTGAAGCCGAGCTTGCGGAAATAGTCGTGCAGCAGCTCGCCCTGGCCGGCCGGAGCGGCGAACTCGACGAACTCGAAGCCGTCGATGCCGAGCGGATTTTCGAACGTGGTGACTTGCATGCCGAGGTTGGGCTGCACATTCATGGCATTGTTCTCAGGTAGCGGCGACGCCCGCTTGGGGACGGCCTGGATCAGAAGAGGCCGTTATAGTTTCAATTGAAACCATAATCAAGGCCCATCGCAACAAATGAACGACCCCACACCCGTTCAGCGCCCTACCCGCCCCCTGGCGGGCCCCGACCATGCCCAGCTCGACCTGGAGCATTTCCTGCCGTACCGCCTGTCGGTACTGAGCAACCGCGTCAGCGGCACGATCGCGCGCATCTACACCGAGCGCTTCGCCCTGAGCATTACCGAGTGGCGGGTGATGGCCGTGCTCGGGCGCTATCCGGACCTGTCGGCCAACGAGGTTGCCCAGCGCACGGCGATGGACAAGGTCGCCGTCAGCCGCGCGGTCGCCCGCCTGCTCGAAGCCGGGCGCCTGCAGCGCGAGATCCACGGCGACGACCGTCGCCGCTCGGTGCTGCGACTGTCGGAAGCCGGCTACGGGATCTACGACGAGGTCGCGCCGCTGGCGCTCGAGTTCGAGCGCCGTCTGCTGCAGGGCATCGACGATGCCGAGCGGGCGCTGCTGTTCCGCCTGCTCGACCGGCTCGACGAGCTGGAGCTGCGCGCGGACGCGGAGCAGCCGGCACCCTAGGCCTCAGCCGTGCTCGATCGAAACCACCCGCCACGCAGGGAACTCGCTGCCGACGTCGGGCGTATCGATCCAGCCGCACGCCAGCAGCCCGTCGTCGCTGCCGGCCTCGCACAGATACACCGCGACCGCGCCGCGCTGCTGCTCGGTGCGCACGATCGCCCAGCCGGCCGGCAAGGTCCGCTTCTCGCGCCGATACTCGACGGCGAGGAACGGCGTCGCATCGGCTTCGAGGATTTCGCGACCCGCCGATGACTCGTGCGCGGTCACCGTGGCGATCTCGGCGTCGAGCTGCGGCGGCACCGGTGGCCGCTCGATCACCAGGCCATGCCCCTCCAGTCGCGCGGCGACCTCGCCCGGCAGCGCATACGCCAGCGGTCGGCGCACCGACTGCTCGGCGACGAAGCGGCCGATGTAGGGCACCTTCACACTGATCGGCTCGCCTTCGAGCATGTACGGCGCGCGCGTGAGCACTTCGACTTCCAGGTCCTCGAACGCTTCCAGGCGGTAGCGCACCGCAATCTCGTCCGGCGGCATCTCGCAGTTGTCGAGCAGCGCGACGATCTGCGCGCCGTTCGCGGCGACATAGGCCAGTGTTTCGCGGACGAACGCGTAAGTGGTCAGCACCCGCTGTTCGAAGCTGATGTAGGCGTAGGTTTCCAGCAACAGGTCCAGGCGGTTGCACAGGCCGCGGTAGTTGCCACCGAAACGCGGATGGTGGGTGTAGGTGATCCAGCCGCTGCCCTCGCCGCCTTCGTCGCGCAGGAAGTTGCCGTAGTAGAACGTGTCGCGGCCGTCGTTCTCCTTCACCGCCGCGGTCACCGCCGGCAGCAGGTGGTCGCGCATGAACTCGACCGGCTCGCTGCGGCCGCTCAGCGCGGTGTGCGGGATGTCGTAGGTCAGGTCGAAACGGTGGATCGAACCGTTGGTGGCGTGGCAGTCGATGCTCAGGTGCGGATTCCAGGTGTGCATCACCCGCGTCTGCAGCAGCCGCATCTCCGGTGCCTGCTGGCGCATGTAGTCGCGGTTGAGGTTGATGCCGGCGGCGTTCACGCGGGTGCCGACGCCGCTGTCCGGGCCCAGCTGGCCGGTGAAATGGGCGATGTCGAGGCGCCGGTTTTCCGGATCGATGCGCTCGTTGCCGTCGGCATTGAACAGAGGCACCAGGAGCAACGTGATGTGCTCCAGCAGATCGCCGTGCGCGCCGTCGAGCAGGTCACGCACGAACATCAGGCCGGCTTCCTTGCCCTCGACTTCGCCGGCATGGATGCCGCACATCACCAGCACCACGGGCAATCCCAGCTTGCGCGCCTGCTCGGGCTTGGTCACGCCAGTGGCCGAGAGCACCAGCAGCGGCAGCGTGCGGCCTTCCGGGGTCTGGCCGAAATCGGTGACGTGCAGGCGCGGGTCGTTTCGTGCCGCCAGTTCGTCGATGAACGCCATCACGTCGGCATGGCGCGAGGTGAAGGTGTAGTCGCTGCTTTCGGCGCGGGTCAGCGGGGACGGCTGCGGCATGTCGGAGTCCGGCGGAGCGAAGGCAGCTACCTTACGCGGGTGGACCTCAATGGGCCGTCATGGGGGCAAACGAAAACGGCGGCCCGAAGGCCGCCGCTGTCGTTCAAGGCAAGGTGGATCCCGGCTTTCGCCGGGATGACGATTTGGCAAAGCCGTGGCCGCGAGGCGGCCACGGGCCAAATCGTCACTTCACGCCGTGCATCAGCTTCTGCACCAGCGGTGCGATCAGGAACAGCAGCACGCCGGCGCCGACCAGGGCCCAGAAGCCGAAGGTGTAGCCGCTCAGCGCCGAGGCCGTGGTCATGCCGCCTTCGCCGCTGACGTGGCCGGCGAAGATGCCCGACAGGTTGTTGCCGATGCCGGTCGAGAGGAACCAGCCGCCCATGCCGAAGCCGACCAGGCGCAGCGGGGCCAGCTTGGTCACCATCGACAGGCCGATCGGCGACAGGCACAGCTCGCCCACCGACTGGATCCAGTAGACCGCGAACAGGGTCCAGAACGGGATCAGGCCAGCGGCCGTGACCAGCTTCGACAGCGCGAACATCAGCAGCAGGAACGCCAGGCCGTTGAAGATCAGGCCCAGGCCGAACTTGCGCGGGATCGACGGATTGGCGCGACCCAGCTTGACCCAGCCCCAGGCGATCAGCGGCGCCATGGTGATGATCGCCACCGAGTTGACGCTCTGGAACCAGGCAGTCGGGAACACGCGTTCGCCGCTGAGCGAGTAGACCAGGTTGGCCAAGCCGGGACCGAAGATGTCGCGGTCGACGATCTTGTCGGCCAGGAAGGTGAAGGAACTGCCGGCCTGCTCGAAGAACATCCAGAACAGGATGTTGAAGGTGAAGATGATCAGCATCGCGATGCAGCGGTCGCGCTGGACGGCGCCTTCACGGAAGGCCTCGACCAGCAACATGCCGCACAGCGCCAGGAACATCACCGTCAGCACGCCCTGCAGCGCACCGGCGCCCATGGCCAGCAGGAAGTACACGACCGGAATCGCGAACAGCGCGCCGATCAGCACGTACAGCACCTTGCGCTTGTCCGCGCCGTCCACCGGCGGGCGGCCGATGCCTTCCAGGCCGCGGCGGCCGAACCAGAACCACACCAGGCTGATCAGCATGCCGACGCCGGCGGCCATGAACACGACCTTGTAGGCCGGCATGGTGTCGGTGCCGAAGATCTTGCGTGCCAGGTACTGGGTCAGCAGCGGTGCGAGCATCGCGCCGAGGTTGATGCCCATGTAGAAGATGGTGAAGCCCGAGTCGCGACGTTCGTCACCGACGTTGTAGAGCTTGCCCACCATCGTCGAGATGTTCGGCTTGAACAGGCCGTTGCCGACCACGATCGTGGCCAGGCCGAGCTTGAAGATGGCCTCGTTGGGCAGCGCGATCATGAAAAGGCCGGCGGCCATGATCACCGCGCCGAGCAGGATCGACCGCTGGTAGCCCAGCACCCGGTCGGCTATGTAGCCGCCGAAGATCGCCGCGGCGTACACCAGCGCCAGGTAGGCGCCGTAGACGCGGTTGGCCGGGGCTTCGCCGGCGGCATCGCCACCGTAGAACTGGGCGACGATGTACAGCACCAGCGCCCAGCGGATTCCGTAGAACGCGAAGCGCTCCCAGAACTCCGTCATGAAGAGCATCCACAGCGGCTTGGGATGCCCCAGGGTCTGCTTGAAGTCTGGAATCGGCGCGGCCTGGCCGGGCGTAGGTATAGCGGTTCCGCTCATGCGGTATCCCCTGGAAATCGATACAAGTACTGAAAGGAAAAAACCCACGCCGGCTGGCACGGGACCGGGGAGATTTACCGGCTGAGGCCGGTCTCGTCAAACCCGCGTGAAGACCGGCCAGAATGTGCTGCGCTGCAGCATCAAAGCTGAATAGCGGTCGCACTTATGCACGAAGGGACTCAGCCTGATGGGGCAATTGATTCCGCCAAGTCAGGTCTAGGTCGGGGACAGGCGATTTCGGCCGGTTCGGGCGGGTGCTGCGCCGGGGCTGTCGCTTCAGCCGCCGCCCAGTGCCTGGGCCAGCAGGCGCGGGAAGTCCGGATGCGCGGCGGCCAGGCGCTGCTGCGCCTGCTCAAGGGTGCTCCAGGACAGGGCGGCATGCTCTTGCCGGTTCTGCGGCGTGCCCGTCCAGGCCTCGACTACGTACAGCCGTAGCCGCCACGGCTCCGGCGCGTCGCCGGCGATGGCATCGAGGTAGCGCATGCGTGTGGGGGCGATCCCCAACTCCTCGTCAAGCTCGCGTCGCAGCGCCTCATCAGCACTTTCGCCCGGCTCGATATGGCCACCGAACACGTCCCAGGCGCCGGCCAGCCAGTCGCAATCGTCGCTGCGCAGGCCGAGCAGCACCTCGCCATCTTTCACGATGAACGCGCCGACACAGTCGTGCACGCGCGCCGCCACGTGCTTACCCCGGCGTTGCGCCGTAGCTGCCGCCGGCACCTATCACCGTGCGCACGTCGAACAGCTCGGGGAAGAAGGTCAGCTCCAGCGCCTGCTTGAGGAAGCCCACGCCGCTGGATCCGCCGGTGCCGCGCTTGAAGCCGATGATGCGCATGACCGTGCGCATGTGGCGGAAACGCCACAGCTGGAACTGGCTTTCCAGGTCGACCAGGTCCTCGCACAGGTGGTAGGCCTGCCAGTGCGCGTCGGTGTCCTCGTAGATGCGCTCGAACACCGGCAGCAGGTCCGGGTCGGCGACATGCGCGTGCGACCAGTCGCGCTCGACGTGCCGTGCCGGCACCGCGTGGCCATGGCGGGCCAGGTAGCGCAGGGCCTCGTCGTACAGGCTCGGCGACTCGAGCACTTCGCGCAGGCTCGCCTCGGCCTTGGCGTCGTGGCCGAACACCTTGAGCATCGCCGCATTCTTGTTGCCGAGCAGGAATTCGATGGTGCGGTACTGCAGCGACTGGAACCCCGACGACGGCCCGAGGATCTCGCGGAACTCCATGTACTCCGACGGCGTCAGCGTCTCCAGCACCGACCACATCTCGGTCAGCTGGCGCAGGATGTTCTTGCAGCGCGCGAAGATCTTCTGGCACTCGCCCAGGCGATCGGCGCGCAGGTGCGCGATCGCCGACTTGAGCTCGTGGATCATCAGCTTCATCCACAGCTCCGAAACCTGGTGCTGGACGATGAACAGCAACTCGTCGTGGTGCGGCGGATTGGACAGGCGCTGTTGCGCCGACAGCAGGGTGTCCAGCTGCAGGTATCCCGAATAGGTCATCCGCCCCGACAGGTCGGTGTGGATGCTCGCTTCCAGTTCGCGCTCGTTCTTCTCGACCGTCATTGCAGGCTCGTTGTGGCCGGCAAAGACGCCGGCTGGGGGGCCAAAAGGGTACCGCATCGGCCCGTCACCCCCCTGCAATACCTTGTCCGGCACAATCCGCCCGCCTGCACGGGGGGCCATGGCAGGCCTACAACGGGGATTCTCATGGACAAGAGCACGGGCCGCGGTGCGGCCAGGACGCTTGCGTTGGCAGCACTGCTGGCCGTGGCCGGCGGCACCAATGCACAAGTAGTGATCAGCCAGGTTTACGGCGGCGGTGGCGGTGCCAGCCCGCCCTTCAGCAACGACTTCGTCGAACTGCACAACCGCGGCGCGAGCGCGGTGGCCCTGTCAGGGCTGTCGGTGCAGTACGCCAGCGCCACCGGCACCGGCAACTTCGCCGGCGTCACGGTGCTGCCGACCTTCTCGCTGCAACCGGGCCAGTACTTCCTGGTGCAGATGACCGGCGGAACCACTGGCGCGCCGTTGCCCACGCCAGACGCCGTGGGCGGGGCCACCATGTCGGCCAACGCCGGCAAGGTCGCGCTGGTGCAAGCCACCACCGCCCTCGCCTGCAACGGTGGCAGCACGCCGTGCACGCCGCAGCAGCGGGCGCTGATCGTCGACCTGGTCGGCTATGGCACCGCCAACTTCTTCGAAGGCAGCGCGCCGGCACCGGGACTGAGCGCGGCCACGGCGGCCCTGCGCAAGGACAACGGCGGGACCGACAGCGACGACAACGCCGCCGACTTCATTGCCGCCGCGCCGACACCGCGCAACAGCGGATCTGCGCCGCCGCAACCGGATCCGGCCCTGCCCCTGACGATTGCGCAGATCCAGGGCGCCGCCCTGCGTTCGGCGCACGTCGGCAAGCGCGTGGTGACCGAAGGCATCGTGACCGCACTGCGCTTCAACAACGGATTCTTCCTGCAGAGCAGCAGTGAAGACGGCAACCCGGACACGTCCGATGCCGTGTTCGTCTACACCAGCTCGGCACCGCCGGCCAGCGCCGCCGTCGGCAATCGCGTGCGGGTGACCGGCCTGGTCGAAGAGTTCGTGCCGTCCACCAACGTCAACCAGCTCAGCGTCACCGAGATCACCGGACCGACCGTCGAACTGCTGCAAAGCGCGGTCGCGCTGCCGGCAGCGATTGAGCTGACGGCCGCCGACCTCGCCACGACCGCGACGCCGGGCACGCTCGAACGGCTCGAAGCGATGCGTGTCAGCGTTGGCAGCACGGTGGTCGTTGGCCCGTCGGAAGGCCGCATCGACGAGGACGACGCGACCTCCAGCGGCGACGGCGTCTTCTACGTCACCCTACCCGGCATCGCGACGCCGTTCCGCGAACCCGGCATCGGCGCGATGGATGCGGCATTGGCCAGCCTGCCTGCGGGCAAGAACCCGCCGTTGTTCGACACCAACCAGGAACGACTGATGGTGCGCAGCCGCGGCCAGGTCGGCGCTTTCGCCCTGGATGTCGACACCGGCGCGCAGGTCAGCGCGATGGTCGGCGTGCTCGACTACTTCGCCGGCACCTGGGCATTGCTGCCCGACACGGCCAGCGCGCCGGTCGCCAGCGGCGGTCGCGCACCGGAGGCGGTGGCCGATCCGGCCTACGACGCGGTCACCGTCGGCGGCTTCAACCTGCTGCGCTTCTTCGACGAGATCGCCGACAGCAATGGCGCGTCGACGATCAAGCCAGAAGCCGTGGCCAAACGCCTGGCAAAGACCGCGTCGGCAATCTGCGACTACCTCAAGACGCCCGACATCCTTGGCGTGGTCGAAGTCGAGAACCTGCGCGTGCTCGGCCTGCTCGCCGATCGCATCAACAGCAGCTGCGCCCGCGCGCCGGGCTATGCACCGTACCTGGTGCAGGGCAACGACATCGGCGGCATCAACGTCGGCTTCCTCGTCGCCAGACGCGATAATGGTGCCGGTGTCGCCCGCGTCGAAGTGAACGAAGTGGTGCAGTACGGCAAGGATGCGACGCTGGCCAACCCGGACGGCAGCACGAGCCTGCTCAACGATCGCCCGCCGCTGCTGCTGCGTGCCCGCGTGCACCAGGACAACGGCGCCAGCTATCCGGTCACGGTGATCGTCAACCACCTGCGTTCGCTCAGCGACATCGATTCGGTCGAACCGGGCAGCAATGGCTGGAGCAGCAACGGTGCGCGTGTGCGTGGCAAGCGCGCGGCACAGGCGGCGTATCTGGCCGGTCTGGTCAACTCGATCCAGCAGACGCATCCGGACGAGAAGATCGTGCTGGTCGGCGACTTCAATGCATTCGAGTTCAACGACGGCTACGTCGACGTGCTCGGCGTGATCAAGGGCGAGGAAGCGGCCAGCGACCAGGTGCTGACCTGGGTCGGCAGCCCGCTGGCGACGCCCCTGGTCGACGGTTCGCAACTGATCACCGACCCGGCCGAGCGCTATTCGTACCTGTACCAGGGCAATGCGCAGACGCTCGACCATGTGCTGGTCAACGAAGCGCTGGTGGTGGGCGCGGCACGGGTTCGCGTCGACCATGCGCGCATCAACGCCGACTTCGGCGTCGACCACTTTGGCGACAGCGGCGTGCCGATGCGCGTGTCCGATCACGATCCGGTGCGCGTGAGCATCGAAGTGGCGCAGTTCCGCAGTGCCGACCTCGCGGTCACCGCGACCGGCTCGCCGCAATCGCTGCACCCGGGCGAGACCGCGACGTGGACCGCCACGATCGGCAACGCCGGCCCCAATGCCGCTGAATCGGCTGCGGTCGCCTTCGTGTTCGATGCGCAGTTGACCCCGTCGATCACGGCGCCGGCCGGCTGGACCTGCGCCGCTCCCGTACAGGAGGCCGCAACGACTACCGTCACGTGCACCGCGCCGAACCTGGCAACACAGGCCAGCGCCTCCTTCACGCTGACCACGGCGGTCCCGGCACTGGCCCATGGCACCGCGCTGCACATGGCCGTGGCCGCGCGTTCGCAGACCCGCGACCGGGCCAATGGCGACAACCAGGCGACCGCCGAGGTCACCGTGGTCGCCGCCGCGGACCTGTCGGTGCAGATTGCCGGCGGCGCGCTGCCGGTGCGCAAGGGCGCGATCGCGACCTTCCTGGTGCCGGTACGCAATGCCGGGCCGGACGCCGCCCAACAGGCGCGCCTGGTACTGGAAGGCAACGTCGCCGTCGGCGCCGCGGCCGTCGCCGCACCCAGCGGCTGGAGCTGCACGCGCGAGGCCAGCGATGCCGGCTTCCGCGCGCAATGCCAGCGCAGCGGTGCGATGGTCGCCGGGACGCAGTGGTTCGCCTTTGCGATCGTGGTGCCGGATCGCCCGCGCCGCGGCACCGAACTGGAGTTCAGTGCCGAGATCGCGGCGGCCACGCCGGATCCCCAGGGTGGCAACAACCGCGATGTGGTGCGGGTGCGCATCGGCCGCTGAGACCACGCACGACACCTGCAACGGGCAACACCGGCAAGGGCGCGGCGTTCACCGCGCCCTTGTCGTTTGCGGGCATCGGACCTGCCGCTGCGACCACGCTCCATACCCCGCCGTGCGGCCGGGTGCCGGGCGGACCTACCTTTTTTGCGGCAAAGATGCATGCCGCAGCGCGCAACGGCCCTTAACAAGCCTTTGGTTATGATCTTCGCGAAAGCGCGTCGGCCAGGCCTGTGTTCGGGGCTACCAGACGCCGCGGAGCCAGGTCCGGTGCGTCTTCCGGGCCCAGCCATCCGATGCGGTGATGCGCCGGCACTGGATCCGGAACGCGGCCGATTCGGACTCCCAGCCACACATCATCCAGGACTTCCGCGATGACGGTCGCCGCGACCTTCGAAATCGAATACCTGCAATACCTCGGCCCGGACGGCAAGCCGGTGGCGGAGCTTCCTGCCGCTTTCCGCGATCCCAAGGCACTGCTGCCGCTGTTCAAGGAAATGCTGTTCGTGCGCACCTTCGACAGCAAGGCGATCGCCTTGCAGCGCACCGGCAAGCTCGGCACCTACGCCAGCTGCCTGGGCCACGAGGCCACGCACATCGGCATCGGCGCTTCGATGCAGCCCGCCGACGTGTTCGCACCGAGCTACCGCGAGTACGGTGCGCAGTTCATGCGCGGCGTGAAGCCGCGCGAAGTGCTGCTGTACTGGGGCGGCGACGAACGCGGCAACGACTTCTCCGGACCCAAGCACGATTACGCCTGGTGCGTGCCGATCTCCACGCAGTGCCTGCATGCCGCCGGCGCCGCGCTGGCGTTCAAGCTGCGCAAGCAGAAGCAGCTGGCGGTTGCCTGCTGCGGCGACGGCGGTTCGTCCAAGACCGACTTCTACGCCGCGCTCAATTCCGCCGGCGCCTACAAGCTGCCGCTGGTGCTGTGCGTCATCAACAACGGCTGGGCGATCTCCGTTCCGCGCTCGGCGCAGACCGGCGCCAAGACGCTGGCGCAGAAGGGCCTGGCCGGCGGCCTGCACTGCCTGCAGGTCGACGGCAACGACCTGATCGCCGTGCTCGAGGGCATGCGCCGCGCCAGCGAGCGCGCCCGCAGCGGTGAAGGCGGCAGCGTGATCGAGTTCATGACCTATCGCCTGCACGACCACACCACCGCCGACGATGCCCGCCGCTATCGCGAGGACGACGAGGTCAAGTCGGCCTGGACGCGCGAGCCGATCACCCGCCTGCGCACGTACCTGACCGAACAGGGCGTGTGGAGCGAGGCCGAGGAGAAGGCCTGGGCCGAGGAATGCGGCAAGCGCGTCGACGTCGAGATCAACGCCTACCTGGAAACACCGGTGCAGCCGGTCGAGGCCATGTTCGATTACCTCTATGCCGACATGCCGCCGGACGTCGCCGCCCAGCGTGCCTACGTGCTGGCGCAGGAGGGTCGCTGATGAGCGTCGAGGATCCGATCAAGACCGCAGCAACCAAGGGTGCGACTGCCATGGCCACCGCTCCGGCAACGCCGACCGCGATCACGTTGATCGAGGCGATCACCCAGGCGCTCGCCTACGAGATGCGCGCCGACGACACCGTGCTGGTGCTCGGCGAGGACGTCGGCGTCAACGGCGGCGTGTTCCGCGCTACCGCCGGCCTGCAGCAGCAGTTCGGCCCCGAGCGCGTGCTCGACACGCCGCTGGATGAAACCACCATTGCCGGCCTCACCGTCGGCCTGGCCGCGCAGGGCATGAAGCCGGTCGCCGAGTCGCAGTTCGACGGCTTCGTCTACCCGATGGTCGACCACATCATCTGCCACGCCGCGCGTTTCCGTTACCGCACCCGCGGCCGCCTGACCTGCCCGATGGTGCTGCGCGTGCCTTGGGGCGGTGGCATCCGCGCGCCGGAGCACCACAGCGAAGCCAACGAATCGATCTTCACCAACGTGCCCGGCCTGCGCGTGGTCATGCCGTCGTCGCCGGCGCGTGCCTACGGCCTGCTGCTGGCCGCGATCCGCGAACCGGATCCGGTCATCTTCATGGAGCCCAAGCGCATCTACCGCCAGTACAAGGAAGTGGTGCCCGACGACGGCGAAGCCCTGCCGCTGGACGTGTGCTACGTGCTGCGCGACGGCACCGACGTGACCCTGGTGACCTGGGGCGCGCAGGTGAAGGAAACGCTCGAGGCCGCCGAGAAGCTCGCCGCGCAGGGCATCAGTGCCGAAGTGATCGACGTGGCGACGCTGCGTCCGCTCGACTTCGCCACGATCGCTGAATCGGTCAGCCGTACCGGTCGCTGCGTGATCGTGCATGAAGCGCCCAAGACCGCCGGCTTCGGCGCCGAGATCGCCGCGCGCCTGGCTGAGGAGTCGATGTTCGACCTGGTCGCACCGGTCGAGCGCGTCACCGGCTACGACACGCACATCCCGCTGTTCCGCCTGGAGATGAAGTACCTGCCCAGCGTGGAACGCATCGTCACCGCGGCCAAGCGGACCCTGGCAGCGAGCTGAGGACACAACCACGCATGCGCCACGCCCGCGTCGTAGTCGCCCACCGCGCACCGGATCGCCCGGCGATCCGGATCGCACGCGGCGAAGACGTGACGCTGGGAGAGCGTGACCGCGACTGGCCGCAGTTCGTCTGGACAACCATCGCCGAGGGGCATGGCGGATGGGTTCCGGCGGCCCTGTTCGACAGCGAGCAGGGCTCGGCCAAGGCGCTGTCGGACTACGACACGCGCGAACTCGATGCCCGCGCCGACGAGATCGTCACCCTGCACTACGAGCTGGCGCAGTGGTGGTGGGCAGAGAATGCGCTGGGCATGCAGGGCTGGATCCCGGCGCGTGCGCTGGAGATCCTCGACGACGACGAGGGCGAGGACGCATGAACGACGCTTCGGCGCAGGCAAAGTCGAAGGCCATCAACCTGGCGGCCAAGCTGGCGCAGTTCGGGCAGCACTGGTCGCCGCGGGTGGTCGCGCAGATGAATGACGTGCAGTTCAAGCTGGTGAAGATGCAGGGCGAGTTCGTCTGGCATTCGCACGAGGACACCGACGAGGTGTTCATCGTCGTCAAGGGACGGATGGAGATCGGCTACCGCGACCACGACGTGGTGCTGGGCGAAGGCGAGATGTGTGTCATTCCGCGCGGCGTCGAGCACATCACCCGTGCCAGCGAGGAATGCCACGCACTGATCATCGAGCCGGCCGGCGTGGTCAACACCGGCGATGCCGGCGGCGAGCTGACCGCGCGCAACGATGTGTGGATTTGAGAATTTGACACCCAAGCGACGCAACCCTAGGGACGACACCGCATGAGCAACAAGACCTTCTTCCTCCCCGACCTCGGCGAGGGCCTGCCCGACGCAACCATCGTCGAGTGGTTCGTGAAGGAAGGCGACACCATCCGCCTCGACGACAACCTGGTGTCGATGGAAACCGCCAAGGCCGTGGTCGAGGTGCCTTCGCCGGTGTCCGGCAAGGTGATCCGCCTCGCCGGTGCGCCGGGCGACGTGATCATCACCGGCAAGATGCTGGCCGAGTTCGAGATCGATCCGTCGATGCCGCAGCGCGCCGAGGGCCAGGACACCGGTCACCACCATGGCGCCGGCAGCCACGCGCCCGAGGACGGCGACAAGGTCATCGCCTCCGACGACGGCGGCACGATCAGCGCCGGCGACCAGGCCGCCGCGCCGAAGGCAGAGGCCAAGCGCGACGACGCCGGCACGGTGGTCGGCGCGATGCAGAGTTCCGATGCGGTGCGCAGCGAGCAGGCGGTCGCGGTCGGCGGCGTCAAGGCGATGCCGGCCGTGCGCGCACTGGCGCGCAAGCTCGGTGTCGACCTGACGCGCGTGCGCGCTACCGGCGCCGACAGCGTGGTGACGATGGACGACGTCAAGCGCGCGGCCGCTGATGGGTCGGCCAAGGCTGGCGCGGCTCCAGTGGCGGCGGCGGCAGCCCCGGCGCCTGCCCGTGCCAGCGCCCCCGAAGCCCCCGCTGCCCGCAGCACGCTCTCGCAGGCCGGCAAGCCGGTCCGCACGCAGCCGCCGGGCGTCAGCGCCAGCGGCCAGCCGGAGCAGCTCAAGGGCGTGCGCCGCAACATGGCACGCGTGATGGCCGATGCTCACGCCAAGGTTGTCCCGACCACGCTGTGCGACGACGCCGACCTGCACGCCTGGGTCGGCAAGCAGGACATCACCGCGCGCCTGGTGCGCGCGATAGTCACTGCCTGCAAGGCGGTGCCGGCGCTCAATGCCTGGTTCGACGGCGACAACCTCAGCCGCACCCTGCACCCGCAGGTCGACATCGGCATCGCGGTCGACACCGACGACGGCCTGTTCGTGCCGGCGCTGCGCAATGCCGACATGCTCGATGGCGCCGGCGTGCGCACCGCGATCCAGCGCCTGCGCGCGCAGGTCGAGGATCGTTCGATCCCGGCAAGCGAGCTGAGCGGCTACACGATCTCGCTGTCCAACTTCGGCATGTTCGCCGGCCGCTATGCGACGCCGGTGGTGGTGCCGCCGTGCGTGGCGATCATCGGCGCGGGCAAGCTCAGCCACGACGTGGTTGCCGTGATCGGTGGCATCGAAGTGCATCGCCGCATGCCGATCTCGCTGACCTTCGACCATCGCGCCTGCACGGGCGGCGAAGCGGCGCGTTTCCTCAAGGCGCTGCTGGACGATATGTCTTTGCCGACGTAATCCATGCCTTGCATGGATTACCCCAAAGTTTGTACTTGCAAACTTCGGGCCCCGCCATGCGCTGCCATACCCCCGATTCGCGCACGCGCGAATCGCCCCCCTAACTAAGGGGGGCTGGTGCCCCCAGTAACGCCGAGGACGATCAATGAGCCATCGCAGTCGCCTTGCCGGTTTCATCATCGATTGCCAGACCGACGACCTCGCCCCCGCGGCGAGGTTCTGGAGCCAGGCGCTCGGAGCCAGCATTGCCGATCCCGATGCCGGCGATGTTCCCGGCACCTACGTGCAGTTCGGCGATACCCGCGACGGGCTGCACATCGAGGTGCAGAAGGTCGACCACGCATCGCGCGTGCACCTGGACATCGAGTCCGACGACATCGACGCCGAAGCGGCACGGCTGGAGAAGCTCGGCGCGAAGAAGATCGCGTTCGTCAAACGCTGGTGGGTGATGGAAGCGCCGACAGGTCAGCGCTTCTGCGTGGTGAAGATGCATCACCCGGAACTGGGCACGCCGCCGACCACGTGGGATTGAAGCAGGGATCAGCCGCCGTGCAGCGGCGTGTCGTCGGCTACCACGCAATTGCGGCCGCGCGCCTTGGCGCGGTAGAGCGCCTGGTCGGCGCGGTCGAATACCTGCTCGGACCAGTCGCGCGTCGGCTCGCCGGCGGCCAGGCCAATCGATACGGTCAGATCGAACGGTAGTGCCGACTGCGACAGGCGCTGGCGCACGCGCTCGGCGACCTGCGCGGCAACCGCCAGTCGCGTGTCCGGCAGCAGCACCAGGAATTCCTCGCCGCCGTAACGCACGGCGACGTCGTCGGTGCGGATCGAAGCGGCCACGGCATCGGCGACCGCCCGCAGCGCGCGATCGCCCAGCAGGTGGCCATGGCGATCGTTGACGTCCTTGAAGTGGTCCACGTCGAGCAGCATCAAGGTGTAAGGCGCCCGCTGCAGTTGCAGCATCGCCTCCGGGTTGTCGCGCAGCTGCACGAGCGCGGCGCGGTTGAGCAGGCCGGTCAGCGCGTCGTGGGTTGCGCTGTGCAGCAGCTGGTCATTGCGGCGCTGCAGGTCAGCGCGCGCGTCCTCGAGCCGTTGCGCGAACGCCTCGCGCTCCGACAACAGCCGGCGCTGCTCCATCGCATAGCGGCGCAGCTCGAGCAGGTGCTGGGTCTGTCGCGCGAGCACTTCCAGGCCTTCGCGTTGCGCACTGGTCAAGGTACGCGGGCGCGTGTCGAGTACGCACACGGTGCCGATCGCGTGACCGTCCGGACTCAGCAGCGGCGTGCCTGCGTAGAAGCGCAACGGCGCCTTGCCGATGCGGATATCCGGGCGCGGAAAGAATGAAGACTGGGCGGCGAGATCCTCGATCACCAGCGTCTCCCCGGGCGCCATGATCGCGCGATCGCAGATCGCCTGATCGCGCGGTGTCTGCCGGGTGTCGAAGCCGATCTGCGCCTTGAACCACTGCCGCTCGTGATCGATCAGCGAGATCGCCGCAGCGGGCACGTCGCACAGCGTTACTGCCAGGCGCACGATGTCGTCGTAGGCCTGTTCCGGCACCGTGTCCACGACTGCATAGGCATCCAGCGCCGCCTGGCGCGGAGCTTCATCTGGCAGTGGTGGAGGGAGGGGTCGGACGGCGGACATCGGGGGGGTGCTGAAAGGCGGCTCAGGCTACCCTCCCGCGCCCTGCGCACCTGTGACGCAGGCCACAGCTGCGTCGATCCGAGAGCGCCCCAAATCCATTCAGCCAGACCCCGTTAATTCTGAATAGGGATCAGACGGCCTCGCGGTCCAGCCACACTTCCAGGCCCTGCGCGTTGAGCTCGATGTCCATGGCCAGCAACCCGGCCACTTCGGCGTCGTCGAGCGGGGCGCCGTGGGCGCGTGCCCGCGTGACGAAGAGTTGCGTCAGCGATTCCACCAGGCGTGCATGGCGATCGTCCTTGCCATGGGCAGCGCGCGCGAGCGCGACAATCGCGTCGATCTGCACGATCAGGTCATCGCCCAGGCGCGCGACATCGCCGACTCGCGCGTAATGCGTGAGGTGCATCGCTTCGGGCGCGCGCGCCAGCAGCTTGCGGATCGAGGCCTTCAACGGTTCCGGTTCGAACTGCACCGGCGTGGTCGTCGGAATCACGAACGGCGCACCATCGGCATTGTCGAACTCGCGATACGACAGCCCGAACGTGTCGCCGGTGAACCAGCTGCGACTGCGCTCATCCCACACGCACAGGTGGTGGCGCGCATGGCCGGGCGTGTCGATGCACAGCAACGGGCGGCCGGCCAGCTCGATCACGTTGCCATCGGCCAGCACGCGCACCCGTTCGGCGGCAACCGGAACGATCTCGCCGTAACTGCGCGCCATTTCCTCTTCGCCGTAGACCGCGGTCGCACCGGCCACCAGTCGCGCCGGATCGATCATGTGCGGCGCGCCGCGCGGGTGCACGGCGAGCACGGCGTTGGGCAGCTCGCGCATCAACGCGCCGGCGCCGCCCGCATGGTCCAGGTGCACGTGGGTCAGGATCAGCCAGTCGACCTGCGCCGGCGACAGTCCCTGCCCGGCCAGTGCCGCCAGCATCGCCGGCACCGAATGCTGCGTGCCGCAATCGATGAAGGCGCCGCGACCGTTCTCCACCATCAGGTAGGCGGCATCGAACGAGGGTCGATGGAAGCCGGTGTCGATGGCGACGATGCCGTGAGTCGGTTTCATGCGTGCTCAGCCCCTGCGCCGCAGCCACAGCCGTCGCACGAAGAACGCCACGGTCAGCACCGCGAGGAACACGCCGTAACCGAGCGCGGTGGCGAGGATCTGCTGCCACATCCGGCCGAAGGCCGGGTCGGCATGGTCATGCGACCAGTAGATGCTGAGCAGGAAAGCCGTCACCGCCAGCAGCAGCGCCAGCGTGTCGTAAAGCTTGCGCGCCGCATTCCGCGGTTGCCGCGGGAACAGCCAGAACAGCGCGCCGAGGATCGCAAACCACGGCAGGAACAGGATCAGCGCCAGGTTGAGTTCGATCGCCGGGCTCATGCGTCCTCGGCCACCAGTTGCGCCAGCGCTTCGACCACTTCGGCCAGCTCGACGCCTTCGTGCAGGTGCCCTACCAGCTCATCGCCCAGGTGCACGGCCGCGTTGCCCGCGCCGTGCAGGGCGGCGCCGCCCTGCTGCTTCAGGCGTCCGATCAGCTGGCCGGCGGTGCGGGCCGACTCGTGGCCGACGCTCTGCAACAGCAGGCGGTCGCCATCGACGAACTTGAAGTAGAAGCGGCCATCGCTCTCGCGGTACTGCTTGAACAACGGCAGCGATGTTTTCGAAGCCTTCTTCGCGGTGCCGGTGCTGGCGCGCGACAGGTCGCGCAGGCCGACGGCCTCACGCAGGCGTGCCAGCGTCGGCTGTGCGTAGCGCGTGCGAAGGCGGCTGGCGCCGTCGCGCAGCACCGCTTCGATGTCGGCCGGGCGCGCGATCAGTTCCTCGTAGCGGGCACGCAGCGGCGCGACCTCGCTGTCGATGCGCTCGAACAGCGCCTGCTTGGCTTCGCCCCAGGCGATGCCGTCGGCGAAGGCCTTGGCGCATGGCCGCCGTCTCCTGCTCCGAGGCGAAGGCCTGGTAGAGCTGGAACACATTGGAATTGTCGGCGTCCTTGGCTTCGCCCGGTGCGCGCGAGTCGGTGACGATCGAATAGATCAGCTTCTTCAGCGCATCGCGCGGCACGAACAACGGGATTGTGTTGTCGTAGCTCTTGCTCATCTTGCGGCCGTCCAGGCCGGGCAGCGTCGCCACGTTCTCGTCGATCACCGCTTCGGGCAGGTCGAAGAACTCTTCGCCATAGACATGGTTGAAACGCTGGCCGAAGTCGCGCGCCATCTCGATGTGCTGGATCTGGTCGCGGCCGACGGGCACCTTGTTGGCGTTGAACAGCAGGATGTCGGCCGCCATCAGCACCGGATACATGAACAGTCCGGCGTTGATGCCGGCGTCGTCGTCCTCGCCGACCTCGCGGTTCTTGTCGACCGAGGCCTTGTAGGCGTGGGCGCGGTTGAGGATGCCCTTGCCGGCGACGCAGGTCAGGAACCAGGTCAGCTCCTGCGTTTCCGGCACGTCGCTCTGGCGGTAGAACCAGACCTTGTCCGGCTCCAGCCCGCAGGCCAGCCAGGTGGCGGCGATCTCCAGCGTCGAGCGCTGCACGCGCGCCGGGTCCTGCACCTTGATCAGGGCGTGGTAGTCGGCCAGGAAGTAGAAGCTCTCCACGCCGGCCGTGCGGCTGGCCGCCACGGCGGGGCGGATCGCGCCGACGTAGTTGCCCAAGTGCGGGGTGCCGGAGGTGGTGATGCCGGTGAGGACGCGGGTGGGGCTCATCGAACGCTGACGCCGGGGAAAACGGCCCAACAGTGTACCCAACCCCGCCGCCGCGACTGATCCGTTCTCCCCGGCGTCCCATCCGGAGAACCGACCATGCGCACCCTGCCCTGCCTGCTTGCCACTCTTGCCGCTTCGGCGGTCCTCGCCTTCGCCGCGCCGCTGCCGGCCAAGGAACTGGCCCGGTACCAGCCGGGCGGACCGGTCGATCTGGCCGTGGTCGACCGCGACAGCGGCCAATGGCTGTCGCCGACGGTCCACCGCGGCCAGCGCTGGATTGCCGGAACTCCCGGCCATCGCTATTCGGTGCGCCTGGCCAACACCAGCGGCCGACGGGTCCTCGTGGTGCTGTCGGTCGACGGCGTCAACGCCATCAGCGGCCAGACCGCCCACCCGTCGCAGACCGGTTACGTGCTCTCGCCCTGGCAGACGATGGAAGTCGAAGGCTGGCGCAAATCGCTCGACCAGGTCGCCCAGTTCGTCTTCACCGACCTGCCCGACAGCTATGCGGCACGCACCGGCCGACCCGACAACGTCGGCGTCATCGGCGTGGCCGTGTTCGAGGAGGCGGGGATGGCGCTGGAAGACAGGCGTCGCGGCGAGGTGCTCGACAGGGTCGAGCGCGGCGACGCCGCGAAGAATTCGGCACCGGCGGCGGCCCGTGAATCGGATGCGGCCGCGCAATCGATCGGCACCGGACACGGCCAACGCGAGTGGTCACCTGCAAGCCACACGCAATTCATCCGCGCCACGCGCGCGCCGACGCAGGTCAGCGAGTTGCGTTACGACGATTACGACACGCTGGTCGCGCGTGGCGTGCTGCGTCCGTATCCGCGCTACATGCGTGACTCGCGACCGCGTGCGTTCCCGGAAGGCTTCGTCGCCGATCCTCCGTATTGATTGATGATTACAGCGGGCGGCCAATGAAAGAACCGGCCTTGCGGCCGGTTCGGATTGATGGAGCAAATTGCATGGCGCACGCCGGTTGCGGCTTCAGCCGCACCGCCCGGCGTGCGCACCGCGTGCGCGGATCGACGGACTGCTTAGTTCAGCGTCTTCTCGAAGTCACGCACTTCCTGCTGGGCGCGGTCGCGTTCCCAGCCATAACGTTCCTGCAACTTGCCGGCGAGATATTCGGCGTTGCCTTCGGCCACGGCGAAATCGTCGTCGGTCAGGTCGCCCCAACGGGCCTGTGCCTGGCCTTTGATCTGCGTCCACTTGCCAGCAATGATGTCTTTGTTCATCACTCATCCTCGGTTCGGGTGATGCGATGCATCTGTCAGATGCCGCACGCACAGCATCGCAGCGCCTGCATTCGAACGAAGTCGCGATTGCGTTAGTCGAGGATTGATGTCGGTGAACACGATATTCAGCGTGCATGCGCTGCGTGCTCTCGCAAAAAAGAAGAGGCCGGATTGCTCCGGCCTCTCCTGTTCACAGCTTCGCGCGATCGTCAGTCGATCAGCACTTGCCGTCCTTGCAATCCGTGGCGGCCTCTTCGACCTTCTCACCGGCTCCCTTCACGTCCTTACCGGCGCCCGCCACGGTGTTGCAGGCGGTCAGGGTACCCATCGAGAACAGGGCGAGCAGCATCAGTGCCATCAAACGCTTCATGGAAATCTCCTCAGCTAATGGGAAGCAAGGCGCACGCAAACCGGCTGCGTGCGGCGGGACCATCTGACGTGAGGAGGTGTGAAGCCGAGGTGGATTTGGGCGAAAAATCCGCCTTCCGATTCAGGCGACAGCCATCGGGGCGGCAGACAGCACGAAGGCCGGTCAAGCCGGCCTTCGGGGCATTGCAACCGGGATGCAGTGGCGCCAGCGCTTAGTCGCTGGCCTTGTCCTCGACCTTCTGGCCGAGCTTCTTCACGTCTTTGCCGAGACCTTCCATGGTGTTGCAGGCGCTGAGCAGGGCCAGCGACAGGGTGGCGAGCAGGAGCATTGCGGCAAAGCGTTTCATCGGGTCCCCGGGGACGTTGGCAGTGGTGGCATAAGGATGGCATGGCGGCGCGGGCGCCGCACCACGCCCCCGTGGGGCCGGGGCGCGGTGATGTCAGCCGCAATTCAGCTGCCAGTGCCCGTGGGGCCCGCCGGCTCAGTCGCGCATCAGGGTCGACTTGCCGAACAGGCTCTCGACCAGGTCCACCGCCAGGCGGGCGGTGCGGTTGCGCTTGTCGATGATCGGGTTGAGCTCGACGATGTCCAGCGAGGCCATGCGGCCGCTGTCGGCGATCATCTCCATCACCAGCTGCGCCTCGCGGTAGTTCGGACCGCCCGGCACGGTGGTGCCCACGCCCGGGGCGATGCTCGGGTCGAGGAAGTCGACGTCGAAGCTGACGTGCAGGTGGGTGTTCTCGTCGACGCCTTCCAGCGCTTCCTCCATCACCCGCTTCATGCCGATCTCGTCGATGTAGCGCATGTCGTACACGTCCAGGCCGTATTGCTGGACCAGGCGCTTCTCGCCTTCGTCGACCGAGCGGATGCCGATCTGGCGGATTTCGTCCGGGCGCAGCGCCGGCGACGTTCCGCCCAACTGGGTCAGTGCATCCGGACCGAGACCGCACAGACACGCCACCGGCATGCCATGGACATTGCCCGACGGCGTGACCTGGCTGGTGTTGAAGTCGGCATGCGCATCGAGCCAGAGAACGCGCAACTGCTTGCCAGTCTGGCGGCAGTGTTGCGCCACCGCAGTGATCGAACCCAGGCCGAGGCAATGATCGCCGCCGAGCAGGATCGGCAGGCGGCCGTCTGCGAGTTCGGCAGCCACCGCATCCATCACGGCGCGATTCCAGGCGACGACTTCGGCCAGGTGGCGATAACCCTCGACCGGCTTCTGCCATGGATTGCGCGGACCATCGAGATTGCCGCGATCGATCACGTCGACGCCACGCTTGACCAGCGCCTCGCCGATGCCGGCAATGCGCAGGGCCTCCGGCCCCAGCCGCGCACCGCGGTGCCCTGCACCCACGTCGGTCGGTGCACCGATCAGCGAAACTCCGGGATAGCTGCGACTCATGCTGTGACGTTCCTGTCTGGTGCCGCTGCCGACACGGGTGCCGGTACGAGCGGTTGATTGGGTGATTGCCAGCCGGACTCACGCCAGACGCTGGAACCTGGTCCAGCCGAGTTTAGACCCTTGTGATTGCGGTATCCCGCGCGACCGCGTTGGCGCGTGGCTTCCTTCATATTGACGTGCGCCTGCCACCACCAGACCATCCGGATGCATGCCCCACTTCGGGGTCGCAGGGGTCAGGGCCGTGGGAACGATTTCGAGTCTGATGGACCGCCTCGCCCGCAAGACCGCGCCCAACGCACAGCCCATCGTGGTCACGGCGTTTGGCTTCGCCATGGGCGAAGACTTCGTCGCCTGGCAGGCGGTCGCCGAGATCTGGGGCCACGACGTGCAGTCCGACCACGGCGACGTGTGCCTGGAATTCTCATGTCATGGCAAGTCCGTCTGGGTCGCCCAGCGTCAGGCAGGTTTTGTCGGCCTTGAGCAGGTGATGGTCGCTGTCTTTCCGTCGACTGCAGGCTGGCGCGAGTCGGTGATGAATCCCACCATCGAGGGCTGCCGGACGCTACTGTTCCGTCGCGCCTGACGGGTCACGCCGCACGTCAGCACCGCTGAAAAGCCCGCAACGAAAAAGCCCCGCATTGCGGGGCTTTCGATGGTGCCGGCAGTCAGAATCGAACTGACGACCTACCGCTTACAAGGCGGTTGCTCTACCAACTGAGCTATGCCGGCAAGGCTCGCATTCTAGCCTGCCGCGACGCCTGGCGCGCCTGCGACTTCATCATCGCAGGCGGGCGCAGTCGAGCGGGCGCGGTGCGATCTGCACGGCGGCCTGTGCGCGGGCGGTGTCGAACGACGGACCCGGCACCAGGTCCAGCCAGTAACTCGCGCGGCCTTCGCCCAAGGGTTCGGCGCGCGCGGGGAAGCCTGCCGCCACCAGCGATTGGGCGCGGCGATTGGCCGAGTCCTCGTTGCGGTAGCGGCCGAGCGCGATCGAGTTGGCTTCGCTGCCTTCGCGAACGATGAAGTAGTCGTTGAAACCGGCTGCGGCAATGCGCTGCGCGGTCGCCTGCGCCTCGGCCAGGCTGGCCGCGGCTGGCAGCAGCACGCGATAGCCCCGCGTCGTCCCGGCACGCGTCTCGCGCGGGACCACCTTGGTCGCCACTGCCATCAGCACTTCGTGCGCGTTCTTCGCCGCGGCGGCGTCGGCGAACGGGCCGAAGCTGTAGCACTGCGCGGGCATGGCGGCGGCCACTTTCGCCGGGGCGGCTTCCTTTGGCGGCGCTGCGGCCGGCTCCGGGACTACCGGTGCCGTAGCCGGCGGTTTCGCGACAGTCGATGGCGTCGCGGAAGCAGGCCTGGATGCAGCAGGCTGCACTTCACTGGCCAGCTGCAGGCGTGCCACGCCCAGCGGTTGCTCGATCGCAGCCGGTGGCGACGGCGGTGCGCGCAGCGTCCACCACGCGGCGACACCAAGATTGAGCACGATCAGCAGGACGACCAGGGCGCGTATCAGCATGTTTCGGATTCTAGTCGGCTCAAGCCACGCTTTCGGCAATGGCCCACTGCGCCAGGCCTTCGAGCACGAGGGTTGCGACCTGTGTCGCGTTCGGCAGGTGGGCGGCCAGCGCTTCGGCGCCGCCGCCGTGGAGGATCAGTTGCGGGGTGCGACCCAGGCGCTGCCGCGCCGCATCGAGGCTGCGCTCGATCAGCGCCAGCGCGGCGCCGTCGCAACCGGAGGCCAGCGCGTCCTCGGTGTCGCTGGCGAAGTCGATGTAGTCGCCGCCGCTTTCCGGCAGCTGCGGTGCGCGCTCGTGCAGCGCTTCGCGCATCAGCGTCGGCGAGGGCGCGATGCGTCCGCCCAGATGTCGGCCATCGGCGTCGATCAGGTCGATGGTGAGCGCGGTGCCGACTCCGCAGATGAGCGCGGCGTCGCCGATGCGCGCGTGTGCGGCCAGCAGCGCCAGGAACCGGTCGACGCCGAGCTTGCGCGGGTCGGCGTAGGCAATTCGCACCGCGCCCAGTCGCACCTGCGTGCGGGCGAGTGAGATGCGCTGGCAGCGCGCGGTCAGTGCATCGAGCACCGCCACGCGCAGCGCCGGATTGGCAACGCTGGCGAGGTAAGCGACGTCGATTCGCCCGGGCAGCAGTTGCGCCAGAGCCGCGGCGACGTCGTCCTCGCGGTGCGGCAAGGCGACTGCGTCACCGACGCTGCCATCGGCCCGCAGCGGCGCGCACTTCAGCCGCGTATTGCCCAGATCAAACAACCACGCCGTCATGCCCCGTCCCCCTGCCCTGCGCCACGGCGCACGCTGACTTCACCGGCATGGAAATGCCGTTCCTCGCCATTGTCCATGCGCACGCGCAGCGCGCCATCATCGGCCAGGCCCAGCGCCGTGCCGTGCACTGTCGCCGTGGCGCCGTGCACGCTCACGCCCTGCCCGGCCAGTGCGTCGAGCGCGGCGTAGCGTGCACTGAAAGCGGCCAGCCCGACCGCATCGAATTCTTCCAGCGCCGGCAGCAATCGCGCCAGCACGGCGGTGGCCAACTCGTTTCGATCCGGTGGCGCCGTTGCAAGCGAGGCCAAATCGCACCAGGGCTGATCGATCTGCGCGGCCACCGCCGCCGGCATGCGCACGTTGATGCCCAGCCCGATCACCGCGCGCACCGGTCCTGCATGCTCGCCACCGCCCTCCACCAGGATCCCGCCGAGCTTGCGCAGCCCGCCGTCGGAATCGACCACCACCAGGTCGTTGGGCCATTTCAGGCGTACGCCGGCAAAGCCCGCGTCGCACATGGCTTCGGCCGCGGCGATGCCGGCGACCAGGCTGAGACCGCCGAGACGGGCCAGGCCGCCGCCAAACTGGCGCGCGAGCGAGAGATACAGATGAGCTGCCAGCGGCGACGCCCATTCGCGGCCACGACGCCCGCGCCCACCGCTCTGGCGCTCGGCCAGCAGCACCAGGGCGCCGCGCTCCGGCGTGGGCCGGCGCAGCAGTTCGGAGTTGGTCGAGTCGATCGTCCAGACAGTGTCCAGCCCGGCCAGCGCCGAAGCGGCCGCGGCAGGCAGCTGCGAGCGGATCGCGGCCGCATCGAGCAGGTCGATCGGTTGCGCCAGCCGGTAGCCGCGCCCGGCCTGGGCCTCGATCGCGATCCCGGCCTCGCGCAGCGCCTCTATCCGCTTCCAGACCGCCGCCCGGGTCTGGCCGCTGGCCTGGGCCAGGGCGTCACCCGACGCCGGCCCGGCCATCAGCCGCTGCAGCAGGGCGCGGTCGTCCATCAGCCGCGCCCCTGGCGGGCGCAGCGTCGGCAGTCGGGCGGCGACAACAGGAGGGGCAACCGCAGGCACGGTTGCGGGCGAAGGGCACGCGTCATGGCGCGAATTATGCGCGAGGGCGCAAGCCCGGCGTCAGGCGCTCGCCGACTGAACCGATGCCATCGGCTCATGGCCGGCGCCGGCATATGGGGCCGTATCCGGGGATGCCGGTGTCGAAGGGGCCTGGCCTGGGCAGCCGCATGGGGGGGAAGCAGGCCGCTCCCGCCCCTTCGGCACTGGTGGTAGCGGTCGCAACGGGGACCGAATCGGCAGGACGACGCCCCGGCGCGCCGAGCGGTTGCAACCATCCGCCCCGGAGCCGCATCGATAGGAGAAGATAGCCATGCAGCATCGCCCGGGGCCTGCCCCGATGAAGGACCAGAGGCTGCATCCGTTTTCAGGGTAAGGACAGGGAGAGTTGCTGCAATGCACCACGGCATCGGCCGCCCAACGGCCAGGAAGACCCACCGTTTTCGCGCTATATTCCAGCATTGCCTGAAGCCCTTGGCTTCAAGCCCGTCCGAGGAATCCGTCATGTTCCGGATCTGCCTGTGCCTGCTGATCGTGGTCGCCAGCTCGACCTCGGCTGCGCGCGAGATCAAGCTCAGCTCCGCCAACAGCGGCAGCTGCCCGGAATCGATCGCGCTCGAGCGCGAAGCCGCACGCCCCGAAGCACGCGCCACCGCTGCACCTGCGCGCGAGACCAAGGCCAAGCCGGCCCTGCACAGCGACGCTGCCGGCAGCAGCAATTCCCGCATCCAGTCGCCGCGCTGGCACAGCTTCCTGCCGGGCATGTTCCGCTAAGCACAGCGCCCGCTCCACCCGCCCTTGCTGAGCCTGTTCCGACGCCTCTGGCGCGCCCCTGACACAGTCCCCGACGCGCTCTGGCTGGAAGTGCGCGCACGCGTTCCGTGGCTGTCCCGCCTCGATCCCGATCGCGAAGCGCGTCTGCGTGAACTCACCGCGCGCTTCCTCCATGAGAAGACCATCAGCCCGATCGGCGAGCTGGTGCTGGACGAGGTCCAGTGCTGCATGCTCGCCGCGCTGTGCTGCCTGCCGCTGATCGAGTTCGGCGCCGAAGGGCTGCGCGGCTGGTCGCAATTGATCGTCTACCCCGATGCCTTCCGCGTAAATCGCAGCCACATGGATGCCGCGGGCGTGCTGCACGAGTGGCAGGACGATCTGATCGGCGAAGCCTGGGAAGCCGGCCCGGTGATCCTGTCGTGGGCCGATGTCGCCGGCGATTGCGAAGACCCGCGCGCGGGATTCTGCGTGGCGGCGCACGAGATCGCGCACAAGATCGACGTGCTCGACGGCCTGCTCGATGGCACGCCGCCATTGCCGCGCCACTGGCAGCGCGAATGGGCGCGCGATTTCCAGGCTGCGTACGACGCTCTCGTCGCGCGCGTGGATGCCGGTGAGGAAACCGCCATCGACGGCTATGCGGCCGAAGCGCCGGAAGAGTTCTTCGCCGTCGCCACCGAGTACCACTTCAGCGATCCGCGATTGCTCGAAACGGAGATGCCGGAAGTGGCCGCGCACATGCGCAGGTTCTACGGGCCCTCGCCTTTCGCCTAGTGCCTACAGGCCCGGCGGCAGGACCACTTCGAAACGGGCGCCGCCCAGTTCCTGCGAACGGCTGACGTCGAGCGTGCCGCGGTAGCTGCGCACCACGTCCTGCACGGTCGCCAGGCCGATGCCGTGTCCTTGCACGCGCTCGTCGCCGCGCACGCCACGCTGCAGCACCAGGTCGATCTTGTCCTCGGGCACGCCCGGGCCGTCGTCGTCAACGGCGAGCAGCAGGCCGGGGCGACGGTTCGGCGCGATCTCGCCGCGCTTTGCGGTGAGCAGCACGCGCGTGTGCGCCCACTTGAAGGCGTTCTCGATCAGGTTGCCGAGCACTTCCTGCAGGTCGCCCGGTTCGCCGTAGAACTTCACGCCTTCCTCGATATCGAACTCGCACAGCACGCCCTTGGCCGCGTAGATCTTTTCCAGGCTGCGCACGATCTGGTCGGCATACGGCTCGATCTCGAGCGGCGCGGCGAACAGCATGTGGCCCGATCGCGCGGCGCGTGCCAGCTGGTACGACACCAGGTCGCTCATGCGTCGCACCTGGCTGTCGACTTCCTCGCGCAGTTCCTCGGCGGAGATCTCCTCCCCGGCGCGTGCACGCAACACCGCCAGCGGTGTCTTCAGGCTGTGGGCGAGGTCGGCCAGCGTGTTGCGCTGGCGGTCGAGGTTTTCGCGCTCGCTCTCGATGAAGGCATTGATGCTTTCGGTCAGCGGCTCGAGCTCGCGCGGGTGGCGTCCGCTCATGCGCGATGCGACGCCGCGCTGCACCTTCTTGAGTTCGTCGATCACGCGCCGCAGCGGGCGCAGGCTCCAGCGCAGCACCACGGCCTGCAGCAGCATCAGGATGAAACCGGCGCCGCCGAGATATCTCCATAGCGCCTGGCGGAACACGCTGACCTGGCGGCTCAGCGCGGTCGTGTCCTCGAGGATGTAGATGGTGTACGGGAACTCCGACTTGGCATCGCCGCCGGCGCTCCAGATCAGGCCGCGACCATAGCGGTAGGCCTCGCCGGGCTGGCCGTTGATCTCGGTGATCGGCAGCGGCCCTTCGAAGTCTTCCTGGTTGGCCTCCAGCATCTGCCCGGCCGGCAGGGACGGGCCCTGCGCCGAGGCCGAGTCCCAGTGCCCATTGGGCAGGATCACCTCGGCGTACAGGCCGCTGCCGGGCCGGTCCAGGCGCGGGTCGACTGTTTCGTAGGGCGGGATGAACTCGCCGTTGCGGGCGAACTCGCCGCCGGCGACGTAGGCCAGCGCCAGGCTGCGCAGGCGCTGGCGCATGTTGCTTTCGGCGGTTTCCAGGAAGGCGCGGTCGAGGGCGTAACCGGCCAGCGCCAGGAAGGCGATCAGGCCCAGGCTGGCGCCCAGCAGCTGCCGGGCCTGCAGCGAACGCGGTTGTCCCCAGCTCATGGCTGCGGACCCGGCGTCGGCGCGGGCGGGAAGGTGGCGATGGCGATCGTCGGCATGCGCCACAAGCGTACTAACGCTACCGCGCCTTGGCGATCACTCGCCGCGGCGCGGCGCGCCCCTGTCATCAGACGCCTGTCAGCGGTTGCGTGCGCGGGGCCGATCAGTCCCCGCTGCGCGCGATGGCGAAGCGGTAGCCGCGGCCGCGCACGGTCTCGATCGGCTTGAGCGCGCCGTCGGGATCGAGCTTCTTGCGCAGGCGACCGATGAAGACCTCCAGCACGTTGGAGTCGCGGTCGAAGTCCTGCTGGTAGATGTGCTCGGTGAGGTCGGCCTTCGAGACCAGCTCGCCGGCGTGCATCATCAGGTATTCGAGCACCTTGTATTCGTAGCTGGTGAGGTCGACGTTGCTGCCGGCGACGCTGACGGTCTGCGCGGCAAGGTCGAGCACGACCGGGCCGCACTCCAGGGTCGGCTTGCTCCAGCCAGCGGCGCGACGCACCAGGGCGTTGAGGCGCGCCAGCAGTTCCTCGATATGGAAGGGCTTGACCAGGTAGTCGTCGGCGCCCTGCTTGAGGCCTTCGACCTTGTCCTGCCAGCTCGAACGCGCCGTCAGGATCAGCACCGGGAATTTCTTGCCCTCGTCACGCAGCGCCTTGATCAGCTCCATGCCCGACATCTTGGGCAGGCCCAGATCGATGATGCCCAGGTCGAACGGTACTTCGCGACCCATGTAGAGGCCTTCCTCGCCATCCTGGGCGGCATCGACCGCGAAGCCTTCCCGCTTCAGGCGGGCTGCCAGGGTCTCGCGCAGCGGAGCTTCGTCTTCGACCAGCAGAATTCGCATGTGGACTCCAATGTCTGTCGTGTCTCGGCCGCATCCCCGGACGGGCTGGCCAGAGCGTGGCGGTTCAGTCGTCGTCGCGGCGTGTAGGTTCGTCACGGTCGCGGCCGCGGTCACGCTGCTGCGGGTCATCCATGTAGATCTTTACCCGACCGCTGGAATCGACCACCTTGACGCGATTCACATCGCGACCATCGTACGGCACTCGCTCCGCGCTCAGCACCTGCCCGCCGGTGCTGCGCTCGACCCGGCGTACCGAATCGGACAGTTCCCGGCGATCTGCGCTGCGATCGTGGCCCCGGTCCTGGCCACCACGGTCCTGGCCCTGACCACCACGGTCCTGGCCGCGACCGCCACCTTGACCGCGGTCCTGCGCCAACGCGTCGCCACCTCCAACCACGAGGGTGGCAAGCAGCAGCAAGGCGAAGGGTCGGCGGATCAACGTCATCATGCTCGGAGCGGAGACTTCACTAGGCAATATCGCACGATCGTGCGACCAGGGTGCATTCTCGGAACGATGCGGTGAATCCGGTCTGAACTTTTCCACCAGGCCATGGCCGGGATTCAGCCCCACCACCGTTGCCATTGGCTCTCAGAAGATTTCGCCGACGCAGCAGCGCAGCGATCCGCCGCCGGCTTCGATGGCATCCAGGCCGACACTGCGCAGACCGAAGCCCGCCGCGGCCCAGGGCTTCCCGATGGGGTCCGGTAAGAGCTGCGGCCGCCTGGGCGCTCATCCACACCGCGTCATCGGACAGGGCGATGGCATTGCCGGCGAAGGCGGCATGCTCTGCGGCGGACAGTTGCAGCGCGTGCGGCGCGTACAGATCGACGATGGCCTCGACCACCGCCGGATCGGCGAATCCGCCGGCGCATACCAGCGCCGCGCGCCCGGCCAGGATCGCGAGTACGACATTGGTGTGGTACTCGCCCGGGGCCAGGTCGAACATCAGGGTCGCGCGCAGACCGAGGGCTTCGTGCATCAATCGGGCGCCGGCTTCGTCGCAGCGCTCTGACAGCCCGCAGAAGCCGAGGCCGCGGGCGCGGTCGATGACCAGCGCACCGGTCAGTTCGCACGGGTGCGGCTGGGTCGACAGGTCGATCTCGGCGTAGTCGAGCACGCCACCGAAGAAGGCGCGGATGTCACCACGGTCGGCCTCGCGCTGGCGCACCGGGTGGCGCATGCGGCCGACGACGTAGCGGCCAGCGGCGGTGGCGAAGACGTTGTTGGGGAACAGTGCGTCGGGCGTGTCCGGGTCGCCGGCGAAGCACACCGTCGGCAGCACCTGCGACAGCGCTCGATGCAGCTCGCGGTGCTCGGCGCTGGCACCGGCCGCATCGAAGCCGGCGGCCTGTGCCATGTAGCGGTTGTCGGCGGCGGACTGCTCGGCGAGGCGGAAACCATCCGGAGCGACCAGGAAGGCGGCACGCGCGGTCGCCGGGCCGAAATCGGCGGGCGTGGCGCGGGCGGTCGCGAGGAACGCGCCGATGTCGCGGGTGATCATGCGGCTCCTGCCTGTTCGGCGGCGAATGATTCGGTCAACGCCAGCGCCTGCTCGATCAACGACCAGTCGGCGCCCGGCTTGTGCGCGCCCTCGCTGAGCACCTGGCGGAACGCACGGCCACCGCGCTCGCCGGCGAACAGCCCGAGAAGATGACGGGTGATGTGCTTGAGGTAGACCCCGCGCGCCAGCTGGTCCTCGATGTACGGCCGCATCGACCGCAACAGCTCGGCACGGCTGCGCACCTCGCCGCCGAACCAGGCGACGTCGAGCTGATGCAGCAGGTACGGATCGTGGTACGCGGCACGACCGAGCATCGCGCCATCGGTGTGTTCCAGATGCGCGGTGGCTTCGGCCTGGCTGGCGATACCGCCGTTGACGACGATCTGCAACTGCGGCCGCTCGCGCTTGAGCTGGTAGGCCCAGTCGTAGCGCAGCGGCGGCACTTCGCGGTTCTCCTTCGGCGACAGTCCTTTCAGCCAGGCATTGCGCGCATGGATGACGAACATGCGGCAACCGGCATCGGCGACCGTGTCGATGAAGGAAAGGAAGTGGTCCCAGTCGTGGTCGTCATCGACGCCGAGACGGCACTTCACCGTCACCGGCACGTCGCAACTTTCGACCATCGCCGCAACGCTGTCGGCGACCAGCCGCGGCTCGCGCATCAGGCAGGCGCCGAAGCGCCCGGCCTGGACGCGGTCGGACGGGCAACCGCAATTGAGGTTGACCTCGTCGAACCCCCACTCCGCCCCGATCTTCGCCGCCTGCGCCAGCAGCTCCGGCTCACTGCCGCCGAGCTGCAGCGCCACCGGGTGCTCGATCGGATCCATCGCCAGCAGCCGCGGCCGGTCGCCGTGGATCACGGCGTTGGCGTGCACCATCTCGGTGTAGAGCCGCGCATGCGGGGCCAGCAGGCGGTGGAACACGCGGCAATGGCTGTCGGTCCAGTCCATCATCGGGGCGACGGAAAGGCGCAGTTGCAGCGGCGGGATGGCGGGCGTGAGGGTCATTTGCCGGGCATTGTACGGCGGGGCGGCTGAGCGCCGGCTCAGCCTCCCGGCTCATCGTGCCGCGTCAGCTGGTTCAAGCGCTGTTGGTCGTCGGCCTGCCGTGTTGTGAGCGCTGAATGAGCAGCGCCGTCGCCATCGCCAGCGCACCGCCCACCCACATCGTCGCAACCACGCCAAGGTGGTCGACCGTGAGGCCACCGAGCAGAGCGCCGGCGCCGATCGCGGCCTGGGCGATGGAAACGAACAGGGCCGCCATGCTCTCGAGCCGGTCGGGCGCGGCACTGAACAACCAGGTCTGCATGGCGATCGGCAACATGCCAAAGCCCAGGCCCCATAACAGCACCCACGTCACTGCAGCGAACGCGTTGGCGCCTGTCAGTGCCAGCAACAGCACTGGCAGTCCGATCAACAGTGCGGTGGAAACCAGCGTCAATCGCACGTTGCGGCCCGCCGCCCAGCCACCGAGCAGATTTCCGCCGAAGCCGGCAAGGCCGTAACCGAGCAGGATCACGCTGAGTGACCGGGCATCGATGTGGGTGATCTGGTTGAGGAAAGGCGTGATGTAGGTGTAGGTCGCGAACTGTGCGATGAAGATGAGCACCGCCGCCAGCAGGCCCACCTGCGCGTTGCGTTGCCTGAGCACGGCGGGGATCTGCTTCAGCCCGTTGGTCGACTCCGCGCGAATCGACGGCAACCACATCGCCACGGCGGCAAGGACGATGAGCGCCATCGCGGAGGAGGCGGCAAAGGACCAGCGCCAGCCGATCAGTTCGCCTACCAGCGCTCCCGTCGGCACGCCCGCCACCGTGCCCAGCGATACACCCGAGAAGATGATCGACGTCGCGCGGATGCCTTCCGCACCGGGACGCAGGCGTGGACCCAGCGAGCCGCCGATGGTCCAGAAGCCACCCACTGCGACGCCCAGCAATACCCGACCGGCAAGCAGCACCGCGATGTGATTGGCCACTGCCACCAGCGCATTGGAGATCACCAGCAATCCGAGCAGGAAGACCAGCACGCGACTGCGATCGAACCGCCCGGTGAAGCCGATGGTCAATGGCGCGGCCAACGCCGCGAGGAAGCCGGGCAACGTGACCATCAGGCCAGCCTGGCCCTCGGTTATGCGGAGGTCGCGGGCGATCTGCGGCAACAGGCCGACCGGCAGGAATTCGGATGTGACCAGCGCGAACGCGCCGAAGGCCACGGCCAGCACGGCCGACCACGGAGCGGATGACGCAGCAACACTCGCCCCGACAGGGGAGACGGAAGCAGACATGGTGGTTCCAACAGGAATGCCGCGTGCAATCGCGACCGGGATGACCCGGTCGCGATGCAGGCGGACGTGGGAGAAGATCAGTCGAACTTGACGAGATTCAGCGCCGGCAGCGGGCCGCCAGGGAACTGGACGAGCGCGCCACCAACAGCCAGCGAACCCAGGTCGATGCCGAAGAAACCCAGTTGCTCGATCAGGCTTCCGACTTCGGACTTCGCACGCGCGTCGTCGCCGGAGTAGAACAGCACGCGTCGACCGCCTTCAGCCTGTGGGCTGCCTTCAACCAGCTGCGGTTGCAGGTGGTTGAAGGCCTTCACCACGCACGCACCCGGTACCAGCTGTGCGAACACGTCGCTCGAGGTGCGCCCGCCCAGGTCGACGGGCTTGAACAGCGGCGCCTCGATCGGGTTGTTGGCGTCGATGACGATGCGTCCGTTCCAGTCTGGCAGTCCGGCCAGCGCGGCGGGCAGCTTCGACCAGCTCACCGCGACCAGCACGATGTCCTGTGCGGCGGCCTCCTCGCGCGTGCCTGCGCGGATGGTTCCGCCCAGCGTCGGCAGCAGCGCTGCCAGCGACGCGGGACCGCGACTGTTGGCGATGACCGCCTTGATGTCGTGCTGGGCAAGGGCGCGGGCGAACGCCGCGCCGATGTTGCCCGCACCGATGATGCCTATGCTTTTCATGGTGATGTCCTCGTGCCGGCGATCAGGAAGTGAAACCGCCATCGGCAACCACGTCGGCGCCGGTGACGAAAGACGCACCCGGGCTGGCGAGGAACGCGACGACGTTGGCGACTTCATCCGGCTGGCCATAACGGCCGATCGCCATGCCCGGGCCAACCAGCTTGGCGACTTCGCCATTGGCCGGATTCATGTCGGTGTCGGTCGGGCCGGGATGCACGGTGTTCACGGTGATGCCGCGCGGACCGAGGTCACGGGCCAGGCTGCGGTTGAAGCCCGCGACTGCGCCCTTGGTCAGGGTGTACAGCGAAGCGCCGGCGAACGAGGCGTAACGCGTCATCGAGCTGCCGATGTGGATGACGCGTCCGCCCTCGCGCATGTGCTGCACGGCTTCCTGCGTGGCGACGAAGACGCCGGTGACGTTGACGGCGACCATGCGCTGGTAGTCCTCGAATGCGATCTGGTCGACCGGCCCGCCACCGATGGCGATGCCTGCGTTGTTGACGAGGATGTCGAGGCCGCCGTAGCTGCCGACCACCTTTGCGATGGCGGTGCGCACGGCATCCGGGTCGCCGGCATCGGCCAGCAGCGGAAGCGCCGCGCCGCCGGCGGCTTCGATGGCGCGCGCCGTCTGCTCGGCCGCCTGCGGCGAGCCGGCATAGGTGAAGGCGACCTTGGCGCCGTCAGCGGCCAGGCGCTTGGCGATGGCTGCGCCGATCGAGCGCGAACCACCGGTGACGAGGGCGACCTTGCCGAGAAGGGGGAGATGGGTCTGGCTGGGGGTATTCATGTGAAGTGCTCCAAAGAGGGGAAGGGCATTGCGTGGGGCGAACAATGCGCGCCCGACTACCCATCAGGTAGACGGCAATGGTTAGAATCACTTTCAAGTCCCACTTGAAGCGAACTCCGTGGAAACCCTTGCCAACCTGGAGTCCTTCGTCCGCAGCGCCGAGCTGGGCAGCTTCTCGGCGGCGGCCCGTCAGCTGGGCCTGACTCCGGCCGCGGTCAGCCGCAACGTGGCCTTGCTGGAGAAGAATCTCGGCACGCGCCTGTTCCACCGCAGTACGCGCAAGCTGACCCTCACCGAGTCCGGCGAGCGGTTCGCGCTGGGGGTTCGTGAGCATCTGGACGGACTGCAATCAGCGATATCCGACGCGGCCAGTGAGCGCGGCGAACCGGTCGGCGTGCTCAAGGTGAGCGTCGCACTGGCCTTCGGCATGGAGTACCTGCTGCCACTGCTGCCGGACTTCATGCAGCGCTACCCGCAGGTGCGCATCGACTGGCAATTCGACAATCGCCAGGTGGACCTGATTGCCGAAGGTTTCGATGCCGCCATCGGCGGTGGTTTCGAACTGTCGCAGGGTGTGGTCGCACGCACGCTCGCGCCTGCGCACATCATCGCGGTGGCATCGCCGGCGTACATGAAAGGACGGCGCAAGCCGGCAACACCGGAAGACCTTGCCGACCTGGACGGCATCGTGATGCGCTCGGCGAGCAGCGGCCGCATCCGCCAATGGTCGCTGCGCAACGCCGCGGGCGCCGTGCAGCAGGCACCGTTGCGCCATCACCTGGTGCTCAATGACCCTGCGGCAATGACGCGCGCAGCCGTGCTCGGCCTGGGCGTGGCGATGATCGCCGTGCCCGATGCGCTGCCCTACCTCGACAGCGGCGCACTCGTCCGCCTGGTGCCGAAGTGGTACGCCGATGCGGGCCCGATCTCGCTGTACTACGCCAGCCGAACCCTGATGCCGGCGAAGACGCGAGCCTTCGTCGATTACTTGGTGGATGCATTCCAGCAACGCCGGCTGGCCGAGCGCTTCGCCGGTAGCCTGGGATAGCCGCACGCGCGAACCGCCTACACCTGCGAAGTTCCGCCGGGCTCCCACACCATGTACACATCCGCCCGCACGTAGTGCGAGCCCGGTCGCGGTGCCGGGTAATGGCGGAAGCCGACGCTTTCGTACAGCGCCAGCGCCGGAGCGAGCTTGCTGCTCGACTCGAGGAACAGCTCTTGGCCGCCGCGTGCCTGGAAGGCCTTGATCGCGCCCTGCATCAGCAGGCGGCCGACGCCGGCGCCGCGCATCTCCGGCGTGACGACCATCTTCGTCAGCTCGTACACGCCTTCGGATTCGCGCTTGAGCGCGACGGTGCCGACGGCGCGGTCGTCCGCATCGACTGCGAACAGGACGTGGCCGCCGCCAGCGAGGATGTGGGTCTCGGGGTCGCCCAGCACTTCACGGTCGATGGGTTCGACCGTGAACCAGCGCTCCAGCCATTCAATGTTTAGTCGGGCGAAGTCTTCGCGCCAGCGCGCTGCGTAATCGACGATGCGGATCGGGGATGGCTCGCTCATGCACCAATGATAGTGCGGTGCGTGGCGACGAATCAGTGCTTGTCGTTACCCTTGTCGTTGCTCTTGCCCTTGCCGTTGTCCTTGGCGCCCTGGCTCTTGCCTTGGCTCTGTCCCTGGCTTTGACCCTGACTCTTGCCCTGGCTCTGGCTCTTGCCCTGCCCCTGGCTCGCACCCTTGGACTTGCCATTGCCCACCGACGCCTGCGCCGGCTGAGCCTTGCCCGACTTGCCCTGCGCACCCTTGCCGCGGCCCGGGAAGTCACGCTCGAGATCGGAATCGATGGTGATCGTGCGACCCCAGCGATCGTAGCTGGGCACGAAGCCCTTCTTCAGGCGATGGAACTCCGCCGAACCGGGCTTGATGCCAAGGCCCTGCGCCACGTTGCCCCAACCCTGGCCATGGTCGCGTTCCCAGATGTCGACGACATAGCGACAGGGGCGGCCGATGATCGATGCCAGCGAACAGGCGAGATAGACATCGCCCGGCGCCCAGCGTCGATCGACCAGCAGGTTGGTCACCAGATCACGCGGAGCGCCGTAGTAGCGCACCATCTCGTCGACGAACGGGTCGCGGTAGCGGCTGCCGTAACGGTTCACGTCTCCCGCCCAGGTGTCGATCCAGACGTCGCCGCTGCGCGGGTTCCAACCATAGGTGTAGTCCTGGGCCGAAGCGGCCCCGGCCCCGGACATGCCAACCAGGGCGACGAACAAGCCTGCGAATCGGGACTTCCAGGGGGAAGACATGGCGGTGTGCTCTCATCTGCGGATGGCGGCAATGCTGGGGGCGCGGCGGTGAATCGGTTCTGAAACCGCGCCGCCGGCCCGAAAGCTGTTGGCCCGGCATTTATACGAGTTTCCGGCGCGTGACGTCAGGGGTGGCCCCGGGGGCCACATACGGCAACGGCACCGATTCGGTGCCGTTGGCGGGTGTAGCGCGACGATCAATCGTCGTCGTGATGACGGTAACGGCGGTCGTCGCGGTAGCGGTCGTCCTCGTAGCGGACGTAACGGTTGCCGTCGTAGCGGCGGTCGTAACGGTCGCGGTCGGAGTAGTACCGGACTTGGTCATGGCGATGGTCGTAGCGGCCATCGTAGTAGTGCGTCGTGCATTTGCCGTGCTTGTTGCACTTGCCGTTGTTGTAGTAGCCGTAGGCGTTGCCGTAAGGCGGACCGGAGCGATAGACGCGACGGTAGTACCTCGGGCGACCGTAGTCGTGGACCACGATCAGGCGGTCGCGGTAACCGCGGTCGTAGCGGGAATAGGGATAACCGCCGTGGTAGATCACGTCGGCGACATCCACCACCACGCGAACCCAGTCGTCGCCATCGCCGGCACGTGCCGGCGTGGGCGCCATCGCGACCGTACCCAGTCCGGCGGCCAGCACCACGGTAGCCATCCAGCGGGATAGGACGGTAGCCATCTTGATTCTCCTTGTTGCCCACCCCCCGGCGGGCACGACATCAAGATGAGGCGGCGCGGGTGAACCGGTTTTTAATGAAACCGGTCCGGTCAGGGAACACTTAACTGGCGTTGGGGTTGGCGCGCGCCCGGCGGTCAGCCCGTCGCCGCCAGCTGCCTGACCATCGCCGGCAGCTGCGCGGCATGCTCGACGCGGCGCAGGCGCGGGGCGTCATCGGCCACGTCGGCTTCGTTCTCGTGGACCCAGTTCGTGTGATACGGCACGTGGATGCCCCAGCCGCCCAGTTCCAGCACCGGGGCGATGTCCGAGCGCAGGGAGTTGCCGACCATGACGAAGCGCTCGGCAGGCAGGCCGAATTCCTCGAGCAGGCGCGCGTAGGTGGCGGTGTCCTTCTCGCTGACGATCTCGATGCGACGGAACAGATCGGCGAATCCGCACTGCTTCACTTTGGCTTCCTGGTGGAACAGGTCGCCCTTGGTGATCAGCACGACGTCGAACTCGGCGGCGATGGCCTCGACCGCTTCGCGGATACCGGGCAGCAATTCCACCGGATGGCGCAGCAGGTCCTTGCCGAGGGTGACGACGCGATGCAGGTCGTGGGCACTGATGCGCGAGCCGGTGATGTCGACGGCGGCCTCGATCATCGACAGCACCATGCCTTTGACGCCGTAGCCGAACAGGGCGATGTTGCCCTTCTCCACTTCGTAGAGGCGTTCGTGCACGCGGGCGTCGTGCAGATCGACATAGGCGCCGACGATGCGCTCGAAATCGAGCTGGGCCTGGTCGAAGTAGTCCTGGCTGCGCCAGAGGGTGTCGTCGGCGTCGAAGCCGATCAGCTGGATGTCACTCATGTGCGCATTATCCGTCATGCCGGCGCACATAAAGAACAAGGGCGGCCGAAGCCGCCCTTGCTGGGGGAGAGAGCAACGCTGGCGCTTAGCCGCCGCTGGCGCTCTTGCCCGGGGCCGACTGCACCTTGGCGACGTACGCCTTGTACTCGTCGGTGGTCAGCGCGCCGTCGGCGTTGGCGTCGGCCTTGTCGAACACCTGGCCCAGCGCCGGCACGGTGGCCGCTTCGGTCTTGCTCAGGGCGCCGTCCTTGTTCGAATCGACATCGGCCCAGCTCTTCTTCTGCGGCGCTGCGGTCGGTGCAGCGGCAGCCGGGGCAGCCGAGCCAGCCGGTTCGGCCTGTGCAGCCGCGGCATCCTGGGTCGGCGCCGGAGACGCCGACTGTGCGAAGGCGAGCGGTGCGGACAGGGCAGCGACGAGGGCGGCGGCGGCGAGCAGCGGCTTGCGGGAATGGATGGTCATGCGTGTCTCCTGAAGTGGGCGGCCGTGAAGACCTGATCTCTGCGCGGAGGGGCAACGTTGCCCCCGACGTGCCGCACGACCCCACCTTGCCGGCGCACGCATGAACGCTTCTGCGGCGGCGATCGTTAAACCAGCGTTTTTTTAACCACGTTGCGGGCGAATGCCGTTAACGCGACCCCGCTTAAGTGACCGGTTTTGCGAATGAATGTGACGGGGCCCGAAGTTTCTGCGCCCCAGAGCCTGTCCAGGTGGCTGAACACAACACAACCTTCACCAACGGTGGCGTCAACCGGCGGGATTGGATCAAGTTCGACGGCAAGCAACGCAACGTCGAGACGAGAAACTGAAAACGGTACAGCCGTGCTCAGCTGTTCACGGCTGACGTCAGGCTTCGTCCTCACCGCGGACATCGGCGTAGGGCACGCCCTCTTCGTCGAACTCGACGATCACGGTGATCGGGCGGCAGCAGACCTGGCAGTCCTCGATGTAGTTCTGCGACCCGGCCGAGTCATCGATCACCAGGGTGATGATTTCGCCGCAGTACGGGCATTGCACGTCGACGGTGGGAAGCATGGCTTGGGCTCCCGCGTGACAGGGGCCGCAGCCCCTTCCACGTTTCAGGGTTTGGGCAGCGGCTGATCCGGCGCCGGCACCAGCTCGATGTCGACCGGCTCGCCGGGGTTGTGGCTGCGGATATGGAACTGCGAAGCATCGATCGCGATGATCTCGGTCGGATAGCTGATGCCTTCCTCCACCATCACCAGCGCGCCCTTCTCGTACGTCCAGCGGCCGTGCATCGGCGTGCCGTTGGGTGAATCGATGACCAGCGTGCCGTCGGACAGGAACGTGTAGGTCGTGCCGGCTTCCACCTTGCCCGATGGCTTGACCTTCCAGACCTTGTCGACGAACGCCGAGGGCAATGCCGCCGTCGCTGCCGGCGACAGAGACGCATCTTCCGAAGGCAGTGGTGCGTCGGTCGAACTTGCCGGCTGTGCCGAGGTGTCGGCGGTGACTTGCGGTGCTGGCGCCGGCGTCGGCGTCGGTTCGGGCGTCGGCGCCTGCGCCTTGCACGCGGCAAGCGCGAGCGTGGTTGCGACAAGCAGTGCCGTCGTGCGCATGGAAGCCATCTGTCTGTCTCTCGTGGTTGCAGATGCGTGGCACCTTAGCACCGTCGTCGGCGCCGTCGTCAGCATTGCAGTCGCTTCCGCCACGCTCATCACGCGCCACTAACCTTGGCACGGCAAAGCTGGCGACCACAGCTGCGAGATGGGCGTCGGTCCGGCCACGCAAGCCTGGCGCGCGCTCCCGTGACCTTCCGGGAGGGAGGGAGACAATGAAGATCCGCCATGTATTCAGCACGCCCGATCTGGACACCGCACAGGCGGTGATGGACACCGCGCGCAGCGCCGGCGTCGGCAACGACGACATCCTGCTGGTGGCGCGCTCGGACATCGAACTGGAAGACGTGCCGAACGAACTCAAGGAAGCCGATACCGACCTGATTCCAGCCGCGCTACGCGGTGCCGGTTATGGCGGTGCCGCAGGACTGCTCGCCGGTCTTGCCGCCGTGGTGCTGACGCCGATCGGACTCACCCTGGCCGGCGCCGCCGCGGCGACCGTGGCAGGCGCAGCGGTGGGTTGCTGGGCGTCGGCGCTGGTGGGTTCGTCGATACCCGACCCGATACGGCGCAAGTTCGACGCCGAGATCCAGGCCGGACGCATCCTGGTCGTGCTCGATGGCAAGAAGGAATTCCTCGACCCGCTCGAACCGACACTGATTGCCGCCGGCGCAACGCCATTGCCCTACGAGTCGACCAAGGCAATGGCCTGAGCCTTTACGGCACGGCTGCGGAAGCAGGCCGTGCCGCAATCGGCTTCTTCGGGCCCAACGCAGTGCGATAACGCTCGTGCAGCACCTGCACCTTGGCGACGTACGCCTGCGTTTCGGCATAAGGAGGCACGCCGCCGTAGCGGGTCACCGCGCCGATGCCCGCGTTGTAGGCCGCGGCAACCAGGGTGAGGTCGTCGTGGTAGCGGCGCGTGAGCACGCGCAGATGGCGTGCACCGGCATCGATCGACTGCGCTGACGAAAACGGATCGACCACGCCGTACTCGCGACTGGTCGCCGGCATCAGCTGCATCACACCCTGCGCGCCCTTGGACGAAACGGCATTGGCATCGAAGCCGCTTTCGGCGTGGGCGATCGCGCGCAGCCAGGCCTCGTCGACACCGGTCGCGCGCGCGGCCGCGCGAAACTGCTTCGGATAACGGTCGATCTGCGCAGGCCCCACTTCGCCCAGGCCCACGTGCGCGGGCTCACCCGGCGGCGCCGGCACCGTGAACGCCAGCACCTTCACCGAGCCGGGCAGCTTGCGCGTGCCGTAGACGATCTTGCCGTCCTGCTCGCGCTGGTAAAGCGTGCCACTGACGGCGCCGCTGCGGCCCCACAGGTTGGGCAGCGTGGCGGCGTTGTCGTCGATCTCGCGCGCCTTGCAACGTGAACCGGGCTCCGGCGCGGTCGAGAGGCTGACCGTGCCATCGCGCACGCAGCGGTAGACCTTGCGCGCCTGCGCTGGCGTTGCCACCGACAGCACCAGCGCTGCCAGCACGGCGATCACCATGGGTTGGAACCGGCTCATCCGGCGGATTCTAGGCAGGCCACCTATAGGGGAGATGAAGCCCGGGCGGCTTTGGCTATCCCTGCGAGGCCTGAACGGCCATGGCACCCAACTGCTGCATTGCCGCTTCTGCGCGCGCATCGAGCGGGTGGCCGAAGTTGAGCCGCAGGCAATGGCCGAAACCGCGACGCGCGGAAAAGATCGGTCCCGGCGCGATGCTGATGCCATTGCGAACCGCCTGCCGCTGCAACGCCAGCGCATCGCTGCCGTCGGGAAGCTCGATCCAGGCGAAGTAACCACCCAGCGGTCGCGTGACGCGCGTGCCCGCCGGGAAGTGGCGGGCGACGGCGGCGATGTACTGCTCCTGTTGCTCGGCGAGTGTGGAACGCAGGCGGCGCAGGTGGCGGTCGTAGCTGCCGCGCTGCAGGTATCGCGCGATCGCCAGCTGCGCCGGCACGTTGGTGTTGAGCGTGGTGGTGAGCTTGTTGCGCGCGATCGCCTGGCGGAAGCGTCCGGCCGCGACCCAGCCGATTCGATAACCGGGTGCGAGGCACTTGGAAAACGACGAGCAGTGCATCACCAGTCCGTCGCGGTCGAAGGCCTTGGCCGGCAGCAGTCGCTTCGGACCGAAGTGCAACTCGGCGTAGACATCGTCCTCGATCAGCGGGATGGCGTGTTCGGCGAGCAGTGCGACCAGTTCGCGCTTGCCTGCTTCCGGCACGGTCGCGCCGAGCGGGTTGTGGAAGGTGGGCATGAGCCAGCACGCACGCGGTGAATGCCGGCGGATCGCCACTTCCAGCGCGGCCAGGTCGATGCCGTCGCGCGGATGGGTCGGTACTTCTATCGCGCGCAGGCCGTTGCGCTCGAGCGTCTGCAGGACGGCGTAGAAGCAGGGCGATTCCACCAGCACCGCGTCACCGGGCGTCGTCACCGCGGCAATGCTCAGCGTCAAGGCTTCCATCGCGCCGTTGGTGATGACGATCTCGTCGGCGGCGACGTCGATGCCGTCGATCAGGTAACGCTGGCTGATCTGGCGGCGCAGTTCGCCCAGGCCGGGGGTGAGGTCGTCGACCGTGCTCCACGGGTCGAGCTCGACCGCGGTCGCGGCGACGGCGCGCCCGAGTTTCGGCAACGGGAACAGCAGCGGACTGGGAAATGCCGAACCGAACGGCACCACCTCGCGGTCCATCGCCGACTGCAGGACTTCGAAGACCAGTTCGCTGACGTCCACGCTGCTGGAGTCACCGTCCGGGCGGGAGGCGATTTCCGGTTCCGGCGGCAACAGCCGCGGCCGTGACGCGACGTAGTAGCCCGAGCGGGCGCGCGACTCGACCAGGCCCCGGGCCTCGAGCAGGTAGTAGGCCTGGAACACCGTGGCCGGGCTGAGCTTGCGCGCGGCGCAGGTCTGCCGCACCGACGGCAGGCGCTCGCCGGGGCGGAAGACCCCGGCCTGGATGGAGTGGGCGAGTTCGTCGGCGAGGGCCTGATAGCGCTTCATGGGCGGGCGAGCCGACCGCAGTCATCTGGATTCATCTGATATGGTTTTTTTCACCATTTCTGATTCTATGCCGACTGATACCGTCCGCCTAGACTGCGCGCATTCCCCACCATGAGCCCGACCCGCCATGTCCGCGGACGTGCAGCTGCACCTTGCCCTGATCCTGTTCGCCCCCTGGTTCGCCATCCTGTCGGTCCTGTACTGGCTGTACCCACGCCAGCCGCGTGGGCCGATGCGAACCCTGACCGATTCGGTCGCACTGCTGGTGGCCACCGCCGCGGCGATGGCCGGCATGTACTGGGGCATGTGGCATGCCGACCCGGGCTTCGGCCCGATGTGGAAGCAGGTCCTGGCGACCTCGCTCGCCTACGGCCTCTACCTGGGCGTCATGACCGCGGCCCTGCTCCTGCGCCGCGCCTGGTTCTCGCGCCTGCGTGCCCGCCAACTCCCGGCATCCCCATAAGGCCCGCCCCATGAAAACCCTGCTGGTCGTCGCCTTCCTCGGCCTGATCGTCTACAACCTCGGCGCCGCCCTCTATTACATGCTGGTCGATCGCGGGCAGAGCAAGCGCGCGGTCAATGCCCTGACCTGGCGGATCGGTTTGTCGATCGCGCTCATCGGCATGGTTGCCGCAGGAATCGCCAGCGGCGTCATCCAGCCGCACGGCGTGGGCACATGACCGTCACGAAATGAAACAGTCTTCACGCGCCCAGCACTAGGCTCGACAGCGCTGCGCGCAATGGGGAAACACGCCCACCCGCACTGCCTGGACGCGACTTGATCCAGGTCAAACGCGCCAGGAACGCGCATTCATAGAATGCGCCCGATCCGCCCGAGCGGAGGGGAATTCACTCATGCAAGCATCAGCAGAAACCTATAACGACAAGATCGTGCGCCAGTTCGCCGCGGTGACGGTGCTCTGGGGCATCGTCGGCATGGCGGTCGGCGTACTCATTGCCGCCCAGCTGTACTGGCCGGCGCTGAACTTCGACACCGCCTGGCTGAGCTACGGTCGCCTGCGCCCGTTGCACACCAACGCGGTGATCTTCGCCTTCGGTGGCTCGGCGCTGTTCGCCACCAGCTACTACATCGTGCAGCGCACCTGTCACGTGCGCCTGTTCTCCGACAAGCTTGCCGCCTTCACCTTCTGGGGCTGGCAGGCGGTGATCGTCGCGGCGGCCATCACCCTGCCCATGGGCCTGACCCAGGGCAAGGAGTACGCCGAACTGGAATGGCCGATCGACCTGCTGATCACCGCGGTCTGGGTCGCCTACGGGGTCGTGTTCTTCGGCACGATCGTCAAGCGAAGGGTCCGCCACATCTACGTGGCCAACTGGTTCTTCGGCGCCTACATCATCACGATCGCCCTGCTCCACATCGTCAACAACATGGCGATCCCGGTCAGCATGGGCAAGTCGTATTCGATGTACTCCGGCGCGGTCGATGCGATGGCGCAATGGTGGTACGGGCACAACGCCGTCGGCTTCTTCCTGACCGCCGCGTTCCTGGGAATGATGTATTACTTCGTGCCCAAGCAGGCCGGGCGGCCGGTGTACTCCTACCGGCTGTCGATCGTGCACTTCTGGGCGCTGATCGCCATCTACATGTGGGCCGGCCCGCACCATCTGCAGTACACCGCGCTGCCGGACTGGGCGCAGTCGCTGGGCATGGTGTTCTCGATCGTGCTGCTGGCACCGAGCTGGGGCGGCGCGATCAACGGCATCATGACGCTGTCGGGTGCATGGGACAAACTGCGGACCGATCCGATCCTCAAGTTCCTGATCGTCGCGATCTCGTTCTACATGATCGCAACGTTCGAGGGGCCGATGATGTCGATCAAGACGGTCAACTCGCTCTCGCACTACACCGACTGGACCGTCGGCCATGTCCACGCCGGCGCACTTGGCTGGGTGGCGATGATCTCGATCGGCTCGCTCTATTCGCTGCTGCCGCGCCTGCTGGGACAGAAGGAAATGTTCTCGGTCAAGGCCATCGACCTGCACTTCTGGCTGCACACCGTCGGCGTGCTGCTCTATATCGCCTCGATGTGGATCGCCGGCGTGATGCAGGGCCTGATGTGGCGTGCCACCAACCCCGACGGCACGCTGACCTACAGCTTCGTGGAGGCACTCAACGCGACCTACCCCTACTACCTGGGCCGACTGGCCGGTGGCCTGGTGGTACTGGCCGGCATGTTCCTCATGGCCTGGAACGTGATCCGCACCTGGCAACAGGCCGGCGATCTCGTCCCGACTCCGGTATTGCCGCCGGACACTGCCAGCGCCCACGCCTGAGGTCGACATGAGTCATTCACACGAGAAAGTCGAAACCAATGTCGGCCTGATGGCGGTGCTGATCGCCGTGGCCGTTTCCTTCGGCGGCCTGGCCGAGATCGTGCCGCTGATGTTCCAGGCCGAAGCGATCAAGCCGCTGCCGGGCGTCAAGCCCTACCCCGCCCTGCAACTGGCTGGCCGCGACGTCTACGTCCGCGAGGGTTGCTACAACTGCCATTCGCAGATGGTGCGCACGCTGCGCTTCGAGACCGAGCGTTACGGCCACTACTCGCTGGCCGGCGAGTCGGTCTACGACCACCCGTTCCAGTGGGGCAGCAAGCGCACCGGTCCCGACCTGGCCCGCGTCGGCGGCCGCTACTCCGACGACTGGCACCGCGTGCATCTGTTGAATCCGCGTGACGTGGTGCCGGAGTCGAACATGCCCAGCTTCCCGTGGCTTGCCGAGAACCGCATCGACGGCGCGGACGTCGAGCGCCGCATGCGCGCGCTCAAGCGCATCGGCGACCCGTACACCAACGAGGACATTGCCGGCGCCCAGGCGGCGGTCAACGGCAAGACCGAACTCGAAGCCGTGGTTGCCTACCTGCAGGGCCTGGGCAAGCACGCACCGAGGGGAGGCTGACATGGTGTCCGGAATCGTGACCGCGGTGCTGCTGGTGCTGTTCGTCGCCGGCTGGATCTGGGCCTGGAGCCCCCGGCGCAGGCAGGAATTCGACGCGGCAGCACGCCTGCCGCTGGATGAGAAAGGCAAGGAGACACGGCAATGAGCGCGGCTTGGTCGTGGTACGTGATTGCAATCGTCGTGCTCAACATCCTGGGCTGCGTGTGGCTGCTGTGGTGGACGGGCAAGCGCAAGCCCGGCGACCCGGGACCGACCGAGACCAGCCACTACTGGGACGGCGACATCACCGAGTACAACAAGCCGATGCCGCGGTGGTGGATCAACATGTTCTACCTCACCATCGTCTTCGCCATCGGTTATCTCATCTACTACCCGGGCCTGGGCGCGTTCGCCGGCGTCAGCAAGTGGACCTCGGCCGGTGAACAGGCCGCCGACAAGGCCCGCGATGACGCCAAGCTCGAGCAGACCTTCGCGCCGTATGCGGGCAAGTCGATCGACGTGATCGCACGCGACCCCAGGGCGGTGGCGCTGGGCCGTTCGATCTTCAGCAACACCTGCGCGACCTGCCATGGCTCGTCGGCACGCGGCGCGATCGGCTACCCGAACCTCAGTGACGACATCTGGCACTGGGGCGGCTCGCCCGATCGCATCCTGCAGACCGTCCTGGACGGGCGCGAAGGCGTGATGCCCGAATGGGGCAAGGTGCTGACCGGCATGGGTGGCGACAACGCCGTCGACTACGTCATAGCCTACGTGCGCACCCTGTCGGACCCGGACAGCATGCAGAACAACTACATGGCCGCACAGGGCAAGGGCCTCTACAACGGCGTGTGCGTGGCCTGCCACGGCGTCGACGGCAAGGGCAACCAGGAACTGGGCGCGCCCGACCTGACCGACGACTACTGGATGTACGGCAACAGCACCGAAAGCATGCGCCAGACCATCAGCAGCGGCCGCCACGGCACCATGCCGGCGCACCGGCCGATCATCGGCGAGACTCGCGCACGCCTGGTCGCCGCCTATGTCTGGTCGCTTTCGCACTCCGGCAAACCGGCCACGACCGCGACGCGGTGACGCGATGCCCGACTACACCGCCCCGCGTTTCGATCATCCGCCCCGACCGCTGGCACAGCGGCTCGGGGCGATCCTGTGGCCGAGTTTCTTCTCGGCCGCGGTGATGACGATGGTGTTCTTCGCCTTCGTCGACCCGCTGGCGCTGCGCGACATGACCTTCCCCGATCTGCCCCTGACACGCACGCTCGGCTACAGCATCGCCTTCTTCATGTTCTGGCTGGCCACTGCTGCCTCCAGTGCGTTCACCTGGATCCTGCTTCGCCCTGCCAGTCGCTACAACCGGCCATTGCCGCCGGAGTGATCGAGTAATTCGCAATGACCAAGAAGATCCCACTCGACCTGCTGGATGACGGCAGCGCGCTGTACGTGAGCGAGCGCAAGATCTATCCGCGCGACGTCGACGGCCGCTTCCAGACCTGGCGCAAGATCGCGGTGGTGGCGCTGCTGGGCATGTTCTACGTCTTCCCGTGGCTGCGCTGGGACGGCCGCCAGGCAGTGCTCTTCGACCTGCCCGCGCGCAAGTTCTACGTGTTCGGGCTGAACTTCTGGCCGCAGGATTTCGTGTTCCTGGCGATGCTGCTGGTGATCGCCGGCCTCGCCCTGTTCTTCTTCACCGCCCTCGCCGGCCGCCTGTGGTGCGGCTATGCCTGCCCGCAGACGGTGTGGACCGAGGTCTTCCTGTGGATGGAACAGTGGACCGAGGGCGACCGCAACGCGCGGATGAAGCTCGATGCCGGTCCGTGGAACCGCAACAAGGTCCTGCGCAAGGGCAGCAAGCACGCGCTGTGGCTGGTGTTCGCGCTGTGGACCGGTTTCACCTTCGTCGGCTTCTTCACCCCGATCACCGACCTGGCCGCGCGCACGCCACTGGTCGGCAGCGCGCCGGGCTGGGGCAACTGGGAGCTGTTCTGGGTGCTGTTCTACGCATTGGCCACCTGGGGCAATGCCGGTTTCCTGCGCGAGCAGGTGTGCAAGTACATGTGCCCGTACGCGCGCTTCCAGAGCGCGATGTTCGACCGCAACACGCTGATCATCGCCTACGACCCGATGCGCGGCGAACCGCGCGGCCCGCGCAAGCGCGGCATGAAGGGCGCGGCCGAGCGCCGTGGCCTGCTCGATCCGGCCACCGCCTATGACTACGTGTTGCGGGCCGCGCATTACGTCGTCGGTTCGGTGGTCGCGCCCGGCACGACCGCCGTCACCGACTCCGGCATCAAGGTCGCACCGCTGCCGAAGTTCGCGCCGGAGGAACTGGGCGACTGCATCGACTGCACGATCTGCGTGCAGGTCTGCCCGACCGGCATCGACATCCGCAACGGCCTGCAATACGAGTGCATCGCCTGCGGCGCCTGCATCGACGCCTGCGACGATGTCATGGACAAGATGGGCTACCCGAAGGGGCTGATCCGCTATTCCACGCAGAACGCGATCGACGGCAAGCCCACGCGCGTGCTGCGTCCGCGCGTGTTCGTCTACGGCCTGCTGCTGCTCGCGCTGTGCGCGGCGTGGGCATGGGGCGTTGGCCACCGCAGCCCGCTGATCGCCGAAGTGCTGCGTGACCGCAATGCGCTTTACCGCGAGACCGGCGACGGCCGGATCGAGAATGGCTACACGCTCAAGCTGGTCAACAAGGACGTCAAGGCGCACCAGTTCCGCCTGACGCTGCAGGCGCCGTCCGGGATCACCCTGATCGGCAGCGGCACGACCGCGGGCACGCAGCTCATCGACGCTCCCGCCGAGCAGGTGCTCAACCTGCCGCTGACCCTGTCTTCGCCAAACGATGTACGCGGCAAGCAGGAGATCGTCTTCAAGGTGCAGCGCATCGATGGCGCCGCCCAGGCCGACGTTCCCTCCACCTTCTTCGGGCCGATGTGATGGAACGCACCCGTCCGTTGCGCATGCCGGTCATGTGGCTGGTCGTCGGCCTGCCGATCCTGTCGATCGTTGCCGGCGTCGGGCTGCTCGTGGTGGCCTTGCGCAGTGGCAGCACCGATGCGGTGATCGACACGGTCCAGCGCACGGCGCAGATCCAGACCACCGAACTGGGTCCGGATGCGCGCGCGAAGGCGTTGCAGCTGTCGGCCGTCCTGCGCGTGGGCAAGGACATGATCGAGCTGTTGCCGGTCGGCGGCGGTTTCGGCGACGGCAACGTTCGCCGCGACGAACCGCTGACGCTCATCCTTTCCCACCCCAGCGAAGCGGCGCAGGATCGCACCGTCACCCTGGCGCCGAGCGAACTGGGCTGGCGCGCCAACATCGAAGCCTCGCCCGACCACGACTGGCTGCTGCAGCTCACACCGGCCGATCGCAGCTGGCGCCTTCGTGGCCGGCTGCCCGCAGGACAGCGTGCCGCGCATCTGGCGCCGGCGCTGGCGGACGATTGACCACGGCGACGCGCCATGATCGATGCAGTGGCGATGATTGGGGGATGATGTCGGCATGAGCGTCTCGCAGACCGCGCTGGCTCCCGACGATCGCCGTGGCGTAGTCCGCACCGGCGCGCTTGCGTCCGTCTGCCACCACTGTGGCGAGGCGCTGACCGCAGCGGGCACGGTTGCCTCCGGCGACCACCTGTTCTGCTGCAACGGCTGCGCCGCGGCGGCAAGCTGGATCCAGCAGGCCGCGCTGGAGGACTACTACCGCCTGCGCAGCGTGCCGGCCGGCCGCGTCGATGCAGACGCCGCCGACTTCGCTGGGTGGGATCGCGAAGTTGTCCTCGCCGAGCACAGCCGCATCGTCCCCGGCGGACGCGAAATCACCGTGCTCACCGACGCGATGCGCTGCGCCGCCTGCGCGTGGCTGGTCGATCGCGCGTTGCACCGCATCCCCGGCGTGCTCGATGCCGGTGCCAACGCGGTCACCGGTCGGATAGTCGTGGCCTGGGACCCTGAGAAGGTTGCGCTGTCGGCGCTGATGTCGCGACTCAACGCCTTGGGCTACCGCCCATGGCTGGCTACCGGCGACGCTCGCGAACAGGCGCAGAAACAGGAGCGCCGGCGCTGGCTGATCCGCCTGGGCGTGGCTGGCCTGGGTGCGATCCAGGCGATGATGTTCGCCGAGGCGCTGTATCTGGACACGGCCGGACAAATGCCGCTGGCCACGCGCGACTTCTTCCGCTGGATCACCTTCCTCGTTTCGACGCCGGTGGTGTTCTACTCCGGCTGGCCGTTCCTGGAAGGCATGTGGCGCGAGCTGCGCGGCCGGCGCCTGGGCATGGACACGCTGATCGCGTCCTCGACGCTGCTGGCCTATTTCGCCAGCCTGGTAGAAACCGTCCGCGGCGGGCCCCACGTCTGGTACGACGCGGCGGTGATGTTCGTGCTGCTGTTGCTGGTCGCTCGCATGTTCGAGCAGCGCGCGCGGCGCGTCGCCAGTGCGCAGGTGGATGCACTGGCGCGGGCGCGGCCGGCGCTGGCCACGCGCGAGCGCGACGACGGCAGGCGCGAACAGGTGGCGCTGGCCGAGCTTGCCGTCGGCGACGTCGTCCGTGTCGCCTCGGGCGAATCGGTCCCGGCCGATGGCGTGGTACTCGACCACGCCTGCGGCTTCGACGAAGCGCTGATCACCGGAGAATCGGTGCCCGTGCAGCGTGCACCCGGCGCGACCGCGCTGGCCGGCAGCCTCTGCCGCGAGCAGGCCGCGCGCATCCGCGTGACCCGGGTCGGCAACGACACGCGCCTGTCGCAGCTGACGCGGCTGGTCGAACAGGCGCAAGGCGGACGTCCGGCGCTGGCACGCGTGGCCGAACGCGTGGCCAGTGGCTTCGTGCTGGTGCTGGTGCCATGCGCACTGGCCGTGTACGCGTGGTGGCAGCAGCACGATCCGGCACGCGCGCTCGAGGTGACGCTGGCCTTGCTGGTGGTCAGCTGCCCCTGCGCGCTGTCGCTGGCGATCCCGACCGCGCTGACAGCCGCGCACGGCGCGCTGGCGCGCATGGGCGTCCTGGGACTACGCGGGGATGCGCTGTCGGCGCTGGCCCGCGTCGATCGCGTCGTGTTCGACAAGACCGGCACGCTCAGCAACGGTCGCCCCCAGCTCGATACCGTCGGTATCTTCAACGGCACCGACCCCGACGATGCGCTGGCGATTGCCGCCGCGCTGGAACGCGACAGCGGCCATCCGCTGGCGCATGCCTTCTCCGACATCCACAGCGATCATCGCGCCGAGCAGCTGCACAGCATCCCCGGCCATGGCATCGAAGCGCGCATCGGCGATGCGGGCTGGCGCCTGGGTCGCGCCGAGTTCGCCGCCGGCGGCGAGGACGACGGCGCACTCTGGCTTGGCCGCGACGGCATCGCGGTCGCCCGCTTCACCATCAGCGAGGCCATGCGCGAGGATGCGCGCGCGGCAGTGGAAGCCTTGCAGGCGCAGGGATTGCAAGTCGAACTGTGCAGCGGCGATGCGCATGCGCCGGTGCGGCGCTTCGCCGCCGCGATCGGCATCGACACGGTGCGCTCACGGCAGACTCCGGAGCAGAAACTGACCCACGTTCGCGACCTGCAATCGCGCGGCGATGTCGTGGCGATGGTCGGCGACGGCCTCAACGATGCGCCGGTCCTGGCCGGGGCTGACGTCTCGATCGCGATGGCCGAAGGCGCGGCACTGGCGCAACGCGCGGCCGACTTCGTCGTCACCAGCCCGTCGCTGTTGCGCATTCCCGAGGCGATCGCACTTGCCCGCCGCACGCAGGTCATCGTCCGGCAGAACCTGGTGTGGGCGCTGGGCTACAACCTGCTGGCGCTGCCGCTGGCCGCGACCGGCCATGTCACGCCGTGGATCGCGGCGGTCGGCATGGCCTTGTCGTCGTTGCTGGTGACGCTCAACGCGTTGCGACTGGGCCGACGTCCGGTTGGCGGGGCACGGCCATGACCATCCTGCTGCTGCTCGTCCCGCTCAGCCTGGTCCTGCTCGGCGTGGCGATCTGGGCGTTCGTGTGGGCCGTGCGGCGCGGTCAGTTCGACGACCTCGACACACCTGCCATCGACATCCTGCGCGAGGATGCGCCGCCTGCCGCAGCGAAACCACCGCAGGAAAGCGCGGATGCCGATTGACTGGCTGACCCTCGGCGCGGCCCTGCTCAGCGGCCTGCTGGGCGGCGTGCATTGCGCCGCAATGTGCGGCGGCATCGCCACCGGGTTCTCGGCGACGTCGAGCGGCCACCCCGCACGCGTCGCACTGGAAGCCAACCTCGGCCGAGTCGGCGGCTACGTCATCGCCGGGGCGATCGCAGGCGGCCTGGGCCACGGCATCGTCGAGGTGGCAAGGATCGAAGGCTTGGCCATGGCCTTGCGCATGCTGGTCGGCGTGGTGCTGGTGATCGTGGCGCTGCGTCTGTTCGATCGACAGGGACGGCTGGCCTTCCTGTCGCGACCGGGCAACCGGCTATGGCAGCTGCTGCGGCCCCTGCAGCAGCGCCTGTTGCCGGCCGATACACGCGCACGCCGGCTCGGCCTGGCGTTGCTGTGGGGCTGGCTGCCGTGCGGCCTGAGCACGACGTTGCTGGTGGCGGCATGGCTGCAGGCGAGCGCGATCAACGGCGCATTGACGATGGCGGCGTTCGGCCTGGGCACGTTGCCGGTGATGCTGCCGCTGACCATGAGCGGTGCGCGCCTGGGTCGCTGGCTGCAGACACGCTGGCGCAATGCCGCCGCCGCACTGGTGCTGGCTGCGGGCGTGCTGACACTGGCGGCGCCCTGGCTGATGCGTGTGCCTGCGTTGCATACGCTGCTGGCAGCGCTGGGCTGCGGCAGTTTGCCGGCCTGACCCGACAACCGGATTGGCCTACGAGGCGCTGCGCTGCCGCTTCGGATCGCCGCTCTCGGCGCCGTGCGCGAGTCGTTCGAGCAGGTCCAGGTCGAGGATCTCGACGCGTCGTCCGTGCACCGCGATCACGCCATCTTCCTGCAAACGGGTGAAGCCGCGACTGACCGTTTCCAGTGCCAGTCCGAGGAAGCGCGCGACGTCCTCGCGGCTCATCGGCAGTCGCAGTGCCGACGGTGACTGCCCGATCTGGCGGTAACGCTCGCCCAGGCCATGCAGGAACAGCGCGATGCGCTCGTTGGCCTGGCGCCGGACCAGCATCTCCATGTGGTCATGGTCGCGATTGAGGCTGTGCCCGATCACGCGCAGGAGCTGCTGCTGCAACGATGGCAGCTGCGCGGCCACGGCACTGAGCTCGTCCAGCGGGACGTCGCAGACGTTGGCGGTTTCCAGTGCCACTGCCTCGCAGCGGTGCGCGCCTTCGCCGAGGGCATCGAGACCGATCAGTTCACCGGCGAGATGGAATCCGATGACCTGCTCTTCGCCGTCTTCGCTGATGCTGACGGTCTTGAAGGCGCCATCGCGGGCGACGAAGACCGAGGCCAGCGGATCGCCAATGCGGAACAGACGCTCGCCGCGGGCGAGCGTGCGGCGACGGCGGACGATCTCGTCGAGGCGGACCAGCTCGTCTGCGTCGATGCCGGCAGGAAGGCACAGCTGCTGCAGCGAGCATTGCGCACAGCTGCGGCGCAGCCGGGCCAAGTCGATGTCAACAGCGTCGTTCATGGGTGGCCATTGTCGCATGGCCCGGCATGGCGTCGCGAATGCGTCCCGATTTCCCCGCGCGGCGCCGCAAAAGCGAAAGGCGGCCGAAGCCGCCTCTCGCACCACACTCGACGATTGCGCCGCCCTCTTGCGGGGCGTGCCGCGGAGGCCTCTACGGCATCCGCCCGATGACTATGCCAGCGCCAGCATGAACGCTTGCGACATCACAGCCACCGAACTCGCCCCGTCAGAGGCCGCGGGTGGACGTGTTGTCGTACTGCGGCGTAATGCGACGGCCTTCCATCGCCTTCTCCGCCTTCTCCCGCGCCTCACGCTTCTGCTGGGCCGTCATGCAGACCCGCTCGACGCGGTTGGTACCCGACTTGCGGGTGCGCTCGCAGATCAGGCGCTCGTCGGCGACCTGGCGGGTCACCGAATCGATCCAGGCGATCTCGCTCGATGCCTGTGCGCGTTCTTCGGCGCTCAGCTCCTCGTAGCGGCGACCGTCGATGATCCCGATCAGGGCGTCCTGGCGCTCGAGGAGCTCGCGACGCTTGTCGGTGGACAGCGAGCTGAAACCGGCAGCGTTTGCCGATACATCGCGACGGATGCGGTCCTGCTTTTCCATTACCGCGACGGTGTCGAACGGCGTTTCGTCCGCAGCCTTCACTGCGGGCATGGCCAGGCAGCTGCCCGCCAGGACGACCGCCAACACCAGATTCCTTGAAAACATTCGCATGGCTCCCTGCTTTGACTGTCCAGAAGATTTGGGGGATTGATCGGGGCAATGCTGTGGCGGCGCAGCCATTGCTGGCTCCGCTCGCGGCGATGGACACAGTCCCCGGATCGCGCCCGCGACGGCAACCAGTCGAAGTTCACAGTTCCGCCGCGGACGTGTCGATCGTATTGCGGCGCGCGCGATTTCACGGCCACCCGTGACCTTTCCGCCAGATTGGGAAAAGTCCCATCGGCGCGAGGCCGCGCGGGGCATATGTTCCAGACGCGGGACAGTGAATCCCCGGACCTGGCCCTTGGGCCGCGCGTACGCAGACCCACTTATCCCGTGCAGCGAAGGCTGCCCAGGCATTCCGCCGGGGCCCGTCGCAGACACGCCACCGCTCCCTCCCCCGATTGGCCGCGGTGACCGTTGCAGGAGTCAGTACAGCAATGAGCAAGAACAAGATGCTTTCCCGTGCCCTCATCGCCGTCCTCGCCGGTGCCGCCGCATTCGGCGCACAGGCCGCCGACAAGGGTTTCTACGCCGGTGCCGGCGTCGGTCAGTCGTATGTCGATGAAGGCAACTACGACGACGAGGACACCGCGTTCTCTCTGTTCGGCGGTTATCAGTTCAATCGCTACTTCGGCCTCGAGGCCGGCTACGCCGACTTCGGCAAGCTCGAGCCGCGCGGCAATGGCCGCGATCTCGAAGCCAGTTCGGTCTACCTGACCGCGGTCGGCACGGTGCCGATCACCGACAAGTTCTCTGCTTACGCCAAGGCCGGTTTCCAGCGCTGGGACCTCGACGCGGCGATTCCGAGCGTCGTCGGCAATTCCGATGACAGTGGCACCGACCCGACCTACGGTGTCGGCGTGCAGTACCGTTTCACCGACCACATCGCCCTGCGTGGCGAGTACAGCCGCTTCGAGATCGAAGACACCGACCTCGACCTGGCGCAGGTCCAGGTCCGCTACGACTTCTGATCGCGGCGATCTGCGTGACGATGAAGCCGCCGGTGAAAGCCGGCGGCTTTTTTTTTGCGCGATACGTGGTGCGTGGTGTGTGGTGTGTGGTGTGTGGTGTGTGGGCAGGGGGAGGAGGTGGGGTGTATTCCGCGAACCTCCGCTTCGCTCCGTTTACTGTTCGCGAAATACACCCCACCCCCTCCTTCCGGAAGCTTCTACTGTTCTATTGACTTCAACTGGTGGCGAGAGCGCAGTGCCCGCGTGATGCATCCGCGCCGGTCGGACTCGCGCTGTGCCGGCCCTGGACGGTGTCCGTGCCCTCGCTCATTCGCACGTCTGCTCGGTGATCTGGGTCCCGGACGCCCGCGAAAGGATGTGGTTGTTCCAAACCCAGGGGGTTGAAGAGAAGGCAACGAAGAAAAGGAAATGAACTGCCGGAGCGTCGTTCGACGGGCCGGGGATTGATCCGCAGTGGGCCATGGATGGCCCACGCCCCGCATCAGACAGGATGTCTGACTAAGGGGCGGAGCAATCCCCGGCCCGGCGGACGACGCCATGACGCAGACGCAAGCCCAATACGCTCGGCAGTCCTTCGACTTCGCTGCGCTACGCTCAGGACGAACGGTAGTCTTTGATCATCTTCGAGATCCAACGCGCGACAGTGGCAACCGCAGCGCAGCATCAGGCACTCTCGGCACATCGACCTCGCGCAGGCAACGCCCTTGGACCAGCAGGCAGCGGCACGTCCTACCACCACGCTGCGTGCGGTCAGCCGCTGGCAGATCGTCGGACTCTCGATCAACGACGTGATCGGCAGCGGCATCTACCTGCTGCCCGCCGCTGCGGCGGCACTGCTGGGGCCTGCGAGTCTCTGGGCCGTGCTGCTGGCCGGGTTCGCGGTCAGCCTGCTGGTGCTGTGCTATGCCCAGGCCGCGAGCTATTTCGACGGGCCCGGCGGCGGCTATCTCTATGCACGCGAAGCCTTCGGACCCTTCATCGGATTCGAAGTCGGCTGGATGCTGCTGCTCACCCGCCTGGCCACCGCCGCCGCGCTCAGCAACGGCCTGGCCGCGGCGGTCACCCACTACTGGCCCGCGGCCGCGACGGGGCTGCCGCGGATAGCCATCGTCACCGGCTCGCTCGGCCTGCTGGTGATGATCAACGTGATCGGCGTGCGCGCCGCGGCCCGCACCGGCGTGGTCCTGGCGATCGGCAAACTGCTGCCGCTGCTGCTGTTCGTCGCGATCGGCGCCTTCCATGTCGATGCCGCGCTGGCCTCGCCGGCCAACGCTCCCATCTCGACCAAGACACTGGCCGAAGCGGCACTGCTGTTGCTGTTCGCCTACGCCGGTTTCGAGAACCTGCCGGCCGCCGCCGGCGAGTACCGCAATCCGCGACGTGACGTCCCGTTCGCCCTGCTGACCATGATCGCCACGGTCACCCTGGTCTACGCCAGCGTGCAATGGGTGGCACTGGGCACGCTGCCCGGCCTTGCCAGCTCCTCGACGCCGCTGGCGCAGGCGGCCGCCGGCTTCAGTGGTGAAACCCTGGCGCTGCTGATGACGGTCGGCGCGAGCATCTCCATCCTCGGCACCACCAGCAACACGGTGATGATGGCGCCGCGCTACCTCCTGGCGCTGGCAAGCGACGGCTACGGCCCGCGCTCACTGGCCGCGATCCATCCGCGCCTGCACACACCCGCGGTCGCGGTGGTGGTGATCGGCGTGATCTCGCTCGCGCTGGCACTGTCGGGTTCGTTCGTGCAGCTGGCACTGCTGTCGGTGGTATCACGGCTGTGCACCTACATCGGCACGGCCTGTTCCGTGCTGGTGCTGCGCAAGCGCCACGGCCACCACGAGGGCGCACTGCAACTGCCCGGAGGGCCGCTGATACCGCTCGCGGCGATTGCCCTCAGTCTTGGCCTGCTCGCCAGTGCGAGCATCGCCAACCTGGTGGCCGCCGCAGTCGCGCTGCTGGTCGGCGCAGTGGTCTACATGTTCCGCCGCACGTCGGAGACCGGGTCAACGGCCTGAGCAGGCGGCATCTCCATCAGCTGGAGTTGCAGGTCGTGAAGGATCTCGGCGTCACCCGGCAGCCACTGCTCGTCTTCGTTGCCACGGTAGTGACGGTGGAACGCACGCACGGCTGCTGCCGGGTCGCGCAGGTCGTAACCGACCAGGCGCAACGCGGCCCACGGATCGAAGCCGGCAGGGACCGGCGCCAGCGGTGCTCGTGGCCACAGGCCATAGCCGGCCTCGGCCAGGCGCTGCCATGGGAACAGCGGGCTGGGATCGCGCTTTCGCGCCGGCGCGATGTCGCCGTGGCCGATGATGAGATGGCGCGGAATATCCAGGCGCGCGCTGATGTCGCCCAGCAATTGCAGCAGCGTGTCGATCTGGGCGGTGCTGAACGGTGCGACGCCGTCGTTGTCCAGCTCGATGCCGATCGAACTGGAGTTGAGGTCGGCCACGCCGCCCCAGCGCGATGCACCGGCATGCCAGGCGCGCGAGGACTCGGCCACCAGCTGGTAGAGGCGACCGTCCTTGCCGATCAGGTAATGGGCACTGACGCGACCGCCGGAGTTGCGCGTCTGCAGGGTCAGCAGCGCCGCCTCGGCCGACTCCATCTCGGTCTGGTGGATGATGATCATCTGCGCGCTGCGGACGTCGTAGTTGGGCGATGGATGCCACTCGGGCTGCTGCGGCGTGCGCGCAGCCGGCGGCGCGCTGGCGCAAGCGGTGATCGTCAACGCCATGACAATGGCCGCGGTGACTGACTTCATCAGGAACTCCAGCTCACTTCAGTTCGACCTCGTGATCTTCCGCGTCGGGCTCGAGGAAGCGCAAGAGCGCCTTTGCCTCGGTCGCGATCTCGTCACGCGTGCCGGCATCGACGCGCTCGAACATCCGCACCTGGATGCTGGCCCGGCCCTTGTCGCAGGCATGTGACCAGCCGGCGCGGATGAAGCCGTCGATCAGCACCGCGCGCAGGCGCCGACCGTTCGCCGTCTGGGTGAAGTGCTGGTTGTGCTGCGGCTCGATGATGCGGGCGCGGTCGTCGTGGGACAGGAAGACGTTGTCGTACTCGGGCAGGAAGCGCACCGGTGCTGGCGTCTCCGCGCGCGGCCTGGCCGCCTCGGGCAGGTCGAACAGCTCGCGCCCGGCCCCGTCGCGATACACGCGCAGCTGCGGACGCAGTGACTCAAGCACTGGCTTGATTCCGCGCAGCGCCGACCAGCTGCGCAGGTCGGCGGAGCTGGCCGGGCCGATTGCCGCGATGCCCTGCAACAACAGCTCAGCCATGCCGGCAGCCGTCAGCGGGCGTTGCAGCCATTGTTCCACCGGCGCGAAGCGTGGCGGCCGCGAATAACCCCATCGGTCGTCGCTCGGCACGATCGCCAGCGGCACGCGCGTGCGCACCCAATGGCCAAGCCCGGCCTTGTCCGCCTCCGGAAAATGCGCCAGCAAGGCGGCCCCGAGTTCCTGCGCGCTCATCGCCCGTTCGGCCATCAGCGCGCGCGCCAACGGTTCGACGCGATCGGGATCGAATCCGCCGCTGATCGACCGCCAGTGCGCGGTCTCCAGTTCGCGATCGATCACCTGTTGCAGCAACGGTCGGAACGCCAGGAAGTCGGCGCTGGCGACGGTGTGGATGGTCGAGCGCAGGTAGCTTCCGCGCACGATCTCGCGGCGCTGCGCGGCCGCGTGCAGTTTGTCGCTGCTGAAGCCGGTCAGGCGCGACCACAGCGCCACGTGTGGATCGCGCGGCTCCTGCGACTGCAGTCCGCCGACGCGATGGAGCATGTCGGGGATGGCGAGGCGTTGGCGCTTGAGCAATCCCTGCCTCGCCAGCAGGGCACGATTGAGTGCGCGGTCACTCAGGGGTTGTATCGCCATCAGGTCGGTTCCATTGCCGGTGGCGGTGACGGAGCAAGGGATTGTTTCACAGGTGCCTTTCACGCCATCGGCACGACCGTTCAACCCAGGCCTGGGCCTGTCGCGGGCGTGAATGCCGGTCGCTATCCTCCCGCGCTCGGAACACAGGGGCTCTGGGGAACAGGGATGGATATGCTGATTGCAGCGCTGCAGGACACGGTCGCGTCCAGGATGCTGGTCGCGATGCTGCTGACAGGGACAGTGGCGTCTCTGCTCGCGCTGATCGCGCCCCGCGGCGCGAAGTGGTTAGCGGTCGCCGCGATCACACTACTTGCGGCGGCCCATGTGTTCTTCGGGCATCGACTCGTGGGTGCGCCGCTGGTGCCCTATGGCGAGATCGGCGAGATCGGCGACAGCCATGACGCCCGATGCACCGGACACGCATTCGGCGAGGCGCAAGATGCTGCACGCCATGGCCGCGGTTCAACGCGGCAGGTCGAGACGGCACGCTGAGATCGGTTGGCGCATCGCCACGGGCAGCGGCGATGCGCCGTTTGCATCAGCCAGCCTCTCTCAGCCGATCCAGCGCCGGGCCGCGGCCTTGCCCGCGTACGACAGCAGGAACAGCGCGATGACCAGGATCAGCGCCGGCATGGCCAGGCTCATCGGTCCCATCGCGCTCCAGGCCGGGGTCACCGCGAACGTGCCGGCGATCTGCACTACCAGGGCCGCCAGCGACAGCTGGAACAGGATCACTGCCCAGCGCCGCTTCATCAGCAGACCGATCGCGCCGAATGCGCCGGCGAACACGGCCACGCCATAGGCGGCGTTGAGCCACGAAGGTGTCGCCGCGAGGACCTGCTGCTGCTCGGCGGGCATTGTCGCCAGCTGCGCGGGTGTTGCGGTCATCTGCATGTAGAACATGCACACGCCGATGAGATTCCATACCAGCGCCAGCGTGGCGATGATCCAGTAACTTGTGGGACGCGACGACGCGACAACGGTAGTCATGCTTGTCTCTCCTCCCCGAGGGCGGATGCCCGGCGGCAAGACTACCCGGCCCCGGGGCGGCGTGTTGCCGCACTGCGACATGACCCCGCCCGGCAGCCCGGACGGCGCGGACGCTCAGCTCTTGCGGATGGCGTGGCCGCCGAACTCGTTGCGCATGGCCGCCAGCAACTTGTCGGCGAAGGAGTCGTCCTCGCGCGAGCGCAACCGCTCCAGCAGCGACAGCGTGATCACCGGTGCCGACACGTCCAGGTCGATGGCCTCGGCGACCGTCCAGCGCCCCTCGCCCGAGTCGGCGACGTAGGGCGCGATGCCGTCCAGCTGCGGGTTGCGCTCGAGCGCGCCGGCGCTGAGGTCGAGCAGCCACGAACGGACCACGCTGCCGTGGCGCCAGATCTGCGCGACCTGTCCCAGGTCGAGGCCGAAATCGCTTTTGCGCTGCATGATCGCGAAGCCTTCGGCATAGGCCTGCATCATTCCGTACTCGATGCCGTTGTGGACCATCTTGGCGAAGTGGCCGGCGCCGCTCGGGCCTACCCTGCCCCAGCCGGTATCGGGCGTCGGTGCCAGCGCGCTGAAGATCGGCCGCAACCGTTCGACCGCCGCTTCGTCGCCGCCGATCATCAGGCTGTAGCCTTCGGCCAGGCCCCACACGCCACCGCTGGTGCCGCAGTCGATCCAGGCGATGCCATGCGCGGACAGCCGCTGCGCACGCCGCATCGAATCCTTGTAGTTGGAATTTCCGCCGTCGATGATCGTGTCGCCGGCGCTGAGCTGCGGCAGCAGTTCATCGATGCTGCGATCGACCGGGTCGCCGGCAGGCACCATCAGCCACAGCGCGCGTGGTGACGGCAGCGCGGCGATCAGTTCCGCCTGCGACGCCACCGCTTCGATGCCGCGCGTGGCCGCCTGCTCGCGCGCAGGCGCGCCCGGGTCGAAGCCGACGACGCGATGGCCGTTGCGCACCAGCCGTTCGGCCATGTTGGCGCCCATCCGGCCCAGTCCAATCATGCCAAGTTCCATGCAGCCTCCTCGCTTGTGGGGTCGCGCGGGCGACGCGACAGCATCGCGCAGGCTGCGGTGCAGGGGAAGCGTGCTGGTTCAGCTATCGCCGGACCGTTCGGGATCGAGGATCTCGATCACGCAGGTCAGGTACCGGCGCAGCGGCCGAAGCGCGACTTCATTGCCGGACCGCCGATGACCGCGGTGGCGCTGGGCACGTAGCCTTCCAGCGGTACATACATGCCCTTGGCGTCCTCGAACACATACAGCGAGAAGTCGTCGCCGATGAACTCGACTTTGTAGCCCTCGGGGACGGCCGACGTCGGTGCGCCGCCAAAGCTCGTATAGGAGTCCATGCGTGCCGGCGTGCTCACGTTCTTGCCGCTGGCGCTGATCTGCAGGCCGTCGGCGGCGATGCGCACCTGTGGCGCGCCAGCGTTGCCGCAATCGGGCGAATAGGTGCCGCCGTACAGTTTCAGCGACTCCGGACGCAGATCCTGCGCGGTCGCCGTCATTGGCATGGTCGGCATTGCCACGGTCGCCAGGACCATGGCGAGGCACATTCCGTGAGTGCGCATGGTTCTGCTCCGGTTCCTTGTCTCCGGAACAACGCGCCCCACTCCGCGTGCAGGCCAGAAAGACGCAGGATTACTGCAGGCGCGTTGGCGCTTCCAGGCCGGTTGACGGACGCGGCGGCGCGTCCTCCTCATCGCGGCTGCGGCGCTCGTGCTCGAGCGCGGCCAGATACTCCTCCAGCGTCTGCTCGTGCACGGCGGCTTCACGCGCGGCCGCGGTCAGCAGCGGCGGCGAGGCGTGCAGTTCCAGCTCCTTGCCGGCCCGTGCCTGCACGGCGACGACGTGCCGCAGCATCGCCAGCGCCATGGCCGCGCTGTCGCTGCTGGCGACCACCTGCCCGGCCAGCACCAGCAGCCACTGGTTGTCGCGCCAGCCGACGCCACCGACGGCATTGCCGTCGCCGTCGAGGAGCTGGGCGTGGGGCTGCAACGACGCGCCAAGGCGGCGGATGGGGCGCTTGGGTTCGTTCTTCCTGCGCACCGCGCGCTTGACCTTGGAATTGCGAGACATGGAGTTCCTTGCTTTGGCCAGATGGCTGGTCGGCCAGGTGGCGGATGAGGCGGCCTGCCGTTGAGTCGGCGTGCCCTGCGGCCTGCATCGGCATTCTAGGCCCAAGGGCGTGGATGCCGCGATGCGGCGCCGAGGCGGAAACGAACCACCCCGGCGCGCCCCATTGTGCCTCTGCAGGCCCTGTGGTATCCGACTGCAACCCAACCGGTGGAACGACCATGGCGCGCAAGATCCGGGTAGTCCTGTCGCTGTGCCTGCTCGCCCTCGCCGCATGCTCCAGCCTGCCCGAACGCCCGGTCCTGCCCGATGCCTTCGCACCGGCGCCCGCAACCCAGGGCGAACTGGCCCAGCGCACCGGCCCGGCGGAAACGCGCCACCCCGGCCAGTCCGGTTTCCGCCTGCTCAGCAACGGCACCGAGGCGTACGCCCTGCGCATGTACACCGCCCAGGTCGCCACCCGCAGCCTCGATATCCAGACCTACATCTGGCACGCCGACCTGACCGGCAAGATGCTGGCCCAGCGCGCACTGGCCGCGGCCGACCGCGGCGTGCAGGTGCGCCTGCTCGTCGACGACATGGACGCGCGCGCCAAGAATGCCGGCTTCGCCGGACTCGATGCGCACGAGAACATCGAAGTCCGGATCTTCAATCCCTTCGTCAGCCGCAGCGGCACCGCCAACCGCCTGGGCGAGATGGGCACGAGCTTCAACCGGCTCAACCACCGCATGCACAACAAGAGCTGGATCGCCGACAACCGCGTCGCCGTGGTCGGCGGCCGCAACCTCGGTGACGAGTACTTCAACGCCAGCGCCGAGAGCAACTTCGTCGACCTCGACCTGGCCATGGTCGGCCCGGTGGTGCGCCAGGTCAGCGGCAGTTTCGACCGCTACTGGAACGCGCCCAGCAACTACCCGATCGCCACGATCAGCCCAGGAGCGGTGACCCCCGAGGCGCTGGCGAAACTGCGCGGCATGCTGCAGGGCACGCCGGCCGAACTGGCCGCCAGCCCCTATGCCAGGGTGCTGCGCGAAGACCCCGACGTGCAGCGCATTCTGGTCGGTGGCACGCGCCTGCACTGGACCGCGGACTGGACGTTCGCCAGCGATGACCCGATGAAGCTCAATCTCAAGGGCAATGAAACCGCGATGGATCGCTCGGCCGTGCTGTCGACGCTGACGCCTGCGATCCGCGCCGCGCAGCGCGAACTGCACCTGATCTCGCCGTACTTCGTGCCCGGCCCGGTCGCCACGCAGTCACTGGTCACCTCGGCCATCGCCGGCACCGACGTGCGCGTGCTGACCAACTCGCTGGCCGCCACCGACGTCGCCGCCGTGCATGGCGGCTACTCGCGCTATCGCGAGGACCTGGTCGACGGCGGCGTGAAGGTGTGGGAGCTCAAGCCGACCAGCGACGCCGCCTCGCGCTTCAGCCTGCGTGGCTCGTCCGGATCGAGCCTGCATACCAAGGCGGTGATCATGGATGGGCGCCAGGTGTTCGTGGGCTCCTACAACCTCGACCCGCGCTCGACCTCGATCAATACCGAACAGGGCGTGCTGGTATCGCATCCGGCGCTGGCGCAGGAACTGGAGCGCATCTTCGAGGAGCAGCTGCAGGGCAGCCGCGCCTGGCGGGTCGAGCGCATCGACGGCAAGTTGCAGTGGAGCGACGGCACGCAGACCTTCACGCGCGACCCGGAGGCTTCGGGCTTCCGCCGCTTCCAGGCCTGGCTGATGAAGGTGCTGCCGCTGCAGTCGCAGCTCTAGCTCGCGCAGCTCAGTCAACCGCGCAGACTTCGTAGTGGACAACTTCCCGCTCGAACTCGAGCAGGAAGCGGTCGTCTTCCGGGTAGTACTTGGCCCTGGCCACTTCGCTGCCGGCGAAGGCTTCGATCGCCGCCAGCGACTGCCAATGGGTCAGGATCAGGAAGTGCGCGAGCCTGCCATCGACACGGTGCATCAGGCTGACCGACAGGTTGCCCGGCGTGCCACGGTAGTCGGGCACGGCACGCTGGCGGAGGAACGCCAGGTACTCGTCGGCGTCCTCGCGCAGCGTGATGCCGTGCCAGAGTCTGGCGATCATGTCAGCGCGGCAGCATCAGTTCGTTGAGCAGCACGGCCAGCGCGCCAAGACGGGAGGTGCTCCGACGGGAGGCGCCGCGTCCCTGCTGGTGCTGGCTGCCGTCGCGCGGCGCGGCCAGGCCCTTCGGCGTGGCCTGTGCTTCGTCGCCGTCCTGGGCCAGCGACAGAGCCAGCTCCGGGTTCTGGATATAACCGTGCTGGAACAGCAAACCGGTATAGATGTTCATGGCCAAGTCCTTGTTGCCTTGAGTGGAAGGCAACGTTAGTCCCAGCCGATTCGGCAAAAAAGCGATTGTTTGGCAAGCCTGTCTTGAAACAGGCTCAAGCCTGCGTGGCGGTCGACCGCGCCTGCGACAGGCGCGCGCAAACCGCCCGCCCTGCAGGCAACGCCGACGAACCATTGGATTGCTTGGGCGCGGCAGGCAACCGCGCGCCGGTCAACCTTCGAGCGTGAAGCCGATCTTGATGGTGACCTGCCAGTGCGCGACCTTGCCGTCCTCGACGTGACCGCGGGTTTCCAGCACCTGGAACCAGCCGATGTTGCGCACCGTGCCCGAGGCACGCTCGATCGCCTTGCGGATGGCGTCGTCGCAGCTGGTCTTCGACGAGCCGGTCAGCTCGAGGGACTTGTAGACGTGCTCACTCATGGCCTGGGTCTCCGTAGGGGAAGGACAACGCCGGGAAGCAAAACGCCGAGCAGTGAAACCACGATCCCCCCGCCGGTCAGACCACGGCGCGGGTGCCGCCGATCATAGCTCCGCCCATCCCTGTCCCCGTTGATGCGCCTTCACAACAGCGGCGCCATCACCTTCAGCTCGTCCAGCTGGTAGCCCTTGGCGATGGCACGCGCCTTGATCTGCTCGAGCAGGCACCGTCCATCCCCGGCGTCCGCGACAGGACCCACAGATGGTCGCGATCCGGGCCGCCGACCACCGCCCAGCGGTACTGGGGATCCAGGTCGATCACCCAGTAGTCGGCCCACACCATCGGCACCCAGGCCAGCCATTCCGGTGCGAAGCGGACTTCCAGTTGCCCCGGCTTGCCGCTGACAGGTCGTGCCACGCCTTCGGAGACGTCGTGCTTGCCATCGCTGGTGCGGCAGGCGTTGCGCACGCCGACGGTGCCGTCGGGTCTTGGCGTGTACGTGGCCGTGATGTCACCGACGCACTGGCGCTGCCAGAACATGGGCAGGTGCGCGATCTCGTGCCACTGGCCGCTGTAACGCCGCAGGTCCAGCGCGGACACCGGTGCATTGGCCGTGGTGCTGGCGCGTGCCTGTGCGTGCACGCCAGGCGCGGCCAATGAAGCAATCGAAAGACTCACTGCGAGGATCAGGCGTTGCATGGCCTCTCCTTGTGGTCAGGGAGGTGCAGGTTCCCGATCGCGGCGTTGGCGAGGCGTGAGAGCCAGGTGGAACACGTGGGCAATGTTCAGCTTTGCCACGATCCCGCGATGGTCACAGCCACTGCAGCAGGAACCACGCCTCGACCGACGTGTGGGGTGCCAGCAGCATCGGCTCGAGATTGAAGGCATCCGGCGGCCCGCTCTGCGGCTCGACGCAGGTGGCGTGTGCGGCTGCGTCGTAGACCACCCAGTGCAGGCAGTCGGATGTCATGCGGACACGTGCGTCGCCGCGCTCGATGAGCACCGGCAGGTCGTTGATGAAGCAGTCGTCCCACGGCCCCGGCGTCGGCGCGGTCAGTGGCCGGATGGCGATCCCGTCGGCGTCGCGCGGGTAGATCATGCGCGGCTCGAACTGCATGCGGTCGGGCTTGCGGAACCAAGGATGCCAGCCGATCGTCGCCGGCATCGCATGCTCGCCCGCGGTCGCCGACAGGGTGAGCCTCATATGACGGTCGCCGACTTCGATGCGCTGACGCGAGCTTCCACCGAAGGGCCAGTGTTCGTCCTGCGGCAAGGCCAGCGAAAGTTCGGCGTGATCGGCGTCGTGCGACTGCAGTTGCCAGGGCATGGTGAAGCCGACGCCATGGATCGCATGCGCACCCAGGTTCTGCGGCAGACGGTAACCACGGCCTTCGCTGGCGAAGCGACCGTTTCGCACTCGTCCCGCCCACGGCACCATCGGGTAGCAGCCCCACGCGATGGCGGCGCTGGTGCCTTCGCCATGGCCGACCAGTTGCTCGACGCCATCCAGGCGGATCTGCGCGATGCGTCCGCCCGCTTCGGGCGCGATGTCGACCGCGAGCGCTCCGGTTCCGATCGTGGTGACCGGTCCCGTCGCCAGCGGCGCCATCGCGTGGGCGCGCGGATCACTCCCCATAGGGATGGAGGGTCCTGATCTTGCCGTGGTCGTCGTAGTGGAGCTCTGCAACCTTGATCGAACGCAGGTGCGTCACGCCGCCCGACAGGATCGAGTCGTGATAGAACAAATACGTGCGGCCCTGGAACGCGCAGATGGAGTGATGCGTCGTCCAGCCCACCACCGGCGTCAGGATCGTGCCCTGGTAGGTGAACGGACCGTAGGGGTTGTCGCCCACCGCGTAGCACAGCAAATGCGTGTCGCCGGTCGAATACGAGAAGTAGTAGCGGCCCTGGTGCTTGTGCATCCACGACGCCTCGAAGAAGCGCCGGTCGTGGTCTTCGGCGCGCAACGGCTGGCCGGTCTCGTCGAGGATCAGCACCTCGCGCGGCACTTCGGCGAACTGCTTCATGTCGGCGCTCATGCGCGCGACGCGCGCACCCAGCGCCGGCTCGCCATCGGCCGGTTCCCCGTGCGACGCGGCGTAGGCGTTGTCGCGGTACTTCTGCAGCTGCCCGCCCCAGATGCCGCCGAAGTACATGTAGTGCTCGCCGTCGTCGTCGCCGAAGACGGCCGGGTCGATCGAGTAACTGCCCACGATCGCCTGCGGCTCGGGCACGAATGGACCTTCCGGCCGCGCACCCACCGCCACGCCGATCTGGAAGATGCCGTCGGCGCGCTTGGCCGGGAAGTACAGGTAGTACTTGCCGCCCTTGCTGGCCGCATCCGGGGCCCACATCTGCCGCTGCGCCCACGGCACGTCCTTGACGTGCAGCGCCAGGCCGCAGTCGACGGCCTCGCCGGTCGGCGAGTCCATGCGCAGGACGTGATAGTCCTCCATGCCGAAATGACCGCCGTCGTCGTCGAACGGCAGGCCGGCATCGATGTCGTGCGACGGATAGATGTAGAGCTTGCCGTCGAACACGTGCGCCGACGGGTCGGCGGTGTAGATGTGGGTGACCAGGGGCTGCGAGATGGCCTTCGCGGCCAGTGCTTTCAGCTCGTCGGTGTCGGTGTCGTCAGCCATGGCGATTGCCTTCGTGGTGGGGCGTGTGCGATCAGGTGGCGGCGCCGGCCTGCAGCCTGCGCGCACCCAGTTCCTGCTCGATGCGCGACTCCATCGACTTGTTGATCTGGTACAGGAACAGCAGCACGACGCACAGCAGCAGCGGAATCGAGCAGTAGATGCTGACCGCCAGGCGGATGCCGTCGATGGTCTGCGCCGACTGCACCGGCTCGCCGGCCTGGTAGCCGTAGTAGGCGAGCAACCCGGCGACCAGCGCGCCGCCGACGCTCAGGCCGATCTTCAGGCCGCACAGCATCGCCGAGAAGATGATCGCGGTGGCGCGGCGGTAGTTGCGCCACTCCGAGTAGTCGGCGACGTCGGCGATCATCGCCCACAGCAGCGGGATGGTGATGCCGTAGAAGAAGCCGTGCAGGACCAGCGAAACGAACACCAGGCCGACCGCCGTTGGCGGGTAAAAGAAGAACGCCAGCAGGAATATCGTCGAGACGAAAAGTGCCCCGCCGAACACGTCCCGCTTGCCGAAACGGTCGGCAAGGCGCTTGGAGAAACCGATGCCGATGATCATCGAGATGATGCCGGCGGCATTGAACATGCTGTACGCCGAGGTCGGCGCGTCCTTGGGCCACTGGAACTCGGTCAGGCCGATGCCGGTGAGCACGGCATTCAACCCGCCGATCAGGCGGTTGAAGCCGACGTCCTCGAGGAACCGACCCAGTGCGCCCGGATCCAGGTAGTACTGGAAGTAGTAGATGTACGAGCCGCCCTTCAGCGCCAGGGTGACGAACACCAGGATCGTCAGCGCCAGCATCACCAGCCACGGACGGTTGCGGGCCAGGTCGGCCAGGTCCTGCTTGATGCTCGACTTGTGTTCCGGCGCGGCCACGATGCGCTCGCGCGTGGTGAAGAAGGTGATCAGGAAGAACACGGTGCCGACCACGGCGAACAGCATCATGGTGTTGTGGAAACCGCGCACCTTGTCGCCGCTGCCCAGGATCAGCACCAGCGGCAGCAGCAGCACCTGGATCACGAACTGCGCCAGCATCACCGCCACGAAGCGGTACGAGGACAGGCTGTTGCGCTGCGCCATCGAGCCGGTGAGCACGCCACTGAGCGCGGAGTACGGCAGGTTGTTGGCGGCGTAGATCATCACCAGCAGGATGTAGGTCGCCAGCGCATAGATGACCTTGCCCTCCTCGCCCAGGTCAGGCGTGCTGAAGGCCAGCAGCGAGAACACGCCGAACGGGATCGCCGTCCACAGGATCCACGGGCGGAACTTGCCCCAGCGCGTATTGGTACGGTCGGCGGCAAAACCGATGATCGGCGTGAACACGAACGCACCGAGCATGCCGCCGATGAAGATGATGGTCGCCGCCGTGCCGGCCGGTATCCGGTACACGTCGGTGTAGAAGAAGGCCAGGAAGGCGACAAGGGTCTGGAAGATCAGGTTTGCGGCGAGGTCGCCGAGGCTGTAGCCGACCTTTTCCCTGACGGAAAGAATTTCTGATGTGCCGTTCATTGACCACTGCTTGATGAAGGTGGGAAAGCGTCCTGTACCGCGTCCCGGCACAGGCCCCGTATGGCGGCCCCAGTATGGCGCGGCCCGCCCGCTGCAGAAGCACCGGGCGGGCCACGCTGTGGTTCAACCACCGGTCAAACCAGTCTTTGCATCTGCATCAGAACGTGCCGCGAACACCCAGCAGCACGGTGTAACCCGGCTCGTAGTACTCGTAGGCAGCGTTGTCGTAGGCGAACGTGGTGCGCAGCGGCTCGCTGGTGATGTTGATGACGTTGAGCGTGAGCTGCGGCTGCGAGCGGATGTTGGCCAGGGTGTAGCTGGCCGACAGGTCGAGCTGGCCACGCGAATCGGTCAGCAGGCGGGCCGTCGGGATGCCGTTCTGGTTGGCGCCGGAGGAGATGATGTCGTCGGTCCAGGTGTAGGACAGGCGAACCTGGGCGACGTCATTTTCCCAATAGGCCGTTGCGTTCCACAGGTTCGGCGCCACGCCCACCGCCACTGCCGGGACACCGGAGCCTTCCGAGCTCTGGTCGACCTTGGTGTAGTTGGCGGTGAAGCCCAGGCCTTCAACCCAGCGGTCGAGCGGCTGCACCCAGATCGCTTCGTAACCGGCGATCTTCAGCGTGCCGTCGGCATTGACCTGCTGCTGCACCTGCACCGTGGCGGCGGTCGGGCCACCGCGCTGGTTCAGTGCGGCCTGCTGCGTCGGGTTCAGGTCTTCGTACGGGATGCCCAGGTCGGCGAACGGGATCGTGCGCGTGCCCAGGACGGTGAAGCCCTCGATGTCCTTGCGGAAGTAGGTCAGGCCGACGAAGCCCTCGGCGCCGGTGTACCACTCGCCACCGATGTCGAAGTTGGTCGACAGGTACGGGGCCAGGTCCGGGTTGCCCTGCGTGGCCTGCTGTGCCGACGGATCGCTGAAGTTGGTGTTCGGCAGCATGTCGCTCGGGTTCGGGCGGGTCAGCGTGCGCGAACCGGACATGCGCAGGACGACGCTGTCGGTCGCATCCCAGGCAAGGTTCATCGACGGCAGCATTTCGTCGTAGCTGGACTGCAGCGTGCGCCACACGCGCGTCGTGCCGGTCTGGACCGGACCGCTGGTCACCTGGTCGGTGCTGACATAGCGGACGCCGGCGTTGATGCGCAGCGGGCGCTTCCAGACTTCGGCTTCGCCGTTGGCTTCGACGTACGCGCCGAGGTTCTCCTCGTCGATCGCACCGGTGGTGGCGGCGGTGTTGGCCGAGCCCGACTCCGGTGCGTTGTCACGCAGGGCGTAGTAGTTGGTGTCGTTCTTGAAGCGGTCGAAATCGACGGTGACGAAACCGAACGGACCCGGGCGCAGGTACGACGCCAGCTCCGGCTGCGGCACGCCCGCCAGCGGACCGCCGATACAGGCCGGACGCGGGTTGGGCACGCTGCCATCGGGGTTCAGGCCGCGGCACGCCGCGTCTTCCCAGGCGGCGCTGTTGTCGAAGCCCTGGATGCGGCGCGAAGCCTCGTCGTAGGCGATACCGACGCGGATGTTGCTCTTGTCCTCGCCGAACTGCAGGTCGGCACGGCCGCCCTTGGTCTCGACGACGCGCTTTTCGTTGTTGATGTTGACGCGGCCACCGTTCCAGGTCCAACCGGAGTTGGGGTCATTGAGATCCAGCGGCGTGGTCCAGGTCGGGATGTCGCCGCCGTTGTTGCTGTACTCGACCGTCGTGAACGGCGTGTTGACCAGCACCGTCGGCGATTCGCGGAACAGCCAGCTGCGGCTCATGTTGGCCTGGAAGTCGAGCTTCAGGTCGTCGGCGAACCAGAACGTGCCGCCCGGGTTGATGTTCCAGAACTTCACGTCCTCGATGTACGGGCGTGCTTCCAGGAAGAACTGGGCGTTGGTGAACGTGGCGCTGGTGACGACGTTGTTGGAGTCGACCTGCATGTTCAACGGAATGATATTGCCGTTGCGACCGATCAGGTTGATGTCGATGCGGTCGTTGGTGCGGTGCGCCTCGGTGTACATCGTGTCGAGGTAGAAGTGCGCCGTGTCGGTCGGACGCCATTCCAGCGAGCCGACGAAGGCGTCGCGGTCGCGGTCGCCGGACATGTGCACCGGGCGGCCGAGGCGCGGGATCAACGCTTCGCTGATCTGGTCGATCGACAGGCCCGGGTTGTTGGCGAGCAGGAAGTTGCGGTCGATCAGCGTGTTCGGCACCAGGCCGGCGCCGGCCGTGGTTGGAACGCGATCGGGGATGCGCCAGTTGCCGCCGCCGCCGACGTTGCACGCGGCTGGCTGGTTGGTCGCCGGCGTGCCGGCGGGCGGGGTCAGGCCGCACTGGGTGTAGGTCAGGCCAGGGTTGGTCCAGCCGACGCTCTCGAAACCTTCGACGCCGATCTTGCCCTGCACCGTCGACAGGCCGACCAGTGCACCGAAGGTGTTGTCGTCGTTGGTCCAGCTGCCGATCAGCGAACCGCGCGGGCTGTACTTCTCGCTGGTCTCGTTGTAGTCGGCCTGCAGCTGGTAGGTCAGGTGCGTACCGGCCCGGTCGAACGGTCGCACGCTGCGCATGTCGACCACGCCGGAAACGCCGCCTTCGAGCTGGCTCGCCAGCGGCGTCTTGCTGACCGACAGCTGGTTGAAGAATTCGGTCGGGAACAGGTTGAGGTCGACTTCGCGGTTCTGGTTCTGCGCGTTGAGGCCGATCGAGGCCGTCGCGATCGAGGAACCGTTGAGCGTGGTCTTGGTGAAGCTGCTGCCCAGGCCGCGGATGGCGATGTTGAGGCCTTCGCCGTTGACGTCACGGGTGAGCTGCACGCCGGGGATGCGGTTGAGCGACTCGGCGATGTTGAGGTCCGGGAACTTGCCCATGTCCTCGGCGAACACCGTGTCGGTGACGTTGACGGCGTCGCGCTTGGCCTCGGTCGAATACTCAAGGCTCTTGCGGAAACCGGTGGCAACGACACGATCGAGATTGACCGCATCCTGCGAGCCGGCCGGCGTCTGCGCCGGTGCGGCCGCGGTGTCTGCCTGCGCGACCTGGGTCGACTGCGCCTGCTGTGTGGTTGCCTGTTCTTGAGCCTGCGCCAGCGCCGAACTGCTGGCCATGCCAATCAGGGCAATGCCCAAGGCGCGCGACAAGGCCGTTCTTGCGATATGGATTTGCACCGTACTCCCCTCCCGTTTCTGGTGTCTGCGCCTGCGCGCGGTCTTTGTCGCTGCGCAGGCGAGGCTAGGTTTTTTGTTGGCTACAACAGTGGTGACGCTACAAATCCGTCTGAGGCGATCCGGGTCGGATGGTAGCGCTACCATTTTTGCCCCGCACGCTGCATAGCAACATGAGCGTTTTCACCCCCTCCGATCGGGCAGCTGGCAGGCGCCCGATTGCGCAAGACGCAGAACCCATGGCGTTTTTTCGTTTGTGACCGCCGTCGAAGAGCAGTAGCCCGCGGCCTGATCCATGTGCTAATGCTAGCGCTAACACTCGTCTGGACTGCGTCAGAAAACGCATGGAAAACCGCGATGACACGATTCGCCATAGCCGCGCATGACGCGCTGCACTGCAGCATTTTTCCTCGCGCCTGCCGCCCTGCGGCGACACTGGCGCAGGTCCTGACGGGGGTCGCATGAGCGAAGCAACCACCAGCATCGGCGCTGCGGCACCGGTGGCGAAGGTCGGCATGTACCGCTGGCGCATCTGCGCGATGCTGCTGCTGGCCACGACCATCAACTACATCGACCGCCAGGTGCTCGGCGTGCTGGCGCCGTTCCTGCAGACCGAGATCGGCTGGAACGAGATCGAGTACGGCTACATCGTCACCGCCTTCCAGGCCGCCTATGCGATCGGCCTGCTCTGCGCCGGCGCGATCATCGACCGCCTCGGCACGCGTGTCGGCTACGCCATCGCGATCAGCATCTGGAGCCTGGCGGCGATGAGCCATTCGCTCGCCGCGAGCGTGATTGGCTTTGCCGCCGCGCGCTTCGTGCTCGGCTTTGGCGAGGCTGGCAACTTCCCGGCCGCGATCAAGACCGTGGCCGAATGGTTCCCGCGCAAGGAGCGGGCGCTGGCGACGGGCATCTTCAATTCCGGCTCCAACATCGGCGCGATCGTGGCGCCGATGATGGTGCCGGTGGTGGCCGCGACCTGGGGCTGGCAGGCGGCGTTCCTGGTCACCGGTGCGCTCAGCGCGGCCTGGCTGGTGGCATGGCTGCTGATCTATCGCACACCGGAAGACCAGCCCAGGCTCAGCGCCGGCGAACTGGCCTACATTCGGAGCGACCCGCCGGAACCGACTGTGCGCGTGCCGTGGTCGCGCATCCTGCGCCATCGCCAGGCGTGGGCGTTCGTCGCCGCAAAGTTCATTACCGACCCGATCTGGTGGTTCTTCCTGTTCTGGCTGCCGAAGTTCCTGCACGCCGAGTACGGCCTGACCCTGCTCGGCCTGGGCCTGCCGCTGATCGTGATCTTCGTGCTGGCCGACGTCGGCAGCATCTTCGGCGGCTGGCTCGCCGGACGCTTCATCAAGATGGGCTGGAGCGTCAACCGCGCGCGCAAGACCGCGATGGGCATCTGCGGCCTGGCCGTGGTGCCGATCGTGTTCGCCGCGAATGCCGACAACCTGTGGCTCGCGGTCGGCCTGATCGGCCTGGCGACGGCCGGCCATCAGGGCTGGTCGGCGAACGTGTTCACGCTGACGTCCGACATGTTCCCGCGCCGCGCGGTGGCGTCGGTGGTCGGCATCGGCGGCTTCGCCGGGGCCGTCGGCGGCATGATGATCGCCACCTTCACCGGCTTCCTGCTGCAGACCACCGGCAGCTACGTGCCGGTGTTCCTGATGGCCGGATCGGCCTACCTGATCGCGCTGCTGGTCGTGCACCTGCTGGCGCCGCGGCTGGAACCGGCGCAACTGGACGGAGCAGGCGCATGAACGTCATCAAGGGGGATGGAAGGATGAAAGCACTCGTGTTGGCCCTGCTCGCTGCCATGCCGCTGACGCTGCAGGCGCAGGGCGCCCCGCTCGCCGCCGGCCAGGCGAAGTTCCTCGGCAGTGTCCACAGCCCGCTGCAGGTGGCCGGTTTCACCGGCTACTGGAACAAGGTCACGCCGGAGAACGCCGGCAAGTGGGGCTCGGTCGAAGCCGTGCGCGACCAGATGGACTGGTCCGGCCTGGACGCGGCCTACCAGTTCGCCAAGAGCCACGGTTTCCCGTTCCAGATGCACGTGATGGTCTGGGGCAACCAGCAGCCGGAGTGGATGGAGAAGTTGCCGCCGAAGGAACAGCGCGAGGAAATCGAGGAGTGGTTCGCCGCCGTCGCGCAACGCTATCCGGACCTGGACTACGTCGAGGTGGTCAACGAGCCGCTCAACGACCCGCCCAACAAGGACGACGAAGGCGGCGGAAACTACATCAATGCCCTCGGCGGCAGCGGCGCCACGGGCTGGGACTGGATCGTCGAGTCGTACCGCCTCGCCCGCAAGACGTTCCCGCGCGCGAAGCTGCTGATCAACGACTACAGCATCACCAACAAGGACGAGAGCACCCGCCGCTACCTCGAGATCATCGAGCTGCTGCGCAAGGACAACCTGGTCGATGGCATCGGCGTGCAGGGCCATGCCTTCGCGACGACGTCCGAAACGCCGATGTCGGTGCACCGCGCCAACCTCGACCGCCTTGCTGCGACCGGTCTGCCGATCTACGTGACCGAGTTGGACATCGATGGCGCCACCGACGCGCAGCAGCTCAAGGACTACCAGCGGATCTTCCCGGTGTTCTGGGAACATCCGGGCGTCAAGGGCATCACCCTGTGGGGCTTCCGTCCGGGCATGTGGCGTACCAAGGAGAAGGCCTACCTGGTGCGCAGGGACGGCAGCGAACGACCGGCACTGTCATGGCTGCGCGGCTATGTTCGTGGAGTGACCGGGCCGGCCGCCTCCACGACCGCAGCCGCGAAGTGATTGCAACGAAGAGAACTGCACCATGAGCACCCCCAAAGCACTCGACCTGCACCCGGACCGCCTGTTCCCCGCCGAACCCGGCGCACGCGCGATCGCGCGGCGCCTGTACGGCCAGGTCGCGCAACTGCCGATCATCAGCCCGCATGGCCACACCGATCCGTCGTGGTTCGCCGGCAACGAGGCATTCGCCAACGCCACCGAGTTGCTGCTGATCCCGGACCACTACGTGTTCCGCATGCTCTACAGCCAGGGCATCGAGCTGGACGCGCTGGGCATCCCGCGTCGCGACGGTTCGCGGTCGTCCGTCGATCCGCGCGCGGCCTGGCGCCTGTTCGCATCCAACTTCCACCTGTTCCGCGGCACGCCGTCGTCGATGTGGCTCAACCACGTCTTCCACGAGGTGTTCGGCCTGCGCGAGCGCCTCGATGCCGGCAGCGCCGACCGCTACTACGACCACATCACCGCCGCGCTGCAGCAGCCTGGGTTCCGGCCGCGCGCGTTGTTCGACCGCTTCCGCATCGAACTGCTGGCGACCACCGAATCGCCGCTCGACCTGTTGCAGCATCACGCCGAAATCCGCGCCAGTGGCTGGCCGGGTCGCGTGGTCACGGCGTACCGGCCGGACCCGGTGGTCGATCCGGAGCATGAGGAATTCGCAGCATCGCTGGAGCGCTTCGGCGAGATCACCGGCGAGAACGTCTACACCTGGGACGGCTATCTGCGCGCGCATCGCCAGCGCCGTGCCGCGTTCGCGGCAATGGGCGCGACCTCGACCGACCACGGGCACCCGACCGCCGCCACCGCCGACCTGCCCGCCGACGAAGCGCGCCGCCTGTTCGAGAAGGTCGCCCGCGGCGGTTCCAGCGCGGCCGAAGCCGAGCTGTTCCGCGCCCAGGTGCTGACCGAGATGGCGGCGATGAGCCTGGACGACGGCCTGGTGATGCAGATCCACCCCGGCTGCTTCCGCAACCACAATGCGCGCCTGTTCGAACGCTTCGGCCGCGACAAGGGCGCGGACATGCCGATGCGCACCGACTACGTCAACGCGCTCAAGCCACTGCTCGACCGCTTCGGCAACGATCCGCGCCTGCGCGTGATCGTGTTCACCCTCGACGAGAGCACCTACGCGCGCGAACTGGCGCCGCTGGCCGGCCACTATCCGGCGCTGTTCCTCGGCCCGGCATGGTGGTTCCATGACGCGCCCGAAGGCATGTGGCGCTTCCGCGAACAGACACTCGCCAGTGGCGGCTTCTACAACACGGTCGGCTTCAACGACGACACGCGTGCGTTCCTGTCGATTCCCGCTCGCCACGATGTGGCGCGCCGCGTCGATTGCGCGTTCCTGGCCAAGCTGGTCAGCGAGCACCGCATGGACGAGGACGAAGCGGCCGAGCTTGCCGTCGACCTGGCCTATCGCCTGCCGAAGCAGGCCTACAAGCTGTGACGTTGCGGCACTGCCTGCGCTTGGCGGCGGCGCCGATGCTGGCGCTGTTCGTGTTCGCGGCCGCGCATGCTGTCGAAGGCGATGCGTCTGCGCGCGAGCGCATTTCGATCAACAGCGGCTGGCGTTTCCATCAGGGCGATCCGCCGGGCCTGGCGACGCGCCTGGACTACGACGCGCGGCCGAAGGTGACGGACAACCAGGACGGCAAGGCCGCCGATGCCCGTCCCGAGGAGGCCGAGCAGCTTGCTGCACGGGCCGAGGGCGTGCTCAAACCGTGGATCCTGCCCAGCGGCAATGCCTTCATCGGCGACCCGTCACGTCGTCATGTCAGGCCCGCGGGTGATCCCGGCGGTGATGTGGCGTTCGTGCAGGCCAACTTCGACGATCGGGGATGGCAACAGGTCACGCTGCCGCACGACTGGGCCATCGCCGGGCCATTCCTGCGCGAAGGTCCCTATGGCGGCATGGGCCGGCTGCCGAGCTGGGGCATTGGCTGGTACCGGCGCAAGCTGGACATCCCGGCGAGCGACCGCGGCCGTTCGGTCTTCCTCGATGTCGACGGTGCGATGTCGTACGCGACGGTGTGGCTCAACGGCCATCTCGTCGGCGGCTGGCCGTATGGTTACAACTCCTGGCGCGTGGACCTGACGCCGTACCTGCGGCCCGGTGGCAACAACCAGCTGGCGATCCGCCTCGACAATCCACCGGATTCGGCGCGCTGGTATCCCGGTGGCGGCCTGTATCGCAGTGTCTGGCTGAGCAAGGTCGATCCGCTGCATGTGGCCCACTGGGGCACGCGGGTGACGACGCCGCAGGTGTCGGCCGATGCGGCGACGATCCGCCTGGATGCGTCGATCGACAACGACTCCGCGCGTGCCGCCGAAGTCGAGGTGGCCACCCAGATCGTGGCGCTCGACGACTCCGGGCAGCGCTCCGGTGACGTGATCGCGCGCATCGAGCCGACACGCATCAAGGTGCCGGCGCGTTCCAGCGCGAGCGTCAACGGCACGACCACCCTCGCCCGCCCGCGGCTGTGGGGCCCGCCGCCGACACAGCGGCCGAACCGCTATGTCGCCATCACCACCGTTTCGCGCGGTGGTCGAATCATCGACCGTCACGAGACGCCTTTCGGCATCCGCTCGGTTCGCTTCGATGCCAACGAGGGCCTGGTCGTCAACGGCGAACGCATCGTCATCCGCGGCGTCAACAACCACCACGACCTCGGCGCGCTGGGCGCCGCCTTCAACGTCCGCGCCGCCGAGCGCCAGCTCGAGATCCTGCGCGAGATGGGCGCCAACGCCGTGCGCATGAGCCACAACCCGCCGGCACCCGAGTTGCTCGAGCTCACCGACCGCATGGGCTTCCTCGTGATCGACGAAGTGTTCGATTCGTGGGAGCGCAAGAAGACGCCGCTGGACTTCCACCTGATCTTCAAGGACTGGCACGAACCCGACCTGCGCTCGATGCTGCGTCGCGACCGCAACCATCCGTCGATCGTTGCCTGGAGCGTCGGCAATGAAGTCGGCGAGCAGTACACCGGCGAGGCAGGCGCGGCGATTGCCAGGCGCCTGCACGACATCGTTCGCGAGGAAGATCCGACCCGCCCGACCACCAATGCCATGAACTGGGCAAAACCTGAAATGCCATTGTCGGCCGTGCTCGACGTGATCGGCCTGAACTACCAGGGCGAAGGCATCCGCGACACGCCCGAGTTCGAAGGCACAGAGCGCATCCGCACGCCGCCGCAGTACCCGGCGTTCCATGCGCGCTTCCCGGACAAGGCCATCGTCAGCACCGAGACCGCATCGGCACTGAGCAGTCGCGGTGTGTACCTGTTCCCGGTGACGAAGGAGACCAGCGCACCGGTGCGTGACGGCCGGGGCGGTGACTCGAAGATCCGCCAGGTCAGCGCGTACGAACTGCATGCGGTCGATTTCGGCTCCAGCGCCGACAAGGTGTTCGCCTCGCTCGATCGTCATCCGTATGTCGCGGGCGAGTTCGTCTGGACCGGTTTCGATTACCTCGGCGAGCCGACGCCCTACTACGACTCGCGCAGCTCCTACTCCGGCATCGTCGACCTGGCCGGATTCCCCAAGGACCGCTTCTACCTCTACCAGGCGCGCTGGCGCCCTGAGCTGCCGATGGCGCACCTGCTGCCGCACTGGACGTGGCCGGGACGCGAGGGCCTGGTCACGCCGGTGCATGTGTTCACGTCCGGCGACGAGGCGGAGCTGTTCGTCAACGGCAAGTCGCAGGGGCGCAGGACGAAGGGCCCGTACGAGTACCGCCTGCGCTGGGACGACGTGGTGTACCGGCCCGGCGAACTGCGCGTGCAGGCTTACCGGAACGGCAAGCCCTGGGCCGAGGCGAGCACGCGCACGGCCAGTGCGCCGGCCAAACTCGAGTTGCAGGCCGACCGGCAGCAGATCCGCGCCGACGGCAGCGACCTGTCGTTCGTGACATTGCGCATACTCGACCGCGATGGACAGCCCGTGCCCGATGCCGCATCGCACATTGCGTTCAGCGTCGACGGCCTGGCCGAGATCGTCGCCACCGACAATGGAGATCCAACCGACATGACGCCGTTTCCGTCGCACCAGCGCAACGCGTTCAACGGCCTTGCGCTGGTGATCCTGCGCAGCAAGGCAGGCCAGGCCGGCACCGTGACGGTGCGGGCGCAGTCGGAAAACCTGCAAGCCGCACAAGCCACGTTGCAGGTGCGCTGATGCTTCGCAACCCGATCCTCGCCACATTCGCTGCCACGCTGCTGGCGACCGCAAGCGGGTGCGCACCGGCAGTGGATACCGCTGCCACGCACGCCTACCCGACCGTCGGACGCATCACCGTATACGACGACGCCCTGCGCTCGATCGTCGCGCCTGACGCACGCATCGAGCGCATCGCGGAGGGCTTCACCTGGTCCGAAGGGCCGCTGTGGGTGGGCGACGGCCAGTACCTGCTGTTCAACGATGTGCCCGGCAACACGATGTATCGCTGGTCGGCGCGCGACGGACTGTCGGTGTTCCTCAAGCCATCGGGTTACGGCGGCACGGACCTGGAAGGGCTGCGCGAGGCCGGTGCGAACGGGCTGGATGTCGAACCGGAAGGCACGGTGCTGCTGGCCGACTCGGGCTCGCGCCTGGTCGCCCGCCTGGACCCGGCGAGCAAGCGCAAGACCACGCTCGCCGCGACCTACCAGGGCAAGCGACTCAACAGTCCCAACGATGTTGTCCGCCACAGCGGTGGCTCGGTGTACTTCACCGACCCGCCGTACGGACTCAAGGGCATCGACGAATCGCCGCTGAAGGAGCAGCCCGCCAACGGCGTCTACCGCCTCGACAGAGACGGCTCCGTGCATCTGGTCGAAGGCGGCCTGCGCTTCCCCAACGGCGTCGCGCTCTCGCCCGACGAACGCACGCTCTACGTGGCCAACTCCGACGGGAAGCACCCGGTGTGGATGGCGTACCGGCTGGACGCTCGCGGCGACGTGCTCGACCGGCGCGTGCTGGCCGACGCGTCCGACCTGGTCGCGTCCGGCGCCAGCGGCGCGCCGGACGGACTGTGCCTGTCCAGCGACGGCCACCTGTTCGCCAGCGCTCCCGGCGGTCTGCTGGTGATGGATGCCAACGGCAAGCGACTGGGGTTGATCGAGACCGGCAGTCGCGTGTCGAACTGCGCCTTCGGCGATGACGGCAGGACGCTTTTCCTGACCTCGCACACCTTTGTCGCCCGGGTGCGGGTGCAAGTCACCGGGCTGGGATCCGACAGGTAGCCAGCAGGAGCGAGTTTGCCCGCTCCTGCGGTCAGTCGCTGAGGGCGCGCCAGACGGCCGCTGGCGTGCCGTCGCCCAGGCGCACGTACGCAACCCGCACCGCATCGACAAAGCGGTCATCGGCCGAGAGCGGCGCGAATATCGAGTCCAGTGCCAGGAACCGTGCGACGTCGTCATTCGCGTCGCCGGTCGTGGCGCGGCCGACTTCTGCAAGCACTTCCGCCATCGGATCCACCAGCGTCACGCCGTTGCGCGCCTGCCGACGCACGAACTGCATCCACGCCGCCACCGGCAGGCACAGCAGGTCGATCGGATGGCCCGCGGCGAGCGCGTCGCCGATCGTGCCGAGCAGACGCACGGGCAGTTTCTGCGAGCCGTCCCAGGCGATCTGCAGCAAGCGGTGCTGGATCGCCGGATTGCGGAAGCGCGCCAGGATCGCTTCGACGTAGGCACCGGCGTTGAAACCGGCAGGTGCCTTCACGTTCGGGACGATGCCGTCGTGCATCAGGCGTTCGACGAAGGCGGCGAGCACCGGCGTGGCCATGGCCTGCGCCACGGTCTCGATCTCCATCAGCGCGCCAAGGTAGGCCAGCGCCGAATGCGGTGCGTTGAGCAGGCGCAGCTTGGCGCGGTCGTAGCCGGCGATGTCGGCGCTCAAGGTGACGCCGACCCGTTCCAATGCCGGCCGGCCGTTGCAGAAACTGTCCTCGACGACCCACTGCGTGTACGCCTCGCGCTGAACGGGCCAGGCGTCGGTGCAGGCGAGCTGCGTGGCGACGCGCTCGCGCAGTGCCTCGTCGGTTGCCGGCGTGATGCTGTCGACCATCGAACACGGAAAGGCCACCTCGGCCTCGATCCAGCGCGCGAGGTCGGGGTCGACCTTCCATGCGTACTGGACGACAGCGCGGGCAAGCTTGCGGCCGTTCTCGGGGAGGTTGTCGCAGCTGAGTACGGTGTACGGCGGCAGATGCAGCTTGCGCCGTGCCGCGAGTCCCGCGACGACGTAGCCGATGGCGCCATTGGGCGCGTCCGGCGAGGCGAGGTCGTGGACGATCTCCGGATGGGCCAGGTCGAGGTCCGCACCCGCCAGGCAATAGCCCTTCTCGGTGATGGTCAGGGTGACGATGCGCACCAGCGGATCGGCCAGGCGCCTGAGGACTTCGTCGCGCTGCTCGCGTGCGAACAGCAGTTCGCGGATCGAACCGATCACGCGCAGCGACGGGTTCTGCCCGAGCAGCGCCAGTGTGTACAGGCCATCCTGCGGCTGCAGCGCATCGCGCACGTCACAGCTGTTGAGGCTGACGCCGCAGATCGCCCAGTCCGGTTCGCTGGCGAGCACGTCGTCCACGTAGACGGCCTGGTGGGCACGGTGAAACGCGCCGACACCGATATGGACGATGCCGATGCGGGTGCCGGCCCGGTCGTAACCGGGGCGGATCACGTCGGGCGGCAGTGCTGCGAGCGCAGCCTGGTTCAAGCGATGGCTCATTTGGTTACGCTCAGCTTCGCCTTCGCCCGAATGTCCTCGCTGGACGCGCCGACCTGCACTTCATAGCTGCCCGCATCGACCGCGTACGACTTGGCGCCTTCATCGTAGTAACGCAGGTCGACCGACGGATCGAGCTTGAACGTCAGCGCGCGCTCCTCGCCCGGCTGCAGCGTCACGCGCTGGAAGCCGCGCAACTCCTTGCGCGCACGCGGCTGCTTCGGATCGAGCGCGCGCACGTACAGCTGCACGACCTCGTCGCCTGCACGCTTGCCGCTGTTGCGCACCTTGACCGTCGCCGTCACCGGCTGCTTCGGACCGGCCTTGGCCCGGTCCAGACGCAGGTCGGAATAGGCGAAGGTCGTGTACGACAGGCCGTGGCCGAATGGATACAGCGCCTCGCCCTCGAAGTAGCGATAGGTGCGGCCCTGCATCGAGTAGTCGTCGAACGCCGGCAGCTTTTCGTCGGCCTTGTAGAACGTGACCGGCAGGCGACCGGCCGGGTTGGCATCGCCGAACAGCACGTCCGCCACCGCGTTGCCGCCGCGCTGGCCCGGGTACCACGCCATCACGATCGCCGGCAGGTTCTGCTTCGCCCAGTCCACCGCCAGCGCGGAACCCGCGGTCAGCACCATCACCACCGGCTTGCCGGTCGCGTGCAGCGCTTCGAGCAACTTGCGCTGCGTCGCGGGCAGGCGCATGTCGGTGCGGTCGCCACCGGCGAAGCCCGGGTAGCTGACCGTCATCTCCTCGCCTTCGACGTCGCCGGTGAGGCCGCCGACGAAGATCACCACGTCGGACTCGCTCGCGACCTGCAGCGCTTCCTCGAACGGCGGCTTGGCGCCGGGCATGCGCCAAGCCAGGCGCACGCCTGCGTCGCGCTCGCCGTCGTAGTACTCGAGCTTGAGGTCGTAGCTGCGTCCGGCCTGCAACGTCACCGTGGCGCTGTCGGCGCGCAGGCGGTCGCTGTCCTTCCACTGGTCGAGCACCAGCTTGCCGTCGAGGTAGAGGCGGAAGCCGTCGTTCGCCGACGCTTCGAGCTGGTAGCTGCCCGACACCGGCGGCAGCAGCTGGCCGCTCCAGCGGATGCTGAAGTTGTCCGACGGCACCGATTGCCCGCCGTGCGCCTCGCCACGTGCCATCAGGTTGTCGGTCGGCGATCCGCGGTCCCAGCGGAAGCCGATCTGCGAATCGACGCGAACCAGCGCCGGCTTACCGGACAGGTCGCGGCTGCGGAAGTACTCGCCACGCAGGCCGCGTTCGCTCGATCCCTTCTCCGGGCGCAGGTACTGCGGCTCGATCAGCGGCGTGGCCGCCGGGTCGTCGCGACCTTCCACCAGGTCGACGCCGCGCGCATGCACGACCTGTGCGTTCGGAACGGCCTCGCGGATGCCCTGCAGGATCGTCACCGGTGCGGCCGGCGTGCCGTAGTAGTTGCCAAGCAGCGCCATGGTGTCGTCGGCGGTCGGGCCCACGACCGCGATCCGCCTGGTGTCGCGCGATAGCGGCAACACGCCGTCGTTCTTGAGCAGCACGATCGACTCCTGCGCGACCTTGCGCGACAGCGCGTCGTGCGCGGGCGCCTGGTTCACCGAGTACGGGATGCCCGCCCAGCGCACCTTCTCCGGCGGGTCGAACATGCCAAGACGCATCCGCGCGGTGAACAGCTGCGTCAGCGCGTGGTCGATCTCGGCCTCGGTGATCAGTCCCTTCTTGACCGCCACCGGCAGCGACGGCGTGTAGGTGTCGCCGCAGTCGAGCTGGGTGCCGTTCTTCACTGCAAGCGCCGCGGCTTCTTCGGGCGTGGCGACGATCTTGTGGTGCTTCCAGATGTCGACGATGGCCCAGCAGTCGGAGACGACGTAGCCCTTGAAGCCCCACTGGCCGCGCAACGTGTCCTGCAGCAGGAACTTGCTGCCACTGGCGGACTCGCCGTAGACGCGGTTGTACGCGCCCATCACCGCGTCGACCTGGCCTTCCTTCACCAGCACCTCGAACGCGGGCAGGTAGGTCTCGTAGAGATCGCGCTGGCTCGGCCTGGCGTCGAAGGTGTGGCGGTCGGCCTCGGGACCGCTGTGCACGGCGAAGTGCTTGGCGGTGGCGTCGAGCTTGCGGTACTTCGGGTCGTCGCCCTGCAGGCCCTTCACGAACGTCACGCCCATACGCGCGGTGAGGTACGGGTCCTCGCCGTAGGTTTCCTGGCCACGGCCCCAGCGCGGGTCGCGGAAGATGTTGATGTTGGGCGACCAGAAGGTCAGGCCCTGGTAGCGGCCGTGCTGCCCCTGCCGCGCGAACTCATGGTGCTTGGCGCGCGCCTCGTCGCTGATGACGGTGGCGATCTGGCCCATCAACGGCACGTCGAACGTCGCCGCCATGCCAATCGCCTGCGGAAACACGGTGGCCGCGCCGGCGCGGGCGACACCATGCAGCGCCTCGTTCCACCAGTCGTAGGCGGGAACGCCAAGGCGCTCGATGGCGGGCGCACCGTTCTGCATCTGCCCGGCCTTTTCCTCGAGCGTCATGCGCGAGACGAGGTCGGCCGCGCGATCTTCGAAGCTGCGGTCGAGATCGAGGTAAGCCGGTGCCCTGGTGTCGGCCGACGGCGTCGCGCCCAGTGCCTGTGCACTGGCCGCCAGGAGCACGGCAGCGATGATCGTGCGCAAAGGTGAACCGGGGTCTTCGCGGCGAGTGTCGTTCATTTGTTCGTCTCCGTACGCGCATAGGGCCCCACGACCGCGCCGACGAACCCGCCGGCGACATCGGTGCTGAGGATGGTTCCGTCTTCATTGCGGCGCAGCCATTGCCAACCCTTGCCGTCGGCATCGAAGCCGAACGAGTAGGCACCGCTGTCGCCGGTGATCTTCAGTTTCAGTGTCTTCGCGTTCGCGATGGCCTTCGTGGCGACGATGCTGGCCTTGCCGTCGCTGCTTCGTTGCAGGAACAGTTCGAGACCGGCACCGGCACGACGCACACCCAGGAAGTACCAATGGCGTTCGTTCTGGAATGCGACGATGCCCGCTTCCGTTCCCGCCTCGACCGGCACCGTCAGCGCGGTGCTCGACTCGAAGGCAAGGTGCTGCTGCCGTCGTGCCAGGAACGAGGGATTGCGCAACGTGTTCAGGCCCTCCGCGAGCGGATGGATCGCCAACTGGCCAGGCTTCGCTGCCAGGTCGGCCCAGGGCTGCTTCGGCACTCGCACATGCATCCACGCGCGATCGAGCGTGGGCTTGTCGAAATCGTCGCGCCAGGTGAAGTTGCCGGTCATGGGCGCCTGCGACTTGCCACCTTCCATGAAGCCCGGGCCGGGCAACACCTGCGGGATCGCCCGTCCATGCTCGAGGATCAACGGCCAGCCGTCCTTCCACGTGACCGGCAACAGGTAGGTCTCGCGCCCGGTGTTGTAATGCACGCCGCCGTAGTTTCGGCTGGCGAGGAAGATCGCCCACCAGCTGCCGTCGAGCCCTTCGACCAGGTCGGCGTGGCCGGCGTTGGTGATCGGGTTGGCACGCTCCGGATCGAGATCGCGCTGGGTCAGGATCGGGTTGCCCGGGTACGGCGCATACGGACCCCACACGCTGCGACTGCGCAGCACCACCTGCGAATGATCCGGGCCGGTGCCGCCCTCGGCGCAGACCAGGTAGTACCAGCCTTCGCGCTGGTAGATGTGCGGACCTTCGATCCAGATCGGGTTCTTCGACGGATCGACGCCGCCGTCGATCAGCACCTTGCGCGGACCGACCGGCTTGCGCTGCGCCAGGTCGAACTCCTGCATCCAGATCGCACGGTGGCCGTCGTAGCGCGGCTTGCCTTCCGGCTCGCCGTTGTTGAGCAGGTAGGTCTTGCCGTCGCTGTCGAAGAACAGCGACGGATCGATGCCGTCGATGGTCGGCAACCAGACCGGATCGGACCACGGGCCGGCCGGATCCTTCGCCGTCACCAGGAAGTTGCCGCCGTTGTCGACCGCGGTGTTGACGACATAGAAGGTGCCGTCGTGGTAGGCGATCGTCGGTGCGAACACGCCACGCGACATGCCCAGGCCATCGAAGTCCAGCTGCGACGGCCGCTCGATCGCGTTGCCGATCTGCGTCCAGTGCACCAGGTCGCGGCTTTCGAACACCGGGATGCCCGGGAAGTAGGAGAAGCTGGAATTGACCAGGTAATAGCGATCACGCGCGCGGACCACCGCCGGATCGGGATGGAACCCGGCAAGCACCGGATTGCGGAAGCTCCCTTCCGGCAACGGTTGCTCGAACGTGGCGTCGTGGCCGCGGTACTCGAACCAGTCGAACAGGACCGGCTCGCGCGCCTGGGCGTGCCCCGAGCCTGCTGCAACGGCCGACAGCGCCAGCAGCAACGGAACCATCTTCCTCGACGGATTCATCATCACCAGTCCCACATCGAGCCGTCTTCCAGGCGCGCGATCGGCAGTTGCTTGGGCGAGTACGGGTAGCGCGCGGCGAGCTTCTCGTCGATGGTCACGCCGTGGCCCGGTGTGTCGCCCACGTGCAGGCGTCCATCGCGGAACACGTAGTCGTGCGGGAACACTTCGTTGGTTTCTTCGGAATGGAACATGTACTCCTGGATGCCGAAGTTCGGCACCCAGGTATCGAAGTGCAGCGCCGCGCCCATGCACACCGGCGAGAGATCCGTGGCGCCGTGGAAGCCCGTGCGCACCTGGTGCAGTCCGGCGAAATCGGCCAGCCGGCGCAGGTGAGTGATGCCGCCGCCGTGCACGATGGTGGTGCGGATGTAGTCGATCAGCTGGTTCTCGATCAGGTGCTTGCAGTCCCAGATCGAGTTGAAGACCTCGCCCACCGCCAGCGGCGTGACCGAGTGCTGACGGATCAGCTCGAACGACTTCTGGTTCTCGGCCGGGGTGGCATCTTCCAGCCAGAACAGGCGGTAGGGCTCGACGTCGCGGGCCAGGCGCGCGGCCTCGATCGGACTCAGGCGGTGATGCACGTCATGCAGCAGCTCGACATCGTTGCCGTGGTCGGCGCGCAGGCGCTCGAACAGCTTCGGCACCACTTCCAGGTACTTCGGCGTCGACCACACGGTCTCGGCAGGCAGTTCGCTCTCGGCCGGTTCGTAGGGCTTGCCGCCGCTGGAGATGCCGTAGGCCTTCTTCACGCCCGGCACGCCGCACTGCGCGCGCACGGCGAGGAAGCCTTTCTCGCGGTACTTGCCGACTTCCTCGCTGGCTTCGCTGATGTCGCGACCATTGGCATGAGCATAGACCAGCGCGCCTTCGCGCGAACGCCCGCCGAGCAGCTGGTACAGCGGCAGGCCGGCCATCTTGCCGAGGATGTCCCACAACGCGACGTCGACCGCGGCGATCGCGGTCATCGTTACGGGGCCACGGCGCCAGTACGCGCCGCGATAGAAGAACTGCCAGATGTCCTCGATGCGGCCGGCGTCGCGGCCGATCAGGTTCGGCACGAGGTGATCCTGCAGGTAGGACGCCACCGCCAGCTCGCGGCCATTTAGCGTCGCATCGCCGAGGCCGACGACGCCCGATCGGGTTTCGATGCGCAGGGTGACGAAGTTGCGTCCCGGGCAGGTGACGATGACACGCGCATCGACGATCTCGCGATCGCGCGAGGAACCGTGAGTCGTGGTTTCAGTGTGGGCGTCGGTGTGGGCGTTAGTGCTCATCTCAATCACTCGGCTGGATGCTTTTACTTGATCGGGGTTTCGAACGGACCGGCGGGCAGGCCGGCGCCGTCAAAGAGGGTGCAGACCGGGCCATCGGCCCAGCAATAGCGCACGCGCGTGACATCCACCGGCGCAGGGGCGCGCAGCGTCACGTTGCTGCCGCTGATGCGGGCATCGGCGTAATGGCAGCTGTCCTTTGCCGCGCCGCACAGCTCGAAGCCGATCGGGCCGTCGGCGCCGAAGGCGACCAGGCCATCGCTCACATCGGCGAACGAAACCACCACGGCATCGCCTTCGCGCTTCGCCGACGCAGGCACCGGTCCCGACGGCGGCTGCTTGTCGCGGTAGATCACATGCCGCGCGGCGCGAGCGAGGCGGCGTCCGAGTTCCTGCTTGTTCGGCGGGTGGATGTCGTAGCGGTCGCCGATGTCGATCGTTACCGCCAGGCCGCTGTGGGCATCCTCATCGACCACGTGGCGCTGCGCCTCGCGCAGCTCCGCCCAGCCGCTTTCGGCCGGCTGCGACTTCGGCATGCCATAGCCGGCGAGCTGGATGATCAGCGCCGGCAGGTCGGCACCGAAGCGCGAACGCCAGTCCTTGCGCCACATCCGCAGCAGGTCGGCATAGCGATCGGCTTCGAAGGTGTTCGATTCGCCCTGGTACCAGAGCATGCCGCGGAAGCCGTACTTGCCGATCGGCGCGATCATGCCGTTGTAGAGCGTCGACAGGCCCGCGGCCGTCTGCCACGGCGCGCGCGGCGGCCAGTCATGACCGGGCGCCGGACGATACTTCCACGCGCCGTCGAGCGGCACCGTGGTGCCGTCCTTGAAGCGGACCGCATACGCCGAGGCCGGACCGCTCATGCCACCGGCGCGATAGGTGTCGAGCACGTTGATCGTGACCGAGTTGTCGCCTGCCTTCAGCAGGCCGGCCGGCAACGGATACTCGCGACCGGAGCCCGGCCCGTACGTGCTGCCGACACCATGGCCGTTGACCCAGGTCATGTCGACTTCATCGATCGAGCCCAGCAGCAACACCGCCTCCTGTGCGGCCTGCTGTTCGGTGAGCTTCACCGAAGTGCGGAACCAGACCATGCCGTCGTACGCAGCCAGGTCTTTCTCGCCCCACTCCTCCCACGGCCCGAGTGCACGCGGCGCGTCGCGCCAGCCCTCGGTCGCGGCGTAGCCCGCCGTCCACGGTTCATCGCCCGCCTTGAAGTCCTTGCGACCGCGCCACCACTTGCCCCAGACCTCGCCCCACTGCCCTACCGCGGCGACGGGATCCTTCGCGTACGACGCCAGCACGTCGAGCTCGTCGTCGTACTGGCCCGAGGCGCGCAACGCCTCGCCGCTGGTCCAGGCCTGGATGCGCGAGCCGCCCCAGGCCGCGGTGACCAGACCCATCGGCACCTTCACGGTCTTCTGCAGTTCGCGCGCGTAGTAGAAGCAGGCCGCGGAGAAATCACCCACCGTTTCCGGCGACGCCTTGAGCCACTTCACCTGCGTGGCGAAATGCTCCAGCGGCGTGACGCTGCCGGTTTCGCCGACGGTGAGCATGCGGATGGAGTCATTGGCGGAACCGGCGATCTCGGCACGCGAGTCCAGCGTGCGATGCACCTGCAGCACCATGTTCGACTGGCCCGAGCACAGCCACACCTCGCCGACCATCACGTCGTCGACAGTCTGTTTCATGCCGCCCTGGGCGCTGACGTTGAGCGTGTACGGACCGCCCGCAGCCATCGGCGGCAGCGTCGCTTGCCAGCGACCGTTCTCGTCGGCGCGCGCACTGGCCTGCTTGCGCGCAAGCGTCACCTTCACCGCCTGCCCCGGCCCCGCCTGTCCCCAGACGCGGATCGGCGCGTTGCGCTGCAGGACCGCGTGGTCCTGGAACATCTCGTGCAGCAGCGGCGCTGGTCTGCGCTCGGTCGTTGTCGCGCCGGGCTGGTCCTGCAGCGGCTCGTGCGCGTTGCCGCCGGCGTGAGCGGCTGACGTCGCCAACAACGCCAGCGCAAGCATGCCGGCACGCGGGAGACGCAAAGACTTCGATGCGGTGGCTGTCGTCAGAGGGGATGTCATGCTGGCTCAGTTGCCCGGCGCGAAAGGAAAGGAAAGTGCTTCGTAGTACTCGAGCGAATGCGCGGGCGGCGCCTGGCCTTCCGGCAACGGTCGCTGCGAGAACGTCTGGAAGTAGGCAATGCTGGCGTCGCGCCACCACTGCGCTTCCTTGTGCTGGATGGCGAGGAACGTGGCGACCTGGGCGTGGCGCTCGGCATCGATGCGGCCGTCCAGCCCGTTCCAGGCCTGCTCCATCTGCTTCACGCTGTCGACGCCGTGCGTATAGCGGTGGACGAGCTCGTCCCACAGGGTGCGGCCGGACTGCGTGCGGTAATCCCACGGAACATGGTGGAACCAGAGCAGGTACTTCTCCGGCACGTGCTTGATGTCGCCGAATTCACGCGCCACCGGCGGCGCGTACTGGGCCACGGCATTGCTGCCGCTGGCACTGCGGTCGAAGCCGATGCCGTCGCGGTTGGCGCGGTGGTAGTAGACCGAGGTCCAGTCGGCACGCGGACCGCCCGACACCCACGGACCCGGGCCGTAGTGGTGACCGTTGCCCATCAGGTGATGCAGGCCGAGCGGCGTCATGTAGTCCACGACTGCTTCGCGCGAACCCATCATCATCTCGACGATCGGCTTCACCACGTCGGCGTCGTTGGAGAACGTCATCCGCGTCCATTCCTCGGCGATCGGCCGGGCCTTGAGCGACGGATCCCAGGCCATGCGGCCGAAGACATACCAGTTGGCCTGATCGAACTGCGATCCGCTCCAGTTGCGGTCCGAACCGATGTTGGCGACGCCGGCCATGCCGGTCAGCGCGTACTTGTGCAGGGAGCCGTCGACCACCTTCGCCACGGTCGAACCCTTGCCGCGACGATGGGTGTCGGCTTCCAGCGTCTCCTCGTACATCGGTCCCAGGTAGGCCAGGTGCGTGGCGAAGCCCAGGTATTCCTTGGTGATCTGGAACTCCATCATCAGCGGCGTCTTCGGCATCGCACCGAACAGCGGATGGAACGGCTCGCGCGGCTGGAAGTCGATGGCGCCGTTCTTGACCTGGACGATGACGTTGTCGCGGAACTTGCCATCAAGCGGCACGAACTCGCTATAGGCCTGCTTGGCGCGGTCGTCCGGCTCCTCGTGCGAGTAGACGAACGCGCGCCACATCACGACGCCGCCGTGCGGCTTGACCGCGTCGGCAAGCATGTTGGCGCCGTCAGCGTGGGTGCGGCCGTAGTCCTGCGGGCCAGGCTGGCCTTCGGAGTTGGCCTTGACCAGGAAACCGCCGAAATCGGGAATGACCTTGTAGATCTCGTCGGCCTTGTCGCGCCACCAGCGCTGCACCTGCGGATCGAGCGGGTCGGCGGTCTTGAGGCCACCAACCTCGATCGGCGCGCTGAAGCGCGCACTGAGGTAAACGCGGATGCCGTAAGGCCGGAACACGCCGGCCAGCGCCGCCGCCTTCTCCAGGTACATCGGCGTCAGGCTCAGCGCATTGGCGTTGACGTTGTTGAGCACCGTGCCGTTGATGCCGAGCGAAGCGTTGGCGCGGGCGTAATCGGTGTAGCGCGGGTCGAGGTAGTCGGGCAGCTTGTGCCAGTCCCAGATCGATTCGCCGGCATAACCGCGTTCGACGTGGCGATCGAGGTTGTCCCAATGGTTGAGCACGCGCAGCTGCACATGCGGCGCCTGGCGCAGGTCGAGCGCCGCCAGCGGCTGCGCGGTCTGGACCAGGCGCAGGAAGTGGAACGCGCCGTACAGCGCGCCGACGTCTTCATTGGCGGCAATGACCGTGGCGCGGTGGCCACCGACGCTGACGCTGCGGATCAGGTAGCCCTCTCGGCCAAGGCCCTGCAGCTTCAGGCGAAGACCGGCGATCAGCGGCGAGGACGCGGGCGTGCCGACGATGACGGCGCCGTCCGCGCTGACCGAAGTCGACACCGAAGGCGTGCTGCCAAGCAGCCCGGACAGGCCGCGCAGCAGTTCGGCACGGGTGGCGGCCTGGGTCGGCGTCGCGTCGGGCAAGATCAGCTGCGAGACGTTCGCGCGGTAGGTCGTGGCACTATCGGCCGGCAATGGCCGGTAGCGCAGCCACAGGTCGTAACCGTCCTCTGCGTGTGCGGCCGGCACGACCGACAGCGTCGCCAACAGGGCAACCATCGCCATCCCGGCCAGGCCCAGGTGCCGGAATGCTCGGCGCAGCAGGCGCCTTGCCCCGGAGATCGCGGAGGCGCTGTCGCTGCGTGGGACGGTTGTCGGTACCATGTGCTTCGTTGTCATTCCCTGTCCGATGTCACTTTGGTGTGGATAAGAACGTCTGCGCCGACCTAAGCAGAGCTAAGGAAGGAACGTTGGAAAAGCCCAAGAAATCGGTTCGCCGCAAGGGTCGTGCAGTCACCATCGACGAGGTGGCGGCGCTCGCCAACGTTTCGCCGATGACCGTGTCGCGCGTCGTCAACGGCTACGGCAAGGTCCGCGAGTCCACCCGCGAACGCGTCACCCAGGCGGTGCGCGAGCTGGGCTACACGCCCAACCAGGCCGCCAGTTCGCTGGCCGCGGCGCAGGACACGCGCATCGCGCTGATCTACACCAACCCCAGCGCGGCCTACCTGCGCGAGTTGCTGGTGGGTGCATTGAACGGTGCCTCGCGGACCGCCGCGCAGCTGGTCATCGACACCTGGGAAAACTTCGACGCCGAACAGCAGCGCCATGCCGCGCGCGCACTGGCCAAGACCGTGGCCGGCGCGATCCTGCCGCCGCCGCTGTGCGAGTCCAAGGCCATCGTGTCGGAACTGGTCAATGCCGGCGTCGCAGTTGTAGCGATCGCGTCGGGTCGCTTCAGCCAGGAAATCTCCAGCGTCCGCATCGACGACTTCCACGCCAGTCGCGAGATCACCGCGCACCTGATCTCGCTCGGTCATACCCGCATCGGCTACATCAAGGGCAACCCGAACCAGACTGCCAGCGCGCGCCGTTACGAGGGTTTCCAGGCCGCGATGAGCGAAGCCGGCCTCACGCTGGATTCGGCGCTCGTGCAGCAGGGTTACTTCACCTATCGCTCCGGTCTGGACGCCACCGAAAAGCTGCTCGGGCTGCGCAAGCCACCGACCGCGATCTTCGCCAGCAACGACGACATGGCCTCGGCGGTCATCTCGGTCGCACACCGACGCGGGCTCGACGTGCCGCGCGACCTGTCGGTCGTTGGCTTCGACGACACCTCGGCCGCGACCACGGTGTGGCCTGAACTGACCACCATCCACCAGCCCATCGCCTCGATGGCCGATTCGGCGATCGACATCCTGCTGCGCAACATCCGCCGCAAGGATCGCAACACGCGCGTGGTCGTCGACCACGTGCTTCCCCACCAGCTGGTGTCGCGCGACTCGGTCGCACCGCCGGCCAAACCGGGCGACACGACCGGCCAGTGAGGCCCGCATGGCGGGCCTCATGGCAACGCGAAACGGAAAGGGTGGAACCGGAAGCATCCTCCGGCTCAGCCTTCCATCTGTTCCAGTTCCTTGCCCTTGGTCTCGTAGACGTAGCGCAGGACGAAGAACACCGAGATGATCGCAGCGACCGTGTAGATGCCGTACGCGCCGGCCAGGCCGATGCTGGCCAGCAGCATCGGGAAGGTCACGGTGATGGCGAAGTTCGACGTCCACTGCGCCGCACCGGCGACCGCCAGGCCCGAACCGCGGATCTGGTTGGGGAACATCTCGCCCAGCATGACCCACATCACCGGGCCCCACGACGCGTTGAAGAAGATCACGTAGACGTTGGCGGCGACCAGCGCCAGCGTGCCCATCGAATCCGACAGCGCCAGCTTGTGGTTGGCATCGATCGAGCCGGTGGTGAAGGCCCAGGTCATCAGCGCCAGCGACACCGCCATGCCGGCCGAGCCGACCCACAGCAGCGGCTTGCGGCCGATGCGGTCGATCAATAGCACCGTCACAAGGCAGGCGCCGATGCTGAGCGCACCCGACAGCACGTTGATCAGCAGCGCGTCGCTCTCGGAGAAGCCGACCGCCTGCCACAGCACCGCGCCGTAGTAGAAGACGACGTTGATGCCGACCAGCTGCTGGAACGTGGCCAGGCCGATACCGATCCAGACGATCGGACGGATCTTGCCGGTGGTCTTGTTGATCAGGTCCGACAGCTGCGGGCGGTGATGGTCGGCCGACAGCGATGCATCGATCTCGGCCAGCTTGGTCCGCGCCTGGGCGGCGCCGTACAGGCGGGTGAGCACCGCCAGCGCATCGGCCTGGCGCTTCTTCACGACCAGGTAGCGCGGGCTTTCCGGAATCGTCAGCAGCAACACCAGGAACAGCAGCGACGGAATCGCCTGCACCCAGAACATCCAGCGCCATGCCGCCTGCCCCAGCCACAGACCCTCGGTGGAAGCGCCGGCGGCCTTGGCCAGCAAGTAGTTGCTGAGGAAGGCGCAGAACAGTCCACCGATGATCGCGATCTGCTGCACCGTGGCCAGGCGGCCGCGGTAGCGCGCCGATGCGACTTCGGCGATGTAGGCCGGTGACATCACGCTGGCGGCACCGACGGCGAAACCACCGAGCACGCGCGCGATGACGAACATCGTCGAGGTGGCCGCCGCGCCGGCGCCAATGGCCGACAGCAGGAACAGCACCGCCGAGATGATCAGCACCGAGCGCCGGCCCCAGCGGTCGGCCAGGCGCCCGGCGAAGAACGCGCCGATCGCGCAACCCAGCAGCATCGAGGCGACCTCGAAGCCGAGGCCGGCCTTGCTCGAACCGAATGCCTGCTGCAGTCCGTCGACGGTGCCGTTGATCACGCCGCTGTCGAAGCCGAACAGGAAGCCACCGATGGTGGCCACGCAGCTGACCAGGATGATCAGGCGTGTGTTCTCGGCGTCGTGGTTGGACGTGGCGTTTTCGAGCGTGGCGCTGTTCATGGCCTACCCCTCATTGTTGATCCGGCCCCCTGTCACCGCGCATGGCGCGGTGACCCTCCCGTCTTCCCTTCCCCCGTTGCCGGAACGGGGGAAGGCTTGTGCCGCTCAGCGCATCAGGTACTGGTTGAGCAGGTTCTCGTAGCGCTCCTGCTTGCCGCTGATCTTCGCAGGCTCGCCCTTGCCCGCAAGTGCGCTGAGCGCGGCGAGGTCCAGCTTGCCGGCGGCGAAGTCGTTGCCGGCGCCCTTGTCGAAGCTGGCGTAACGCTCGGCGCGCCACTGTTCCCACGGCGACTTGGTCAGCAGCGCGTGCGCCACTTCCAGGCCGCGCGCGAACGCGTCCATGCCGCCGATGTGGGCCAGGAACAGGTCGTCGGCATCGGTCGACTCGCGACGCACCTTGGCGTCGAAGTTGAGGCCGCCCGGCTGCAGGCCGCCCTGGCGCAGCACCACCAGCATCGCGCCGACGGTGTCGTACAGGTCGGTCGGGAACTGGTCGGTGTCCCAGCCGTTCTGGGCGTTGCCGCGGTTGGCGTCGATGCTGCCGAGCATGCCGGCGTCGGACGCGACCTGCAGGTCATGCTCGAAGGTGTGGCCCGACAGCGTGGCGTGGTTGGCTTCGATGTTGAGTTTGAAGTCCTGGTCCAGGCCGTGCTCGCGCAGGAAGCCGACGACCGTGGCCGAGTCGAAGTCGTACTGGTGCTTCATCGGCTCCATCGGCTTGGGTTCGATGAGGTAGTTGCCCTTGAAGCCGATGCTGCGGCCGTAGTCGCGCGCCATCGTCAGGAAGCGGCCGAAGTGCGCCAGCTCGCGCTTCATGTTGGTGTTGTGCAGCGAGGCGTAGCCTTCGCGGCCGCCCCAGAACACGTAGTTCTCGCCGCCCAGCTCGACCGTCGCCTCGATGGCGGCCTTGACCTGCACGGCAGCGCGCGCAACCACGGCGAAGTCCGGGTTGGTCGAGGCACCGTTCATGTAGCGCGGGTGGCTGAAGAGGTTGGCGGTGCCCCACAGCAGCTTCATGCCGGTCGCCTGCTGGCGCTCCTTGGCGATGGCGACCATGTGCTTGACGTTCTTCTCGTACTCGCCGATGTCCTCGGCGTCGGGCGCCAGGTCGATGTCGTGGAAGCAGTAGTACGGCACGCCGAGCTTGGTGAAGAACTCGAACGAGGCATCAGCCTTGGCCTCGGCACGAGCCAGCGGCGTGGAGGCGGCATCCCACGGATAGACGCGGGTACCCGGGCCGAACGGGTCGTGGCCGGCGTTGCAGAAGCTGTGCCAGTAGCACACCGCGAAACGCAGGTGCTCTGCCATCGTCTTGTCGCCGATGCGCTTGTTGGCGTCGTAGTGCTTGAACGCCAGCGGGTTGTCGGAATCGCGTCCCTCGAACGGGATGCGGCCAATGCCGGGGAAGTATTCGCGGGCGCCGATGAAGGGAGTCGTCATGGTGGCAGTCACTGTCTGGTGTGTTTGGGTGGCGGGCCGCAGCCCGGCTGGCGTCAGGGCTTGGGGGTGTTGGAATTGGCGTGGGATTGCATGGCCGCATCGAGGTGGCGGCGGAACTGGCGGTAATGCGAGCGATAGGCGGAGGCGGCGTTGCCGTCGGGACGCGCGACCGAAGCCGCGTCGGTACCGACGTGCTCGCGCGCGATCGTGGCGATGTCGTCGCCGCCGCCGTTGGCGCGGCCGTGCGACCACAGCGCCTGCAGCGCGGCACCGAAGGCGGCGCCCTCGCTCTGTTCCGGCACGGCGACCGGCAGCTCGAACACGTCGGCCACCATCTGTCGCCATGCGGCGCTCTGGCTGCCGCCGCCGGTCAGGCGGATGGCGTCGAATTGCAGGCCCGCCGCGGTCAGCGCGTCGTAGCCGTAGCGAAGGGCGTAGGTCGCGCCCTCCATCGCCGCGCGGTAGACATTGCCGCGGGTGAGGTTGGTCGAGTCCATGCCGTGCAGCGAACCGCGTGCATGCGGCAGGTCGGGCGTGCGCTCACCGTTGAGGAACGGCAGCATCACCAGCCCGCCCGCGCCGGGCGCCGTGTCGGCCATGACCGCATCGCCGTCGCGGCTGCTGAAGCCGAACATGCGCGCGACGCTTTCGGTGGCGACGGTGCAGTTCATAGTGCAGATCAGCGGCAGCCAGCCGCCGGTGGACGAGCAGAACGCGGCCCAGCCGCCAGCCTCGTCGACGACCGGATGGTCTGCATGCGCGAACAGCGTGCCCGACGTGCCCAGGCTCATGCTCAGCACGCCGGAGGCGACGTTGCCGGTTCCTACGGCGGCCATCATGTTGTCGCCGCCGCCGGCGGACACGCGCACGCCGTGCGGCAGGCCGAGCGCTTCGGCGATGTTTGCGGCGATGGTGAAGCTGGCATCGGCCTCGACCAGCGGCGGCAGCAGCGCCGACAGATCGCGCTGCGCATCGGTCGCGGCGAGCATGCGCGACGACCAGCGGCGCGTGCGCACGTCGAGCCAGCCGGTGCCGGAGGCGTCCCCATACTCCATCCAGCGTTCGCCGGTCAGCCAGAAGTTGACGTAGTCGTGCGGCAGCATGATCGCCGCCAGGCGCGAGTAGACCTCGGGCCGGTGCTTGCGCGTCCACGGCAGCTTGGATGCGGTGTAGCCGGCGAGGATCGGATTGCCCGCCAGCGCGATGCAGCCCTTGGCGCCACCGGCCGCGGCCATGATCTCGTCGCACTCGACCGTGGTGCTGGTGTCGCACCACAGCTTGGCCGGCGCGAGCACGTCGCCGGCGGCATCGACCGGCACGAAACCGTGCTGCTGCCCGGAGACACCGATCGCGCTGACGCGTGCGCGTTGCGCGGGCTCCATGCGCGCGAAGCAGGCGCGGATTGCGTCGATCCACCACCGCGCGTGCTGCTCGCGACTGCCGTCATCGCCGGCGATCAGTTCCAGCACCTGGCCGTGCGTGGCCACGACTTTGCGTGCCTGCGGATCGTAGGCAATCAGCTTGACGCTCTGGGTACCAACGTCGAGACCGACGAAGAGGCTCATGCAGACCTTCCAGAAAAAAAGTTAGCGCTACCACTCTGGACGCATAAAAAAACATCACTGGTGATGCTGGCCAGCCGAGTCATAGGTAAGAGGGGGTCCCGGGACGGATGGTGGAACTCTACCCAGCGTTTCGCCAAATGGCTTGCTGCAATGCGGAATGCCTTTGGCGACAGGCACTTACGACGGTCACCAGGGCGCTGGGGGGGCGCCCCGATGGGCCGGCTGGCGGCCGCGGCGGCGGGGGCGGCCATCAGGCCCTCGGTTCCGGGCGCCAGGCGATCCTGTCAGCTCACTACTTTCCGGAGCGCAAACGCACGCGCCGGGTTGTCGACCAGGATCGTGCCGATCTGCGCCTCGTCGAAACCGCCCTCGCGCAGCGCCGGGACGAGCGCAGTGAAAAGTGGCAGATAGGGTTTGAACTCGCCGCCTCGCGGCTGGCCGGCGTTGTACCAGCCTGCGTCCTGGGACACGAGCACGTGGTCGAGCAGGCCTTCGTCGCGCATGCGAGCGATCATCGCCAGATAGGCCACCTCCTGTCCCGGCCGGAAGCCATCGAACGACACCCAGGCACCGCGGCGCGCTGCCTCGACATGCTGGCTGCCCTGCACTTCGTTTTGCGCATGCACCCAGATCCAGGCCGAAGGCGCGACGCCTGCCGCCTGCAACAGGTCGAGTTGCGCGAAGGCGCATCTCGCATTGCGGCCTGGCTCGACATCCGCCCACGGCCCGGTGTGCGAGGCAATGACGAGTCCGGATTCGAGATGCGTCATTGCCGCGGCGCGAAGCACCTTGCGTTCGATGTCACTGGGCGGATCGCCCTCGATCCCGAGCTTGATCAGGCCCGGGCGAATGCCGGTATCGCCAATGCCGTCGCGCCACTCTGCGCTCCAGCGATGTGCAAGCTGTTTGTCCGTTTCCGCCACCACGTACGGCGGCACGAAACGACCGCCAGCGGCGACATAGGCGCCGGTGACGGTCAGCATCTGCAGCCCGCTGGCTTGCGATAGCCGCCGTGTCAGAACCGGATTGCGCCCGAGCGTCGTGGCGGTGCAGTCGACCAGCGTGCGGCAGCCCGCGCGGTATATCTCGCGGAGGTAGGGGAGCACCACCTCCACCACTTCATCCATGTCAGGCGCGATCGGCTTCGCCATCTGCTCCGCGTAAGGACGCACGTCGGCGAACAGGTGCTCATGCGCCAGCGTCATGCCCAAGTCCGCGGCCGGGACGGGACCGCTCACCGTCATCGCGGATGCGCCTGCCTTGCCGGCGGCGCCGTCGATACCGGCGCAGCCGGGCAGGCCCCATGCGAGCGACGACGCCGCCAAGGCGCCGAGAAATTCCCTGCGTTGCATTGCGCGGCATCCCGTCAGGACTGAGGCATCGCGATCTTATCGCCATCGTTGCCGCCCCGGCCCGCACGCGGCCGTCACGGACGCCGCGGTGGTGTTGCCTACAATGGATCCGCCGTCCGCCTAGGGAGCCGCTGCATGCGCAATCTGGATTTCAGTTCCTGGCAGACCGTGCTGTCGACACTGGTCGGGCTGGCGGTGATCACGCTGATCGGCGTCGGCATCCGCCTCCTGGTAATGCAGGTGGTGCAGCAGCGCCGTGAGCGCGAGAACCGGCAGATCAACGAGCGGCTGCGTACCTTGATCGCGGCCTACAAGACGCTGGGCGGTTCCTTCACCGGCGATCTCGCGGTGGATCCGACCCACCTGCGCGAGCTGCGGCTGCGCGAAGCGCGGCGCGCCGAGCAAGGCGAAGCCGCAGGTGAAACGGTACTGGCCACCGGTAGCGACCGCTCGCGCCGCGTGCGTGATGCGGTCGAAGCCGCGCTGTCCGACATCATCCTGCTCGGCACCGAGGAACAGGTGCGGCTGGCCGCGCGCGCCGCCGGCGAGCTGGTCGCCGGCCGTCCGATCCATACCGGCGAGCTGGTGGTGTCGCTGCGCGACTTCATCCGTGGCGTGCTCGACCTGGAACCGGTGCCGCGTGGCCTGGAAATTCCACGCCAGGGACCGGCGCGCCCGTCGTCTTCCGCTGCCAAGGGCAAGGCGGATGCAGGCGGCAAGGAGGACGGCCGTGGCGGCAACAAGGGCATGGGCGGCGGCGCCGGCATGGGCGCCGGCATGGGCATGGGTGTTGGCCTGGGCGGAACGCTGGTCGCCGAAGACGACGCCGATACGCATCGCTAGGTTCGCGGTCGTCGCCGCTTCGCGCTGACCGCTGCTTTTCCAGGCTTGATGACGGACTGGGCAGTCACCGGCTTCCTGCTCGGCGACTGAGAGCAGGGGCTTCTACAGCCCCATGCTCCATTCCACCATGGCCGTGCCCCAGCGCTCCTGTGAAGACTCGCGCGCCCCCAGACTGACGCGCATCTGCGCGTCCGATCCGAACCCGCGCTGCAGCCCGAACTCGAGCAAGCCTGCATCTTCGGCGAGGCCACGATCCGCCAGTGGCGTCCAGGAATCGATTCCGGTGAAGCGTGCCCGCATGCCGCCCGATTGCGCGAACACGTGTTGCCATTCGACTCGTCCATGCAGGTCCCAGCGCGAACGACCGGTCCGCAGCGCGTGACTCCAGCGGGCGCCGGCCACACCCAGCGCGGCGGTGGTTTCGGAGTCCGCCGCAGTCAGGCCGAAGCCTGCAGCGCCATCCTCCTGGAACCCGTCGCGCTGCAAGTGCAGGGCCTGCACACCGACATATGGCACCAGTCGCGAATGTGCCCACGCCAGGTGTTTGCCGGCCTGCAGGGTCAACGTTCCGTATTGCTGCTCGTTCGCGGAAGACAGCTGATGGCGCTCGCCGCCCAGGTCGATCTCGCGGCGCAGCCAGCGCTGGCCGTGACCGAATCCGACGCTGCCCAGCAGGTAGGCCCCTGCGCCGAGATCCCGGTTGGCGTACCACTGGCCGTCAACAAGCCGGCTCTGCTCACGATCGTTGCGGAATCCGTTCCACACGGTCGCCTGCGTCGATGTCATCGACACACCCATCGTTGTCGTTGCCGTGCGCAACAGGTCCGTGCCGATGATCCAGCCGCTGGACCGGACGTCGAACGAGGTTCCTCCGCGCTGCTGGTCGAATGTGTCGGTCCAGGCCCGCGGCGATGCCGCGTCGCGCCTGCCGTCCACGCGCGACTCGAGTGCGCGGCGCGCGTCGTCGGCGGACATCAGCGTGAAGGTCGTATCCATGCGATGAAGCTCGCCGGACAGGCTGCGCAGCGAACGATCAAGCTGCTCGGCCGAGGCGGTTGCCTGCAGTGCCGCGGCGCCGGCAACGAAGCTGGCATCGGCCAGATCCGGGGACTGGTCCAGATCGGTGAACGCCTCCTCCACCAGCTGCGCACCGGCAATCGCTTCCGCAGACAGTCCCATGCTCATGGCCGTGGCGGTGACACTGTTGCGCGCCAGCTCAAGCCATACCTGACCAGGTTCGTAATGCGGGGTCACGCTGACCAGGTACGACGGACCGGTCCAAGTCACCGTATCGAACTGCCCGACCACCTGCGAGGCGTCGAGCACGTCGGCACGCGTGTTGAATATGTATCCGTTGACCGCGCCAACGATGACCAGTTCGCCGGCCAGACTGGCGACGCCTCCGACATGAACTGGCTTGGCACCCAGGTACATCTTGCTCGAAGCGCCTGCCGACTGCGTGTAGTTGCCGCCGATGGTGACCGAGAGGTCGCTCTTCGATGGCATCCACATTGCCGACTGGTTGACGACGTCGCCATCGATCTGGAGCGTGGTCTTGTTGGCCGCCGCCGACCAGCTCGGGTCAGACCCCAGGAGCAGGGAGCCGCCTTCGACGCGGATGTCGCCGCCGAAATGCGAACCGTTGGCGGCGGTCAGGAAGGCGTTGCTCCGCACAACGAAGTCCCCTGCCTGGTAGCCGAACACACCCAGGGTGAAATCGTTGCCGATGGTCGTCGCACCGGTATAGGTGTTGTTGCCTTGCAGCCACATCAGTGCCCCGTGGCCGTCACCATTGATGGTCAGGCCGCCCGTGCCGCTGATGTCGTTGGTCCAGTTGCCGGCCCAGCCACCGCTGGTCATGCGGCTCAGGTCGATCACCATGTCCTGCGAGCCCAGCCGCTCGGGGCCGTTGAGGGCCTTGGCGACGTTCAGGAGGCCGTGGCCATAGACGTCGTCGACGCCCGCAGCGCCCAGGTCGGTGGCGGTGCCCAGCAGCACCTGCTGCACGGTCTTCGCATCCATGTAGGTGTAGCGGTCGCGAACCAGTGCGACCGCGGCGGACACCTGCGCCGCCGCGAAGCCGGTGCTGTGGCCGTCGACGAGACCTGTAGCGTTGGGATCCACGGTCTTCACGTCGCCCGGCGCCATCAGGCAGACGTCCTTGGCCACCCCGCAGGCATTGGAGTACGCCGAAATCAGCGATGTCACTTCGCTGGAGACGGCGCCGGCCACCAGCCAGCGGTCGCGAAGGCGCGAGGGGTCATCGCCCGACCAGGGCAGTTGCGCCAGCTGCGATGGTTCGCGGCCAACCGCGTCGCCTGCAGCGACCACCACCATTGCATCGGTCGCGCTCAAACTGGCGAATCCGGAATACAGCGCGGCGCGTCCCGCCTCGTTCTCCCAGCGCAACGAATCGGTGGACACGTTCACCACGTCCACGTCGTTCGTGTTGAACACGTCCATGGCGATGCCGAAACGTGAGCCGGGGGCGACGTATTGCTCTGCCGGGTAGTCGTCGCCGAGATAGCGCACCGACACCAGTTTCGACCTCTGCGCAACGCCGCCCGGATGGCCGCCTGCAAAGCCTGCACTGAAGCCCAGCATGATCCGCGCGACCTGCGTGCCATGACCGGACTTGTCGGGCACGGACATGTCCTTGCTCGACGAATCGACCGTGGTGTGGGAGCCGAAAACCATGCCGGTCTGCGTGAGTTTCCGCGTGTCGACTCCCGTATCGAGGATGCCGATGGTCGCGCGCTCACCGGAATACGTCAGACCCGTTGCGCCGATGCCCGACACGTGCGCGTCGATCGCCGGGTTGGCCACCGGCGCGGCACGCTCGATGGGCGGCGGAGGCGGCGGCGGTGGCGGCGGAGGCGGCGGCGGTGGCGGCGGCGGCGGCGGCTCCGGAGGTGCGGGCGGTACCGGCGGCGGGGGTTCCGGTGGCGCCGGCGGAGGCGGGCTCGGAGGTGACGGTGGCGTGCCGCCCCCTGTTGCGGGCGGAGGGTCGCTGCGAACGTTGCCGCCACCACCGCCGCCACCGCACGAGGCAAGGACCATCGTGAAAAGTCCCACGGCAACAGCACGCGCAAGCGGCGCGTAGCCTCCCGTTCCCAGATCCATTGGCTGTCCCCATTTGCTTCCGCCGACCGGCACGGTCGACGCCCCTTGCCGAAGACTAGGCAATCGAGTGAGCAGGCTCAAGTCGGGCTGCCAACCCGGTCACACTTTGACCGGCATGCCGGCAAAACCGGGCGTCACCGACGCTCAAGCATTGGACGCGTGCAGCAACTCCGCCGCGTGCGCCGCCGCACCCAGCAACCCGGAGCTGGGATGCACGATGGCCAGCGAAGGCACTTCGGCCAGCGCCGAGGAGAAGCGGCCCTTGCTTTCGAACCTTTCGCGGAACGACGACGCCTGCAGCGCGGGCAGCAGCTTCGGCACCAGACCGCCCGCGAGGAATACGCCATCCCATGCGCCGTGCGTGAGCACGAGGTCGCCGGCCATCGAGCCGAACGCGGCGCAGAACACTTCGATGGCCCGCTGGCAGTTCGCGTCGCCGGCCGCTGCCCTGGCCGTGATCGCCGATGGCTCCGTCGTCTCCTGCGTTTGCCCATGAATCTCGCACACGGCGCTGTACAGGTTCACCAGGCCTGGCCCGGATACCAGGCGCTCGCACGAGACGCGACCGAACCGGCCGATGAGGCATTCCAGCAGGCGCAGGTCCGCCACCGTCACCGGCGCGAATCCGGCGTGACCGCCTTCGGTCTCCAATGGGTAGCACCTGCCGTTGCGAACCAGCAGTCCGCCCACGCCCAGTCCGGTGCCCGGACCGATCACGGCATAGGTGCGCGGCACGCGCGCATCGAACGGGCGCCAGGCCTGCGGCCCGATCGCAACGACGTCATCGCGCTGCAGGCAGGTGATCGCCATCGCCTGCGCGGCGAAATCGTTGATCAGTGCTACATGGCTGATGCCCAGCGCGCGCTCGGTCTGCTCGCGCGAGATCACCCACGGGTGGTTGGTGATGCGGACTTCGTCGTCGACGATGCGCCCCGCCACGGCGAAGACCGCCAGGTCGACATGCTCGCCCTGCATCTGCAGGTAACTGCCGGCCGCTTCGCTCAGCGAAGCAAACCCGGCCACCGGGAACTCGCGGACACTGCCCGCGACCAGCACGCCGCGACTGCCGGCCTCGGCCAGGCCGAAGCGCGCGTTGGTGCCGCCGACGTCGCTGACCAGCACGCGCGTCCCTGCCCGTCTTGCGAAATGTCGAGCGCTTCCGCTATCACGGAAGCGACCCGCGGCGTTGTTCATCTGCGCTCCGATGCCGCGGTCGGCGGCGTGAACTGGACGGACTGCAGGTCGGTGCCGGCGCTTATGGCCTCGATGACCAGCGTGTTACGCCCTTCGAGCAGCGCCACCTCGCGCGGTCGTCCGGTCGTGGCCTTCCCGACCACGACACCGTTGAGGGTGACGCGGGCATCGCCGCGGCTGCCCTGCAGTTGCAATCCATAGCGGCCCGCATTGGCGGCCGTGAAGGTGTACTTCAACCACTCGCCCGGCTGCATGTCGGCGACGTGCAGGCCGTCCGCGCCGTCAGCCAGGTCGACGCCGTCGTTGCGGTAGGTCTTCGAAGGATTCCAGCCGGTGTCGGGCTTGCCGCTTTCGTTCGCGGACGTGAGGTCGTGGTAGGCGACGCCATTGCGGCCCATGTCGAAGTCGACGGCCGCTATCGTGTCCATGCCTGTGCCGCCGCCTGCGCCGATGCGATGGTCCTTGAACGGCACGCTGCGGTCGTCGCCCGGCGCGCGCAGCAGGGCGTCGACGACGTCGGGGTGGAAGGTGTTGTTCTCGTAGCGGATGTCGTGCGTGGCCAGCGTCATCAGCGCCGCTTCCGCCTCGGCCGGTGCCGGCCTGGCACTTTCGCCGCGCCAGTACGCCAGCACCTTGGCGTAACCGGGATTAGGCTGGATCTGCAGCGGATTGTTGTAGCGGATCTTCTTCAGCGGCCAGATCGCCCAGCCGATGCCCTCGGCCTCGACCGTCGCCACGGTGCGGGTGAACCAGTCGTTGGAGTTCTCACCGGTCTCGCCCAGCCACAACGGCAGGTTCCAGCGTTCGCGCAGCGCCAGCGGGTCCTCGAGGGTGTCGCGACGGGTGCCGTTCCAGTACTTGTGGAAGCTGACCACCAGGTTGTCGTCCCAAAGCCCCTGGTCGAGCACGCCGCGGTAGTTGTTGCCCCAGCAGTTGCCCTCGATCACGACGATGTGGCGGCGGTCGACTTCTCGGATGGCCTGCGTGGTGCGCACCAGCAGGTCGCGCAGGGGCGCGTTGCCGTTCTCGCTGCAGCCGTGCTTGTCGCCGGCATCGGCGAAGCCCCAGTTGGGCTCGTTGATGATGTCGTAGGCGGCGATCGCCGGCTCGTCCTTGTAGCGATCTGCCAGCTTTCGCCACAACGCGACCATCTTGTCGCGGTTGGCCTCGTCATCCCACAGCGACGGCGTCGCCGGGTCGCGGTCGGAAATGTTGAGGTCGTTGCCCTGCCCGCCCGGCGCCGCGTGCAAGTCGAGCACCAGGTACATGCCGTTGGCCTTCACCCACGACAGCAGCTCGTCGGTGCGGCGGAAACCTTCCTCGCGCCAGGTCTGCTGGCCGCGCACGGGCTCGTCCGACACCGGCGGCGTGTAGAGCTCGTAATGCATCGGCAGCCGCACGGAGTTGAAACCCCATGCCGCCAGCGCGTCGATGTCGGCCTTGGTGACATGGTTGTCGCGCCACGCCTGGTAGAACGCTTCGGCCTTCTCAGGGCCGATCAGTTCGCTGATGCGGGCGCGGATCGAACGCTGGGTGCCATTGCCCTGCACTTCCAGCATGTAGCCTTCCTGCAGCATCCAGCCGCCCAGGCCGATGCCGCGCAGCAGCACCACGTTGCCCTGCTCGTCGACGATGTGCCTGCCCTGCGCGCGAAGGAATCCGCCGGCATGGGCGGGCAGCGCCGCCAGCAGGCAGCTGGCCACGAGCGCACTGGCCGCAACGCGGCCCGCTCCCAGCCCGACCCGGCGGCAGATGCCGCCGACGTTCTCCGGCGAGCGCATCCGCGCCGACTCAGGTCGCGCCGACCGGCGCCGGCTCGCGCGGGCCCGGGCAGTACTGGTCGATGTAGGCCTGATGCTGCGGCAGCGCCCTGACGGTGCTGTCGACATTGCGACGGATGTCGTCGAGGAACCGCTTCAGGTCCGGCTCGCTCATCACGTCGGCGGTCGGGTGGTACTGCCTGGGCATGACGCCCTGCCCCATCATCACCTGGATCCACGAGTTCTCGGCGAACAGCTCCTCGGCCTGGCGGAACACCTTGCCGGTCTCGCGGAACAGGTCGATGCGATGCTTCAGCGTCGCCGGGATCTCCATCGCCTGGATGTCGCGCCAGTACTGCGAGTCGCGACGGTTGGTCAGGTGGTAGTGCATCACGACGAAGTCGCGCACATGCTGCAGCTCGGAATCGAGCGTGGCGTTGTACTGGTCGATGTCGGGCTGGGTGACCACCTGCGGGAACATCCGCAGCAGGTGAACGATGCCGCGCTGGATCAGGTGGATCGTGGTCGATTCCAGCGGCTCGATGAAGCTGCCGGCCAGGCCGAGCGCGATGCAGTTCTTCTCCCAGCTTTTCTTGCGCTGGCCCGGCTTGAAGCGGATCGGCCACGGGTCCTTGATGATCTCGCCTTCCACGCTCGACAGGAACTCGTGCTTGGCCTCGTCGTCGCTCATGTGCTTGCTGGAGTAGACGATGCCGTTGCCGACGCGGTGCTGCAGCGGGATGCGCCATTGCCAGCCGGACTTGCCGGCGATGGCGCGCGTATAGGGCACCGCGTCGCGCACGGCCAGCGTCTGCGTGGCCAGGGCGCTGTCGTTGAACAACCAGTGCGACCAGTCCTCGAAGCCGACGCCGAGCGCCTTGCCGATCAGCAGCGCACGGAAGCCGGTGCAGTCGATGAACAGATCGCCCTCGACGGTCGAACCGTCAGCAAGCTTGAGCGCGGTTATGAAGCCCGAGGCCTCGTCGGTCTCGACTTCGACGATCTTGCCTTCGATGCGGCGCGCGCCATGGTCCTGGCTGAGCTTGCGCAGGAAGCGCGCATACAGGCTCGCATCCATGTGGTAGGCGTAGTTGATGCCGCCGCGCGGCAGGTGCGCGAACTTGTCCTCGAGCGCGGCCTTGAGCTCGACGCAGTAGTCCTCGTAACCGCTGGCGATGCCGAGCTTCTGGCCGCGCATCCAGAAGTGCTGGAAGCCGGCGGACCAGTGGTCCTTGCCGCTGATGCCGAAGGAGTGGATGTAGCGGTGGCCTTCGTCGAGCCAGTTCTCGAACGAGATGCCGAGCTTGATCGTGCCCTTCACCGCCGACATGTACTCCTGCTCCTTGATGTCGAGCAGGCGGTGGAACGTCACCAGGGTCGGGATGGTGGCTTCGCCGACGCCGACCGTGCCGATCTCCTCGGACTCGATCAGGGTGATGTCGAGCACCTTGCCCAGCGTCTTCGAGAGCGCCGCGGCCGCCATCCAGCCGGCGGTGCCACCACCGGCGATGACCACGCGGCGGATCGGCTTGTTTCGGAGGTCGGGGCGGTCGGTCGTCATACGGTATGCCTCAGCGGTTGAGTCGTTGCAGCAGGCGCGCGCGCAAGCTGCGCGCCTGGGTTTCATCGAGGGGCGAGAGCACGCGGCGCGCCCCCTCGGGGATGTGGTCGGCGGTCGCCTCGCCGGGCTGGAACACGTAGTGGCGGAACACGTCTTCCCAGTTGGCGCGCTGCTCCGGCGGCAGGTCGCGCACGGTCATGATCGCCAGCATCAGCGCGTTCATCGGCGTGTCCATCCACGCCGGCGTCTGCCGCCACCAGTAGTTGACCAGCACGTTGAAGTCTTCCAGCGCCTCCATGTGGTGCCACCACAGGCTCGGGATCAGCACCGCGTCGCCGGGTTCGAGCACCGCCGTCAGCGCATGCGCCTGCGCCTCGCGGAAGCGCGGGAAGCGCTCGTAATCCGGCGCGGCGAAATCGACCAGGCTGATCGGCTGGCCGGCCGGCGTGTGGTCGAGCGGACCGATGTAGAGGTTGCGCAGCTGGTCGGGCGGGAACAGCGTCACCCGGCGCCGGCCGGCAACCACGCAGGCCAGGTTGTCCGGCACGTCCTGGTGCGCGGCGATGCGGGTGCGGTTGCCGATCCAGATGCTGGCCAGCGGCTCGGCGCCCGGGATCGTCAGGTCGTTGCGTTCGCGGAAGCCCGGCAGCCAGGTGTCGATCGTGGTCGAGCCGATGTAGATCGCCGGGGACGTATCCTGCTGCGCGTACTTCAGCAGCGTCTTCAAGGCGACGCCGAGCGGCACGTGCTCCTGGCGGAAATTGAAGCCGCTCAGATCGTCGTTGTAGAAGAAGCGCCCGCCGATCTCCGGCGGCCCGACGGTGGCGACCACCGGCGGCGCATCGGCGCGCTCAAAACCGCGCAGGTAGGCCACCGACGCTTCTGCCGGGCCGCGGCTTGCCTGCACCATCGGCCAGTTCGCCACCAGACCGCGCAGCACCACCGGCTTGCCCGATTGCAGCAGGTCGGACGGGATTGCACGCGGATCGACGTCCGCGAGCTCGCCGATGGGGCTAGTGCCCGGCAGCATGGCGGCGGTTCATCCGCGCGATGAGGTCGCGGAAGCGCGAGACCGACGCGACCACCATGTACACCGGCTCCAGATGACCAGCACGGTGCAGCTCGTCCAGCGCGGCGGCATCGAGCGCGCGCAGCCGCTCCTCGTTGATCGTGTAGAAGCCGACCAGGCGATTGAGCGAACCGTCGTCGAGTTCGACATCGAGGGTGAACGACTCGATCAGGTCGTGGCGCAGCATCGCCGCCATGAAGGCCGGAGTGCCCTCCAGGCCATCGTGCAGCGTCATCAGCACCGAGGTGATGCGGTCGAGGTAATCGGTGGTGCCGCCCTGGTCGCGGAACAGCATCTCGCCGCGGTCGCTGCGCACGCGCGGATGGTCGAGGTCGATGTGCACCATCAGCTGCTCGCCGTCGCGACCGATGAGGAACGGCTGCCGCTCGATTGCCAGCGGTACGTAGGTCGCGTCCCAGCGTCCTTCATCGAGGAAGAGGTTGCTGCCCTGCCTGTCCTTGCCCTGGTAGAAGCCGAACATCGCCACCGGCTGCAGTTCACCCTGGGCGTCCTTGTGGAACACGATCGGGTAATGCGCCTGGACGCTGCGGAACTCCGCCGGGAAGGTCACCGTGAACATGACATCGTCGCCCAGCGCGGCGTCGTGGCCGGTGTCGACGCGCAGCGCCTTGTGGTCGATGTTGTTGAGCAGTACGTGGTTCGGCATGGCCCTGGTGTGTCCTGGCAAACGCGTGAGTTCGTATCCTATGCCGCCACCGCGGCCCTTTGCCGCGACTGGCAACTAGATCTTCGACATCCCCCGCGTCATCACGTGGTCGAGCATTTCGCGATGTCCGGGCAGCGCGGCCAGCATCTTGCGGGTCAGCTCGGCCGCTTCGCGGAAGTAGCCCTCGGCCTGCGCGGGATCGTCCATGCGCCGGGTGGTCGGTCGCTGCTCGGGATGGAAGCCCATGCCGTAGAGGATGTACTGGTAGCTGGCCGAGGGGAACACCTCCTCGATCCTGTACAGGTCATGGCGCGACGGTGGCTGGTGACGCCACAGCTGCAGCAGTTGCTTGAGGCGATCGGGGATCGACTCGGGCCGGCAGTTGTCGCGCCAGTAGTCGCTGTCGGTGCGCCCGGTCAGCACGTAATGCAGCTTGAGGAAATCGACCACCCGTTCCCAGCGGTACTGGAACGAGTCGTTGTAGCGCGCGGCGACGATGTCCATGTCGCTGCGCGTGGCCGGCAGCTGGTCGCTGAGCATGCCGGCCGCCAGTTCCACCAGCACCAGCGAGGACGCTTCCAGCGGTTCCATGAACCCGCTCGACAGGCCGATCGCGACGCAGTTGCGGTGCCACGACTTGGGCCGGTAGCCGGGGCGGATGGTGATCTTCGGCAGCGTGTAGATGTCCTGCTCGCGCCCGCCGGTGGCCTTGACGTACTTCAGCAGTTCGTCGGCAGCCGCCTCGTCCGTCGTGTGCGTGCTCGAGTACACATGGCCGACGCCGCGCCGCGTCTGCAGGCCGATGTCCCAGACCCAGCCGCTGCTCTGCGCGGTCGAGATGGTCTGGCAGGCGATCTCCTGGCGCGGGTCCGCATACGGCACCTGCAGGGCGATCGCGCGGTCGTTGAACAGCACGTGCTTCTGCGACTGGATCTCGATGCCGTAATGCTGGCCGATCAGCAGCGCGCGCATGCCCGTGCAGTCGATGAACAGGTCGCCCTCGATGGCGCCGTGATCGCGCGTCTGCAGCGAGGCGATATCGCCGTTGTCGTGGGCGTTGACCCCGGTCATGTGGTCGCTGACGTGGCGAACGCCGAGCCGCTCGACGCAGTGCTTGCGCATGAACACACCGAGCTTGCCGGCGTCGAGGTGGTAGGCGTAGTTGGCCACGGCCGCCCACTCGGGCGTGGAGAACTGCTTGGGTGCCTTGCCGGCCTCGCACAGGTGCGGCTGGAAGCTGACCAGCTTGCCGAACGGCACCTGCGAATGCTTCATCCACCCGGCGACCACATTGGTCTCCAGGTAGCCCTGCGGCAGCACGAACGGATGGTAGTAGTAGTCGTCGTCGCGATCGACGCGCCAGCGGGCGAACTTGGAGCCCTGCTTGAAGGCGCCATCGCACTCGCGGATGAAATCGGTCTCGGTCACGCCGGTCCTGCGCAGGGTATCGCGCATGGTCGGCCAGGTACCTTCGCCGACACCGATCGTGGCCACGTCGGGCGATTCGATCAGGGTTACTTTCAGGCCGCCAGCGCTGGACGCCTGGTGGTCAGCGGCCAGCACCGCCGCCGTCAACCAGCCCGCCGAGCCGCCGCCAAGGATCACAACGTGCTTTACACCTTGACTCAAACCAGCCTTTCCCAGATCAGCCTGACTCAAATCGTCCCCCTGGCCACGCCGGCTAGCGTGGCACTACTCCCCGGACAGCGAACGGGAGCCACCGGCGTACCGGCGGCCCCCGCGACTTTCGCACATCAGAACTGGTAGCGGAATCCGAGCATGTAGCGCGGACCGTTCTGCGTGGCGAACAGCGTCTGCCGCTCATTCCGGCCGAACACCCGCACCGTCTCGTCGGTGATGTTGATGCCTTCGAACTGCACCGACATCTGGTCGTTGATCTGGTAGCCGATGCTGATGTCGAGCTGGCCGTAGTCATCGACGTAGTTCGGGTTCGGAATGCCCGAGCCGTCGAACACCGCCGACAGGAACTGGTCGCGCCAGTTGTAGGCCGTGCGGACCGACCAGTCGTACTTCTCGTAGAACAGCACCAGGTTGGCCGAATCGCTGAGGCCGACCAGGGCGAACTGCCCGCCGAGCACTGCGTTGTCGTAGTTCAGGTCCGGACTGTCGACGATGGTGTAGTTGGCGGCGACGCCGAAGCCGGTCTCGCCGAACACGTGCTGGACGTTGAATTCCCAGCCGTCGAGCGTGGAGTCCTGCTTGTTGGCCGGCGTGGTGATCCTGAAGCTCGCCAGCGGATCGCTGGACAGGCCGTTGATCGTGCCGGTGGCGTTGCCGTTGGCATCCGTGCCCGTCCTGGTCACGCCCGGCTGGCCGTTGAAGTTGCCCAGGATGTAGTTGCGGATGCAGACCACGTCGGCCTGCGGGCAACCGTTGGCCAGTGCCGCGTTCCAGTAGCCGCCGCCGACCGGCGTGTGCAGGTTGAACGGCGTCTCGCCGTCGCTGCCGCCCACGTCGATGATCTGCGAGGTGCCGATGTAATTCTCGATGTCCTTGCGGAAGTAGCCCACCGAGACGTAGCTGGATTCGGCGAAGTACCACTCGAACGACAGGTCGAAGTTGTCCGACACCAGCGGCTTGAGCGACGGATCGCCCTGGGTGCCGGTGCCGCCGTCGACGCGCACGATCTGGTCGAGCGTGCGCCCGCCCTGGATGTCCGCCCAGCCCGGCCGGCCGATGGTCTGGCTGTAGCTGCCGCGCAGGATGATGCTGTCGGTGATGTCCAGGCTGGCGTCGAGGTTGGGCAGCCAGTAGTCGTACTCGCCACGCAGCGTCGCGAAGCCCGGCTCGCCGAAGTTCAGGTTCAGCTCGTTGGCCGCGCTCCAGGAGATGCCGGTGGCGGTCGGCACGAGTGCCGAGGACGTCACCTCGGTCTTCTCGTAGCGCACGCCGGCCGCCAGGTTCAGCGGCATCGACCAGTTGAACGTGGTCGTGTACTGCATGTAGCCGCCGGTGGACTTCTCTTCCGTGCGCAGGTCGCGGGTGAACGCCTCCGGTGCCCGGTACCACTCGGGGTGGCCGGTCAGCTCGGCCGCCCGCGCGCGCAGTCGATCGAAATCGAACAGCAGGAAGCGGTCGGTGAAGGCCGGGGCGTTATGCCCGGAGAAGCTCTCGAAGTATTCACCCATGTTGTCCGGGGTGAAGATGCTGTCGTCGTAGTCCGCCGCGGTGCCGACGCCGCCCCAGGTATCGCGCTGCATGAAGCCGAACGCGGTCCGGTTCTCGACGTCGGTGTAGGAGGCGCCGAAGTCCAGTCCGGAGTACTCACCGAACTCGAAGCGGCCCTTGACCTGGGTCTGCTCGATCTCGGACTTGTTGTAGGCGTTGTTGAACACCGAGCCCGATACCAGCGCCTGCGACGGTTCCACCTGCGACACGCCCGGCGGAAGCGCGATGGTCACCACCGGGAAGTCGCGGGTGAAGTCCGCCGTGGTGTCGCCACGCACGAACGCCGACATGCCCAGCACGCCAGCCGAGCCCCACGGGCTGTCCGGACGCGTTTCGGCCGAAGAGTTGTGGTAGTCCAGCGACAGGTCGAGGGCGTCGCTGATTTCCCAGTCGACGTTGAAGCCGAGCGACTTGTTCTCGTTGACGTTGGCCAGGCGCATGCCGCCCATCGAGACGTCGCTGTTGGCCGGGTTGATGATTTCCTTGTAGATCAGCGGCGCGGCCACCGGGCCATCGGTCCAGGAGGAGACCGACGGGCCGAAGTTGAACCACACCGACAGCTCGTTGCGCTGCTGCTGGATCTTGTTCTCGGAGTAGGTGTAGTCCAGCGTCGTCGTGACGTTGTCGGCCGGCGCCCACTGCAGGGTCAGCTGGCCGTTGGTGCGCTGGCGCTGCACGCCGTTGACGCTGTAGTTGAGGTTCTGCGGAACCGAGTAGATGTCGGTCGGACCGGGGCGGTTGGTGATGTTCTCCGAACCCGGCGTGCCCGGCTGCGGAATCGTGCCCCAGTTGTTCTCGTCGCCGCGGAACGGACGCCAGCCGTTGGGCACGCCGACCTGGCTGAAGCCGAAGTCGCGTTCCTGGTAGCTGCCGGTCAGGGCCACGCCGAACGTACCGTCGAAGTAGCGCTGGCTGAAGATGCCCGAGATTTCCGGGGTGATGTCGTGGCCCTGCAGCGAATCGGGCAGGTTGCCGTTGGACGTGTCGTGCACGGCCTTCATGCCGACATTGATGACCGGCTCGGACTCCAGCGGCCTGGCGGTGCGGATGTTGATCGTCGCGCCGATGCCGCCGGGCGGGATGCTGGCCCGGCTGGTCTTGTAGACCTCGACGCTGGAGATCGCTTCCGACGCCAGGTTGGCGAAGTCGAATGCGCGCGAGTTGGAGACGCCGGCGCCGTTGCCGTTGCTCGAGGCCGGCATCTGCCGTCCGTTGAGCATGACCATGTTGTAGTCCGGGCCAATGCCGCGCACGGTGACCCGCGCGCCCTCGCCGAGCGAGCGGTCGATCGACACGCCGCTGATTCGCTGCAGCGACTCGGCCAGGTTGGTGTCCGGGAACTTGCCGATGTCCTCGGCGACGATGCCGTCGACGACACCCTGCGAGTCGCGCTTGAGGTTCATCGACGAGGTCAGGCTTCCGCGGATGCCCTGCACCACGACGGTGTCCAGCGTCCGCGCGTCCTCATCGACCGTTGCCGAGCGCTGCCCGGCTTCGGACGTGTTGGTGGTGTTGGTTGTTTGTTGTGCATACAGCGGCTGGCTCAGCGCCAGCAGCAATGCGGACGTAAGAAGTGTGCGCTTGGGGGCGACACGCGACTGCTTCATCGAAACTCCTCCCCAGAATTCACGATCGAGATTGCAGGCGTCGCCACGCTGCCCGCATGTTCAGTGCGGAGGGATTTGACGTCGGATTGACAGCGCTGTCAACACACCCCTGTCCGGAGACTCTTTTTGATCGAATACCGCTGTTTTTCAGTTGTTTTTTCGTTGTGCAGTGCAGCGATTCAGGCCGACTTGCCCGCGAATCGAAGCATTGTCGCGTCAGTGTTAGCGCTAGCATTTGTGCACTTCGTGCGCGCTCGCACATACGCGCGCACACGCATGCACGCGCGAGCAGTCATGCGCAGCAGTTGACGGGAGTGGTGTTCGAACGGTCGCGCGTCGATCGAGTGGCCGATCGCGTCTTTAACCACGCGACATCCGTCAGCGGCGCGACGGCGCCTGCGTCGATTCGCGCATGACCAGTGCATGGTCGACGCGCAACATGCGCCCTGCTTCGGGCGACTTGATCCTGGCCAGCAGTTCCAGCGTGGCCAGTCGCCCCATCTCGGACGTGGGCTGGCGGATGGTGGTCAGCGACGGATAGATGTGCCGCGAAATAGGCGTGTCATCGAAGCCGCACACCGACAGGTCGCCCGGCACGTTCAAGCCGCGCTCGCGGGCGACGCGTATCACGCCTGCCGCCATGTCGTCGTTGGCGGCGAAGATCGCGGTCGGCGGCTTGCGCAGGTCGAGCAGTTCCTGCGCTCCAGCGCAACCGGACTCGAACGAGAACGCGCCCTGCACCACAAGCTCCGGATCGAATTCGATCCCGGCGTTCTGCAGCCCCTTGCGATAGCCGTCGAATCGCCAGCGGCAGGCACCGTGCGCGGCGGCGCCTTTGATGTGACCGATCCGGGTGTGGCCGAGTTCGACCAGCTTGGCCATCAGTTCCAGCACCGCGGTCGTCTCGTCCATCGCCACGCCGATCCGGCCGGCGGCGTTCTTGGGCGCGATGCAGGCGAACGGCACGCCCATCTTCTCCAGCTCGTCGATGATCAACTTGTCGTCGGTCAGCGGCGGGATCAGCAGCACGCCGTCCGGGCCGAAGTTGCGGAACAGGCCCTGGATGTCGGCGACCCGCTCGCGGCCGAGGCTGACCGCGGCCAGGAAAAGGTTGTAGTTGCTGGCATGGCAGGCCTCGAGCATGCCGTTCTGCACTTCCATCATGTAGTTGCGCGACGGGTTGTTGTAGGCCAGTGCCACGCTGTAAGAGCGCTGCCCGGCGAGGCTGCGCGCGGATGGATTGGGTTTGTACTGCAGCTCGGTCACGGCCTGCATGACGCGCTCGCGCATCTCTTCGCGCACGTTGGGCTCGTTGTTGAGCACGCGCGAGACAGTCTTCATCGACACGCCGGCAGCGGCGGCGACATCCTCGATTCGAATACGCATTGAGCGGCGGATGCTCCAGGGGGCGGAACGCGGCAGATGGTGCCAGAACCATGGCTGTCCGCGATGACAGGACCGGACATGGGCTCCGAGCGGCCAGAGTATGCATCGCAAAGGCTTGCTGCGGCGCAGCAGCCAGGACCGGGCCGCCGGGGGCTATTTCGCGACGGCTTTGCATATCCATGCGATGGCTGGTCGCGAACATTGACAAGGGGCATTGCCGGCTTGTATTGACAGCGCTGTCAATCGCTGGCGCGGCGGCTGCCGGACATGGTCCCGGCCAGCCTTGCGCTGCCAGAATCGTCCATGGGGAGCAGAACGTGCAGGCGAGAGTTTTCGTTGGAGCAAGTCTTTTGGCGATCGGTGCGGCACTGTTCCTGTATGGCGGCAATGGAGTTGCGGCCGACCAGTCCTCCGGGCAGGCGACGGCCCTGCAGGACTGGCCACGTGTCGACAGCGCCATCGCCCGTGACGCGGCCATCGAGGCGCGCGCCCGGCAGATCCTCGCCGGCATGACCCTGGCCGAGAAGGTCGGCCAGATGACGCAGCCCGAGATCAAGGCGATCACGCCCGATGAGGTGCGCAGCTACCACATCGGCTCGGTCCTCAACGGCGGCGGTTCCTGGCCGGCCATGAACAAGCACGCGACCGTCGCCGACTGGCTGGCCCTGGCGGACAGCTACCACCAGGCGTCGATGAGCGCGCAGGTCAAGACGCCCATCCCGGTGATCTGGGGTACCGACGCGGTGCACGGCCACAACAACGTGGTCGGTGCGACGCTGTTCCCGCACAACATTGGCCTGGGCGCGGCACACGACCCGGAGCTGGTCGAGAAGATCGGCCACGCCACCGCACAGGCAACCCGCGCCACCGGCATCGACTGGGCCTTCGCGCCGACCCTGGCCGTCGCCCAGAACATGCGCTGGGGCCGCAGCTACGAAAGCTTCTCGTCCGACCCGGCGGTCGTGCACGCCTATGCCGCGTCCTACATCCGCGGCCTGCAGGGCGACCTGCGCGGTGACGGCACCGTGGTGGCAACGGCCAAGCATTTCATCGGCGACGGCGCCACCGACATGGGCCGCGACCAGGGCAACGCGCTGATCCCGCGCAGCGAGATGATCAACGTCCACGGCCAGGGTTACTACGGCGCGATCGGCGCCGGCGTGCAGACGGTGATGGCCTCGTTCAACAGCTGGGACGACGTCGACGGCGGCGTTGACTACGGCAAGATGCACGGCGCGCAGGCGCTGCTGACCGGCGCGCTCAAGGACAAGATCGGCTTCGACGGCTTCATCGTCTCCGACTGGAACGGCATCGCCCAGGTGCCCGGCTGCAGCAATGCCAGCTGCCCGCAGGCGATCATCGCCGGCATTGACATGGTGATGGTGCCCGAGGACTGGAAGGCGTTCATCGCCAACACCATCGCCCAGGTCGAGGACGGCTCGATCCCGATGTCGCGCATCGACGATGCCGTCACCCGGATCCTGCGCGTGAAACTGCGTGCCGGTTTGTTTGACCGCAAGCCGTCCGACGGGCGTTACGCCGGCAAGGCCGACGCGCTGGTGCATCGCGAGCTCGCCCGCGAGGCGGTGCGCGAATCGCTGGTGCTGCTCAAGAACGAACGCAAGGCGCTGCCGCTCAAGGCCGGCCAGCGCGTGCTGGTGGTCGGCAAGAGCGCCGACAGGTACACCAACCAGACCGGTGGCTGGACACTGACCTGGCAGGGCACCGACAACACCAGCGCCGACTACCTCAACGCCGAGACCGTGCTGGCCGGCCTGCGCGAGGCGCTCGGCGCGGACCGCGTGACCTTCGACCCGACCGGCACGGCCGCCGATCCGGGCAAGTTCGACGTCGTCGTCGCGGTGATCGGCGAAACGCCGTATGCCGAGACCAACGGCGACATCATCGGCTCGGACACGATGGCGCACAGCCGCCGCCACCCCGAGGACCTGGCGGTGCTGAAGGCGGCCGCCGCGCACGGCAAGCCGGTGGTGACCGTCTTCATGTCCGGCCGCCCGCTCTACAGCAACGACCTGATCAATCTGTCCGATGCCTTCGTCGCCGCGTGGCTGCCGGGCTCTGAAGGCGGCGGTGTCGCCGACGCACTGGTGGCGTCGAAGCGTTTCGACTTCCGTGGTCGCCTGTCGTTCTCGTGGCCAGGCGTCGCCTGCCCTGCGCCGGAGAACCGCCCAGATCCCAAGCGCCCGCCGCTGTTCGCGCGTGGCTACGGCCTCACCTATGCCAAGCCGGCTTCGGTGCCGAAGCTGGATGAGTCCGACGTCGATGCCTGCGGCCCGGCGACGTCGCTGCCGATCTTCAACACCAACGACGCCGCGCCGTTCCAGCTGCAGGTCGAAGCCGGCGGCGCCACGCAAGTGGTCGGTGCCTCGCTCAACGACACGCTGGAGTGGCCGAAGGCCAGGCCGGCGATCCGCGTCGCCACCACGCAAGTCAACACGCAGCAGGACGCCAAGTCGGTGACCTGGCTGGCACCGGCACGCCTGCTGGCGCGCAGCACCGGCGCCAACAACCTCAACGCACTCGCCTTCGCCGGCGGCGGCTTGCAGTTCGACGTCGTCGTGCAGAAGGCACCGACCTCGCCGGTGCTGGTGGGCATGACTTCGGGCAAGGTCTCGGGCAGCGTCGACATCGCGCCGCAACTGATCGCGGCCGGCATCGGCAAGAAGGTGACGATCAACGTGCCGCTGAAATGCTTCGCTGACCAGAAGGTCGACGTCGGTGCCGTCGACGTGCCCTTCAGCGTCTCAGCAAAGGCGCCGTTCGCGGCTGCGTTCACCCGCGTGGCGGTGGTCGCCGGCGCGGCGAAGCAAGCCAATGCGATCGACTGTGGCCCGGCACCGTAACCGGCCGCAGGTCCGCGCCGCTGCGGCGGCGCTGGCCCTGCTGGCGATACTGGGCGGCTCGCAGGCCGCCATCGCCGCCGAACCGTTCGCCTGGCCGCAGGGACGGCAGGCCGCAGTCAGCCTGGGCTATGACGACGCGCTCGATTCGCAGCTCAACATCGCCATCCCGGCGTTGGACAGGCACGGTTTCAAGGCGACGTTCTTCCTGGTGATGGCCAACAAGCCGGTCGCCGCGCGCCTGGCCGACTGGCGCGCGGCCGCGGCCAACGGCCATGAGCTGGGCAACCACACGTTGTTCCACCAGTGCTCGCGCTCGGCCCCAGGCCACGAGTGGGTCGAGCCGCAGCGCGACCTCGACACGACCACGGCGCAGCAGATGAAGGACCAGGTGCTGCTGGCAAACACCATGCTCAACGCCATCGACGGCAGGACAGTCCGCACCATGGCGCTGCCCTGCAACGAGTCCGTCGCCCAGGGCCAGAACTACCTGGCGCTGGTCGCCGATGCCTTCGTCGGCGTTCGCGTCGGCGGCCATGCCGTCACCGCCGACGTCGCCGGAATGGACCCCGCCGCCGTCACGGTAATCTCCACCGAAGGCATGAGCGGCAAGGACATGATCGCGCTGGTGAAGGAGGCAAGGCGCAGGCAAGGCCTGGTGAGCTTCACCTTCCACGGCGTCGGCGGCGACTACCTCACCACCTCGGCCGAAGCACACCAGGAGCTGCTCGATTACCTGGCCAGGCACCGCGATGTGTACTGGGTCGATACTTTCGCCAACATCATGACCCACGTCAGGCAGCAGCAGGCGGCGGTCAGCAACGCACCGGGCGCCCCTTAGGCCCATCCTTTCGTCAGCGGAGCCCACATGAACCAACGCCAGCTGTCCACCCCCGTCACCATCGCGATGATCAGCCTGATCTTCTTCGCATGGGGCGGCATGACCAGCCTCAACGATGTGCTGATCCCGCATCTGAAAGCCGTGTTCGCGATGAACTACGCGCAAACGATGCTTATCCAGTTCACCTTCTTCGGCGCCTACTTCCTGATGTCGTTGCCGTCGGGCGCGATCGTCTCGCGCATCGGCTACAAGTCGAGCATCGTCGTTGGCCTGCTGACGGCGGCGGTGGGCGCGGCCATGTTCTATCCGGCGGCCCGACTGCCTTCGTATGCAGTCTTCCTGGCGGCGCTGTTCGTGCTGGCCAGCGGCATCACCTTGTTGCAGGTCGCCGCCAATCCCTACATCAGCCTGCTCGGCAACCCGGCCACTTCGGCCAGCCGCCTCAACCTGGCGCAGGCACTGAATTCGCTGGGCACGACGGTCTTTCCGTTCTTCATTGGCCCGTTGATCCTGTCCGGCGCGGTGCTCGGCGCGGACCAGCTGGCGGCGATGGCGCCGGAAGCGGTGGCCGCGTACAAGACCACGCAGGCGCAGTCGGTGCAGGTGCCGTACCTGCTGCTGGCGGGCGGCCTGCTCGCGATGGCGGCCCTGGTGCTGCTGCTGCGCATCCCGTCGTTGCGCGAGGCCACCGACGCCGGCGACAAGCTGCACCACCACACGTATCGCGAGACGCTGCAGCATCCGCACCTTCGCTGGGGCGTGCTGGCGATCTTCCTGTATGTCGGCGCCGAGGTCTCGATCGGCAGCTTCCTGATCAACTACATGGCCCAGCCCGACATCGGCGGCTTGAGTGAAGCCACCGCCAGCCGCTATCTCGTCTATTACTGGGGCGGGGCCATGGTCGGCCGCTTCATCGGCGCGGCACTGATGACCGTGGTCGACGCGCGCAAGCTGCTGGCGCTGTTCGCTGTCGTCGCCGCGGTGCTGCTGGCGACCACGATGGGCACCAAGGGCAACATCGCGATGTGGAGCGTGCTGGCGATCGGCCTGTTCAACTCGATCATGTTCCCGACCATCTTCGCTTCGGCCATCGAGGGCATGGGCCCGCTGACCGGCAAGGCCTCGAGCCTGCTGGTGATGGCAATCGTCGGCGGTGCGCTGGTGCCGATGCTGCAGGGCGGGCTGGCCGACAGCATCGGCATCCAGGCGGCATTCGCCGTGCCGCTGGTCTGCTATGCGTATATCGCGTGGTATGGCATGCGCGGGTCGCGGGTGGTCGAGAACCTGGGCCAGGCGGAAGGTGCTGCGATGGCGCATCCGCGGCATTGAGGCGTTGCCGTTGCGCCGATAACGACAAAGGCTCCGCGAGGGGCCTTTGTCTTTGTTGGGCTTGTTCTTTGCGTGGTTGGTTTGTGGGGGGAGGAGGTGGGGTGTATTCCGCGAACCTCCGCTTCGCTCCGTTTACTGTTCGCGAAATACACCCCACCCCCTCCTTCCGAAAGCTTCTACTGTTTTATTGACTTCGACTGGTGGCGAGAGCGCAGTGCCCGCGTGATGCATCTGCGCCGGGCGGACTCGCGCCGTGCCGGCCCCTGGACGGTGTCCGTGCCCTCGATCATTCGCACGTCTGCTCGGTGATCTGGGTCCCGGACGCCCGCGAAAGGCTCACGTGGCTTTGAAAACCAAGCGGGGAGCAACGTCCCTGGGTTCCCGCCTTCGCGGGAATGACGGCCTTCGGACGAAGACAGTGCAGTGAATTGCCGAAGCGTCGTCCGCCGGGCCGGGGATTGCGCAGCAGCGGGACATGGATGTCCCGCGCCCCGCATCAGACAGGATGTCTGACTAAGGGGCGGAGCAATCCCCGGGTCGGCGGACGACGCCACTCCGCAGAATCAACCGCAAGCCCCTCAAGCCATCTCGCGGCTCGGAGATTCCACCATCCGTGGCCTTACCAGCCAGCGGAATGCGGGGCCGGTGAGGAGCGTCGACAGCACGGCCAGTGTCACCAGCGCCGCGAACGCATGCTCCGACAACAGGCCTTTGTCGCGCAGGATGGTGGCCGCGACGATTTCCATCAGGCCCTTGCACTGCAGCAGCGCGCCAACTGCCAGGGCCTCACGTCGCGGCAACTGCGGCGCAGGCGGACAGATCAGCACCGCTGCGAGCTTGGCGGTCACCGCCAGCACCAGCAGCACGACCGATGCCTGTAGCGATGCCCAGCCGAGCACGTCGCCGTCGATCTTCATGCCGCTATGGCCGAAGAACAGCGGCGCCAGCGCGAGCAGTGCGAACTGGCCTATGCGCTCGACCGGCACCTGCTTCGACCACGCCTGCGGCACCATCGCGCCGGCGAAATAGGCGCCGAGCAGCTCATGCAGACCAAGCTGCGACGTCGACCAGGAACCCGCGAACAACAGCACCGGCAACGCCGCCCACACCAGCCAGCGCGGCGGCGACAGGCCCAGGCGCTTTACTGTCGAGCCGATCAGCGCCAGCGCCACGAGCAGCAGCAGCGCGAGCACCTGCGTGCCCGAAACACCGTCCAGCAGCGAGCCGCCGTTGGCAGCCAGCAATACCGCTGCCAGACCGATCCACAGCACGGCGTCATCGATCACCGCGATGCTCAATGCCAGCTGCGAGAGACGACGATGCAAGGGACCCAGTTCGCGAACGATGCCGATCAGCACCGGTAGCGCGCTGACCGCCACGCACAGCCCGATCGCGATCGAACCCAGCCACTCACCACCATTCGGCGCGGCCCAGCCGGGTAAGCGGGTGAAGTAGAAATGGGCGGCAACGGTACCGACGCAGAATGGCAGCAGCAACGCGACCGCCGCGCTGGCAAGGAAGCGCCGCTTGCGCGGACGCGCCTGCGAGGCTGCACCCGGGTTGGCCGGGAGGTGTGCCTCCTGCCGGGTCTCCAGTCCCGCCGCGAAGGCCAGCAGCAGCACGCCGAGCCAACCGATGTCCTCGCCGATCGCGGAGGGCAGCCCCCAGGAGGCAGGTATCACTCCGGTTCCCGCCAGCACCAACCCGATGATGATCGGGATCACCGCGATGGGAATGGATCGGCCCAGCGCACGCCACACGCACCAGGCGAGGACGACGAATACCAGCGAATCCAGAACGGCTGCGAGCAGTGACGGCATGAGGCCGATCATAGCCATCCGGGGCGGCGATGGGCCACCACTTTCACCTCATCCGACGCAGTAGCGATCGGCCGTGGCCAGCGCCTCGTCGATGATGGCCAGGCCTTCGCGCATGGTCTGCTCGTCGATGATCAGCGGCGGCGCGATGTGCAGGCGGTTGCCGACCACGAACGGCCACAGGCCCTGCTGCTTGCAGGCGGCCGCGAACATGGTCATCGGCGCGTTGTCGGCGCCGGAGGCATTGAACGGCACCAGCGGTTCCCGCGTATTGCGGTCGCGTACCAGCTCGATCGCCCAGAACACACCCAGCCCGCGAACGTCGCCGACGCTGGGGTGTCGCTTCTGGATCGCCTGCAACGCCGGATCGATCACCTCGTCGCCCAGACGCCGGGCGTGATCGATGATGCCCTCGTCCTTGTAGATCCCGATGCACGCCACGGCCGCGGCGCACGCCAGCGGATGGCCGGAGTACGTCAGCCCGCCGGGATAGGCGCGCGATTCGAAGCTGGCGGCGATGGCGTCGCTCATGATTACGCCACCGAGTGGCACGTAGCCGGAGTTGACGCCCTTGGCGAAGGTGATCAGGTCCGGCACCACCTTCCAGCGATCCACCGCGAACCATTCGCCGCAGCGGCCGAAACCGACCATGACTTCGTCGGCGATCAGCATGATGCCGTGCTTGTCGCACAGCGCGCGCACGCCCTGCAGGTAGCCATCGGGCGGCACCAGGACGCCGCTGGAACCGATCACCGGTTCGAGCACGATCGCGGCGATGCCCTGCCCGCCTTCGACCATGATCGTGTCGGCCAGGTGCGCCAGTGCGCGTTCGCATTCCTCATGCGCGGTGGCTGCATGGAATGCGGAGCGATACGGATACGGTCCCCAGAAGCGGGCGAAGCCGGGCGCGCCGGGCTCGGATGCCCAGCGCCGCGGATCGCCGGTGGCGGTGATCGCACCGGCGGTGGCGCCGTGGTAGCTGCGGTAGGCGGTCAGCACCTTGTGGCGGCCGGTATGCAGGCGCGCCATGCGGATCGCGTTCTCGATCGCTTCGGCGCCGCCGTTGGTGAAAAAGACCCGGTTCAAGTCGCCCGGTGCCACCTCGGCGATCAGCCGCGCCGCTTCGCTGGTGGCGGGGTTGGCGTGGTACGGCGCGACCGTGCACAGCACCTCGGCCTGCGCCTTGATCGCCGCAATGAGCTTCGGGTGCTGGTGGCCGACGTTGACGTTGACCAGCTGGCTGGAGAAGTCGAGCCAGCGTCGCCCGCTCTCGTCGTGGAAGTGGACACCGGACGCGCCGGTGACGACGAGCGGATCGAGCGCGCCATGGGCCGACCAGGAATGCAGTACATGCAGGCGGTCATCGCGGGCAGCGGCGGATTTCGCAGCTACAGGTGGCGCCGCGCCCGCACTGGGCACGGCATCAGGGGAGACGTCACGCATTGGCTTTGCGCCCTCAGGGGATGAAGGTCTGTTCCGGGTCGTCGAACGACTTGAACTCTAGCGCATTGCCCGAAGGGTCGAAGAGAAACATCGTCACGTGCTGGCCTGGCTTGCCCTTCAGCCGCAGGTGCGGCTCCTCGGCAAAGGCGATGCCAGCTGCCCGGAGACGCTTGGCCAGCGTCTCCCACGCCTCACGGTCCAGGTTCATGCCGAAGTGCGGAACCGGCACCGCTTCGCCGTCGAACCGGCTGTCCAGCACGGGCTGGCTGTCGCCGCCGAGGTGGGCGACCAGGTGGTGGCCGAAGAAATCGAAGTCCTGGTAGTTGACGTCACTCCTGCCCTGCGGGCAGCCGATCACGCCACCATAGAAACCGCGCGCCTCATCCAGGTCGCGGACCGGGAACGCCAGGTGGAACTGCGTGATTGTGGACGGCACCCTCGGCCTCGCCTGGTTCATGACACCGCGCCTGGCCGGATCGTGCACGTTGCAAAGATGTTCTGCCAGAACAGGTTCCATGCGGTGATGCTGCATTCGTAACCGTCGGCCAACTCGGACAGCGCCTCGGGTTCGTGCCGGATGTAATCGTCGATGGCTTGTCGCGTCAGCTCGCCGTGGATGATGTCCTGCTCCCCCGTATGGATGGTCCAGAACTCCCAGTCGATGCGTTCGGCGTTCTCGACCATGTAGGGATGTGTCTTGAGGTGTTCGAACAGCACCGACAGATAGGTCTGGCAAAGGCACTCGCCGCCCATCCCGCGCAAGCCAACGCCAAACGCGGAGCTGCGCGCGCCCAGCTGCCGCGTCAGGCTGTCGAGGTTCCTGCGATTGGCGGGAATGCATCGCTCCAGCTGCGCCGGCCCGACACCTATGGTCGTCAGGAAGCGGTCGTAGATCGCCGGATGCGCCTTGTCCGGATCGCCTTCGCCCAGTTCCTCGGCAAGGATCTCGCTGAGCAGGCTGCGCAGGCCACCGAACGGCAACTTCGCCAGCAACAGGGCCAGGTCGCTGATGTAGTCGATGGTGAAGAACCGGTACTGCACGCAAACCTGGCGCAGATCCTCGATCGATAGCTGCGGCAATACTTTCATCTTCTGCGCCGCCAGTGCTTCCGTCGCTTCCTTGGCCGCGTCGGCAAACTGCCAGAAGCTCTGCCGATCCCACGCGCCGGAAGGCATCGATACGGATTCGATGGATGATGGTGTCGTCTGCGCGTCTTGGCTCTTCAGCAATGTCATTCGTCCAACCCTGGAGAGTTCTGGCCGAGCATAGCCTCGGAAAGCGGTGCCGCATTTCACGTTGCGTAGACCATCACGTCGCAATTTCGAGCGATGGTTCACTGAATGTTTGATCTGCGTTCGCTGCACGCAATCTCAGGCGTATTCATCATCAGGATTCGATGCTCCGCGATTCACGATCCGTTTTGAATGAGCGAAACGCGCCGTGCAGCTTTTGTTCACGGCCTGACGTGCCATATAGGCCTTCGTATGGATGGACGCACGATGCAAGCCACGCGTGATGACAAACGCGGATCCACCGTGAACCTGCTCTGGACGGGCGGGTGGGACTCGACGTTCCGCTTGTTGCAGCTGTTGTTGAAGCATCGCGTTCCGGTGGTTCCTTACTACCTGGAAGATCCGACCCGGGCCTCGACGCAGATCGAGCTGCAGACCATGGTCCGCATCGGCGACCACCTGCGCGCGACCTATCCGCGTACCCGTGAGCTGCTTCAGCCTATCCGGATCGCCTCGGTCTGCGACGTCGTCGAAGACGACGAGATCAATGCCGCGCTGCGGGAGATCCGCCGGCGCATGTTCATCGGCAGCCAGTACGCGTGGCTGCCATCGTTCTGCAAGCACAACGCAATCGGCGAGATGGAACTGGGCGTGCACGTGGACGACAAGGTGCAGGCGCTGGTACGGCCCTATGCGCTGGAGTTCGATCACCCGGACGGCTACCGCAACGTCCGCGTCGACCCCCGCCATGCCCACACGGCCGAGTTCCGCCTGTTCCGCTACTTCAGCTTTCCGCTGTTCCACATCGACAAGGTGGGCATCGACCGGCAAGCAGCGGCCGAAGGCTGGAGCGAGATCATGGACATGACCTGGTTCTGCCACACGCCCGTGCATGGCAGGCCCTGCGGCATCTGCGCGCCGTGCCTCTACACGATCGAGGAAGGACTGGCGCGCCGCGTCCCGGCATCGCGACGGATCGTGTCGTTCTTCTATCGGCACCTCGCACTGCCGCTGAAGGCACCGCTGCGGCGCGTGCGGATGTCACTGCGCGCGGGACGAGCGGGCGGGCGCCCTCCCGCGCCGGGCGTGGGCCGCCCGTGAAGCCTCAGGGCGAGGTCGTGCTCGCCTTAGGCAGCTGCGCCAGGGTCTTCGTGGCCACCGTGTCGAGATTGACCGACGGCCCCTTGCTGGCGCGCACGGAACCGCGATAGAGCGCGCGCCACAGCACGCGGATGTCAGCTGGCTGCAGCACTTCCACCAGCAGCCCGCCTTCGACCATCGACTTGGTATCCAGCTTCACCGCCGGCACGCCGTTGACGCCCTGGGTGACGATCTGCGAACAGCCACCGGCCTTGCACTCGACACCGGCCTCATTGGCGCTGGCCAGTCCGGTGTCGCGGACCAGCGTTTCCTCGCTGTCGCGCACGCCGACGCGGTAGGCCACGGCAATGTCGGCCTGGCGCAGGTCGTTGGTACGCCGGTAACCCTTGGCCGCGAGCGCCTTGTCCAAAGCCGCCTGCAGCCTCGCGCGCAGCTTCGGGTCCTGCACGCGCTTGTCGAATTCCGCCGCCAGCTGGGGCGGCATGTCGACCCAGGCGTAGCGATTGCCCGGCATCGAGGTCGCCGGCTTGGACACCTGCACCTGGGCATCGGGTTGGCTCGCATGCACCGCCGGTGCAGCCGGTGCGAGGAAGGCCACCAGAGCACAGCAAAGCAGGCACGACTGCAGACGATTCATGGGCGGCGCTCCGACTCTAGGGATGTGAACCAGGGATGTGACCTTCGACCCAATCGTCGTGTCAGCGCATGTGAAACAGACGTGATGGCAAATGCGCGCTCTGCCCCGTTCACGACACCATCACCGGCGCGGGCGACGCTACTCGCCGGGGACGAATAGCGTCGTTGCATCCACCGCAGAGGCCGGCATCGCATGAACCTTTCACCGAGAAGCCTGTTCCTTGCCATGCTGGCCATCGCCGTCAGTGGTTGCGGCGACCAGTGCAGGAACGAGCCGGTCACCATCGTGCCATCGCCTTCCGGTGCGAGCCGCGCCGTCGTGTTCCATCGCAACTGCGGGGCGACAACGGAAATCAACACGCAGGTCGCCGTATTGCCGCGTAGTGCGCAGCAACCCAACATCCCCGGCAACGCCCTGATCCTCAGTGGTGACGTGCCGTTGAAGGTGCGATGGGATTCGGAGACGGCGCTGACCGTGTCCGGACTGGGTAGTGCGCGGGTGTTCAAACAAAGCCCGGCGGCGGCGGATGTAGCGATCACCTACGAGAAGTAGGACTGCCCCGTCGATGAACCCGATATCCATCGTCCTGCTCGGCCTGGCCATGTCCACCGATGCCTTCGCCGCAGCCCTTGGTAAAGGCGCCGGCATGCTCAGGCCGCAATGGCCGGAAGCGCTGCGGATCGGACTGATATTCGGCGTGGTGGAAGGCCTCACGCCCATCGTTGGCTGGTTGCTGGGCTCGGCAGCCTCTCGCCATATCGAGCAGTGGGACCACTGGATCGCCTTCGGAATGCTCGGAGCGCTGGGTCTGCACATGATCTACAAGGCCGTCACCGACGATGGCGACGCCGAAGGATCAGTCGCCGGACAAGGCAGGGCCGGGATGTGGTCGCTGGCCCTCACCGGCCTGGCGACCAGCATCGATGCGATGGCCGTCGGCGTCGGCCTGGCTTTCGTCGACGTGAACATCCTGGTCGTCGCCGTCGTGATCGCGCTGTGCACGTTCACCATGGTCACGCTGGGGATCATGGCGGGACGGGCGCTGGGCACGTTGATCGGAAAGCGCGCCGAGATGGTCGGTGGCGTGATCCTGATCCTGGTGGGCGCGACGATCCTCTACGAGCACCTGCATGCGGCTCCCGCCTGATCGCGCTCCTGCACGCGACGTTTGATCAGGGACGGACGCGAACGCCGTAACCGGATTTCATTTCCTCGAGGTCGAGGTTGCCGTCGCTGTTGCGGTCGAGCCAGCCGAAGCGCATTTCCAGGGCGCGACGAAGTTCGTTGTCGTTGAGTTCGCCGTCGCTGTCGAGATCGGCAATGATGAGCCGGTCGGCGATCGGCACGCCGGGCGCCTGCGGTCCCAGGATCGCCTCCAGCTCACTGGGGGAGATCAGTGAGTTGTGGTCGCGGTCGGCGGTTTCGAAGGCGATGTCACTGTCGTACTCGTACTTGCTCAGGACACCGTCGCGATTGACGTCAAGGTACTCGAAGCGGGCCTCCGCGCCCTGCGGGAGCGCCTGCGTTGCAGTCCCGGGCGCGTCGCACAGGCCCGGACCTGCGATTCCCAGGCCGAGCGTGAGTACGGACAAGCGCAGCAGGCAGGCGGCGGTCGTGGCGGCGGTCATGGTGGAGTCCCCCGGAGTGATGAGCACAAGCTCATGCAACGGTGGCGAGACCCGGAAGCGGACAGCCGGCCGGCGCATTGTTGCGCCCGGGGCAACACCGGGTGGAGGCGGCCGGGCCTACCGCTGCAACTGGACCGGCCCTACCGTGTCCCCGGGAGGAGGCGCATTTCCGTGCCTTGTTGGCCGGCGCCGGCACGATCGCCGGCGTGCGCGATTCGGGATATGAGCTCGTCGCAGTCGACTGCCGGATCATCGTGCGACAGTGCCGGCACGCCGGCGCCTGCGTCCCTGGACGCGTGTGCCGCCAACGCGCTCGAATCGGCACGCCACTGGGCCAGTCGAGCCGGGCAAGCAGGTCACCGTGCGTTGCCGGCGTGGCTGCAGTGCGCCACCGACGCTTACCGCGCGCTGCACACCGACGACCCCTCGCGCGCCGATGCAGCGGCGACATTGGCGACACAGGCGACCGCCGAACTGCTGTCGCGCTTGCTGCAACAGCATCCGCACGGCTGGTCGCCCGGCCTGCTGCAGGTGGACGGCATCCGTCTGCAGGTCGAGTTTCGCCAGGTATCGCCCTGGCTTGTGCCGCCAGTGCGGATCAGGCTCGCCCGCGACGTGCCGATGGATGCTTTCGGTGGTGAACGCTTCGCTCGCCCGGGGTTCGGTGTGCCCGTGGCGGCGCTGTCCCGTCGCCATGACGACGAGCCATACGGCCGGCTGCAACCTCTCTTCGGCGCATTCCGGAACCTCACGGCCTGGATCGAACCGGACCCCGCGCAGAGCGATGCGCCGCCGATCCTGGTGTTCGCCGACCCGCAGAAGATCGGCGCCATTGCCATTGGTCCTCATCGGCGCCAGCTCGCCAGCGACACCTCGGCCGCCTATGCCTGGGCCATGCGAATCTCGAAGCTGGCGCGCACCGGGCTGTGGGGCCTGCTCGGTGGAGAGGCGATCGAGCATCGCGCAGGCTTGTACCTGCTCGAGGACTACGATCCGGACAAGCGGCCGCTGGTGATGATCCATGGACTGGGCAGCATTCCCCTGATCTGGGCGCATCTGTCCAACGCCGTGTGGGGCATGGACGAGCTTCGTGCCCGATACCAGATCTGGCAGGTGATCTACCCGACCGACGAGCCGCTGTTGGTGACCCGCTCACGGATACAGGGTTACCTGGACGCCGCCTGGCAAATGCTCGATCCGGACGGCGATGCCCCTGCCCGCTCGGGTGCGGTGCTGGTCGGCCACAGCCTCGGTGGCGTGATTGCACGACTGCTGTGCGTGGATAGCGGCGATGCGCTGTGGAACGCCGCCTTCCTGGTTCCGCCCGGGTCGCTCGATGCCAGCGTCGAAGATCTGCAAGTCATACGGCGGCTCTTCTCCTTCCATTCCTATCCCGGCATCGCGCGCGCGGTGTTCCTGGCCGCGCCGCATCGCGGCAGCCCCAGCGCCGCAACGCCACTGGGACAGGTCACGCGCGCCCTGGTCGGTCGACGCACGGCCGAAGTGCATGCCCTGCAGCGCATTGCCATGGCCAACCCGGAAGCGATCCGGCCGGAGTTGCTGCACACCTTCCAGCAGGGCTGGATCAACAGCATCGCCACGCTGCAGTCCGAGCAACCGGTCCGGCGGGCAACCGAATCGCTGCTGCCACCCGCGGGCATCAGCTTCCACACCATTGCCGGCGTGCAGCCGGGCCGCCGGCAGCAGACCGACGGCGTCGTGCCGCTCGACAGCGCGCAGATTCCCGGCGCCGCCTCGTGCCTGGTGGTCGAAGACGGACATCGCCTGCATGACAACCCGCAGGTGGTTGCAGAAGTCCTGCGAATCCTTCGCCTGTGATGGGCCAACGGACGCCTGCTGGCCAGGCTCGCCCTCACATGCCGCCCACTGCCAACGCCCCGGAGAAACCGATGTGGCCCTGGTTTGCCGTTGCATTCTTGCTGCTGCTCGCGCTCATCGGCGCCAGCCTGCTGCTCGTCAACCACCTCGCCCCACCGGCAACCGGCAGGCCCAGCCATACCCTGCCCCTGCAGGCGGCGCAGACCGACATCGACCGCGAGCTGTCGCCGCTGCTGGCTGCCCATCCCGGCAAGACCGGCACGGTCGTGCTGACCGATGGCGTCGACGCCTACGCCGCGCGCGCGGTGTCGGCGCGCAAGGCCGGTCGCAGCCTCGACCTGCAGTACTTCATCTGGCACAACGACCTGTCCGGGCGAATGCTCGCCAGCGAAGTCCACGCTGCCGCCGAGCGCGGTGTGCGCGTGCGCATCCTGCTCGACGACATGAATGCCGCAGGCCTCGATCCGCACTTGCTGGCCATGGACGCCCATCCCGGCATCGAGTTGCGGGTCTATAACCCGTTCCGCAACCGCGCCGGTCCCGGCCGCGCCTTCGAACTGCTGCGGCGACTGTTCAGCATGAACCACCGCATGCACAACAAGGCCTGGATCGCAGACGGCCGCGTTGCCGTCATCGGCGGTCGCAACATCGGCGAGCGCTACTTCGGCGCCGCGACCGAGGTCAACTTCCGCGATCTCGACCTGCTGCTGCTCGGACCGGCCTCCGGGCAGGCGAGCGCGCTCTTCGACCGCTATTGGAACAGTGCAGCCGCGGTGCCGATCGCCACCCTTGGCGCACAGGCGCCGGAGGCATTGCGCAACCTGCTGGACGAAGTCCATCGCGATGCGCGCAGCGAACGCGCCAGGCGATACCTCGATCGCGTCGCCGACTCGCAGCTGGTGCGCGACTACTACCAGCATGCGCTCAGTCCGCACTGGAGCGTCGGGATTGAAGTCTTTGCCGACCCACCGATCAAATGGAGAAGCGACGACCGCGAACAGTGGCTGGTGGGGCACCTGGTGCCAATGATCTCCGCGGCACGCAGCAAGGTGATGGTGATTTCGCCGTACTTCGTTCCGGGCAATGATGGCGCGGCCATGCTCGCCGCCCTGACTGGACGCGGAGTCAGAGTCGGCGTCGTCACCAACTCGCTGGCGGCCACCGATGTCTACCCCGTGCACAGCGGCTACGCCGGTTACAGGGAACGACTGCTCCTGCATGGGGTCGACCTCTACGAACTGCGCTCGCAAGTGCATGCGAAAGAGATGCCGCGCGTGGTTCGCCAGGGCGTCAGCCTGCACACCAAGGCGCTGGTGCTCGACGATGCGCGCGGCTTCGTCGGATCGTTCAACGTCGACCCGCGCTCGAAGAACCTCAATACCGAGATGGGCGTGCTGTTCGACGACCCGGTCATCGCCACACAGGTTCGCGACGAGTACCTGCGCCTGACTTCTCCCGCCATGAGCTACTGGGTGTATCGAAACCGGCAGGGGGAGCTTCGCTGGCTCGATCGCACACAGCCCGAACCGGTGGAGATCGAGCACGAGCCCGACGCGGACTGGTGGATGCGGGCCGTCGCGTGGGCCTCGGGCTGGTTGCCGATCGAGTCGCAGCTTTAGGTTGGGCTTGTCGAATCCGGGTCCGGTCGTTCGTCTGTATCGTGAAGCCGGACGACCGGCATTCCACACCGGAGCGATTCAATGATCCCGACCATTACCGCCTTTGATCGCTCGCCTGACGGCGGCAAGGGGCTGGCGCGAGATACGCGCGTGCGCTGGGCGTTCGAGGAAGTCGGCCAGCCCTATGAGGTCCGCCCTGTTTCCATGCAGGCGATGAAGGAGCCGGCGCACCTGGCGCTTCATCCTTTCGGCCAGATTCCGACCTACGAGGAAGGCGACCTGGTGCTGTTCGAGACCGGATCGATCGTGCTCCACATCGCGCAGCGCCATAAGGGCCTGCTGCCGGACGATGGCGATGCCCGGGCGCGCGCGATCACGTGGATGTTCGCCGCGGTCAATACCGTCGAGCCGCCAATCCTCGAACTGACCAACGCCAGGCTGCTGGAACGCGACAAGCCGTGGAACAAGGAGCGCCTGCCGCTGGTCGAGGACCGTGTACGCGAACGGCTGGGACCGCTTTCCGATCGCCTCGGCAATGCCGACTGGCTCGATGGCGCTTTCAGCGCGGGCGATCTGATGATGGTGTCCGTGCTGATCCGACTGAAGCGATCGGGCATCGTCGACGAGTACCCGAACCTGTCCGCCTACGTCGCTCGTGGCGAAGCGCGACCGGCGTACAAGCGCGCATATGCCGCACAGGCTGCGGCTTTCAAGGGTGATGCGTGATCGAGAACCCGGCCGCTGCTTCGGCCAGGTCCTTCAATGGCAGCAGGATCAATGCGGGCCGAGTCGCGGCCCCTCCGGCTGTGGCGGCGGCGAAGTCGTGCGCAGCAGGCTTTCAAGATTGCGTACGCCGCGCATCGACGAGACCTCGCGCAGCAGGTCCTCGAACTCCTCCTCGGCCACCGCGCCCTTGAGCTGCACCCATCCGTCGTGCACATGCACTTCAACATCGTGCGGGTGACCCACCACGCGCCCGAGCCGGGCGCGGATGCGGTCGTGCAGCCTGTCGTCGTCGAGCAGCTCGGTGGACAGGCTGGCGCGTCCGCGCGCGGCGACGCCCTTGAGGCGATGCGCCGCGCGTTTGGCCTTGCCGCGCACGTAGTGCCCGGCGTCGTTGCCCAGCGACGCCCCGCGGTCGCGAATCAGCGCGCGACGCCTGCGCCCGGTGTTGGGGTCCATCAGGTACATCGCCAGCGCACCGGCGGCAAAAGCCAGGGCGACGCCGTACAGCGTCTTCAGGGTGCTATGCGCGGTTGATTCATGCATGGGGCATCTCCACTCGACTTCGCGTGAACAGTGATGCTGCCAAACCTGTTGCAAACGAAGCGCGAAGAAATGGCCATGGTTGGCTTAACCGGCGATCAGGGCGCTCCTTGTCGACGGCACTGGCGACCCGTGCACGCTGGCTCCTGATCTGCAACGCCGGAGGCCGGCGCCGATGCAGGGCGGGCGCCGGAAGCGCCGTACGAGATCGAGAGGCCGACGCTGTTGGCGCGGGTGGAGTTGCCGCCCTGCTCGTGACCGACCAGCAGCGTGAACAGCCAGCCGGCGCGCAGGCGTACATCCATGCCCGCGCCGATCGCGAACAGATCGTCGTAGTAGCTGCGCAGGCGCAGGCCGTAGTCGCTCGATACCGGCTGCTGCGAATAGTTGATGCGCGCCAGCCCCTGGTTCTCCAGCGCCTGGGTGTACTCCACGGTCCAGAAGGGACGGTAGCGTGCATTCAAACCGGCGAACTCGTAGCTGCCTTCCATGCCCACGGCCAGCGAGGTGTTCTGCACCGTCTGCTCGCGGTAGCTGAGGTCATAGATGCCCAGTCCGCCTTCCTGGTACGGGTCGAGCGTCGTCCGGCTGCCGTCGAGGCGACCGTAGCCTGTCAACGCGAGTCCGCGGGTGTTGCGGTGCTCGTAGCCGAAGCTCACCGATCCGAAGAACTGATCACCGTCGCGTCGTGCATTGGCAGCGCGTCCGGCCGCCTCGCTCCAGCGAACCAGGTCGAAGTCGAGCTGGCCGTAGGCCAGCATGCCGTCGACGAAGAGGTGTTCGCCGGCGCCCCACAAACCGTACACGCTGAGCGAACGCTGGTCGGCGTTCACGCTCGATGCGGAACCGACGGCATCGCTGTCGTGCGTGGCCATGCTGCCTGCGAGGCCGATCAACGCATGATCGCCCAGCGCCCGATCGGCGCCGAAGCTGACACCGTCGGTCTGGAAGTCGTAACGACGCCCTTCACCGCTCTTGCCGAAGTTGACGGTGCCCGCCATCCACATGCCCCAGCCATTGCCCAGCATCGGCCAACGGCCACCGACTGCCTGGCCAACGGGCAGCGCCATGCCTGGCGAACCGGTTTGGCCGGCATAGGCCAACGACAGCGATGTGCTGGAGGCGTTGTCACCGTTGCGCACCTGGCGCAGGCGTCCGCGGATGTTGCCCTGCTGTACGGCGGCGAAGCGAACGCTGGCATCCACCTGCGCCTGCAGTCCGCCGACCACGTCCGCGTCCCGCGTCGGATCGGGGCGATCGACGACCTGCAGGCGCATCTGCACCGAGCCCGCGGTGAAGTTGCCCGCGGCGGCCTGGGTGGCGGTCAGCACCGCAACACCGGCACCGACCACGGTCACGGTGCGGCCATTGACTGTGGCCACCTGCGTGTTGTCGCTGCTGTAGGTGAAGGCGCCGCTGCTGTCGCTCTGCGGTTCGGGCAGGTCGAAACTCGGCTCGCCGTACACCTTGTGCAGCTCGTCGACCCACTGCAGCGTCGGCACGGCGGCGGCGATGGTCACCTCCAGGGTGACTTGCGCAGCCGCCTGGTAGTTGCCATCGCCGGCCTGGTTCGCGGTCAGCGCGCACAGGCCCGACGACAGCATCGCCACGCTCGCGCCGGTGACCTGGCAGACCGCAGGCGTCGTGGTGGCAAACACCACGGCGTTGCCGGAAGCACCGCCCGTCGCCGACAGCGCGAAGTGGCCATTGCGCACATAGACCGGCGCCTCCGGATTGGCGGCAAAACCGCTGATGACCTGCGTGGCCTGGGCTATCTGCAGGTCGAATGCCTAGGTGGCGGCAAAGCCGTTGGCATCGTGTGCTTCAACGGTGAACGCGTATTGCCCCGCTTGCTCGGGCACACCGGACACACGGCCCGCGGCATCCAGGCTCAGCCCGGCAGGAAGCGCGCCTGCAATCACGGCGAAGGTGTACGGCGCCGTTCCGCCGGAGACGTCGAGCGCCTGGTCGTAGGCGGCCCGGTGGGTGGCATCAGGCATGGCGCTGAGCGCGAACACCAGTTGCGGCGCGGCGATCACCAGCGTGTAGACACGTTGATCCGAGAACGGCCCGGTGCCCGTGCTGCTGTCGCTAACTTGTACCGTCAGGTCGAAACTGCCGGCCACCGTCGGTGTGCCCGACAGCTCACCGTTGCCGGCGAGCACCAGTCCAGCCGGCAGGTTCGCCGACACCACCTGGAAGCTATACGGCGCCGAACCACCGCTGGCATGGAGCTGATGGTGGTACGCGGAGCCGCCCGTCGCACCCGGCATCGCGGACGCATCCAATGCCACCGCCGCATTGGCCACGGTGATGCTGACGGAGGCCGGCGCAGTCGTGCTGTAGGCGTCGGTGGCGGTGTAGCTGAAGCTGTCCGGGCCCGCATAACCGGGATTGGGCCGGTACGTGATCGAGGTGCCGCTGGCAACGGCGGTGCCGTGTGCGGGCGCACCGGCAACAGCCACCGCGTTCGCATTGCCGACGATGTTCAACGTGATTGCGGTGGCGTTGGCCGCGTACGGAATGTTCGCGCTGACTGGCGACGCCACCAGTGCCGGCACGGGCGTGACCGCGTTGGACGGGGCCGAGGGCACACCGGTACCGGCCGCATTGGTGGCCGTCACGGTGAAGGTATAGGTCACTCCGTTGACCAGGTTCGTCATCGTGAGCGGCGAAGCGGCACCCGTGGCGGTGACCCCGCCCGGACTGGAGGTCACCGTGTAGCCGGTGATCGCGGCGCCGCCGACAAAGGCCGGTGCGGTGAAGGCAATGTTCGCCTGGGCATTGCCGGCGCTTGCGCTGACCGCGGTCGGCGCCCCGGGCGCCACTGCGCTGACGGTGAACGATCGCGACACTTGCGGCGCCGGCAGGTAGCTGCTGTTGCCACCCTGATCAGCGTTGATCGTGCACCTACCCGCCGTCACGAAGGTGAGCACACCGACGGGAGTGATGGTGCACACGCCGGTCGTCGAAGAGCTGAGGGTCGGCGTCAGCCCCGACGTTGCGGTGGCCGTCACCACGGGTGACGTACCGAAGTTATGCGGGCCCGGATTGTTGAACGTGATGAGCTGCGGCGCTGCCGGCATCACCGAATTGCTGGCCGCCGATGCGCTGCCGGTACCGGCCATGTTGGTCGCGGTGACGGTGAAGGTGTAAGCCTCGCCATTGGTCAGCCCGGTCACGGTGATCGGGGAGGCGGCACCTGTAGCGGTGGCCCCGCCGGGGCTGGCCGTCGCCGTGTACTGGGTGATCGCAGCGCCACCCGTCGATGCGGGCGCGGTGAACGTCACCGTGGCCTGGGTGTCGCCGGCCGTCGCGGTGCCGATGGTCGGCGCCGACGGAACCACACTGTTGACGGTGAAGGAACGCGTGATCGTCGACGCCGCATCGACCGTGCTGTTGCCTGCCTGGTCGGCGTCGATGGTGCACGTGCCGGCCGTGACGAAAGTCAGCACGCCATTGGAAGTAACCGTGCAGACACCGGTCGTCGAGGAGCTGAAGGTCGGCGCAAGGCCGGACGTTGCCGAGGCCGTCAAGGTGGGCGACGTGCCGAAGTTCTGCGCACCGGGGTTGGCGAAGGTGATCGACTGGCTCGCCTTTGGCGTGACCGGGTTGGACGCCGCCGAGGACACACTGGTGCCGATGGCATTAGTCGCCGTGACGGTAAAGGTGTAAGCCGTGCCGTTGCTCAGGCCCGTCACCGTGGCAGTGCAGGCCGCAGGCCCTGCGCAGGTTCCGAATGCGCCACCGGGACTGGCCGTCGCGGTGTAGGTGGTGATCGCGGACCCGCCATTGCTGGCAGGCGCGGTGAACGTGATGGACGCCTGCGCGTCGCCTGTCGTCGCGGTACCGATCGTCGGCGCGCCTGGCGCAACGGGAATCACCACGGTATGGACCGAACCGCCGTTGAAGCCGGCCTGGGCATTGCCCGCGTCGTCGGTGATGTCGGTGGCGGCATTGAGGTCCAGCCTGAGCGAGCCGTTACCGGTGATGCCGACGATGTTGACGTTGACGCTGGCACCGCCGGCGGCGGAAACGCTGTCGATGCTGGCCGACGCAGTGCCGGTGCCCACCAGGGTGAAATCATCGGTGGAGACATTGCCGACCGGCTCGCTGAAGGCAACGGTGAACGCAATGCTCGTGGCGCCCGCAGTCGGCGTGCCGTTCACCGCGATGCTGCTTGCGGTGGGACGAATGTTGTCCACCGTGGCATTGCTGGAATCGGACGTCGTGGTCGCATTGCCGGCGTTGTCGGTCGCGGTGACCGATACATTGCGGCTGGCGTTGTCGATTGACCCGGCAGTGATGGTGTAGGTGGCGGTCCAGGTGCCGCTGCTGTTGGTCGCCGCAACCGCCGCGCCGCCGCCGAACTGCGCGAAGTTGACCGTTACCGAACTGATCGAGTCGCTATTGTTGTCGCCACCGGCCGTGTTGTTCCAGGTAGCGGTGACCGTGTCGCCGATCTTGTAGGCGCCTGCGGTACCGGAGGCACCGGAGACGGTGATGCGTCCGTCGCTGACCGTCGGCGCCACGCTGTCGACGGTGGCATTGGAGCTGTCGGCCCGGGTGGTCGATCCGGCCACGTTGGTCGCCGTCACGCTGACGTTGCGGTTCGCCGCATCGATGGCGCTCGCAGTGATCGTGTAGGTCGCGGTCCATGTCCCGGAACTCTCCGTCGCGGTCACTGCCGAACCACCGCCGAACTGGCTGAAGTCGACGGTGACGCCGGTCACGCCACCGTTGTTGTCGCCGCCGGCCGTGTTGTTCCAGGTGGCAGTGACGGTGTCGCCAATCTTGTACGCCCCGCCTGTTCCGCTCGCACCCGAGACGCTGATCCGACTGTCGCTGACCACCGGCGGTACCGGCGCTTCGCTGTCGCCGCTGATGTTGTCGAAGTTGGTCAGGAAGAAGTCGCTCGAGGTCAGCCGCACCTCGTCGACCAGCAGTCGGCCGAAGCTCAGGCTGACCGACGTTCCCGGGGCCACTGTCCGCGGCGTGCCCGTGGGGACGCCGTCACGGTAGGCCTGGACGGTCACCGACTCGCCCATCAGGACATCAACGAGGAGGCCTTGGAAAATGAAGTCGGCGCCATCGCTGCGGGCGATGGTGACCCTTTCGATACTGGCGTCGGGCGGCGCGGAGGAATTTGCCGACAGCATCGGGTTGCCGAGGTAGGTCGTGTCGTCCCACGCGAGGTCGCCGCTACCCGTGAAGGTGTATCGGAAGGAGGTTCCTCCCAGCACGCGGGTGACCGCGGTGGTTGGAGAGTCGAAGAACGGCGAGGTGAAGTCGTCGTTGAACGGGGCCGCTTGCGCCAATGGCGCGGCCGCGCACAGCAGCATGACCATCGACTGCGCAAAACGACGCCACGCGCGATGCGTGCTCAACGAAATTCCCACGATGTCCCCTTTCATCCTGATGGTCGCGGGGGCATGCAGAGTGCTCGCCACGCGCACGAAAACGACGTCGCCGCTTCACTGCGGCAACGCAACCTGCAATACGTCGGAAATCCCCTGTCGCCCCCCGCCGTCAGAAGTGGGGAGGGCCTTCGCAAACGGTCCCTGCCAATAGCCGGGCCTGATGCGAGTCGCGGGAGTCTATCACTGTTATCTCGTGATGAACGTCTCGTTCAGCACTGGACACGAATGGCACAGCCGAGGGTTCCCGGGCCGGCAATATGCATTACCATCGCGGTCACGAAGGGGAGTAGCTCCCAATGCTGTCACCGTCATTACGGGATTCGTCCCCGGTGCAGCAGCAGGTCGCCTGAGGCGGCCTGCGAGCAAGACCTTCGCCGTTCCACGGCGAAGGTGCGTCCATCGGATACGCAGTCGTCGTGGCACCCCTGCCCTTCCGACGAGCTCCCAATGGACGTACTGCTGAACCCCGAAATCTGGATTGCACTGGCGACGCTGACCGCGCTCGAGCTCGTGCTCGGCATCGACAACATCATCTTCATCTCGATCCTGGCCGGCAAACTGCCGCCGGAGCAGCGCAACAAGGCCCGCCGACTGGGCATCACCCTGGCTGCGGTGACACGACTGGGCCTGCTGCTGGCCATTGCCTGGATCGTCAGCCTGACCGCACCGCTGTTCTCGGTGCTGGGCAATGAGTTCTCCTGGCGCGACCTCATCCTCATCGGCGGCGGCCTGTTCCTGATCGGCAAGGCCACCCATGAGATCCACCAGAAACTGGAAGGCGCCAGCGAGCATGTCAGCGTCGGCGCGGCGACGGCGACTTTCGCCAGCATCATCGCCCAGATCATGGTGCTCGACATCGTGTTCTCGCTGGACTCGATCATCACCGCCGTGGGCATGGTCGACGAGCGCTGGGTGATGGTCACCGCGATCCTGATCTCGATCGTCTTCATGCTGATGTTCGCCCGACCGATCGGCGATTTCGTCGAGCGCCACCCGACCGTGAAGATCCTGGCGCTGAGCTTCCTGATCATGATCGGCCTGGTGCTGATCGCCGATGGCTTCGGCCAGCACATCTCGAAGGGCTACATCTACGCGGCGATGGCTTTCTCGGTGTTCGTCGAGATGATCAACCTTTGGATCCGCAAGCGCGAACAATCCAAGGTCGCGCCGGTGAAGCTGCACGAGCGGTTCACGGACGACGCACCGTCGGCGTGATGTCCTGATGCGGAAGCGGCCGGCCTTCGGGTCGGCCGCTTCAAACGTTCGGCTCGGCAGCGCGCGGCGACATCATCAGTCCCAGCGCGAACAGCGCACAGCAAACCGCAGCGAACCACGGCAAACCGTGCGCGGAGATTTCCAGCGCCAGGCCCGCGCCCAGCGGCCCCAGCAGCGCGCCTGCACCCCAGGCCACCGACATGGCGCCATACACGGCAACCAGTTCGCTGCCATGGAACTGCGTGCCGACCTCGGTGACGATCAGGGTGTAGATGCCGACGAATGCGCCACCCCAGACGAACAGCAATCCGTAGGCGAGCGGCGCGCTGGCCATCACCCATGGCCACAAGCAGGCGCCTGCGGCCGACAGCACGCTGAGCAGCAGGATCAGCGGCCGCCGCGGGAAGCGGTCGCCGAGCCAGCCGATCGGTAGCTGCAGCACGATCGCGCCGAGCATCAACGTCGAGATCAGCAAACTGGCCGATGCCGGCGACCAGCCCTGTTGCACGGCATAGATCGGCAGCATCGACAGGCCGGCAGCCTCCAGCGCGGCATTGAGCGCGGTGCCGGCCATCGCCAGCGGCGCGGCGGCGGCCAGTGCCAGCAGACCGCGGGAATCGCCACTTCCGGTGACAGCGCGCGGTCGTGCGCGTCCGGCGGCGAGCACGCCCAACGCGATCAGCGGCAGGACACCGCCGACCGCATACGTCACCCAGCTGTGCGTGCCCAGCACGCTGAGGATCGCCGGACCGATCGCGAATCCCGCCGACAGGCTGGCGGTGTAGACGGCGATGTTGGTCGAGCGTCGGGCTTCCTCGCTGGAGTTGCTGACCCAGGTTTCGGTCAGCACCATCACCGTCTCGGAGCCGACGCCGAGCAGGAACCTCAGCACGAACCACACGCCGATCCACGGCAGCAGCCAGAACAACGGCAGCGTCAGCGCCACAACGAGCAGGCCGAACACCAGCAACGGCCAGCTGCCCCAGCGGGTGATCGACCCGGGCAAGCGCGGCGCCATGGCGAGAACGCCCAGCGCATACATCGCCGCGTTGGCGCCGATCACCGACTCGGTGATGCCGCGCTCATGCAATGCCAGCGAGATCAGCGGCGCACTCAGGCCATACGCGAGGCCGAACACCGCAGCGGCGGCGTGCACGGGCAGCAGGGCCGTGACGCTGCCGCGGGTCGTGGCTGACATCAGGCCGTTTCCCGGTTGGCGGCGATGCCGTGGTTGGCGCGCTGGCGCGAATACCCCTCGCCAACGATCACCCGCAGCAATCGCGCATAGTCCAGCACCAGGCCCGGCGTCCATGCCATCGTCGCGCCGCGCCGGCGCAGGATGGCTGCCGTCCATACATTGGCATCGCACAGCAGGCGAAGGAGCGTCAGCATCGGCCGGGAACTGGCCAGCGTGCCTTCCAGTGCCGACTCGATCGCCAACGCAGTCACCGTCGAGCAGCTGCGGCTGGTGAGGTTGTAGGTGGCGTCGACGCGGTAGTTCGCCCAGAACTGCTCCAGCGCGCCGGCGTTGTAGTACTTGAAGTGGACCTGCTGGTCGGCCTCGCACCATTGGCCGACCTCGAAGGCATGGTCGGGCTGCCAGCGGCCCGCGATGTCGTTCTCCGGACCGGCGCGCAGCAACGCGGCGAAATCATCGGGGGCATGGTCGATCTCCACTGCCGGGTAGTGGCTGATATAGAGGTCGGGCAATCGCTCCAGCGCCGAGTGGCCCGTGGAGATCACGCCGTTCGCATCGACCGCGGCGATGTAGCGGTCGACCAGTAGTCGTCTTTGCGGATGTTCGGCCGATCCCACCGGCGTCCACACGTACAGCGTCATCGGCGCATCATGCACGGCCGGCCGGCTGTCGATCACCACCGGCGTGGCGGTGGCGTTGTACCAGCTGCGTGCCGAGAAGATCGGCAGCGAGGTGATCGACCGGCCTTGCGGCAAGCTGCGGATCTGCAACGCCAGGATGATCGCGCTCCAGCCCGACACCGCCAGGATCACGGCGAACACCATCGGCACGGTGTAGTGGTGATGCAGCGGCCAGTTGCTGCCGATGGCGACGGCGGCGAACAGTTCGACCAGACCGGCGACCATGGCGATGCGCCAGTGCGGGAAGCGCACGACCCAGGCCGAAGCGACGCGCAGCGCGCCATCGGCGAGGAAGGCGGTGGCGAACAGAACGCGATCGGGCAGGCCATTGTCCAGGCTCAGCGGCAGCGCGATCATCACCCCGAGCAGCAGCAGTATCAGCCCGCGCACGTAGAGCAGCTGCCGCACCCGCGGTGGTTTGCCCGTGGCCCGCAGCAACGCCGTCAGGCCCTGCAACACCAGCAACAGACCGAGCGCATCGACGGTGTAGAACAGCTCGCCGTCGGTGGCATCGAGCACCAGCCACAAGGCCAATGCGATCCCCAGCAGGCCGTACAGGCACAGCAGCCACCAGCGATGGCGTATCGAATCGGCTCCCAGCAACAGCATCGCCAAACGCACCATGGGTTACCGCGCCTCGGGTATCGCCTCCAGCGAATGGAACTACCGCTGGCGTTGGCATGCCGTGAGGGCTGGTGCGCGCCACGGCCACGCTACGAAACCGCAGCGGAAACCTTTTCCGTCGGCGCCTCCAGGCGCAGCACCAGGTAGCGCATGAAGAACTGCGTGATCGGCCCGACACACAGTGCGAACACGATGGTGCCGACGCCGGCGGTGCCGCCCAGCACCATGCCCATCGCGAGCACGACGATCTCGATGCTGGTGCGCACGCGCTGTATCGACCCACCCGTGCGGCGCGCGAATCCGGTCATCAGGCCGTCGCGCGGTCCGGGACCGAGCTGCGCACCCACGTAGAGCGCCGTGGCGATCGCACACACCACCACGCCACCGACCAGGCAGAGCCAACGCAGCGGCAACGACTCGGGCGTATCGAGCATCCAAAGATTGGCGTCGGTGAACGGCCCCAGCAGCAGCGTGTTGGCGAGGGTGCCCAGCCCGGGCATCTGCCGCAGCGGGATCCACAACAGCAACACCGCCACCGCGACCAGGATCATGATCACGCCGAGCGACAGCGGCAGGTGCAACGACGCGCCCTGGTGGAATACCACCCATGGCGAGCCGCCGAGCCCGCTTTCCATCAACAGCGCGTTGGAGACGCCGTACAGCCACAGGCCGGCCAGCAGGCGCACGAGCCGTTCGGGCAGGCGGCCGGCCCGGAGCTGGGCGAGCGGGCCGAGATTGGCCAGTCCAAGGGGGGAGGTGTCGGGATTCATGGGGCCAGTATCTGGACGATTGGCACTTCCACGTAGAGCCACTTTCGCCATAGTGGCCTCATGAACCGGTCCCTGACCCCCGAGCACCTGGCCACTTTGATCGGCCAGTTCCCGCGCAAGCCGGCCTACCGCGGGCTGCGCCAGGTCCTGCAGGAACTCATCGGCGACGGCCGCATTCCCCTCGGCACCCGCCTGCCCAGCGAGCGGGCGGTGTCGCAGGCGCTCGCGGTCTCGCGCAATACGGTCACCCGCGCCTATGTGGACCTGGTCGCCGCCGGTTTCGCGACCACGCGCCAGGGTGCGGGCACGTTCGCCGCCGTTCCCGACGACCGTCGCCGCGCGCACGAACACTCGCTGCGCTCGCTCGCCAGCGCGCAGGCACTGGAAGGCGCCATCGATCTCAACTGCGCCGCCACGGCCGCGATTGCGGGCATTTCCTCCGCCTACGAACGCGCCCTCGAAAGGTTGCCCAGTCACCTTGGAAGCGACGGCCACCGCCCCACCGGCCTGCCGATGCTGCGCGCCCTGATCGCGCAGATGTACGCGCGGCGTGGATTGCCGACCGAGCCCGAACAGATCATGGTCACCTCCGGCGCGCTGGCAGGCACGGCCGTCGTCGCGCGCGCACTGTCGCGGCCCGGTGACCGGGTGATGATCGAATCGCCGGTCTACCCGAACGTCATCGAAGCACTGCGCCTGGGAGGCGCGCGCCTGGTTGCGTCACCCATGGGCGATGCGCTGGGCGAGGAAGGCTGGGACCTGGAGGGCATCGAGGCCACGCTGCGGCAGACGCGGCCGCTCCTGGCGTACACGATCCCCGACTTCCAGAATCCCACCGGCTTCCTGATGCGCGACGACCAGCGCGCGCGTTACGCCGCCGCGCTGCATGCCACGCGCACGACCGCGGTTGTCGACGAATCGCTGCAGGCCATCGCACTGGGCGACGTCCGCATGCCCCTGCCCTTCGCCGCGCACGCGCCGGGCGCCATCACCATCGGCAGTGTGTCGAAACTGCTCTGGAGCGGATTGCGCGTCGGATGGATCCGCGCGCCGCACGACCTGATCGATCGGCTCATCAAGGCCCGCTTGCAGTTCGACCTGGGCACGGCGCTGTTCGACCAGCTGGTGGTTACCGAACTGCTCGAAGACGATGACGTCATCGCAACGCGGCGCGCGCAACTGCGCCAGCGTCGCGATGCCCTCGCCCACGCCATCGGCGAACGACTGCCGGACTGGCGTTTCCGGCTGCCCGAAGGCGGCATGACGCTCTGGCTGCAGTTGCCCCATGGCAGCGCCACGCAACTGGCAGCGAACCTGGAGACCGTCGGCGTGCATGTCCCGCCCGGCCCGATGTTCAGCGTCGAAGGCGGCGCGGACCAATGGCTGCGCATCCCCTACGTGCGGCCGGAAGATGAATTGATCGAAGCCGTCCGGCGCATCGCCGATGTCTGGTCGCGGGCCCCGAGCCGGGCCTCGGGTCGTCGCGAAGGCTCGCGGGTGGTCATACTCTAGAACGTGCTTCGCGGGACCTTTGCCATGAATCCGCAACCAGGCCATCCGGCATGAGCAGCCCTTCGAGTCCAGCGCGCGTCGCCCTTATCGGTTACGGCTATGCCGCGCGAACCTTCCACGCGCCGCTGATCCAGGCCGTACCGGGCCTGTCATTGGCGCTGATTGCCTCGAGCCGGCCCGATCAGGTGCGGGCCGATCTCCCCGGCATCGCGGTTGAGGGCGATCCGATGCAGGCGGTCGTCGACCCGGGCGTGGACCTGGTCGTGATCGCCACGCCCAATGACACGCACTTCCCGCTTGCCCAGGCCACGCTTCGCGCAGGCAAGCATGTCGTGGTCGACAAGCCGATGACACCCAGCCTGTCGGAAGCGCGCGAGCTGAGCGCGACCGCGCAGGCACACGACCGACTCCTTTCGGTGTTCCACAATCGCCGCTGGGACAGCGACTTTCTGTCGGTGCGGCAGGCGCTGGGCGAAGGGCTCATCGGTGAAGTGCGCCATTTCGAATCACGCATCGAACGCTTCCGTCCGCAGGTGCGCGATCGTTGGCGCGAGCGTCCGGGACCCGCGACGGGGTTGTGGTGGGATCTTGGCCCGCACCTGGTGGACCAGGCGCTGACCCTGTTCGGATCACCCGACAGCGTGCAGGCAAACTTTGCGATGCAACGCAGCGGTGCGACCACCGACGATTGGGCGCACGTCGTGCTGGGGTTCGGCCCGATCAGAGCGATCCTCCACGTGGGGATGCTTGCTGCGATCCTCGGACCGCGCTTCGTCGTGCATGGCACAGGCGGATCCATGATCAAGGCACGCCCCGATCGCCAGGAGCAGCAGCTGCTGGCGGGCCTGCGACCAGGCGATTCGCAGTGGGGAACCGATCCGGACCCGCTGCAATGGCAAAGCGATGACGGGCCGGCCCAGACACGGCCAGCCCTGTCGGGCGACCAGTCCAGGTTCTATGCGGAACTCGCGGACGCCATCGCAGGTAAAGGCCCCAATCCTGTCCCGCCGGATGAGGCCATCCGGGTCATGGCCGTCATGCAGGCGGCGATCGACTCGGCATCGAGCGGGCGCACACCATAGCCAACGTCCCTGAAGGAGTCTGCAATGACTGCGTACCCTGCCAGCGAGACTGGCCTGCTGGTCATCGATCCCTACAACGACTTCATGAGCGAAGGCGGCAAGCTCTATGAGGCGACGAAGGAAACCGCGATGGCGTCGGGGTTCTACGAGAATCTGCCGCGCGTCATTGCCGCCATCCGCTCAGCGTCGATCCGGGTCTTCATCGTCCCCCACCGCCGCTGGCGTCCGGGCGACTACGACAGCTGGTTGCAGATCAACCATTCCCAGGAAGGTGTCCGCAAGACGCAGCTGTTCGCCGAAGGCAGCTGGGGTGGCGAGTTCCATCCGCAGTTCGGTCCCAAGCCTGGCGACATCGTCGTCCACCAGCATTGGGGCCAAAGCGGCTTTGCCAACACTGATCTCGATGCCCAGCTCAAGCTGCACGGGATACGCAAGATCATCCTGGTCGGCATGGTCGCAAATACCTGCGTCGAGTCCACGGCCAGGTTCGGGATGGAGCTGGGCTACCACGTGACGCTGGTGAAGGACGCGACCGCGGCGTTCAGCGCAGCCGGGATGGACGCTGCCCATGCGGTGAATGCACCGACATTCGCCCATGCCATCGTCACCACCGATCAGCTGCTCGAAGCCCTGCCCAGCTCCGGTTGATGCCGACCTTGCCGCCCTCGGCGCGTACATCCTGAACAGGGAATACGCGTCCTGGTTCGACACCATTGCAGCAAAAATTCCCACCTCCGTGACGAGCGTCCGCCTGGCATTGCCGCTTGCGTTGGCAACTGAGGAGCCACGCTCCAGGCATACCGTTGAAGCCACAAGGAGGAACGGACCATGGCGTTTCATCACAGCAAGCGCGGTCGCAGGCTGGCACTGGTGGCGGGATTGGGCATCGCCACGATGGCCTACGCGTCACCACCCCCGACCCAGGCAAAGATCGACTTCGCCGTACGCACCAGCGACCTGATGCTGGCGACGATGTTCGCCGCACTCACGCAGGAGTTCGATGAAACCACGCCGCAGAACGTCGAGGAAGGCAAGAAATCCATCTCGCTGATCTTCAACGACCAGAACCGCGACATGCGCCTGGTTGGCATCGACCAGCCCTTGCAGGCCAACGACATGCCCCTCGACGACTTCGAGGAGGACGCGCTTGCCGCCGCACTTGAAACGGGCACGGCGCTGACGCGGGTGGAGAAGGTCAAGGGCAAGTGGTACTACCGGCGATCGATCCCGCTGAGCAACTTCCGCGCAGAGTGCGCCATGTGCCACAGCAACTTCCCGGCTGGCCCCACGCCGGACCGCGTCGGCGCACTGATGCTTCGCGTACCGACCGACTGAGAGCTACGGTCGTCGCTCGAAGCCCTGCCAAATCCTGGTTGATGCAGGGGAATCCCCACTGCATCAATCCAGTTTCAGCATCATCACTGATTTTGGCGGCAGCTCGACCTGCAGGGTGCCTTCGCCCGGACCCTGCGAGTGCGGGCGGCCCGTGCGTTCGAGAAAGCGGAGCAGCTCCACTGGCGAGCGAATGCCAAGTTTGTGCATCACGCGGGAACGATGGATCTTGATGGTCTTCTCGACGACGCCAAGATCAGCCGCGATCTGCTTGTTGAGTCGGCCAGTGAGCAAGTAGGGCACGAGCTCGCGCTCGCGTGGTGTCAGCGTGTCGAGCAAGGCGCCTGCGTCCCTCCGTTCCAGCGCGGCCCGGCGTATCTCCGTGTCCCGTGCCACGGCGCGACTCACCGCCTCGATCAGCGCGTCGGCGTCGACCGGCTTGGTGAGGAAGTCGACGGCACCGGCCTTCATCGCACGGACACTGCTGGGGATGTCGCCGCTTCCAGTCAGGAAGACCACAGGGCAGTCCAAACCCAGTGCCGGCATCTGCATTTGCAACTCCAGCCCGCTCGTTCCCGGCATGGCGACATCGAGCACCATGCAGCCGGGCACGGTGCGATCGTATGTCTCCAGGAACGCCTGGGGCGATGGGCTCAGCGAGGTCCGGAACCCTTCACTTTCCAGCAGGCGCGCCAGCGCCTTGCGAACACCGGGGTCGTCGTCCACGACGTACACGATCGGTTCCTGCATGACCTCAGCCATAACGGGGAAGCTCGAAGCAGAGACAAGCACCAACCGGCATGTTGCGCTCGGCCCAGATGCGGCCGTTGTGCGCCTGGATGATCGTCCTGCACACCGAGAGGCCAAGACCCATGCCCGTGGCCTTGGTGGTTTCAAACGGCTCGAAGATCTGATCGACGATTGCCTCGGCAACCCCGGTGCCCGTGTCAGCGACCTCGGCAAGCACGCTGCGTTCATTGGAAGACGTGCGGACCCGGACGGTGCGCTCGCCGGGGACAGCGTGCATCGCGTCGCAGGCGTTCACGATCAGGTTGACCAGCACCTGTTGCAGCTGCACCCGGTCGCCCAGGCACGCGGGCAATCCCGGCGCGAGGTCGAGGTGGAGCGCCACGCCACGGTCCTGCAGCTCTCGGCGCATCATCCGGGCGCAGTCCTGGACCACCTCATTGGCCGACAGTGGCGCGAACTCATGCGTCTCCTTCCTCAGGAAGCCGCGCACCCGCCCGATCACCTGGCCCGCGCGGCGATCGTCCGCAATGATGTCGGACAGGATCTCCTGAACCTCGGCGACCCCGGTCGGTTCCCGGCGCAGGATCCGCTGCGCAGCCTGCGCGTTGCTCAGAATGGCCGTCAGCGGCTGGTTCAGCTCATGGGCCAAGGACCCGGAGAGCTCTCCGAGCACGGCGACGCGCGACAGGTGGGCAAGGCTTGCGCGCTCGGCTTCCACCTCCTGCTCCGAACGCAGTCGGCGCAGTTCACTCTCCTGCAACTGCATCGCCAGGCGATCGGAACGGAACAGTTCGCTGACCAGCCGGTAGCTCGTGGTGACCACCACGATGGCAAAACCCGGGGCGGCGATCATCGGTGGACGCGGCAACCCGAACGCCATCAGGGTCGCGTCCGCCACCATGACGCCTACCAGCAGGAACCAGCTTCCGCCCACGATCCATGCCGCGTTGCGTGCCGAGGCCGGCTCGTTCCGGGCCCGCCAGATCGTCTGGCCGATGTAGGCCAGGGCCAATGCATTGCTCGCCTGCCCCACGATTACCCAGGGATTGGCCATGCCGATTGGATGCGAAACCGGTACGCCCCACCAGATCGAGCGACCAACCTGCTCCACGACGAGGAACGTGAGGTTGTCGCCCACGGTGAAGTCGATCACGAGCGCGATCACGCGCAAGACTGCCGCGGCGATCGCGATGCGCACCGACCCATACCCGAACCAGTGGTGCAGCACGTATATCAGCGACAACACCATTGCAGTGATCGCCACGTGCATCCAGCGGATGAGGACCGCCATGGTCTCGGGCGACTGGGTGCGATAGGTCACCAGCTCCAGCAGCGCCAGGACACCAATGGATGCGGCCGCCAAGGCGAAGGCGAGATGGACGCGATGCAGCGGTCGTGCGAAATGGACCAGGGCGTGTGCAAGCGCGACGATCAGACTTGCGCTCGCGAGCATTGGCCACGCCAGCTCAATCCAATTCATCAGGGTTCTTGTCGAGTTCTAGTTCGGGGCGAAGTTTTTAGCACGTAAGTTCACCGCGCACGGGAATGCTCCGTGAATGCGTGGTGAAACACTTCGTTCCGAGTGATTACTTCAAACGCTGGTGCTGGCGACGTAGGCCCAAAGGCCAATTCCGCCTCGCAGGAATCGCCATTACCTTGGCCGCCGATGCAGATGAAGCCGCCAATCATTGCTGTCGTGGATGACGAAGAAAGCGTCAGGCGCGCCCTGTACCGACTGCTCGCTTCATCAGGATTTGACGTGCTGGTTTACGCGTCTGGACGCGACTTTCTGCGCCATGCCCCGAGCATCCCTGTGGACTGCGTCGTGCTCGATCTGAACCTGGGCGACCACAGCGGACTCGACGTCCTGCTTGCGCTTTCCGCCGTGCTCCTACTCATTCCGGTTGTTGTTCTGACCGGAAACGACACGAGCACCAACCGAGCACGTGCGCTGACCACTGGCGCGCACGCGTACCTCACCAAGCCAATAGAAGACGAGTTGCTGATTGATGCCATTGTTTCCGCCATCCGCTCAAGGTCGCCAGGTGCATAGGCGCGGCCACACCCCACGGTTGTGGGCGATCCCTCTGCTCGCCGGCGCTGCAATGCTGCCCCGTCCGGCAAGCGCATCTCTGCTCAGCGGCGAGACGCTGGATGCCGCAGCCAATGTCGTTTCCTGGATAGCGCTGGTGGTCGTGCCGGTTGCGCTGATCACCGTGTTCTGGCTGGTCCACATCCTGCCCGAGAAGATCGCCGAGCAACGCCGGCATCCGCAGCTGGCGGCGATCAAGACGCTATGCCTGCTGTCATTGGTCTTCGGCGGCTTGCTCTGGCCGCTGGCCTGGCTGTGGGCGTACACCAAGCCGGTGTTTCACAAGCTCGCCTACGGCACCGATGTCTCCGACCATCCCGAGCACGGCGAGCCGCTTACGCCATTTCACGATGCGGGCATCGAGCGCCATCACAAGGAGCACGGGACTGCAGTGCTGGCTGGGCTCGCCGATACGGATGTCGGTGACAAGTCCGTTGGCACGGCGGGTTGATCATGGAGATCATCCTCCTACTCATCTATTCGTTCTTCGTCTGGCTGGTCTTCTTCAAGTTCAAGTGGCTGCCATGGACCTTCGTATCGCAGGTCATCGTGGTGTCGCTGCCGATCTTCGCCCTGAGCGCGACGATCCTGGTCCTCAACGTGGTCGCCCCTTCGTCGGCCGACGTGCGCGTCGTCAACTACGTCGTGCAGGTGGTTCCGCGCGTCCCGGGCCGCGTCATCGAGGTCCCGGTCGAAGCCAATCGCCCGGTGAAGAAGGGCGACGTGCTGTTCCGCATCGACCCGGTGCCCTTCCAGCAGGAGCTCATGGCCCTCGAGGCGAAGGCGCCGGAGCTGTCCGCCAAGCTCGACAGTGCCCTCGCCTACCAGCGCGAACTCAACGAGCAGTTGAACTCTTCCCGCTCGGCCAGCGACGCAGTGGCCGCCCGCCTCGCCCTGGCCGAACGGCGCGAGCGCCAGACGGCCGAGCTTGCGCAGAGCGGTGCCGGGCCGGCGTTTGACCACGAGCAGGCGCAGACCGAAGCAGCGAGCCTCCGCTCGGAACTGGCGTCGACCACTGCGCAGATGGCTCAGGTGCGGCAGAAGCTGTCGGCGAAGACGCGCGATGGACAGCTGTCCGAAGTCGCCCAGGCCCGCTCGGCGATGGAGCAGCTCAAGGCGCAGATCGTCCAGGCCAGGTGGCAGCTCGACCAGGCAACCGTGCGCGCCCCCTCCGACGGCACCGTCATCAACCTGCAGCTGCGCGAGGGTTCCTATGCCGCGAACCTGCCGCTGACGCCGGTGATGAGCTTCGTCGAGCACGAGCAATGGGTGCTGGCGCTGTACTCCCAGAACGAGCTCGGCAATGTCGAGCCCGGCAACGACGCCGAGATCGCGCTGAAGACCCACCCCAACACGATCATCAAGAGCAAGGTCGATTCGATCATCTGGGCTACCGGCACGGGCCAGATGCCGATGGGCGGCATGGTTCCGCAGTCTGGATCGCAGCCGATCCCGCCGGGCCGCATCGCGGTGCGCCTGCGCCCGACCGGCAAGCACAAGGACATGTTCCTCGCCATGGGCGCACAGGGACAGGGTGCGATCTACACCGATCACGGAGAGTTTCTCCACATCATCCGCAAGGTAGTCATTCGTGTCAGTTCCAAGCTCGACTGGCTGGTTCTCAAGCTGCATTGAGGCCGGCATGTCCATCACTTACCTATCCCGCCCCGTTACCCGCTGCGTGCTGGCTTCGTGCCTGCTCGCAGCACTTGCAGGCTGCGCCGCGCTCCCCGAGCCGACCGGATCCGTAGTGCAGGCGCAAGCCCTCGCCGGCACCGCGATTCCCCCCAACTGGTCGGCCGCGGCGAGCGCGGCGCAGGTAGACGAGGGCTGGCTGGCCAACTTCAACGATCCCGTGCTCAGCCAGCTGGTGCACGAGGCGCTGGCCAACAATCCTGACCTGCACATGGCGGCGGCCCGCCTCGAGCAATCCAACGCCCAGCTCGACATGGCCCAGGCACAGCTGAAGCCCGGTATCACATTGCTCGGCCGCACCGGATCCAAGCCGGTGGCGGACCTGGTACCGCTGCTCAGCGGCGCGATGTTTCGACTGTCGTGGGAAGTCGACCTGTGGGGCCGGATGCGCTACGCGCGCAACGCCGCTGCCGCCGCGCGCGATGCCACCAGCGCGGAGTACCGCTACGCCCAGCAATCACTGGCGGCCGCGGTGGCGCGGGCCTGGTTCGTCGCCAGCGAGGCGCGCCAGCAGCAAGAACTGGCGACCAGGATGGTGCAGTCCGCGAAGGCGCTGACCGAGCTTGCGGCGGACCGCCAGCGCATAGGCGCCGGCAGCGAAGTCGACTCGGTCGCCGCGCGCGCCAATCTCAACGGCTACCAGGATGCGGAGCAGCAAGTCGAGCTTGCGCATCGCCAAAGCCTGCGGGCACTGGAGCTTCTGCTCGGCCGCTACCCAGGGGCCGACATGGTCGCGTCCGCGACGCTCACGCCGCTCCCTGGGCCCGTGCCCGCCGGCATTCCCATGGACGTGCTCAATCGTCGTCCGGACATGGTCGGGGCCGAACGCCGCGTCGCCGCAGCGTTCGACAAGGTAGGCGAAGCCAAGGCCGCGCAGCTTCCGTCGTTCTCGATCTCGGCTGGCTATGGCCGCCTCAGCAACGAGGTCCTGGAGACCCGCGACGTCCTCGAGCAGCGCATCGCCAGCATCGCCGGCACCGCGGCCGCGCCCCTCTACACAGGTGGCGCACTCAGCGGGCAGGTCGCGCTGCGGACCGCGGAACAGAAGGAGGCGGTTGCCGACTACGCTCGCCGGGCCTTGATGGCGCTTGGCGAGGTCGAGAGCGCATTGAATGCCGAGCACATCCTGGGTGAGCGCGAGCTCATTCTCGAAAAGACCGCCGCTGCCGCTGAAGAAGCATTGAACCTGGAAATGACGTCCTACCGGATTGGCAGGTCCGATCTGCGCGCGGTGAATCAGCGTCAGCTTGCTGCGCGGGCTGCCGAAGTGGCCCTGCTATCGGTTCAGCGGGAGCGCCTCGACCGTCGCGTCGACCTGCATCTGGCGCTCGGCGGGAACTTCGACTCGCCGCGGCCGGGAGTAGTCGCTGTCCAGGGATGGCCTGGACCATGATGCAGCGTGACGGGTTCACCCTCGTGATTGCACTTCTGGTCCTGATCGCCGGAACACTGTTCGCCCACGGCGAGGAGCTTTATCTGTTCCTGTTCGGCATCGCCGTGGCCGATCTTGTCGTCCTGAGGCTCGCGTCGCTGAGCAAAGAGCGCCGGCGGCTTCGAACCAGATCAGGGTTGATGGCGTTGGTCGTGGCAATCGCATTCTGGTTCGTGCTTTCGCGGTACTACCCCGCCAAGGCGGAGGCATCTGGCCTCGGGCCATTCCTCGATGGCCTGGTTCCATCGCTTGCGCTCGGCGGGGCGCTGGTCTGGCTGTATCACAGCTGGGAGCGCCGATGAGCCCAGGGCGAGACGAACTCGTTGCGTTCACACAGTTCGGTGCCTGCAACCGGCTGCTGCATATCCCGCTCACGTTGTGCGATCGGATCAAACTCGGCGCCAGCCGCAGGCTTCAGGGTGCGCCGCAACTCATCGAAACGACGCGTGCCCTCGCTGATCTCGTCCGGTGACATCATCAAGCGCAGCCCGTTCGCCTCGGTCTGCAGCTGGAGCGCGCTGATGCGAGTAGACGTAACCGTCCGCTGCAACTCCTGCGCCATCATGTAGTACGCAAGCGCCTGCGCAGCATCATGCGACACGGCCTGGCGCAACAATGGCGTCAGGTCTGGCCCCGTGCTGCGCGGTGCGTAGGCGCGCGCAAGCATCAGGTTGGCATGCAGGTTTCCGCTTCGAGCAACGTGTTTCGTCATCTCGACACCGTCACGACGATAGTCCTTCAGTTCGTCCAAGGTGTCGAGGAGGCGATCCTGTCGGAAGGCCAGGCCAGCGCCGTACTGCAACATGGACGGGAGGTGGCCGCGCAAAGCAGCCTTCCGCCACAGGTTGACGCTATCGGATGGAGTTGCCGGAGGCATTCCAGCGCAGTATTCGCTTCGGACCTTCGCCAGCTCAGCCATGGTCTGGAGCACGTCGTTCCTGTTCAACACTGCCCCGCTGTCGGCCTTGATGCGCGCTGCGACCATGGCCATGCGGTGACTCGCCTCTTCCGAACCGGCGCAGAACTCGACCTCCCGCGCCAGTTGGCAGGTCGCCTTGGGATCCCCCGCGTCGACGCGCTCGCGCAGGATTCCAATCACTTCGCGCGCAGTCGCGGCCTGTGGCAGTAGCCGGGCGTCAGCCGCGACGGGCTGGTCTTCTTCTGGTTGCAGGCCTGCCATCTGGCCGGGTTGTTGCTGCCCGACCGGTGGAACGCTCGCTGGCACACGTTCCTGACTGCATCCCGCGATATGCAGTAGCAGGCCAGCCGCAAGAACCAACCTTCTCATCCATGTCCCCTGTCGCGCCGGCCCCCGCAGCGGCTACCGCGGAATCGTGCCACAAAAGGCCCAATCGGGAGTCGGGACCTCCACGACGGTGACAGGCGACATGCCCAGGGTCCTTACTGGAACGCCAACGTGAGCACGCGCAATGCATCGCGCGTTCGCCGGTCGCTGAGGGTGCTGTAAAGCATCACGTCCTGCGCGCGAATCGTCGGCAACGACAGCAGTCCGCTAACGTCGACCGTGCCCGGCGGCGCCGCACGCCGCGCCAGTAGCGCCACCGCGAGGCCGGCGACAGCGGCCGCCCCCAGGATCGCGGCGCCCTTGCCGACGAAGACCTCGCGCCATTCGACGCCGGCCCGGTCCAGCGCGCGTACTGCCTCCATGCGGACACGGCACGACTCGCCTTGCGTCGCCAGCGACACCGGCTGGCCGGCACGCGGCTCCCAGCCGGCCGCGGCGAACCATGAGAAGGACTCGGCGAACACTATCTTGCCGCGCTTGCCGCGATCCTCAGGGCGCAGCACCAGCACCGCGTCGAGCTCCCCGCGCTCCTGGGCCTGCATGAGTTCGTTGGTGCCGGCGATGCGGATCTCGACCAGCAGGTTCGGGTCGTGCTCCCGCATCCGGCGCAAGAGCAGAGGGAGTTCGCTGCCGACCAGCTGCTGGTTGATGCCGATCGCCAGGCGGCGCTGTTCGGTCTCGAAGGCGGCGGCCGCGCGGTCGTGGGACGACACCAGCTCGCGCGCAACACCGAGAAAGGCCAGACCCTCCGCAGAGAGACGGACATGCCGGGGCGTGCGTTCCAGCAGGCGGCGGCCCAGTTGATCTTCCAGGCGCCGCAGCTTGAGGCTGACTGCGGACTGGGTGGTGCCCAGCACGTCCGCTGCCCGGGTGAAGCTCTGCAGGTCGGACGCCAGCAGGAAGGCCCTGACCGCATCCACGTCCATCGCTTTCATCTGGAGTCATTCGATTCCGAAATGCCAGATATCGTTGTAGATGCGTTTTTCGTATGACGCAAGCGGCCTAGGATTGGGGCAGTCAATCCCATCCACGAGGACCCAACGCCATGAAAACCCTGACCGGAGCCTTTGTCGCAATGCTGGCGGGGCTGGCCGCGCGCGACGCGCCAGCGCCTACACCCCTCTTCCCCCTGCAAGGCACCTGGACACTCGTCGCAGCGGACAAGATCCTTCCGGGTGGCGAGACCGTGCGGGACTACGGTGGGAACCCCAAGGGCAGGCTCGTCGTCGATGCCCAGGGGCGCTACTCGCTGCAGATCTTCAAGTCCGAACGTCTGCGCTTTGCCAGCGACAGCAAGGCCGACGGCAGTGGCGAGGAACTGAAGTCAGCCGTCATGGGCAGCAGCACCCACTACGGCACCATGGAGATCGACGAGCGGGCAGCGGTGCTGGTGTTCTCGATTGACGGCTCGTCCTTCCCGAACTGGGAAGGCACGACCCAGAAGCGCCAGTACACGTTTGACGGCGCCGAGCTTCGTTACAAGGTTCCGCCGCGGCCGGATGGCAGCATCCCGGTGTCCGTGTGGCGCCGGCTCGACTGAGCCGGACACTCTCGTTCGGGGGCGCTCGCGCCTCCGACTCACGCTTCACCCAACGGAGGCAACATGCCGCACTTCGTAGTCGACTGTTCCCAGGCAATCCTGAAGATTCAGGATGAAGAATCGATCATCACCCGGCTGCATCGAGTGGTGAATGCTTCCGGGCTGTTCCAAGAATCGGACATCAAGATCCGGGTGAACCCCTTCGCGATCAATTCCGTCGGCGGTGGTCGGGAGGACTTCATCCACACCTTCGCCTGGATCATGGAGGGACGCACGGTCGAGCAACGCGCCGCCTTGTCGAAGGCCATCGTCACCGAGCTTGCCGCGATGTTTCCGGAGCTTCCCCGTATTGCCGTCAATGTTGCCGAGTTCGAGAAGGCGACCTATTTCAATCGCGCGATGCTGTGACTTCCAGGCCGACATGACCTCCCCCAGCCGCAATGCCCGTTGTCGACCAGAAGCGGCCGTTCAAGGCTTGGCGCCGGAGGCGAAGATGAAGAGGTCGATGTGGCGGGTTGCCGCCTTGTTCCTGCTCTGGTCGTCGCAGGCGGTGGCCGCGCCGGACGGGCCCGTCCTGATCGACGTCGAGCGGTTCGCCGAACTGCCGGCAGGTGTTCGCCAACCGGAAGGGATGACCGTCGATCCGGCCAGCGGCGAGTTCTTCGTCGGCACGTTCGATGCACGCGAGCCGGCATCCGCGCGCAACAACCAGGTGCTGCGGTACTCCGCGCAGGGCAAGGTGATCGCACAACGAAGCTTCGGCGCGACTCCGCTGACCGGTCTGGCGTTCCGCGATGGACAGGTCTACATGCTCAACTTCGGCGCATCGAAGCTGCAGCGCATTCCGGCCAGTTTCGACGCGAACAGCCCGATCGAGGACGTGGCCACGTTCGCCGCGCTTTCACCCGCTGCACCGACCGAACGTCGCATCGACAATCCCGACGGCAGCCACGACCGGATCACTTACGGCGCATCCGGTCTGCCCGCCATCAACGGCATGGTGTTCGATCGCGCCGGCAACCTGTACGTTTCCGATTCGTTCCAGGGCGCGATCTACCGGATCGCCAATGCCACGAAATGCGCGCCATGCCAGGTCGAGGTGTTCTCGCGCGATGCGCTGCTTGGCACCACGGGCGCGCTGCCGTTCGGCGCCAACGGCCTGGCGTTCAGCGCCGACGAGAAGATCCTTTACATCAACAATGCCGGCGACGGCCGCGTACTGCGCATGACCATGCCTGCAGGGCCGGTGACCGTGCTGGCGGAAGGCATGTATGGCGCCGACGGGCTCCTGTTCCACCGCGGGTTCCTTTGGGTGGCCACCAACCAGATCGACAACATCGTCGCGCTGGACGAGAGGGGACGCGTGCGCGCGCGTGCAGGCAGGTTCGAGGGCATCGACGCCGACGGAGCACCGCGCGGCCTGTTGTTCCCGGCCGCCAGCGCCGTGCAGGGTGACTGGATGCTGGTGATCAACCTGTCCCTTCCCATCACCGCGGCCGAAGGCGATGAATGGGAAGAGGAGGTCACGCGCTGGACGATAGCGCGCTTCCGCATTCCGGCGACCATGAAGTAGGTCGCAACGAAGGAGCGCTACGCCGCTCGGCTGGTGCGTGAAACGATATCGAGCGCGACCGCTTCGGCGGTGCGGATGCCATCGACGCCGGCCGACAGGATGCCGCCCGCATAGCCGGCGCCCTCGCCTGCCGGGAACAGGCCACGCGTGTTCAAGCTGTGGCCGTCCTCGCCACGCGTAATCCGCACCGGCGAGGACGTGCGGGTTTCCACGCCGGTCAATATCGCGTCGTGCATCGCGAAGCCACGAATCTGCTTCTCGAACGCCGGCAGCGCTTCGCGGATCGCATCGATTGCGTAGTCGGGCAACGATGGCGCGAGATCGCCCAGGCGAACACCGGGTTTGTACGAGGGCAGCACCGTGCCGAACTCGCTCGACGCCCTCCCCTTCAGGAAATCGCCCACCAACTGGCCCGGCGCTTCGTAATCACCGCCACCGAGCTCGAACGCCCGCGCTTCCCAGTGCCGCTGCAGTTCGATGCCGGCGAGCGGGCCCTCGCCGTAGCGGGCGTAGTCTTCCGGCGTGATGCCACAGACAATCGCCGCATTGGCGTTGCGCTCGTTGCGTGAGTACTGGCTCATGCCATTGGTGACCACGCGGCCGGGTTCGCTGGCCGCGGCCACCACCGTACCGCCCGGGCACATGCAGAAGCTGTACACCGAACGGCCGTTGCGGCAATGGTGCACGAGCTTGTAGTCGGCCGCCCCGAGCAGCGGATGCCCGGCCTGCGGACCGAAGCGGGCGGTATCGATGAGTGATTGCGGATGCTCGATGCGGAAGCCGATCGAGAAGGGCTTGGCTTCGACGAAGACGCCGCGTGCGTGCACCATCGCGAACGTGTCGCGGGCGCTGTGGCCCAGCGCCAGCACGACGTGGTCGGCGCGAAGCTGCTCGCCGCCCTGCAGCGTCACGCCGCGCACATGGCGCGTACCGGCGCTGTCGGTCTCGATCAGCAGATCGTCGACGCGCTGGCTGAAGCGGATTTCGCCGCCGAGGGATTCGATCGTCGCGCGCATCTCCTCGACCATGGACACCAGGCGGAAGGTGCCGATGTGCGGCTTGCTGACGTAGGCGATCTCTTCCGGTGCGCCAGCCTTGACGAACTCGTCGATGACCTTGCGCCCGTAGTGCTTCGGGTCGCTGATCTGGCTCCACAGCTTGCCGTCGGAGAACGTACCCGCCCCGCCCTCGCCGAACTGCACGTTGGATTCGGGGTTCAGCACCTTCTTGCGCCACAGGCCCCAGGTGTCCTTGGTGCGCTCGCGCACGGCCTTGCCGCGCTCCAGCACGATCGGACGGAAGCCCATCTGCGCGAGCACGAGGGCGGCGAACAGGCCGCACGGACCCATGCCGATGACAAGCGGGCGCAGTGGCAAGTTGTCCGACGCGCGCGCCACGAACTTGTAGCTCGTGTCCGGCGTGGGCATGACCTTGCTTCTGTCGCCGGAGCGCGCGAACTGCGTGGATTCGGCGTCGAGCTGAACCTGTCGGAGGATGTCGGATTCGCGCGGCGTGTCCACATCGATCGAGTAGATCAGCACGATCGCGCCGCGTCGGCGCGCGTCATAGCTGCGCTTGGCGACGGTGTAGCCGGTCAGCTCGTCGTCGGCGATGCCCAGTCGCGCCAGGATCGCTTGGCGCAGTTCCGGCTCGGAGTGGTCAAGCGGCAGGTTGAGGTCGGTCAGTCTGAGCAAGGATGATCTCGTGGGCGCTCGGCCCTGACGCATGATTTTAGGCTCGAAGACGGGAAATGTCCGCCATGGGTCGCGCCAGCGCCTCGGGACGGCACCGGGCGATTGGCGCCGGGCAACACCGGAGCCCCATCAATGCCTGTCAGAGGCGGGCATGGCGGATGGGCAACGTGACCGTGAAGGTACTGCCCTTTCCCAGACCTTCGCTCGCCGCCGAAACATCGCCCCGATGCAGCCTGACGATCTGCTTGACCAGCCACAGACCGATGCCCAGGCCGCTGTCGACGGGACGGTCATCCACTTGCACCTGCATGTACATGTCGAAGATGCCCGAGATCTGCGATGAGTCGATCCCGATGCCTGAATCGGATACGGAAAGCGCCAGGGAGTGCTCTCCGCGCACGACGTCGATCTCGATCCTGCCGTGTTCTGGCGTGTACTTGATGGCGTTGTTGACCAGGTTGACCACGACCTGGGTCAGGCGAACGATGTCTCCCTCGACCACGACAGCTTCTTCCGGAATGTGGAGATGCAGTTGCTGACCCTTCGATCGCATCTGGTCACCACACGCGTCCAACGCCCCGGCAACGACGTCCTGGATCGCGATGGCTGCCATCGACAGGCTCAGCTTGCCCTCGCGGATGGCCACCACGTCGGTCATGTCCCGTATGAGCGCAGTCATGAACCTGGTCTGCCGCTCCAGGATGGCGACCGCGGCGTCGCGCCTCCCGGCGTCACCGCCCACCCGCTTGATCAGCTGTGCATTGAGAGAGATCGCCGACAAGGGTGTGCGCATCTCATGGGCCAGCAGCGCCATGAAGCGGTCCTTGCTGGCATCGCGTTTTGCGTGATCGGCAAGCTCGTCGGCTTGCGCGGCATTGGCGGCAGACAGGTGTTTGACCAGGCCGGCGGTCTCGACTCCGGCCGCGGCGAAACGCGTGAGCGTCTGTACGATTCGAAGGTCTTCGCTGTCGAAGTGCTTGCGCTCGTCATGGCTCACCACCCAGACCGTTCCCACCGGTGCGCCCCTATGTCGGAACGGGACGAGCAGGACCTCGTGCGGCGGCTCATTGAGCTCCTTCACGTACGCGTAGAGCTTCTGCATCTCACGCATGAGGATCGGAGCATCCCTCCTCACCACTTCGCCGCAAGGACTGAAATCCCAGGGCATCGTACCGTTGATATAGCGCGAGTAAGTGCCGGCAGTGGCCACCCAACGGAAGACGCGCGGCACTGAATGCACTTCGTCGATGCTGATCCCTGCCGCCTGCGCACCGGTCATGCTCACCGCTGCCTCGACGAGGGCCTGCGCAAGTTTTTCCGGGGCCTCTGCAAAGACCTCCGCCAGCGAGGCAAGCGCCTCGGCCTCCTGGCGCCAGTCGGGCGTGCGCCGCGGCCGGCTCTGCAGAAGCGCAGTCGCATCGATTTCCGCTAAGAGATGCGGCTGGCGATCATAGGAGCTCATGGGTCGGATCCTGTCTGTTGGCCCGCCTGGCCGATTCTACGACCAGAACGACGAGGCCGCCGGTCGCTCGGGACGATGGGGCCGGAGGGCTCGCTGACGCTGCCCTGACGAGCTTTTCGCCATGGACTAACGAGGCCGCCACGATACTGGCCGCCCTGCGTTCGGGACCCTGCCGCATGCATCATGGCGTCGTCGGTTGTGCCGGCTGGTCGATATCGCGCCGGCATGCACTGCTGTTCGGAGAAGGCGACAGCATGCTTGCACGCTATGCCACCCGATTTCCGGTGGTGGAAGTGAACTCGTCGTTCTACCGTCCGCACCAAGGCAAGACCTATGCGCGATGGGCAGCCTCGGTGCCGGCCCACTTCCGCTTCTCGGTCAAGATTCCGCGGACGATTTCCCACGACCTGGCTCTGCGCGGTACCGGCGCCGCGCTCGACCGCTTCCTTGCCGAAGCCGAAGAGCTGGGCGGGAAGCTCGGCGGGTTCCTGCTGCAACTGCCACCGAGCCTTGGCCTTGGACATGCGCACGGCGTCGTCGTTCTTCCGCGCCTTCCGCACCCGGAGCGGCGCACCATTGGTGGTCGAACCGCGTCATGCCAGCTGGTTCACCTTGAAGGGCGCCGCCATGCTGGACCGGTTCGAGGTAGGCCGGGTTGCCGTTGATCCCCCGCGCGCCGAGGGCGCTGATCGGCCCAGCGCCGGGACAGGCTGGCCATACTGGCGATGGCATGGATCGCCGCGCATGTACTACAGCGCCTACTCGGAAGACGACCTGAAAGCATTGGCAGTCGAGGTACGCAAGCGCAAGGACGTGACACCTTGGGTCATCTTCGACAACACCGCACACGATTTCGCGATCGCCAATGCGGCGCGGCTCCAGAAACTGCTGGCAGCGCGTGGAAAGTCCAGCAAGCGCACGCGCGCCTCCACGTCTAGACCAGCGGCGGATCCTTCTCGCGGGCGAAATGGCGATGCGCGGCCACGGCCTCGATGAACTTCGCGACGACACTGGATTCGCCCTCGCCCTGGAGGAACAAGCCGCTGTCCGCGTCGTCGCGAAGGACGCCTGCACTCTCCGCGAGTCCAACCGCCTCGCCCAGGACGGCAATGGGTTTGCAATGTCGGTACTGGTCCTTGAGGAACTCCGTGGCACGACCATCCTTCATCAGCGTTTCAACGTGTGCGGTGCCGCCGGGAATGACCATCGCGTCGAACACCACGGCCGGTTCATTCTCCAGTGAGCAATCAGCCTCCAGCACTTCACGCCCCGCGGCTTCCAGCGGACCGATGCGTGGGCCGACGAGCCGCACTACAGCGCCCGCTTTCAGCAACGGGCCCCGGAACCGTTCCACTTGCCCCGCATCAACACCCGGTGCAACCAGAATGGCGACCTTGCGGCTACGAACTCCGACCTGCCCGGGCCTGGCGGTCAGTGACAGCGCCGGCGACTGGTCGATCTCAGGCGTGGGCGGCTCGATCGCCCGCGGCATCGCTTCCGGTAGCGGCATCCCGAGACCCTCCGCGACTTGCGTGGCGAGGTCCTCCGACACGTTGCGCAGCATCGACAGGACACGCCGCCTGACGGCAGGCACTGTCACCTTGGAAAGCTCGAACCGGAAAGCTGCCGCAATGTGGGCCTGCTCCGGGGGCGTCTGACTGTTGAAGAACAGCGTGGCCTGGTTGAAGTGCTCGGCAAACTTCTCCGGCTTGCCGCGCACCTCGTCTGCCTCGATGGGCTCCGGGAACGGGACGAACCCCGCGCTGCCGGCCTGGTAAGGGCAGCCGCCGGCCAGCGAATTGGGCTCATAGGCAACCCTGCCACGATGGATGCCCTGGCGATGCATGCCATCGCGCTGGTTGTTGTGCACCGGACTGATCGAGGCATTGATCGGAATCTCGTGGAAGTTCGGCCCGCCCAGACGCGTGAGCTGGGTATCCACATAGGAGTGGATGCGTCCAGCCAGGAGAGGGTCGTTGCTGAAGTCGATACCGGGCACCACGTGCGCGGTGCAGAAGGCAACCTGCTCGGTCTCGGCGAAGAAGTTGTCCGGGTTGCGATCAAGCACCAGCCGCCCGATCGGCTGCACCGGCACGAGTTCTTCGGGAATGATCTTGGTGGCGTCGAGCACGTCGAACGAGAATGACTCGGCCTGCTCTTCGGTGAAGAGCTGCACGCCGAGCTCCCATTCCGGGAAGTCGCCGGCTTCGATGGCCTCCCACAGATCGCGTCGGTGGAAATCCGGATCGGCGCCCGACACCTTGACCGCCTCGTCCCAGACCTGCGAGTGCGTGCCCTGTTTCGGATTCCAGTGGAACTTGACGAAGGTCGAGTCGCCATCTTCGTTGACGAAGCGGAAGGTATGGACGCCAAACCCCTGCATCGTCCGGAAGCTGCGCGGGATCGCCCGGTCCGACATCACCCAAAGGAGCATGTGGGTGGATTCGGGCATCAGCGACACGAAATCCCAGAAGGTGTCGTGTGCCGATGCCGCCTGCGGCATGCCATGGTGTGGCTCTGGCTTCACCGCGTGCACGAGATCCGGAAACTTCATCGCGTCCTGGATGAAGAAGACGGGGATGTTGTTGCCCACCAGGTCCCAGTTGCCTTCGTCGGTGTAGAACTTGACGGCAAAGCCGCGCACGTCGCGCGCCGTATCCTTCGATCCGCGCTCGCCTGCCACGGTCGAGAACCGGACGAACACCGGCGTTCGCTTACCGGCTTCCTGGAACAGCGAGGCGCGGGTGACGTCGTCCAGTGGTTCGTAGCACTCGAAGAAACCATGTGCTCCGGAGCCACGCGCGTGCACTATCCGCTCAGGGATGCGCTCATGGTCGAAGTGCGTGATCTTTTCCCGAAGGATGAAATCCTTCAGCAGCGCCGGTCCGCGCACCCCCGCCTTCAGCGAGTTCTGGTTGTCCGCTACCGGGACGCCCTGGTTGGTGGTCAAGGCCTGGCCGCTCGCATCGATCCTCACGCGATCCAGGGACGCTACGGTGGGATTGGCACCTGACGCGGGAGGTGCTCCGGCCTTCGCGTTTTCCTGGTTTTCCGACACAGTGCTCGCGCCGGCCAGTTCCGAAGGCGGCGTGATCACGGTGCCTTCCGGCGGATCCAATGCGCCCTCACGCGTGTACTCGGTGGCCTTGTTCTCGTTGAAAGGCATCAGCGATGCGATGTCTTCGACTTCACGTGCCTGCTCTGCCATCGGCCCGACTGGCGCCCGCGCCTTGCCCTTGGTCCGGCCCGAACGGGATGTGTCTTTTCGCGTAGCCATTGGTGCGGTCCATGTCGGAGGCAGGCGAAAACAGTAGAGGCGCTGCTATGACAGACCCGTGATTTGAAGGGCGTGTAACTGAACGTCGAGAGTTGGACGAGCGCGAGTGACTGCTGCTCGTCCAACCGGCACAGCGGCTTGTCCGCGTGGCGCGGCTCAGCGCCCGTCGCGATCAGCGTCACCGGGCAATGCGCGCTCGACGTTATGCCAGGCGTCCTTGACCGCGCCCTTGGCGTCGTTCCAGGTCAGGCGCGAATCGCCTTTGATGGCGTTCCATTGCCGTTCCAGCTTCGGCTCGGCTTCGTCCCACTGCTGGTCCGGGTAGTGCGTGCGCGCGGCAGTTCCATAGCGATAGGCCGGGCGATAGTCGTCGAACGATGCGCCGGAAACCCGGTACGGCGCCTGGTCGAACTGAGCGCCGTAGTACTGGTCGGCCTCGCGGAACGCACGATGCGTGCGGTCGCTGCGTTCCCATGCATCCCTGACTGGGCCTTGAGCGGTCTCCCAGTCGAGCCTGGACGTTCCCCTCGCTTCGTTCCAGCGTTGCCGCAGGTCGTCCTCGAGCGATTCGTCCCAACCGCGATCGCTCAGCTGGGAGCGTGTCGTCGCACCAAGGGCAAATGCCGGGCCGTAGTCGCTCTGATAGTCGTACTGCGGGTCGTAGTAGGGGCGCGTCTTGTACTGCGTGCTCCAATACTCGTTCTCCAGCGTGGGATCGAGCTGCTCTGCAACGGCCTTGCCCGCCAGCGCACCGGCGATCGCGCCGACGCCACCGCCGATCAGCATGCCGATGGGGCCACCGATTGCGCCGATGACCGCGCCGCCGACAGCACCGCCCACACCGCCTACGCCTACGCCGACCGGATGCGATCCGGGAGTTCCGCTGATGGGATCGCGATTGAGGTCCTTGTCATGCTGGGTGTTCATGCGGTTGCTCCGACTGTGGAGCGACGACTGTTGTCCGCCGGCAGTGAGCACGTTGTGGGCAACCCCCCGTGAAAGAGAACGGGCGCTGAACAACGCCGGCTTATCTTTCTGCCGATCGAGGGACGGATCGGGCCGCCGGGAAGCCGGGTGACGCCACCTACACTCGCCGTCCGCTATCCATGCACCGAGTCGAGCCCTGGCCAGACCCAGCGTTTTCGCTGCAGGTTCCGGCCTGCCCCTCCCCTGCGAGCGTCGGCGCCATGACCCACTGGATACGCGAACATATGCTGGCCACCATCGTCCTGACCGTAGTAGCAACCCTCGCCGCGGTCATCATCTTCACCAACCTCACCGGCTCGGAAAAGCGGGTGCAGCGGGTCGTGCAGCACCGTTATGCCGTGAGCGATCCGCAGTTCCGCCGGGAGATGGGCGTGATGCTGGGCCCGACGGTGGTCCCCGGTAACCGGATCGTCCATCTGCGCGATGGTGACCAGATCTTTCCGGCGATGTTGCAGGCGATCGAGGGTGCGCGCGAAACCATCACGTTCGAAACCTACATCTACTGGTCCGGCGACATCGGCCGCAAGTTCAGCGAAGCACTCGCCCGGCGTGCGCGGGCCGGCGTCGACGTCAAGGTGACGCTGGACTGGCTGGGCAGCAACAAGATGGACGACGCCATCATCGAGCAGATGAAACAGGCCGGTGTCCACGTCGAGCGGTACCGCCCCTTGAGCTGGTACAGCCTTGACCGCATCAACCACCGCACCCATCGCAAGTTGCTGGTGATTGACGGGCACACCGCATTCACCGGCGGTGTCGGCATCGCCGACCTTTGGCAGGGACATGCGCAGGACCCGGAGCATTGGCGCGACAGCCATTTCCGCATCGAGGGTCCTGCCGCGGCGCAGATGCAGGCGGCCTTCAGCGACAACTGGATCAAGATGACCGGACACATCCTCAATGGGGCGCCGTATTACCCGGCGATCGACCGCTACGGCGACGTGGATGCCCAGGTCTTCGTCAGCTCACCGTCCGGTGGCAGCGAGAGCATGCACCTGATGTACCTGCTGTCCATCGCGGCCGCCACGAAGTCCATCGACCTGGCTGCGGCGTACTTCGTTCCTGACAAGCTGACCCAGCGCGCATTGATCGAGGCCCGGGACCGCGGCGTGCGGATTCGCATCCTGGTGCCTGGCCCGCATATCGATTCCGACGCGGTTCGACTCGCGTCAAAGGCGCAATGGGGCGACCTGCTCAGTCGCGGCGTGCAGATCTGGGAGTATCAGCCCACCATGATGCATGTGAAGCTGCTGGTCATCGACACGCACCTGGTGTCGGTGGGATCGACCAATTTCGACGCCCGTTCGTTCCAGCTCAACGACGAGGCGAGCCTCAACGCCTACGACCCGGCTTTCGCGCAGGAGATGACCGGCGTGTTCGAGGACGATCTGGCGCACTCGACACCCTATACGCTCGAGCAATGGACCCGCCGTCCGTGGAAAGAGAAGCTGCTGGAGAAGTTCGTGATTCCGCTGCGGTCTCAGTTGTAGCCAACGAGACGTTCCGCCGATCAGGCAAGCCGCCCGGCAAATTCCCGGCATCCCTTTCGCGTGAGCGCCTCGGCGCGTTTCGCGCCCTGGCGCCCCAGCGGGGTGAATTTCTCGCCCTTCTGCGCGTTGTAGAACATGAAGAAGCGTTCGATCTCTTCCAGCACGCTCCGGTCGAGGTCGGCCAATGCGTTGACGCGCCGGTAGGAATGCGATTTGTCGGCAACCGCAAGCAGACGGTCGTTGCGCATGACCGCGCCGTCCTTGGTCTGCGTCGCCAGGATCACACCTACCAGCCTGCATGGCACGACGACGCCTGGTGGCACCTGTTCGTCGAGGAACACCATGACGTCGAGCGGATCGCCATCCTCGCCCAGCGTCGATGGCACGAAACCGAACGCGTAAGGGAATGATGCTCCGAGTGGCAGCATGGTGTGCAGCATCAGCACGCCCGTCGCGGTATCAAACTTGAGCTTGTTGCGCGAACCGGCCGCAGCCTCGATCACGGCCTGCACGCGCCCTTTCGAATCGAGCGCAGGCAGTGAACCCAGCGCAAGTGGCACCGGAGTATGGGCAGGAACGTCAGGCATGGCGGAGCTCGGCATTTAGTCCAAGTCTGGCCCGCAGAAGGTGAAGACCCCGCGTAAACAGCTCAAAGGCCGCGCATGCGCCCGGGTAGCACGCGCTTGGTCGATGCCTCCAGGGATGCCAGCAGACTGACGAGCACGGAGATCGCGATCGGCTTCACCAGATGGTGATCGAAACCCGCAGCAAACGCCCGCTCGCGGTCGGCGGGCTGGCCCCAGCCGGTCAATGCGATGAGTGGCACTTCCACGCCGCGTGCCCTGAGCGCACGGGCAACGTCGTAGCCGGTCATGCGAGGCATGCCGATGTCGAGGATCACGACATCCGGATCGATGCTCTCGAACTGGTTCAGGGCGTCGCCACCGTTGTCGACGACATGGACTTCGGCGCCGGACAGACGCAGCACCTCGGCAAGGCTGTCGCCGGCGTCGGTATCGTCGTCGGCGAGTAGCAGGCGAAGGCCGAGGTTGACGACCACATCACGCCGCCCCGCGCCCGTCGGTGATGCGTCGGCGTCGCCGGACAAGGGCAATCGAAGCGTGAAGATGCTTCCCTTGCCCGGCCCGCCGCTTGTTCCATCGAGGGAGCCTCCGTGCAAGGCCGCCAGGCGCCGGGACAGTGCCAGGCCGATTCCGAGCCCCTCATGATGGGACGAGGTGGCCCGCCCTCCGCGCGTGAACATCTCGAACAGGTGCGGAATTTCCGAAGGCTCCATGCCCATGCCGTGATCGCTCACCGAGAGCGACAGCGAGCCATCCTCGACGAGGCCACGCAGCACGATGGCGCTGCCCGGCTCCGAGTACTTCGCGGCATTGTTCAGAAGGTTGGTCAGGATCTGCGACAGGCGCACGCGATCCCCGTGCAGCACTAGCGAGGCATCCGGCAGTTCGATGGACAGCCGATGGTGGCCGGCGTCGATTTCCGGTCGCACCGCTTCCACCGCGTTCTCCACCACCGTCCTGAGCTCGACCGGCTCGGACTGCAACGACACGTTGCCGTGAGTGATGCGGGACACGTCCATCAGGTCATCGACCAGGCGTACGAGATGGTCGACCTGCCGCTCCAGGACTTCGTGGATCTGGGCATGCGGACTGTCGGCGCTGGTGGTGTGGCGCAGGATCTGGATCCCGTTGCGCAGGGGCGCGAGCGGATTGCGCAACTCATGCGACAACGTCGCCAGGAACTCGTTCTTGGCCCGGTCGGCCTCCGCCAGTCGATCCGCGTGTTCGCGCACGATCTGCTCGGCGGCCTGGCGATCGGTGACATCCCGGGTCGTTCCCGCTACGGCGACCACGTTGCCGGCGCCATCCAGAACGGGGGCGAAGATGTAGTCGTAGATGCGACGGCCGTTGGTGCCGGTGAATGGGATCTCGCCACGAATCGGCGCCTTGGTGGCGATGACCTGCGCCAGTTCACGATCGTGCATGTCCGCATGCCACTGCTCGTAACCCAGCTCCATCCACACCTTCCCGCGCACGTCCTCGACTCCCCAGACCTTCCGTAGCGAGTCATTGGCGTAGATGGCGCGCAGATCGGTGCCAAAGATGTAGACGAAATCCGGCGTGTTGTTGAGTGCGGTTTCGTAGATGCGGCGCTGATGTTCGGACTGGGCAGCTACCCGGTCGCGGTCCTGCTCGGCACGCCTCGCATCCAGGAAGGCCATTGACTCGTGGCCGCGCCCGGTCGCCGCCACCTGGACCTGATGGAGGATGTACTCCACCTCGCCGGCGTCATCGAGGATCGGACTGTTGACCGATGACCAGTGGCGCTCCACGAAATGGCCGGTGGAGGGATCAACGATGTCGAGTCGCTGCGTGTGGCGGTCGGTCGACCGGGTACGGATCACTCGCTCGAAAGAAGCATTCAGCGTGGCCACGCTCCCTGGCGCCTGCGCAGAGTCGGGGAACAACTCAAAGTAGGGACGGCCGAGCGTGTTTCCCGGGTCTGCCGCCATGGACCGCAGTTGCGGGGTGATGGCAACAATCGGAAATCCCGGGCCTGCCCGCAACAGAGCCGAATCGCCTTGCAGACTCTCGAAAACGCGGTTCAGATCGCGCGTACCCATGGGCATTGGCTGAGGTCGACGGCTGGTTAGGCTACAACAGCATTTGGACCCTGGTGGAGCGGGCGTCTCGCTGTTACTTGCGCCTGCCAAGCCACAAGCCAGGGCTGTTGCAGTGCAGCAACGATCAGGAGCCAAGTCTTTGGGCGCCCATGAGGACCGGGTACGGATTGATCGCGGTGCCCTTCCACCACTGCCGTTCCGGGCCTAGCTCGAATATGGCGAAATGCAGGTGCGGCGCAGACGGGTCAGCGTTGCCGGTGCTGCCGACGTACCCAACCACGTCGCCACGTCGGATCGCCTCATGCTCGCGCAGACCTTCGGCATAACGGTCCAGGTGCGCGTAGTAGTACGCGTAGCGGCCGCTGGGTTCGAACTGGTAGATGGTCAGGCCGCCGGGCACGCTGGTGAACAGCTTCGCGACCGTGCCGTCGGCCACCGCGAGCACCGCGGTCCCTCGCGGAGCCATGATGTCTATGGCCTCGTGCACACGGCCCGCCGCGCGGGCGTCGCTGAAAGTGTCATGCAGCTCCGCCGCGGTAACGCCTTGCACCGGAACCATGAGTCCGGTGCCGGCATGGCCTGCGGGGACCGGCATCGCGGCGGTAACTTGAGGCGGGGCACTGGCTGTCACCGCAGTGGTCGAATCCGACCTCGTGGATGCCACCGGCGTTGCTGCGCGGCTTGCCGCTGAGGCCGCGACTGGACCAGCCGCGGACGCCGGCAACGTAGAACCAGCGGCAACTCCCTCAGGCCGATCATGCCAGTACCGGTACAGACCCACGTTCGCACCTGCCAGCACGATCAGAAGGAACACCAGAACAGTTCGGGGCATCTGAGCCTCCATGGTATGTGCGCGTCACTGCTGCAAGAGCGTCGGCGTTCCTGGCGCCACCGCATTCGCCAGCGCGGCGGCATTCCAGTTGGTCATGCGGATGCAACCATGCGATTCGGTCTTTCCCACCATGCCAGGCTCCGGCGTGCCGTGGATGCCGTAGTGGTCCTTGCTGAGGTCTACCCACACCACACCCACTGGGTTGTTCGGGCCAGGCGCGATCCTCGCCCCCTTGTGACCCGGCTCGGCGTCCCAGAACAGTTTCGGGTTGTACTGGAAATGCGGATCGCGTGCGACGCCCTTGATCGTCCAGTTTCCGATGGGCAAAGGATCGTGCTCGCTGCCCGTGGATGCGGGATATCGCGCGTACACGCGGCCCTGGTCGTCCCTGAGCATGACCGATGCATCCGACTTGTCGACAACCACCGAAGCCGCCTTGGCAGGCTCGGTCGCCTGCACGTCCGGCACCCACAGTGCAGTGCCTTCGCGCGTTAGGTCTGCGTTGGGATTGAGCGCCTTCAGTAGCGCGGGACTCGAATGGAAGCGCTCGCCCAGCGCTTCGACCAGCGAGGCGAACCCCAGTCGCGACAGGGCCGCCTTTGCCATCATGTCGTCCGGCATCGCACTGTACGGGCCGGCGACGTCCTCGGCCGTGAGGCGGTACTCCACCAGCACCGGCGAGGCGTCGGTGTTGAGCGCCTGCCATGTGGCCTCATCGAGAGCACCACTGGTTTCCAGGTCGCGGCTGCGCTGGAACGCCGCGATTGCGCGCTCGGTATTGCTGCCCCACCTGGCGTCGATCTCGCCCGGGCCGAACTGCATTCGATCGAGCAGTATCTGCACGCGCAGCCAGGCAGGAGCGTTGGCGTCATCCTTTGGATCGCCTTGAATCGGGGACGGTTCCAGGGCGCGCAGCAGCACTGGAGCTCCCGAGGTAACGCTCTGTGCAAAAGAGAACGCTGGCAGGATGAGAGCAGACAGCACCGCGGATCGCAGGATTGATTTCATGGGAGACCAGGCGGATGGACTGGCCTGCATGCTGCGTGGTGGCTTCCGCCCGTGATGTGAAAACAGTGCGTCCAGACTGTCCGACAGCTGAAGCTCGCGCGTCACGTTCGCATCACGCCACGGATGATCGGCGAAGTGACCTGTCAGATCTTCCTGGCCACATGCTTTCCGCCGGTGATGCGGCTCTTGATATACGCCTTCATCGACGTGGGCATGACCGATTTCACCTTGCTCTTGATGGAGGCGGCAAGTTTCGGCTTCGCCTGTTCGATTACAAAGTCCTCCCACTCCGGATGGGTTGTCACGTTGTCCACGTGATACCAGAGGTTTCCATACAGCTGGGTTCGCTGACTGCCCAGGTGGTCGTAGCTGGCCTTGACGCCATGCATGGTCAGGTTCGTTGGCGAGAAGATCACGATGCTGTTGTTCTCCCGCTGCATCTTCCTGGTGTCGCACCAGCTCCATGGCACCCAGCATCTGTCGGCCTCGGGATGACCCTCCCAATAGGCCTGCACATACTTGTATGCATCCCGGAACTCGAGGTAGTGAGTGTGGTGTTCCCTTTCCTCCGAGCCGGACCCTGGATTGATATTCACCATGAACGTGAGCGCCTTCTTCCGGATGTCCGGATGTGGGCTGATCTCATAGCCATCCAGGTACTTCTGGATCCCGCCATCAAAGAAAACATCATCCAGGTCGATCCCGAACTTCGCAGCCAGCACCTCCTGCAGCGCCCGGCCGTTTACGAACTGCATCAGTTCGGCAATGAAATCCGACCCCGCAGACATCAGGCGCAGTGTCACCCCGAAACCTTCGCAGGCCGAGTTGTTGTGCGTCTGCCTGGCGCCCTTGACCCTGTGCCACCTTACATAGGTGTCCTTGTTGGCGATACAGCCTGGGAAATCGATGATCTTGTAGCCGGCCTCGAACAACTCATCGAAGAGCTGGTCATCCGAATCCCGGGCATGCAGCGCAATTTCCGGCGCTGCCGTGATCCGGGAGAAATGCTGGCCGTTGAAGAAGTCGCGGATGTAGATGTGCGGGAACGGCTCATGTTCGAATTCGGCCGCCTTGATCTTCTCGAGCAGGTACTCGAAGGACATCGCTCTCCTCCCATTCCAACGAAGATCCGGCCATCGAGCATCTGAAATCGTCTTCGCGGCCGATGAGGTATCGCGACCACAGGCTAGCGGTTGGCATCTGCCAGACCAACGTCATGCCACGCGTCGCTTCATCGCGCCTTAAGTTGAAAGCGCCAAGCACGAGCAGCGCGCTATTCAGCCATGTGGCGGAATGCGCGACAACACTTCACGATGGTGAATCATCGCTGCGATGATGCACCGGTTGTTGCTGCGGCCTCACACTTGGCCGGCTAACGTTGGCGCGTCGAAAAGCCCGAAGCACCGGGTCTTCGGCATTGCATCCCGATGGCCCTGGAGAGATTCGACATGAGTGTGAATATGGCTCTCGACGTCCACGATTGGGGGTACCTGGACAGACGCATCACCGTCACGCCCAAGAGGACCGTGCTTGAACTTTGTGTTGCCCTGTCCCGGCGCGTGCCAGGGAACATCGTCGAGTTCGGCGTCGCCAAGGGTGAATCAACGCGGATCCTGCGCCGCGCGCTGGGGCATTCGAACAAGCGCATCTATGCCTGCGATTCTTTCGAAGGACTCAGCGAGAAGTTCGAGAACGCGGAGGTCGGTACGTTCGCCTGCGAGCCGCCGCGAATCCGCGGCGTGGAGATCGTGAAGGGCTATTTCGAGCAGTCCCTCACCCCCGAGCTCGCCGCGAGGGTTGGCCGGGTTTCATTCGCTTCGCTCGATGCGGATCTGTACTCATCCACGCTTTGTGCCCTGACGTGGCTGACGCCACTGCTGGGATCGGGAAGCCTTCTTCTCTTCGATGAGTTTCTCGGCGAAAAGGAATCCGAGAAGCGCGCCTTCGAGGACTGGTCGAAGGAGACGGGTCTTCGCACGGTCAGGATCGCCGAGTTCGTGCGGGAGCCAAGCGGCTGGGGAACGAGGATCGACAAACGCCCGCTCTTCCAGGTCGTTGGCGACGACCTCCTTCCAAAGGCTGCTGCGCCGCTTCGCAAGCGCCTACGCGCGAGTCCTCTGGGCGACATTGCCCGACGCGCGCGCGACCTGGTCCGGGAAAGGAAGTAGAGGAATCTCCGAAGCGCAAACCCAGAGACGCTGCTGTTCGAACGGTCGCTGCCTGGCTTCGGCTTGCGTGAGATGCCAGGGCAATCCTGGCGGACGTGGCAAGTGTGATCCGGATTTCACGTGCGAGTGCTGACCCGGATGCAAGGATAACCTCCACGGCCGCTGCCCCTGGCCAACAGGTTCCCCGATGCCACAGATCTGGAGGATGTTCAGCCGTTGGCTTCGCTTGCGTCGACGTGTGTGGCGCTGGCGGCGCGCCGCGACCAAGCGGACGCTGCAAGCCGAAGAACCGCTGCGCTCACAGTTGTTCAATGCCGAGCAGATGGAGCTGCACGGCAGGGCTCTGGCCCGTGCCCACCGCGTTCGTCCCCGACCCGGGCCCGAACGGTTGCTCGACCGGCTCGAGGAGAACGAAGGCCTGCTGGATGACGCCTGCGCCATGCTCACGCGGATGGTGCAGGACAACATGCGCATCACTCCGGCCGGCGAGTGGCTGCTCGACAACTTCTATCTGGTCGAGGAGCAGGTCCATACGGCAAGGCGGCATCTTCCAAAGGGATACAGCCGCGAACTGCCGTCGCTGGGCAACGGTTACTCGGCCGGTCTGCCGCGCGTGTACGACCTTTCGCTGGAAGCCATCGCGCACGGTGATGGCCGCATCGACGCCCAAACCATCAGTCGTTTCGTGGCCGCCTATCAAGCGATCACGCCGCTGAAGCTGGGCGAGCTTTGGGCGATCCCCATCATGTTGAGACTGGCGTTGATCGACAACCTCAGGCGCATGGCGGTGCGCGTGATGCGCGATGGCCTAGACAACCGGCTGGCGAGCGAGTGGGCCAATCTGCTCAACACGACCGCCGCCGAAAACCCCAAGAACGTCGTGCTGGTCGTGGCCGACATGGCGCGCTCCGAGCCGCCGCTGTCAGGCGCGTTCGTATCGGAGCTGACGCGTGGATTGCAGGGTCGCGGCGCGGTGTTCTCCATGCCCATGACCTGGCTGGACCAGTGGGCCGCCGACAGTGGCCACAGCATCGAGGAACTGGTGCACCTGGAAAGCCAGCAACAGGCCGCCGACCAGGTATCGATCAGCAACAGCATCGGCAGCCTTCGCTTTCTGGCCAACATGGACTGGCGCGAGTTCGTCGAGAACATGAGCGTGGTCGAACGAAGCCTGCGCGAGGATCCCGCCGGGACCTACGGGCGCATGGACTTCAGCACCCGCGACAGCTATCGCCATGTGGTGGAGAAGGTCGCCAGGCTCGGTGGCATCTCCGAACAGGAAGTTGCCGATATCGTGCTGCAGTTGGCGCAGGGAGAAGCTGACGCCACGACGATCACCGACAGCAAGGCCCACGTCGGTTATTACCTGATCGACGATGGCGTTGCGCAGACGCGCGTCGCGGTGGGCGAGGCCGCAAAGGCACGCCGGCCTGTGCGCCTGCCGCCTCGTCGCACCACGCTGCCGGTCTACCTCTTGCCGATAGCCATCATCACCGGATTGTTCACCTGGGGACTGCTTGCGCAAGCCGACGGCATCGCCCGCCACGGCGTGCCGACCTGGTTGCTGGGATTGCTGGCCGTCGTGGCCTTCAGCGAGATGGGCATCGGCCTGGTCAACTGGGCCGCCACCGTGCTGGTGCCGCCGCGACTGCTGCCGCGCATGGATTTTTCCAAGGGCATCCCAGCCGAATCACGCACGCTCGTAGTGGTGCCCAGCATGCTGGGCAGTGTCGAGGGTGTGGACGGCCTGGTGGAAGGGCTGGAAGTCCGCTTCCTGGCCAACCGCGACAGCCATCTTCACTTTGGCCTGCTCACCGACTTCCTGGATGCGGACCAGCAGACGCTTCCGGCCGATGCGGACCTGCTGGCCAGGGCCGCGCGGCAGATCGAGTTGCTCAACCACCGCTACGCGCCGGAGAGCGGTGACCGCTTCTTCCTGTTTCACCGTCCGCGCCAATGGAATCCTCGCGAAGGCCGCTGGATGGGATACGAGCGCAAGCGCGGCAAGCTCGCGGCGCTGAACCGGCTGCTGCGCGGCTCGGGGGACGAGGATTTCCTGCTGGTCACTGGTGCAACCGACATCTTGGGCAATGTCCGCTATGTCATCACCCTGGATACAGACACCCGCCTGCCTCGAGATGCCGCCCGCGAGTTCGTCGGCACGCTGTCGCATCCCCTGAACCGCGCGCGCTTCGATCCGCGCAAGCGCCGCGTGGTCCATGGCTACGGCATCCTCCAGCCCAGCGTCGGCACCAGCCTGAGCGGACGCCGCAGCACGCGCTATGCGCGGATGTTCGGCAGCGAACCGGGCATCGACCCCTACACCCGCACGGTCTCGGACGTGTACCAGGACCTGTTCGGCGAGGGTTCGTTCGTCGGCAAGGGCATCTACGACGTGGATGCCTTCGAAGCCGCGCTGGCCGACCGCTTCCCCGACAACCGCATCCTCAGCCATGACCTGCTGGAAGGATGCTACGCGCGCGCCGGCCTGGTCAGCGACGTGCGCCTGTACGAGGACTACCCATCGCGCTATGCCGCCGACGTGAAGCGGCGCTACCGCTGGATACGCGGTGACTGGCAACTGCTCCCTTGGTTGCTGCCCTGGGTGCCGCGCGCGCGCGGCGGCTACGAACGTAACCCGTTGTCATGGCTGTCGCGCGGCAAGCTGCTCGACAACCTGCGTCGCAGCCTGGTACCGGTGGCAGCCGCAACCCTCCTGCTGACAGGCTGGCTGTACTCGTCCAATCCGCTGGAATGGACGGGATGGTTGCTGTGCCTGTGGCTGCTACCCGTGCTGCTGCCGGCGCTGCGCGATGCCTTCGTCGTTCCGGTCGACATGCCGCTGGAAGCGCACCTGCTGCGGATCGCCACCTCCACGCTGCGCCAGTTGCAGCGTGCCGCGGTCAACCTGACCTGCCTGCCCTACGAAGCTTTCCTCAACCTGGGGGCGATCGCACGAACCCTGTGGCGGCTGCTGATCAGCCGCAGGAATCTGTTGCAGTGGAACCCTTCCAGCGAGGTCGAGCGCAGTCTGGGCAGCGGCATGGTTGCCGAGCTGCGCGGCATGGCCATCGCTCCGCTATTCGCCGTCACCGCGGCGGTCCTTCTTGCCGTCATCCAGCCGGCGTCGTTGTGGGTGGCGGCCCCGGTGCTGGCGTTGTGGCTGCTGTCGCCGGTGGTCATGGCCTGGCTGGGCCACCCGCCCGCGCAGCGCGATGCGGAATTGTCCACCTCGCAGCGTGCCTTCCTGGGCCGGCTGGCTCGCCGCACGTGGGGATTCTTCGAAACCTACGTGCGCGCCGAAGACCACTGGTTGCCCCCGGACAATGTGCAGGAACACCCAGCCCTCGTGGTGGCGCGGCGGACATCGCCGACCAACATCGGCTTGTCGCTGCTGGCCAACCTGTCCGCCTACGACCTGGGGTACCTGCAACCGGGTGGCGTGATTGAGCGCACGCGCCTGGTGTTCGCCACGCTGGAAACACTGCCGAGACACCGCGGGCACTTCTACAACTGGTACGACACCGAGACGCTGCAACCACTGCCGCCGCGTTACATCTCCACGGTCGACAGCGGCAACCTGGCGGGTCATCTGCTGACGTTGCGCCAGGGATTGCTTGCGCTGGTGGATGCACCCGTACTGGCGCCGTGCACGTTCGAGGGGATGGCCGACACGCTAGGCGTGATGGAGGAAACCGTCCAGGCGTCTGGCCGTGACGATGCGCTGACCAGGGCGCTGGTGAATTTCCGCGCGACGCTGGATCGGGCGCGCGCGCAAGCTCCCACAGTCGAAGACATCGACCGGTTGCTGGCCCAACTGGTGATACAAGCGGCCGAGATTGCCAGCGCGTGGCCGGCCCCAGGCGAGGACGTCCATGTCCCGGACTGGCCCGGTCTGCTGGCCGAGGCCTGCCTGTCCGCGCACGCGGAATTGCGATTCTTCTTCCCCGACCTGCCTGCGCAAGACAACGTCACCCAGGCCGCAGTCGAAGGCGCCATACCCACGCTGCGCCAGTTGCAGGCAGGTCTTCCAGGATCGCCGGGCCAGGCTCACGCACGCGAACGCATCCATCAGCTCGAACGGTTGGCCCATGTCGCCGGCCAGTTCTCGCTGGTGGAGTACGAGTTCCTCTACGACCGATCGCGGCATCTGCTGTCCATCGGCTACAACCTGGACGAGCATCGCCTGGACGCAGGCTTCTACGACCTGCTGGCGTCGGAGGCGCGGCTATGCAGCTTCGTCGCGATCGCCCAGGGCCAGTTGCCACAGGAAACTGGTTCGCCCTGGGACGGCTGCTGACCGAGGTCAATGGCGATGCCACGCTGCTGTCGTGGAGCGGCTCGATGTTCGAGTACCTCATGCCGCAGCTGGTGATGCCAAGCTACCGCGACACGCTGATCGACCAGACCTCGCGTCATGCCGTCGACGCGCAGATCACGCACGGCGAACAGCGCGCAGTGCCCTGGGGCGTGTCCGAGTCCGGCTACAACACCGTCGATGCACGCATGAACTACCAGTACCGTGCGTTCGGCGTGCCCGGGCTCGGGCTCAAGCGCGGCCTGGGCCAGGACCTGGTGATTGCGCCCTACGCCAGCATGATGGCGCTGATGGTCGCGCCCGAAGCGGCATGCCAGAACCTGCAGCGGTTGACGGCGCAGGGATTCGGCGGCCATTTCGGTCTGTACGAAGCCATCGACTACACGCCGTCACGCGTACCGCACGGCCAGGAGTACGTGGTGGTGCGTTCGTTCATGGCCCACCACCAGGGCATGGGGTTGCTGTCGCTGGATTACCTGCTGCGCGACCAGCCGATGCAACAGCGCTTCGTCGCCGATGCCGAGTTCCAGGGCCACGTTGCTGCTGTTGCAGGAGCGCATTCCGCACACCGGCGTATTCCACCCGCACGAGGCCGAGACGGTTGGCGGCGGGCGCGCCACGTCCGGCGAGGCGGAAACCCAGCTGCGTGTATTTCGCAATGCCAGTACGGCGCGGCCGGCTGTGCAACTGCTTTCCAACGGCCGCTACCACGGCCTGCTCACCAGCGCGGGCGGCGGCTACAGCCGACAGCGGGACATGGCGGTCACTCGTTGGCGCGAGGACGGCACGCGCGACCATTGGGGCAACTTCTGCTACCTGCGGGATGTCGAAAGCGGCGAGTTCTGGTCCACCTCGATGCAGCCGACCGGCGTCGCGGTGGAACAGTACGAGGCCATCTTCTCCGATGCGAAGGCGGAGTTCCGCGGGCGCAAGCGTGGCTATGAGAGCCATCTGGAAATCGCCATCTCGGCCGAGGACGACATCGAGCTGCGCCGCCTGCGCCTGACCAACCGCAGCAGGCGCACGCGCACGATAGAGATCACCACCTATGCCGAGGTCGTCCTGGCGCCGGCGATTGCCGACGAGCTGCACCCGGCCTTCAGCAACCTGTTCGTGCAATCGCAGATCGTCCGGCAGAAGCAAGCACTGCTGTGCACGCGCCGGGCGCGAGCCCACGATGAGGTACCGCCGTGGATGTTCCACCTGGTCGCCGTGCATGACGCCGACATCAGCGCCATCTCGTACGAAACCGATCGGGCGCGGTTCCTCGGTCGTGGCAATACGCCCCGTACTCCACGCGCGCTCGCAACCGATGATGCGCTTTCGGACACCGACGGGTCGGTGCTGGATCCCATCGTGGCCATTCGCTGCCGGATCGAACTGGCTCCGGAACAGACCGCGATGATCGACATGGTTTACGGCGTCGGTATCGACCGTGAGGCCTGCGAGCAACTGATCGACAAGTACCGCGACCGCCGCCTGGCCGATCGCGTGTTCGACCTGGGCTGGACCCATAGCCAGGTGGTCAGGCGCCAGATCAACGCGTCCCAGGCCGATGCGCAGCTCTACGAGCGCCTCGCCGGGTTGATCGTCTATGCCCACCCGTTGCTGCGCGCGGACGCTGACGTGCTGCTGCAGAACCAGCGCGGCCAATCCGGCCTGTGGGGCCATGCCATCTCCGGTGACCTGCCCATCGTGCTGCTGCAGATCGCCGATTCCGACAACATCGAGTTGGTCAGGCAGATGGTGCAGGCACACGCATACTGGCGGCTCAAGGGTCTGCGCGCGGACCTGGTGATCTGGAACGAGAGCCAGGCGGGCTATCGGCAGCAATTGCAGGATCTGATCCTGGGGATGGTCTCGGCCGATCCGGAAGCCAATGTGCTGGACCGCCCCGGCGGCATCTTTGTACGCCCGGCCCACCAGATGTCGCAGGAGGATCGCGTTCTGCTGCAGTCGGTGGCGCGGGTGATCATCAGCGACCAGAAGGGAACGCTTGCCGCGCAGATCGGCCGCCACGTGCCACCCGAGCGATCGATCCCTGCGCTGCTCACCGAAGGCCTGTCCGAAACGCGGCCCGAGCTGCAGCCCCTGGACGCATCGACCGGGCTGCCGCCGGCATCGGACACCCGCGAGGCGGACGACGCCTCGCCCTTCGACGCGGTCGCCAACGAGTTGATCTACGACAACGGCACAGGCGCCTTCTCCGCCGACGGTCGCGAGTACGTGATCGTCTCCCGCGAAGGCGCGCCAACACCGGCACCGTGGTCGAACGTGATGGCCAACGAGAAGCTGGGTACCGTCGTCAGCGAAAGCACGCCGGGCTATACCTGGTTCGAGAATGCGCACGAGTTCCGCCTGACTCCCTGGCACAACGATCCGGTGGCCGACACTGGCGGAGAGGCGTTCTATCTGCGAGACGAGGAGACCGGCCAGGTCTGGTCGCCGATGCCGTTGCCGCGGCGCGGACGAGGGGCCTACCGCACCCGCCACGGATTCGGCTATAGCGTCTACGAGCACATCGAGGACGGGATCGCCAGCGAGCTGTGGGTGTATGTGGACGTCGAGGAGGCGGTGAAGTTCTCGGTCCTGAAGCTTCGCAACCTGTCCGGCCGTTCGCGCAGGCTGGCGGCGGTCGGCTATGTGGAATGGGTGCTGGGCGACTTGCGGTCCAGGTCGCAGATGCACATTGTCAGCGAATTGCACGCCGGCAGCGGTCTGCTGACGGCACGCAACCCCTACAACACCGAGTTCAGCGGACGCGTCGCATTCTTCGACACCGACGCGACCGGGTGCAGCTACACGGCCGACCGCACCGAGTTCCTGGGCCGCAATGGAAGCCTGCAGGACCCCGCGGCATTGCGGCGTGAGCGCCTCTCCGGCCGATTGGGCGTAGGCCTGGATCCGTGCGCCGCCATACAGGTCCCACTGGCCATGGCCGAGGGCGAGCAACTGGAGACTGTGTTCCGTCTTGGCATCGGCAAGGATTACGGTGAAGCCTTGCAGATCGCCGAGAAGGTGCGGGGCGTACAACGGGCGCACGACGCGCTCGATGCCCTGCGCATCCACTGGCGCCGCCTGCTGTCGACCGTCCAGGTCAGTACGCCCGACGCCAGCGTCGACGCACTGGCCAATGGCTGGCTGCTGTACCAGACGCTGGCCTGCCGCTATGTCGCACGCAGCGGCTATTACCAGTCCGGCGGCGCGTTCGGTTTCCGCGACCAGCTGCAGGACACCATGGCGACCGTGCATGCCAACCCCGCGCTGACGCGCGAACACCTGCTGCTGTGCGCTGCACACCAGTTCCCGCAGGGCGACGTGCTGCACTGGTGGCATCCACCGCAGGGACGCGGCGTGCGCACTCGCTGCTCTGATGACTACCTCTGGCTGCCACTGGCCGCCTGCCGCTATCTGCAGGTCACTGGCGACGCCAGCGTGCTGGACGAGCGGGTGCGCTTCATCGACGGACGCCCGGTGAATCCCGACGAGGAATCCTATTACGACATGCCGGTGGCCTCGAACCTGCAGCAATCGTTCTACGATCACTGCGTCCTCGCACTGCGGCGTGGCTGCAGCCTGATCGGCGAGCGCGGCCTGCCGCTGATCGGAACCGGTGACTGGAACGATGGCATGAACCGCGTCGGCGAGGCCGGACATGGCGAAAGCGTGTGGCTGGGGTTCTTCCTCTTCGATGGGCTGCAGCGCTTCGCTGACGTCGCCAGTGGCCGTGGCGACGAGTCCTTCGCGGGTTATTGCCGCGAGCAGGCGCAGCAATTGCGCGCAAACCTGGAGGCCCACGCCTGGGACGGCCAGTGGTACCGCCGCGCCTGGTTCGACGATGGCACGCCCCTGGGTTCCACCGAAAGCGACGAATGCAGGATCGACTCGATCTCGCAAAGCTGGTCGGTGTTGTCGGGTGCCGCCGATCCTGCACGCGCACGCCAGGCCATGGCTTCGCTGGACGGCAACCTGGTGCGGCGCGACGCTGGACTGATCCAGCTGCTCGATCCTCCGTTCGACAAGACCGCGAAGGACCCGGGTTATATCCGCGGCTACGTGCCCGGTGTCCGCGAGAACGGCGGACAGTACACGCACGCCGCGGTGTGGGCGGCGATGGCTTTCGCCCATCAGGGCGACGCGGCCCGAGCGTGGGAACTTGCGCACATGATCAACCCCATCCACCACGCACGCGACGCTGAAGAAGCGGCCCGGTACAAGGTGGAACCGTATGTTCTGGCTGCCGACGTGTATGCAGTTCCACCGCACGTCGGCCGCGGCGGGTGGACCCTGGTACACCGGTTCGGCGGGATGGATGTACCGGCTGTTGACCGAGTCACTACTGGGCCTGCATCGGACCGGCAACGTGATGACACTGCGGCCATGTGTGCCGGCCCACTGGCCGGGATATCAGCTGCAGTACCGTTTCGGGACGACCCTCTACCTGATCGATGTGAAGCAACGCGACGGCGGCACCGCGGGCTTGGTACTGGATGGCGTGGAACTGGATGGCATGGAACAGGAAGGCCTCCAGTTTCCACTGGTGGACGACGGCAGCGTCCACCGTGTCGAAGCCTGGTGGCCGCGGGCCATGCCATGAGCACGCGGGCGCAACTGGATGTGCGTCTCGACGAGCTCGCGCTCATGCTCCCGCCGTGGCTCGCGCGGCTTCGTCATGAAGAACAGTTCTGGCCGCAGTTCAATGCGTTGGCGCAGCAGATACTGGACCAGGCCGAAGCGGACGATCAGTCGCATGTGCTGCAGCGCCTGGACGCAATGCTGACGGAACACCAGGCAATGGTGATGAGGCATCAAAGCGGCAGCCAAATTCTATCCATGACGCCTTGCCCCTGACGGCGCCTGGATTTTCCATGCGAGCGGCCTTGGTGAGAATCCAAGCAACTCCTTGGCGCGCTTGTTCGACGCCCCGGTCAAACTGGTGTGGTAGTAGACCCCTTCCTCACCTGCAAACTCGAGGGCATCTTTGACACTTACCCGCATTGGCAGGGGCGCATCGATCCAACGGGCGAATGCCGGCAGCCATTCAGACGCGGGCAGCGGGTCGTCATCCACGATGTTGTACACGCCCGGTTGCGCAGTCAGCGACGCGACTGTCGCGGCCACTGCGTCGTCGATGTGGACAAACGACCACACGGCACCGCCATCACCAATGATCTTCACCTCGCCATTCCGTACCTGCGCGGCTACGGCGCCATCCGGTCGGTACCACGTTCCCGGCCCGTAGAAGAATCCGTAGCGCAGCACGACGCCATCGATCGATGGGCTACCCAGGACGTCGTCCTCATAGGCCCCGAGAACGCGGGCACTCTCACCCACTTCGCCGGGCGCGTCGTACCGCATCCTCGAACTTTCGTCGGCAAGGTGCCCCTTCGGTGCGTCCAGGTAGAAGCCGCGAGACTGGACCACGTAGCGGCCGACACCGACATCGCGCGACGCTGCAAGTAGATTGGCACCCCCTTCACGATGGAGACGGGTGTCATCAGGCATCGACCTGATGATGTCGGCGGGGTTGGCTGGGAGCCAGGTCAACTGATCGATGACCACGTCCGGCTGCGCGACATCAATGGCGATGCGCACTGCCGCGGAATCGAACGCATCGGCGGTGGTTACCTTGGCGCCAAGCTCGCGCAAGCGATCGACTCCGGCGCCCGCGCGCGTCATTCCGACCACGTCGTGGCCCAGCGCAACGAGCACCCTTACCAGTGGCAAGCCCAGGGCTCCAGTGGCGCCGGCGACGAATATCCTCATCTCACTGCACCTCTTCGTTCGACGGAAACTGCCCGGGATTGAGGGCGATGTGCTTGTACTCAAGGAAATCATCCAGCGCTGCCATTCCGTTGAGCCGACCACGCCCGGACTGCTTGAAGCCGCCTTCCTCGAACTCGTCGTGGACCACAGCCCAGTCGTTGATCCAGACCGTACCGACATCCAGCTCGCCAGCCACTCGCAGTGACCGGCTGACATCGCGTGTCCATACGCTCGCGGCCAGGCCGTACTCGCTATCGTTGGCAAGTGCGATCGCCTCAGGTTCGGTGTCGAAGACCTGCAACGTCAGAACCGGGCCGAAGGTCTCCGTCTGGACAATGTCCATCGACGGGTCGTTGATCTCGAGCAGCGCCGGCCTGTAGAACGCGCCAAGGGCCAATGCCCCTTCCACCACCGGACCACCGCGCACGAGGACCCTTGCGCCAGCCGTGATCGCGGCCTGCACGGCCAGATCGACGCGCTCCACATTGCCCTTGTCGATCAGTGGACCCATGTCGCTGGCGGGGTCAGCGGCGGGCCCGACTCTCACCGCCGCCAGCCTTTCCGCCAGCTTGGCGCGCAGACGGTCTGCGACCGCGCGCTGCACCAGCACGCGGGATCCGGACATGCAGAACTGGCCGGAAAAGACAGTCAGGGCCTTCTCCAGTTTCGGAAGGGCGACGTCCAGGTCGGCGTCATCGAAGATCAGCATCGGTGTCTTGCCTCCCAGTTCGAGGCCGAACCGCTTCAAGTGGACAGCGCCCGCGGCGGAAATGGCGCGACCTGTCGCGGTGCTGCCGGTGAAGCTGATCACCGGCACGTCGGGTGATGCCACCAGATACCTGGAACCTTCCGCGCCAGATTCGGTGAACAGGTTGATGACCCCACGCGGCAGTGAAGGCGCCTGACTCATGATCCTGGCAGTCAAGGAAGCGACCTGGGCAGTCTGGCCAGGCATCTTGATGACAGTGGTCGCACCGGCAGCCAAGGCCGGTGCCAGCGACCGCACCATGAGGATCACGGGCGAGTTCCAAGGCACGATGATGCCGGCGACGCCCGCGGGCTGGCGCAACACCATCGAAACGGAACCCGCTTTTGGCTCCATGGCCCGGCCATGGTCGGTAAGGGCCAGTGCAGCGTAGTAGCGCAGCTTCGACGGCGCCATCGAGACCTCGAACGTTGCCTCGGCGCGCACTTTTCCGTTCTCCGTCATCAGCGCCTCCACCAGGTCTTCGGCATTGCGCTCGAATGCATCCGCGAGCTCATTGAGCACGCGCGAGCGCAGTCGCCGGTCCTTCTTCCATGGCGACTCCCTGAAGGCGCGCTTCGCCGCTGCAATGGCCAGGCTGGCTTCTTCGATGCCGCCATCGGCGTACTCGCCGATGGCCTCATACGTGGCCGGATTGATCGAGCGCTTGCGGGTGTGCGAATCACGCCACTCGCCGTCGATCCAGTGCATCGCAGTATCGTTGCCGGCGGACGTGGGGGTGCGAACGTTCATGTTGCGGAAGCTCATGGGGGATGGTGGCGCCATGCTATGCGGCGGCCGGATCCGCCCAGGGGGCCAATTCCCGCAATCTTCGGAGTCCGCCGGTGGGCAGCCTCCACTTACCCCACTGCGGCCCCCATTCGTCACTCCCCCGTGTCTCAGAAACCCTCAACCAAAGGATGATGTCCGCACGCTACGCGGGACGAGGAATGGATGTGCACCACTCGCACGGGCTGATGGAGCATTGGTTATGCTGCCAACGCCGGCGACTGGGTCGGCGACTGGACGCAGGCTTGCCGATGGCACAGCTCGCTGGAGAACAGCAGGAAGAAGCGCGACCGCTGGCGAAGACCGGGGCCGGAAGCGGCCGCCGGGGCGTCGCCATTCTGGCGGCATGGACGCTGGTCGCGATGCTCTTCGCCGGGCAGGCCTGGTTTGCCGCACAGGTTCGCGGCGAGCCACTGGCTTGGGCACGCGCCAGTGTCATCTGGCTCGTCTGGGCCGCGGTCTGGGCCGCCCTGACGCCGATCGCATTACGACTCGAGGCGCGGTTCCCGCTCCAGCGACCACGCGTCCTTGCAGCGCTTGCGGTGCACGGCGTTGCTTCGGCGATCTGCGCCTTGATCAACCTCGCGCTCTTCGCGCTGGCCGCGCCAGTCATCGGCGCGACCCAAGTCGAACCGACCTGGCTCGGCACCTTCAGCCGGCTGCTTGGCACGACGCTTCTGCTGAACCTCCCGGTGTACTGGCTGATCGTCGCCGCGGCACATGTGGAGCGCCTCGTGCGGACCGCCCGGGAACGGGATCGTCGACAACTCCGCCTCGAAGCGCAGCTGGCCGATGCCCGCCTGCAGGCATTGCGCGCCCAGCTGCAGCCGCACTTCCTGTTCAACGCCCTCAACACGATCTCGGTGCTGATGCACGAGAATGTCGACTCGGCAAACCGGATCCTCCTGCAACTCAGCACGTTGCTGCGCCGATCGCTCGACAGCACCGACGCGCATGAGGTGACGCTCGGCGAGGAGATCGGTTTTCTCGAGAGCTATCTCGAGATCGAGCAGGCCCGTTTCGGCGGACGTCTGAGCTACCGGATCCTCATTCCTGACCAGCTTCTCGAAGCGCGGGTTCCGAACCTGATCCTTCAGCCCCTGGTCGAGAACGCGCTGCGCCACGGACTGGCCACGCGCGCCGGACCGGGGCGAGTGGATATCAAGGCGGACCGGCAGGGCGACGCTCTCCTGTTGAGCGTTGTCGATGACGGCAGAGGCCTGCTCCCGGCGAGAACCGAACGCGTCGGCCTGGCGAACACCAGGGCGCGGTTGCGATTGCTGTACGCGGACAGGCAACGCCTGGACGTACGCAATTCCGATGACGGCGGCGTCATCGCCCAGATCGAGCTGCCTTGGCGCACGGCCCAATGACCATCCGCGTACTGATCGTTGACGATGAACCGATCGCCCGCCGCGGGATATTGCGGCTGCTGCGGCAGGAGCCTGACATCGAAGTCGTCGAAGAGTGCAGTGACGGTGAAGCTGCGATCTCGGCGATCAGCGCGCTTTCGCCCGACCTCGTCTTCCTAGATGTGCAGATGCCGGAACTCGATGGGTTCGCCGTCATTGAAGCCATCGGGGAGAGCCGCATGCCCGCGGTCGTGTTCGTGACCGCATTCGATCAACACGCCGTGCGCGCGTTCGATGCGCAGGCGATCGACTACGTGCTGAAGCCGATCGATCCGGAACGGTTTCGCCGAGCACTGCAGCGCGCCCGCAACCACCTGACTCATCCAGACGACAGCTTCGTCCGCCGTGTGTCCGAGGCCTTGAAGTCGATAGATCGGGGAGAACTGCAGCGCTACCCTTTGCGCCTGGCAATCCGTTCTGGTGGTCGCGTCCACTTGCTCGACATCGGCGAGGTCGACCGCATCGTCGCCGCGGGGAACTACGCCGAGATCCACACAGGCGCGAAACAGCACCTGCTGCGCGAGACGATGGCCAGTCTCGAGTCGCGCCTGGATCCACAACGCTTCATCCGGGTATCGCGGGCGGCAATCGTCAGCATTGCCCAGATTCGCGAAGTGCAGCCACTGTTCAATGGAGACTTCGTGGTTCTCCTCAAGAATGGCGCACAGGTGAACGGCAGCCGGCGCTATCGGTCGGCGCTCGACGTGTTGCTCCGTTGAGCGCTGCCTTCCGCGGGGACCACATGCCAGCGGAAAGAACGCGTTTGCACCGATTGACGACACGCCCTCGTCACTGCGCAGCCTCAACTCCTCCCGCCACCGCGTCCGCCTGGCCCCAATGGGACGCGAGCGGCCGTACGTAAGCCCATCATCCGCAGCACGCACTTCTGCGTATCGGAGATGGTCATGAACAAGTGCAACATCCTGCTGTCCGCGGTGGCAACAATCGTCGTTCTCTCGGGCGGAATCCTGCCGGAGGCCAATGCGTCCGACAGCGTTCGCGCCGAGTCTGTGGAGTTCAACAAGGCGGTCACCCGCAGGGTGTACGAGGAAGGCCTCAGCCAGGGTCGATTCGAAGTGCCGTACAGCGCAGACTTCGTTGGCCATGGCGGCAGGACGACCTTCACCCATGCCAATGGCATGGCCGAAGCCAGGGGATGGCGCGAAGCGTTTCCGGACCTGAAGGTCACGGTCGACAAGCAGGTTGCCGAGCAGGACCTGGTGGCGGTGCGCTGGACCGCGCGCGGGACCAACACCGGCACCGGCAATGGCATTCCGGCCACCGGTCGCTCAGTGCAGATCACCGGCACCACGCTGTTCCGAATGGCTGATGGACACATCGCCGAAGAATGGACATGCGCCGACTCGCTTGGCCTGATGAAGCAACTGGGCATGTTGGCGACACCGGCAGCGACGCCGGCGAGCAACGTAAGCCCTTCCGCAGGCGCTCCCTGACCCGAGCAGACGCTGACCTGCGCATCCGGCGAAATGATCTGCGTCGGATGCGCGGTTCTGCAACGCGGCGTCGATTCCGGGATCACGCTGAAAGACTTGGCCATCCAGCCCTTGGCCGCGACATCTAGCCCTGCAAGGGCTCCGGCGTACCGACGACGGAAATTCGGAAGTCGGCATCGAACTCGACCACCATCACGCGTGCCTGCTGCAGTTTCTCCGCTTCCGCAGAGGTCAATCCCAGATTCTGCGCATGGGCGGCTCTGTCCAGTGACGGTGATCCCTCGGCGGTTCTGATCTTGCGCTTCAACAACCAGCTTCGGACCGCTGCGTAGCACACCATCCACACACTCAGCAGCGCGATGAGCCAAAGAAATGGGCGCAGGTCCAGCCACAGCCATTCCACCGCAGGTGCCGATTGGCGCAGGCCCAACAGGACCTTCGTCTCGCTCCAGAGTGCATCAAGCATCGGCATCAGCAGGAAGGCCAGAAGCAGCCAGGCCGCCGCCGTGAGAACGATGTCGCGCAGGCGCGCCCACAACGGAACGTTGGCGGCACCGATGACAGGTGGCCAGTGAGTGGTCATCGAAACCCCCGATCTGGGCTGACCCATGTGCCGCCGGACTGGGGGGAACGCAGCAAGGCGCGCGGAAGACCGACCAGCGCGGCACCAGCCTGCAGCATCCAGAATGCCAGCGGGTACCAGACCACCCAGTACCCCGCCCGGAACATGTGCTTCTCGAACTTGCGGTCCAGGGTTCCACTCATGAATGCCTGGAATATGTAGGTCACGGCCAACACGAACCCCCATTCACGGGGGATCAGCGACAGTCCGGTCAGCTCGAAGTGCGGCCACAGGCCGGTCAGCTCCAGGAGCCATATCACTACGAGGGTCAGCATCGCGTACGCCCAGAACACCGACGCCACGAAGTTCAGCCAGATGGGCCATATTCGAATCGTTCTTCGCTGGAACAGGTGCGGCAGGGCCCTGAGCACCACGAGGGTGCCGCCTTCGGCCCAGCGGACCCGTTGCCGCCACAAGCCGCGCACCGTCTCCGGCGTGAGAATCCAGCCCATTGCCTTGGGTTCAAAACCGATCAACCAGCCTGCCAATTGCAGGCGCCAACTGACGTCTACATCGTCGGTGATGCTGCTGGGGTTCCACCAGCCGGCATCCTGGAGGGCTCGCTTGCGAAACGCGCAGACACATCCGGAGACCGTGAAGAGAGTGCCGTAAACGTTCTGCGCGCGCTTGATCAGGCCGACGATGTTGGAGAACTCCCCTACCTGCAGCCGTCCGATCAGCGTGCTGCGGTTGCGGATCCGCGGGTTGCCGGCAACGCCGCCAAACAATGGATTCTCCTGCAGGCGTCGCACGAACCATGCAACAGCAAACGGATCCAGCAACGTGTCGCCGTCGATGCAGACCAGAATTTCGCCGCGTGCGGCTAGCGCACCGGCATTGAGCGCGCTTGATTTTCCGTGGTTGCTGGCGAGGTGGACCACGCGCATCCTTTCGTAGCGCATGGACAGCTCTTCCAGAAGCGCGCCGGTCCTGTCGCTCGATCCGTCGTTGATGGCGATCACCTCGAAGTCCGGGTACTGGACGCGCGACAGGACCTCGAAGGTTTCACGCGCCTGGGCTTCTTCGTTGAAGCATGGCACCAGGATCGACACCAGCGGGTATTCCGCCAGCAAAGGCGGTTCGTCGAAGGGCGGTTCGTTGCGCTCTCTGAACCAATGGAACTGCAGGCCGCCGACCATCCAGTAGAACGCCATCACGAACGGATAGCCAAAGCAGAACAGCGCCAACCAGGTGCCGAACTGGGACAAGGTCATGGCCGGGTCTCTCGCGGAAACGGAAGGGCCGACACAGCCGGACTTACCAGCTCGCCTGCTGGGGCATCGATGAGGGAACCATCCGGCTGCCAGCCAAGCACGGTGCCGCCGTGTGCCTGGAAGTCGCGCGTCGCGGTGGCCAGATCGATGCCTGCCGGTGGAGTGGTGCCGCGCCACCACACACCCATGCGACGGTATTCCGGCGCCCTGAAGTCCCGACTCCACTCAAACTGCTTCAATGCGTCCCGGTCGCCGAGCTCGGCCGGAATGAGTGTCACGTCCGCCAGAGTCGATGGCGAAGAAGGCGTCCGGCCCAGTGCCGCGAGCCACAGCAACTCGACGCCGGGCCGCTCCGCCTCGACTGCTCGAAATGCCAGCATCGCCAGGGCGTCTTCAGGCGGCCAACCCGCCAGGTCCAGCCTTGCCCGATGCTCACGCACACTCCACGGCGTGTCGGTCGCGAGCACACCCGGGCGGGAAAGTTGCGCGGCATCTTCCACCATCACCGCAGCAACAGGAACATGGGCGGCGAGATCCGCGAACAGTTGCACGACCCGTTGCGCAGAGCCCAGGCTCTTCAATGCCTGCCGATGCGGGAGACGCACACCGACCTTTACGTTGGCGCGCCCGCGCAGTTGCGCGGCCAGGCGCGGCAAAAGGTCCTGTCGCATCGGCAGTACCGAGTTTGGAAACCAGGTGGCGACGAGGTCGCCGTCGGCACCCGGCACCGCCGCATCGATCAGCACGTCGGTGGCGCCGAGCGCGAGCAGACGCTCGATTACCCGACCGAGGCGTTCGTTGGTGACCGCCGGATCGGCGTCGGCCAGGATGGCGGGATCGAGGCTGACGATGCGTCGCGACGAGGGCCACGGATCGGCAAAGCGGATGTTCGCGACCCACGTGCCAAGGTCCGGGTCCCCGAGCGGCAAATAGCGTCCCAACGCCATGGGATGCATCGCGTCTCCCGGCTGCGGGTCGAGCGTGAGTGCGTACTCGAAACCAAGCTCGCGCGCGGTTTCAACGGCAGTTGCCCCGTATCGTCCGAACGGCCAAACGATGGCGCGCGGAGCACGCCCGAGCTCGCGCTTGATCTGGTCACGCGCGTGCTGCAGGTCGGTGCGAAGTCGCGTGCGATAGGCTGCTCCGTCCTCGTAGCCGTGCTCCTTGCTGTACAGGCGGGTGGTTGCAGCCGGCAGCACGTTGCCCTGCGGGTTGGCCAGTACCTCCTTGTGCAGGTCATAGCTGTGCGAGGCGAACTCGACCAGGCCCGAGGCCTGCATCTCCCGCGCCTGGTTCCAGTCGATGAACTGCGAGCGAGGGACAGGTACGCCGCCATAGTTCACGCTGCCGCCAGGCCGTACATCGAGCCACTGTCCGACTACGGCGGCGACAATGGGAGTGCGGTAGGCCAAGGCCAACGGGTAAACCCGTGTGTACAGGCTGATGTCGCCGTCATCGACGGTGATCAGGATCGCGCGCTCCGGCAATGGCTTGATGCCGCGGCGCGCGCGCTCGACATCGACAAGCGAGATCGCATGCCAACCATTGCCAGCCAACCAGTCGAAGAAGGCGACCAGGTGCTCGCTGGACACCCCACCCTCGCCCAATGTGTCCGGCCGGTCACCAACGCGGTGCAGTGCCACCACAGCGAAGCCCTGCCCCGCGGCCGGATACTGCCGTTCAACCGGTGCGGTGGGCTGCGCGGACACCGGAGCACACAGCGCAACGACCAGCGAGGTCACTATGGACAAAGCCAACGTCAGGCATCTGCGCATGGTCAGAACCTCTGCCTCAGGCGCACGAACGCCGTCAACAAACGCTCCGCGTCGCCGTCGTAGAGTCGCCGCGACCAGGAGATGCCGTAGTTCCACTCCGTGCGCGGATCGTGGCGATAGAAGTGTTCGTAGGTGATGTCGCCAATGACATCCTGGCCGAAGTCGCGCTGCCAGTAGCCGCCGGCGTTGATGATCAGCCGTTGCGACAGGCTGCGCTCGTACTCCCTCCACAGGATGTGCCACAACTCGGCGGCAACCATCAACGAAGCGTCCCGCTCAGGATTGAAGTAAGGCGTGTCGCGCAGCGTGTTGCGCGATAGCGAAAGCGATGGCCGCAGGACGACATCGAGCTTTGGCGTGTCGACCACCGTGGCGCCGAAGTCGGCATTGAGCTGAAGCCGATCGTTGCCGTCGGTGAAATCCATGGCGGTCAGCCCCACCGATGCGATCCGCGATTCGTTCCAGGCATAACCAGTCGAAATTCCGGCGGCATCCGCGCGAATGCCGGCCTCGACGGCGCGCAGCGGCGTCTCCATCGAGAAGGCCTGAAGGCTGGCACCGAGTGTCCAGTGATCGTCGGGCTGCCATTGCAGGCTCGCGTCGGCACCGGCATGGTCCAGCATGCCGGTGTTGGCCCAGCCGGTCAGTTCGAAAGTGACATCTGGCCAACGGCCCTCGATGCCGGCGCCGTAGCGGTTGCGCTCCAGCCTGACGTCTTCCGGTTTGCTGGTTTCGCGTTCGCCGGCGGCGAGCAGGCGCCAGCGTTCGCGGATGGGCGGCGTGTAGACGCGCACGGCGGCCGTCAATCCGTCGCCGGGCGCTACATCGCTGCCGCCTTCGGCCGTCCGCGGCGCAAGTTCGGCGATGAGCTCGGCACTGCGATGAGCAGCCTGGTCGTCCAGCAGCTGCTGCAGGTGGCTGTTGACCGGATCGATCCTTGCCAGGTTCTCGGCTCGCTGCTCCGACCCGCGCCAATCGCGCCTGCGGAACTGCGAATCGGCCAGTGCCAGATCGATGGTGAAGTCCTCCGGGGCAAGGCTCTTGGCAATCAGGATCTCTTCGTGCGCAAGGCGCGACCAGCCTCGTGCCGCTGCAGTCTCTCCACGCTCCAGGCGCAGGTAGGCCGACCCGGGTGCGGCATCGGCCAACGGATTGATGCGCCGCCAGGCGTCGGCCGGCATGTCGGCGAACCGCCGCGCCTGTGCGGCCAGGATCTGCGAGTCGAGCCAGTCTTCGTTCGGCCGGGCCGGCGGACCGGTCCCGACGACGCGCCACGCGGTGCCTTCGCTCGCGAGTGAATCGACGTTGGCGAATGCCGCGTCGAAATCCTCGCTTTCGACCTGGGCGAAGAACAGACCGATGCGCGCATCGCGGCTGTTGGGCAGTGCCACCAGCACCTCCTGGTATGCCTGCTGCGCCTCGTCCGGTCGACGTGCACCAAGCAGGGCATCAGCTTCGGCGATGCGCACATACGGTGGCAGGGAGCCAGCGCTCGCCCGCAACTGGCAGGCCAGCGCCAGCGCGTCATCCCAGCGACCGCGATCGCGCAGTGCAACCACCAGGTCGCGACGAAGGCGCAGCAGCAGGCCGTCGTCGACCGGCGTTGCCTCGCCCGCTTCGGTGATCAGTGATTGCAGGTGGGCGATGGCCGCGTCCGTGTCCGCATAAGGGTGCGTCCGGTCCAGCGATGGGACCTGGCTACCCCACCGGACTTCGGCGGCAGCCTGGCGGCTGCGGATGCCGATGTCCTTGTCGGCACCGAGCGCCTGCGCCGCGCCCTGCGGGGCATTGAGTTCGACCAGGACATCAGCGACTGCGCGCCCGTAGTCTGCGTTGCCTGGAACCAGGGAGCGTGCCTGGGCGAAATTGCGCAACGCCGCGAAGCGATCGCCAGCGCGCAGTGCGGCTCGACCCTGCTCGAACAGCATCTGTGCATGCTGGCGTGTTTGCGCGGCCCCGCCCGACTGGGCGAAACACGGAGTCGTGATCGCCAGGACCAGTCCAGTCCCCAATAACCAGCCACGCAATACGGCTGGCGAGGCACTAGGCATTGCCGGCCGATGACCCTCGCCCATGCTCGTGATGGCGCGGCATTAGAACGCACATGCCGCCGCAGCCGGGAGTCATTGCCGTTCTCCTCCAAGTACTGTGAGGCCAGCCTGGCGGCTGGCGCAGATCGGAGTAGTGCGATATCAGCAAAGTGATGATAACGCCGTGGACGCAGGGGAGATTACGCTCGAATCCATACGCCCCATGGAATCTGGCATGAAACGTGCTTGCTCCCGACCCACGGTTCTGCCGGCATCGGCACTAATGAGTTGCGCCTTCGGTGTTCTTGCCACGCAGGGTTGCCTGCCACTTGAGGGTGAAGTAGATCTCAACCAATGCAAGTGGAACCAGCCAGGCCACCCAGTCGCTGTGCGCCAGTTTGACGGGTTCCTGGCTGGCAAGTGGGGCGAGCAGCCACATGCCGTGCTGGTCAAGAAGCCGGGCAGTAAGGAAGTAGCATGCCAGCACGAAACTGCGCGCCATATTGTGTTGGTGGGACAGGACTTTGCCGGCACGAATGGCGCGAACGGCAAACAGCATGCAGAGAACCCACAGCGCCAGGGCGACCAACTGGGAAGTGAGGAACAACTCGATTTTGGGCAGGCCGATGAACCCGACCACCGCCATGATCGATGCCACGACGTATGTGTATCCGGCAACCCGGTGATAGCGGCGAAATCGGTTGCGTAATGGCGCGATGAACTGGAATGGGCCAAGTGTCAGAGCAACGGAACCGCCGACAATATGCAGGAAGTACCAGACTGCGCTGTCGCTACGATCTTTGAAGATGCTCGGCCCAAGGAGCAGCGCGGCCACAGTAAAGAACATGGATAGCAGTACAAATACACCAAGCAGGTAAGGTCCAGACGTGTCCGAACGTGACATGGCGCCCCCAGTGTGAATTGTTTGGTTTGTGGTCCATCTGCTGGGGCAGCCCCACCGCGTACCGAATACAGGCCGTCCACCCAAGTCTGTACATGGAATCGCCGCTACTACTGTGCAATCGGGTAGACGGCCTCTGGGGCCGCAATCGGCCAGAAGCAGAAGGTCGCGATCACGCAAGCCACCGAATTCGCATCTGTTGCGAGCTTTGAATGGCTGCCGGGCAAGTGTGTTAGCCGTGGAGTTCCATTCGCGTACCAGAGCAGGTCGCCTCACTACGCTAAGCTTCGGCTTCCGCCCGGACCTGGGGTGGGTCCGGAGGAGTCCGTATGCGCCCTTTCGTCCTCGCCCTGACACTCTTCGTTGCGGCCGGCGCCGCCTTCGCGCAGGCCGAACCCGTCGCGCTTATCGGCGTGCACGTCGTGCACGTCGAGAATGGCCGCATCGAACGGTCGCAGACCGTAATACTTCGGGATGGCCGCATCCAAGCGATCCAGCCCGAATCGCAAGCCTTGGCGGCGGGCCCGTTGCGGCGCGTCGACGCGCGCGGCCTCTACCTGACTCCAGGTCTCTGGGACATGCACACGCATGCCCATCGAGCGGGGCGCGAGCGCTGGCACTACCCGATGTACATCGCCAACGGCGTTGTCGGGATTCGTGATGCAGCCACCCATCTTGGATCGGGCATGGCCTTCCGCGCGAAAGGCCCACCCGCAGGACCAGCCCCACGCGTGATTTGGGGTTCCCCTGCCCTAGACCGGGCGCCCCCGGCGCTGGCCAGCGGGCTCGCCGTCGAGACGCCCGAGGCCGGCCGGCAACTGGTGCGCCTGCTGGCGGGATTGGGCTACGACTTCATCAAGGTCTACGATGGCCTTTCGCCAGAGAACTACCAGGCGATCGCCGAGGAGGCCAAGCGTGTTGGCATTCCCGTCGAGGGACACACGCCCTTGACCCTTTCGCCGACAGACGTCGCGCGGGCCGGGCAACGCACGATCGAGCATTTGACGCTGGTCCTGGAAGCCTGCATTCCCGGCGCCCTCGACTGGATCAAGGTGGATCCCTCGGCCGATTCAATGGGCCTGATGGCAGACGGTCGCCTGGCGGCGAGCCTGGACCGATTCGATGCCGCCGCCTGCCAGGCTCAGTCCCGGGTGCTGGCGGAAGCCGGCGTGTGGCAAGTGCCGACGCTGGTGCAGACGCGTGGCTATTTCGTTGTCGCGCATGACGATCCCGCGGACGAACCGCGCCTGGCATTCGTGCCGCCCGAAACCCGCGCCGAATGGCTCGCCCACGTGCGCGATGGAAAAACTGCGGAACGACGCAACGGCGCAAAGGTTTTCGAGCGCCAGAGCCGGCTGGTGGGTGAACTCCACCGCGCGGGCGTCGGAATCCTGGCCGGCACGGATGCCTCGGACGAGGCCTGGGTCTTCCCCGGCTCCGCGTTGCACGACGAGCTTGCGCTGCTGGTCGATGCCGGGCTTTCGCCACTGGATGCCCTTCGAACCGCCACTCTCAACCCCGCGCGCTATCGCGCTCGAGGCCGTCCGCTCGCGCCGCTGATCGCCCCGGGCAGCGATGCCGACCTGGTGCTGCTGCACGAGAACCCGCTCGAGGACATCCAGCGCGTGCGTGACATCCGCGGCGTGGTCGCCGCCGGGCACTGGTACTCACCAGAGGACCTTGCCGCGATGGTCGCGGGCGTGCGGGGCTCGTGGCCCCGGGACTGATGCACCGCCGGGTCAACAGCGCCGAAGTGGTGATAGGCGATCAAGTCCCATCGACCGGCGGCATCCGCTGATGTTCCACTAGCGCCAGTGCCAGTGCTGCCCACGGCGGGCGCTGGCTCACGAAGAGCGCGGCGTCCGGGACGAACGCCACGCAGTCGTCCAGGGTTCCGGCATAGATCGTCACCAGCTCCGGAGCGGACTCCGGCGTGCCAAACAGCAGGCTTCCGCACTCGATGCAGATGTTGCGAACGGCTGCATGCCCGCTGCCGCCTTTCGTTCGAACCTGCTTGATCGGTCCGATGCTGGTGAACGCTGCCCGCTGCACACCCATCACGGGAACGCCTGCGCTACCGGATGCGCGCTGACAGTCGCGGCAATAGCACACGATGGAGAACAAACCGGGACCCGGCGACTCGTAGCAGGCTGCACCGCAGAGACAGCGACCTGTTATCACACGTCTACCTCCGATGGCAGGTTGCCACGATCTCGTCCGGTTCGTTCCAGTCGGATCGCGTGAAGACGCAGTGAGCTACCACTTACTTCTTCAAGCCTGCGACGATTTCCGGCACGCCAAGTCCAAGCTCGAGCTGAAGGCGCACGTACTCGCGCTCCTTGCGCGACAGACTGCGACCCATCTCGATACGCACATCCTCAGCCTCCAGGATGCGCACGATCCTCGGCATCGCCGAGCCTATGGCGTCCGGCCCGTAACCTGCCTCGCGCAAAGCCGCACTCAGAAGGGCTTCAATGTCCATGATGCGTCCAGATCTGTTCGAGACGCCACATTGTGCACCAGCAGGTCCGAACGCTGCATTATCTGGCGCTACAACGTGCCTGCTGTTTGAGAAGGATCAGTCGTGCTCACCAGGAAAGACTGGCGGTTACGTGCGCCTCGTCCACTTGCAGCGAGAATTCCCAGCCGTTGCGCTCACACAGTCGTTGGACGATGCCCAGCCCCAGGCCATGTCCGTTGGAAGAGGAGTCGGCCGGCGTGAGCCGGCCAACGTCGTCAACGCGCAACCGGTTGGTGACCAGAAGCTCATGCTCCTTGAGGAGAACCGTGATGGGTCCGTGCCCGCCGGGCGTTTGCTCGAACGCGTTTCGAACCAGGTTGGTGACGGCGATGAGGAAGGCCTGCGGATGTCCGCGAACGACGGGTGTTGCGAGACTTTCGACCTCGACTTCGACGCGCTTGCCGTTCAGCAGGTAGCGCTGCTGATCGACCGCCCGGCTTACCAAGGGCGCGACCAGGAACTGCTCGCCATACAGCCCGTCGTCGGCTTCGCGAGCGATGCACAGGAACATTTCGATCGTGGACTTCATCTCGAGCGTCGCGCGCCGGATCCGATCCACCGCCTTCACGTCTTCGGCCGACAGATCGCTTTGCTCCAGCAGCTCGATCGAGCCCGTGATCACCGTGATGGGTGTCCGCAACTCGTGACTGGCGGAACCGGTGAAGTCCCGCTCGCGCACGACGAACGCGCTGATGCGCTCGAGCGTCTTCTCGATGGCACCGGCGAGGACACCGACCTCGTCCGTTCCGAACCGGCTGGCTTCAATAAGCTTGTGGTCTCCGGCAGACAGATGCTCCAGGTCGATGCCCGCGACCACATCGGCGAGCTGTACCACCGGGGCGACCGCTCTGCGCATCACCAGGACTCCCAGCCCGAAACCCAGGGCACCGAGCACACCCACGACACCGGTGATGACGAGGAGCCACCACCAGTCCTCGGAGGATGCCGCCTCGATCCCGGCGACATCGAACACCACGAATGCGCGCCCCCGTGCATTGTCGGCCGGGACGACAGCGACATGGAACTCTTCGGCGACGAACTCGTACAGGCCCTCGTCAGGACCCGCCTGCGCCCATTCCCTCAGGGCTTCCGGCAGGCTCGCGGGATCGTCGTAGCCGCGAAGACTCGTCGTGAGGTCGGGATAGTTCCCGGCGGCGCGTTGCAGCTGATTGACCAGCACCCGGTCTTCGCTGAACCTGATGGCCGCGTAGAACGCGAGACCCCAGGCCACGCTGAGTCCGACGACACACAGCGCGAACGCATACTCGACGCGTTTGCGCAAACTTTGCCGCAGCATTACTGGGAATCCTCTGCGATTCGATAGCCGATGCGATGCACCGTATGGATCAATGGCCGGTCGAACGGCCTGTCGATTGCCTGCCGCAGCTTGTACATGTGCGAGCGAAGCGCATCGCCATCCGGTCGCTCATCGGCCCACAGCAGCGTTTCGAGCTCGTCGCGATCCACGACGGACGGGGACTCCTCCATCAATCGTCGGAGTAGCTTCATGCCTGCAGGGTTCATCTCGACCCGCCGCCCCGCCCGATGCACCTGCAGCGTGGAGCGGTTCAATGTCAGGTCGGCGACGGTCAGCAGGTTGTCGGCATTCCGGTGGCTCCGCTTGTACAGGGCCCGGATGCGCGCATGCAGCTCCTGCAGCGCGAATGGCTTGACCAGGTAGTCATCGGCTCCGGCGTCGAACCCTTTGAGCCTGTCGTCGAGCGTGTCCCTCGCCGTCAGCATGAGGACGGGCGTTTCGATCTCGGCATCGGAGCGTAGCCTCTGGCAGAAGGTGAGACCGTCCATCCTCGGGATCATCAGGTCCAGGACGATGACATCGAACGGATTCGTCAGCGCCAGGTTCATCGCGGCGACGCCGTCGTGGGCGAAATCCAGGACATAGCCGAGCTTTTCGAGGTACGTGGCAATGTTCCCGCAGATGTCGCGGTTGTCCTCGACGATCAGCGCCCTGATGGGCGTAGCATCAAGATCGCGTGCCATCTGCCGCCTCCCCTTTACCAGGCGTAGTCTAGCCGAAGTCCGATCAGCGGCTCGGCTTCGCTGTCGTCCTCCACGTTGACACCCCTGCGGTAGTCGAACTCGGTGTCGTCGGTAGACGCCGCCGACGTAACGTTGATGACATCGAGAAAGGCCGTTACATCGATGGGGCCGAATGCGCGCCGATAGTCGACGCGAGCGTTCAGCAGGCCATAACCGGGCTTGCGGCCGACATTGCGCTCGATCGTCTCTCTCGAGTAACGCAATGGTTGTCCGGGTCCCAGCACATCCTCGTAAATAATGAAGGCGTCCTCCGGCCTTCCGGACAGATACTTGTAGCGCCCGGCAACCTTCCAGCGGTCCGTGATCTCCCATGTCAGCCCGAGAGTGGCAACATGCTCGCGACTGAAGTCGTCGGGGACGGCGCCCCGGCCGTCCTTACGGTCCACTTCCGCATCGTTGTAGGAGTAGGTCGCCGTTGCGTAGAGGCCTTCGCGAATCGTGCCCTTGACCACGACATCGAAGCCGTAGGACGTGCCATCGCCAATGTTGGCAAACGTTCCGCTCGTCCGATCCAGGTCGACCACGAGATTGGCGAGATCCTGATGATAGGCTTCCGTCAATACCGACCACCTGTCGTTCGCGAAGTACTCGAGGCCTAGACTCCAGTGCGTGATTTTCTCGTTCTCGAGCGTGTTCGCCTCGTTGGCCGCGAGGTCCAGGTACCGGGGCGACTGATGGAAGAGCCCTGCAGTGCCGAAGTATCTGACGCTTCGGCTCGGCTGCCAGTTCACCCTGAACCTGGGTGACACGAGGCTTTCGTCCGTCAGGCCATCCCGCTCGAGCCGTATGCCTGTGCTGATATCCCACGAGCCGCGCATGAAAACCTGATCCACGTAACCTGCGTAGTTCGTCGCTTTCCGGTTCAGCGTGGAGTCGATGCTCTCTGGAGTCAGCACGATGTAGCGCTGCTCAGGGTCCGGTCTGAAGTCATCGGCGTCGTAGACGTACCGGGTCCAATCGCCATCCAGCACGGTGCTGTAATCAAGTTCGATCTGCGTGAGCTGGACGCCTGCATTGAACACGCCCCATCGATTCTCCGTCCCGAAGTCGCTTCGCCAGCCGATCTCGGTCTCGTCTTCCGTCACGGTGACGATGTCTTCCCGTACCGGAAAGCTGGAAGCGGGCGATCCGGCGGGTACCAGATCGGGATACGCTTCGCCCTCCGAGCTGATCTTGTTGCTGGCACGGTGGTAAACCCTGTTGGTCCAGACAGCGTCCTCGCCGATCAGCGACCGTAGGCTAAGCCCGTACAGATCGCTGTCTTGTTCGGAATCCAGAAGCGATACATCTTCGAAATTTGGCGACTCGAAGACGTGGGTCACGTCGCGAGTGAACGTCTCGCGGGTATCGATGAGCAGCACTTCGAGCGTGTTGGACGGGTTGATCGGCACGGCTGACTTGACGATGACGTCCCGCAACACCGGGTTTCCGATGTCCAGTTCCTCGATATCTTCGAAGAAGGCGCCGAAATCCAGTCGGCGGGCGGAAACGAGCACAGTGGAATCTTCGGTGATGCCGGCTGGCCCGTCGTAGCCGACTTCATAGCCTGCGAGGTCGAAGCGCAGGCTGGCTGACGGGCTGGGACTGCCGTCGGCGACTTCGAGCTTGAGCAGCGATCCAGCCCGGCCGTCATACGCAGGGCCCCACCCACCCGGGGAGAACTCGGCGCCGCTGATGACGTTCGGTGCGAAGATCGAGAAACGGCCGCCACCGCCGACGTCCTCGTCCTCGCCCAGTGTCGCGTCGAAGTGCACCGCTTTGTCGAAGGGAAGTTCGTCGACGAGAATCAGATTATCTCGTGGCCCCCGGCCGCGCACACTGAAGCTTGCGAACTCGCTGGTGGAAGCCAGGCCAGGCAACCCGTCCAGCGAGAGGAGCGGATCTGCACCACCGCCAACGGCACTGCTCAGTGCTTCCCGATCGAGATAGGTGCTGGAAGGTGATGCGAATGCATCAAGCGCCCGCGCTTGAACCACTACTCTTTCCAACGTCGGCGTTCCAAGTTCGAGTTCGATCCTGGAGTTCTTCCGCGTAATGACGCGTACGCTTGGCTCGTATACCGGAGCGAACCCGACCTTGGTGACGTTTACCGAATAGAGGCCGGGATCAAGCTGCTCAACGACTATGCGACCTTGTGCATCGGTTTCGAGAGATCGCGCCAAGGCGGTTTCCCGTTCCGTGATCGTGACCTGCACGCTCGAAAGTGGCCGTTCGGTGTATTGATCCCTGACGATGATGGTCAGGGCGCCGGGCGCCTCCGCTGCGTGGGTGGACAGGGAGAATCCGATCAACTGCGCGGAAAGAGCAAACCACAACGCCCGTCTCACGTACCCGGCCATATCGCGCTACCCCCAAGAGTTGGCTATGTCACTTGATGAAGCAGCGCGAAACTAACAACGCAAATGTCGCCAAAAGGTCGCCACTGCACCGAGCGGTGCGCTCAACTGCCGGGCCGGCGGCCATAGCCCGCCATCGCGCGCAGCCCTTCTGCATTCGGACTCAAGAAGCTGCGCGCCTTCAAGTGACCGCTACCGGCCAGGAGCCGACGTTCGCCCTGGTGTCCGGGCGAAAGTCCCGGCTGCGTTAGCGTTCTGGACGGTCGTTGCGACCGGGAGTGCCATCGATGCGAAGGAAGCTGGTTCTACTGTTCTGCCTGCTCTCAGCCCATCCCCTGGTGGCGTCCGCGTTCCCCCATGGCGGCCCGGTGATAGACATGCATGTGCATGCCTTTCCCTTGGACCTGCCTCCGGGCACTGCGGCCTGTCCCGGTGACCATGGGGTGACCAGCCCGCCGATCGACCCCAAGGAGCCGCTCGATTTCGCCAAGTTCGCAACCTGTGCGAGCCCGATGCTTGTACCCGACAGCGACGACGCACTGCGTGACGGCACCATTGCCGCATTGCGCCAGCATGGAGTGCGGCGCGCAATGACCGAAGGTGCGCCGGATAGGGTCGCCGACTGGCGCCGTATCGCGCCGGATTTGATCCTGCCCGGAGTGGGCTTCGGCAAGCGCCAGGATCTGTCCATCGCCGAATTACGCCGCCTGCATGCCGCCGGCCAACTGGCGGTCCTGGGCGAGGCATATATCCAGTACCGCGGCTTGCGCCCTGACGACCCCCGGTACGAGCCCTATTTCGCTCTCGCCGAAGAACTAGACATCCCCGTGGGCATCCATCTGGGCGAAGGCCCGCCGGCGACGGCCCGCGTTCCCGGCCACGAGAGCTACCGCGCCAGCATGGGCTCGCCATTCCTGCTTGAGGACGTGCTGCGCAGGCACCCGAAGCTTCGCATCTACGTGATGCACTACGGTTCGCCGCTGATCGACGAAATGATCGCGATGATGTTCACCTACCCGAACCTGTACGTGGACGTGAGCTGCAACAACTGGGGATTTCCCCGCGCCCAGTTCCACGACGCACTCAAGCGCATGGTCGATGCCGGTTTCGGTCAGCGCATTCTGTTCGGTACCGACCAATTGTATTGGCCGGACGCAATCGGGGAAGCGATCAGGTCGATCGAACAGGCGCCGTTCCTCGACAATGCGCAGAAGCGCGACATCCTGTACAACAACGCGGCACGTTTCCTGCGTTTGAGCGAGCAGGAAATCGCAGCCGACCATGCGACATCCTGAGGCACCAAGGCGGGCACATGCTTGCTGCGGGGTGATTGGACAACACGCCCTGGACGTAGTCCATTCCACCTCATTGCCAATCTCCGCCATGGGTCGATAGCGGAGGTCGACCCCACCTCGCTAGCGTCTCCACCGACCCGCAAACAAAAAGGCCCCGAGCGATCGGGGCCTTTGTGGGCGCGGGCAAATCACGAAAACCCGAGACCAATGTACCCAGTGTGCTTCTCCCCAGCGTCGTCCGAAAAGATGAAAAGCGCCTGCGAGGGATAGATGAAAACGTCAGCGGACGTTCCGGAATACGGTCGGTTCTGGTCGAAAAGTGGGCACTTGCGCCTGCTCCAGCCTCCGTCTCCGTCTCCGCTCAGCGACGGCTATCGGCCAGAAGTGGACATCGGCTCGACATTGCGGGATATCGCTTCGCGAGCCGGATCAGACTGCTCGAACTTCTCAATGGCAGTCATCCACACTCCCTGCACAGATTAACGTCCGCTTTGGGTCGGAAGGGGACGTTAGCACCGGTCCCGGTGCCCAGGTAGCCACCGATGGCCGCTATCGGCCATAAGCGGCCATTCGCCAACGCCTGAATTAAGCCGAGCCGCGAAGCGACTTCGGCTTGAATGAATTGTTGGGCTGCTCAGAACTGCTTTGGCGCCCATATGGAAATTGAATCACCGGGACAGGCGACCACCAGCCACGTTTGATCCCCGGAGTAGGACTGCCCCGCCTGCCAAGGCTCGTACTGTTCATTGTGTCCGTTGACATACAGTACCGAGCCGTCGTCAAACGTAACGAGGAGATGGGGAACTGGCTGGCACACCTTAACGTCAACAACAGTCTTGTGACGTAGGGAGATGATGCACGCGTACTCTTCCTCGTCGCTAGTGGGGCCGAGTACGTCCGACTCTGTCGCAGGAAGCAGGTCCGGCAGAGAGGGAAATACGCACCAAGCCGACGCTAAGTTCACGTAGGGCTCGCCCATCGGCTTGCCAGGGCTTGATTGGAAAAGGATCTGAGTGGTTCCGAACCTCAATCCACTGGGCTGCTCTCCGATCAGCAAATGCCTCAGAACTCGGGTCGCTTCTGCTGCTGCCAGATTGCCATTGTCCATTGGTGAGCAGCCTAACGCCTGAGTTAAGCCGCACCGCGGAGCGGTGTCGGCTTGAATGAATTGTTAGGCGGCACGTGTGGCACTAGCCGCCCCAGCCTCGAACTGTAGATGCTACCGGCAATGGTGCAGGCTCATCCGAATACCCGACAATCTCCAGGCCGACAAAGTTTCCGTTCAGCGCGAAAACAAGAACGCCTACCTGCTCCCCTGCTGGTGTCTCGCCTATGGCGTCAGCTACCAGATCAGCGATCTCACCAGGCTTGAGGTGTCGGAACTCAACAGTGGCGCATCCGCACTGGCACCTTCCGACAACCTGAAGCGAGTCGATCTGTTCCAACGACGGCATGTCAGCGCCCTCTGCTGGAGCGGACTCAAGGGCGCGCGCCAGCACTGCACGCTCCTGGGAGGATATGCCCCTAACAGCGATCGGTGATCTTGCCATGCAGCCTAACTCCTGAATTGAGCCGAGCCGCGAAGCGGCTTCGGCTTGAATGAATTGTTAGCCCCCGGACCTGCCGGCCGTACGCCAGCGGCAGTCGAGTGTAGGGATCCCTAACCCGTTGCGCAAAGCCATAAGCCTCCCCCAAATGGGGGAGCCGGAGGGAGCGTGGATGTCCGATCCGGCGACGCGCCTGCGTCAATAGTCTGAGCTGTAGTCGACGAGCCCGGAACACACGCGCAGCGGCTCACGCCTCTCCTTGGCACTGTGGAGCCGCCGATGCTCGTCAACATTCCGCTACTCGATGACCTGCTGGACCGGCATGCCGAGGTCCTGGGCAGCGACTTCGACGCCTACCGGAATCACGCGTACCGCGTGGTCAACTTCTACCGACTGCTCGACAAGAATGAATTCGAAGATGTCGACAAGGTGGCCATTGCCGCCGTCTTCCATGACATCGGAATATGGACAGCCGGCACCTTCGACTACCTGCACCCGTCGATCGCCGCCGCGTCCGAGTACCTGCGGGAGATCGACAGGGAATCCTGGCACCAGGAAATCGCCGCGATGATCGACCATCATCACAAGCTCACCGAATGCGCAGTAGCGCTTCCCCATTCTGTCGAGCTGTTTCGCCGTGCAGACTGGATCGACGTATCGATGGGCTGGGTTAGATTCGGACTGCCACGCTGCATCGTCGCACCGGTGCGCGCCATGTTTCCGGGCTACGGATTCCATCGCTTGCTGACAAAGCTCGTGCTGAGGAGGGCCGCCCGGCACCCGCTAAGTCCGCTTCCGATGCTGCGCTGGTGAGGTACACGCTGTACCGGCGCGGTGCTCGCAGGCGCGACCGTCCTCCCCTGCTTGCGGCCTCGTTGCCCAGGGTCTCGCGGTGGCCCCATCGTGCGAGGCAGTTGCGGCCACGCGGCTTTC